>NZ_RKMH01000013.1 GCF_003797185.1 Gordonia oryzae
CCACTCCCCTACCAAACTCCTCACGGAGCCCTCCGGGGCGGCGCCGCGGCGCGCTGACTCCGACTAAGTTACGCACCCAGCTGCCGCGAATCAAATCGCCAGGTGAGGTGCGAGTCGCCCGTGCATCCGCCCTGGTCAGCGGCACCGGTACAGCTGTCAGAACTCATGCATCCGTCCGTGCGGCCCATTCGCGAGCGTTGTGATCTGGGCCATGCGGGGGCTGTGTTCGCCTCTCCGTTCGGTCAGCAGATGCACCCATTCGGGCAGTTTCGCTGCAAATGTCCAGCTCATAGCGTTGTGGCCATGAGCGTCGCGACGATGAGTGCCGGACTACCGACCACTCGCCGCATCACGGTGCGTCATGTCGAAGCGCTGCCCGCAGACCTTCCTCACGCCGGACGAGTTGCCTGGTCCACCGACTGGGATCAAGGTCGCGTCGATCTCGTCCACACCTTCACCGCCGCCGAGATCTCGGATGACGCAATGCTCCTCGCGCTCGAAGACGTGATCGATGCCGGCGCGTTGCGTGGCCAGTGGGAATTCGAGGAAGCCGCAGTCGGGCTGATCCGCACGTGCAGCGTCCACACCGATGACGCCTGGGCCGGGTTCTACGACAACTCACTGCGCGCGTTGCGTGACGGAACTGCCAGGTTCGCCCCGGTCCACCGACGGGCGCGCTCACTGATCAGCGGTTCGAGCGTGCTCGAAGTGGGTTGCTGCTTCGGTTTCTTCGCGCTTCGCTGCGCCGAGGACGGTCTCTCTGTCGCCGCATGCGACATCTCCATCGGTGCAGTGAACCTGCTGGCGCAGGCCGCACGTCGCCGTGACACCACCGTGGTCGCGGCCGTCGGAGACGCCACCGACCTCGACCGCGCCGACTCCTCGGTTGACACCGTCACACTGATCCACCTGCTCGAGCACCTGCCCGCCGACCTCGCGCGAGCCGCCATCATCGAGGCGCTTCGGGTCGCGCGCCGGCGGGTGGTGATCGCTATCCCTTACGAGGATCGTCCGAGCGAACACTTCGGCCATCTCGTTCGGTTGGGGCCCGAGAACCTGCACGCCTGGGCGGACGCAGTCGATCACGCCGGGGCCAAGATCCTCACCGATCACGGCGGCTGGTTGGTGCTCACCCCGCGTCACTGAGCCCCTTCAGATCAGCCCGCGCTTACTCGCGATGTAGACCGCATCGGTCCGTTTGGTGACGCCGAGCTTGCGAATGATGTTGCGGATGTGGAACTTCACGGTCGACTCTGAGATGAACAAGGTCGTGCCGATGCGCTTATTGCTCATCCCGTCGGCGAGTAGCCGCAATACCTCGCTCTCGCGTTCGGTCAGGGTCTCCGATCCACCGCCACCGGACACCGTCCGTAACACAATCGCGGCGCTGCGCGGGTCGAACGCACTGCCGCCACCGGAGACCGACTGGATCGCACGGACCAACTCGGTGGTGTCGACGTCCTTGACCACGTAACCACGGGCTCCGGCCTTTACTGCCCGGACCACGAGATCGTCGTCGAGGAATGTCGTCAACACCAAACTGGCCACCGAGGGATGCCGTGCGGCGATTTCGGTGATCAGTCGCAGCCCTTCGTATTCGGTGCCCGCCGTCAGTTTCAGGTCGACGACGACCACATCCGGCCGTGTCCGCTCGACCTCAGCCAATGCCTGATCGAACGAATCTGCTTCTCCCACAACCGAAATTGTCTCCTCCCGTTCGAGGAGCGAGCGAATGCCCGCACGCAGGAGCGCGTGGTCGTCGACCAGCATGGTGCGCACCGCCGTCGTCGCGACATCGGACTTGTTCATCTGCTGACCTCCTGGTGCAGTGGCGATCGAGTCCCGGCGAGACGCCGGACCGATTCGGTGGTGGAGCGACGCGGCGTCATGGAATCAGTGACCGTGCCGGCCGGGATCTCCACCCCGACGCGCACGCCACCCATCCGGGATCGACGGACCCGGAAGTCACCACCGAGATCACGCGCCCGAGCCGACATGTTCGCCAGGCCCCGATGTCGCCCGGCCAAATCTCCCAAGGTCGCCGCGCGCAGTACCCGACGCATGTGTCCCGGGTCGCCGACGCCGTTGTCGTCGACGGTCAGACTCACGTCATGATCGCCGTAGGTCAGTACCACCCGCGCCACCGTCGCCTCGGCGTGCACCGCAGTGTTGAACAGCGCCTCACCAGCGATGCGCAAAATGGCGTGTTGAACGTCATCGGGCAGGTCACGGGACCGGCCGACCACCCGGACCTCGGTCTCCAGATCGGCCGGCATGTGCATCGAGCACAGTTCGTCGAGAACCTCGCCCAGGCTCAGCCCCTCCACAGACGGGGACTGGTTCAGGGCGTAGATCACCGAGCGTAATTGTTCAACGGCGTTGCGGGTCAGCGTTCCCGCGACCTCGAGTCGCTCGGCGGTCTCCGAGTCGCACTCCATCCGGCATACCTCGATCTGCATACCCGCCGACAGCACCGATTGGGTCACCGAGTCGTGCAGTTCCCGGGCGATGCGCTCGCGCTCCTCGGTGACCAGCCGTTGTCGCATCACCGCCGACAACTCACGTTGTGTGCGTTGCAATTCCACGTTCTGCACCGCCAGGTCGGTGGCCTGCTCGCGGGCCTTGGCGTAGGCATCCTCGGCGCGCGCGAGTTGATGGCGACTCTCCTCGAGCAGTGCCGCATTGAGCAGCGCCACCACAGCCTGTCGCGCGAGGATGCGCATCACCACCAGGTCGGCGGAGTCGACGACGTGGCGCGGGGGCGTCCACGCCGAGAGCCCGCCGACCACCCGGCCGTCGAGGTGGACCGGCACATGCAGATGGTGATCGGCGACGACCGGTCGGACGAGTTCACCGAGCTGATTGCGCAGGATATCGTTGAGACGGTTGAGCACCTCGTCGGGCAGGTGACTCGGCGTGCGCGCGGCCTGCACGCCCTCGAAGGCATAGATGGTGCCGTCGCCGTCCATCATCAGGTGACGCGGCCCCGTGCGATCGAGTTCGCCGTCGCACAGGGCGAACACCACCCAATCGGCCTCGAGGTGTTCGGCCACCGCACGCACCACCGAGAGCACGAGAGTCTCCGGTCCTTCCGCGGTCTGCACGAGGGCCCGCGAAATACGGTCGAGTGCACCGACCACACGACCGAGACGCTCCTCGACCCCACGGAACTGCGCGTAGTGCGAGCCCTTCACCGAGTGCAACCCGATCAGCGAATCGAAATCTGTCTCGACGACCTCGTCCGCGCCGGGCGTCAGATCGCGGTCACCGAACCTCGAGGAGACACTCATAGCGCCTCGCGATAGAGACGGGCGACATCGGCCGGTGTCGGCTGACGCGGATTCGTTCGCATGCAGGCATCGACCAACGCGTTGGCGGTCAGCGCATTGATGTGTGCGGCGGAAACTCCCAGCTGCGAAAGGCGAGCCGGCATCCCGATCCGTCGCGAGAGTTCGCACACCGCGTCGGCGAACCGCTCGGCGGTCACGAACGCCGACGACGCCGTCGGTAGACCGACGGCCTGGGCCAAATCGACGAAGGGAGTCGGGTCGGTCTCGGCGTTGAACCGGATGACGTGCGGGAGCAGAACCGAATTTATCGCTCCGTGCGCGGCGTCGCACAACCCGCCGACCGGATGGCTCATCGCGTGGGTGGCGCCGAGGATGGCATTGGTGAACGCCATCCCGGCCTCGAGCGCGGCGTAGGCCATGTCGAGTCCGGCGTCCGGATCACCGGGAGTGTCGACGAATCGCTCGATCGACCGCCATGCGGTCCCGATGGCCGACAGCGCCGAACGGTCGGTGAGCCTGGTGTGCGCCAGCGACGCGTAGGCCTCGATGCAGTGCGTGATCGCGTCCATCCCCGACTGCGCGGCCACCTCGGGCGGCAGCGTGGCCAGCACGCGGGGATCGATCACCGATACATTAGGCACCAATCCGCGCCCGATGATGGTCACCTTCGTCATCCGATCCACATCGTTGACGATGCAGAACTGCGACACATCCGACCCGCTACCCGCAGTGGTCGGAGCCGCGACCAACGGCGGTAACGGGCTGCGGGCGCGGTCGATGCCCTCGTAGGACAGGATGTGGCCCCCGTTGGCCGCGAGGATGGCCACCCCCTTGGCGGCATCGATCACCGATCCCCCACCCAGCGCCACGATCCCGTCCGACCGTGTCTGCTCGTAGTGTTCGAAGCCCAGGGCGATCTCCGGCGCCCGGGGATTCGGTGAGACATCGGTGAAGGAGGCCACCGTGAGGTCGACTGCCCGCAACCGTTGCGCGAGGCGTGGATACCACGGGGTGGCCACCAGATTGCGATCCGAGACAATCATCAGCCGCCGCATCCCCAGACCTGCAGCGGCCGTGGGAATCTCATCCAGAGCCCCGGGACCGACGATCACCTCGGGCGTGTGGAACTTGACGACCGGGATCCGCGTCGCCCGCGCTCGGGGTTGCGGCCGTTCCGAATCCACCTCGGGTCGGGCCTCACCGATGTCGGCGTGCATCCCGTTCACCCACCTCGTCGCACCCACCAGTCGTTGCCGAAATCCTACGCGGCCGCCGGCGGTTCACGCGCCGTATGCGCTGACCGAGACCTGCTCGAGCGCCGCAAGGTCGTGGACGACGTGTACGCGGTCGCACAGCGTGGCGTAGGCCGGCAGGTCGCACGACCCGAGACCCCACGAGTAGCTGGGTTCGGGCGTGATCCAGATGGTCTCCCTGGCCCGGCGGCTGATCTCCTCCAACGCTTCGAGGTTCGGGTCGCGGCCGTTGTTGCGGCCGTCGCCGAGCACGATCACAGTCGTGCGCCGGGTGATGGCCCCGCCGAACTCGTCGAGGAAACACTGCAGAGCGTTCCCGTAATCGGAGTCGGCGTCGGTGTCGAGGACACCGCCGGCCGGCAGGCCCGAGACGACCAGCGACAGCGCCTCCTCGGCCGGGTGTTCGGCGAACAGATCGGTGATCTCGACGAGGTCGGAGACGAAGGCGAACGACCGGACGTGGGCCACCATGCTCTGCAGTCCGTGCACGAGTTGCAGAGTGAAGCGAGCTGCGTTGCGAACAGACAACGACACATCGGCGAGGATCAGCAGCGACGGGCGGTCCTCGACCTTGGCAACGGTGATGGGCCGGAACGGCACCCCGTCGAATCGCAGGTTCGCGCGCATCGTGCGGGCCGCGTCGACGGTGCCGCGGGCGGCGAGTGTGCGTCGGGCACGTGGCGCGCCGTGCAGCGATCGGATGAGCCTTCGGATCGACTCCTCCAGGCTGGCCCGTTCGTGCTCGTGAATGGCGTCGCGCACCGACGCCTTCACCTCACGATCCTCGATCTCATGGTCGGTCGCCATGAGCGCCTCGAGGTGATCACGCAGCTTCTCGGGCAAACCGTCGAGCAATCCCGCCAGCGCGCTGCGCAACCGGGCGATCTCCTCGCGGTCGGGCTGCGGACCGGACAGTCCCCCGGCGTCGTCGAGCCAGTCGAGCAGCGCCATCTCCTGCGCCACTGACAACTCGGCGTCGAGCTGGGTCGGGTTGCCGGTGACGAGCTCACCCGGCCGGCCCGGGTTGTGCAGGCGGGACACCGTCAGTTGCACACGGGCGGCCTGCTCGGAGTTGGGCACCGAGTCCGCCGACAGCACGATCTCGTCGGTCAACGACGCCATGTCGAGTTTGTTGGCCTCTTGGTGCAGGTTGTACTGCTCGGCGAGGTCCTCGGGGTCGAAGAAGTCCCGGATGTTCGACGGCGGGCCGTGACTGTGACCTTGCTGCGGGGTGTTGCTCACCTCGTCGGACAGGGTGTATTCGGCGAGCTCACCGGTGTCGCAGAGATCGTCGTGACTGTGCGAATGTCCGTGTCCGTCATCGGTGTCGAGCACCGGACGCAACGAGAAGTACTTGTCGAAGACCTCGTCGAACGTCTGCTCGTCGCGCCGATCCTTGATCAGACACGCCTGCAGCGCCGCACGCATGAGTTCACGATCGGCGAGGATCTCGGCGGTGCCGACGGCCGCCATCGCATCCATCGCCTCCGAGACGCCGATACGCACGCCGTGCAAGCGCAGCAGCCGGACGAACCGGTGGACTGCTCCTTCCATGACGCCACTCCCTAGAACGGACGCTTGCGGCGGGTACCCGAACCCGAGCGGGAACGGCCGGTGTCGCCGAAGGAGCGACTGCCCTGCGTGGCACTCACCGCCCGGGTACCGGCATCGCTCTTGGCCCCGGGCGAACCGTAATAATCGTCGCCGTGGCGGCCGGGCCTGTCCTTCTCGGCACGTTTTGCGCGACCACCGTGCGGGTCGTCATGCGTGTGTTCGCCTTCGTGGGCGTCGTCGTGGGTGTGGGAATGCCCGTCGTACGAATGGGAATGCCCGTCGTACGAATGGGAATGTCCGTGATCGTGGGAATGTCCGTGGGTGTGCAGGTGATCGGGCACCTGCGCGTTCGGGTCCACCAATCGGGGCAGGGCGTCGAGCGCGCGGGTGAGGTCGCGGTCGTACTTGACGACGACGTTGGCGGTCTGGCCGAGGATATCGGCGGAGAGTTCGTCGGCCCCGAGTACCGCGAGCGTACGCGCCCAGTCGATCGCCTCGGAGATACTCGGCGCCTTGCGCAGGTCGAGTTCGCGCAGTCCGCGCACGATCTCCACGAGTTTGGCCGCGAGCGTCTCGGCCAGGCCCGTGTTCTTGGACTTGATGATCTCCAATTCCCTTGTGGCATCCGGGTAATCGAGCGACAGATGCAGACACCGGCGCTTGAGTGCCGCCGACAGGTCACGAGTGTTGTTGGAGGTCAACACGATCATCGGCTGATGTTTGGCGACGAAGGTACCGATCTCGGGCACCGACACCTGGTATTCGGCGAGGAGTTCGAGCAGCACCGCCTCGAGCGCTTCATCGGCACGATCGACCTCATCGATCAGCAGGACAACCGGGCGTTCGCTGCGGACCGCCTCGAGCAGCGGCCGGGGGGCGAGGAAGCGCTCGGAGAAGAACACGCTCTCCTCGGCACCGATGCGGTCAACCGCCTCCGACAGTGAGTCGGCCTCGGCGACGACGGCAGAGATCTTCTCCCGCAACACCTGGGTGTAGAGCAGCTGCTTGCCGTAGTCCCACTCGTAGAGCGCGGTGGTCTCGTCCTGGCCCTCATAACACTGCAGCCGCAACAGATCTCGGCCCGTCACCTCTGCCAGGGTCTTGGCTAGCTGCGTCTTACCCACGCCTGCCGGACCCTCGAGGAGGACCGGTTTGCCGAGCCGGCTCTGCAGGAAGACAGTGGTCGCCAGACGTTGATCGGCCAGGTAACCCGCCTCGACGAACCGGGCGACCACGTCGTCGACATCACGGAAGCCGCCCGGATCGGGTTGGCTCGCAGCATCTTCGACATGCGTGGCGACGGTGTCGTCGGTGGTGACGGTGGAGGTGGGCATCGAACTCTCCTGAGGTCTGGTGGATGTGGACCGGCGGCCGGTGGCCACGCCGGTGGTCACCCGAATTGGGGGCGTTCGGGTGACCACCGGCGTGTAGTGATGTGGGGACACGCTATTCGGGGCAGACACATCCCCACATCGGTCTTCATCGGCGACGCACCGCTCTTACGGGAGCAGTTCGTCCAGATCGCCGTTGACGCAGTGCTCGACGACCGGGCGAACGGTCTCGAAGGTGCACTCCTTGGGGTTGCCCGGGGTGCACGCGTCACCGAGCACGTGATTGGTCAGCGCGTCGATGGTGGCCGCGTCGGTGGTGATCTCCTTGCGGTTCTCGTAGTACTTCGTCGGGCCCTCACCGAGACGGTTCTTCGGGTAGGTGTTCTGCTTGACGTCGGCGAACTTCTCCACGATGCCCACGTCGCGCAGCAACCGGATCGCCGCTTCGAGCGCGGCGTCGGCGGCCTGGACCTTGGTCATGCCGTGGGTGTCGACGCCCATCGCGTCGGCCATGTCGGCGAAGCGCTCGTACATGACCGGCATGTTGAAGGCCCACACGCGCGGCAGCGCAATGGCGTTGTTGAGTCCGTGGTGGGTGTCGAAGAACGCCGAGACCGCGTGGCTGATCGAGTGGATGATGCCGAGACCACCGGAGTTGAATGCCTGCGCGGCGATGTACTGCGCGTACATCATGCCCTCGCGGCCGGCGAGTTCGGTCGGGTTCCAGGTGGCCTCACGCAGGTGGCGGGCCGTCATCCGGACCGCGTGCAGGGCGTTGCCCATCGACGGCGGGAAGTTCAGGCGCGACACATACGGTTCCGAGGCGTGGGCGAGCACGTCGAACCCACACTGCGCGGTGAAGGCGACCGGGCAGTCGTAGTAGAGCACCGGGTCGTCGATCGCCAGGGTGGTCACCGCCGCGTCGTCGAAGGCGACGTACTTGTGCGGCTTGTCGGGATCGGTTGTGGTGTCGGTGATCACGTAGGCCCACGAGGTCTCCGACCCGGTACCCGCGGTCGTCGACACCGCGATGTGCGGCGGGTTCTTGGGGTTCTCGCTCTTGTTGAAGCCCTCGAACTCGTTGACGTTGCGGCCGTCGTGCGCGACCGAGATGCGCGCACCCTTGCAGGCGTCGTGCGCCGAACCGCCGCCGATGGAGATGAACGAGTCGCACTTCTCGGAGTTGTACAACGACACGGCGTCCATGACGTTGTAGTCCTTGGGGTTGGACTCGACCTGGTCGTACACGACGACCTCGAGGCCGTGGTACTTGCACGACTCCACGATCTTGTGGACGGTGTCGCTACCCCGCAGACCGGTGGTCATCACGAGGGTCTTCGTGAACCCGAGTTTGAGGGCCTCGGGACCGATCATCTCGTGCGCGCCCGGGCCCATCATCGCGCGCGGGAACGGGTGAAACTCCTTGATGGGAAACGGTTTGAGTAGTTCGTCTACCTGCATCTGACCTGTCCTCCTTCATCCGACGCACACCGCGTAACGCCGACTTGAGCACCGGCGACGTTACGCGCGTCACACCGTGTGTCAGAAGTGTTGTGAGGCCAAACCGTCCCTATTGCACCGAGTGCCAACCGAAGGGCAGTGCGTCCCCTGCCCGAGTGGTCAGGGTGATGCTGACCGCAGGGTCAGTCACCCTGACCGGCGCGCGTCGGCTCACGCGGAGGACTGAGCGGCACGTGCCCGGCGCACCGCGTCGATGTCGAAACCCCAGGGCATCTCGAGGCGATGCGCGGCAAGCAATTCCGTATCCGACAGGATGTCGTCGACGTCGCCGTCGGCGACCACCCGCCCCGCGTCGAGCACCACCGCGCGGTCACACAACTGCGCCGCATACAGCAGGTCGTGGGTGACCACGAGCATCGTCGTGTGCAGCGTGAGCAGGGTGTCGGCGAGCTCGCGCCGTGCCTGCGGGTCGAGGTTCGCCGACGGCTCGTCGAGAACCAGAATGTCTGGGCGACATGCCAATACGCTGGCGAGTGCGCCGCGTCGGCGCTGTCCGCCGGACAGGTGGTGCGGGCTTCGCCCCGCATGCTCGGTCATCGAGACCGCCGCCAGTGCCTGCTGGACGCGGGCGGCGAGTTCGTCACCGCGCACCCCGAAGTTGGCCGGTCCGAATGCCACGTCCTCGGCAAGGGTGGGCATGAACAACTGGTCGTCGGGATCCTGGAAGACCAGTCCCACGCGGCGTCGGACCTCACGCAGGGTGTCCTTGGCCACGCGGGACCCGTGGATGCTCACCTCCCCCGCGCTCGGCAGCAGAACTCCGTTGAGCTGCAGCATGAGTGTCGTCTTGCCCGCCCCGTTGGGGCCGAGCAGCGCGATCCGCTCGCCCGGTTCGACGGCGAGATCGAGATGGTCGATGGCGAGGTGCCCGTCGGGGTAGGCGTAGCGCAGTCCCGCGATCTCGATGGCGGGGGTCATCGCAACACCCAGGCGGCCGCGGCGATAGCGGTCGCGGCCAGCGCGGGTGTCACGATCACCAACCACTGGCCGGCGCTCGCACGGGCCGTGCCCACCACCCCGGGCATCTCCGAGATCGTCCCGGTGAAACCCCTCGACATCATCGCCAGATGGACGCGCTCGCCGCGCTCGTACGAGCGGAGAAACAGCGCGCCAACACCTTTGGTGATCGCACCGATCTGGTGGATCGCTCGCGGTGAGTCCCCGCGGGCGACGCGCGCGATCTGCATACGTCGGATCTCGGCGGATAGCAGATCGACGTAGCGCAGCATCATCACGAAGATCGGGGTGATCGACGCGGGCACACCGAGGCGGCTCAGCGCCACCGGCAGCTCCGGCGCCGGCGTGGTGGCAGCAAAGGTCAGCGACGCCGCCACGCCGAGCGAGCCCTTGATGACGATCCCCCACCCGGCATACAGCCCGGGCACCGACAACGAGAGCCCGGCGACGGCGACGCGCTCACCCCCTTCGGCGAAGGGCAGGAGCACCGCGAGGATGACGAACGGCACCTCGATCAGCATGCGCGGAGCGATCCACGCCGGTGAGATCCGGGCGACGACCCACACCGCGGCCACAACCGCCGCGAAACCCGCGTAGGGCCAGAACATCTCACGCGGAGTGGCCACCACTGCGAACACGAAGACGACCAGACAGACGATCTTCACCTCGGCGGGCGCACGGTGAACCGCGGAGTCGCCGGCGCGGTAGAGCGGGTGCGCGTGTCCGGCTCCCATCGACTCAGTCTCCCGATCCGGCCCCCGACCGGGCGACACCGGTACGGGCACGTCGAGCGCCGCCGATGATCCAGAACAGGCCCGCGGCGATCACGAGGGTGATCGCCACGCCGATCACCCCGGCGATCCCGTTGGTGTAGCCGATTCCACGAAAGCTGTAGTCGGCCAGCGGCGATGACGCCATGGCATGGTCTGTCGCATGCTGCGCGATGCAGTCTCCGGTGAGTTGCTCGGCACCGTCGACCTCGGTCGTCTCGCACCCGCGCAGGGTGGTCGAGTCCAGACCGTCCGGTGACGAACTGGCTAGATAGGACACCAGGCCTGCGATGAGCAAGGCCACCACACCGAACGCGATGAGGAAAGTCCGGTGATGCACCTGGGGCGGGCGGTCGCCGTGATCGTCGGTGGTTCCGGTCGCGGTCATGCCGTTGCTCCGATCAGCGTGGCGGGAGAGTCGGTGCGGCGCAACAGATAGACGAGGTCGGGTCGGGCCCGGGCTACCGCCACCACGGTCGCCGCGGTGATCAGCCCCTCTCCGACGCCGATCAACAGGTGCGTGCCCCACATGTAGCTCGCGACCGCGGTCATCGACGTCGCCGCCGCTCCACCGATCACATATTCGACGACGAATCCGCTTGCCGCGCACACGGTCCCACAGAGTGCCGCGACGAAGGCCACCACGCCCAGGCCGGCGAGCGGGTGATCGGAGTGTCCCCGGCGACCGACACGCAGTAGCCGCGACGCGGCCACCGCGACGCCGTAGCCGACGAACGTCGAGATGAGAGCCATGTTGGTGAGGTTGGCTCCGAGGGCGGTGATGCCGCCGTCGGCGAACAGCAGGCACTGCACGATCAGCACGATCGCGATACACAACGCGCCGGTATAGGGCCCCACCAGGATTGCGGCGAGAGCACCTCCGAGCAGATGCCCGCTCACACCGGGGAGGACGGGGAAATTGATCATCTGGACGGCGAAGATGAAAGCGGCGACGAGGCCGGCCATCGGCACGGTCTTCTCGTCGAGGTCGCGGCGCGCGCGCCAGGCACAGAAGGCCAGGCCGACCACGGCGATGACGCCGAACAGCAGCGAGGTCGGTGCGTTGATGATGCCGTCGCTCATATGCATGGCGACTGGGGTGGTGGACATGAGTAGTGCCCTTCGAGATCCCTGGAGGTACACGCCCGGGCGGCGCGATACGGGAAACACTAAAAGCGGACATCACATCTGTCTACTTATTCAGATGTTGAGGTGCTCAGACTGTCCGACCGGTCAGGCGTGGCCCTGACCACAATTCGACGGCGCCATGTCGATTCGGATCGGCACGGCTCACGACTCGTGGTGGCCGGCCCCGATCCAGTGCAACAGTTGATGAACCGTCTCGTCCTCGAGTCGGTAGCTGACCGAGCGGCCCTGGCGGGTGGAGGTGACCCATCCCTGATGCCGCAGCACGCGCAGGGCCTGCGAGACCGCGGTCTCGGTTCGCCCCACCTCGGTGGCGAGATCGCCGACGAAGATGCCCGGCGTCCGGTGCAGTACCAGCAGGATCTCGAGGCGGTGGGGATCGGACAGCAGGTCGAAGCGACTCGCCCAGGCGGCGATGTCGACCTCACCGGTCGGGTGGGCGCTCATCCTCGGACCCGCTCGATGCCGCCACCGAGACGGGTGAGGTTTTCCTCGAAGTTCGGGTAGCCGCGGTCGATGTGTTCGATGTCGTGCACCTCGGTGACCCCGTCGGCGACGAGTCCGGCAAGGACCAATCCGGCGCCCGCACGGATATCCGAACACCACACGGGGGCGCTCGAGAGGCGCTCGATACCTCGCACAACGGCGTGATGTCCGTCGGTGCGGGCATCGGCCCCCAGACGAACCATCTCCTCGACGAAGCGGAAACGCGCCTCGAACACGTTCTCGGTGATCACCGACATGCCGTCGGCGACCGCCGCGAGGCCAATCGCCATCGGTTGCAGGTCCGTCGGGAACCCGGGAAACGGCAGAGTGGACACGTTGACCGCGGTCGGCCTGCCCTCGTGACGCACCCGGAACCCGTCCGCCATGGTGTCCACCCGGGCGCCGGTATCGATGAGTTTGTTGAGGACGAGCTGCAGGTGCGCGGGCGCGATACCGCGCACCGTCACGTCACCACGTGTCATTGCCGCGGCGATCCCCCAGGTGGCACCGACGATCCGGTCGCCGATCACCCGGTGCTCGGCGGGATGGAGTCGATCAACACCGGTCACGGTCAGCGTGGAGGTGCCGGCACCCTCGATCCGCGCACCCATCTGGGAAAGCATCACACACAGGTCGACGATCTCCGGCTCGCGGGCGGCGTTGTCGATCGTGGTCCGCCCGTCGGCGAGCACCGCGGCCATCAGGATGTTCTCGGTGGCCCCGACCGACGGGAATTCCAGGGCCACGGGCGCACCCACCAGGGCATCCGCCTCGGCGACCACACAACCGTGCTCGATCGCGCTGTGTGCGCCGAGCGCGCGCAGACCGGCCTGATGCATGTCGAGCGGCCGGGACCCGATCGCATCGCCACCGGGGAGTGCGACGACCGCCCGGCGGCAGCGCGCCATCAACGGCCCCAGCACACACACCGACGCGCGGAACTGTTTCACCGCGTCGAAGTCGGCGTGGTATTTCGGCTCGGCAGGCGCATCGATCACGACGGTGTCGCCGTCGATGGAGACCGTCGCACCCAATCCCCGAAGTACGTCGGCCATCAGCGGTACGTCGGCGATCTCCGGCGAATTGGTCAATGTGGTCGTGCCCTCTGCGAGCAACGCGGCCGCCATCAATTTCAGGACACTGTTCTTGGCACCGCCCACCGAGACCTCACCCTGCAGACGGGCTCCCCCGGTCACCAGATAGCGATCAGTCACGCCAGACAGCTTATCGGTCTACCTACGACACTCCGGAGAGGCGCTAGATTCAGGACCTATGGCCGTTCATCTCACCCGCATCTACACGCGCACCGGAGACGACGGGAGCACCGGGCTCAGTGACTTCTCGCGCGTATCCAAGACCGATCCACGAGTGGTCGCCTACGCCGACTGCGACGAGGCCAATGCGGCGATCGGTGCGGCGTTGTCGCTCGGCGGAGCGGTTCCCGACGACATCGCGGCGGTACTGCGGACCGTTCAGAACGACCTCTTCGACGCCGGCGCCGACCTGTCCACACCGGTGGTCAAGGACCCCAAATACCCGCCGCTGCGCATAGAGCAGCGCTACATCGACGCACTCGAAAGCTGGTGTGATGCCTTCGGCGAGCCCTTGCCGTCACTCGATTCATTCATCCTTCCGGGCGGCAGTCCCCTCTCGGCTCTGCTCCACCAGGCCAGAACCGTCACCCGGCGGGCCGAGCGATCGGCGTGGGCGGCCATCGACGCCGACCCTGACGCCACCTCGGTACTCCCGGCGCGCTACCTGAATCGGCTGTCGGATCTGCTGTTCATCCTCTCGCGCGTGGCCAATCGACCACCACTCGGCGACGGCGACGTCACATGGGTGCCCGGCGGTCACCGTCACCGACCGGATGAGACGGCGTCCGAGTGATCACCGCGTGATCTGATTGCTCAGGCGCTGCGGCGTTCGGCACGGGCCGAACGCCGGGACTCCAACCAGGACTGGAATGCTGTGACCCCACCGGCGTCGAAGGCGATCTCGTAGTCGTTGCCCGCCCCCGAGCCCACGGGCTGATGTACGTGCAGGATGATCAAACCGTCAAGGATGTCGCGTTCGCTGCCGACTGCGCGTCGGCGTCCAGAGATCTCGATCGAACGCCGGGGCAGGGTGTGTGACGGACCCGGGCGCAGAGAACTCAGCCGGAAATAGCGCAGTGCTTCATCGCTGTAGTGGACCGTCCCGTGCCGCCAGCCCTCGTCGACATCGGCCGGCAACGTCCGCAGCAGCACCGGAGTACCACCGCGGCGCAATTGGCCCACCCGGTAGGCGAGCAGACCACACACGCCCAGAGCGATGAGGACTAAGACACTCAGCGTGATCACGAGTTCGGACACCGTGGTGCACCTCCTCGTTGCCGCTTGGAGCGCATCGATCCCGTCCGGTCATGACGTGACCGTGGGCGTGCGTGGGTCACTTCCAGGATGCCATCCCGGAACAGCACACGACCGGCCACCCGTACTGGGGCGGCCGGTCGTGTCCTCACTTGCGGATGTGTTCGGCGGGCTACTTCGGCGGTCTAGGACGCCAGTTGTTCGGCCGCGGACAGACGAGCCTGCGCGTGGTGGTACTCGTCGGAACCGGGCTCGGCCGACTCGAGAGTCGAACGTTCGGCGGCGACATCGACATCGTCGGCCCACTCGGCCGACTCGGCCAGGATCGTCACCGAGTGACCGGTGATCGACAGGAATCCACCTTCGATCGCGGCCGCCTTGCGCTCACCGCTCTCCTCGACGATCACCACGTATCCGCCGGGCACCAGCTGGCCCAGCAGCGGCTCGTGGTTGGCCATCACACCGAGTTCACCAACGGTGGTTCGGGCGATCACGAAGGTCGCCTCACCGGAGTAGAGTTTGGCGTCGGCTGAAACAACCTCGACGTGAAACGCTTTGTCTGCCATGTCGATCCGCTACTTTCCGGCGATCTTCTCGGCAGCAGCCTCCACGTCGTCGAGTCCACCGCAGCTGTTGAACGCCTGCTCGGGGTAATGATCGAACTCACCCTTGCAGACCCGATCGAAGGCCTCGATGGTGTCGGCGAGCGGGACAACCGAACCCTTCTGGCCGGTGAACTTCTCGGCAACCAGGAAGTTCTGTCCGAGGAACTTCTGGATGCGACGCGCGCGCTGCACGGTCACCTTGTCCTCTTCGGAGAGCTCATCCATACCGAGGATGGCGATGATGTCCTGTAGTTCCTTGTACTTCTGCAGGATGCGCTTGACCTCGTTGGCGACGCGGAAATGCTCGTCACCGACGATCGATGCCTCCAGGATGCGCGAGGTCGAGGTCAGCGGATCCACAGCGGGGTAGATGCCCAGCTGCGAGATCGGGCGGGACAGCTCGGTGGTCGCATCCAGGTGCGCGAAGGTGGTGGCCGGCGCCGGGTCGGTGTAGTCGTCGGCGGGCACGTAGATCGCCTGCAGCGAGGTGATCGAACGACCCTTCGTCGAGGTGATCCGCTCCTGCAGCTCGCCCATCTCGTCGGCCAGCGTGGGCTGGTAACCCACCGCGGACGGCATGCGGCCGAGCAGGGTGGACACCTCCGAACCTGCCTGCGTGAACCGGAAGATGTTGTCGATGAACAACAGCACGTCCTGGTGCTTGACGTCACGGAAGTACTCCGCCATCGTCAACGCCGACAGTGCCACGCGCATACGCGTGCCCGGCGGCTCGTCCATCTGACCGAATACCAACGCGGTGTCCTGCAGGACGCCCATCTCCTCCATCTCGAGGTGGAGGTCGGTGCCCTCGCGGGTGCGCTCGCCGACACCGGCGAACACCGAGGTGCCGGAGAATTCACGGGCAATACGAGTGATCATCTCCTGGATGAGCACGGTCTTACCCACGCCGGCGCCACCGAACAGGCCGATCTTGCCGCCCTTGACGTACGGGGTCAGCAGGTCGATGACCTTGATACCGGTTTCGAGGATCTCGGTCTTACCCTCGAGTTCGTCGAAGGCCGGCGGCTTGCGGTGGATGCTCCACTGCTCGCCGTCGCGGCCGAGTCCCGGGCTGTCGAGGCAGTCGCCGAGGGCATTGAACACGTGGCCCTTGACCACATCGCCGACGGGCACCTGGATCGAGTGACCGGTGTCGGTGACCTGGGCACCCCGGATGAGGCCGTCGGTCGGCTGCATCGAAATGGTGCGAACGAGGTTGTCGCCGAGGTGCTGCGCAACCTCAAGGGTCAGCGTCTTGGCGACCGACTCGAGCTTGATCTCGGCATGCAGGGCGTTGAACAGATCTGGGATCGATCCCCGCGGGAATTCGACGTCGACCACGGGGCCGATGATGCGGACGATCCGGCCGTCGGCCGACCCCGACGACTGCGAGGCTGGGGTTTCTACTGCTGCGGTCATGGTGGTTGGATACTTCCTCTTGTCGAAAGATTGTGTCCGGCGGGGTTCGCCTCGGCTAGTTCGCCAGGGCGCTCGAGCCGCCGACGATCTCGCTGATCTCCTGGGTGATCTGGGCCTGACGGAGCTGGTTGGCCTCGCGTGACAGCGACGTCGACAGTTCCTCAGCATTATCGGTGGCGGCCTTCATCGCGGTCCGCCGCGCTGCCGACTCCGATGCCGAGGAGTCCAGCAGCGCCGCATAAACGCGGGTCGCCACGTACCGCGGGAGGAGTGCCTCCAGCAAGGACTCCGCGCTCGGCTCAAATGTGTAGTTGCGCGATTCGGTGTCGATCGTGCCGACCTCGCCGTCGCTCCGGTCTACCTCGTCCTCGGTGACGACCAGCGGCGCCATCCGTCGAACCTCGGGAACCTGCGTCAGCATCGAGACGAAGCGGGTGTAGACCAGGTGAAGCTCGTCGACGCCCTCCAGGGTGCCCTCGCCGTCGGGACTCTCGACCTCTTCGCCGCTGCCGGCGACGAACAGATCCACCAAGAACTTGCTGGCGACCGCCGCATCGGAGTACTCCGGTGATTGGGAGAAGCCAGTCCACGACTGGACGTAATCTGCGCCGCGGAACGTGAAGTACCCGACGCCCTTCTGCCCCATCACGAAGATCACCGGCTCCTTGCCCTCATCGCGCAGCAACGCGAGGAGTTCCCGGGTGGCACGCAGGACGTTGGCGTTGTAGCCGCCGCACATGCCGCGATCACTGGTTATCACCAGGACGGCAGCGCGCTTGGGGTTCTCCCGCTCCTGCAGCAACGGGTGGTCCAGGGACCCAGCGCTGCTCGCGAGTTCGGAGAGCACCTTGGTCATCTCCGTCGCGTACGGCTTGGCCGCTGCCACGCGGGCCTGCGCCTTGGTGATGCGTGAGGTAGCGATCAGTTCCTGGGCCTTGGTGATCTTCTTGGTCGACTGAACCGACCGGATGCGTGAGCGCAGCTCACGGATGCTTGCCACGATCCCTCACCCCTTCCTTGCCATCAGTGTGCCTCGCACGGCCATCAGTGTGCCTCGCACGGCCATCAGTGTGCCTCGCACGGCCATCAGTGTGCCTCGCTGGCTTAGGTGGCCGTTGGCGCCCCGAGGGCCCCGGCAGCGCTGCCCTAAGTCGATCACTTGCGGATCTTGATCTCTTCTTGAGCGACGTCCTCGGAGTCCATCGGAGTCGCCTCGGTCTCGTTGACCACGCGCTTCCCGTCATGGGTGAGGTAGCTGTTCTTGAACTTGTTGGTCTCTGCGACCAACGCCCCGGCCTGGTCGTCGGAGAGCACCTTGCCACCGGCGATCGAGTCGTAGACACCCTTGGCATTGTGATGCAGATGCGAGAGCAGCTGAGTCTCGAAGTTGCGCACGTCATCAACGGGCACCGAGTCGTAGTGTCCCTCGCCGCACAGGTAGATCGAGACGATCTCGTCCTCGACCGAGTACGGGCTGTACTGATCCTGCTTGAGCATCTCGACCCAACGGGCGCCGCGCTCGAGCTGAGCCTTCGACGCATCGTCGAGATCGGAAGCGAACGCCGAGAAGGCCTCGAGCTCACGGAACTGGGCGAGCTCCAGGCGCAACGACCCCGACACCTTCTTCAGGCCCTTGGTCTGGGCGGCTCCACCGACACGCGACACCGAGGTACCGACGTTGATGGCCGGGCGGACGCCCTTGTTGAACAGGTCCGACTCGAGGAAGACCTGGCCGTCGGTGATCGAGATGACGTTCGTCGGGATGAACGCCGACACGTCGTTGGCCTTGGTCTCGATGATCGGCAGACCGGTCATCGAACCGCCGCCGAGCGCATCGGAGAGCTTGGCGCAACGTTCCAGCAGACGCGAGTGCAGGTAGAAGACGTCACCCGGGTAGGCCTCACGGCCCGGCGGGCGGCGCAGCAACAACGAGATCGCGCGGTAGGCCTCGGCCTGCTTGGTCAGGTCGTCGAACACGATCAAGACGTGTTTGCCCTGATACATCCAGTGCTGGCCGATGGCCGAACCGGTGTAGGGAGCCAGCCACTTGAAGCCCGCCGAATCCGAGGCGGGAGCGGCGACGATCGTGGTGTACTCCATCGCGCCGGCCTCTTCGAGAGCCGTCTTGACACCGGCGATCGTCGAGCCCTTTTGGCCGATCGCGACGTAGATGCACCGAACCTGCTTGCTTTCGTCGCCCGATTCCCAGTTGGCCTTCTGGTTCAGGATGGCGTCGACGCAGACTGCGGTCTTGCCGGTCTTGCGGTCGCCGATGACGAGCTGGCGCTGTCCGCGGCCAATGGCGGTCATCGCGTCGATCGCCTTGATACCGGTGGCCAGCGACTCCTCGACCGGCTGCCGCTCGAGCACAGAGGCCGCTTGCAGTTCGAGGACACGCTGCTCTTCGGCCTCGATGTCGCCGAGTCCGTCAATCGGGGCGCCGAGCGGATCGACGACGCGACCGAGGAACTTGTCGCCGACGGGAACCGAGAGGACCTCTCCGGTCCGGCTGACCTGTCCGCCTTCTTCCAACGTCTCGTAGTCACCGAGGATGACCGCACCGATCTCGTCCTCATCGAGGTTCAGTGCCACGCCGAGCACGCCGCCGGGGAACTGCAGCAGCTCATTGGCCATTGCGCTCGGCAGGCCGCTGACATGGGCGATGCCGTCCGCGGTATCGGTGATGATGCCGACCTCGTCGCGCGAGGCTTCGGCGTCGAACGACGAGACGTACTGCTCGATCGCTCCCTTAATCTCGTCTGCTGAGATCGTCAACTCCGCCATGGGTTCTCGTCTTCCTTGCTCAGTCCGTGCAGTGGTTCGTGGTGGGTGGTGCGTCGGCGCCCATCGGTCGGGATGGTCCCGCCGATCGGCTCACGATCAACGCGGCAGCGTCTCGGTCGCCTTGGCCAGTCTGGTGGCGATGTCGGCCTCGATCACCTCGTCGCCGACGCCGATGCGCAGGCCCCCGATGATCGACTCGTCGACCTCGGTCTGGACCGAGATCGTGCGGTGGTAGATGTTGCCCAGCACCTGCGCCAGGCGGGTGCGCTGCTCGTCGGTCAACTCGACCGCGGCAACCACGTGGGCGACGATCTCCCCCCGGCGGGCGGCGGCCAACTCGGCCAGATGCGCCACCGCCGTTTCGGACGGCTGTCCGTGCAACAGCGCGACGGTGTGCGAGAGCAGATCGCAGGTATGCGGACCGACCTGATCGCCGATGAGCGAACGCAACAACTCCACGCGACCGTCCGCCGGCCGCTGGAAATCGGCCAGCAGCGAAGCGAATTCCGGGTTGGCGTCGAGTAACCGGCCGACGCGGAATAGCTCATCCTCGGTCTGCTCGATGGTCCCGTCGCGTTCGGCGGCGGTCAGCACCATCAGCGCATTCTGGCGACGTAGCGCGGTGACAAAGTCGAGGCTCTCCGACCACCGCTGGGCGGCGGCCGAGGCCACCGTGTCCACGACGATCGGTGCGACCTTGCCATCGAGCAGGGTGTGCACCATCTGCTTCTTGCCCGCGTCGTTGTCCTCGTCCTCGGTCAGCTTCTTGCGCAGGACCGGGTTGTCGAGCAAGAACCTGATGACCGAGGCCATCTCTGCGCCCGCCGAGGTCAGCGCCTGCGAGTCGAGATCCTTGGCCGCCGACTCGAATTCGGCGCCGACCGCACGCGCCGCATCCCGGCTGGTGGCATGCAGCGAGTGCAGACCAATCAGTTCCGAGCTTGCCGGGACCGAAGAATCGGAGTGCCCGGCTGCCATGCCGTCGAGTTCGTTGATCGCCCGGTCGATCGCCGCCGCTTGGTTGTCGGCCGTCGAGAGATGTCGTCGTACGATCTCACCCGCTCCGTCGACGGCATTGAGTCCGAGCTCCAGCCGCAGTTGACGGACAAGGCTCGTACGGGCCAGATCGGCCTGCGACTTGCCGTGCTCGCTGATGCGCCGGACCTCCGAGTCGGCGAGTGCCTTGAGGTCCTCTTCGATCGACTTCGCATCCTCGAGTGCGCCGGCATGGAGCTCTTTGGCCTCGGCCTCGGCCTTCTCGACCGCACGGTCGTGAGCGACCCGCGCGTCCTCGGCGCGGCTCTTGGCCTCATCGCTCTCGACGATCTGCTGACTGATCGCATCCTTCTGGGCGAGCACTGCCTTGCGCAGCGGCGGCAGCACCCACTTGACGAAGATCGCCACGATCACCAGGAAGCCGACGAGTTGCCCGATGAAAATATCCACGGGTTACTTCACCGTCCCACTCTGCTGGGCCCCGGCACCGGCCGAGGCGACGTCGGTTCCCAGAACGCGGCCGGCCAGTACCTCCGACAGCCGGCTCACGTCCTGCTTGGCTGTGGTGACCGCCTTGTCCGCCTCGACCTTGAGATCCGCGGAGATCTTGGCGAGTGCGGCATCGGCCTCCTCGGTGGCCTTGTGCTTGGCCGCCGAGACATGCTCGTTGCCACGGGCGCGGGCCTCGTCACGGATGCCCGTGGCGTCGCCACGGGCTTGTTTCAGACGTGCCGCGTACTCCCGGTCGGCATCCGCATAGCTCGCCGCCGCGGCCTTGTTGTCCTCGACCGTCTTGGCCACCCGCGCGTCACGTTCGTCGAGCACCTCGAGGATAGGAGGTACGACAAAGATGCGGATAACGACCAGGACGACGATGAAGATCAGCAGGCACGCGATCAGAGTGGCGTTCGGGATGAGGAAGTTGGAGGTCTTCTCCCCGGCTTCTTCTGCGGCGAGACTCATCATGTTGGATGTCCCCTATCGGGATTGCGAACTACGAGCAGCTGAACGGACGACGCTTCGGCTCAGGATGCGCCGTAGGTCTGAGCCGGGTTGGCGAATACGAACAGGGCCATGAACGCCAAGTTGATGAAGTAGGCCGCCTCGACCAGACCCACGGTGATGAAGAACGGGGTGAACAGACGTCCCTGGGCCTCCGGCTGCCGGGCGATACCGGCGATGAGCTGCGAACCGGCGATACCGTCGCCGATGCCCGCACCGATTGCGCCGCCGCCCATGATGAGGCCGCCGCCGATCAACGCGCCCATGCTAACCAGATTCGGATCCATTGAGATCTTTCCTTTCGGTGGAACTGGCACTCTTGGTTGCCAGGTCTGTGGGTCCGGTCGGCCGGGCCGACCATTCTTATTGGGGTGTGGTTCGTACGGTTGTCCTGCAGCGTCCGTCGCTCATCGTCGGTGGGCGTCGGACGGTGGTCCTAGTGGTGCTCGTCTTCCATCGCCTGGCTGAAGTAGAGGATCGTCAACAGGGCGAAGATGAAGGCCTGGATGAGACCGATGAACATGTCGAAGGCTTTCCAGATCGCATTGGGCGCCCACAGGATGTATGCGGGGAACAGTGCGATCAGAGCGACCATGACGCCACCGGCGAAGAGGTTGCCGAAGAGTCGGAGAGACAACGAGAGCGGCTTGGCGATTTCTTCGATGATGTTGATCGGTGCCAGGCCGGCCGCGTGGCCCTTGACCAGCTTGCCCAGGTGGCGCAGCGGACCGCGCCGACGCATTCCGGCAGCGTGGTACCAGACGAAGACGAAGATCGCGAGCGCGTAGGTGAGGTTGGCATCACTCGAGGCCGGTTTGATCAGCTCGTGAGTGGCGCCGCTGTTGACGCCGTACTGCACCGGCAGAACCGAGAACCAGTTGACGACCAAGATGTAGGTGAACAAGGTGACCGCGAGCGGCAGCACGAACGGGGCGATCTTCATGCCGATCGCACTCTCGATCTGACTACGCATCTGCACGGTGATGACCTCGAAGTACAGCTGCACGGTGTTCGGCCGGCGCGAGGTCATCTTGGCCTTGACGAAGAACGCGAGCGCGATCACGATCAGCGCGGCGATGGCCGAGGCGATGATCGTGTCGAGATTCCAGGTCATGCCCAGCCATTCCACCTCTTGGTGGTGGCCGACCTCGATCTTGGCCTCAGCCAGGTACAGCGCGTCAGACGGTGCGGTCATAGCTGCTTACGAAGTCCTTTCATCACCGGAATCACCGTGTTGAGGACCAGGACAACCTGGCCAAGGGCGAGTCCGAACATCACGCCCAGCCCCTCGGGCCGGACCAGAATGGCTGCGGCCAATGCCAGTACGGTGATCACACCGAGCCGCAGCGCGGAATTGACGGCCAACAGTTTCTTACGAGGGTCGGCTTCGGCGGCGACACGAGAGACGGCCATCGTCACCATCTTCGCGTTGACCAGAACCGCCACCACACCCACCGCGAAGAAGATCGCAAACAGGAAGTGCTCCACATAGATCGATACGCCCGCCACGATCAGTGCGAACGCGCCTGCGACGATCCCCGGTCGCACCAGTCCGGTGGGAGCGGCCGGATAATACACGGGAGCAGAGTCAGGGGCAGATGTCGTCATCGCCTCTCCTCACCTCTCGTCGGTACCCTCCGTGCAGTACTCACAGGACGGCACACCGGATCGGGCGTACTCGCTGGCAGCCCAGAGCCGCCGAGCGAACGCTCCGCATTGTTGAGACCCTACCAAGCGCCGTGACCGCCACCACCAGGGGGTGCGGGACCACGAAGCAGGCAGGTGAACCGGCGTCGAACCGCCGATCCGTTTCCGACGGCACCGTGCTCGCCGTCGAACTACTACGGCTCATAGTACATGGTCTTTACCATCAGGTTACCTGGCCCCCTAGGGGGGAATGCCTCATTCTCCGCCGCGTCCACCGATCACCGGTCCCGCGTGCGCGGTGCGCATCTGCGCGATCCGACGGGACAAGCGCGGGGCCATGGTCACCAACATCGCCAGGACCAGACCACCGGCGAAGGCCGGCGCGACCACCGACATCGGGAACAGGGTGCTCGCCGCCGCCGAGAACGCCAGGATCGCCACCCACAGATAGATGATCACCGCGACTCGTCGCTGTGAATGCCCGAGTTCGAGCAACCGGTGATGCAGGTGCATCTTGTCCGGCGTATAGAACCCGACTCCAGCGCGGGTGCGGCGAACGATCGCCATCAGCATGTCGAGCATTGGCACGAACACGATCGCGGCTACCAGGATCAGCGGCAACAGCAACGTGAACACGTCCGCCGGCCCGTAGGCATAGACCGCGATACGGCCGGAGGCGCTGGTCGAAGCGGCCGCGAGCATCAACCCGATCAGCATGGCCCCGGAGTCGCCCATAAAGATTCGCGCCGGCGAGAAGTTGTGCGGTAGGAAGCCCAGACACGCACCGGCGAGCACCACCGAGATCAGCGCGGGCGGGTAGTAGCTGACGTCGCCGCCCTGGTCACGCAGCAGTCCCAACGAGAACAGGCAGATCGCCGACGCCGCGATCAACCCCAGACCCGCGGCGAGACCGTCGAGACCGTCGACGAAGTTCACCGCGTTGATGGTGGCGACAGTGATGACGACGGTCAGCAACCCGGACTGGAACGGGTCGAGAACCACAGTGCCGATATCACCGAAGGGCACCGGGAATTGGATCCAGCTGACCCCCATGACCACCATTACTCCGGCGGCGGTGAGCTGACCGACGAACTTGGTCAGCGCATCCAGACCCCATCGGTCGTCGATCGCACCGACGATGACGATCACCGCGCCCGCCGAGATCACCGCCCCGATGTCATTGGTGTAGGCGAAACCCCGGTTCAGCGCGGGCAGATTCGCGGCCAGTGCGACCGCGGCAACCATCCCGGCAAACATCCCGAGTCCGCCGAGACGAGGGGTCGGGATGACGTGCACGTCACGTGCCCGTGGCACGGCCACCGCCCCGATCTTGATCGCGAGGACACGTACCGCCGAAGTGAGTAGATACGTGACCGCGGCCGCACTCAATCCGACGAGCAGCAGCTCGCGGAAGGGCACACCGAGCCCCTCTCCCACCCCGGGCGCGGCCAGTGCCGCGACAATGTGCGCCGCGCCGGGATCAGCCACGCTCATCGAGCGCCTCGCTCGGTGGCGCGCAAGGTCGAGAGGGGTTCCGGCACGCGAACAGGCTACCCGCCGAGCAACTCGGCGACCGAGCCGCGGATTCGTGCGTGTTGGGATGAATCAGACAATGCGGCGTCCATCCAGTCGGCGATCTGTGCCATTGTGGCCGCATCGGCGCCGGCGAGGGTCGCGATCGGAGTGCCGATGCAAATGGCCGACCTCGGCGACCGGCCGCTGCGCACAGGGGCGCACAACCGTGTCGACGACGATCTCGGCATTGCGCAGGCGCTGCTGCGCCTGTACCCCGCTCAGTCCGGTCGTCGAGTCGTCGACGATCGCGAGATGGGTGTCGGCGCCCCCGCTGATGATGCGTAGACCGCGTTCGGTGAGCGCGGCGGCGGGGCCGACGCATTATCGACGGCCCTCGAAACGTAGTGCGCGTGGTTCGCCGTGGACGACTCGGCGAACGTTGCGGCCTTGGCCTCGGTGACACTCGTCGACAGAGCTCCCCCGAGTGAACGGGAACACCTCCTCCTGCAGCGCTGCACGGTGACGGTCGGCGCCCAACAGCAGACCACCGCGCGGGCTACGTGGCACCTTATGGGTGACCATCGTCACGCCATCGTCGCGGGGCACCGGGCTCGGCGCCGCCCACCGGCGACCAACCCGCCCAGGAGCGCGGCGTCGACACATAGGATCTACTCGGCCTCGTCGGCCATCTGCCGAAGAGTCGGATAATCGAACAGCCGTGAATAGGTCGCCGGGCCGGCGACCAGCAATCGCCGACGATGTAGCAGCGCGAGTTCACCGACCTCGTCGTAGTCGACGAGTTTGTCGGCCGCACCGACGGCGTATCGGCTGGTGGTGAACCACCGAGCAGAGAAGTCCACGCGCCAGCACTGCGTCTGATGGCCCCCGTGATCGAGTCGTAGTGACAGCGCCGGGCCACCCGGCTGGGCGAACGTCGCATAGACCGCAGACGCCGCCGCCGTCCCCGATAACGGCTGCACGTTGACGCACCCGGCGCCGAGCAACGAGGCAGCACGGGTGATCACCGGCTCGGTGATCGCCGGCTCGGTGATCTCGTCGACGACCCCGCACCGCGGTGGAAGCGGGCACCCGGATACCCCCTCGGCATAGGTGTCGGCCAGCGATGTCGCGAGAATTCAGCGAACTGCCGGACTCGCGATCGTGTCCCCCGCCAACAACTGCGATATCTACTCGCGACGCCGGGTTTCGCGGTCGATCAGCGTGGCGAGTTCGGCGTCGATCGCATCGTCGCCGGCACCCGTCACCGGATCGGACCCGTCATTGCTGGACCAGGCTCTCCGGGGCGACGTCGAGGACCTCGGCGATATCGTCTGCGCTCACCGCACCATGACGCAGGATCCGCGGCGCCCGGCCGGTCAGATCGACGATCGTCGATGCCTGCGCCTTCGGCGACGGTCCGCCGTCGAGATAGACCGACACCGAGTCACCGAGTTGCGTGCGCGCCTCCTGCGCGGTGGTCGACGGCGACCGGCCCGAGACATTGGCGCTCGACACCGCCATCGGACCGACCTCACGCAGGATCTCGATGGCCACCGGATGCAGCGGCATCCGCAACATCACGGTGCCGTCGGTATCGCCTAGATCCCACGCCAGTGACGGTGCCTGCTGCACCACCAACGACAACCCGCCCGGCCAAAACGCCTCCACCAGCGCGCGCGTCGAGGAGCTGACGCCGAGGACGAGCCCGTCGATGGTGTGCCAGGAGCCAACGAGCACAGGAACCGGCATGTCGCGGCCTCGACCCTTGGCCGCCAACAATTCGGCAACAGCCTCGGAATCGAATGCGTCGCAACCGATTCCGTATAGGGTGTCGGTGGGCATGACGATCAGCCGGCCGGACTTGGCGGCACCGACCGCGGCCCGGATTCCGGTGGCTCGCTGGTCGGGGTCGGCGCAGTCGAAAAGTGAGCTCACCGGTCCATCCTCGCACGGGCCGTGACGAACCTCTGACGGCCGGCGAGATCCCGATGGTCCTGCACCTCGTCGAAGACGCCCGATCCCGTCATCACCCCGACCACCGAGGCCGACGTCGTGTCGTCGTGTTCGATCCCCACCCGGCCACCGGACCGCAAGATCTGCGAGATCACCCCGACCATCGGGGTGATCACCGACATGCCGTCACTACCACCGAACACCGCGTCGACCGGGTCGGCCTGCACCTCCTGCGGCACCTGCATACCCGTGGGCACGTACGGAGGATTGCTCACGACCAGGTCCACCGGGCCACCGACGAACGCCAACACGGCGGCGGGATCGGTCGCATCGCCGAGGTGAACGTGGACGCGGTCGGCGACTCCGGCGCCATCGACGTTGCGGCGCAACCACTGTGCCGCGATCGGTGAGCGCTCGACGGCGTACACCCGGGCACCCGGCAGCGACACTGCCAACGCGATCGCCAATGCCCCACTGCCACTGCAGAGATCGACGATCGTGGGACTCTCCCCCTCTGCCACCTCGAGCGCCCATGCGTAAAGCAGCTCGGTCTCCGGACGCGGGATAAACACTCCCGGCCCGACAGCGAGCTCGACCGGACCGAACGACGCCGAGCCGGTGAGATACTGCAACGGAATTCGACGGGCACGCGCGGCGACGAGGCCGTCGTAATCCTTCGCCACGGCGTCGCTGATGTCGTCGACCAGCAACAGCCGACCCCGCGACATGCCGAGAATGTGGGCGAGCAGCCACTGCGCGTCAGCCGCCGGGGAGTCGACCCCCGCAGACGCGAGAACCGTGGTCGCCGAGGCGATCGCGTCCCGGACCGATCGGGTCACTGTGCCTCGAGACGCGCCCGCCGGTCGGCCGCGACGAGCGCATCGAGCAACGCGTCCATGTCGCCGCTCAGCACGGCATCGAGATTGTTCGCTTTGTAACCGATGCGGTGGTCGGTGATCCGGTTCTCCGGGAAGTTGTAGGTGCGGATCCGTTCGGACCGATCGACGGTGCGGATCTGCGCCGCCCGCCCCTCGGCGGCCGCGGCCTGCGCCTCTTCCTCGGCCGCGGACTGCAATCGGGCGGCGAGCACCTGCATTGCACGCGCCTTGTTCTGCAGCTGGGAACGCTCGTTCTGACAGGTCACCACAATTCCGGTCGGAAGGTGGGTGATGCGCACCGCCGAGTCGGTGGTGTTGACGCCCTGCCCTCCCTTACCCGACGAGCGATACACGTCGATCCGCAAGTCCGACTCGTCGATCGCGACCTGCTCCACCTCGTCGGGTTCCGGGTAGATGAGCACCCCCGCCGCCGACGTGTGGATGCGCCCCTGCGACTCGGTGACCGGCACCCGCTGCACGCGGTGCACACCGCCCTCGAACTTCAATCGCGACCACACCCCGTCCCGTGACACCTCACGCGAGCGAATCGAGATCGTGGCTTCCTTGTAGCCGCCGAGATCGGACTCGGTGATACCCAGCATTTCGGTCTTCCACCCGTGCCGCTCGCAGTACTTCAGGTACATGCGTGCCAGATCCGCGGCAAACAACGCCGACTCCTCGCCGCCCGCACCGGATTTGATCTCAAGCACCACGTCGTCGGCATCGTGCGGGTCACGCGGGGCAAGCAGATCGGTCAGTGTCGCATCGAGTTCTTCCACCGACTCCTCGAGCGCCGGGATCTCCTCGGCAAAACCTGCATCGTCGGCGGCGAGTTCCCGTGCGGCCGCGAGATCATCACGCGCAGCGTGCAACCGGGCATAGGTCGCCATGATCGGAGCCAACTCGGCAAACCGCTTGCCCACGCGACGCGCCGTCGCCGGATCGTCATGCAACGACGGATCGGCGAGCTGGGTCTCCAAGCCCGCATGCTCGGCGAGAATGTCGTCGATGGCGGTTCCTTTGGCGCGGACTCCGTCCGCGCGTGCACTCTCGCCTCTACTCACCGCTGTTCGTCCTCATCACGGCGTCGCTACGCTCCTCGTTCTTCGTCCTGCATCGCGGCGCGGCGCAGTGCCTTTGGCGCGGACTCCGTCCGCGCGTGCACCTGCGCCTCTACTCACCGCTCTTCGTCCTCATCACGGCGTCGCTACGCTCCTCGTTCTTCGTCCTGCATCGCGGCGCGGCGCAGTGCCTTTGGCGCGGACTCCGTCCGCGCGTGCACCTGCGCCTCTACTCACCGCTCTTCGTCCTCATCACGGCGTCGCTACGCTCCTCGTTCTTCGTCCTGCATCGCGGCGCGGCGCAGTGCCTTTGGCTCAGCGATCACCGCCACGGGCCGTGCAAAGACAAACGACGCCCGGCCGGTTCTTGCTGAACCGGGCGGGCGTCGTCGACGGGTCTACTTGGCGGCGTCGGCCTTCTTGCGCTTGCCGTAGCGAGCCTCGAACTTCGCGACGCGACCGCCGGTATCGAGGATCTTCTGCTTGCCCGTGTAGAACGGGTGGCACTGCGAGCAGACTTCGACGTTGATACGACCGTCGGCGGCGGTGCTGCGGGTCTCGAAGGTGTTGCCGCAGCCACACACGACGGTGGTCGCGTGGTAATCGGGATGGATTCCCTGCTTCATCTCTGGTGTCCCTTTCTCGTGGTCGCCGGGTCACCGACGCGGATCGTCGGTGTGAACCGGAACCGGACTCGACCGATCAGTATGCCACGCGCACCGCACCGGACCGAAATCGTCGGTGACCGGTGACGACGCGACCTGCCGAAGGGTTCAGCGTCCTTCAACGGACCCACCCAGGCGTTCATTCCCACCATCACGACAGTGTGGAGCACCATCGTGTCGCTAAGCCGTGGCCGAGTTACAGCGCCTCTGATGTTCGCTTCTTCGTCGCAGCGACCATCGCCGACCGTCCTTACTCGGGCCTCACCGCCGAGGGCGGGCACATGAAGTGGATATCCGGGCACACGAGGAGACGGATGCAGGCCGATCAGCACGTGTCCCAGAGCGATCCTTCCGCACACTCGCCGACCTGCGCCTCAGCCAGATCGCACCTCTCCACCATCACCGACCCGCATCCCACGATGGCGCAGCCGTTCCGATTCTTCGCATGCAACCGCGAACTCAGCACCGACAAGAAGAACCGCATCGCGCAGGTCACCGCTGCCGCGGCAGCTCGACGTCCCATCGTGCGTCCACCCCGGCCAGTCCGATACCAGCTGCCCCGACCGCGCCGTGACCGCTCGGGCGATCAACGGCCAGACCGACCTGGTCACGGCGATCGTGTCGATGAGGCCGCCGGCATGGGAGTGCGATCCGACGCTGCCGGACCGCGTCCAGGCGATGTTCGAGTACTTCTTGCCCTACGGGGAGAATAACGACGGTCGCGCGGCCGTCATCTTCGGTGATAGCCCGATCATCGACGCGACTGGACGGTCTCGGTCTGCGGTCGCTGTGCACGTCGAGCCCACCGATGATCTGTGTGCCTTCGCCGACCCCATGCACGCCGACGGCGTCGAGCAGGTCCCCGCGACGGGCGTCGGCAACGCCATCAATCCGCTGACCGATGTCGAAGGCAATGTGTCACGGTTCTTTTCGCGGTGATTCGCGCAGGCAACCAATTCGTCACCGGGCTCCGTCCGGGAGGCCGACGGGATCACCGTGCGGGCTCGCATTCGGCCGGCACGGACATCAACGCCGATCCGGACCGGTCCGAAGAACGCCAGATCCTACTCGGCACAGCTATTCTCACCGCCGCCGCACTCGGACTACCGATGGCGCAGTCATCATCACCCGCGCAGGTCTTCGATGCGACATTCCTGCGGGGTGTCGTGTTCGACGTCCCTCGCCGAGGCCGCAAGGACGGCGAGGAACGTCGACATCGTCACCACCTTCCACAAGTCATCTGCTGACCGACCTGGTTGCCTGAGCCGGCGCGGTGCGCGACCGCCGGCCACACAGCTGAACTACCACACAACGAACCGGGCCGCCCTCGACCATCACCGGATGGTCGAGGGCGGCCCGAAGTGCTCGGCTCGCGGGACGAAATGCCCTGTGGCGAGAGCGGTCTAGTCGTCCTTCATCGCTCCTGGCGCATTGGTCTGCACCTGCATCAGGAACTCGATGTTGGTCTTGGTCCTCTTGAGCTGGCTGATCAACAGGTCGATCGCCTGCTGCGAATCGAGACCGCTCAGCACGCGACGCAGCTTGTAGACGATCCCGAATTCCTCGGGCGACATCAACAACTCGTCCTTACGTGTGCTCGACTGATTGACGTCGACGGCCGGGAACACCCGGCGGTCGGCGATCTTGCGGTCCAGTTTGAGTTCGGCGTTACCGGTGCCCTTGAATTCCTCGAAGATCACCGTATCGCCGGTGGAGCCCGTCTCGACCAGCGCGGAGGCAATGATCGTCAGCGACCCGCCGTTCTCGATATTGCGCGCGGCGCCGAGGAAGCGCTTCGGCGGGTACAACGCGGTCGAGTCGACACCACCGGACAGGATGCGGCCCGACGCCGGCGAGGCGTTGTTGTAGGCGCGACCGAGACGGGTGATGGAGTCGAGCAATACCACGACGTCCTTACCGCCCTCGACCAGACGCTTGGCGCGCTCGATGGCCAGCTCGGCGACCGAGGTGTGATCTGACGGCGGCCGGTCGAACGTCGACGCGATGACCTCACCCTTGACCGAGCGCTGCATATCGGTCACCTCTTCCGGACGCTCGTCGACGAGCACCACCATGAGATGGCATTCCGGGTTGTTGACGGTGATCGCGTTCGCGATGTCCTGGATGATCGTGGTCTTACCTGCCTTCGGCGGCGACACGATCAGGGCTCGCTGTCCCTTGCCGATCGGCATGATCAGATCGATCACGCGGGTCGACAAGCGATCGGTGGTCGTCTCCAGGCGCAGACGCTGATTGGGATAGAGCGGTGTCAGCTTGCCGAACTCAGGGCGCTTTCTGGCGGCCTCGACCTCGGCACCGTTGACCGTGTCGAGTCGCACCAACGGATTGAACTTCTGCCGCTGGTTGGGCTGCTCACCCTCACGGGGTAGCTTGACCGCGCCGGTGATGGCGTCACCGCGGCGTAAGCCGTTCTTACGCACGAGATTCATCGAGACGTAGACGTCGTTGGGGCCGGCGAGGTACCCCGAGGTACGGACGAACGCGTAGTTGTCGAGCACATCGAGAATCCCCGCGACGGGTGCGATGACGTCGTCCTCGGAGATCTGCGGCTCGCCCGAGGTGTTCTCGCGGTCACGCCCACGACGCCGCTCGCGGAATCGACGTCCGCGGCGCCGGCCGCCCTGGTCGTCATCGTCGTCGCGATTGTTGTCGCGGTTGCCGTTCTGGCCCTGCCCGCCCTGGTTGTTACCGCCGTTCCGATTGCCCTCGCGGTTCTGGCCACCCTCGCGGTTCTGGACACCCTCGCGGTTCTGGTTGTTGCGGTTGCGATTGCGGTTGCGCTGGTTACCCGCCGCGTCGTCACCCTCGGCATCGGTGCGATTGTCGCGCCGCTCGGTGCGGGCCTCGCCGCCACCGCTCGTCGACTCGCCGGAGCTGTCGGCAGACTCACGCTCGGAGCGCTTCTTCGGTGCGACGTCGGCCTTCTCGGCGCCGGCAACGGCGCCGGACTCCACGGCAGTAGTCCGGGAGGTGGTGTTCTCACCTGCGCCGTTCTCACCTGCGCCCGACTCTACGGAGCCGTTCTTGTTCGCGCGTCCACGAATCGGACGGCTGATGGGCTCGTCGGAGGTGATCGTCATCTGTTCGGCGGAACCGGTCTTGACCTGCCCGCCGGTCTTCGGCGATCCGGCGGACTGGCGCTCCTTGATCGCAGCAATGAGGTCGCCCTTACGCATGCCGGAGGTGCCCTTGATGCCCAGTTCCCCGGCGAGCGCACGGAGTTCGCTCAGCACCATTCCGGACAGTCCGGTTCGGGCGCTGCGAGCTCGGGACTTCGGCGCCACCGCTTCGATGGTCGTGTCTGCGGAAGCGGGTGCGGTGATCAGGTCCGTATCGGTCACGGATGTCCTTTCATTCCCTTGCAAACCTTGTGCCGCAAGGGGCTTCATTCCGCCGTCGCCCTCGGTTGTCAGATGCCGAGGTTCGTCGGGCATGCCCGCCCTCGGTGGACGGGTGAGAGATCGTGGTCTCCGGCTGCGAGTGTCACTCCTGTACTCGGGTGCGCCAGTGGGGTGCCGGCTCGAGGACGTGATTGTCGGGTCGGTATCGGTGAACCATTCGTTCCGCTGTAGAGGCGGTTCGCCTACGGAATGGACACCAAACTGATTACCCGAGAACATGGCTGAACGAGCCTTCGCGGCTAGACGAGCATATGATAACGCGTCGTCCCAGATGGGGCAACACTCCGTGTCCCCGTGGTATTCCGTGTCACTGCGGCAATCGGTGTCACTGCGGCAATCGGTGCCACTGCGGCAATCCGTGTCACCGTCGTGTTCCGCCGGGCCGACCTCGACCCACGGGTCGTTTAACCGTGTCGACCTTCGGCGTCAGCCTATCTCGACTCCGCCCGCGATCTCGACGGTCTGCGGAACGAATCCGTACTCGACCCCGAGGTCACGGGCGTCCGATGGGAGCGGTGCGCCGCCGAGGACCAATACGCTAGGTCCCGCGCCGGAGACCGTGGCCGCATGTCCCCGCGCGCGCAGGGCGGCGACGAGCTCTGCGGTCGGGCCCATCGCGGCGGCCCGGTATGGCTGGTGCAGACGATCCTCGGTCGCCGCAAGCAGGCAACTCGGGTCGCTGGTCAGCGCAACCACCGCCAGGGCCGCACGGCTCAGGTTGTGCACCGCGTCGGCGCGCGGCACCTGCACGGGCAGCAGTCCGCGCGTGAAGGCGGTCGACGACTCGGTGGACGGCACGAACACGGTGGCGCTGATGTCGGGGTGCACCCGAAGACCACGAGCACGGTAACGGTCGCGGTCGTCGGCGCGTTCGGTCCAGGTCACCACGGCCGAGCCGAGTACCGACGCGGCAGCGTTGTCCGGGTGCCCTTCGAACTCGCTGGAGAGTTGCACGAGTTCGTCGGCGGTCAGCGGCGCGGCGACTCCCGAAGCCGCAAGCAGTCCCGACGCGGCGGCCAGGCCGGAGACCGAGGCAGCCGCTGACGATCCCAGACCGCGCGAGTGCGGGATCACGTTGACGCAGCGCAGATGCATCCCGGACACCGAGAAGCCGGCATGAGCGAGTCCGCTCAGGGTGGCGCGCACGACGAGATGATTGGCGTCGAGCGGTACCTGCTCGGCCGCCTCACCGATCACCTCAACCGTGAGACCGGTGTCGGTGGTCGTGACCGTCACCTCGTCGTGCATGCCGAGCGCGATGCCGAGGCAGTCGAATCCCGGCCCCAGGTTCGCACTCGATGCCGGAACCCGAACGCGAGTTGAAATGCCTTCGGGCAGTTGCCGATACACCGTGTCCGGGGTGACCATGAGCGACTCAGGCGACGCCGAGGGCATGGGCCACTGCCACCGGGTCGACGTCGATCGCTTCCACCTCACCCATCCCCGACAACGCGGTGTCGGGATCCTTGAGTCCGTTGCCGGTCACGGTGCACACGACGGTCTCCCCGGCACGCACCCAGCCCTCCTCGCGCGCGGCGAGAAGGCCCGCGACACTGGCCGCCGACGCGGGTTCGACGAAGATCCCCTCGCGGCCCGCGACGAGACGGTAGGCCTCGAGCAACTTCTCGTCGGTGGCGGCGCGGAACTGCCCGCCGGAGTCGTCCTTGGCGGCCACGGCCTGATGCCAGCTGGCCGGGTTACCGATCCGGATCGCTGTCGCGATGGTCTCCGGGTCAGCGACCGGTTCACCACTGACCAGCGGCGCTGCGCCGGCCGCCTGGACACCGAGCATGCGCGGACGCGACGAGGCGATCCCGTCGTGGTGGTACTCCGAGTAGCCCTTCCAGTACGCGGTGATGTTTCCGGCGTTTCCGACCGGTAACGCATGGACGTCGGGAGCGCGGCCGAGGACGTCGACGATCTCGAAGGCCGCGGTCTTCTGCCCCTCGATGCGGGCCGGGTTGACCGAGTTGACCAACTCGATCTCGGTGAATTCGGCGGTCGCCTTACGGGCGAGCTCCAGACAGTCGTCGAAGTTGCCCTGCACCTGAATGATCTTGGCGCCGTGCATGACCGCCTGCGCGAGCTTACCCATCGCGATCTTGCCCTGCGGAATCAGTACCGCACAGGTGATCCCTGCGCGGGTGGCATAGGCAGCCGCCGACGCCGAGGTATTACCTGTCGACGCACACAACACCGCGGTCTTGCCGTTGTTGACCGCGTTGGAGACGGCCATCGTCATACCGCGGTCCTTGAACGAGCCGGTCGGATTCAGACCCTCCACTTTCAGGTACACCTCGCAGCCAGTCAACTCCGAGAGGTACGGCGCCGCGACGAGCGGTGTCGCGCCCTCGAGCAGGGTGATCACCTTCCAGTCGTCGGCCACCGGCAACCGCGACCGGTAGGCCTCGATCAGTCCGGGCCATCCCGAATGCACGGGGGCGAGCGGGTTCGACGGGGCGTCAGTCATCGGTACCTTCCAATCGCAGAACACTCGACACCTTGAGCACTTCGTCCATGTCTTCCAGTGCCGCAACGCATTCAGATTGCGCACGGTCGGGTGCGCGGTGGGTCACGACGATCAGCCGGGCATCGTCACCCGCGCCTTCCTGCCGTACGGCGGCCAGACTGACCGAACGCTTGGAGAATTCGCTGGCGATCTGCGCGAGCACTCCGGGCCGGTCGGCGACCCGCATCGAGACGTAGTAGCGGGTGGGTACGTCGTCGATCGACGCGATCGGCAGTTTGGCATAGGTGGACTCCAACGGTCCACGACCTCCGTGCACCTTGTTGCGGGCGGCCATCACCAGGTCACCGAGGACCGCTGAGGCAGTCGGTGCCCCACCGGCGCCCTGTCCGTAGAACATCAATCTCCCGGCATTCTGTGCTTCCACGACAACAGCGTTGAACGCACCACCGACCGTCGCGAGCGGATGGCTCAACGGGATCAGCGCGGGATAGACACGAGCGGAAACACGTTGCGTGCCATCGGTGTCGCGCACACGTTCGCAGATCGAGAGCAGCTTGATGGTGCAGTCGAACTTGCGGGCGGCCAGCAGATCGGCGGAGGTGACCGAGGTGATGCCCTCGCGGTGCACATCCGCTGCGGTGACCCGGGTATGGAAGGCGATGGACGCGAGGATCGCGGCCTTCGATGCCGCGTCAAATCCCTCGACGTCGGCGGTGGGGTCGGCCTCGGCGTACCCGAGTCGACCCGCTTCCTTGAGCACCACGTCGTAGTCATCACCGTCGGCGTCCATCGCCGAGAGGATGAAGTTGGTGGTGCCGTTGACGATTCCCGCGACACGTTCGACGGTGTCGCCGGCCAACGACTGGGTCAGCGGCCGGATCACCGGAATGGCACCGGCCACCGCTGCCTCGAAGTACAGGTCGGCGCGGGACTGCGCAGCGGCGGTCGCCAACTCACCGGTGTACTCGGCCAACAGCGCCTTGTTGGCGGTGACAACGGACTTACCGTTCTCGAGCGCATGACGAATCAGAGTGCGCGCCGGGTCGATTCCACCCATCAGCTCGACGACGATGTCGACGTCGTCGCGCGCGACCAGCGCGGCCGGGTCGTCGGTCAACAACGAGGCATCGACTTGACGCGGTTTCGCGAGGTCCCGCACGGCCACGCCGCGCAATTGCAGGCGCGCGCCCACGCGGGCCCGCAGATCGTCAGCGCTCTCTTCGAGAATGCGCACGACCTCGGTGCCCACGTTGCCCATACCGAGCACCGCGACTCCGATGGACCGTGTCTGTATACCCCCTCCGGCGGGGTCTTGTGTCTGGCTCACCTAGGTCACCTCCAGCCTCAGGAAATCGTCGATCGTCTCTCGCCGCAGGATCACCCGGGCCGTCCCGTCGGCAACACCGACGACGGCCGGGCGGGTGACCATGTTGTATCGCGAGGACATCGAATAACAGTAAGCCCCGGTCGCAGCCACCGCGATCAGGTCACCGGGCGCCAGATCCTCCGGCAGCCAACAGTCCTTGATGACGATATCGCCGCTCTCACAATGCTTTCCGACGACGCGACTGACCACCGCGGGGGCGTCGGATACCCGCGAGACCAGCCGCACGTCATACTCGGCCTGATAGAGAACCGTGCGAATGTTGTCGCTCATGCCGCCATCGACCGACACGTACCGACGAATCGCTCCCCCACCGAGTTCGACGTCCTTGATGGTGCCGACGCGGTAGAGCGTGATGGTGCCGGGGCCGGCGATCGCGCGGCCGGGCTCGACCGCGATCGTCGGCATCGGCAGCCCGACCGCCGCCGATTCACGCTTGACGATTTCGGCCAGGGTTTGTGCCACCGCGATGACGGGCAACGGCCGATCTTCTGGAACGTAGGAAATACCAAGTCCCCCACCGAGATCCACGATCGACATCTGTGAGGTTTTATCCACACCGAACTCGGCGACCACATCGTGGAGCAGGCCCAGGACGCGATGTGCGGCAAGCTCGAAACCGTCCATGTCGAAGATCTGCGAGCCGATGTGACTGTGCAGCCCGACCAGTCGCAGGTTGTCGGTCGCAAAGACACGGCGGACCGCCTCCATGGCAACCCCGCCGCTCAACGCGAAGCCGAACTTCTGGTCCTCGTGGGCAGTCGCAATGAATTCGTGGGTGTGGGCCTCGACGCCGACGGTGACCCGGATCAGCACGTCGGCGACGAGTCCTCGTTCGCCGGCCAGCGCGTCGAGTCGTTCGATCTCGATCATCGAGTCGCAGACGATGTGCCCGACTCCGGCATCGAGTGCCGCGGCGAGCTCGGCAACACTCTTGTTGTTGCCGTGAAACGCGATTCGCTCGGGCGGGAACCCGGCGTGCAACGCGATCGCCAGCTCGCCGCCGGAGCACACGTCGATCGACAAGCCCTCCTGATCGACCCACTTCGCAATCTCGGTGCACAGAAAGGCTTTTGACGCGTAGTGCACGCGACCGTAGGGTCCGAAGGCATCGATCATGTCCGCGCAGCGTGACCGGAAATCGGACTCGTCGATGACGAACAGCGGCGTGTCGAAGGTCTCGGCGAGTTCGCTCACCCCGACTCCGGCGATCTGGAGTTCACCGGCGCAGTCGCGAACAGCGTTGCGCGGCCACACCTGGGCCGGGATCTTGGCGAGTACCGCGGGATCGTGGGGTTGTTGCGCGAGATGCGGGGCGGCGACGAGGTCGGCGTGCCGCGGCCCGGCGGGGTGGGCGTTCACATCCGCTCCGGTGCGCCGACGCCGACCAGGGTCAATCCGTTGGCCAGGACCTGACGACTCGCCGCACACAGGGCCAGCCGGGCACGGTGGATGTCGCCTGCCTCCTCGTCGCCCTGCGGCAACACCCGGCAGTGCGCGTAGAAGCGGTGATAGGTCCCGGCGAGGCTCTCGAGGTAGCGGCAAATACGGTGCGGCTCACGCAGAGCCGCGGCGGTCGCGACCACTTCGTCGAAGTCGCCGAGGGTCTTGATCAGGTCGCCCTCTTCGACGGTATCGAGCAGGTCGAGGTGCTCGGTGCTCGCCGAGAGTCCCAGGTCGGCGGCGTTGCGTCCGAGAGCGGCGAGCCGGGCATGCGCGTACTGCACGTAGTACACCGGATTGTCATTGGACTGCTTGGCGAGCACATCCAGGTCGATGTCGATGTTGACGTCGATCGACGAGCGGATCAGCGCATACCGCGCAGCGTCCACACCGACCGCGTCAACGAGGTCGTCCAGGGTGATCACCGTGCCGGCACGCTTGCTCATCCGGACCGGCTTGCCCTCGCGCACGAGGTTCACCATCTGCCCGATGAGCACCTCGACGGTGTCCGGGTCATCACCGAGAGAGGCCGCGGCGGCCTTGAGTCGCTTGATATATCCGTGGTGGTCGGCGCCGAGCATGTAGATGCACAGGTCGAAGCCCCGGTTACGCTTGTCTCGGTAGTAGGCGATGTCGCCGGCGATGTAGGCCGCCTCACCGTCACTCTTGATGACGACGCGATCCTTGTCGTCACCGTACTGCTCGGTGCGCAGCCACCAGGCGCCGTCGGACTCGTATAGGTTGCCGTTGGCCTTGAGTTCGGCGATGCACTCGTCGACCAGCCCGGTCTCGAACATCTTGTTCTCGTGAGTGAAGACGTCGAAGTCGGTGCCGAACTCGTGCAGGCTCGTCTTGATGTGGTCGAACATCGACTCGACGCCCACTGCGCGGAAGGTCTCGACCCGCTGCGCCTCCGGCTGGTCGAGGACACCGGGAACCCGGTCGGTGACCTGACGCGCGATGTCGACGATGTACTCGCCCGCGTACCCGTCCTCGGGCGTCGGTTCACCGAGCGCCGCGGCTTGCAGTGACCGAGCAAATCTGTCGATCTGGGCACCGTGATCGTTGAAGTAGTACTCACGCGTCACCGCGGCCCCACGGGCAGCGAGCACACGTCCCAGTGCATCGCCGACCGCGGCCCACCGGGTACCACCGAGGTGGATCGGTCCGGTCGGGTTGGCGGAGACGAATTCGAGATTGATCACCTTGTCGACGAATTCCTCGCCGCGACCGTACTGCGCACCGCGGTCCAGAACCGTGGTGACGACGGTGTTCTGCGCGGCCGCAGCCAACCAGATGTTGACGAACCCGGGGCCCGCAACCTCTGCCTTGGCGATCCCGTCGGCGGCAGCGAAGCCCTCGGCGAGCCATCCGGCGAGCTCACGCGGATTCACCCCGAGCTTCTTGCCCAGTTGTAATGCGACATTGGTGGCGTAATCGCCGTGGTCGGCATGGCGCGGTCGCTCGATGACCACGGCGTCGGGGACCAATGACGAATCGAGGTCATGGTCTGCCACGACGGCGCGGGTGACAGAACTCAGCAGCACGGCGAGATCGGCGGGAGTCACAACACACCATCCTATGGTCCCGCTGGAGGCCGAGAACAATCGGCTCGATCGGGCCCCGCCCCGCCCGGCCGCTCGGGTGGTCTTGCCGACATCCTGGACCGACTCTTCGGTTGCCCCTCGGGGACGAACACGCTCTCCGTTGGCGCCACACGTGGTTCCCCGTGGCGGCGGCGTACCGGTCACAGCGACCGGCATCGGTTGGCGGCCGCGTATCCGCGCACCACACCTGCCCCAGAGATCAGTCGAGAATTGTCGAATTCCACTTGCGGCGAGCCCTACTCGAACATTCGTTCCCACATCGACACGTTGAGGTATCGCGCGGGGGGTGGTCACGGCGATTCTGGGTCCGGACCACGTCCACGCGGTCCTCGACGCGCTCGGCACGATCCCGGCGACGTTGCCCACCGAGGTCCACACCGCGGCGGAGCCGACGTTGGGTCACCTCGGCACGCGAACACACCCCTGCGGCGCTGGAGATCCCTCAGGCACCAGATTTACGCCGGGTCGATCCCGACGGCGAACCGACCGCGCGCGCCGACCGGGCCCGGCAACTATGGGTGGGCCGTCAACACGTGCAACAGATGTCGGTGATCAGAGCTCGCCCCGACCGGCTACTCGAGTCCGCCTTCGAACCGGGATGACGCCACGCCGCATGCGAATGGGTGACGGGCGAGTCGATCGGTAAACCGCCGCGATACGACTGTCGGGTCGTGGGGATTTCTTGTGCATCGACAGCGATGATGCGTGTGGTCCATCGATCAGCGCCGCGCGCGCCCAAGCGTGCGATCCGAGTGATCACATCGACAAACGTCGCGGCACCTATGCCGTTGACGCACCCACCCGCTCAGGCGCCGAGGAACCCGGCGACGGCCATCCGCGCGCGCGGCGAACTCATCACGGTGACGTGGCCGCGGCGCGGGACCATCAGCAACGTGCTATGCGGGATGAGTCGTGCTGTCTCGGAGAATAATTCGGCGTCGTAGAAGCGGTCTCGACGGCCACCGATGATGAGGGTGCGGGCCTCGATCGGCGGCGCCTTCGCGAGGTCGAAGCCGTCCTCGGCGCGAATCGTGGTCACCAGATCCGCAGCGGCCGCGTCGTCCATCATGCGGTGCGCACACAGCCATCCCGCGCCGTAGGCCAGCGTGCGTGTGCCTCGCGGCACCAGATCGGCGACCGTCATCGCCATGGCCCGCCGAGTCTCGCCCCGTTCGACGAGATCGCCGACGGTTGCCTGGAACTCTCGCGTCGATGCGCTGAGCCGGCAGCCGGTGCTGACGAGGATCAGCCGACCAACGAGATCGGGGTGGTCGGCGGCGAGTTGCTGCGCGATGCTGCCGCCGGTTGATTCGCCCAAGACCTCCGCCGGCCCATCGAGGTGATCGCGTAGCGACTCGGCGAGGTCGTCGGCCATCTCACTCATCGTCATCGGCGACCGGAGGCCGGGACGACGGTTGATGACGATCAACTGTCGACCGGTGACCTCGCGTAGCGGCGCACACGAGCCCCGGACAAAGCCATCGCCGGTGATCCCCGTGGACGGGGTCAGTCCGGTGAGTACCACCAGCGGTGGGCCCGAGCCGATGACGGCGGCGGGATAGCGGCCGATGAGTTCTCTGGCGAAGGTGGGCATGACCACTCACGATAGGCCCCCAAACCATCGCAGCTGCGGTGAGTGTGCCCTGAACCCGCGCCTCGGTACTCACCCTGGGGGCGTTGCGCTGCTCAACGCCGAACGCACTTGAACTGTGCCCCGATGTCGCCGACCTCTGCCTCGACGACCGCATCGTCGGGTGGTGAGGGGCCGGCCCCAGTCGACGGCGCCCGACGTGCCGACTCCACCCGATGGACAGCGATGAATTGGATCACCACATCCCATATATCGAGATTGCTGTTTCATACTCCGAATCCCGCGCGCTACCGTCTGGTCAGGCATCGAACCCCGGATGCCGATCCGGTGACGACCCGCATCACTTTTCCCACCAGCGCCCCGAAAGTGATGCCCCTTGTCTGCCTTGACCATCCCCCCATCGCGCGCCCTCGAGTCGATCCGCGGGTCGGCCATCCGAGATCTCCTCACGGTCACCGAACGGCCCGGTGTGCTCAGCCTCGCGGGCGGGTTGCCTGCCACCGATCTCATCCCCACCGCACGGATCGCGGTTGCGGCACAACGCGCGATCGCCGACGCTTCGGCGCTCCAGTACACGGCGAGCACCGGCGTTGTGCGGTGCCGCGAGGCCATCGCCCACCTGCAGAACTCCGCTCCCGAGCACATCCTCATCACACATGGATCGCAGCAGGCACTCTCGCTGGTAACGCAGGCGCTCGTCGATCCCGGATCGACGGTCGTCGTCGACGATCCGGTGTATGTGGGTGCGCTGCAAAGCTTTCAAGCCGTGTGCGCCCGGATCGTCGCCCTACCCATCACCGGCGATGGCGCCAACGTCGCCGAGCTCGAGACACGGCTTCGGTCCGGGCTGCGGCCCCGGATCGTGCACACTGTCAGCAACTTTCACAATCCGTCAGGCGTCACCGCGAGCGCGCACACCCGCATACGACTCGCAGAACTCGCCGATCAGTACGGCTTTCTCGTGATCGAGGACGATCCCTACGGTGCGTTGCGATTCACCGGCGACCCTATCGCCCCGATCCCCGGCGATCGGGTCATCCGACTCGGCAGCGCGTCGAAGATCCTCGCACCGGCGTTGCGGGTGGGCTGGATGCAGGCAGCGCCGTCGATCGTCGGCATGGTCGAGCGCCTGCGTCAGAGTGCCGACCTCTGCGGCTCAGCGTTCAGTCAACTGATGACCGCCGACCTGCTCAGCGACACCGGGTGGCTCGCCGACCACGTGGACCGCCTGCGCGCGCAGTACCGGGTTCGGGCAACCGCGCTGACCGATGCACTCGACCACCACCTCGGGGGCCGGATCGACTGACGCCCAGCGGAGGGCGGAATGTTCTGCTGGGCGCGCCTGCACGCCGTCGATACCTCCGACCTCCTGCCTGCCGCCGTCGACCAGGGCGTCGCCTTCGTGCCGGGACGCGCGTTCGCCGTCTCCGACGATCTCGGCGAGTACCTGCGACTGAGTTTCGCAACACTGGCACCAGCCGAACTCGACGAGGGCGTCCGACGACTCGCGGCGGCACTGGACCACCTCTGACGTCTGTGGTCGGCTGTTCGACCGATGCCATTGCCTCCGAGCTATTACTCGCTTAGAGTAAAAGACATGACCGCCTACGACCCCTTCGAGATCGTCCGGCTGATCGAGAACGCTCGCCGACCCGGCGACGTGTTCACGGGAACACCGACCGATCCGGCCGCCCTGCGCGCGGCACGCCGCCGTCACCGCACCCTGCTCGCCGCGGTGCACCCCGACCGCGCGACGATCCTCGGACTGTCGCCGGAGGTTGCCCGCGACGCCGCACTGACCCTCAACGCGCTGTATTGCGCCTGGTGCGAGACGGTGACGGCGACGCCGGGCACCGATGACGCCACGGTATTCGTGACCGGGGCGGCCACCCATGTTCTGCAAGAACGCCTTTGGGTCACCGACCAGATGAGCGCGTATCGCACCGACGACCCCGATATTCGTGTCGAGATCGGGCGCATCGCCGGAGTCGCGAATGTGGTTGCGCTGCCCACGGTCGCCGCTCATCTCACCGGCCACGGTATGCGGGCGTTCGCGCCGAACGTCGTCGACACTGCTGTCACCGACGGCCATCCCTGGGTCGCCTACCGGGTGCCTGCCGGAATGGTCTGTCTGGACGAGGTGCACGCGTCGTATCCCGCTGGACTCGACGGCCGCGACTGGGCGTGGATGGCCCGCCGCATCGTCATGACCCTTGCCGCTGCCGGTCGGCCGCACGGCAACCTCGGCGTCCACTCCGTTCTGATCCATCCCGATGAACACGGTGTCGTGTTGACAGGGTGGACCGGCCCCGACACCGCCGGGGACGGCAGCCTGCTCGCACGCGACGGTAGCGCTGTGGCACGGCTGTTCGGCGTCATGCTGGGCGACCGCTGTCCTCGACAGCGAGCATTCGCCTCTGCGGCCGAGACTCTCGACCCGGACACCTGGCTACACGAATACGACCTGTTGTTGTCGGCGCTCTACGGTCCGCGCCGATTCCGGCCGTTCACGCTGCCCAGACCACAGCCGATGACGGCGTGAGGGCCATTCTCGATATCGCCACCACCAGAAAGGAATCCATCATGGGACAGGGCTATTGGGACACCAGCGCATTTCGCAGCGCCGCGGCCGCCCGCCGGGCAGCCGGCGCCGACGACTTCGGCCACTCGGCCCGGATGCGTGAGACGCCACGTCACCTACGCGTCGCGGCGCCCTCACTCAACGCCTACGGCGTCACCACACGCGAGTCACGTGACAGCATCGACCACCCCCGGTCGACCCCGATCGTCGTCCTCTTCGATGTCACGGGCTCGATGGGCCGCGTACCGATCACCGTCCAGAAACGTCTCGGTGATCTGCTCGGTCTGCTGACCCGCGGCGGCTACGTCGACGATCCCCAGATCATGGTCGGAGCCATCGGCGACGACCACTTCGACGTCGTACCACTACAGATCGGCCAATTCGAGTCCGACAACCGCATCGACGAACAGCTGCGCGACATCTACCTCGAGGGCGGCGGCGGAGGCGACAAACGTGAGGGGTACGCACTGGCCGCGTACTTCCTGGCCACCCGGGTCGTCACCGATGCCTGGGATCGGCGCGGCCACAAGGGCCACGTGTTCTTCATCGGCGACGAAATGAACAAGGATGCGCTCTACGCGGAGTCGGTACGCCGGTTCATCGGCGACGACATCGGTGAAGATCGTGAGGTCGCGGAGGTCTATCGAGAATTGGCTCAGCGCTTCCACATTCACTACATCCTGCCGAATCTGACCAGCTACTACAACGATCCGCAGATCGAGGACCACTGGCGAGCCATCGTCGGCGAGCGATTCCTCAAGCTCGACGATCCCGACGGGGTCGCCGATCTGATCGCGCTAACCATCGGGGTGATGGAGAACGCCATCACCGTCGAGGAGGGCGTGGCCGATCTGCGTGACGCCGGTGCTGCCGCGGCACCCGCGGTCGGGAAGGCATTGGCACACGTGACTCCCCGTCCGATCACCGGGACCGGCACGTTGCCGGCGGACCTGTGAGAACCACGACGGCGTCGACCACGGCCGCGCCCGGTGCAGAGATCCTGCCCGGGCGCGCGCCCGGCGCTCCCGTCATCGTCGTCGGTCTCGGTTACGGCGATGAGGCCAAGGGAGCGACCGTGGACTTCTTGGCGTCGACGATCCCCGACACCACTGCGGCGGTGCGGTTTTCCGGTGGCGCACAGGCCGCCCACAACGTGTGCCACGGCAGCCGGCACCACACCTTCCGGCAGTTTGGGTCGGCGAGTTTCCTCGATGTGCGTACCCTGCTCGTCGCCCCGATGATGATCAATCCCCTGCGATTGGCGCAAGAGGCGGCGGAACTGGCCGACGCCGGTATCCGCAACCCATTCGGATTGCTCACCGCCGACGCCCGCTGCCAGGTCACCACACCGCTGCACATCGCCATGAATCGCGCTCGAGAAGCACTGCGTGGCAACGCCCGTCATGGCTCCACCGGTGAGGGTATCGGCGAGACCACCGCCTACGCATTGGCAGTCGAGTCCGGTGCCCGGCGGGGGCAGCGGGTCGGCAACTTCGTGATGCATGCCGACGCTCCGGATGCAGCCGTGCCCACTCTCGGCCTGCTGCGTGATCGCCGAGCAACGATCCGCGCGCTCGACGCGCTGGCGGCCTACGCACGGCCACTGTTGGCGGCCGCACCCGAAACCGAGGCGCCCGTCGACTCGGTCACCGACATCTCCGATACGCTCTGTGAGATCGCCGATTCGATTCGCGTCGTCGACGACATGCCCGCCTACCTGAACGCGACGATCGATGCCGGCACCACCATTTTCGAGGGATCGCAGGGAGCGCTCCTCGACGAATGGCACGGCTTTCACCCGCACACCACGTGGTCCACGGTCGTGCCCGGACCGCTCGCGCAGTGGCTGCGAAGCAACGGCCACCGTCCCTACGTTCTGGGTACGACGCGCTGTTACGCAACACGTCACGGGTACGGTCCGATGCCCACCGAGAGCGACGGTGTCGTGTTACCCGACCTCCACAATCGTGAGGGACGCTACCAGGGTGCCTGGCGGACAGGACATCTCGACCTTCCCGCGCTCCGCTATGCCGCGGCAGTGGCGGGTGTGCTCGACGGTGTTGCGGTCTCACACCTCGACGTCCTCGGCACCGCAGGCCTTCGCGTCGCGGACACCTGGGACGGTGATCCGACTCCGCTGTCACCCACGCGGGCGGGCGAGGTCACCGCACTCGCGCGGCTAACCGAGATCGCCGCGCACGCCACGCCGGATCTCCGACAGCTTCCGGCTGACGCCGATGTGGTGGCACAGTTGATCTCGCAGGCGACGGGGGCGCCCGTGGTGATCCGCGCGACCGGGCCTGCACGGACCGACAGGAGTATCACGTGGCCCAGCCCGAACCCGGCATCCTGAGTGTCGTCAGCGTCGACGTGGTGGCGCTGACCTACGACGCCGAGGCGCGCGCGGTGCTCGTCGCCACTCATCACCGGACGACCGAACCGCATCTGGGCGAGCGAGCCCTACCCGGCGTCGTCGTGCGCAGCGGTGAGCGCCTCACCGATGCCGCCTCACGAGCCCTCACGAAACTCGGCATCGACGAGCCGCCGTCGGCGATCGGTCAATTGCAGACCTTCGACGAGCCAAGTCGGGATCCACGCGGACCGTCACTGTCGGTGGCCATGTGGGCGACCTTCTGGCACTCGGCAGACATCCGTACCGAACAGGCCGTGTGGACACCGATCGACCGCGACCACCCACCGGCGTTCGATCACGCCGAGATCGTTACCGCCACCCGGTCCATCCTTGCCGAAAAGCTCTGGCGTGAACTCACTTTCACTCGCGGCCTCACCGGACCGCAGTTCACCGCCACCGATGCCGTCACGATCACCCGCTCGCTCACCGGCGCAGAGGTCCACCGCGCCAACCTCAATCGCGACCTCGCTCGGATCACCACGCTCACCGAAGCAGGTGTCGCGCCCGCCGCCGGCGGTCGTCCACCCAAGATGTGGCGGTGGTCCCCCAGCCCGACCGACTCCCCTTGATCGAGAGTTCCTTCCCCCGATGGTCGAGCACTTCCATCATTCGACGCCCGCCCCTTCCCCGATGGTCGAGCGTTTCCATCACCCGACGATCGCCCCTATCCCCGGTGGTCGAGGTGCGAGCCGCATGCGGCGAGCCTCGAGACCGCCTGTGCCGGTGCTGGTTGCAGCTCGGCTGGTGGTGCGGATACCTGTCGGCGAGCGCGGTCTCGAGGCCTCGTCGCTGGCGCTCCTCGACACCTCGACCATCGGATGGAAAGGGCCGGAGTAGAACGACGGCGCATTTCCTGACCGACGCTTGCCCCTTCCTCCCAATGGTCGAGCGCTCCCATCACTCGACACTTGTCCCTTCCCCCGATGATCGAGCGTATCCGTCACCCGACGATTGCCCCTTCCCCGGTGGTCGAGGTGCGAGCCGCGTGCGGCGAGCCTCGAGACCGACTGTGCCGGTGCTGGTTCCAGCTCGGCCGGTGGTGCGGATACCTGTCGGCGAGCGGGGTCTCGAGGCTCGTCGCTGGCGCTCCTCGGCACCTCGACCATCGGATGGAAACGCCCGGAGTATCACTCGGTTGTTTTCGATCGATGGACGAGGGCTTCCGCCATCCGATGCTCGCCCCTTCCCCCGATGGTCGAGAAGCTCGGCGCCCCAGGCGCCGAGCCTCGAGACCCGGCGAGATGACAAGTATCGCAACCACATCGACGCCCACTGGAAGCGGACGAAAATAGTTGTCCACAGATTTCTCCGGTCTGGCGTTCGCCGGACCGGATTTGTCGGTACCCCTTCCTACACTTGTACCCATAAGTTCGATCACCGATCGCGGAAGGGGGCATCCGGATGTCGACCACGTTCACATTCACCGATCCGGATGCCGACGCCACCGCCATCGAGTCGATGTCCCGCGACGAGCTCACCGAAACCGGCCCGGACCTGCTACGCCAATCCCGCAAACACGAAGCCCGCGCAGTCCTGACAGCCGCCGCGCTGGCCGATCGCGTGTATCGCGAGCGTCTGGCAGGCCAGTCCGAGGTCGAGGTATGGGGCTCAGTGATCGAGCACGCCGACAAACTCGCCCGAGCCGAGGTCTCCCTACAATTCAAGATCTCCCGCAGCAAAGCCGGCAGCTGGATAGCGCTGGCTGACCTCCTCAAAGAACTCCCCCTGATCCGCGCTGCGTATTTGAACGGTGAACTGTCCACGAACCGGGCCTCGATCATGGCGCGCGCCGCCCAACGTGGCAGCGATACCGGCACCACAGATAGCGCCAGCGACAGCGTCGATACCGGTGACGAGTCCGAGATGTCGTTCGAAGAGATCGTCCTGGACTACGGGTCCCGCGCCACCACCGACCCGGTACTGTCGCAACAACTCGACGCCGCGCTGATTTCGATGAATCCCGACAGTGTCATCGAGGACCGCGACACCATCACCGACCTGGTGGGAAACGTCACCATCACCCCCGACGTTGCCGGACACTCCGCTCTCGACGCGGTCGTCCCCGCGCATTACGGGGTGTTCCTCACCACCCAGATCAACGCGCTCCTCGATGAACGCACCTGCCGCAAAGACCCCCGCCGCGTGGGATCACTGCGGGTCATCGCACTCGGGGAGATCACCGGCGTCCCGGGAGCGCACCTCACCTGCGAATGCGGACAGGAGAATTGCGCGAAAGGCATTGCTGCCCGGAACGAGTCGGCGGAAACACCCGCCGACGCTGAGGATGCACAAGCGTGGGATGACTTGCTCCCCGAACCCGCCGACGCCGACGCTCCAGAAGTCGAGTTGGTTGAGTTGGTGGAGCCGGTCGCCGAACCCGACGTCCCTGACCCCCTGGATGAGCCGACGCCGGATGAGGTTCCGATGGCGTTCGGGCGGGCCCTGGTGGTACCCGGCGCACCTGTATTGACGGTCCTGAAGGACCCCGACGGGATTCTCGTCCCCCGATTGCAGGGATACGGACCCATCGACCCCGACTACGCCACCACCCTCGCCGAGATCGCGAAAACAATCCACTACCCCGAAACCGCCCGTGCTGCTGGACCACTCATCCCGCAGATCTCCGACCGACCCCAAGCACCGCCCGCGGATCCGACCGGACACGGCGGTCACACCGTGCCACCACCTGGGGCACTGACCTATGCACCCAGCGCCACATTGCGCGCTGAGGTGCTCGCCAACGACGCCTGGTGCCGATACCCCTACTGTGGCATGCCGTCACACCAGTGCGACCTCGACCACTGGCGACCCTTCAACCACACCGACCCCGAAGCCGGAGGCTGGACGGTGCTCGGCGACCTCATTCCACTGTGTCGGGCCGATCATCAGCGCAAGCATCTCGCCGAGTGGGTACCAACGCTCTACACCGATCGGAGGGTGGAGTGGCGGAACCGACGGACGGGGCAGGTGATTGTCACCTACCCGCGGTGACGGGGTTTTGATGTGGTGTGGAACCAGCTGTGGCTCACCGGGTCTCGAGGCTCCTCGCTGGCGCTCGTCGCACCTCGACCACCAGGAAAAGAGCACCTCGACCACCAGAAAAGGACTCTCGACCACCAGAAAATGGGAACCTCGACCACCAAGAAAGGGCGTCTCGAGCACCGGAAAGGGCAGGGCTTCAGAACAACCGTCCGGCGTCCTCGGCGGACGGTTCCTCCAGACTCAGCAGGATACGTTTGCGCTCGAGCCCACCACCGAATCCGGTGAGTGAACCGTCGGCGCCGATCACCCGATGGCACGGAATGATGATCGCGATCGGATTCCGGCCCACCGCCTGGCCTACCTGCTGCGCCAGTGATCGGTCGCCGAGCTGCGTCGCGATGGCACCGTAGCTCGTCGTCGTGCCGTACGGAATGTCGAGCAGGAGTCGCCATATCGATTCGGCCAGGGCTCCCCCTCGCGGTAGAAGCGGCAGATCGAAGTCCTGCCGGAGTCCGGCGAAGTACTCGTCGAGCTGAGCGACCGCCGGGCTCAGTACTGGGTCGTCGTCACCGGCCACCGATCCCCATTCCGACTCAGGAACAAGGTGATTGGCGAAGTACAGTCCGATCAGCGACTCCCCCTCTGCGAGCAGGAGAACATCGTCGACGGGCGTCGGTACCGACCGATACCGACGGAATGCACTACTGGTTCCGTGTGTCGCCTTCACGCCCGCTCCCTCTCGCGTGTACCACCGACGCTACCCCCGCAGGGTCCGCGGCACCCGGCGACCCCGATCGCTATCGTGGGTGCCGTGACGATGACGGAACCGTGGTGAAGCTGGGCCTGGCCGATCTGCGGCAACCGGTGTCGGCGGCGGATCTCGCCGACACCCGCGCGTTCTATGCCACCCGGGTCGGCGGTGTCGGACCGCGCTCGGCGACCGAGCTCGCCGCCGTCAGGGCCGCGCGAGCCGTCGACCCGCAGGCACCGACCCGAGCCCGCTCCGAGATCATCGAGGTCGACGGCCACCGAATCCCGATCCGCATTCTCCTGCCCGATTCCGGGCACCCCACGGGCATTCACCTCCACCTGCACGGTGGCGGGTTCTACATGGATTCCGCCGCCCGGCACGACGCGCAGAACGCACGCCGCGCCGACGCCCTCGACGCGGTGGTGATCGGCGTCGACTACCGCCTCGCCCCCGAGTCGCCGTGGCCGGCAGCCCCCGACGACTGTGCGGCGGTGGCATCGTGGCTGATCGCGACGGGCACCGAACGATTCGGCACCACCGCCCTGACCCTCGGTGGCATGTCGGCCGGCGCCACGTTGGCGATGACGACACTTCTCCGCCTGCGCGATGCCGGCGTGGTTTCCGAGGTTGACGGCGTGGTCCTCGAGGCCGGAAGCTACGACCTCAGTGCCCACACCCCCTCCGGTGCAACAATTGCCGACGAGTACTTCATCGAGGCGTACGTCGGTCATGTCACCGACCGCACCGTTGCCGACATCTCACCGATCTTCGGCGATCTACGGGGCCTGCCGCCGGTGCTCGTCGTCATCGGGGAGGACGATGTGGTGCTGGCCGACAACCTCTCCATGCTCGCCCGGCTCATCGCCGCGGGAAACGACGTCGATCTACGGCTGTATCCGGCTGCACCGCATGGTTTCACGATGCATGACACACCCATCGGCCGGCGGGCGGTCGATGATGTCGACACGTGGCTGCGCGCACGGCTCGCCCGCTGACGCACCCACGCTCACCGATGACCGGCCCACGCCAGCAACCGGTCCACCGGCCAGGTGGTGATGATGCGATCCGGGTCGATGCCGTGCTCGTGGGCACGCTGCGCTCCGAGCACCGTGAATTCGAGTTGCCCCGGTGCGTGCGCATCGGAGTCGATCGCGAACAGGCAGCCCGCCTCGATCGCCATGGTCACGAGTTCGTCGGGCGGGTCGACACGTTCGGGGCGGGAATTGATCTCGACCGCGGTCTGATGGGTTGCGCACGCCTCGAACACTTCCCGGGCGTCGAAACTCGACGGTGGCCGGTGTCCGCGGCCGGTGAGTACGCGCCGTCCGGTGCAATGTCCCGGCACGTCGACCCGCGGGTCGGTCGCGGCTGCCACCAATCGCCGCGTCATGGCGTCGTGCTCCATCCGCAGGGCCGAATGCACCGAGGCGGTGACGATGTCGAGCCGGTCGAGGAGCGCATCGGTCTGATCGAGTGCACCGTCGTCGAGGATGTCGACCTCGATTCCCGCCAGCAATCGAACCTGCGTGTCGGGCAGCCGCCTCCCGGTCATGTTCGCCCCGCGGTTGTAGGCCTCGATCTGATCGATCTGATCGGCGAGCCGTTCTGCACTGAGACCGTGTGCCACGGTCAACCTCGGCGAGTGGTCGGTGACCGCGAGCCACTCGAGTCCGAATGCGGTTGCCGCCGCTGCCATCTCCGTGAGCGGGGCACCGCCGTCGCTGGCGTCGGTGTGGCCGTGGCAGTCCCCGCGCGCAGCGGCGACGAGATCGGCGGCGGCGCCGGGCGGATACGGCGACTCCGTCGACTGCAGACGCGCCAGATACTCCGGCAGATCTCCGTCGAGGGCCTCGGCGATGACCGTGGCGGTGGTCTTGCCGATACCCGTGATCAACGTCAGAGTGCCTTCCCGCGAACGACTCTCGAGATCATCTGGGTCGAGTCGGGCCGCGGCCCGGGCCGCCTTGCGGAACGCCTCCACCCGATAGGTGCTCTCCCGCTGCCGCTCGAGCAACCACGCGATCCGCTGCAACGCGACGATCGGCTCGACGGGTGCGCTCAACGGCTCCAACGTTCTCATCGGGGCACGCTCACGCCAGTGCCGCGTCGACCACCCCTTGTGCCTGCACCTGGACTTGGGCCAAATGCTCAGGCCCCTTGAAGGATTCGGCGTAGATCTTGTAGACGTCCTCGGTGCCCGACGGCCGTGCGGCGAACCATGCGTTCTCGGTGGTGACCTTCAGTCCGCCGATCGCCGCACCATTGCCGGGTGCCTCGGTCATGATCGCGGTGATCTTCTCCCCGGCCAGTTCGGTCGCGGAGATCTGGTCGGCCGACAACTTCGCCAGAACCGCCTTCTGCTCCCGCGACGCCGGCGCATCGATACGCGCGTAAGCGGATTCGCCGAAAGCGTCGGCGAGTTCACGGTAACGCTGCGAGGGCGTCTTGCCGGTCACCGCGAGGATCTCCGAGGCCAGCAGATCCAGGATGATCCCATCCTTGTCGGTGGTCCACGGCTTGCCGTCGAAGGTCAGGAACGACGCTCCCGCACTCTCTTCGCCGCCGAAGGCGATCGAGCCGTCGAGGAGTCCGTCGACGAACCACTTGAACCCGACCGGCACCTCGACGAGACGTCGCCCGATGGCGCCGACCACCCGATCGATCAACGACGAGGAGACCAGAGTCTTGCCGACCCCGGCCTGTGCCGACCATCCGGGCCGATGGGTGAACAGGTAGTCGATCACCACGGCCAGATAATGATTCGGGTTCATCAGGCCTGCATCCGGGGTCACGATCCCGTGCCGGTCGGCGTCGGCGTCGTTGCCGGTGGCGATGTCGTAGTGATCGCGTGCACCGATCAGCGAGGCCATGGCATTCGGCGAACTGCAGTCCATCCGGATCTTGCCGTCGGTGTCGAGGGTCATGAACGAGAACGTCGGATCGACAGTCGGATTGACCACGGTGAGCGTCTCGAGGTTGTAGCGGAATCCGATAGCCGCCCAGTATCCGACCGAGGCACCGCCGAGCGGGTCGGCGCCGATGCGGAAGCCCGCAGACCGGATCGCGGCCATGTCGATTACGTCGGCCAGCCCGTCGCAATACCGCATCATGAACGGATAGTCGGTGACGAACTCGCCGGTCCGGGCCTGCTCGAACGGAATCCGCTTGACGCCGACGAGCTTGGCGCGTAGCAGTTCGTTGGCTCGCGCAGCCACCCACGACGTGATCGATGTGTCGGCCGGTCCACCCGATGGCGGGTTGTACTTGAACCCGCCATCACGCGGCGGATTATGCGACGGGGTGACGACGATGCCGTCGGACTCCACACCCGGATTCTCGGCATTGAACTGCAGGATCGCACGACTCACCGCAGGCGTCGGGGTGAAGGAGTCCCCCTCGGCGGTGAGCGTGGTGACGCCGTTGGCGGCGAGGACCTCGAGTGCGGTACGCCACGCCGGGATCGACAGCGCATGCGTGTCGAATCCGATGAACAACGGTCCACCGATCCCGGCGCCTGTCCGGTACTCGACGATCGCCTGGGTCGTCGCAAGGATGTGCGCCTCGTTGAACGAGGAGTCCAGACTCGATCCGCGGTGACCGGACGTGCCGAACACGACCTGCTGCACCGGATCATCGGGGTCGGGAGTGCGGTCGTAGTAGGCCCTTTCCACTGCGGCCACGTCGATGAGGTCTTCGGGCAGTGCCGGGGTACCGGCTCGAGGGTGTGCCATGTGACGAATTCTGCCACCGATCGAGCGGTCCGCAGGGCGATGCGAACCGAACAGTTACTGTGAACCACCCGCACGTCCGCCAGCAAGGAGCACTCTCGATGCCCGTGCGCAGCGCCGATCCTCGGCTCGTCGTCCTCGTCCTGCCCGGTGGGACCGATTCGAGTTACCGTCCGTTCTCACCGTGGCAGGCCTCGGCGCTGCGCATGTATCCGTTCACCTGGTCGATCCGGGCGCGCTTCGGTCGGGCCGTCGACGTCCGCCAGGTGCGCTACCGCGTCTACGGCTGGAACGGTGAGCAGGCCTCGCCAATGCCGTATGCGCAGGCCGCATTGGCCCGTGCCCGTCGTGCACATCCCGACACCCCGGTGGTGCTCATCGGGCACTCGATGGGTGGACGCGTCGCGGCGCAACTGGCCGCCGACCCCGCAGTCACCGGAGTGCTCGCGCTGGCCCCGTGGTGGCAGTTCGCCGACTGGCGGATGATCAACGACGACGCCCGGGTGGTCGCCGTCCACGGTGACGCCGACACCATCACCCTGGCCCGCAAGACCGCCAAGGGCATCGCCGAGTTGCGCGACCGTGGCCTCGACGCCACCTTTGTGTCGGTGCCCGGGGGCCACCATCCGATGCTCGACCATCTGGGCCTGTGGCAGGGCTCCGCGCTCGCCTTCGTCCGCGAAGAATTGGCGCGCCGATCAGAACGCTTGCCCCAGAACTGAACTCACCCGGCCCGATCCGATCGAGCCCGCTCAGTCCGCCTGCCCGTGGACGGGGAGGAGTCCACCGTCGCGTTGGGCGCCGCCGAGCGCGGCTATGATCCGTGCGCGATGTGGCCACCGGCCATCGGGCACCCCAGCGCGCCAATCGGTCCGGCAGTCGAGCGTCTGGACGTGCTCACGGCCACTGCGATCCTCGCGGTCCGCGCCAGTCACGACAGTCAGACGGACGGTCAAACGGCAGCGCGGGGTCCGGCGAGTGCGGTGACGAATTCGTGGTAGAACGCGACGTATTCGTCGCCGTCGAGGACGTACACGGGATCGTCACCGGTGTCGCCGAACGACTCGGTGCGCAACTGTGTCCGCATGTTCTTGAAGGTCGAAGTGTGCTCGAGATGATCGGTGAGCCGGACGAACAGTGGCACCGCGTATCCGGGCAGTCCGGAGCGGACATGCTCGGCGAAGGCGACCGGATCGAACGTGGCGCCGCGCGTGAGGCTGATCGCGGCCATACCCGCCTTGCCGTCAACCCCGGGCACCTGCACCCCGAACACCACCGCCTCCTCGACGGCCGGGTGGGCGTCGAGGACGGCCTCGACCTCGGTGGTCGCCACATTCTCACCCTTCCACCGAAACGTGTCGCCGATCCGGTCGACGAATCCGATGTGCGAAAATCCCTGGTCGCGTACCACATCGCCACTGTTGAACCACCTGTCGTCGGCCTTGAAGGCGCCGGTGACGACCTTCTTCTCCGATGCCGACGGGTCGGTGTAGCCGTCGAACGGGACGCGCCGGTTGATCTCGGCGAGGAGCAGGCCCGTCCCATGCCGGGGTACCTTGACGACCTTGCCGTCGGGTCCTCGCAGCGGTTGCCCGGTGTTCTCGTCGTACTCGACGATGGCATATTTCAGGGGCGACCAACCGGCCGTCTTGGGGATGCCGAGGACGTTGATGAAGCCGATGTTGGCCTCACTCGCGGCATACAGTTCGACGATGCGGTCGATGCCGAACCGTTCGGTGAACGCATCCCAGATGTCGGGGCGCAGGCCGTTGCCCACCGCCACCCGCAATCGGTGGGCGCGATCGGTGGGCCGCTCCGGTTGCGCGAGCAGGTATCGGCAGAGTTCGCCGATGTAACTGAACGCCGTCGCATCGTTCTCGATGATCTCGTCGATGAATCCCGACGCGGAGAACTGTCGGCCGATCGCCAGGCACGCACCCGAGGCCAGTACAGACGACACCGAGATCGTCAGTGCGTTGTTGTGGTAGAAGGGCAGCGCTGTGTACATGACATCGTCGCCGCGCAACCGGATGCCGATCCCGCCGATGCCCGACATCGCCGCAAGCCAACGGTAGTGACTCATCTTGCTGGCCTTGGGAAATCCCGTCGTTCCGGAGGTGAAGATGTAGAACGCGGTGTCCGACATCGGGATCGAGTCGGTGACTGCGGGATTGCGCGGGGAGCATCGCGCCGCACCACGGTGCAACTCGGCGAAGTCGAGGAGCACCTCGGGCAGCGCCGACTCCGGTACGGACTGGAGTACCTCGGCAAGATCGGGTTGGTAGATCAAGACCTTCGCGCCGATGAGCCCCAGGCTGTGTTCGAGGACCGCCCCACGCTGGTGGAAGTTGAGCATTCCCGCGATAGCCCCGAGTTTCACGATTGCCAGCATGGTGATCACGACGTCGGGATGGTTGCGTGATTCGATGGCCACGACGTCGCCGCGTGAGATCCCCTGCCGACTCAGGAAGTCCGCGATCCGATTGGCGTGTGCGTTGGCGGCACGGTAGGTGATCGACTGCCCCTCGAACCGCAGGAAATCGCGGTCGGGATAGGCCTCGACGGACTGGACGAACCGCTTTCCGATGGACATCTGCCGACTGTGCGGACGCGGAATCAGCCCCGGCAACGAGCGCAGCACTCCCCCTAGGTCCGGGCGCAGAGACGCCAGCCCCGACAGGATGTCCCGCCGGGTGATATCGGGGAGAAGTCCCGTATCTGCCGAATGCGGAGTTGTCATCACGTCCTTTCCCCGGGCACCCACCTCGATGCCCGTCACTTGCCCGGCAGGGGCGAGATGCCACCGCTGATGTCGATGATCTGCCAGTTCTTGCCGTCCACCGTTATCGGGTATAGCGCAGTCGTCTTCACCCCGTCCGGTGATTGGACGTTACTGGTGGTCACGTCGAGGAAGACCTGAACGTGGTACGTGCCATCGTTATGGGTGGCTATGTCGCTGCCGACGAGAGTGCCGGTCGACACCCACTGCAGTTGGCCCAGAAGATCACGCAACGCGGGTTCGCTGGTCTGGAACTGCTGTGCCAGCGGCTGGTTGACGTGTGAACGCAACGCCGCAAACCACGGGTCGAAATTGCGGTAGTCGATCCGCGCGGCGGCCACCGCATAGTCGGAGGCGAGTTGTCGTGCGTGCGCCTCGTCGGCCGACTGCGCGCGCAAGGCACCGAGCTCGTCGCCACGCTGATGCACCTGCCACCCGAAGACGCCTGTCATCACCGCCAACACCAGGATCACCGCGACGATCATCGCCGCCACCAACGGCCGCGACCGCAGCCGGGCCGTCAGCAACGCACGACGGCTCCGAGGCTGGTCGGCTTCTGTCACCTTCTCATCTGATTCTGTTGCCCCGTCCGATGATTCGGAATCGGCCAGAGTATTGCCATCGGGTGCTGGGTCGGCCGGTGCCGTGTTGGCCGGTGCTGTGATGGTCTGCGCCGTACCATTCTGCTGCTCGGCAGTGTCCGTTTCGGCAGTGTCCGTTTCGGCAATGTCGGTCTCACTCATGTCATCTCGGTTCGTGTCGGTGGGCGGTGGCGATTCTCGGGCTTGTCGCGGCCGATGCGGCTCGGTGGTGGCCGATGGACTGGGTGGTGCCGTCAAGGCGGGTCCGCCACGGTCAGTCGCAGGACGCCGTTCTCGTCGACGATCTGCAAACCCTGCTCGACCAGGGTCGCCAGATTCACCCGACCGGCTGGTGCGACTGCGGTCAGCGTGGGCTGGAGCACCCGCATGATCGCGGCGACGTCGGGCATGGTCGTGGCGAGGTACTCGCCGATCTTCTGAGTGAATGGGATGATCACGTCGTACCAGCCGGTGGCGCCCTCAGTGGCCTGCGCGAGTCCGGGCAGCAGGCTCCACAAGGTGGAGAACGGAATGTTCATGTGCGCCAACTTCGGTGCGGTGGCACGCATCACGGCGCCGATCCGGGCACCGTCGAGGCGCGTCAACAGTTCCTGTGCGTGGTCGAACAGGCCGGAGAACTCGGATCGGTAGGTGCCGATCGTGCGGGCGGTCAGCGAGGAGAATTGGCCGATGGTCGCCAGGTCGGCGTCGCGGCCCTGCCAGCCCTCGGAGATGGTCCGCGCGATCTCCTCGAGGGTGGCCGGATCGAATTGACTGGTGAGTCCGTGCATGGAGGTCAGCATGTCGGCCACCGAGACGCCCGGATCGATGCCGTTGGCGATCACGGCACCGTCGGTGAGGTACGGACCCGATCCGGTCGTCGAGGTGAATTCGACGTACTGCTCGCCGACCATGGACAGATTCGCGACGCTGACCGTCGCATCGGCCGGCACATCCGCACCGGGCCTGATCCGGAGGGTGGCCCGCAACCCGTCGGGTCCGGTCCGCAGATCGGTCACCGTACCCACCTGGATGCCGTTATAGAGCACTGACGAATTATTCTGCAGGCCACCGGATTCGGTGAGGTCAAGCGACACGGTGTCATATCGGGTGAATGGGTGCAGATGCAGGATACCGACGACGAGATAGGCGCTGAGTGCGATCGACACCACCACCAGCATCACCAGGCTCCCGATCGTGCGGCGTGCAGTCATCGCATAGCCCCAATCATCCGGAGAATCGCAGCGACGGTCCGGGTGTCGGTCGCCGACCCGCCGATTCCGCGGCCATCGGATTCGGTGACGTCGACGATGTCGATCGACGGGTCACGTGCCCAGGCAACGAGCCGATCGCCGAGTAGGTCATCGAGACGGCGGATGTCGGCGGGCGCCTGGCTATCGAGCCGTACGGCCGTGGCGACCAATGGGTCGACGACCCCGATGAGGCCCTGCAGGGTCGCATAGCGCGGGATGATCAGATTGCCGATGGGGACGACGTTGGGCCCCAAAGCATTCAAGACGTTCGACAGTCCGAGGAACGCCGAGACCGCACCGCTGACCCGTCGCGGCCCGAATTGAAAGGCGAACGCCAATCGGGACCGGTTGGCGTCGAGGGTGTGCGAGATCGTCCCGATAGAATCGATCATCGACCGGATATCGGCCTCCTGATCGGCACTGCGCGCGATCAGTGCGCGCAGCACCTCGATGCCGACGTCACGTTCGGTGGTGTCGGATGGAAACGCCTTGTTGGCGTTGGTGATGATGCGTTGAAGCGTGGCGATCGTGCCTCCGTTGGCAAGTGCGGCCACCCCTCCGAGAAGGTCTTCGACCTGTGGTGACACCGAGGTTCGCGACAGCGGGATCGTCTGGCCGGCGGCGATGGTCGCGGTGGTCGTGCCGGCGGGTGGTGACAGCGCGATGAAGAAGTCGCCGAGCAGGGTGGCCTGTACGAGCTCGGCGGTCGTGCCGACGGGTAGCCGGACGCCGGCGGAAAGATCGACGGTCGCAACCGCTACCCGGCGACCGTCGTGTTCGGCCAGACCCACCCCGCGCAGCACCCCGATACGTGAGCCGTTGTAGACCACCTTGCTGCGCGCGGGAAGGTTCAGTACCGAGGCGAATTCGATGTGCAGCGGGTAGCTGTCGCCGGCGACACGGGTACCGGGTAACGGCAGATCGGTCGGCTCGACCCCGCACGCGCCCACGAGGACCGTGAGACTTGCCAGCACTGCCGCCCACACTGCGCACCATCGGGATCGGATCATCACCGGCCCCCTGCGGACGCGAGTACGAGTTGGACCAGCGCGAGGTCGACGTGTCCGGCGGCACCGGGCGACGGCCGGCAGGCCTGTGCCATGACCGCGTTGACCGCAGCGCAGACCGCCGAGCTCGACGTCGCGGTGACCCGCACCGCCGGCGGAGCCGTCTCGATTCCACCGACTGCCGCGCCACGGGCGAGGATGCGTTGGACTCCTGTCGACACCACGGGCAACCGCCGCAGCAGGGCGAGGATCTGATCCATCGGGACGCGATCGAGCAACGGCATGAGAGCGTCGAGGACGGCGAACACCGGAGGCGAGTAGGTACGGATGAGACGCAACAGTGACGGGGTTAGTTGGGTGGTCTGGACGACGGCCGGATTGAGCACCGAGAACCAGGCATCGAAGGTCTCGGCGAATTCACCGAGTTTGGTCAGTCCGAGTTGAAGATCCGGCCAGCGCTGAACGAAGAACTCGGTCAGCTCCCCCACGTTGGTCAGCAGCGAACGCAACTGTTGATCCCGTAGCCCCGGGTCGCCGAGTGCCGCGGCGAGTCCGGCGATCGCCGCGTTGAAATCCGCACCGGTGCCGCGCAAGGTGGCATCGATGCGATTCATACTGTCGCGCACCAGTTCACGGCGCTCGCCGGACTCCGATGCGGCAGCGGTGACCTGGGAGGCGAGCTTGTCGAAGGCGGCGTAGGCGGCACTGACGCTGGTCGGGGTATGCGTGCGTGCCAACGGGATACATCGCCTCATGTCCCACGTAGCGCCGGTGGTCCGACCCGACGGGATCTCCAGATGCCGGTCGGTCACGATCGAATCCGAGGTGGTCACCGCCGACACATCGGCCGGGAAGTCGACCGGCGCGTCGAGGGTGAACCGTACGACCACATGCCCGGACTGCGGGGACACCGCGGTGACGGAGCCGATCCTTACCCCGCGCATCGTGACGTCATTGCCCGGATAAAGGCCGACGGCGTCGGCCATGTCCGCGCACCCCGACACGTGGCCGGCTCGCCGTTCCACGATGACCAGCGTCACACCGACAATCACCGCGATCGCGAGCACCCCCGCGATGATCCGCCGCCATCTCTTCGGTAACCGAGACATCTCAGCACCGCCGATCCGGACTAGGGACGCACAGCCCAGCGGCCGTCACCTGATCGGCGGTGATCTGCACGTGAGGTGCGTCGACGACCACTGACGACAGATCCACCCGACCCGAAGAGTTGTTGACGCCCATGGCATCTCCGATGTGATCGACGATCGCGGTCAACTTTCCGAGGAGGTCGTCGATGCGGGCGGGCTGGGCGCGCAGAGTGTCGAGCACGTCAAGAACCTGCCGGAACGGTGGCTCGATGGTTCCGGTGAAGGCATCGACCGGCTTGGCGATGAAGGCGAACAACGCGCCGATCGACCGCACGGTCTCCACCCCTTCGGCCTTGACCTGATAGGCCTTGGCCCCGACGTAGCCGATCAGACGCAACAGTTCCACCAGATCGGCGCGCCCGCTGTTGAGTCCGGAAATGTACTCGTCGCTCAGGGCTACCGCGGCGTCGAGGTCGTCGGACCGCGCCCCGACCGCGGTGGTCAGCTGTTCGGTATCGGCGATGATCTGCCGGATCGCGTCGGGTTGTCCGGCCAGCGCGGCATCGACCTTGCGCAGCGTATCGGCGATGGTCTGTCCGTTCACCTTCGACACGACCGCCCCGGAATCGGCGAGAACGTCGCTGAGCGTGTACGGCACCGACGTACGTTGCATCGGGATGACGTTGTGGCCCAGCGTTGCCCGACCGGCCGGTGCCAACGCGACATAATGACCCCCGATGGCTGTGGTCAGCCGGACATCGGCCGAGGTCTGATCACCCAGTGCGACATCGGAATCCACGCGCAAGGTGACCTCGACGCGATCGGGATGCAGGACGATCGCCGACACCTCACCAACCGGCACTCCCGCGACGCGGACCTCATCACCGGCTCGCAGGCCGCCGCTGGTGCTCAAGGCCACGAGGACATCGCGGTGGCCGAACGGGTCGAGGTAGATGACCCCGCACACTGCGGCGAGCGCGACCGCCACCCCGAGACCGAGCATGCCCAGCCGGAATTGCCTGCGCCGCATCGATGCTTCGTCGCGTCGGCGGGTCATCGGCACACCACCACCGGGACACCTGCGAGCAGAACCCGCGTCAGCGGCGTGGGGATCGCCTGTCCCGAGCCGCACTGATAGCCACCCTGACCCGCGGCGTGCGCCGTGGCGTCGAGAGCGTCGATCAGCGCGGGCAGCCGTCCCAGAGCGGCGGTCGCGGTGGTGACACCGGGCACCCAGGTGCGCAAGAGGTGATCGACGGTGGCGTAGTTGCCGTAGTAACTCTCATCGAGGCTCTCGAGGAGTTGCCGTACGGGCCCGAGACTGCGCGCTGCCAATCGCATCGACTCCTGGGTCTTGTCTGCCGACGCCGCAAGCACCCCGAAGGCGTCTCCCATCCGGGAGATGAGATCGTTCAGTTGCGGCGACTTGTACCTGATCTCACCGGCGACACGGCCTAATTGGGTGATGACGGTCGCGATGAGTGTCGAACGATCGGAGACGACATCGGCGAGCTGACGCAGCTCGTTTAGCACCGAGCGCACGTCGGGGCCGCGGCCCTCGATCACCGCCAGAATGTTGTTCATCAGCGAATTGAGTTGGTCGGGTTGCAGCGTGCCGAACAACGGCCGGAGCCCGTTGAACATCTCGGTGATGTCGAACGAACCGATCGTCCGCGAGGCCGGGATGACCGCGGTCGCGGCGAGCTCGTGTTTCGGAACAGTGTCGTCACCTGTGGGGGTCTGCAGGTCCAGGTACCGCTGTCCGACGAGATTTTGGTAGCGGATGGCGATCTGGGTGTCGTCGTAGACCGTGGTGGTGGTGTTCACGGTGAAGCGCACCTGCGCCTGGGCCTGGTCGCCGGAGTCGTCGAGCAAAGAGATGGATTCGACCTTGCCCACCCGTACACCGAGTTCACGGACGTCGTTGCCGACGGTCAATCCCGACACGTCGGTGAAGCGGGCGGTGAACGTCCGCCCGGCGCCGGGCACCGAGGGATCGAGCGCCTGGACGATCACCCACCCGGCGAGCAACATGGCGACGACGAACACGACGAAACCCGCAGTGGCCGTGGGTCGCACCTGGTTCATCGGCCGCCACCCCCGGTACGGACGGCACCTGCGGGCGGCAAGGCCGAGGTGATCGCGGGCAACGACTCCAGCGTGAGCCCCAGGCGCAACCGCACGGTGCCGTCCACGCGCGGCAGCATCTTGTCGAGCCGGCCGATCAGCTCGTGTGCATCATCGGCTGCTGCGGGCACGGTGGACAGGGTGTAGCCGAGCGGGGCCCCGAGAGTGAGTGAGGCGTCGAGAACGGTGGCCAAGTCACCCGGATCGGCGCCGACCACCTGGCCCAGGGTGATGAAGGTCTGCACGAGACCGGTCAGCGCACCGGTGACCTTGGCCGTCTCCTGCGGGTCGGCATACATCGCGGTCTTCTCCACCAGGGTCGTGAAGAGATTGACGAAGGGGTCCGACAACCCAGCCGCACCGCGCAGAGTGTCGTCGGCGATACGCAGCATCTGGGCGAACGGCATCTGTTGGTGCTGATGCGCGAGTGCGAACAAATCGAAGCCCGACCGCATCAGCGGCGAAATCTGGGTCACGACCTCGTCGAGTCGGTTGATCATCGCGGTGACCTCGGAGCCGGTGAGGGTGGAGCTGATCGATCCGATGTCACGCAAGACGCTCACCGCCGAGACGTCCGACGAATCAACCTGCGCCGCAATGATTTGACCGTTGCGTAGTGCCGACCCCGGTGCACTGGGGGTCAATTCGATCCCGGTCACACCGAAGATGTTCGACGGCACGAATGTCGCGGTGAGATGGCCGCCGATGTGGTCGGCCTGGGTGGCGTCGACGGCCAGGCGCATCCGCTGATGCCCCTGATCGTCGATGGTGATCGACTCGACGTGCCCGACGAGCAATCCCTGGTATTTGACGTCGGCTCCTACCGAAAGTCCTTCGGAGATGCGATCGGAGGTCACGGTCACTTCGACGGTGTCGTCAAAGACTCCGCGCGCGTAGAGGGTCACGGGAAGGGCGATGGCGGCGAGCACCGCGATCGCCGCAAGGCCCCACCGGGTCAGCACACCGGTGGACGGACCACGCCCAGACACGTCAATCGGTGGTCCGATCATCCGGAGAACCTGAATCCGACATCGGAGCCCCAGAACACGAGGGTCAGGATCATGTCCAGCACCACGATGAGGATGAAGCTGAATTTGATGGCGCGTCCGGTGGCGGTCCCGACCCCTTCGGGTCCGCCGCGGGCGTAGTAGCCCTGATATCCGTGGACGAGGACAACGGCGACGATGAACACCACCGCCTTGATCAGCGCGTAGGTGACATCCACCGGACGCAGGAAGGCAGTGAAGTAGTGGTCGTAAGTGCCGCTAGATTGACCGTGCATGCCGGTGACCACCAGCGCACAGGTGAGGTAGGCCAGGATCAGGGTGATCAGGAACAACGGGATGATGGTGATGACCCCGGCGATGGCACGTGTGCTGACCACAAACGGGATCGGTTGCACGGCTTGCGCTTCGAGTGCGTCGATCTCTTCGGCGATCCGCATCGACCCGATCTCGGCGGTCATCCGGCAACCGGCCTGCGCGGCAAACCCGATCGCCACGACGATGGGTGCGATCTCGCGGGTGGTGGCATACGCGGAGAGAAAGCCGGTGAGCGGACCCATGCCGAACATGTCCAGTGAACCGAAGGCCTCGACCCCGATGGAGCCACCCACCGACGCCCCGAGGACGACCAGCACCGCGACGGTCCCACCACCGACGATGACTGTGCCGTTGCCCCACATCATGTCGCCGAGGACGGCCACCGTCTGGCGACGGTAGTGGCGCAGCGCGTGCGGCGTGGCACCGAGCACCTGTGCGGTGAAGCGCAACTGATGGCCGAGCTGCGCCAGCAGTCGCGCCGGCGCGCCGGCGATCGCGCCAACCCGACGCACCCTCGGGTGCGCGGCGAGGTACACCTCGAGTCCCAGCATGGGCAATCACCCGACCTTCGTCTGCACGAACATCGACAGCATCTGGGTAGCAAGGAGATTCAGCACAAAGCTGGCGACCACGCTGAGTACTACGGCAGCGTTGACCGCGTCGGCGACCCCACGCGGACCGCCGCGCGCCTCCATCCCACGCTGACAGGCGATGGCAACGACGACCAGACCGAAGATCTCGGCCTTGCCCAGCGCCGCCCACAGATCGACGAGCCCCGCGAACTCGCCGAACGACCCGAGATAGCTGCCGGCCGCACCGCCCTGGAACGCGACGTTGACGAAATATCCGGTGGCCACACCGACGAAGACGATCTCCACACAGATCAGGGGTGCAATCACGGCCGCAGCCGCAAGGCGCGGGGCGATCACCCTCCGCGCCGGGTCGATACCCATGGTGCGCAGTGCGTCGATCTCCTCACGAACCGTCCGCGAACCCAGGTCGGCGGCAACGGCCGAGCCGACGGCACCGCCCAGAAGCAGCGCGGTGGCGATGGGGGCACCCTGTCGCAGCACCCCGAGCGCACCGGCCGCACCGGCCATCGAGGACGCGCCGATCTGGGAGGTCAGGCTGCCCACCTGCACCGAGATGATCACTCCGAACGGGATCGCCACCAACGCGGCGGGGATCGCGGCGACCCCAGCGAAGAACACCATCTGCCGGTAGGCCTCTCGCACCGGGAACCGGCCCCGAACCACATCTGCGACACCGAACCCCACCGAGGTCGCGAAGAGATCGAGCAGACGCCCGAGGGTCGACACCGACGAGCCCCACATGCCCGTCACTCGGCCCCGCTCGCTCACACGCATCGCCACTCCGGTGTCCCCGCCGACCCGATCCGGGTCCTCGTCCGCTCCCGACACTCACGCCACCCATGGGGGCGCGTCATGCCAGTGTGACACGGAAATCCAATTCTGGGTTCATTTTCAGTTTTTTGCGATTTTCGGGGCATCACGGCACGTCAAAGGCCTGTGATCGACTCGACCGGGATTGCTTCTGGACCGCGACTGGTTACACACTGGTGGTATGGACGACCCCGACTCCCCGCCGACCATCACCCCGGACACGGAACCGAAGGGACCACTCGAGGGCATCACCGTGCTCGAACTGGGCACCCTGATCGCGGGCCCCCATGCCGCTCGCCTGCTCGGCGACATGGGCGCCGAGGTCATCAAGATCGAGCCACCCGATCGGCCGGACCCGATCCGCACCTGGGGGCAGGCCGAGGTCGAGGGCCAGCGCTTCTACTGGACGGTGCATGCCCGCAACAAGCGGGCGATCACCCTCGATCTGCGCGACGACCGCGGACGCGGTTTGTTCCTGCGATTGGCCCAGCGCGCCGACATCGTCGTCGAGAATTTTCGGCCCGGAACTCTCGAACGACTCGGGATCGGGCCCGAGGTGCTGTGGCAGCACAACGCGGGACTGGTCGTGGTGCGGGTGTCGGGGTACGGCCAGACCGGGCCCGACGCGGCGCGCGCGGGATATGCCTCGGTCGCCGAGGCCGCCAGCGGGCTGCGCCACATCAACGGCTACCCCGGCCAACTCCCGCCGAGACTGTCGCTGTCGCTGGGCGACACCCTCGCCGGAATGTACGCCGCGCAGGGTGCACTCGCAGCCCTCTACCGCCGGACCGTCACCGGCAAAGGGCAGGTCGTCGACACCTCACTGCTGGAATCATGTGTGGCGGTGCAGGAGTCGACGATGGCCGACTACGACATGGGCGGCATCGTGCGGGGGCCATCGGGCACCCGTCTCGACGGCATTGCCCCATCGAATCTGTATCCGACCGCCGACGGAACCCACGTGATCATCGCCGCCAACCAGGATTCGGTGTTCGCCCGGCTGTGCGAGGCGATGGGACAGCCCGAACTCGCCACCGACCCGCGTTTCGCCGACCACGCTGCCCGCGGACGCAATCAGGATGAGCTCGACGCCCTCATCGGCGAGTGGTCGGCGCAGCACGGGGCCGACAAGCTCACCGAGGTGCTCTCGGCGGCGGGAGTCGTGGTCGGGCCGGTGAACACGATCGAACAGGTCGTCGCCGACCCTCATCTGCAGGCGCGCGGGATGATTGCCGAGCATTACGACGCCCGCGTGGGCCGGGTGGTCCACGGCCCCGGTGTGGTGCCCCGCTTCGGCGACACCCCTGGTCGAATCCGCAATGCCGGGCCACCGGTGCCCGGTCACGACAACCACGCGGTGTTCGCCGATCTGTTGGGATTGACGGACTCCGAGATCGACGAACTCCACGAACAAGGCGTGATCTGATGGACGTCACCCTCCGCGACGTCGCCATGCGAGACGGATTGCAAATCGAGGAGCCGATCTCACTCGACGCCAAAGTGGAACTGTTGCAATCCATCTGCGCCACCGGGGTGACCGAGGTCGAGGTGACCGCGTTCGTCTCGCCCAGCAAGGTACCCGCACTCGCCGATGCCGCCGAGCTCTGCACGCAACTCGGCGATTTTCCCGACGTGCGGTTCTCGGCGTTGGTCGCCTCGGTCAACGGCACCCGTCGTGCGCTCGACTCCGGTGTGAGCAATCTGGAATATGTTGTCTCGGCCTCTGATTCACACAGCCGGGCCAATGTCGGACGCAACACCGACGCGTCGACAGCACTGATCGACGATATCGTTGGTATCGCCCACGACGCGGGAGCCACACTCGAGGTGATCATTGCGACCGCCTGGGACTGCCCGTTCGACGGCCCGACGCCACCGGAGCGGGTCACCGCGATCGTCACCCACGCGGTGGCGGCGGGCGCCGACCGCATCAGTATCGCCGACACCATCGGCACGACGACCCCGAGACGGGTGACTGATCTTGCCGCACAGGTGTTCCCGTTGATCGGTGATCTACCGCTGGGCGCACACTTCCACAACACGCGGGGTACCGGGTTGGCGAGTGCTTACGCCGCCGTACAGGCCGGCATCACGCGGCTCGATGCCTCGGTCGGCGGACTCGGCGGATGCCCCTTTGCACCCGGTGCGAGCGGCAATATCGCCACCGAGGATCTCGTCTATCTGTTGCGCGACTGCGGCATCGAGACCGGCGTCGATCTCGATGCCGCCATCCGCGCCGGACGCGTCGCCATCGGTGCGGTCGGTGGCGGTGACGGGAGCGCGCTGATGCGCGCGGGCGATCGGAAGCTCGCCACCGGCGAGCCACGCTAGACCGGCCACATCTCGCCGCAGCATTCGGTGCGCGGTGGGGTGCCTACGGTCAGTGCTCGTCGATATCGCGGTAGGCGGTCTTCTCGTCGCGCGTGCGCCGCAGCGGTGTGAACAACGCCCACGCGGCAGCGATGAGGAAGACACTGACCCCGCCGACGACGAGCGCGATATCGCGTGTCCGGGTGGCGGCCTGGTCGGGCGGTACCGGCCCGGCGATCTGCTTCTGCAGCACAAGGTTCGACGCGCGAGGCTGGTCGGGGTCGACGGCGGCAATCGGGTCGACCAGACCGTACCCGGTCGCCATGTCGGGCCCCCGTCCACCTGTGTGAGCGGTGCGCTTGATCAGTTCGATCACCTCACCGGCAGACATGGTGGGGTGCTCGGCGCGGACGAGGGCGACCACCCCGGACACCACTGCGGCGGCGAAGCTCGTTCCGTTGAACGATGATTGGGCGCCCTTGATGACCTGCCGGTTAACCAGCCCGGAGCCGGTGCTGCTCAATGAGACGACGTTGTCGCCGGGGGCGGCGACCGAGACCCACGGACCGGTCAGTGAGGACGACGCCGGCTCGTCATCGGCGGTCACATTTCCCACCGACAGCACGTAGTCGGAGAACCACGCGGGACTGGCGTAGGTGGTCATCCTCGACCATTCGGTGGCGCGGGGTACGTTCGGGTCGACGCCGGGATTCTGAGGGCAGCGATCCTTGTCGGCGTTGCCTGCGGCTGCCACCACCACCACGTTGCGTTGGTAAGCGGCGCGCACGGCGCGGCCGAGTAGAGCGTCGTCGACCGGGGATCCCGTTGTGCCGCAGGCTGCGGCAGAGATATTGATGACCGTGGCGCCCAGGGACACCGCACGGGTGATCGCATATGCCAACGTGGTGGTGTTGCCGTATCCGGAGGAGACGGCATCGCTGCCGTCGCCGTTGTTGCCGTCGACCTGGTAGGAGTCGCTGTTCTGCCGGATCGACAGGATCGTCGCGTCGGGGGCGATGCCACTGAAGCTGTCGGCGGTAGAGGGACGCGCGGCGATGAGCCCCGCGACCAGCGTGCCGTGTGAGTCGCAGTCGGTGAGTCCGTCTCCGCTGCCGACGTAATCGCCACCACCGATCACCTTGCGGAGCCGGGGTTGCCGATGCACACCGGTGTCGATGACCGCGACCGTTTGCCCGGCCCCCGTGCTGTATGTCCAGGCAGCTCGATAGTTCACGGCGAAGCCTGTCGGGTCGACCTGGGAAAGATCGGTGCCCACGGCGAGTACCGGTGTGGCGCACTGCTGTTGCTGTTTGGTCTTGTCGGTGGGCCCCACCGGACCGCTCGGCGCACCGCCCGCAGCGATCAGCGGTGGGGTCAGGGCTGCGGCGGGCCCAGTGCCGATGAGTACCAATACCAGCACCGTGGCCAGATGGGCGATAGCGACAATCGTGCGTCGCACCCTGATCGGGAGTGTCATCCCCCCACGACCTGGGCGTACAGGCCTGCTGTCCACGCCAGCACGGGGAGGACCGCCGCGAGGGCGAGGTAGTCCAGGTGGTCGGCGAGTCTCGCCCACCCTGGCGACCTAAGGCCGGTGGCGAACACCGCGATGCCCACTCCGACGACCACCAGTGCGAGGAGGGCGAGAGCGGCGACCGAATACATCGCCGACGGCGCCGTCCGGAGCGCCACGGCGGTGATCACCAGAATCGCGACACCACCGAACAGCAGTGACGCCGACGGCACGAACGGCAGCTTGCGTGCGCTGCGCAGCATCATCGCGGCCGCGACGACGGAGTTGAACGCGATGACCGCCCACTGTGTGGGATCGGTGTCGAGGGCCGTGATCGCCGTACCGGCGATCACGGTTGCCGCGGCTGCCAGATAGACCGCTGACCGCGTGGCGCGGGCACGCTCCACGGATTCGGCCACCGCCTGGGCAGATGGGACCTGTGCGCGGGCACCGGCCACCGTCCGGCGCTGCCGCTCGCGGCGCTCGGCACGGTCGAACGGGTTGGTGAACAGCTCGGCGGCGGCTGCCTGCGCGTCGCGGGAGGATTCGCGACGATTGGTGCGTGAGCGGAGCCGACGACGGCTCATGATGAGTGGGTCGGCTCCCACCGCGAGAAACAGACCGCAAGTGGCCAGTACGGTACCCGACAGCTGGTCGGTCCAGTGGAAAGCCGCGTGCGCCACGGCCACCGCCGCGCAGACGGTGAACCCGACCGCCACCCCGACGAATCCGACGTGTCCGGCGCGGACGATGACCTGCGCACCTATCGCGGCGAGAACCATGACGGCGCACACGATGGCCGGCGCCCAGGCGTTCACGCCGACGGGCAGGTGCGCGACGCCCACCCATGCCACCCCGAATACCAGTGGCAGGGCCGCCCATCCCAGTGCGGCGGCGATCGGCGGCTCGGCGTAGTACCTGCGCGCGACGACGGCGCCGAGCACGAGGGCCACGATCACGCCGACAGTCTGATAGGCGAGCGCGGTGCGCCGGGACAAGCCGAAGTCGCCGAGCAAGAGCAGGTCACACACCGCAACGGCCATTGCCAACCCGACAAATGCCATCACGCGGGCGGCGCGGGAACTCCACGCCGGGTATCCCTCCCGATTAAGTCGGGCCACCGCATCGACGACGTCATCGAACAGTTCGGGCGGGGTCAGCGCTCGTTCGGCACTCAGACTGAACTGGTCGCCGTCTTGCGACCCTGCCATGGCCAGGGTCTGGTCTCCGCGCACCTCACGACCACTCGCGAGCCGCGTCAGCACCCATCGGTCCCGCTTGTTGGGAATCCCGTGGGGATCATCCTCACGCCTGACATCCCGCGAGGCGATCAGCTCGGCGAGTTCAGGGACGATGTTAACAACGGGAACATCAATCGGTAGTTCGATATCGAGTTGGGTACGTCCGCCGAACACCGATACTCGTATGGTCCGCGGCGCGGCCGCGACCACCACTGTCTGCCGAAGCTCCCCTATCCCCGTCACAGCTCTCCAATCTAACCGGCCAAGCACCCCAGGTGGGACCCGCAGTGATCCATCTACCCGATGTACAGGGCCATCTCGCTACCGCAGCCGGTCACGCCGGTCATACAGAAACGCCGCCGGCAAATACTGCGACGCTACCCCCACCTCAAAATCCGAATCCACCGCCGCACACACCGGCCCCACAATCTGCCACGGCACAAACCCCTCACGCATACGCACCCGATTCTCCACCGGCCGCGTGAAATACTCCTTATTCGCCTCCAACGCCACCCGCACATCCCCCGGAAACTCACTCCGACTCCCCGACACCACATCCCACAACAACCGCACCGCCGGAAACACCCGCTGCAACACACTCTCCGCACCCGCGTACGGCGCCAACCCCGGATCCGTCAACCGCATCACCTCCACCACCTGGCGCGCCACCGGCTCACCCCGCTCACCCCGCAACAACATCTGCCACGCCCGCGCCCACTGCTCCTGATACGGATCAAACCACACCCCCTCCTCCCTCGAAGCCTCCCGCCACTCCGGTTTGAAATCCCGCAACGCATCCAACAACCCCCGATCCCGAGCCACCAACCCCAACCACAACGCCCCCAACCAATGCGGCGCCATCGTCCGTGGATTGGGACCCGACGACTTCGTCGTCAACGACCGCCCCAACACCTCAAACGACAACCAGTGCTCACCCTCCGGCAACGACGCCCGCACAAACTGCACCCGAGCAACCTCACACGCCGCATCCAACGCAGACCACACCTCCTCACCCACCACCCCACCCGAACCCACCAACGACCACACACACAAATCAAGCAAGTAGACCTGAAGATAATGAATACGATCACTATTCCACGGAAGCCCAAGACCCAACAGGTCCTCAACATCCTCTCGCGCCTCATTCCAGCGCCGCTCCACATGATCTTCGGGAATCCACTCATGCCACCGCTCAATATCCACGATATTCACCATCAGCCAAAATCTCCTTCGCTCGATCCGACAACTATTTCAGGCTAGGTATTCCAATTTGAATTCACGGTGCCTGTAACCCGAATACGATCCGCCCCTGTCTACTGTCGCCTGCACCAATTCGTAGCGTATCGAGCTCCCCAATAGAGCGATTTCGATTTGGCGGCCAAGCCGTACAACCGCTATGTCTTTGCTATCACGCATAGCGGTAGCTACCGCCTCCAGATACTCCCTTCGCCCCTGCTGATAATGCAGGCCATCCAACCCGCGCCTACTTCCCAGCGCTGCGTGCGCTCCCTTTGCCTCCACCACCACCAGGATCGGGCCGGTGATTCCTTCCTTGTTCCTCACACCTTCCCGCGGGGTGACCCTGAACACTCCATCGAAACCCCCGGCGCCCCGGGAACTGAGAGGCAGCAAGGTCTCGACCTCGAACTGACTGGCGCGGTATCGATGTGGGATTGCTTCCGCCGTCGCATGAAGACCCGCTCTTTCGCCGGCGTCTGTCATCAACCGGTAGGCGCTCTTTCGCTCAGCATCTGTCGCATCCAGCTTGTTCAGCACGTGCTTCAATTGAGCCCGCGCCCAATCCCGCAAACGACGCAACTCATCCGCCACCCGGTGAGACCCATAGGTCACACTCTCGTCATAGGCCCCGTAAGCGGCCCGCCGAACGTCAACAACATTCTCCGTCTGAATCTCACCATGCTCATCAAGCAACGGAATCCGATCACCGTCCGCATCCAACGCCCCCTTGATGTTCCGATCCCACCGCAGCCTCCCGCCGTGGCGGGTCCGATGGTAGTACTTCTCCAAATACCGACGATCGGCAACTTTCTCGACCATCGACTTACCCGAGTGTTCCAGACCGTCGATCGGCTCCCTGGGATCTATCTTTCCTATGCCCGGCGCATCATCCGAGTCCAGTTGCTCCGTGCGCGGGTCGTGCTCTCCGTCACGAGACTGACCAGGCGCGCGAGGCTGACCGGTATCGCGGTGCGGACCGTCTACATCTCCCGCCCGCGCATTCTCCGCAGATCGATCTCCGTCCACACGCTCCGTCGGTATGTCCGACTCGCCATCACGCACGAGCCTCTCCGGCGAGAGTGGCAGGCCTGCCACATCGCGCTCGCGAGAACGCCCCGCATGATCGTTGCGGTCGGCGCCGGCCTCATCCGCTGGTGCTCGCCTCGTGCCCGACCCGCCGCCGTCGTCTCCTGCCCGACGAGCCCCACTCCGCTCGCCGTCGTCGTGTTCAGTGCGTTCATCGTGTTCAGTGCGCTCGTCCCGGAATTCGCCCTGCCGCGGCCCCCCGCGCCTGGTCCCGACCAACTCGTGATCGCCGAATACCTTGCGGCCGCCCAACTCGGCTCTCGGATGCGTCAGTCGCGCATCAGCGGTTCCGACGGGCGCACGACCGTCGTGGTAGGCGGCGCCGAATTCCGTGAAATGACCCAGTCCGTCGGCCAAGCTCATCACCCGCTCACCGGCGGGCGCCGAGGGATCGAAGACCACGTGCTCGCCGTCGAGACGTGCCACGGTCACCGCATGCAGATCGCCACCGGCCTCCGTGCGCCCCACCACTGTGGCCGATGCGTGCTCGCCCAAGCCGTGTAGCGAACCGGCGACCGAATCGACCGATGCGCGGTCGAATCCGTCCACCCCCAACCGATCTGCCAACTCGGAGGTACTGAGCCCCGCGAAGTCAGTGCCTCGGTTTTCCGGTGCCACCGCCTCGCCCGAGAGCAACCCATCACGCACCGCGATCGCCTGGTCGCCGCATTGCTGACCGGACACATTGGATTGGTCCAGAACCCCGAGAGCGCGGTCGGCTTCTTCCCGCGTCATCGACGATGACAGCGCCACCCGGTCCGACACCCCGGTAGCGGCGTCGATGACGCCGACCTCCGCGGCGTCATCGATCCCGTCGGGCCGAATGCCCTCGGGTGCATTCGGTTCGGGATCGTGAGCGACAGCAGGATGTTCGGTGCGTGCGCCTCCCAGACGTGCTCGCACCGCATCGGTCAGCCGCGCCGCGCCGTGAAAGGCCGCCTTCACCGACACCGCACCCAACAACGACCCCGACACCGCCAGCATCGTGACCGCGTCCGGCGCCGGGTGCACGTCACCGCCGACGCCGGCCGGCAGCCCCTCCGCGCGCGTCGTCATTGACGACATCACCTTCTGCGCCGCGTCATCGAAGCTCTTCAGCACCCGCGCAGGGGCCTCACGCGACTCCCGTTCCATCCGCTGGGTAGCCGCGTCATCAGCCACCCTGCGCGTGGTGGCGAGTTCTTCGGTCTTCTCTGTGCGGCCGCCGTCGTGCGACGTGGGCGGCTGTGCCGCATCATCGGGGTCGCGATCGGGCACCACGTCCCCGTCGCCGTCACCCTCGGTACGCACCGGGCGCGAGCTCTCCGCCGGAGGCTCCGACGCGATGTGACCGGTACCGTCACGGTCGATCAGATGCGGCAGGTGCGCAGCGTCATGCGAAAGTCCCTCAACGGCAACGATTTCCATCCGGACCGGCAGATCGCCGAACCGTGCGGTCACCACTCGCGCGGCTTGTGCCGAGGCAATGTCGGCTGCCGAATCCGGCACGTGGGAGACCTCGGGGTCGGCGGGCTCGCGACCGTGACGCCCGCCAATCTGCTCGTCGCCGCCATCGTGTGCGGTGAACCGCCGCGGCTCGTCCCCGCCACCGTGCTGATGCGTTGCGGACTCTCGCGTGTGAGCATCCCCGTCTGCCGCGCGGGTGGACCCGCCCTCTCGACCGGCAGGGCTCGAATCCGTTGCGCGCGCGGGTTCAGCCGTGCGCGCCGAATCCCCGGATCGGGAGGCGTCGGTCGTGGGACGCTGGGCCGGCGGCGGTCCGCCACGCTCACCGGACTCGCCCTCGCGGCCGCCGGCGGAACGACCCAACGATCCGGCGTCGGCGGCAGGCCGCGATACTCCGGCGGGCCCAGCCGACCGGGGCGCGTCCGCGGTGCTCACCAAAGCCCGCTCGGTGACACCGCGCTCCGCACCGTTGCGCTCGGCTCCCCCGACCGGTGCCGCGGCGTCTGCGCGCACCGCAGTGGCCGCGGTCAATATCCTTGGTGTACCCGCGCCTTCGGGTCGCGCGGTCACCGACGCACCCGACGCGGCGGGGTGCTGGGCGATCGCAGAGACCGTCGGCCTGATACCGGCCGTGGCCGCGGTTGCGGCGCCCGTCGACGAACTCGTGCCCGTCGTCGGTGTCGCCGAATGTCCCGCTGCGGCAACGGGACTACCCGTCGCCGAGGCCGCTGCCGAGGGTCCCGCTGCGGTGGCCGCGGTCGTCGCGGGCGCATCGGCAGCCGTCGAGGGTGACGCCGACTCCGGGTGCGCGCCGCCGACGGGTGCTCCCCCGACATCGGCCACGACACTCGGCTCCGGTTGCAGCCCAACACTTCCCGAGCCGTCGTGAGAGCGATCGGCTGAGCCAGCAACTCTGTCGGCGGGTGGGGAGAATCCGTCGACAGGTGTGTTTGCCTGCGGCGCCGTCGATCCTGCAGAAGTGTCGCCTCCGCCGGGATGCGAGGTGTCGGCGACCACCGGGGCACCCTGCCCCGCTGTCGCCTCGGTGGTGGTGGCGTCGGCGATCGCGCCGTCGGGGTGTCCGGCAGTTCCGTGCTCACCCAGTCCGTCTGCGGCGCCGGGCGTCGGAGAACCGCCGACCGTACCGGTGATCGTTTCGCGCCCGGCACCATCCGCGGCGAGTCCGGCACCCTCGGATTTCCCGGGCAGCGCCCCCATCAGCGACGACCCGAAAAAGCCTGCGGCATTGAAATGACCACCGGTCAACAGCATCGCGCCACTGTTGCCCGCTGCACCACTGACGTAACCGATCACCCCGCCGCGAGCGAGGATGGCACCCTTCGAGGTGCTCTCGGTGACCTGCCCGAACGCCCGGTCGGCGAACTTGCTCATCCCCACACTCGAGGCACCACCGATCGCACCGCCGAGTGCGTAGGACTCGACCACCGAGCCGAGTTGTCGCACGTCGATTCCCGACCGGTGGCCCTGCGAGATCTGATAGCCCTGAATACCGAGTTCTTGTGCCGCCCCGAGGGCGGTCCACTTGAGGGTCTCGAATGCGATACGCCCTACCGTGGTTTCGACCAGCTTCTTGATCGTGGTCGCCGCAACGGTCTCGCCGATCTTCTCCACGATCTCTTTGAGGAGCGTGCGCTCCATGACGGCGATCGCAGCGCGGGTGATGGCCTCGATGATCGGGATCCCGGCCAGCGACCCGCCGAACGTCTCCCAGGCGTTGGCGAGCGCGATGGCAATCTGGATAGCCGCAATGCCCAGGGAGGCCAGGATGTTGAGCTTGGTGTACTGGATCTGGGTTCCCGTGGTCGAGGCCAGATCTCCCAAACCGTCCATACCCTCGGCCAGTTTGTCCACGGCGTAGTCGCCGGAGAACATCTTCGTGAACTCGTCTGCGATCGCCTGCGCAGAGGCGCCCTCGATGACCGACAGCGTCTCCTGGGTGACGGAGTCGAGATCGGGAATCAGATCCCGCAATTGATCGGCGTGGGTGCGCCAGGTGTCGGCGATACGCCACATGGCGTCCTCGTCGCCCTGGGGCCACTTCTCACCGGCCAGATACGACACCCATTGCAACCATCCGGGAATCCCGATGGTCACGGTGCGCTCACCGGTAGGGCGGTCCCGGTCTCGCGGCGGTGGTCAGCGCTGAGGTTCACGTCCCGGCCGTGTCGCCGCCCTCGAGGTTGTCAGCGGTGTTCCGCAATCCCTCGGAGTAGGTGGTGAGCAGGTCGACCTTCGCCGAGATCGCTTCGGACACACTCTGCTTCTGCCCCAGATAGCCGCCGCCCGCACCGCCGGTGGCGAACTGGGTGCCGGGTTCATCGTCGCCCCACGGCGCGCCTTCGCCGGCCAGACTGGACTCGAGACTCGACAACACCTCGCCGAGATTACTGCTCGTGGCGGCGAGATGCGCAGCAGCGGCACGCAATGCCGCGGGTGTGACTCCTAGGTCAGCCATGGTCGTTCCTTCGGGGTGTCGATGCCGGTGGACATCACTGTGCGCCGGCCGCGGGCAGATGGGGTGTTCGTCGTCGGGTCACGTCCAGCGACCGGCGCCCGGATGACGGGCCGTCGACCGCTCGGCCGAGCCCGGTGGCGCCGTCGAGATCTGTTCGGGAGTGATCGCGAAATCACGCAAATCGGGTGCACCGTCGATGACTTCGGACAGCGACGGAAGTGTCGCGCCCGCTCGGCGCACCGATTCCATCAGGGCTTCACCCTCACGGGCGACCTTCGCGGCGGCCTGTTGGGCCGCCTGGGTGACAAACCCCGACAGATCCTCGAGATCGTGATCGTCGAGGAAGTCGGGGTCGATCTCGGTCTTGATCACCACGCCTTGGGCGTTGACGTGCACCGTGACCGTCCGGTCGGCGACGGTGGCATGTGCCATCAGCTGGGCCCGACGCCGCTGCACCTCCCGAATCGCGGTGAGTTGCTCTTGTGCGCTGGCCATCAGTTCGTGGAAATCGAATCCGAGTCCGTCGTCCGCCGTCGTCACACGTCCCCCAAGTAGGTGCTCTGCACAGTTGACCGCAATACTTCCACAGGCGAATGACCGCCGCTAGCCTCCCGAGACGCCAGACCCTACGATCACGACGTCCGACCACCACCAAACACGCCTCCCGAGGGAGACCCATGACCTCATCGCCGACCCCCGAATCCGCCGACGACGTATCGCTGGACTGGGGTTTCCGTGACATGGGCGGCGACACCGAGCAACCGGCCACCCGCGCGGGGGCCGACCGTAGCCCCGAGATGCTCCTCGGTGAGGTTGTCGGTGGAATGCATGACACGCTGCCGCCGGCCTGGTCGTTCTATATCGCCGAGATCGCCATCGCCGCCAACGAACACCGCACCCGCGCGGCCGTCGAATTACCCGACGGACGACTGCTGCCGCTCGCCGTTGATCCGGCGGTGCTGCGTGCCGCCGCGGCACACCGCGAACTCACCGCAGGCGGCGCGCCGTGGATGTGGCTGCGGATCACCGAGCATCGCGGACAGCAACCACAGATCGCGGCATTCGACGGCTTCGTCGGCGCCCCGCCCGACCATCTGCTGTTCCCACCGGCCAGCTACCTGACCGACGTCAGCATGTCCGCCGGGGTTGCCACCCCGTTGTGGTTACTCGCACATATCCACGCCACCGGCGCCCAGCTGCGTGCGGCGTCGGTGGCCGCCGAAGCACCGCCGGCACAGTGCGTGTACTCTGCCGATGAACTGCCGCCTCTGCCCCTGCTGTGGCCGCGGTTTGCAGCGCTGTCGGCGATCTTCGCCTCGGTCGATGCCTTCGACGGGCCGCGCATGACGAGCTCAGTCGGGATCTTCCGCGGCGAACTCGGCGGTTGCACGCTCACCCGACTGCCCCGCGGTCGAGCCGTGCTCTCCGGCGGCTCCGATCATTCGGCGCTGATGACCGCCGCGTACCTCGGACAGCTCGAACCACCGGACTTCTATCGCGGCGCGCCCGCCTGGGTCAGCAACATCGTCCTCGACGAGCGCGCGGCCGCCGGGATGCTGACCTTCTGCTACTGGTGGTCCGATGGCCAGTGGTCCCGAGCACACCTGACCGGCCCACCGGAATGGACCCCGATCGCCGAGCTCACGCCTGCCGTCCCCGGGGTCTGGACCTCCACGACGACCGCCGAGTTGGTCCGGCAGACCTTGGCCCAGGCCGGCATCGAGGTGAGCGCGCACGCCGCAACCGACTACGTCGGGCAGGTCGGCTCCGGCGACATCCGCCCCGAGCTGCTGACCTCGTTGCCCCATCCTCCCGCCTCGCCGGCGGAGGGATTCACCGTCCTGGACCTCGCCCAATCATGGTGACGCGGTGCGCCACACATCAGCAGAACTGGATAGGGTGAGCGCATGAGCACCGCCCACTCGGTATTCCCGCACGCGGGATGGGAGATGGTCTACGACCTGCGCGCCGCCGTCCGGGACGGTGACGTTGACGCGGTCTCCGCGCTGGTCGGGCAGGTCGACGTCGAGCAGGCTCGACAGTTGGGCATGATGGCACCCACCCTGCTTGCGCAGTACACCGGTACCCATCCGTCGCCCGAGACGATACGACTGACTGCGCGCACCCTGCACCGTCACCTCGCGCGCTTCGACACCCGTCATGCGTTGACCGTCAATCACGTCGTCGACATTCTCTCGCCCCTGATGGCCGGAAATCCGTTACCCGACTGGGTGAACCGACCGGTGATCCTCGCGACGCTGGTCGGATTCCTGATGCCCGACGGCGCCGCCGAGGACCGGCTACGCGACGACCTCGAGCCGGTGTGGGCCAGGGCGATGAAGCCATGATTCCCACACCACTGAGCTTCGACAGGGCATGGTCGGTCTTGACGCTCGTGAGTTCGGCTCGGGGGCAACGAGATCGGTGGCCGATCGAAGAGGACTTGCTGACCCTGCCCGACGAGGACGGCGAGGTGATGATTGCCGTCGCGATGACCGCTCTGCAGGTCCGCCTGCAACGCATGTGCGACGGCAACCCGACGGAGAACCAGCTGTGGCTCATCGCCGGGTTGCTCGAGCACCAACTGCTCCTACCGCAGGGCTACACGCGCGCACACCTCTACCGACTGCTCACGGCGATCGCCTCGCACGACGAGGCCGCCGTGACCAGCCCGGATGTCGTCGCGCTCCTCGAGCTGGTGTGGGGGCTCACACTCCCGGCCGACCCGGAAGGAGCCCGAGAACAGTCACTGCGTAGGTGGCGCCACGACAACATCACTTCCGGCGCGGACTTCACCGGCGAAGACTTCGTGATGCTGATCCTCGGCTCCCTGGACCGGGCATGCCCCGAGGACTGGATCAGCTTCGAGGGCACGGTGACCATGGCGACGGGTCAGCTATTGGCCAACTTGTCCGTCACGACGCCGGCCGAATCCGAGGCGGTTTTCACCACACTCATCCTCATGCCCGACCTCATCGGATACCGCGAGGCGCATGGACTGTCATGGCTTGGGCACATTGAAGCCTCCGACACCGGTGCCGAGTTGGCAGTGATGAACCGCAACACGACGCCGCACCCCTCACAGTTGTTGCGTATCAGCGACTTCTATGCAGAGCTACCACCTGGACCGTTGGCCGAGGACACCCCCGGCTGGCTCCGCAGCTATCTGACCGAGGGCACCATCGATTACGGCTCGGGGCAACGGCCGGTCGCCGGGCCCGCCGAGGCACTCGACATCGTTCGGCGCAAGGCAGCCGAACGAGGTCTCGGGCCCCGGTTCAACACCCGCATGCTCGTCGCGGTGCGGCTGCCGGTCGGCTATCGGGTGTTCATGTACCAGCCACCGGACACCCCGTTCGATCAATTGATCGTGGGTTCACCACGGTTCTACGTCGGCGACGACTGTCGGATCTATCCCACGCGCGCAGGGTTCCCGGCGCATTCCGACGAAGAGTTCCGCGTTGCCTTTGAACAGCGTCATGGCTACGACTCCACCACCGGCGACCCGTGGGTTAGGCCCGCCGCGATCATCGGCCCCCGGAAAGCCGGACTGAGGTGAGCGGGGTCGGTGTGTTCTCCGAGCGAGGATGGGATGCGGTGTACCGCATTCGGTCTGCGGTCAACGCCGACGATGCCGACGGCTTCGGCGCACTCTCGCAACGCCTCGACCCCGAAGTGGCGGTGCAGGTGACGATGATCGGTGAGACACTGCTGCGCGTCGCGCTCGGTGACGACCCGGCGGCGGCGACGCTGGCCGGCGCGTCAGCGACCCTCGCCCCGCATCTGCGGCGCTTTCTCGGCGCGCCCACCCTCGAACCCGAGCACGCCGCCGACCTCATCCGGACCGGTCTGCGTCTGCGTGATTGTCCCGAATGGGCTTCTCGCGCACAGACGATGATGTTCTTCTGCGGATTCCTCGCCCCCGTCGACGACGCCGACTTCCTCGACTTCCGGCTCCGCGCCGAGCCGGCATGGTCTGCCGCGGTCGAAGACCACGTGCGGTGAGTGCCGTCATCGATCCGGTGGTCGCCGACCGATGGTTGCGAGAGTTGGCCGTTCTGGCGGCGGGCTGCGCCCCGGACAAGCGCAACGCGCGGTGGAACACCATCCGAGACCGCCACTCCCCCAAAGATATCGACGAGATGCTGCACGTCGCGATCCGCGCGGTGCGCGTGCGCATCGACGAACTACTCGATGGCCGGCCCACCGTCGAGGGCGTTCTGGGTATCGCGGCCATGAGCATGAATCGGGTCGGTCTCGACGACCCGACACGTACCGGATCACTTCTCGCCGGCTGCCTTCCCGGAGCCGATCACACCATAGGAACCCTTGACGCCCAACGTCTTCCGTGGCTAATGGCCACCATCGGGATGCCGGCCGATCCCGAAACGCTCCGAGGAAGTTTCGTCGCCGACTGGCTACGCACCCAGCGCGTCGACACCACCGAGTCTGTGGAGACACTTCGACAAGCGGTACTCGACAGCCTCATCCTCGCCGCACCGCCCGGCTGGACGTCGATTACCGGAACCTTGTGCGCCGCAGCCGGAGCAGCCCGCGCCACGTTACGGGTCACGCGCGGCGACGGTGACGTGGGGATCTGCGCTCCGGTACGGATACCCGCGCTACACCGGCTACGCACTCTCGATGCCCGCAACGCAATGCCCTGGTGGCGAGCCGAAATCGTCATCACCGACGAAGGCGGCGCATTCCTCCCGACATCACCGGATATAGCACCACCTCCGGTGGACCTGATGCGCCCCAGCGATTATCGCGCCGAAGCAGAAGTCAACGGAATCGACTTGCCACCCTGGGCAGTCCGGTTCTGCGCCACCGGCGTCGTTCCTCCCGCCACCGCACCCGTACTCGCACCGGCCGCCGCGACCGATGCGGCCCTGATCTGGTTGGCCTGCCGGAACATCGAGGTCGACCCCCGACGGCTGATGATCGAGCGGGTGGCCGCCGGATATCGCGTGTACGCCCGCACCGGGCACAACAGTCACGTCGTTCACGTCACCGATACCGGCGAGACGTCGGAAATGCCGTAGATGTCGGGTCCGCAGCGGCTTGTGGAGATCGCGGCGCTGAATGCTTGGGACGCTGGTAATCTCGGTGCCGGTCGGCGGGGCGTTGGACACCGGAGACCACACAATGTCGAAGGCTTGGGGGAACATCATGACGGGTCCGTACCACGAACAAGGTCACGCCGCAGGACCGTCGACCGGATTCGGGCCCGCTCCCCAGTCTCTACAGGGCGGTCCGGGCTGGGGACCTCACACCGGGCCGGGTGGTTCTGCGTGGCCTGCGCCGCAACATCCTAAGAAGAACCGGAAGCCGCTCATCATCGGAGGCATCGTGGTTGCGGTGGCAGTGATCACCGCAGTGGTGGTGACGGTGGTGGTGCTGCTGATCGGAAGTGCCACCGACCACTCCAGCAGTCACGATCGCACTGAGTTGATGAGCGAGGTCACGATGGATGCGAAGTCCGTCTACGGCGCCGGCAACGTCAGCTCCATCACCTGCCCGCAACAACCACCCACCACGGTCGGGGCGAACTTCACTTGCACCGCCGAGGTGGTCGGTGAAGCCGCGCAAACGATCAAGGTTCATGTCACCGACGGCGGGTGGACCGTGTCCATGCGGCCGCTACCCCCTCACATCACCTACCCCAGCATGACGTTGCCGTCGAACTGAGTCACCTCAACGGCGACCTTCGTAGATCTTCCTGACGGCGGCGACGTAGGTGTCGAATGCCCTCGCCGTGCGCTCCGGAGTCGCTGAGACCACTTGCCTGGCAGCCCTGTTGACGATCAGGTCGCCATGGTCTCGAACACTCACGATGTCGAAGGTGTGGGCGCCCTCGTCGGCACTCCAGTCGACCATCGGACCGGGAAGCACACCCACAGGGAGAACTGCCAGGATTCCCTTGGCCATGACCGCATCGAGTTCTCGCTCCATCGCGAGTTCGTCGGGACCTGCCGAAGAACCGGTGAATCGCCACTCCTGCGGAGTCCCGACCACAGAAGTGCCCAACGTCTTCGCCAGCGCTCTGCCCACATCTCCCGTATGGAGCGCACGCAGGGTTATCTCACCGCCGATGTCGGGATCGCGGCCGGGCTCCTGCGTTGCGAGACAAGCGATGCCACCTCGCACTCCGACATGTGCGCGAAACAACTCGCCATTCCGAGGTCCGAAGATCTCGACCCGGACTTCCGGACTCGTCAAGGCCACAAGCGCCGGCTCGTACCATTCGGACAGGGTCGTGATCGCTTCATCGATCGCTTCGATCTGTTCGTGTCGATGCTCAGCAGTCGTTGCCGAGGTAGGCCGCACGCCGAGTGGGTAGGGCAAGTACTCCTCGTTGACGTGCTGCCACATCATTTTGAAGGCGAATGGTCTCATCCGCCATATCGGTGACACCATCAGGCGCGGGTTCCGTCGTCGCCTCCGGGCGCAGCGTTGACATCCCCCTCGATTGCCGACTCCGCAGAGACAGAACTGATCTCCGGACCCGCAATCTCCTCGCCGTTGACGCGCGTGCGCAATGCCTTGAGTACCTTGTGAACTTTGTCGCCGCCGCCTCCAGCACCACGACCACCCGCTCCGGGGGCACCGGCGCCCGGCCCGGTGGTGCCCTGTGCGGTCTGTGCGATTCCTGCCGACGGACGAGCACCAGTGGAGGTGGACTTCGTGGTCCCGGTCTTCGTCGTGCGCTCCGACGGCGGATTGGTGGCGCTCGGCGCACCGGAACCGCCACCACCTCCGCCCGTGCCACGGCCTTGACCTCCACCTCCTCCGGCAGGGGTCGCCGACGACACCGGGGTGACTCCATTAGGAAATCCCGTCGGCTCAGCGATGTTGGGCACTTCGCCTGCGGTCTTCTGCGCAAGTTGTTCCGCGGTCTGCTGAGCTTGCGAAATCGCCTGTTGTGCCGACTGCGAGGCTTGGGACCCAAGTGAACTCAGCATTGATGAAGCAGTGTTGCCGACCTGCGACAGCGGATTATCCGACGAGGGACTACCGACGTTCTGGGCCGCCGTCTTCTTCATCATGGCGTCGAGTGACTTCTCGAGGTCTGGCGCGGACACCGATTGTCCACCACCACCAGCACCGGTGCCCCCACCGGCGGTGCCCCCACCGGCGGTGCCCCCACCGCCGGACTGCGGCACGCCGCCGGGGCCAGATCCGCCGGGCGCCCCTGTTGGGGCTGCCCCTGCCGACTGAAAGTGCCTCAAGTTCTGCACTGATTCCTGAAGCGGGGTGGAGTAGTTGTTTGCCAACAGGTAGGATGCTTGCGAGGTGGCCTTGAAAACCTTGTCGACCATCGCTTTCACCGTGTCGAACCCACTCTCCCCACCGCTGCCCCACAAAAACTCGCCCCACGTCCAACCACGGTTGTATCGGTCGACCGACTCGTTGTGTTGGTAATAGTCACTCAGTCCGAACCAGGTCTCTCCGGTGAACTCATGGTTACGATATTTGGTGTCGCCATCAATCGTGGGAAAATTGTTGGCAGCGAATCTGAAGTTGGCCGCGAGCCCGGCGATGCGGTCCGACATCTCGTTGGCGTAATCCCGAATACTCTCCGGAAAGCCTCCCACAAAGCCGCTGACCGCAGCGCTTGCCAATTCAGCGGTGTCACCCACCCAGCTACTCGCAGTGATATTTGACACGGCGGTGTTGTACTGCTCCATTTCGGAAGCCCACTTCTCGCCAAAACTGCGCCACGCAATCGAGATGGCATCCAACTGACCTTGTTTGCCGTCGAACGAATCTTTGACTTTCTTCATCTCGTCGTAGGACTTGCTACGCCAATCCGTCGCAGACACCGGTGATGGCGAGAACTGTTTGCCCTCCGGTCGCGCTTCTCGGTTAAGTCGATTCATGTTGGCGTCCATACGCCGCCAACCGACCGGATCGGCGGCGTTCGCGGGCGGATTGGCCAGTGCGTTGCGGCTGCTTTGCAGTTCGGCTATCGCCTTAGCAAGAAGACTATCGCGACCAAGATTACCCATCGGAATCTTGACGGGCCAATGTTCCCAACGAGTACTGCATCAACGTATGAATCTCGTCGACCGAATGCGCCTGCGCCGACATCTCATCGCTCAGTTCTTTCCGCTTGTCTTGGAGAAAGGTCTTGACGGCCTTGGCTTCGTCGGAGTCACCGAGTGCATCGTTGAGGAAGGGCACGTTGGGATCCAGACCGGCCTGCAAGAAGCTCTCCAGCGACGTTCGGGCCGCGGTCACCGCGTTCCGCACTCCGGGATCAATATGAAGCGTCAGCGACTTGTCCCGCAGCGCCGGCCCGAAAGCGTCGTCCGGCAGATCTCCATTACCCATCGAGATTCCTCCCCGTCATCACATCATCAACTGGATCATCCCCGAACTCTGCGTCCGCGAGATGAACATTCCTCGTCCCGGCGGCATGGGATGCGGCCGGAAGTTGCCCAGTAACGGACCTTCGTCTTTTGTACCACCCATGATCAGGCCGTTGCAGGACAAGTCCTTCAGGCGTCCGACAAACGGGTCGTACAGGGCGCGGCCGGCTCCGCCGACCCGGCGCGTCACCACCACCCGCAGGCCGATGTCGCGGGCCTGCGGCAGGTAGGGCACCACGGGCGCCAACGGGTTGTTGGTGGCGGTGACAATCAGGTCGTAGTCGTCGATGAGCAGGTAGACATCGGGGCCCGACCACCATGAGCGCTCCTTGAGTTGCTGCTGGGTGACGTCGTCGGGTGGGAGGCGGAGTTTGAGCAGGCCGGCGAGGTTGGCCATCATCGTGGTCGCCGAGTCCTCGGCGGTGGCGTAACCGCCGAGTTGTTCACCTTCGATGACACCGAGCAGTCCGCGGCGGTAGTCGATCATGATGACCTTCGCCTCGTCTGGCGTGGCGTTGCGCATGACACCTTCGGCGATATTGCGCAACAGGGTTGTCTTACCCGCCTCGGCCTCGGCGAACACGACGAGGTGCGCCTGCGCCTCGAAGTCCACGACGACCGGTGCGAGTGCCGCCTCGTCGATGCCGATCGCGATGCGCGACTTGGAGAGCGAGCCCTCCCGCTCCGCGCGCGACAGCACCGGCACCGGGTCGAGTCGATCGGGTAGCGTGCGCACCTGCGGCGCGCGCCGGGCGCCGTAGAATTCCGTCATCTGGGCGACCATCGTCTGCACCCCCTCGGGAAGGGAGTCCACCGAAGAGTCGGAGTCGATGCGCGGCAGGCCGATCAGCAGGTGCAGACGCTCACGCCCGATCCCCCGGCCAGGCCGACTCTCCGGAATGGCCTCTTGTGCTTTACGTCCCATCTCCGAGTCGGACGAATCACCGAGTTTCAGCTCGATGCGGGTACCGAGCATGTCTTTCACGTTCGCCCGGACCTCCATCCACCGCGACGCCGACACGGCGAGGTGCACACCGTAGGACAGGCCCTGCAGAGCGATGTCGACGAGTTGGGATTCCAGCGCCTCGAAGTCGCTGCGGATCGACGCCCATCCGTCGACGACGAGGACGACGTCGCCGTGCAGATCGGCGCTGAGCGGGTCCGCGGCGCGCTCGGCCGGCGACAGGGCGGCCAGGCGCGCCTTGCGTTGCCGGAAGTCGCGCATCGATTCGATACCCAACTCGCGGAAACGTTCTTCGCGCTCGCGCAGCACCGTGGAGACCTCGGCGACCGTGCGGTTGACCTTGTCGCGGTCCATTCGCCCGGCGACACCGCCGACGTGCGGGAGATTCTGCAAACTCACCAACGTGCCACCACCGAAGTCCAGGCAGTAGAACTGGAGTTGCTCGGGTGTGTGGGTCAGTGCGCCTGCGACGATCATGGTGCGCAGTGCGGTGGACTTGCCGGACTGCGGTCCGCCCACGATCGCCACATTGCCCGCAGCACCGGACAAATCGATACTCAACACGTCGCGGCGCTGATCGTAGGGGCGGTCGAGGATGCCGATCGGCATCCACAGTGCCCCGTTGATGTTCGCCGGATCGCGCCAATCGGGGCCCGGCAGCAACTCGTTGACCGCCGGACTGTCGTCCAGCGGCGGCAACCAGACCTCGTGTGCGGGCCGTCCATGTCCCTTCAGCCGCGCGACCACCACATCGAGCAGCGAGGGCGTGTTGCCGGATTCGGCTGCCTTGAGTTCGGACTCGTAGCGGTCGAGGTCGGCCTGCTCGGCGGCGGTGAGCGTCGACGAAGCCTCTGGCACTGTCGGTTTGTCCACGTGACCGACGGTGAACAGTTTGGGCGCAAGCGCTCCCAACTCCGAGTGCCGCGCACCGCCGAGCTGGGCGCGAGGCTTCACATAAGGCCCCGACACGTACGAGGCGTTGAAACGCTTAGGCTCGTCGGCATCGGACTTGAGGAATGCCGACCCCGGTACCGACGGCAGGTGGTAAGCGTCGGGCACCCCGAGTACCTGGCGGGACTCGCCGGCAGAGAATGTCTTCAAGCCAATCCGATATGACAGATGTGAGTCCAGCCCACGGAGCTTGCCCTCTTCGAGGCGCTGGGAGGCCAGCAGTAGATGCATGTGCAGCGACCGCCCCAATCGGCCGATCATCACGAACAACTCGGCAAAATCCGGCTTTTGGGACAGAAGCTCGGAGAACTCGTCGACCACGATGAACAACGCGGGTAGCGGATCCAAAGAGGCTCCGTTGGCCCGGGCCCGTTCGTAATCGCCCACGTTGGCGTAGTTTCCGGCGCGACGCAGCAGTTCTTGACGCCGATTCATCTCTCCGGAAAGCGCATCACGCATGCGGTCGACCATGGTGATCTCTTCTTCGAGGTTGGTAATCACTGCCGCAACGTGCGGCGCCTGGTCCAATCCGAGGAAGGTGGCGCCACCCTTGAAGTCGACGAGAACCAGGTTGAGCGCCTCCGGTGAATGCGAGGTGATCATCGACAACACCAGCGTACGTAAGAATTCCGATTTGCCCGAACCCGTTGCGCCGATACACAGGCCGTGCGGGCCCATGCCGTATTCTGCGGCCTCCTTGATGTCGAGTTCCATGGGCTGACCGTTTGGGGTAATACCGATCGGAACGCGCAGGCGTTCGCGCGGCGAGCGAGGCCGCCAGATCTCTTCGGGGATGATCTGGGCGGCGTCGGGGATCTTGAGCATCGCCATCAAGCCGGGATCGATCGCGTTGCCACGGACTTCGGCCTCCAGGCTGACAACGTGCTGGGCGGCGTTGGCGGGCCGGTACCGCCCGATCCGCCGGGCGGCCGCCTCGGCCTCGGCGACGCTGAGCGAATCAGGAACCCCGAACCTCTCCACTCCGGCAGGCCCGCGCGCTGCGATCGTGCCGGCGCCGACGAGCAACTGCAGGCCGCGCCGTGCCGCGAGCCCGTCCTTGGGTGCGTTGAGATCAAGCACGGTCACCGATTCAAGGCCGGCCTCGGTGACCAGGCGCTCGTCACCGGAGACATAACCGTCATCGAGAACCACGATCATCTGTTTGACCGTTTGATTCGGAGACGCGTTGCGCGAAAATCGTCCCCGCTCGCTGAGCTCGGTACCCATCACCGCCTCGAACTTCGACAGTGACGAGAACACCATGCGCATCGGACCGATGCCGTCGACGTGGGCGGCATTCTGCGCGTGGGGCAGCCATTTGAGCCATTGCCACACCGCGCCATCGGGATTGGCGGTGACCACTGCGATCTGCACGTGATCAGGACTGTGGAACAGACACAGTTCCAGCATCATCGCGCGCACCAACGACCGCGTCAACATCCTGTCACCCTCGATGTTGACCGCAGGGAATCGTCGCAGACTGACCGCGGTCGGCAACGAATGCACCACCGCATGCGTCCGAACGAACCTACGCAACGCCACCGTCGAGACCGGCTCGAGGTCCTCGGTGGGGCCGGTCTCGGGTGCCAGCAATCGGGTGGCGAGTCGCTGGGTGCCCACCCCAACCCGGGCATGACAGAAGTCGGCGTCGTCGGGACGCCGTTCCCACATGCGTCGCGATCCGGCCACGTCGATCAGAATGCGCGGGTCCGGGTGTGTCCACTCGAGTGCCGCGCGCTGCTCCTCGCCGGTGGCGTCGACGTCCTCACGAAGATTGCCCAGGTATCGGAAGTAGTCTTTGCGTTCCTCGTCGAGTTCCGCGGCCGCTTTTCCGGCCCGTTGGCTGCCGCCGCCGACGAACATGCCCACCATCGACATGACCATCATCATCGGAAACATCATCATCATCGGGTTGGTCGCAAGGCTGCGGCCGCCAACGGTGAACATCATCGCAATCATCCCCACCACCGCGACGACCATCACCACCGGCAACAGCTTCATCAGCAGACTGCCCGGGATGACACGCGGGACTTCCGGGGGCGCCTGCAGATCGACCTCGCCGCCCGGTGTCTTGGGCGCGGCGATCCGCGGCCGCCGCACAAATCCTTCAGTTCCCACGTACCCCTCGCTACCCAGGTGTCGATTCACTGACCGAACTGAGGTCCTCCCCTTCGGTGCTTGCCAGTACTCTATGACGTTAGCGAAGCTCAGGGCCATCAGCCGAAAGGACCACCCGTCCAGATGACACTTCCCCCGTCGCTGCAGCCACTCGACGACCTCGAAGCGGAGTCCGCGAGTGAACCGGAACTGACCCGGGTGACCTTGCTTTTGGGGTCGTTGACCCTAGATGTCGGCGTTCCGGGAAATGTCGACATCCGGGCATTCATGCCCGATGTCCTACGACTGATCAACGATCGTCTCATCGCCGCCGCCCCCATCGACGGTGAACGCCTCGAACTCTTCGACGACACGCCTGGCCTGTGTACCCTGGCGGCTCTCGGGCGTCCCGGCGTGGACGACACACGCTCGCTAGACGAGGCCGGGTTCCGAGAGGGCGATGTCCTATCAGTCCGCAGAGTCGGCGAACATCCGCCTACGATGCTTTTCGACGACGTCGAGGACGAAGCCAACGCAACACACCGGCGCTCACGAATGCCCGAATGGGGCACCGCACGACGACGGTTCGCCGCCTTCGGCGTCGCGGGCATCGCGACCATCGGCCTGTTGGTACTGCTTCTCGCCAGTGGGAACCCGCCGGTGTGTGTGCCCATTGCGGCCACGGCGTTCGCCGCGGGGCTTATCATCTTCTCCGCCTACGCCGGGCGCGGACTGTCCGACCAGTACGCCACCGGCGCTACCGCCGCATGCGCACTGCCGCTGGTGTTCGCCGGCTCGTTGCGGCTGTTACCCGGTGCGGTGGGGTCGGTAACCTTACCGATGGCGGTAGGAATCACGGCATTGATCTCGTTCCTGGCCTTCCAGATCAGCGGGTTTAATCGCTCGCTACACGCCACGGTGATCACGCTAACCGTGTTCCTCGGCATCGCCTCGGTGTGCTGGAACCGCTTCGACGTCACACAGCGTCAGGTCGGTGCGGTACTGACGGTGGTCGCGGTGATCGCGGTGTCGATCGCGCCCAGACTGACCATCACGCTGGCCAAGCTGCCAGTACCCCCTGTCCCCACCGCCGGCGAACCCATCGACGACATCGACACCCGGGGCGAGCCCACGGTACATGGAGTCGACGCGGTAACCTCGCGATCGGTACCGACCGCCGACGGCCTCAACGAACGGATCGATCGGGCCAATGCCTATCTGACCGGAATCCTCGTCGGCTCGGCGATCACCGTGGTCGTCGGGGTGTATCTCAGCGTGGACACCTCCACGGGTCACTTCTATTGGCAGGCAACGGCGTTCGCAGCCCTTGCGGCAGCAGTCCTGTGCTTGCGCGGACGCACCCATCACGATCTGCGCCAGGCTGCGACGATGATCGGTCTCGGCCTACTCGCCGCGCTGACGATCATCGTCAAATCCGCACTGCTGCTGGATGATTGGGCCGAGTACGGGTTCCTGCTGACCGTCGGGCTGGGGATACTGGTCTTCGCGGCCGGCGTCGTCGCCCCTCGATTCGAGTTCTCACCGATCGCCCGGCGCTACGTCGAACTACTGGAGTATCTGCTGATCGGGCTGATCATCCCGTTCGCCGCCTGGATCATGGGCATCTACGGCTGGGTGCGCGGACTCGACATCTGAGTACTCACCCGCCGGCAGCCGCCGACGGGCTCGTCGGTACCGCGCCGGTGTTCCCGTCATATCCGCCGTGCGCGATGAGTGCCGCGTCGGTCGACAGAGTAGGTCCGGCGGGCAGGAGCGACACCACATTCCACGGCGCGAGCTGCGGCAGCGTCTGCTTGCCGTCGGCGCTGCGGACGCCGGAAACGCCGAGTGCGTCGGCGGTTTTCGGGTCCGGGATCGGGTATCGCAATCCGGTGTCGGAGATGTAGAACAATTGGCCGGCGACCCGTCCCTCACCCGCGGCCTGCACGTATTCGCCGGTACCCGGGGGAATGTAGGCGGCGTCGACGGCCGGACCGTCGCCGTCGGCGCTGACGAGCGCACTGGGCTGCGCGTTCTCTCCGATGGGCAACCGGTTGCCGACCAGTATCTCCACCGTGGGGCTCTGGGAGAGGCTCGGCGCGGACCAGTGGGTGCAGATCGTCGAGTATCCGCCCAACGTGTATCGGGGCACCTGAGACGGATAGTCGGTGGTGTCGACGGGCAGCGCAGCGGATTGCGGTAGCGAATTCAGTGCGGCGGGCGGCATCTCGATGGCATCGCCGAGCAGGCCTGCGTTGCTGTAACGGATGATGTCGGCCGTGGCGTCGGAGACGGGGGCCAAACCATCGGAGAGCACCACGTACTGTCGTGTGCCGCCGGATTCGACCGACTTGACGATCGACCCGATCTCGACGGGCTCGGGAAACGACAACGACGACCGGCGACCGGCGTCGGGAATGACGATTGGCCTGATCGGCGCCACCGGGCGGAAGGATTTCAGCAGGCCCGCCGAGGCGCGGATCATCGACGCGTCGGTGATCTTGAGAGCGTTGATCAGTACCGGATCGGTCGGATCGATCGGCGCACGCTTGCCGTCGTAGAGCAGGAAGTGGTGACCGTCGGAGTCTTCGGTGATCGCAGCCGAACCGGCCGGGGCGACGCCAATGTCGGCGTTGAGGGCCGGCACCGAGGACAGCACGACGGTCTCGGTGCGGAACGGTGCGGCGTCGTCACCGGATCGAGTCTGCGAATCACACACCGACCAGTCCGAACGACTCAGATCGTCGGCCTTGGCGATTGAGGCCGGCGCACCGATGATCCCTAGGGTAGGGCCCGCGGGCAGCGATCCGAGATCGGAATCCTTGACCTTGGCGGGATTGTCGGGTTTGCCCGCGATCAGGCGGGCGGAGGCGAGGTTGAGCACAGGATGCAACTCGTTGTTGAACCGGACATACAGCGCTCCCGAGGACTGTGAGGCGATGATCGTGGAATTGCCCAGTGACGGTGACGGTTTGAAAATCGCCAACGCGGCGCAGGCGCCCACCAGCAGCACGCAGATCACAAATCCGACGAGCATGGCCCGTACCTGACTGCGCATGGGGTCGTGGATCATCCGTGAATCCCGACGGATCAATGCGTGTTCGAGCCGCCGAAGCAGGAAACGGTATCCGTTGACCTGCGCCCGCGTCGTCAAGCGAGCCGGCATGAGACCCCCATCCGAACAACCGTATTGGCGTACACGATGCACCCACAATCGAGTGGCCAGGGTACCGTAGCCCGAAGTCTGGTGTCGTGGGCCGTCGACCGCTTGCCGTCGTTGGGGGGAGGATCTCGTGGTGACAACGTCATCGACAACCGCGTCCGTCGTACAGGCAGGCCCGCACTCTCAGATCGCGCACAGCGACTCCAGGTTGCGGTCGTCGTCGCAGAGCGCGATGCGGCGCATCGCACCGACCTGGTGCGTCCTGGTCGTCGAGCTTATCGCGCTGGTTGCGCTCGTCGTCATCGCAACTACCGGCATCCCCTGGTGGATCGCCGCTCTCGTGGTGGTGCTGACCGCGGTGTGGTTCATCCCGGTGTCCGGGCACCCGATGGCGCAGCGGGTGCGCGAGCGCGCGTCCTTCCGAATGTCGCACGATCGCAGGCGACGCCGCGCACAGGCCGTCTCCGATCCCTTCGACATCACCACCTCCGACGGCTCACAGTTCGGCATGCGCTGGGACGGTGACGCTCTAGTATCGATGCTCGAGATCGCCGAATCCCCGGAAGCACTGACCATTCTGGAACCGGGCGCGACCGTCGATGCGGTGTGCATCCCGGTCCGGGTTCTCGCCGAGAGCCTTCGACAGTTCGACATCACGTTGGCGGCCATCGATATCCACATCAACGGCTCCCGGTCCCGCGGCAACAGTCCGGTGGCGGCGGTCTACGACGAGGTACTCGGCCCGCTGCCTGCCATCGCGCATCGGTCGGTGTGGCTCACCGTCCGCCTGGATCCCACACTGTGTCCTGAGGCCGTCGCACGACGCGGCGGCGGATCGACGGGCATCCTCAAGACCACAGTCACCGGCACGCGACGGGTGGCCAATCGCCTGCGCGAGGACGGATTCGACGTGCGATCGCTGACCGCGGCTGAGATCACCCGATCCATCACACATCTGTCCGACGGCATCGCACCGGAGACGGTCGAGGAGACCTGGGAGAACTGCCGGTCCGGCCAGATTTATCTACGCAGTTACGGTCTCGAGCAACCGATCCTAACCTCCGCCGGTCTTGATCGGCTGTGGACGGTTCCCACCCATACCACGACTCTCGCTCTGTCGTTGCGTACCACCGAGGACGACCTCATCGAGGCCACGGGCCTGGTCCGCTTCGACACGATCACACAGCCCACCCGTATCGATCTCGACGGGCTCTCACCGTTGGGCGGACATCAGTACGACGCGCTGATCGGGTCACTGCCACTCCCGCGCCCGCGCTCGGTTGGTGTCCGCCCAACCTACGGCAGCCCTGCCGATTTCGATGAGCTACGGCTCCCGGCATCGGGGTGCGGCCAACTCATCGGCGCCGACCCACGCGGACGAGCCGTCGCCCTGCCGATGTTCGGTCCGACCATCGATCGCGTCGAGATCGCGGGGAGCCTGCACCTGGTGCAACAAGTGGTCTTGCGCGCCATCGCGCTCGGCGCGCGGGTGCTCGTCTCGTCGGGACGCCCGGCGCACTGGCAGCAGATGGTAGCTGCGGTGGGCGACAACCACTTACTGTGGGTCGCCGAATTCGACCGTGGCGCGATGCATGCCGGGGCCGAGGCCAACTACTCGGTGATCGTCTTCGACGGCATCCGCACGCGGCCGGTAAACACCGGTGTCACCTCACTGGTCGTGCATCCGATCGGGACGCCGTTGTCGGACTCGGCCGATGTCACACTGGCCCAACTTTATCGGGAATCCGACACAGTTCGTGTCACCACCCGCAGTGGAGCGGTCGTGGTGGAGATGGTGGCCAGTGATAACGAAATGGCCTACGTCGGCGCCTCTTACGATCTGGACTGAGCACCGCACGCAGTCTCCAGACGCATGGTGACACAGCAGACACGGGCGCCCGACACCGTAGTGTCGGACGCCCGGATTCGTCGATGTGTGGGTCTCAGCTAAATAACGAGGCGTTCTTCGCGTCGAGCGCCTGCATCATCTGGTTCTGCTCACCCGCATGCTTGGTCGAGTCGTTCATATTGTTGAAGGCGTCGATGAGCTGCTGGTCGATCTGCGACTTGACGTGCTGCAGAGTGGTGGCAGCCTCGCCTTCGTAGATCTCGAGGAGCGAGTTGAACACCGCATTGATGTCGTCACGAACTTCGTTGGCCGCCTTCAGGTACGACGCCTGATCGCCGAGCGTGGTGTCGATCGAGCCGTGATTGTAGGTGATCTGTTGTGCCATGATGGTCTCCTGGTCGTGAGTGCCTGCGAATGGGAATACAGATGCGGCTCAGTGCGAGTCGCCGGCGACGGCGTTGTTGATACCGGTCTCTGCGGCATCGACGGTGCGATCGAGCAGCGCGATGATCTGGCCGAACTCTTCTTGATTGGCGTGGGTCTTCTGGAGATGCACGTGCGAGGCATCACCCTGCCATGCACCGCCGGTCATCTCGACGTCGGCGTCGGCAAACTTCTGTAGGAGTTGCTTGGCGTGATCGCGCTTGTCCTTGATGTCAGACAGCTTGGCCTTGGCCTCTTGCGGAGAAATCTTAAGTCCCATGTCATTTCCCTTCGATGGTGTACGTCGATGGGTGCCCAGGCGGGCCACCCCTGTTGCGGTCTCCGTGTGTCGTGTTCGGCGTCGCGACGTTGGTGTCCCGACTCCCCACATCTATGACTGTTCGGCTGGTCGTCCCTCACCACCCCTCCGGCAGCAGGGACATCAGTTGCGCAACCGCCTGTGCGATCCGGTGGTCGGAACCACCTTTGAGACTGCACCACAGTTGCCCGTCCGGTGAAACACTCGGCGCACTCAGCACACAGCCGCGCGCCGCGTAAAAAACCGCGAGGGCGCCGTCGGCGACGATGCTGCGATCCACGTGCGGATCGAGTGCCGCGACCCGCATCTCCACGGCCACACGATAATCGGCGAGCACGGCGCCGAGGGCGAGCGCGGTCCGCGAATCCGCGCCGAGCGCATGCAGCTCGTCGGCGATCGGAGTCGCGGCACGTAGGCCGGCGAGATTCTCGGCGACGTCGAGCGCCGGCGCGCTGACCGAGCCGCAGTCGACATCGATCGCCTCAGGTAACAATCGGGCGACCTCGGCAACCACCCGCTCGCTGCCCTCCGCCTCGAAACCGCGCACACGGAGGGTGTCACCACGGCGGGTGGCGACCACGTGACATCGCTTGACCCGCAGTACCGATGCGCGAAGTAATCCGTCGGAGGTGATGATCCGGATCGAAAGTTCCCGGTCAGGGCGGCGCATCGTGGTCAGGACGTGGGCGAGGTCGGGATCGATTTCGCCATCAACGATGAGCTCTCGATCCGACAACTGCCCGACGCACCGATCCCGGACACGTTGCAGCTCGCCCACCGTCGGCTGGGTCGGCCACAGCGCCAGCGTATCCGGCAGTGTGTCGATGCCGAGCCGATCGGTCAGGGTGAGGATCTCGTCGACGCTCAGTGCGTCATCGACGTCGAGGGTTGCCATACTCATCGACGTCCTCCCCGTTCACCGATGACCGACGGCGACACCCAGTCGTTGGACGAGGCCTGTTCGAGTCGGCTTCCGTCGATGTCGGCCTCGTCGTCCGGGATCGGCGGTGCCGCCGTACCTCCGAAGGTCGAGGCGTCCGGACCCCAGCTGACACTGTCGACCGAGAATCCGCCCGAGCTCGACGCCACGACCGGCGACCAGCTCGCGGGCCGCGCCTCGCCAGCATCGGAGAGCGAGGCCGCGGGTCGGGCGGAGTCGAACTCCTTGTCGTCCCCGCCGGCGCGGCCCATCGCCCCCATCGGCCCCATCGGCCCGGATGTCATGGCGCCCGCCGAGGTTGCGGACGCGGCGACAACCCGCGAACCACGTTGCGAGGTATCGGAATTGATCGTCGGCGTGCTGAAGGCACCCAGGGGCATCGAGGGGATCCCGCCACCGGCCCCGACGCCGCCACCCACACCACCGGCCGGGGCGCCGGCACCCGCGCCCTGGGTGGTGTCACCGTCTCCGGCGGCTCGCTCGGCGGCGGACTTGGCGATATTCGGTGTGGCCTGGGTGTCCCACGGCGCAGCCAGCGGGGTGACGGTGTGCTCGTAGCTGTTCATGATCGCGACCGCGTTCGCGGTGGCCGCCTGTACGGCGGCGTCACCGGCTCCGAGTGCGCCTACCACGAGCCCGTTCGGGTAGCCCTGCAGGGAACTCCCGATCGCGACTGCCTCCTGCAGTTTGACCGCTTCGGGCACCGTGGGCATGGCCAGCACCGCGACGCCGTGCGCCACCGCGGCGGATTCAGCATGCCGCGCGTTGGCAGCGGCGTCGAGCGCGACGGTGTCGAGCCAGTGGGCGAACTCCTCGAGTTTGGCGTGGACGGCATCCGATTGCTCCGAGCGCCAGGCCTCGTCGAGCTTCGCGAGCAACGCGCGGTAGTCCTTGGCGATGTCGGCGAGCTCGCGGGCAAGCCGTGACCAGGTCTCACCCGCCTCCCCCATCGGACCCGCACCGGCACCGTTGACCAGGTCATGCGCCAGCCGTCTCAGGTCACGCGAGGCCCAGACAACCCCCGTGAAGCCCACGTCGTCCCCTCCCCGTCGGTCGGTCCATGAACAATGTGCGAATAGTGAATGAACAGTGTTGTGGCCGAGGACTATTCGTCCACAGCACAAGCGATCAGGTGGTGATGAACCCCTGATCGGTGTCGGTATCGGCGAGCGAGGAGGACACTGTGGCGACAGCGTCGGAGATCTCTCGAAGTTCGGCGACGCCACCGTCACCGGCCTTCCGGAACGCCTGGTGCACCTGCCCCATGGTGGCGGCCGCGCGTACCGACACCTCGTCACTGCCCGCAGGCTGCGGCGACAGTGCGGCATCGGCGGTGTTGAGCACCCCATTCAGTCGATCGGCGAGTTTACCCAGTTGCCCGGCGACCTCGGAGATATTGGCGGTGTCTGCACTCAGTTCGGTCATGAATCCTCCTGTGTTGTAGGTGTTCTGGTGAGATGACGCCTCGCAAGACGTCAGATTCTCAGGTCGATGTCTGGGCGGGCCTCGGTGTCGTGGTCCTTTTCGCCGATCACGGCCGGCGCCACATCGGCGAAGTCCCCGACGATCTCGCTCCCGGATTCAGAGGTGTGGAGGAAGTCGGCGGCGGTGTGGCCACTGCCCGCACCCTTGCCTGCCCCGGCTCCCGCTCCGGCCGAACCCATTCCGCTCATCGGCGCGTAACCACCGTTACTGGCGGTCGTGGCTGACGCGGTGGTCGTCGCGGCGGTGCGCTGCTGACCCGAGGTCGTTGATTCTTCGGTCGGTGGGGTGCCCGACGGGGTGGTGCGGCTGCTCGGTGGCGCGGAGACCGACGAAACCCCCACACCTCCGCCCCCGCCGCCGGCACCGGTCGGCCTCGAACCACCACCGCCGCCGCCCATTCCGGCCGGGCCGGCGGCACCGAGCCCGGCGGGGGCGGCCGTGGTCGACGCGTCGGTATCGGTGTCGGTGGACGTCTTGTGCTGGGCCTTATCGATCGCCTCGCCGATCTTGGTCCCGGCCTGCACCGATGACTGCACGATCTTCTCCCCGGCGGAGAACACCTGCTCGACGACGCCAAATGCGGGTTGTATCAAACCGGTTCCGATCTGCACCATCGATGAGAGCATCTCGGTGGGGACCTGCGGGGCGTTGGTCACCGACACCGGCGCACCGTCGGCGGCCACTTCGGCGGTGTTGACGGCCATCAGGCCCTTGTGGACGCCCATGACCGCGGTGGTACGGGTGATCGCGTCGGTGGCGGCCGCCACGGCCATCGCCTGTCCCCACGGCGTGACGATTTGTGGCAGCGCGACCGCCATGGTGGCCTCGAACTGCGAGATGATCTCCAGCAGATGCGCTTCGGTGGTCTTGGTGTCCACCCCGGCCTGCACCACGTTGCCTTTGATCTTGCCGGACTGGACTCCGACCTCGGTGCCGTCCTTGCCCAGTTGGGCCGTCTTCATCGCCGCCGCGTCGGCGCCTTCGCCCTGCCAGCCCTGTTGCATCGCGGAAATCACCGTCGGCAGCGACGACGCCACCGAGGAGAAGGCGCTGGTGATCGATTCGAAGATCTTTGTCGGGTCGAGAGCCTCGAACACCCCACTACCCAACGTGCCGAGCGCATCGAGCACCGGCTGGATCAGTGCACCGCCGTCGATCGAGGCCAGGGTGTTGCCACCGCCGGCAGGGGGTCCGCCAGGGGTGCCGGGCACACCGGGCAACGCCGGGAGCCCGGGAATCGGTCCGGGCGTGGGGATTCCGGGTGGCACGGGCAGACCCAGGCGACTCAGTATCTCACCGGTCGGCGTGTTCAGATACTCATCGAGGCGGCTTTCGATGGCACCGATCACCGGGCCGGGGTCGTACCCCGGCATCTGCGTCGCAGCAGCGGCGACCGCCTCGGTTGGGCTCGTCACGCCCTCAGGCCTGCATACCGTCGGCGAAGTACGTACCGGCGGCCGCGCCCGTGGCTCCCGCCGACATCATTGCGTGCCCCGCCGACACCAGGAAGGAGGCTGCCAGATTAGATGCCTGCGCGGGCGCATAGCCGAGGAGGTATTCGACGCCAATCGGACCCACCGCCAGCGCGACTGCGGCGACCATGGCCTCGGCGTCCGCACTCGAGGCCAGCGCGATCAGCTCACTCGCCGACATGTTGGCAGCCGCGAAGGACTCGATCACTCCCGGCGTCACCGCCAGAATTCCATTAGACATGTTTCGTGGACCCCCACCCCTGTAAACCCGATTGTTAGCACCTTGAACCAAGTCAATCAGTGGATCACCGCACGTGCAACCCCTACGCGGCTATGTCATCGCCATAGATGACACCGGCTCATCCCTTATCGCATACTACTGCGAGTTCGCCGCCGATGAGAATGCATCCTTAGCCGTTGTCGCGCAAGCGTTCGGGATAGTCACGTGATTGATGTTCGGACAATTCCGACAAAGGGCGCCGAGGGGTCGTCACAGTCCCGTCCCATCGCTCGAGTGCCTCGTTTTGCTGGCGACCGAATTGATCGGTGAACTCTTTTATCAGATTGTTACGACGATGTAGTGAAGCGCGCGCGGCGTGCTGTGCGGTCTCGACGATCAACATAGAAAGCGACGAATCGGTGTGACGTGTGATGCCGGGCCCCAGCCACAGCCCCGTCATCGCGCCGACGCCGTCGACCTCGACGGTAACCACCTTGTCCGGGCTCGACACCCTGACGCGGATGCCAGTGGTCTGTGCCTGGAGCGACTCCATCAGGTCACGTTGTTTCTCGATCCGCGCAAGCACCGAATTCGCCAGCGTTCTCATACCGACCTCAGCCATCCGTCACCGGACTGCTCATCCTGGGCACGCTCGTTAAGTTCTTCGAAATCTCGCAAATCGTCCTCGGTGGGCAACTGCGCATACCGGATCACCTGTGGATCAGTCCCCTGCTCGACGAGTTGCCGCCTAATGTCAACCTGCGCGCGCATCGCCGCTAGCCTGCTCAGGCGCAAGATCTCATCGGCGAGTGCCTGCGGGTCGCCCTGGAGCCTACGCGGATCGATGCGGAGCGCGACCGGCAGTCCCACCTGAGTCGTCCGTACCGCCACGGCACCCGATCGGGATTGTGCTGCCGACATCATCGGCGGTGGAAGAGCCATTAATCCTCCCATTCACTAGTATGACGCAACGACACTCTTGCGCACGGCTCACGATACAGTCGGCTGAGGTCAGCACACGCGCCTCCGAGGGTGCGATGCGTCGAACGGGGTACAGATGTTTGCAGACGATCACGAGGAGTCACAGACCCCTGCGTGGCTGTCGGGGTCCCCGGAAGACGACGCAAATACTGTTGGCAACAAGCGATACCACACAAAATCGGCCACCGGGGACGCGGCGTCCGAGACCGATTCCACGCCCGGCGCGAACGCTAGTCCGACGGCCGCCGCCGCCAGCCCCCGAGACAACCCCGCCAGCGCCGACTTCAATCCCTTCGCGGGCATTCTCGGTGGCGCGAGCCCGCTGAGGTCGACAGGTCTGGGTTACACCGGCGACGTCGACGACGACAACCCGCTGCTGGCGGCGTTCGGTGCCCGCTCGGGTGTCACTGCGGTCACCGAGGAGACCGCACCCTCCAAGAGTTCGCCGCGCCAGACCCTACTGCCGTCCGAGGACGACCTCGGCTTGGGTGCTATGTGGATGCCGTTGGCCTCGCCCGAAGGCGAAACTACAGAGCCCGATGAGCCGCAAACCGATGCCCACACCGACGGCCCGCATGATGCGGCGGGCGGCCCAGGTGAGGCCGCGGCCGATTCGGATGATCTCGACGAGATCGAAGCCCGTGCAGCACAACTCCTCTCACGACTCGGACGTACCCAGCCCGAGCCGGCACCCCACCCGGAGTTCACCATCCCGACGCTGTCCCACGAGCCGATCGACGAGTTGTCACACGATGTCCCGATCGTCGCCGACGACCCGCCGTTCCCCACAGACAACGACATCAGAGACGGCGCGATCCCCGAGTACGACGAAGCCTCCACAGACAGTGCATATCTCACGGACGACGAGATACCCGCCACCGCCGACAGCCCGACCCCGATCAACACCGGGCCGCCGACACTGCCCGCGGACACGCGGGGTGGCGCCTCGTCGGAGGATTCAAATGACACCGATCCGCATGCCGCCGATGCGATAACGGTGCGTCATCCGACCATGTCACGGCACCCGCAGCCCACGCCCGTACCTGCACCGACGACCGAACCGCGGCGTCGTCGTCGGCCCGCGCGACCGCCGTGGCAGCAAGTCCCCCATGTGGGAATGGCCGCACCGCCTTCGGACCCAACAGCTTCGGGCTCGATACCAACGGGCCTCAAGGCACAGGTGCCGATACAGCACGTGCCCATGGAGTACGGGCCTGCGAACAATGGGCCGACAAACCCTGAGCCCGTGGACCAGCGTCCGACATCAGCCGCGCCACCACGTGCTCCGGCGGTTGAACCGCGGGCCGAGCAGATGCCCGTCACCCCGGTGCCGTATCCCGCAGCGCCACAAACCTCTGCGCCACAAACCGCTACCGCACAACCATTCCCACCGCAGCACTCCGCACCGCAGCACTCGGCGCCGCACCCCGCGCCGCCGATCACCGATCCCCTCGCGCCTCATCCGCGCCACTCCGAGCCCACTCCGCAGGCACCGTCTGCGCCGCCAGCTCCCGCCCACCAACCACCGTCATCGCCGTGGCCCGGACACCGTCCACCCGCTCATCAAGCCCCCGCACCGCCACCCGCACAACACTTTTCGGGGCAAGACCCGGCGCCCCAGTATGCCCCGGCGTCACCGTACGCCCCTGCGCCACCATTTGCCCCGGGGCCTGCACCTGCGCATCCATCGAATCCGCTGCGCCCGCCGACCGCGGTACCGTCGTTGGACGAGGCGCATCAGCCTGATCGCAGAAGCGAAGCTCCCCAAGCCGGTTGGCGCCGTGCCGTGTTCACGGTGTCCTCGGGACACGTCAATCCCGGCGAGTCACGGGCGGCCCGGCGGCGTCAACAGCTACTCGATCAGATCCGCCGACCGATCAATGGCGACTTCCGGATCGCCATGCTGTCGATGAAAGGTGGGGTGGGCAAGACCACCACCACGGTGGGTCTCGGCTCGGCGTTGGCCGCGGTGCGCGGAGATCGGGTGATCGCGGTGGACGCCAACCCCGACCGCGGCACACTCGCAGACCGGATTCCGGGCCGGACCTCGGCCAACGTCCGCGACCTGCTGAACATGGGCCCCATCGACCATTACGCCGCGGTGTCCAACCTCACCTCGACATCCCCAAGTCGTCTGGAAGTCCTTGCTTCCGAACAAGACCCGGCTGCCGCCACCGCCTACGACGAGGCCGACTACCGGCGCACTATCGACATGCTGCAGCGTTACTACAACATCATCCTGACCGACTGCGGCACCGGGATCATGCATTCGGTGATGGGCGGGGTCCTCGACCTCGCCCATGCCATCGTCCTCGTGACCACCCCGGCAATGGACGCCGCGCGCAGTGCCTCGGCCACCCTCGACTGGCTCAATTCCCACGGGTACGGGCGCCTGGTGCGTGAGGCGCACGTCGTCCTCAGCTCGTCCCGCCCGCAAACCGGCCAGGTCAAGGTCGACAAGATCGTCGATCACTTTGCCGCACGCTGTGATTCGATTCACATGATCCCCTTCGACCAGCACCTCGCCGAGGGTGCGGCGATCGACTTCACACACCTGCGGGCACCCACCCAGCAGGCCTTCCTCGAGCTGGCCGCCAATGTGTCCAACAGCTTCGGGATGGTGCGTCGCCACCCCGAGATCCGATACCGACGGATGGAAGTATGAGCCAGAACACACGCGATGCGCAGCGGGTCTTCGACGCCGGGGTGCTGTCCCTGGGGATACCTATCGACGGGCTGCAGACCGAACGGGACGTGACCTACGCCCTTCGGGCCTTCACCCGCGCCACCGAACGGGACCCCGACATGTGCGATGCATGGCTGGGGCGGGCCGCATGCGGCGAGGTCACATCGGAGGTGCGCTACAACCTCTATCGGACCTCCACCACCACGCTTTTCCGTGAACAGCGCCGACTCGGTCTGGCACCACGGGAACTGGGCGGACGCTTCCAGACCGGGCTCTACATCGACTATCCGCTCGCGGGTTTCACCGAGATCTGGCTGGCCTACGCCGCCGGGCTGATCGACGACGGGGAGTACGGCGAGGCCGAGAGCACTCTGGACACCCTGGCCCGGTACCGGCCGAACATGCCCGAACGCGACCGGTATTCTGACGAAGTTTGCGCCTACCTGCGCGGCATCCTGCACTTCACCACCCAGCGATGGCCCGATGTGCTTGCCGCGCTCGATAAGTCGGCCTCCTTCGCCGACGAGTACATCAAATGCGGAGCCGACCTGATGGTTGGTTCTGCTTGCGCCCAGCTTGGTCTCTTCGGCGAGGGTATCCGCCGACTGGAGTCCGCTGCGGAGGGCCCGATCCCCGCCGCCGTGACCGACGCCGAGTTCTGCCGCGGATTGACGTTGCGCGAGATGGGTCGCGAAGAGGACGCCCGCGCCATCTTCGAACGCATCTACTCCGAGAAGCCCGACTTTGAAGCCAATGCCGCTGCGCTCAACGACCCCAAGTACCGGCTGGTGATCACCGACCGCGCAACGATCGAGTCCCGCACGGACCGTTGGGACCCCAACTCCGCGCCCGATCCAAATCTACGGGTGTCGGCCGAACAGGCCGAGCGCGGCGCGAAGCTTCTCGCCGAGGCCCAGGAGGAGCTCGCCGCCCAGATCGGGCTCGATGAGGTCAAGGTCCAGGTCGCCAAGCTGCAGTCTTCTGCCAAGATCGCCAAGGTTCGCGCAGAGAAGGGTTTGGCAGCCACCTCGCGCAGCAATCACCTTGCCTTCACCGGTCCACCCGGTACCGGCAAGACAACCATCGCACGTGTGGTCGCCAAGATCTATTGCGGGCTCGGCATTCTCAGGACGCCCACCGTCATCGAAGCCAAACGGGAGGACTTCGTCGGTCAGCATCTGGGCAGCACGGCACTGAAGACGTCGGCACTGATCGACACCGCGATGGACGGGGTGTTGTTCATCGATGAGGCGTACACCCTCATCCAGAGCGGGCTGTCCGGCGGCGACGCGTTCGGCCGGGAGGCCGTGGACACGTTGCTGGCACGGATGGAGAACGACAGGGACCGCCTCGTTGTCATCATCGCCGGATATGACGGCGAGATCGATCGCTTTCTCGCAGCAAACGACGGCCTCGCATCGCGGTTCGCAAAAAGGATTCGCTTCCCGTCCTACACCCCGTCCGAACTCGGCCAGATCGCCCGGGTCATCGCCAAGAATCGGGACTCGGTGATCACCGACGAGGCACTCGACGACCTGGTCGCCGCATGCGAGCCGCTATTCAACTCGGAGTCTCTCGATCAGAGTGGGTTACCCCGCCGCACTATCGACCGGGCGGGCAACGGCAGATTCGTACGCAACATCGTCGAAGCCGCCGAGGAAGAACGCGAGTATCGACTGTCCGCCGACCCCGGCATCGACTTCGATGACCTCGACACCGAACACCTGATGCGGGTGGAGGTCACCGACATGCGTGCGGCCATCAACACTGTGTTGGGCAACCTGGGGCTGGGCAACGTGGGCCTGGGGCGCGTCGACACCGGCTCCCAGGTCTGAACCGCCCCGGCGACAACACCGTCGAGTAACGGCAGCGCCCCACCTGCGAGCAGGTGGGGCGCTGTGCTACCGGTGGAGCTGCCGGGAATTGAACCCGGGTCCTCCGTCGGGTTGGCGGGGCTTCTCCGTGTGCAGTTCACTGAGTCTCTACTCGGATCTCCCGGTCACGTGAACAAGCCAGGATGACGATCCCAGTCGCTGTTGATTGTCCCCTTCGCACCCGCGACCGGTGCTAACGGTGAGCTCCCCAAGATGATGCCGGCACCGGACTGGGGAGCAGAGTCCGGGCCGACAGACTACGGGCCCGCTGTCAGGCAGCGAGGGCGTAGTCGCGCTGATTCTTATCGGCGCTTAATTGGTTGCCGCGACGCTTATACGGTGGTCTCTGGCCTGCACCGACACGCTTCCCCCGCCTCGGCGTACAGAGTCGAAACCGATCAGCCCCGAGACAGGTGCCCTCCGATTGCTCGGCGAGCAGTTCATTGTAGCAACCGGACGCACGCGGGTCATTCCCATTTCCGTCGGCGCTCGCCCGGCAGTTACTCGCCCGCACATTGTCCTCGCGGGAACCCGTCACTGGATCGACAGCACAGCGGTGTCATCGACGCCCACGGGCACAGACAACTCCCCGCCGTTCGCCTGATACCGGCGCCCGGTCCATGCGTCGACGCCCGACACCGACGAGTCACCGGCCAGCCCGAGGCTCGACAAGCTCACCTTCAGTGTGCGGGGGTGGTCGGCGCGGTTGGTCAACGAGACGACGAGGCCCTTGGAACCCAGAGCGCGGCTCCATATCTCCGGGTTGTCGGCGACCATGGCCCCGGCGTGCACGCGCTCGTCCTGATCGATGCCGATGATGGCCTCGTTGGCGAGAATGTCGCGGGTGCGGGTATTCATCGTGGCGAGGTCGTTGCCGGCCATCAGTGGGGCGGCCATCATTGCCCACATCGACATCTGCGTGCGCTGCATCGCGGGGGTCAACGCATTGCCGACACCGACGACGAGCATGTCCATGTCGACAAAGCTGCCGCCGCCGACCCGTGCGCCGATCGGGGCCACGGCGTCGACGATGTCGAGGATCCCCTGATCCCCCGATGCCGGTGTCGCATCGGCACCGGCCGGCCGAGTGGTCCACACCGGCGAGACGTCGTTGGTGGCACGTGTCATGGTTGCCACACCGCCCCAATCGAATTGAGCTCCGGGGACAGATCCGGCGATTCCGCTGTTGGGGTTGATGCTGTACACCATGGGGCGTCCGGCGGATCGGATCGCGTCACGCATCGCGGTGAACGAGGCGATCTGGTCGTCGTGCGCCGAGTCACCGGAACACCAATCGTCTTTGACAAAATCAACGCCCCACGAGGCGAAGGTGCGCGCGTCGGTGAACTCGTGACCCCCACTGCCTGCGGCCCCCGGATAGGTTCCGCCGAACTGCGCGCACGTCTTCTCGCGTGCACCGGTATAGATCCCGAACTTCAACCCGCGGGCGTGCACGTAGTCGGCGAGGGCAGCAATCCCGGACGGAAAGCGCACGGGGTCGGCGACGAGTTGCCCGCGGCCATTGCGATCGGGCGCCATCCAGCAGTCGTCGACGACGACGTAGCGATATCCCTTGGCCGCCAGGCCCGAGGACACCAGGGCATCGGCCTGCGCACGCACAGTGTGCTCGGTGATGGTGCAGCCGAAGGTGTTCCAACTGTTCCACCCCATCGGCGCGGTGGCCGGCAATCCGCCGATCGCCGGACCGTCGCCGCCGATGCGCACGGTGTCGTCTCCCTCAGGCGTGCAACCGAGCGCCAGCACAACCAGGGTCACAAGCACAACCGCTGCGCGACGCCAGCGGTGCGGCATCCACCGGCGCGAGCGCGTGGGGGTCGGCCTCACGCAATCACATGCCCTTGACGCGGCGGCCAATCTCGCGGGCGACCTCGCGTTGTGCGGTGCGCCGCGCGATGTCCTGGCGCTTGTCGTGTGCCTGCTTACCGCGGGCCAGTGCGAGTTCGACCTTGGCCCGCCCATCGCTGAAGTACATCGACAGCGGCACCAAGGTAAGGTTGCCGTCGCGGATCTTGCCGACGAGATTGTCGATCTCACGCCGATGCATCAGCAGCTTGCGATTCCGTCGCGGCGCGTGATTGGTCCAGGACCCGCTGCCGTACTCGGCGATGTGGAGTCCGCGCAGCCAGACCTCGCCGTCGTCAATGGTCGCGAACGCGTCGACCAACGAGGCTTTGCCCTCCCGCAGGCTTTTGACCTCGGTGCCGAGCAGGGCGACGCCGGCCTCGTAGGTATCGAGGATCGTGTAATTGTGTCGCGCCTTGCGATTGGACGCGATCAGATTGCGCCCCTTCTCCTTGACCATGTCGGTCGTCTCACCTCCTCACTCGCGAACGTAGACACGCAGCGTGACATATCCGGTCACCGCTGCCAACACAATTCCTCCGATGACGAGCCAGGGCGAGACGAACAACACGTCGCCGATCGTCACCCGAGGCACGATGTTGACCCCGTACAAACCGGCCAGGGCTCTATCGAAGAAGAAGATCTTGGCCAGGAACAGTCCACCGATCGCGAGCACCGAGCCAATGAACGCAGCCAGCATCGCCTCGATGAGGAAAGGCAGCTGGGTGTACCACCGGGTCGCGCCGACCAATCTCATGATCGACACCTCGGTCCGTCGGGTGAACGCCGCGATTTGCACCGTATTGACGATAAGCAGGATCGCGGCCACGGCGAGGATCGCAGCCACCGAGAACGCAGCGTTGCGCACACCGTCGAGCACCCCGAAGATCCGTTTGACCAGTTCACGTTGATCCAGGGCGCCCTCGACGCCGAGGTCCTGACGTCCCGAGAAGGCGTTATAGACGTCGTCGAAACGATCCGGATCCGACATCCGGACCTTGAACGACGCTTGCGAGAAGGTGTCCTGGGTGATCTGGTCGGCGATCTCGGGCGAGGTCTCCTCGAACATCTCCTTGGCCTGCTGAAACCCCTCTTCGGGGCTGACGTAGGTGACCGATCCGACACCGGGCTGCTTTTCGAGTTCGGCGCGCAGCGTGGTGCACGGGGTGTTGCGGCAGTTGGCGTCGGCTTTGGAGACGTCCCCGTTGAGGAAGAACTGCATCTCTACCCGGTCGAGGAAGATCTTCTGGCTCTTGTCGGCCATCTGGATCACCAACAACCCCCCGCCGAACATGCCCAAGGTAATCGCGGTGGTGATGATCATCGCGACCGTCATGGTCAGGTTGCGGCGGAAGCCGTTGAAGACCTCGCTGAAGATGAATTGAGCTCGCATGGCTGCTCGGATGTCCTTCTGGTTCGTGGGGGCTCGCGCGGATGGGCCGACGGTTCTTGGCATCACCTGCACGCGAGCCGGATCGGCACTTGTCGCTCAGCCGATGCCGTAGACGCCTTGCTCGTCGTTGCGGACCAGCCGCCCGTTGTCGAATTCGAGGACCCGACGGCGCATCGCGTCGACGATGTGCCGGTCGTGGGTGGCCATCACCACCGTCGTGCCGCGCCGGTTCACCCGATCGAGCACGTCAACGATCTCCTCGCTGGTCTCCGGGTCGAGGTTTCCGGTCGGCTCGTCGGCCAGCAGCACCAGCGGTCGGTTGGCGATCGCTCGGGCGATGGCCACACGCTGCATCTCACCGCCCGAGAGCTCGTAGGGCATGCGGTCGAGTTTGCCCTCCAGACCCACGTAGTCGAGGACCTCGGGCACCACCTTGCGGATCATCGACGGCGGTTTGCCGATCACCTCCAGGGCGAAGGCGACATTGTCGGCTACCGACTTCTGCTGCAGCAGCCGGAAATCCTGGAACACGCAGCCGATCGACTGGCGCAGTTTGGGTACCAGACGGCCCTTGAGGTTGTTGACGTGGAAGTCGCCGACATAGATCTGACCGGAGGTTGGCTTGTCCTCTTTGAGTAACAACCGGAAGAAGGTCGACTTCCCCGATCCGGAGGGCCCGATGAGGAACGCGAACTCACCCTTGTCCACTTCGAGGGACAGCTCGGACAGAGCCGGCCGGGAGGAGGCCTTGTACTTCATCGTGACGTTGTCCAGCGTGATCACAGGGACCCAGTGTAACGACGACGCCTGAGAGTCCCGTTCAGGCGGACGTGCGGCGCGTTGACCTCGCTCCTGCGGCCCTCGATCGCACGTCTCAGCGCGTGGGGACGGGTGTGGTGGTCGTCGTCTCGGAGGGCAGCCGGAAACCGGGGATGAGACCACCGCTCGGCGCCGAGGATCGTCCTGTCGAAGGCTCCTCCCGGGCACCGGACGCACCGGACTGCACCGACGACTCGCCCGACTCCGACGAGAACACAGACGACGAGGTCGTTGACGAATAGGTGGTCGTCGGCTCCCGATAGGTGGGCTCGCTCGTGCGGATCACCTGCCGGTCGGTGGACGGCTGCTCCGGCGGCGCGTATCGCTGCGAGGTGTAGAAGTACATCGCCCAACACGCCACAAACAGGACCACCAGGATCGCCGTGCCGGTGCGCACGCGAGTGCCCTTGATGTGCTTCCAGTTCCGGTCGCGCCACCCACGGCGATGCGCGGTCGCGGGTGTGGGATCGGTGGCCGGGCGGGCACCGGTATCGGACTCGACGTCGTCGGTGACGATCGGGATCTGGTCGGTGTCGACGATGGGGTCTAGGCGAGCATGGGTGCTTCTGAGCGCAGCCGGCGCGGTCGGTGTCGCTGTGGTCGGTGTCGCGGTGGTCGGTGTCGCGGTGGGCGGCGCGTCGTGCGGCAATGGGTGGCGGAGTTCGCCCTCGCGGGCGGCCGTCGTGTCATCAGGCGTCTGGCCCGGCGTCGGGGTACCGGGTATCGGGGTACCGGGGCTCTTGTCACCGGGCAGTTCTCGATCGGCCATCAGGCTCCCCTGTCCCGGTCGGCACGGCCGTCGGTGCCGGGTGCGCTCACGGTGTCAGCGAGTGTCGCCGGCGGGGCGGCACCGGACTGGGCGTCGTGCCCGGCGGCGACGGTGATGCCCTCGGCGGCGAGCGCGCGCACGATCGACACGCGCAGCGCCCGGCTCACCTCGAACTGTTTGCCGGGCAGCGTCCGCGCGACGATGCGGACGGTGATCGAGTCCAGTTCGAGGTCGGTGACCCCAAGCGACGACGGCGTGTCGAGGAGCAGGTCGTGCCAACGCGCGGTTGCGTAGAACTCGCGGCCCACCCGGTCGAGCGTTTCGTTGACGAGTCCGATGTCGGCCTTGGCCGGCACCGGGACGTCCACTACCGCCCGCGCCCAGTCCTTGGATAGATTGGTGGCCTTGATGATCTGGCCGTTGGGCACGGTGATGACCTCGCCCTCGCTGGTGCGCAGTTTGGTCACGCGCAGGGTGACGTCCTCGACGGTGCCGTCGGCGTTCTGGCCGCCGGTGACCATCAAACTGACCACGTCGCCGTACCCGTACTGCTTCTCGGCGACCACGAAGAACCCCGCCAGGATGTCCTGCACCACACGCTGCGCACCGAAGCCGAGGGCCGCGCCGATCACCGCACTCGGTCCGGTCAAGCCGGTGATGGGCACGTCGAGGATCACCAGAAAGCGGATCAGTACGATCGCGATGACCACGACGATCAGCACCCACGCGACCACATCGACCAGGGCCCGACGATGTTTGGTGTCCTCGGTCTGGACGATCAGGTCGCTGTTGTGGAAGCTGCTGTCGACGCGCGCGGCGTACTTGGCCGCCGACCATCGGATGAATCGGATAACGATGAGACCGCCGAGGACCCACGTGACCATCTGCAGCCCGTCGGTAACCAGCCAAACATAGATGGACCCGATGATCTGCTCGGTCACGTTCTGCGGACTGGTCGCAGCAAGGACGTGATGCGGACTCGCCGCCGCGAGCAACTCAGCCCTCGACATCGGCCATTCGCCAGCGGATGCCCGCCTCGATGAACTGGTCGATGTCGCCGTCCAGAATGGCGGTCGGGTTGTTGCTCTCGACGTTGGTCCGCAGGTCCTTCACCATCTGGTACGGGTGCAGGACGTAGGAACGCATCTGGTTGCCCCAGCTCGAACCGCCGTCACCCTTGAGCGCATCGAGTTCGGCGCGCTCCTCCTGACGCTTGCGTTCGAGGAGTTTGGCCTGCAGCACCCGCATCGCCGACGCCTTGTTCTGCAGCTGACTCTTCTCGTTCTGGCAGGTGACGACAATGCCGGTGGGCAGGTGCGTCAGACGCACTGCGGAGTCGGTGGTGTTGACCGACTGGCCGCCTGGGCCCGAGGAGCGGTAGACGTCGACCTTCAGTTCGTTCTCGTCGATGTCGATGTGGTCGGTGGTCTCCACCACGGGCAGCACCTCGACCTCGGCGAAGGAGGTCTGCCTGCGGCCCTGGTTGTCGAAGGGGCTGATCCGGACCAGGCGATGGGTGCCCTGCTCAACCGAGAGGGTTCCGTACATGTACGGGGCCTTGACGGCGAAGGTCGCCGACTTCAGGCCCGCTTCCTCAGCGTAGGACGTGTCGTAGACCTCGACGCCGTAGCCGTGCTGCTCTGCCCAGCGCACATACATCCGCATCAACATCTGGGCCCAGTCCGCGGCGTCCACGCCACCGGCACCGGATCGGATGTTGACCAGCGCGTCACGCGCGTCGTACTCGCCGGCGAGCATGGTCTTGACCTCCATCGCGGCGATGTCGGTCCGTAGCGAGGCCCGTTCGGCGTCGGCATCGGCCAGCGCGCTGGTCCGCTCGTCACCGGCCTCGGACTCGGCGAGCTCGTAGAGCACCGGCATGTCCTCGAGCCGCTGACGCAATTCGGTGACCCGTCGCAACTCCGACTGAGCGTGGGAGAGCTCGCTGGTGACCTTCTGCGCGTGCTCCTGGTCGTTCCACAACTCGGGATCAGAAGCCTGCATCTCGAGTTCATCGATCCGACGGCGCAGTTCGTCGACGTCGAGCACCTTCTCCACGGTGGTGAGGGTGGTGTCGAGGGATTCGAGATCTGCGGTCACGTCGGGATGCACGATTATTCAGGGTACCGGCTGGGACGCACGGTCAGGACGTCGACGGCGGCATCTGGCCCGGGACCTGCGGCGGCGGCGGGAGTTCACCGAAATGCCAACTGGTCTCAGCCTTCCCCGGCTTGTAGACCACCGGGAGCTCGGAGCCGATCTGCGGCCACGGTTGGCCCTGACCGAGCACCATCGTCCCGTACACCTCGGCCGGTCGGGTGCCGGGACCGACGATGGTGCCCGAGACGGTGCAGAACGCCTCACCCACGCTGTCGGCCTGGGGACGCTCGCTGACCCCGGTGAGGGTCATCGTTCCCTGCACCAAGCCGGCGGCGCCGCGGGCGCCGCCTCCGATGCCGCCGACCCGGCGGCCACGCATCTGCTTGATCATCGCGACGGCCATGACTGCCAGGAGGATAGCGATCGACACGGTGATCCACATGACGGCCACCCTACCGGGCCCGGCCTCCGCGTTAGGCTTTCGCGCGTGACGTCTCACCCCGTTCCCGAATCCGACGATTCCGACCTCGGTATCGCGCTTCAGCTGGCGATCGCCGCCGACGACCTCACCATGGCGCGTTTCGGGGCGCTCGACCTACAGGTGTCGCAGAAGCCGGACCTCACCCCGGTCTCCGATGCCGATCTGGCGTGCGAGGAGATGATCCGCGAGTACCTGTCGCGCCGACGGCCAGGCGACGTCGTGCTCGGCGAGGAGTTCGGCGGCGAGCCGACGAGATCGGGGCGCCAATGGGTGATCGACCCGATCGACGGAACCAAGAACTTCGTGCGCGGTGTACCTGTGTGGGCAACGTTGATCTCGCTGCTCGTCGACGGCGTTGCGACAGTCGGGGTGGTCTCAGCACCCGCACTGCGTCGGCGGTGGTGGGCAGCGCAAGGCCAGGGGGCGTTCGCGGAGTTCGACGGCCGCACCCGGTCGTTGTCCGTCTCAGGCGTCGCCGACGTGGCCTCGGCAAGCCTGGCGTTCTCCAGTCTGTCCGGGTGGGCGCAGGCCGGCATCCGTGAGAGGTTCATCGCACTCACCGACGAGGTGTGGCGGGTGCGCGGATACGGCGACTTCTTCAACTACTGCCTCGTCGCCGAGGGAGCGGTCGACATCGCCGCAGAGCCCGAGGTCTCGCTGTGGGATCTCGCGGCCCCCGACATCATCGTCCGGGAAGCGGGTGGGCGATTCACCGCCCTCGACGGGACGCCCGGTCCGCGGGGTGGCAACGCCGTGGCCACTAACGGACTGCTGCACGAACAGGTACTCACCGCGCTCGCGGCGGACTGAGCCACACCCGGGCGTTTCGGCCGCACATGTCAGAACTCGGCTGCGGACTCCTGATCGAGTACGGCGAATTCGGTTGCCGCGTCCTTCATCTCGCGCAATCGTGAGTAGTGGATACCAGTGCCCGCGTCGGACAGGATGGCTTGATGGATAGGCACCGCGACGCGTGGCGCCATGGCACGCAGATAATCCACCGCCTCGCTGAGTTTCATCCACGGCGCCGCCGCCGGCAACGCGAGGACGTCGACCTTCTCGAACGGGATGTAGAACGAGTCGCCCGGATGCATGAACCGCCCGGCGCCCTGCGACGAGTCGAGGACATAGGAGACGTTGTCGACGACCGGGATTTCCGGATGGATCACCGCGTGCCGGCCGCCGGTCATCCGGGCGGTGACCGCTCCGAAGTCCACCTGCTGCCCGGGGAGCGCCGGGGTCCACTCCCCCGCCACGTCGGCGTCATTAAGTTGCCGGGCAGTCTGCGGATCGGCGTATCGGAACGCCCGCGGATTGGCCGCGACGAGATCCGGCAGCCGCGCAGGGTCACAGTGATCGGGATGTTGGTGGGTGATCAGAATCGCGTCGAGTCCGGTGATGCCCTCGAAACCATGCGAAAGATTTCCCGGATCGAACAGAATCTTCGCCCCATCGAGTTCAACCAGCAGGCACGAATGACCGAAGTGGGTGAGTTGCATGCCTCCACTGTGCTCCCGGCGGCCTCACATGTCAGCGAACCGCGTCATAACCGCTGTTCGCCCCAGCACACACGGCCGGGACGACGAGCCCCGGCGAACCAACACGTGACAATCTTCTTACCCATGAGTAAGATCATTCCTTACCGCCGGGTAAGGTATCCCGGAGCCGTACCGCCCCACCCAGTCAACCACTGCGAGAAATGGTGAATATGTCTACTCACACCGAACCCCGCGACACCTCCGCCGTCGGGAAGACCCGTCATCCCCGCAACTTCATCGGCACCGCGATGCGCGTGCTGACCACGGTCACGGGCTCGGAGTTCGCCGAGAAGTACCAGATCCGGGAACCCCTCAACCGGATCGCGTACCAGGCAACCAAGACCGGGTTCCAGACCCTCGGCGCCGCCAACCGCGCCTTCGCTAAGGTGCAGGGCGGGTCAGGCCCGGCCAAGCGCCTCACGACCACGCCTAAGGGCTACTTTGATCTCACGCCCGACGACGAACAACAGATGATCGCCGAGACGGTCAAGGAGTTCGCCACCGAAATCCTGCGTCCGGCCGCCTACGACGCCGACGCCGCGGCCACCGCGCCGGAGGGCATCGTCAAGCGCTCCGCGGAACTCGGCATCACCATGATCAACGTCCCCGAGGAACTCGACGGCGCGGCCACCGAGCGCGGGGTCGTGACCAACGCGTTGGTCGCCGAGGCGATGGCCTACGGCGACATGGGTCTCGCGCTGCCGCTGCTCGCCCCGAGCGGTGTGGCCACCACCCTGACGAACTTCGGCAGCGACAGCCAGCAGAAGACCTACCTGCCCGACTTCGCCGGGGAGAACGTCCCGCAGTCAGCGGTCGTGATCGCCGAGCCACGCCCGCTGTTCGACGCATTCTCGTTACAGACCAAGGCAACCCGCGTGCCCAGCGGGTACCGGCTCAACGGTGTGAAGTCGTTCGTACCGGCGGCGGGGTCGTCCGAACTGTTCGTCGTCGGTGCGCAACTCGACGGCCGGCCCGCACTGTTCATCGTCGAATCCGATTCCAAGGGTCTAATCGTCGAGGCCGACCCCGGTATGGGCGTGCGCGCCGCAGGCATGGGTCGACTACTACTGCAGGACGTCGCGGTGCCGGAGTCGGCGCTACTCGGCGAAGGTTCACCCGATGCCGCCTTCGCGGCGTATCGCGATGTGGTGCGGTTGTCGCGTCTGGGCTGGTCGGCGCTGGCCGCCGGAACCGGTCGGGCCGTACTCGACTATGTCATCCCCTACGTCAACGAACGTGAGGCGTTCGGCGAGCCGATCTCCAACCGTCAGGCGGTGGCCTTCATGGTCGCCACCATGGCCACCGAGCTCGATGGCATCCGTCTGGTCACCCTGCGCGGCGCCTCGCGCGCCGAGCAGGGCCTGTCGTTCGCCCGCGAGGCTGCCCTGGCACGCAAACTCACCATCGACAAGGGCCTGCAGATCGGTCTCGACGGTATCCAGCTACTCGGCGGCCACGGCTTCACCAAGGAACATCCGGTCGAGCGTTGGTACCGCGATCTGCGTGGCGCAGGTATCGGCGAGGGCATCGTCGTCCTGTAAGGCGACCCGGGAATCGAGGACACAGTCATGAGCATCAATCTGGAACTACCGAAGAAACTCGGCGTCACCATCGATCAGGCCCACCAGGCCGCGGCGGAGATCTTCCGTCCCATCTCACGCAAATACGATCTGCGCGAACACGATTACCCGGTCGAGCTCGATACCCTGGCGAGCCTGTACGACGGTCTGGCCGAGACCGGTCAGGCAGGCGCCGGCGCCGATGCCGGGCGGAGTAAGGACAAGGGCAAGGAGCGTCCCGAGGGCGTCGTGGTCAACGGGGGCAACATGCAGTCGGTGGTCAACGTGATGGAGACCTCCTGGGGCGATGTGGGGCTCATGTTGTCGATCCCCTATCAGGGACTGGGCAATTCGGCGATCGCCGCGGTCGCGACCGACGAGCAGCTTGAGCGCTTCGGCAAGGTGTGGGCGGCGATGGCCATCACCGAACCCAGCTTCGGCTCGGACTCGGCCGCAGTCACCACCACCGCCACCCTCGACGGCGACGAGTACGTCATCAACGGCGAGAAGATCTTCGTCACCGCGGGCTCACGCGCGAGCCACATCGTGGTGTGGGCGACCGTCGACAGGAGCCTCGGCCGGGCCGCGATCAAAAGCTTCGTGGTGCCGCGCGAGCATCCCGGTGTCGAGGTGGTCCGGTTGGAGCACAAACTAGGCATCCGGGTCTCCGACACCGCGGTGATCCGGTTCGAGAACTGCCGTATCCCCAAGGAGAACCTGCTCGGCAGCCCCGAAGTCGACACGAAGAAGGGCTTCGGCGGGGTCATGCAGACCTTCGACAACACGCGGCCCCTCGTCGCGGGGATGGCCGTCGGGGTCGCGCGGGCCGCACTCGAAGAGCTGCGTCGCATCCTGGAAGACGCGGGCATCGAGATCGACTACGATCGTCCCGCCGCCGATCAGCATGCCGCGGCAGCCGAATTCATCCGAATGGAATCCGATTGGGAGGCAGCGTATCTGCTGACCATGCGGGCGTGCTGGATGGCCGACAACAAGCAGCCCAACTCGTTGGAGGCCTCGATGGCCAAGGCCAAGGCCGGCCGTACGGGTACCGACGTCACCAACAAGGCCGTCGAATTGGCCGGTACGCCAGGCTATTCCGAGCGCCTGCTGCTCGAGAAATGGGCCCGCGACTCGAAAATCCTCGACATCTTCGAGGGCACCCAGCAGATCCAGCAACTCATCATCGCCCGCCGGGTGCTCGGGAAAAGCAGCGCCGAACTGAAGTGAGTCGCACGGCCGGTGATGTCATCTCCCCCGGCCGGCATTGAACACGGGAATCGCCCCGCGGACACCAGGTCTGCGGGGCGATTCCCGTCGGTGCGGATGTGTCGGGCTCCGACGCGGTGTCGGTCGGGAGGACGCGAACCGGCTCACGCCTCCGGCAGCGGCCGCCCGGATTGCTCCGACCACACCACCAGATCCTCCGGGTGCAGGCCTAGCCGCGGTCCAGTATCGGCTCGGCGTCGTGGTGATCGTCTTCGACGACGCAGCCTTCGGCAACGTCGAGGCCGATCAGATCCGCCGCTACGGCCACGCCGTCGGCGCGGATTCGCACAATCCCGGCTTCGCCGCCCTCGCTACCGCGTATGGCGCACAAGGGGTTCGGGCCGAGTCACCGGAGGAGCCCGAAGCGGCGATCACCACCGCCGCGGGGCGCGATGTGCCGACGCTCGTCGTCGTGCCGATGCCGCTGGTTACCGTGAGCACGCCCTGGCGTCACCTCAGGCGAACCGCTGCCGGAGCGGTCGACGCCCCCCCCCCCCCCCCCCCCCCCCCCCCCCCCCCCCCCCCCCCCCCCCCCGCGGGGGCGCGCACGCGCCCGGGGCCCCCCCCGCGCCGCCCGGGGCCGCGCGGC
>NZ_RKMH01000014.1 GCF_003797185.1 Gordonia oryzae
CTGGTCACCGACGCGTTGACGATGGCGATCACCCATCGCCGGCCTGCGGCCGGGGTGATCTTTCATTCCGACCGCGGTACCCAATACACGTCGAAAGAGTTCGACGCATTCTGCCGGAAAAACAAGGTCCGACGCTCTCTGGGGCGTATCGGGATTTGTTACGATAATGCTGTATCGGAATCTTTCTTCGCCTCGTTCAAAAAGGAATTGGTCCATACCAAGCCGTGGCCCACGATCGAACGAGTCAAGTCCGAAACATTCGATTGGATTGAAACCTACTACAATCGCAAGCGCAGGCATTCCACACTGAACTATTCGACGCCCGTGGAATACGAGTTAGGATATAGGAGTCCGGCGGAACTCTCCGCTTAAACCGTGTCCACAAAAGCGGGAACACTCCAGATCAACCTGTACACCACTCCGAAGGACTTGACCCGACGTCGTGCACCGTCCACCCCGCGCACAACGACGGTGCCTGCCAGTCGTCATCGCTCAACTCACGCAAGAAGACCGCAAAGCTGCGACGCTCAGCCTGGGCTAGATGCCGGACACTCAACATGGATCGACTCGGCCAAGTTCGGCCGACCACTCAACGATCGCCGCAGCGAACTCGTCCGGGGCATCGGACGCGACGTAGAGGCCGGCGCCGTCGACGATGACCGTCCGGTGATGCGGAAGCGCCGCCTCCAGTCGCCTTCTCTCGACATCTCGGAACACCCGGTCTGCACCGCCCCACAGGATGAGAGTCGGCAAGTCGGAGACGTCGCCGAGAGTCGACTCGACGGCGGTGAAAAACTCGCGGCTCGCCGTGATGCAGCGGGGCAGAATTGCTGACCCCCGTCGCCGCCGGGGAGTGTCTTGAGCTCGTCGATAGTGCGTCATCTCGGCCTCGGTGGGCGCGCGGCGCCGGTGGCCGGCCGGAACAAGGAGATCGACGACAAGGCCGAAGCGGTGTGCCAGGGCACGAAGCGGATAGGAGCCTGCAATGCGGGAGAACGCTTCGAAGTAGAAATCTCCATTCGTTGGCCACGCCCAGGTGTCGGCAAGAACCAGCCGATCGAATGTTCCCGGATGACGCCGCTCGGCCCCCAGTCCAATCGGTCCACCCCAGTCCTGGGCGACGAGCGTGGCACTCTTGATGCTCAGCGCTTCGACGAACGCGGCAACGACATCGGCGTGCTCCTCGGGCCGAAAGCGGTATCCAGGTTTCGCGGTGGACAGGCCAAAGCCCGGGTAGTCCAGGGCGACGCATCGGAAGTTGCCTCGGAGAATTCGGATCACATCGCGCCACAAGAACGACCAGGTCGGATTTCCGTGGAGCATGAGCAGGGTCGGCCCGCTCCCCTCGTCCACGTAGTGGACTACATTGCCATCGATTTCGACGAACCGGCTGTCAAAAGGAAACAGCTCGTCGTCGACCCAAACGGGCCGTTCTCCAGCGGTCATGGTCGGCCTCCCCCATCTTCAGTGCTCACTTTATATTCTCAAGTATTGATTATACAAACAAGCTAGAACAGCTACTCGAAGTCACCGACAGTACTGTGGGTTGGCGCGAGCACTGGATGTCGTCGATGACGGCGGAATCTACTGAACGTCCATCGAGCGCTCCGGGGACCGGCTCGTGAGCTCGCGGCGGCGATGATCCTGTACCCGCCGAACAACTTGATCGTGCGCCTGCCACTGCCAGCGCGACACTGATCGAAGTCCTCACGCGTATGGATCGAGCATCGCTGGCGCGTGAAGCTGCTCTGCGGATTCCGTCGGCTTGGACGACATTGCCTGCACGGATCATCCGCGAAAGCTCTAGATCGCCTCGGAGACAACACACCTCACCTTGCGTGGTGACCGATCAGAGCGTTCCGCGGGCAACGAGTTCGGTGGTGACTACAACCGCGAAGGCGCTTACGACCAGCAACGAGATCAGCACGAACAACTGCATGATCGCCGCAGTGGTGACCGACGCGCCGCCCAAGACCATGCCGACGAACGCGCCCGGAATGGTGACCAGCCCAACCGAGCGCGTCTGGTCGATACCGGGGATCAGCGCAGTCGCTGCGGCGCTGCGGCTGATCTCCATCCTGGCCTCGCGCGGCACGAAACCCAATGACAGCGCGGCATCGACTTCGCCTCGCCGGGTGGTGAGTTCGTCGTGAGCGCGACGGCCCGCGAACGACGTGGTGTTCATGGCACCACCGAACATGATTCCGGCAGTGGGGATGATCGCCAGACCAGTGGCCGGGAGCACCCCGAGCGCGACGATGCCGGCCACCACGACGATCGTCGGCACCGCAACCGGCAGTAAACACCATAACGTGCTGCCAATGGCCCGGATCGGCGCACGACGACCGCCGATCCGGCCGGCCGACGTCGCCGCGGCCACCGTCGCCATGACTGCCACGAACAGCGTCGAGGCCCACAGCGTGCCGATCACCACGGCGAGGACTACGGCGATGGCGGCCAGCTGTCCGGCTGCCCGTATGGCCGCAATCACCACCTGCCGCGTGTGTCCGGTGGCGCCGAAGTAGTTCAGCAGTGCTGCGCCAACCACCAGTACAACCACCACAACCCCGAGCACCGGTCCGATCCGCACCACCGCATTGCCGACATCGTTCACACCTTCATCATTGCCCTACCGGATCGGCGGGCTCCGGTGGACACGTGGGTGCCACCGGAACAACTCAGACTCGAGCTCGACGCCGGGCGCTGACAAGGTAGACGATCGTGCCGCCCATCAGGACGGCCGCACCGGACACCACCGACGCGACAGGCAAACACACCGCCAGCACAAGCGCACCAATTGCGCCCACCATGGGAATCACCCGCGGCGGACGCCCCTCTTGGGGCGAGAGCGTCCATGCCGCGGCATTCGCGATCAGGTAGTAGATCAGAACGCCAAACGACGAAAAGCCAATCGCGTCACGCACATCCGCGAATCCCGCAACGACGGCAACCACGACGGCCACGGCCACCTCGGCACGATGCGGGACACCGAATCGGTCATGAATTGCGGCCAAAGCACTCGGTAGGTGACGGTCACGTGCCATGGCCAGCACGGTGCGCGAGACGCCCAGGAGAAGCGCAGCAAGCGAACCGAGCGCTGCGATCGCAGCTCCGAACCGCACCACCGAGACCAGCCAGTCCGCGTTGACCGACCGAACGGTGTCGATAAGCGGAGCCGTCGCCGACGCCAGCCCCGCTGGGCCGAGAGCCGCGAGTCCGGCCACTGCCACCGCCGCATAGACGATCAAACTGATACCGAGTGCGATCGGAATGGCCAGTGGGATAACGCGTGCGGGGTCACCGACCTCCTCCCCCAAGGTGGCGACGCGGGCGTACCCGGCGAACGCGAAAAACAACAACCCGGCAGCTTGCAGTACCTCTCCGACAGAAACATCGTCGACAAGGGCAAGGCGGGCCGGGTCTGCCGACGACGACACTGCCACGCTGACCACCACCGCGGCCAGCACGGCGAGTACCACCGCGACGACGACCCTGGTGAGAAGAGCTGATTTCTGTATGCCGCGGTAATTGACTGCGGTGATCGCGACCACGGCTGCGACAGCTACGCCGTGCATATGGCTGGGCCAGAGATAGCCACCCACAGTCAACGCGATCGCCGCGCACGATGCGGTCTTACCAACGACGAAGCACCAGCCGGCCAGGTAACCCCAGAAGGGTCCGAGACGGTGCCTGCCGTAGACGTAGGTGCCGCCCGCCGCCGGATACCGAGCGGCGAGGCGGGCCGACGACGTCGCGTTGCAGTACGCCACGCTTGCCGCAATCGCCAGACCGATCAACAGTCCCGACCCCCCAGCCGCCGCAGCAGGGCCCATCACGACGAACACTCCCGCGCCGATCATCGACCCCACGCCGATCATCACCGCGTCGAACAAGCCAAGACCGCGGCGCAACCGAGGACCCGAATCCTCGACATCCGGGTTCTCCGGCGTCATACCCGCTCCCTGAGCTCGACAAGATCACCGAACAACAGACTCATCTACAGCGTGAACATGCTCCCGTCGGGGCCATCAACGACAGATGAACAGCCGATCACCATGTGGCCGGAGCCGATCGCCGCACGACAGACCCTCGGGCGATGGAGTGCAAAAGCGTTCAACTTCGGCAAAAGCGTCCGATGCCTGACGACGCCAGTAGCACCTGGCGCCGCAACCTGGCGCCACAGGTTGTCGAAGACGATCTCACAGTCGTAGCTTCGACCATTCAACATCGGAGAGCGTGGCAGGACCACCCACGGTCCAGGCCCACAGCAACTCCGGAAGACGATCGGCATCAGTGATCGTGGCGAAGTGACGATCCGCGGAGCCGTCTCGGTATTCCAGATCGAAGCGCCCGTCGTCCCTGGCGCGAGATTGCACGTACACCTCCGTGTCGCGTTCGATGACGATGTATGGCTCGGGTTGCCCCAACCGGTCGACCAATTCTGTCAGCATGCACGCGCTGAGCAACGGGAATCGGCCAAGGTTGCCATGCGCCACCGACACAGGAACGGAGTGCTCGGTGGCGATGTACAGATTCTCCTGCGGGTCGTAGACATCGAAGCCGTGGTCAGCAGCCAGAGGTATCACCACCATTCGGCTTTGTACGACATCCCCCCACGAAGCAGTGACATAAACACCCGACACCATCGGCTCGGGTGTTTCATGTTCGATTCCACGTTCACGCTGGCCTTCGACAATCTGGGTGACCAGATCCGTGAGTGGCGATCCCATCGAGTGAGCGCAAGTATCTGGATCGGTCCCGAAGTCCACCTGCATTGCCTGTTCAGCCGACGCAGCATCGGTGGCCAAGTGCCACGGGAGAACGTAGAGGTCGTAGCTCACTGGAACTTCCTTTTCAGCATTGGGATTCGGCATTCGACTGTTTCGCTCGAGGAGAAAATGATCTGGCGATCTGGGCCACCGCTCGTGGAGCACGCAATGACTACCCGACAGTGACTACCCAGCGCCGGGCTTCGGCCAGACCAGTGCGTACCGGAACATCGCCAGCCTCCGAAACTGCACTGCCGGCAACTGTTCTCGCGCACACCGGCGTACCTCGGAATAGGAGTGCGGCGGGGGCCATACGATGGGTGCTGAGTGCTCCCAATATCCGAATCGCCACGACAGCCAACGATGTTGGAGCATTCCGACCAGGTCGAGCACGTAGTCGGTAGGCCGTGCGGAGTAAGCCAGGCCCACGACCGCAACAACGCCCCCAGGTGCAGTGAGGTCCGCCAACCGCAGGAGACCCGCTCGGAGGTCGGGTAGCTGGTGAAGCGTTGCCACCGACGCGACTACATCGAAGGTCCGCCCGAACGGGCAACTCATCACATCGCCGCGTATCCACTCCACCCCCTCGGCTTCGCCTCCTGCCCGATTCAGCACTGCGGCATCGGCGTCGATCGCCGACACGTCGTCGAGCCGTTCGGACAGCTCGACGGCCAGAAGCCCGTCACCGGTCCCCACGTCGAGAGCCGTTCGCGCATGCGCGGGAAGCGCATCAAGGATCACCTGGTGATAGTGGATGTTGTGATTCCACCTTCTGCGACCCGGCTCGGTGCGCGACACGTCTCGACGATAGCAATGACGGGCCCGGGAACGATGAAGTGCGTGGTCGGGCCGAGTCGGTATCGGCATCGTATCCGCACGAGGTTTGGAGGACCACGATGCCTGTGACGCGATGCCTTTGACACTGTACTTCGAGAAGCACGGCGACCCGGCGGACGGCGGTCGTCCTGGTCCACGGTGGCGCAGGCTCGATAGCGACCAACTGGGGGCACATGATTCCCGCGCTGGCCAGTGCCCGCCCTCGGCATCGGCGTCGAAGTCCACGGTCATGGCCACACAGATGCCAAGAACCACCACATGCACGTCCTCACACCTGTGCTCGTCGAAGTCGTCGGCGCGCAACATCGTTGAACCCCGAGCGATCACGATGCCACCGCTACCGAGGTCGAATGCCCGGAACGCATCGCGGCCGTCGTGACGGCGGCGGTACCCGCGGCCAGACGGTTGAGTCACTGTCGATTTCAGGATGCAGACAGACACCCGCAGCTCACCCGTGGATCACCCAAGGCCCGTGAACCGGACGACACGACCCCGCCGTCACCGTAATCGGTAAGGGCGGGGTCGCGGCCTCGAACGGAGTGGACGCTCAGGAGGTCGCCATGCGGTCTCCCGCACCGGCCCAGACGGGGGTGCTCTCGATGGCGGCGATGATGCGCGGACGCAGTTCCGCGGCGTTGATCACCGCGTCGACCGAACCAACCTCGACGGCACGTCGGATGCTGTGCACCGAGTCGAACTCGGCCGCGAGTTCGCTGATCTTCTCCGCACGCACCGACTGACGGATGTCGGCGAGCTCGGCGTTGATCGCGGGACGGTCGCCACCCGAAGCCTGCGCGAGACGGGCCTCGACCTCACGAACCCGCACGTCGGCGGCCGTACGCTTGCCCACCTCACCGGCGAATACGACAGCGGCCGCGGGTGCACCGCCGAGGACAGACGCGAACGACCCGTCGATCGCGAGCACGGTCATGTTGGGATTCAACGCCTTCGAGAACACCACGAACGCGCCGCCGTGGTAACGCGAGATGACGCAGAAGACGATCGGTCCACGGAAGTTGACGATCGCCCGGCCGATCTCGGCACCGTACTCCAACTGCAGTTTGCGCATCGATTCCGGCGATCCGTCGAAGCCGGAGAGGTTGGCCAACACCACCAATGGACGGTTGCCGCTGGCCACGTTGATCGCCCGCGCCGCTTTCTTCGACGACTGTGGGAACAATGTGCCTGCGGTGTAGGTGTCGGGCCCGTCGGTCGGCTTGTAGCCGCGGCGCTGCACCTCTCGGGACTCGATGCCCAACAGACACACCGGGATTCCGCCAAGATGGACGTCGCACACCACCGCCGTTTCGGCGTCGGCCATCCCCGCCCAACGCTCGAGGACGGTCTGATCCTGGTCGGCGACGGCCCGCATCACCGTCCGAATATCGAAGGGCTTCTTGCGATCCGGGTTGTGCGCGGGCGAAAAGATCTGCCCGACCGTGGTGAAGTCGCTGCCGGACAACACATGTGGGTAGTCGGAAATGTCACGGGCGACCGGATCGGAGGATTCGGCACGACGCGGCGTCTGCTCACCGGGAACGATATAGGTGTGGTCGTAGTGCGACATCAGCACATCGCGAGCCGAGACGAGATTGGGCGCCCAGTACTGGGCCTGGCCGTTGGGGCCCATCACCCGGTCGTATCCGCCGATACCGAAGTTGTCCTCCGCGGACACGCCGCCGGAGAAGTCCAGTGACTGCTTGCCGGTCAACACCATCGCCGAGTCCGGGGTCATCACCAGGATGCCCTTGGTATGCATCAGCATCGTCGACTCGGCGTTCCAGTACGGCTGCGCACCGACGTTGATTCCGGCGACCACGATATTGATCTCGCCGCCCGCCTGGGTGAACTCGACGACCCGCTTGAGCGCCCGAGCGACCCAGTCCATGTTCTCGGTACCGGAGTCCATCGAGATCCGGGCACCCGAGGACAACGCGTACCACTCGAGCGGCACCTGCATCGACTCGGCGAGGTCGAGGGCCGCGATGACCCTGGCGCACTCCGGTTCGGAGAGGGCACCGAGCGACTTCGTCGGATCACCGAGCAGCACCACCCGGGTCACGCCCTGCGGGTACTTGTCGGTGGGAGTTGTGATCACGCCCGCGACGATCGCCGCCGAGTTGCGGCCCTTGGGCCGGTCCACCGGCACCAATCGTTGCTCGTCGTCGAGGTCGTACTCATCGAAGGAGCCGAGCAATCCCACCAGCTCATAGGGGTAGACGGTATTGCGACGCGCGGCGCGTAACACCTTCTGCCGGAACGCGTCGACCGGTTCGATCGGCTCGTCGGACGGCTCACCGACGATCACGTCGAAGCCGCCAGCGGCGTTCACCGCGAACCGGACAGCGACCTTCGTCAGTTCACCGTTCTCGCGATCACGCTGGCGCGCGATCAGCAGGACCTCTTCGAGTCCCACCCCGGCGGCGGTGCCGCGGATGTGGTCGGCAATGGTCTGCAGGTTGTCGCGGGCACCGTCGATCGGCGGCCAGACGTACATGACGATGCGGTTGGTGGTCGAGGTCAGGTTGGAACGGCGTTGCGCACGACGGATTGAGTCGACGCAGGACGAGAGGATGCTCTCGGCACGAGGCAGCGTCAGCAGTTTGCCGTCGGTCTCGCGCAACGCGGTGAGATCGCGCACCTGGGCGAAGGCGATCAGCCGCTCGTCGGACGGATTCTCCTTGGCCACACAATGGAACAGGTAGACCTCCTCGTCATCCGCCGACGGCAGACGCGTGAGGTCGAACTTGCGCAGCCGTTCCATCTGCATCCGCTGGGCAATATATGGGTGCAGCCCGCGGATGAGGCGCTCCTCGGCCATGCCCGTCGACGACGGCCGGAACGTGAAGTGGTGATGCATGAGCGCCTCGTTGCTGCCGGCCACCGCGATGGTCAGCCGGTGCACCTGCTGCGGCAGTGAGGCCGCGGAGATCCGCTCATGCAATGCATCGGCCATGGCGTCGAAATCGCTGGGCTGCTCCTCCCACGAGAGGTAGATGTCGGCGTCGACCGAGACCACCCCACGCGCCATCTCGGCGAGACCACAGAGCACCGTGCCGAGCTCGTCGAACCGGACTGCGGCCGAGACGAGGCTCAGGCCATTGCGCTCGGCGATGACGAAGCTCGCACCGCCGAACTCCTGCACACGGACCTCGCGCAGGCCCTTGTTGCCGTAATAGCGGCGGGTCAGCACCTCGAGCATGACCGTGTTGTCGGCGATCCCTCGAACCATCCGCTGGCCGAGCAGACGAACCAGCGGCTCGGTGGAGCGGACCATGTCGGCGATGTGCTCGTCACGGTCGGCGGCGGCGGGATTGGCGTCGAGGTAACGCAGGTGTTCGCGCAGCTCGCCATACACCCGGGCCCGGTTACGGCGCAGCAGTGGCTGGCCGTACCAGGAGTAAACGACGCCACGGGCGAGGTCGGCGATCGCCGGGAACCGCAGCTGCGTCGCGGAGACGAGCTTGTCGAGAGCGACCCCGACACGGTCCTGCAGTTCCTCACGCGGTGTGGGCTCCCCGAGCCACTCGCGCAGCAGGGTCGAAACCGAGGTGACCGAGTCCGACGGATTCTGCAGCGCCAGGAACACACGGAAGACAGCGGCCTCGAGTTCGGGGGTCCGGTCGAGATCGCTGACCCCGTAGTGCGCGAGTGCCCGGCTCAACTGATCGTGAAACGACTGCGGGAGCCCGTCGCGTTCGACGTCAAGGCTCTGCAGGTAGGTGTGGAAATTCTCCCGGGCGCTGTGCACATGCTCGACGCCCATCTGGTCCTCAGAGGGACGATTCTGGCTCAGCTCGGCGAGATCCGCGAACACGGTGATCAGTTCGAGTTCGTCAGACAACGGCCGTCGACCGGATTCGATGACCGCGTGCCGGACCGCCAGATAGTCATCGAGCAGCCGAGTCCGATCGTGCGGATCGACGTCGTAACCGAGTAGTTGGCTGCGCAAGTCCTCGAGGGTGCGGGTCGAGCGTTCGTGCGGCTCGATGTCGGCGGGCATCGACGGCAGCTCGAGCTCGACGCCCTCGGTGGCCTCCTCGGCCGCGTCCGCGTCATCGTCGTCGGCGAGGGGTTCCAGGCGCATCAACGCCGCGCCGGTCTCGACCTGGGTGCCGACGGAGACCACGCACTCCTTGAGTCGTGATCGGACCGGCGCCCGCAGCACCGTCTCCATCTTCATGCTCTCGAGCACCAGCACCGGGGCGCCGGCCTCTACCTCGTCTCCGACCTCCAGCGGGGTCGCGACGACCAGCGCGGGAGCGGGCGAACGCACCACGCCGCCCTCGTCGCGGCTGACGCGGTGGGTCACGCCATCGACGTCGACGAGGTGCACCGGGCCGTGAGTGTCGGTGATCAGGCGGTAACGAACGTGATTGATGACCAATTGAGCGGCGTGCTCGTCGAACCGTTCCAGGTCGACGTCGGCGCTGTAGGTATGGTCGCCGGATTCGATGCCGACGCGGAAACGGTGCGCACCGATCCGCGCCACGCGCACGCGGTAGGTCGCCCCACGTAATTTTAGATCCAGCGGTCGGCCACTGTCGTGCTGCACCTGCGGGCGACCGCCCGATGCCGTAGACAACAGGCGCTGCCGCTCGACGAGTTCCTCTTCCTCGTAGGCGTCGATCGCGGCGGCCGCCAGCGCGACCGCCGAGTGCCGATGGGCGACGAGGCCACCCTTGGCACGGACGCGGTCGATCCAGCCGGTGTCGGCACTGCCGTCGATCACCTCAGGCTGACTCAGCAGTTCGAGGACAAAGCTCTTGTTGGTGGCGCCCCCCTCGATGATGACGCGGGTCTCGGTCATCGCCCGGCGCAGACGACCGAGGGCCTCATCGCGGTCACGGCCGTAGGCGATGATCTTGGCGATCATCGAGTCGAAGTCGGCGGGGATGGTGTCGCCGGCGCTGACACCGGTGTCGACGCGGATGCCCGGACCCGCGGGCAATTCGAGGCGCGCGATCCGGCCCGGCGCGGGCGCAAAGTCGCGGTCGGGATCCTCGGCGTTGAGCCGCGCCTCGATCGCGTGGCCGCGCTCGGTGGGCGGCTCGCCTTCCAGCTTGTTTCCGGAGGCGACGTGCAATTGCGCCCGGACGAGATCGAAGCCGGTGGTGGCCTCGGTGATCGGGTGCTCGACCTGCAGTCGGGTGTTGACCTCAAGGAACGCGAAGAGCTTCTCGCCGGGGTGATAGAGAAATTCCACGGTCGCCGCACCGCAGTAACCGACGGCGACCGCGAGTCGTTCGGCCGAGGCCTTGAGGTCGGCAACCTGCTCGAGCGACAGGACCGGCGACGCGGACTCCTCGATGATCTTCTGATTGCGGCGCTGCACCGAGCAGTCACGCACTCCGAGGGCCCACGCGGTGCCCTGGCCGTCGGCGATCACCTGGACCTCGACGTGACGGGCGCCCGTCACCAGCCGTTCGAGGAAGACCACACCACTACCGAAGGCGCGTGCGGCCTCGTCACGGGTGCGGGCGTATGCCTCGCGCAGGTCGTCGTCGTTGGTGATCACGCGGATACCGCGACCGCCGCCACCCGCGGTCGCCTTGAGCATGAGCGGATAGCCGATGTCGGCTGCCGCGGTGACCGCTTCCTCGACGCTGTCGACCGCGCCGCGGCTCCACGGGGCGACGGGAACGCCGACCTCTTCGGCGATGAGTTTGGCACCGATCTTGTCACCGAGCTTGCGCATGGCCTCGGCCGAAGGGCCGATGAAGGTGACGCCGATCCGGTCGCACAGTTCGGCGAATAGCGGATCCTCGGCCACGAAGCCCCAGCCGACCCATGCCGCGTCGGCGCCGGTTTCGAGCAGTGCACGCTCGAGCACCTTGAGGTTCAGGTACGGCCGCTCGGCCGCCGGGCCGAGGTCGTAGGCGATGTCGGCTTCACGGACGAAGGTCGCGTTGCGATCCACATCGGTGTGCAGCGCGACGACCTCGATCGACTGTCCCGTTTCTGCGCACAAGCCCCGAACGGCGTGAATGAGCCGGACGGCCGACTCACCCCGGTTCACGATGGCAATGCGAGTGAACATCACCGACTCCTCATCTTTTGTCATACCCAACGATTGTCCGCACGCGGAGCGCGGACGCGACCACGATCGTCCCCACCCGAATCGCGCGGGGTGGCTCCGGCGGGCGCTGCCACCATCTCTTCACGAGGTGCATCGCGCCGACAACCGATCGGGGACGATTCTTACGAATGATTTCGCTACGCGCGAGTACGTCCGCGACACACCGAGAAGTTCACACCGGTCCGCGGGCATCGGATCGGTGTGATTCGCGAGCGTGTAACTGCGACAATGGATAGTAACTTTACCCGCCGGTAAGCACCGTCTCGATGCACAACGCACGTCACGCGGGGCGGTCCACCTCGACCGTCACCGTCACCTCGTCGGCGACCTTGAGTGCACCCATCATCAGCGTGCATGGCTTGACCCCGAACTCGGTCTGCACCAGCGCTGTCTTGGTGGTGAGATGCCACCGACCCGAGGCGTCGGTCACCGTCAGCTCCAGCGGGCAACTACGGCTGCGGCCGAGGATGCGCACCGCACCCTCCACGCGATAACCGTTGTCGGACTTGATGATCGAGCTGGACTCGTATTCGATTTCACGAAACCTGCCCGCCTTGAGCGATTTCAGGGCATTGGCCCTCGCCACCGCACGTTCCGGACCGGACATCGGCGTGACCCCACCCTCGCCGGAGCGGACCTGCAACGAATCGACGACGACCCGCGTGGTCAGCGAGTCCGGCTCGGCGCCGGCCCACCGCACCTGCGCGGTCCATTCGGTCATCTCGATCGTCAGTCGGTGGCCGGTGCGCGCGGCCGGACCCGTCACGTCGGTACGCACCGTCACCGTCCCATCGGCGGCCGACAGCTCCCACGTCGTCGAAACCATGACCGCGACTCTAGTCGGCCGAGCTGCCATCGACGGCGACCTGAGGAAGATGCCCGGGCACGGCGCGGACTCACACCGGCATCGGCAGGAGCCGTGGCACCACCCGCACACAGGCCACCATCCCGAGGACCTCGACGAGCGTCTGGGTCACCACCACGACCGCGGCCGCCTCGAACCCCGCGGGCAGGGCCAACGCCAGCGGAAGAACCACCAGCGAATTGCGCGTCACGCCGCTGAACATCACCGCCCGGCCGGCCGGAACGTCCAGACGCGCCCATCGGGCGATGACGAGCCCCATGCACAGCATCACCACGACAAAGGCCACGTAGAACGGAACACTGGCGAGCACCGCACCCGCGGCGTCGCCGACCGTGGGGATCTGCGAGGCGACGACCACGGCGAGCACGAGCATCATCAGCGGGACCATCGTCGTCGACACCGCCTCCGAAAAACGTTGCCCCCGAGGATGTCCCGACCGAGAATATCCCGACGACCACCATTGTGTGGCCCAGGCGAGTCCGAGCGGGATGACGATCAACGTGCCAAACGCCACGAGGAACGGCTCCACGTCGACCACCGCCGCGAGGTCGGCACCCAGGAATGTCATCAAGAACAGTGGCAACGACACCATCTGCACGAGGAGCAGCAGGGGCGTCGACACCAGGAGTCTGCGTCGGTCGCCGCCCGCCAGGCCGGTGAAGACGATGACGTAGTCGATACACGGACACAGGAGCACGAGCAGCATTCCGATGCGGATCGCCTGGTTGCCCGGCAGAAAGGGATACATCGCTCCCACGACGAGCGGAACGGCGACGAAGTTGGCGACGAGCACCGCACCGAGGAACCGGAGATCACGCAGTGCTGCGATCACCCCGCTCGCGGGCACCTGCAGAAAGGTGACGTAGAGCAGGGCGGCAAGTGCCGGGGTGATCAGATGCGTGAGCACGGGAGAAAGGCCCGGCGCACCGATGCCGATCACTCCCCCGACGATCAACGCGAGGAGATACAGCGGGACCTGACGGTGATCCATCACGGGCAGGGTTCCATCACGACCGGGGTTCCACTACGGGCGGGCAGAGTTCCATTGCGGCCGACGCGGGGTTATGCGAGATCACGGGATCCACGGTCACCGAGATGCAGATGCTCGATGTGATAGACGGCCTCGTCGAGGAGTGCGGCGACATGGGAGTCGTAGAGGCTGTAGACCACGCTGCGGCCCTGCCGCTCACCCACCACGAGTCCCAGCGCGCGGAGCAGGCGCAGCTGGTGCGACACGGCGGGCTGTTCCATGTTGACCGCTTCGGCGAGTTCGGTCACCGCGCACGGCCCCTTGCGCAGCCGGGTCAGGATCATCAGCCGGTTCGGGGATGCCAGGGCCTGCAACGTCTCGGCGACCGTTGCGGCTGCGGCGGCGTCGAGTTCGGCAGCGGGGGTCGATCGACCCTGGACTCCGTGTCCCATGGGCGACATTCAACCATGGGGGACTTACATGTACATATCTACATGTGTAGTCTTCTGCATATGCAAATGGTGGCATCGCGTGAGCTGAGCACTGTACGACCGAGCCGCTCCTGGCACACGATCGCGATGTCGGTGTCGTCGGTCCGTTGGGCACTGGTTGCGGTCTTGCTGGGCGCAGCGGGCGCGATCCTGGACGTGTTCGGCGGGCCCGGATGGGTGACTGCCGTCGCCTACCTGGGCTGTTATCTCAGCGGCGGGTGGCAGCCGACCCTCGACGGCCTGCGGGCCCTGCGTGCCCGCACTCTCGACGTCGACCTGCTGATGATCGTGGCAGCGCTCGGCGCGGCCGCCATCGGCCAGGTCTTCGACGGAGCGTTGCTGATCGTCATCTTCGCGACGTCGGGCGCACTCGAGGATCTCGCCACCCGACGCACCGAGGAGTCGATCCGCGGACTGCTCGACCTCACGCCCGATCAGGCCACCCTGGTTGCCGACGACGGCACGCTCGAGACCGTTGCGGCGTCGGTGCTCGTACCCGGCGACGTCGTCGCGATCCGGCCCGGCGAACGACTGCCGGCCGACGGCATCGTCATCGAGGGCGCCAGCGATGTCGACCAGGCGTCTATCACCGGCGAACCACTACCTGCGCCGAAGTCCCTGGGCGACAAGGTGTTCGCCGGCACGTTGAACGGTACCGGGGCCCTGCGCATCCGGGTCGACACCGCAGCGGGAGACACGGTGGTCGCCCGCATCGTGGCAATGGTCGACGAGGCCTCGTCGACCAAGGCGTCCACCCAGCTGTTCATCGAGAAGGTCGAGCGCGTGTATTCGGTCGTGGTCGTCTGCGCCACACTCGCGGTGTTCGCGGTACCACTCGCCTTCGGCGAGGACTTGCGGACCAGCCTCCTGCGCGCCATGACGTTCATGATCGTGGCATCGCCATGCGCGGTGGTCCTGGCGACGATGCCACCGTTGCTGGCGGCGATGGCCACCGCGAGCCGGCACGGCGTACTGGTGAAATCTGCTGTAGCCCTAGAGAAGTCGGCCCGAATCAGCTGTGTCGCACTGGACAAGACCGGCACCCTGACCACCGGCGCGCCCGCGGTCACCGCCGTCATCGAACTCGACAACCCCCGTCGACGGCACCGCGACGAGATACTGGCGATCGCGGCCGCAGCCGAGCAACACAGTGAACACCCGGTCGGACGCGCCATCGTCGCCGCCGCGGCCGACGCCGGATGGACCCCGCAACCGGTCAGTCGATTCGCCGCGATCCCCGGTCACGGGGTTCGAGCGCGCGTCGCCGACCACGACGTCGAGATCGTCAACGCCTCCGCACCGACCGCCGATGCCGGCATCCGGGCTCGTGCTGCGACCACCACGGCAACGACGGTCGTGGTGCAGGTCGATGACGCAGCGGTGGGCTTGATCGAACTGCGCGATCAACCACGTGGTGAGGCGAGGGCGTCGGTGGTCTCCCTGCGCGCGCTGACGGGCATGTCCCCGATCCTCCTCACGGGCGACAATTCTTCTGCAGCACACGATCTCGCACATCGGGTGGGAGTCGAGGACGTCCGGGCGGGTCTGCTTCCCGAGGACAAGGTGGCCGCGGTCGGCGATCTTCGCACGAGTGGGCACCGGGTGGCCGTGGTGGGCGACGGCGTCAACGATGCACCGGCACTGGCCACCGCGGACGTCGGGATCGCCATGGGCGGCATCGGCTCGGAAGTCACCCTCGATACCGCCGACATCGTCATTGTCGGCGACGACCTGACCGCCGTGCCCGCGATCCTGCGCCTGGCCGCACGCGCCCGCCGGATCGTGGTCGCCAATCTGGTGATCGCGGCGTCGGTCATCGCGGTCCTGGTCACGTGGGACATCGTCGGCACGATGCCCCTGCCGCTAGGGGTTGCCGGCCACGAGGGTTCGACGATTCTGGTGGCGCTCAACGGTCTACGCCTGCTCTCGCGTCGCGCGTGGCCGGCCGACACCGGCGGCGGGTCAGCGTAACTTCGCCCCGTACACCCGGGTGATGGCCAACTCCATCAGCACCCGCCGATCGGTCACCATCACCTTGCGGTACTCCGCCCAATTCGGATGTTCCCCCGCCCCACGCCGGTAATACTCGACGAGGGCGTCGACGTCCGGTCCGTCCGGATCGGTCCCCGGCCCCGTGAGCGTGACGGTGCCCTCGGCGGTGGCCCACGTGTACCCGTCGGCACTGGTGAATTCGATGGCGGCGCGGGGATCCCGTCGCAGATTGGCGGTCTTGGCTCGCCCCTCGGTCATCGACACGTAGATGCGGTCGGCGGAATCGTCATAGACGACGGTGACGGGCGAGAGCTGGGGAACGCCGTTGGCCTTGATGGTCGCAAGGATCCCGATCGAGCTTTCTGCGATGAGTGTGCGCGGATCGAAGGCTTCGGGAGCGGTCTCGGTGGTCATGTACGTGCCAACCATGGACCGCCGCGACGGTATTCCATCGACCGATCGACATCCGGGGACCGCGGCGAGCGGTCCACGTAGGGTCGTGACCGGACGGCCCACCTCGGGCCGACACCACGGGAGGACCTGGCATGACCCCACGCATCCTCGGACGCGGCGAGAACACCCCGCTGTCGACCGACCGGCTCACGGTGGCGATCGGTACAGCCACCGGTGGTGGACCCGCGCTCGACGTGGTGGCGTTCGTCCTCGGCCCCGACCGCCGCGTCCGCAACGACGCCGACTTCGTCTTCTACAACAATCCTCGCAGTCCCGGCGCCGAAGTGACCCTGACCGGCCCGGCCACGCTCGACATCGACCTGACACGAGTCGCCGACGGGATCGAGCGCATCGCGATCGGCGTCTCCGTCGACGCGCCCGCCACCCTGGGCGAGTCGACCATCGAGACCACGCTCACCGCCGGCGCCGACACCATCGTCGCGCCGGCGCAGGGGCTGCGTTCCGAACGTGCAGCGGTGCTGATCGAGATCTACCGGCGCAACGCCCAGTGGAAGGTCCGCAGCGAATCTGCCGGGTGGGACGCCGGTTTCGCGTCTCTGGTGCGCGAGCACGGGGTGACCGTCGACGACACCCCGACATCTCAGACCCCGACACCCGACGCCCCGAGATCCCAGACCCGGGTCTCTGCGACACCGACTGCTCCGGGTTCCACACCCGGCATCCGGATGGTCAAGGGCGAGGAGAAACTCTCGCTGGAAAAGCGCCAGAAACTCAACCTCCGCAAGGAGCAGGTCCATCGGGTACTGCTCACCAAGGGCGCCGCCGGTGCCACCGCGCGGGTCGTGCTGGTCATCGACAAGACCATGTCGATGCGCAAGCTGTACAAGAAACAGACCGTGCACCGCGTCGTCGAACGGATGATCCCGGTTGCGACCCAACTCGATTCCGACGGCAACCTCGAGGCATACCTGTACGGCTCGGGATACGCGAAGTTACCCGACGTCACCGTCGCCGATTCCGAGATCTGGATGGACACCTACATCCATCTCACGGGCCGCCACGGCGCACCGCTGGGCCCGGAGATCGACTACGACCGGCAGATCGGCGGGGTCAACGAGGAACTCCCGATCATGAACGCGATCCTCGACGTTGCCGGTGGTGGCGAACCGGTGCTGGTGCTGTTCTTCACAGACGGCGGATTCCACTCCAAGGTGCCCGCGATCCGCTCGCTGATCCACACCGCGTCGTCGCGGCCGGTGTTCTGGCAGTTCATCGGATTGGGGCGCAATCGATTCGGGATTCTCACCGAACTGGACACCCTGACGGGTCGAGTCGTCGACAACGCCGGATTCTTCGCGATCGACGACGTCGACGCGATGAGTGACGCCGACCTGTACGAGCAGTTGCTCACCGAGTTTCCCGAGTGGCTGCGCGAGGCGGTCCGCCACAGCATCGTCGATGCTCGGTACGTGCCGCGCTGAGCGGACCGTTGCCACCGGAACGCCTGCCGTCCGCGGGCGGGTCGGGTGATACTGGCACGATGCCCACACCGGTTCCCCACAGCACCCACCCCGACGCCAGTCATCCGGGCGACAGCCACACGAACGGCTTCCATCCCGATCTCACGCTGGCGGCGCGGCTGCTGCCCCGCACGGTGGTCACCTCACTGACACTGCGCCCGCTGCAGGTGCTCTCGGGTGCGCTCTCGCGTCACATCCCCGGCGACGTCGAGGTGGTCGACCTCGGCGATCGGGTGAGCGTGCGGCTTCATCGCCCGCGCAACCCACGCGGAACCGGTCACGCGCTGCTGTGGATTCACGGCGGCGGCTATGTCATCGGTACCGCGGCCGAGGATGACGCGCTGTGCCGGAAGTTCGCCGACCGGCTTGGTGTTCCGGTCGCGGCCGTCGACTATCGCCTGGCGCCGGCGCACCCCTACCCGGTGCCGGTCCAAGACTGCCATCGCGGCCTCGATTGGCTTGCCGCACAAGATGATGTGGACCCGGAGAAGATCCTCATCGGCGGCGCCAGCGCCGGTGGTGGACTGACCGCCGCGCTGGCCTTGCGATGCCGGGACATGGCCGGTCGAGACACAGGCAGTGTCACTCCGGTGTTCCAGTTGCTGGTCTATCCGATGCTCGACGACCGCACGACGGCGGGGTCCGACGATCCGAAGCACTATCGCGTGTGGAGCCCGTCGTCGAATCGGCTCGGCTGGGCGTCCTATCTCGGCGGCGCCGACCCATCGATCGCCGTGCCCGCGCGCCGGACCGATCTGACCGGATTGCCACCGGCGTGGATCGGGGTGGGTACCCGTGACCTGTTCTTCGCGGAAGACCTGGCCTACGCCGAACGCCTGAAGGACGCGGGAGTGCCGGTCACCGTGGACACCGTCCCCGGCGGTTTTCACGCGTTCGACATGTTCGCGCCACGGGCCGCGGTGTCGGAGAGCTTCTTCGAGCGTCAGTGCGAAGTGCTGGATGAGGCCATGGGACCCGCGGTCTGACTCCCATCGAGCCGACCTCGCATCACGAGTGATCGTCGAGCTCGCCCAATTCCTGCTCGAGTGCCGCCACGCGTGCGGATGCCGCAGCCGATTCCTTTGCCACGGAGGCATATTCATGCTCGGCTGCCGTAGCGCGTCGGCGCGCGAAACCCAGTTCCTGCTCCACCCGGGCGAGTTCTGCGCGCAACCGATCGGCGTCTGCGGCGAGTACCTCGGCAGCATCGCGAGCGGCCGTCGCCGTCGCCTGCGCGTCGGTGGCACCCTGCTGCGCACTCGTCGCGGTTTCGCGCGCTCGTCGTAGCTCTGCGCGGGTGTGCTCGCGGGCCGCGGAACGTTCGGCCTCACCTTGTCCGGCCCGGCCATCGCCGGTATCGCCTTGCGCCTCTTCGGCGGTTGTGGGCGCCGGAACCGCCACGATCCCGGCGGGCCCGAATCCGGTGTATTCGGCGGCGGCCACCATGCGGCCACGACACAGGAGGGTTGCGGTGGACTCGTCGGCGACGGCCGCTCGCAGCGTGGCGACGATCTCGCGGTCGGCGGCGCCGGACACGGTCACGCCCAGATCGGCGGCGAGGTGTGTCACCCGGCCCGCCACCTCGGCGATCACCTGCTGCCTGCGGGCCGACAGATCACGCATCCGGGCGGCGTCGGCACGACGCTGGGCATCCCGAAGTGCGGCAGCGAGTTCGGTGATCTCGTCGGCACCGTCGGGGTGGCGCCGGATCCACTGGTTGAGCAACCACGCCGACTGGGTGGGACGACGCAGCGCCGCGATCGCCGTGGCGAGATCGCGGTCTCCCGCGCCGCGCGCCTGGCGAGCGAGCGCATTGCGCCGACCGGTGAAGTCACCGGAAGGTAGTCCGTACAGTTCGTCCGCGACCTCGTCGAAGTCCAACCCGGACCCGGAAGGTGTCATCTCTGCTCCCCCTGTGCCCGACTCCCCTGTGCCCGACTCCCCTGCGCCCGACTCCCCTGCGCCCAACTCCCCTGCGCCCGATCCACGTGGCCGGGCACCGGAAACCAGGTCAGCCGGCGCTGCGCATACCGCGCGAAACCGATTCGTTGGAGGATGGGCGAGGATGTCTGCTCGGCATGCACGAGTGCCAGTCGTGCACCGCACCCCAGCGCGTCACACAGGCGTGCGGCCACCAGTGCCCGGTAGGCGCCACGTCCGCGATATGCCGGCAGGATTGCCGCACCCCAGAACCGTGCGGTCGGGCCCGCCAGTTCGAATCCACCGGCGCCGACATGATCGCCGGCAGGTTCCGCCGATGCAGAACACGCTGCACTGGAGACTCTTTCGGCAATGAACAGACGCGTCGTGGGATCGCCGACGTCGAAGCCGGGGTCGGCGAGCACCGGTGGTGCGAACCCCCAGGCTCGTTCGGAGATCGAGGCGAACAGCGCGAGGTCGTCGGCGGTCTGCACACGGCGCACCGCGATCTCGGTCGGCACCGGTACCGAATTCGCCACCGACGCGTCCACCGCGCGTGCGACGACGTCGACCACTGCGACGAGGGTTCCGCCGCGGCGCGTTACCTCGGCGTCGTCGAGATCGGCAAAAGTGCCCAATCCCATCGCGATTCGCAAACCGGACGCGCCGTGGGCGGACACCGTCCGCAGCGCGTCGTCGAGTATCCGCCGCGGATCGCCGTCGGGACCGTGGAACCGCAACAGGGTGGCGTCGGCACCGTGCAGGTAGAACTCGAAGTCCCCGTCGACGAGGTGGCGCGAACCGTCGGGATGCCACGACGAACGCCACGCCACCGACTCCGCGAGCACCGCGGAGGCCATCGGGTCAAGGGGTGCGTCGGGCACCACGCCCACTCCTCGCTCCTCGACGTTCACCACTCCACTTTGTCATGCACCTTGGGGTCGGGACAGTGCGGCCCGGCGTCGCCACCGCACCCCATTTCGGGCGCGTGACCAGCACCAACAGTTCTGCGCGCGTCTCATTTTGCGAAAGTTCTGAATGATTCCAGAAAAGCGTGCATACTGTGCGTCGTGACCTCATCGTCGGACTTCGCGGGCATGTTGCGCTCCGTGGAACTCCGCGTCACCCGTCCGCGGGTGGCGGTGCTCGAGGCCGTTCATGCGCACCCCCACGCCGACACGGAGTCGATCTTCCAGGCCGCCCGCGCGGACCTGCCGGACGTCTCTCGACAGGCGGTGTACGACATCCTCGCGGCACTCACCGACGTCGGACTCGTCCGCCGCCTGCAGCCGTCGGGCCACCTGGCCCGGTACGAGGCGCGTGTGGGCGACAACCACCACCACACGGTGTGCCGCGGCTGCGGGGCCATCGCCGACGTGGACTGCGCGGTCGGCGAACGCCCGTGTCTGACCGCCGCCGACGACAACGGTTTTCTCCTCGACGAGGCCGAGGTCATCTACTGGGGTCTGTGCGCAGAGTGCGCAGCCTCCTCACACCCCGGGTCACGACCGTGATCACAGCCCGGATCACCCATCACCGAAAGGAATGTCGTGTCTGACGAGCAAGCCGCACCCCCCATCGGGGAGGCCCAGACCCCATCCGGAGAGCCGTCGGGCTCAGGATGCCCCATGCACATCCGGCCACCCGTGGAGGGCGGTGGCAACAACCAGTGGTGGCCGGAGAAGCTGAATCTGCGTGTCCTGGCCCATAATCCCGACGTCATCCGCCCGCGCGGCGGCGACTTCGACTACGACGCCGCGCTCGCCGATCTCGACGTCGACGCACTCGTCGCCGACGTCAAGGCGGTCATGACCGACTCGAAGTCGTGGTGGCCCGCCGACTTCGGCCACTACGGACCGTTCTTCATCCGGATGTCGTGGCACGCCGCGGGTACCTACCGCGTTGAGGACGGCCGCGGAGGTGCCGGCACCGGCATGCAGCGTTTCGCGCCGCTGGACAGCTGGCCGGACAACGTCAGCCTCGACAAGGCGCGCCGACTGTTGTGGCCGGTGAAGAAGAAGTACGGCAAGGCGCTGTCGTGGTCGGACCTGCTGGTCCTCGCCGGCAATGTCGCACTCGAGGACATGGGTTTCCACACCAAGGGATTCGCGTTCGGGCGCCCCGACGAGTGGGAGGCCGAGGAGGTGTACTGGGGTGCGGAGTCGACGTGGCTGGGCACCAATCTGCGCTACTCCGGTGAGCGCACCCTCGAGAAGCCGCTGGGTGCCACCACGATGGGTCTGATCTACGTCAATCCGGAAGGGCCCGAGGGCAATCCCGACTATCTCGCTGCCGCCCAGGACATCCGGGAGACCTTCGGCCGGATGGCGATGAACGACGTGGAGACCGCCGCGCTTATCGTCGGCGGACACACCTTCGGCAAGACCCACGGCAACGGTGACGCCGAGAAACTCGGCCCCGAGCCCGAGGCCGCACCCCTCGAGCAGATGGGGTTGGGCTGGAAGAACCCGCAGGGCACCGGCGTCGGCAACGACACCATCACCAGCGGTCTCGAGGTCACCTGGACCCACACCCCCACCAAGTGGGACAACTCGTTCCTGGAGATCCTCTACGGCAACGAATGGGAACTGACCAAGAGCCCGGCCGGCGCCAACCAGTGGAAGCCCAAGGACAACGGCTGGGCCAATTCGGTGCCGATGGCCCAGGGCGACGGCAAGACCCACCCGTCGATGCTGACCACCGACCTCACGATGCGGTTCGATCCGATCTACGGCGAGATCACCCGCCGCTGGCTCGATCATCCCGAAGAACTGGCCGACGAGTTCGCCAAGGCCTGGTTCAAGCTGCTGCACCGCGACATGGGCCCGGCCATCCGCTACCGCGGTCCGCTGGCGCCCGCCGAGACCTACCTGTGGCAGGACAACGTTCCCGCACAGCAGGGTCCGACGATCTCCGACGCCGACGTCGATTCGTTGAAGTCGTCGATCCTCGAGTCCGGTCTGTCGGTGGCACAACTGGTCTCGACCGCATGGAAGGCCGCTGCGACGTTCCGCGGCAGCGACTTCCGCGGCGGCGCGAACGGCGGCCGGATCCGGTTGCAGCCCCAATTGGGTTGGGAATCCAGCGAACCGGACGAGCTGGCACAGGTCATCAGCACCCTGGAGGGGATAGCCGACGCCTTCAACAAGGAGTCCGGCCCGAAGGTGTCCTTCGCCGATCTCGTGGTGCTCGGCGGTGTCGTCGGTATCGAGAAGGCCGCCAAGGCTGCCGGCTTGTCGGTGTCGGTGCCGTTCACGCCCGGTCGTACCGACGCCTCGCAGGACGAGACCGACGTCGAGTCGTTCGCGTACCTCGAGCCGCGTTACGACGGCTTCCGTAACTACGAGGGCAAGGGCAACGCACTGCCCGCCGAGTACAACCTGGTCGACAAGGCCAACCTGCTGACCCTCTCGGCACCGGAGATGACGGTGCTCGTCGGTGGTCTGCGTGTGCTGGGCGCCAACTATCAGGGTTCGTCACTTGGTGTGCTCACCGAGACGCCCGGCGCGCTGACCAACGACTTCTTCGTCAACATCTGTGACATGGACGTCGAGTGGGCGCCGTCGCCGGCCGATGACGGCACATACGTCGCGACCGATCGCGCGACCGGCACACAGAAGTGGACCGGTACGCGTGTGGATCTGGCCTTCGGATCGAACTCGGATCTGCGGGCATTGGCCGAGGTGTACGCCGAGGACACCTCCACGGAGAAGTTCGTGGCCGACTTCGTCGCCGCGTGGACCAAGGTGATGGAACTCGACCGGTACGACCTGCACTGACCTGACCGGTCATCGCACCCGATCGGGGGCATCGTCGCGCATGTCGCGTCGGTGCCCCCGATCGCGTGACTCACCGATCGTCGTGACTCACCGATCGCTGTGTGTCACCGGATCACCGGCTTCCGACTCGGGCGACGAACCGTGCGACCCGCTCGCGTAGCGCACCGATTCTCAGCTGCCGGACCCGCTCGGGATCGTCACCGGCCATCACCGACGACGGCTTGCGCCGCACGTTCTCCGAGCATTCGAAGTTCGCACAGATGAGGGTTCCGACGGTGTCACCCTTGCGACCCGCAGCACCCGCGCGTCGCGCGGCGAAGAGGATCACCTCACTGGGTAGCGAAATGTCCTCGCACAGTGCGCATTGCGGTCGAGTGCGGGCCGGGACGGCGCCGGCACGCAGCATGATCCCGGTCGGCTCGGCACCGCCGCCCGCCCCGGGGTCGTCACCTGCGTCGGGCGCGGGGTTGAGAACGAGGTACCCGATGGCGGGTGACTTGGGATCGCGCCAACCGAGGTAATCGAGCCGGTCCCACCGGATCGTGTCGAATGCGTCGGGCATCGGGATCGCCTTGCGTTCGCGCACCGAGGTGTTGACGAACGATGCGCGGATCTCTGATTCGGTCATGGGTCGCATGGAGGACTCCTGGGAGTTGCGCACCGCGCGAGGGTGATCCGCCGTGCAGGCGCGGCGTCGACGGCCGGCCGCACGGGTGGTGACCTCGCACGGTGGTGAAGGGGATGCGGAGCGGGTGTCCGCGGATATGACTCATCGCGCGAACGCCACCATCGGGCGTTCGCGGCGCAGGCCTGTGGTCATCTGCGGCCGGCGCGGGCGCCGGCGACCTCCCGTCGATTCACCTGCGCCAGTGTCATCGTCCGGGGCGCGCGGAGTCAACACGTTTCTCACCGACGGGCGTGTTGGTTCATGTCCCGCCGCCGTGACGTGGGCGCTTCACGTGACACACTCGGCTCATGACCCGATGGGATGGCACGGCGGCGCCGCGTGGCGAAGATTACGACGATCGCTGGTCGTCGCTGGCCGCCGCGGGCGAGAACGTCCACGGCGAAGCCGATCTGGTCGCCGATCTCGCACGCGGGATCGGTGGTCGCCGCATACTCGACGCCGGGTGTGGCACGGGGCGGGTCGCCATCGAGCTGGGCCGCCGCGGTTTCGAGGTCGTCGGCGTCGACGCCGACCCCTCGATGCTGGCGACCGCCCACCGCAAGGCCGCCGACATCCGTTGGCTCCGAGCCGATCTGAATTCACTCGACGCCCACCTCGACGAGTTGTTCGACCTCGTTGTCCTGGCCGGGAACGTGATGATCTTCCTCACGCCCGGCACCGAGGCCGGGGTGCTGCACCAGTGCGCGTCACGGCTACGGCCCGGCGGGCTGCTGGTCGCCGGATTCCAGCTCCGGCCGGACCGTCTTGCACTGTCCGACTACGACATCCACGCCCACGCCGCCGGCCTCGAACCGGTCGTGAGGTTCGCCACCTGGGACCGCCGTCCGTTCGCCGGCGAGAATTACGCAGTATCGGTGCACTCGCGCCCGGCAGACCGCTGAGAGTCGGTTCCGATGCCACCACCCGCTCGCCCGGCGGCTGCCCTCGGCAGTGGCTATGCTGGCGGTTTCCCCGACGGAGGCATCCGGAACACCGGTACCACCGAATTACCGGGGGTAGGTGAAAGGAGTCGCCGATGCCTGCCGCATCCGACAGTTCCGTGCCCGCGAATTCTCGGCCGTCGGAGGTGCGCACTCCCGGGCACATCCGCCTCACCTCGCACAGCGGCGGTGCCGGTGCCCCGGCAATCACCTGGGGTGCGCCGACTGCCCAGGAGCGGGGGCCGATCATCGCAACCACCACCGACCGCGCCCACCGCAACGCGATCGGGACGCACTCCGGCTCCTACAGCGTCTATCGGGCGCTCGCCGTCGCCTCCGGCGCGTTGTCGCGAGAGCACCGCGCCGACCTCACCAACACCTCCCCTACCGACGTCGTCGGGCCACACCCACAGTGGGCCGATCGCAACGCGATCGTCAGCATCGATCCCTGGGGCGCACTCATCGCCGAGTCATTCCCGCAACCGCTTGCCGCCGGATACGATATTCGTCCCACGATCGCGATTACCAAGGCCCACGTGATCCTGCCCGAGATCATCGACGCCATCGCGCAGGGTCGCCTGCAGCCCGATGGAGAGGTCCTGCTGCCCACCGGTGCGGCGCTGGTCACCAAGGCGGCCGTCGAACCCGTGTGGTGGCTGCCGGGTATCGCCGACCGATTCGGCTGCAGCGACACCGAATTGCGCCGTGTTCTCTTCGAGGAGACCGGTGGCATGTACCCGGAGCTGGTGACGCGGCCGGATCTGGAGGTCTTCCTGCCGCCGATCGGTGGACAGACCATCTACATCTTCGGCGATCCTCAAGGCTTGTCCGATCCCGCCGTCGAACTGACGGCGCGGGTGCACGACGAGTGCAACGGCTCAGACGTGTTCGGTTCGGACATCTGCACCTGCCGTCCGTATCTGACCCACGCCATCGAGGAATGCATCCAGGGAGTCCAGCGCGGTGGGGTCGGTCTGGTCGCCTACTCCCGCAAGGAGGGGCGCGCCCTCGGCGAGGTCACCAAGTTCCTGGTCTACAACGCCCGCAAGCGACAGGTTGGCGGCGACACCGCCGAGAAGTACTTCGCTCGAACCGAATGCGTTGCCGGAGTTCAAGACATGCGGTTTCAAGAGCTCATGCCCGACGTCCTGCACTGGCTCGGCATCACCCGTATCGACCGGCTGGTGTCGATGAGCAACATGAAGTATGACGCCATCACCGGCTCGGGCATCGAGGTCGGCGAGCGCGTCGACATCCCGGCCGCACTCGTCCCGGCCGATGCACGGGTGGAGATCGACGCGAAGACGGCCGCAGGCTATTTCACCAGCGGTGCGGTGCCGACCACCGACGATCTGCGCCAGGTGAAGGGTCGGGGGCTGTACCGATGAGCTCACCCGCTGGTCGGTCCTCGACACCGTCGGTGGACACCCTCGCCGGACCCGCCGCGGCTCTGCGTTCGACCGCCGAGATCCGGCGTCGCGCAGGTGATCTCCTCGCTTCCGCCCGTGCCGGCCGATCCACCCATTTCACCGTCAATGATTCCCGCATCGGCGCGGTGGTCGAGTTCGTATCGACGCTGACGCGCGAGCGCTACCCCGACCTCGACATCCCCTTCCACAGCCGGTGGCGCCACGTCGAGGCCGGCGGAATCGATCGGCGCGCGGAACTCGACGCGCGACTCGGCGACGTCGATGCCGCCGAGCGTGCCCGCACCCACATCGATCTCGCCGTGGTGAGTGTTTTACTCGACGCGGGCGCCGGAGCCGACTGGTACTTCGATGAGCCTGGCACCGGACAGCGGTTCACCCGCTCCGAGGGACTCGCGGTGGCAAGCGTCCACGCGTTCTTCGGCGGCGTCTTCTCCGGCAGCCCCGATAGGCCCCTACGGGTTGACGCCGAAGGTCTGCGCCTTCTGGATTCGGCGCGCCTGTCGGCAGCTTTCGGCATCACCGAGAGCACGCCGCTCGTCGGTCTCGGCGGTCGGCTGCAGGTGCTCACCCGGCTGGCCGATGTGCTGGCGGCACGGCCGGAGGTGTTCAGAACCGGACGGCCGGGCGACCTGTTCGACCACGTCGGGGGCGGCACACGGGACATCCGGGCGCACGACATCCTCACCGCACTCCTCGATCTCTTCGCCCCGATATGGCCCTCGGACAACCGCATCGACGACATCTCGCTGGGCGACTGCTGGCGCCATCGTGACGTCCACGGCCCCGGCGCGACCGACGGATGGATGCCGTTCCACAAGCTGTCGCAGTGGCTGACGTATTCGCTCCTCGAACCCTTCGCGGCGGCCGGGGTCGAGGTCGGCGGGCTCGAGGATCTGACCGCGTTGCCCGAATATCGCAACGGCGGCCTCTTGCTCGATGCCGGAGTCCTGGCCACGGTGAATCCGGATGCCGCACAGTCGGTGTGGTCGGTTGGCGACGAGTTCGTCGTCGAGTGGCGCGCACTGACCGTCGCTCTGCTCGACGAACTCGCACCACTGGTAACCGCAGAACTCGGTGTCCCGGGATTGCCCCTTGCATGCGTCCTCGAAGGCGGGACCTGGGCCGCCGGGCGCCGATATGCGGCTCAGCTGCGGGGCGGCTTGCCACCGTTGACCATCCTCAGCGATGGCACGGTGTTCTGACCCGGTCACCCAGACGTCCACCGACCATCGAAGAAGGGGTCACTGATGAATACCGTGCACGTCATCAATCATCCACTCGTGCAACACAAGCTGACACTGATGCGCCAAGCCGACACTTCCACCAACGACTTCCGCCGGCTGCTCAACGAAATCGCCACCCTGATGGCCTACGACGTACTCGCCGACATCCCGACGCAGGAGATCACCGTCTCGACGCCGATGGAGGTCACCACCGGCCGGGTGATCGACGGCAAGAAGCTGGTGTTCGCGTCGATCCTGCGTGGCGGAACCTCGATCGCCGACGGCATGCTCACGGTGGTGCCCGGTGCGCGGATCGGTCACATCGGGCTCTACCGTGATCCGAAAACCCATGTTGCCGTGGAGTATTACTTCAAGATGCCACGTGAGCTGGAGGAACGCGACGTCGTGATCGTCGACCCACTGCTGGCCACCGGACATTCGGCGGTGGCCGCGGTGGACCGGATCAAAGAGTATCGGCCGCGTTCGATCCGGTTCGTCGCATTGTTGACCTGCCCCGAGGGGCTGGCCATGCTCCACGACACCCATCCAGATGTGCCGGTGTTCACCGCATCGGTGGATCGTGAGCTCGATGCCAACGGCTACATCCTGCCAGGTCTCGGTGACGCCGGCGACCGGATCTACGGGACCGCCTGAGCCGAACGAGAGTCGGAGAGCCGATCAATGCCGACGGTACAGACCAGTTCCTCATTACGATTCGCCTTCCTCGTCACCTGCGCGGGCGGATTTCTCGACAGCTATACCTACCTCGCGCGCGGTGGCGCCTTCGCCACCGCGCAAACCGGGAACGTGGTGTTCTTCGCCGTCGAGATCGCTCAGCGACACCCGATGCATGCGCTTGCGCATGTGTGGCCGATCCTGGCATTCCTCGTCGGGATCGGGGCGGCGGTACACATCCGCAAGGGCAGGCTCGATCGCGTACTGCCTCACCCGATCCGGTTGACCGTCGCCCTGCAAGCGGCGATCCTGGCCATCGTCGGCTTCATCCCCTCGAGCGCCCCGCACTATTCGGTGACGATCCCGATAGCCTTCGTCGCCGCGATGCACATCGAGATGTTCCGGAACGTCGCCGGGCACAACTACGTCGCCATCGCCACCACCGGGAACCTGATGCGTCTGGTCGAGGCAGCACACGGCGTGGCGGTGGATCGCGACCAGGAATCTCGTCGGCCGCTCGCGATCTATCTCGGAGTGGTCGGGATCTTCGCCGGCGGCGCTCTGGTCGGCGCGCTGGCCACACAGCTGATCGGGGTCCACGCGGCCTGGATACCTGCAGCATTCTTGGGCGTCACCCTCGCCCTGTTCATCTGGGACGAGCGCGACACCCCCGGCGACACCGAGACCGACGAATCAACGCCGTAGCGCACAGGTGAAGTCGCCCCTCAGATGGTCGATGATGACCGGACCGACCTGCGCCACTCGCTCGCCGCGATCGGCTACCACGATCTCGGGCCGTTGGATCACAATGCGCAGCAAGAGAAGTCCGAACATCTGGAAGGCGATCACCGCCGGTCGCCGCGCTCGGTGGTCATCGCGCGCCGCACCGCCGAGCGCAAACCCCGATTGCTCCCCGAACATCATGCTCCTGGCCGACCAGCAGGGTCGGTTGGCATGTCGGCGAACACCAGCGCGGTCACCCTTGCGTTGGGAACCGCGCGGCAGATGCCAACGAGGATGACGGCGTAGCCGCCACGATCCCGTCTCCACCATCCGGGGTCAAGGCCCCACCACCCACGATGGCCACGATCTCACCCGTGGGCGCGCACGGTCACCGAATCGAGGACAGAGGTCTTCCCGAACGTCGAGGTGACGTCGTCGGCCCCGATCATCACGCGGTCTTCTCTGTTGATCATCGGGCTGGCGTCGCTCCCGACAGCGCTCACCCGGCTTCGCCAGGCCCGACCACTTCGTAACGGGCACAGACGAATGCCGCGTTGCGGGCGTGGTCGATCAGCCGGAGATCGGCAGGGCGGGTGAACAGCGGACGCCCACTGCCAAGCATGACCGGCGCAATGTTGACGATGATCTCGTCGAGCATGCGGGCCTCCGCGAATTGAGCCGCCAGATCCCCTCCCCCGACAACCCAGATGTCTTTGCCGGCAGCGGCGTCGAGGAGGGTCTGCCGTCGATCGGCGGGCGGGCCGCAGACGAAGCGAATCGACGGCGCGACCGGCTCGAGGCCACGGTGGGTGAAGACGAATGTGGGGGTCGTGTACGGCCACGGTTTACCGCCGCCGACCTCGTGGTCTACCACCCACCGATAGGTCGTGGCCCCCATCACCACCACCCCGATATCGCCGATGAAGTCGGCGTAATTCATGGGGCCGGTCTCGTCGATGGGCTGACGCAGCAGCCATCCGAGGTCGTCGTGGTCGTCGGCGAGAAACCCGTCGAGGGTCGTCGCGGTGTAGTAGCGGAATCGAGTGCTCACGAGAGTCCTCCGGTTCGGTTGCGGTGCCACATGATCGGGTCTGGGTCGCGGTGATCGGGTGAGACATCGACCCCCGGATCGCGCATCATCGTCCGGACGAGAACACGCCGGTGGGCGGCAAAGATCAACACATGCGCGGCGATCTCGGACAGCAGGAACGATTCCGGCGGTCACAGATGGCGGCGATCACGGGGTCGGCCCCGCGTGGCGACGATCGATTTCCCGGATCAGCGCGAGCCACCGACCCGAGACCTCCTGGTGCAGTCCGATCAAGGCGTTGAGGCTCGGTATGGAGGTCAGCCGGCGCATTGTGGCCCTCGATCGCGGCGAGCCACGGCACCCTGTCGGCGACCGGGCGCTCCAGTACGTGCGCAATCGGCGAGATCTTCTGCGATGCGGGTGCGCTCACGGAGGTCGTCGGGGTCGATGACCGCGCTGAGGTATCCACTCATGGGTGAAGTATTCCCTCCTCCGCGTCCGCTGCACTCACCGGTCCGCGGCAGACGTGCGGGTGAGTCGCACGATCAGCGTCTCGGTAGCCTGCTAGACATGAGTGACACACAGTGGAGGGCCTTCGACGTCGCGGTCGCCGACGACATCGCCGAGGTGAGCCTGATCGGCCCCGGCAAGGGCAATGCGATGGGCCCGGATTTCTGGGTGGAGCTCCCGGTGCTCGTCGCCGAACTCGACGCCGACGATGCGGTGCGGGCGATCGTGCTCCGCGGTTCGGGTGCGCACTTCTCCTACGGGCTCGATCTCGCGGCGATGGCCGGTGACCTCGGCGCGGTTCTCGCCGACGGCGCGAAAGCCAAGGAACGCAGCGATTTCCACGACACGATCCGTCGCATGCAGGCATCGATCACTGCCGTCGCGGACTGTCGGACACCGGTCATCGCGGCAATTTCGGGCTGGTGCATCGGCGGCGGCGTAGACCTCATCACCGCCGCCGACGTGCGCTATGCCAGCTCCGAGGCGAGGTTCAGTGTGCGTGAAGTGCGTGTGGCGATGGTCGCCGACGTCGGCAGCCTGGCCCGACTTCCCGGGATCATCGGCGAGGGGCACCTGCGCGAGCTCGCATTGACCGGCAAGGACATCGACGCCGCCCGCGCGGAAAAAATCGGGCTCGTCAACGACGTGTTCGCCACCCCGGAGGGGGCACTCGAGGCCGCTCGAGCGACCGCCCGCGAGATCGCCGACAACCCACCCCTGGTGGTCCAGGGCGTCAAGGCGGTGCTCGATCACAGCCGCTCCGCGTCTCAGGCCGACAGCCTGCGCTATGTGGCGGCCTGGAACGCGGCGTTCCTGCCGAGCAACGACCTCACCGAAGCCGTGGCGGCTGTCTTCGAGAAGCGCAAGCCCAGGTTCTCCGGATCCTGACGAACCGTCGTGCCTGCGCGATCCGGCCTCAGTCGGTCGGCGTGAGTTCGAAGACCGGGATCAGTCGATCGGTGCGCTTCTGGTAGATGTCGAAGTTGGGCCATACCGACCGCAACTCCTGCCATGCGGCGGCTCGGTGATCGTCATGGAGTTCGGCGACGCGCACCGCACGGCGCCGGCCACGGTCGATGATCTCGGCGGAGTCGGTGGCGCGCAGGTTGTAGACCCACTGCGGAGTCTTCTCGCCGCCGAAATACGATCCGGCGATCAACCAGCGGCCGCCGGAACGCGGGACCGCGAGCAATCGCGTCTGCCGCTCCTTACCGCTCCGCCTGCCCGCCACCACCACGGTCGTGTTCGGCAATCCGGCAATGTCGAGCAGTCCGTACCGCTCGCCGGTCACCGCACGTATCACGTTGTCACACTTGACAATCTGCGGAAGATAGCGCGGCATCCAAGGAATCGAGCCGATGCGGACGGCCAGCGGGGTGAGTAAGCCCATCCGCCCAGTCTGGCACGGGCCCGGCGCTCGAGACCGGCGTGGCCCGCCGGGCGGGCCCCGGTACGTCAAGGGCGGGACTCACAGGTGTGGATGCAAGCGCGCACCACAGGTCCACGTCGGCGCAGGATCTGCCCATGACATCCGATCACCGCAGTCCCACATGCTCTCAGCCCGCCTTCGGGGCGGCCGACCCCGTACCCGACAGAACCGTACCCGCCAGCACCGTTGCAGATACCGATCCGATCCCGCCGACCGAGGTCGCGCAGCTGCCCTTCTACGATGCCGCCGAACTCCGCGAACGGTGGCGCGCCCTGATCGGGCCACTCGGATTCGACGAGCCGACCCTGAGGCTGACCTTTGTCGAACGCGGCACGCACATGATTCCCGTGATCAACCAGTTACCGCTGCCGCACACCCCGGATCGCCATCTCCTCGACACGATGATGGAGCACCTCGGTCAGGTGATCGCCGCGAGCAGCGGATTGTCCCTCGCGGTTCTACTGGCGCGTCCGGGGGCGGACGGGGTAACGGCGCGAGACCGCGGGTGGGCGTCGATGGTCACCGAATGTGCTGCACGCCAACGAGTCCCACTGCAACCGCTGTTCCGTGCCAACGACATCGCCGTCGTCGCATTGCCCGGAGACGCCGAGTCGGGTGCACTCGACGCGGCGTCGTGACCTCGACCACTGCGGGCGGCGCCTCAGCCGGCAGATGAGTACGTCGGGACGGGTTGTGCGTCCAGATCGACCGCACCGTTCATAGGCTGGTCCACCTCCGCGACCGCATCGCCACCGTAGGTCGCGGTGTAGTGCGCCTGCCAGGTGACCCCACCGAACACCGATACCGAGGTGAGGGTTGCCGAATCGAGTTCCCGGACCAGGTCGTGCAGACTGCTCGGCGCGCGCCAGCGGACCGAGGACACCTCTGCCGAACGGTACAGGCGTTGTGTGCATCCCGGCCGATCCGTCGAGGCGTCGGCCTGGGCCGAACTCGCGCACCGATCCAGGTAGGCGTGCAGCGCCGAGTCCACCGCAGCATTGCCGGCGTCACCGAGAGTGACGCCGGGATCGGCCGTCGTCGGCGCCACCGCACCCCCGGTGACGTCGGTCGAGTCGGTGACGGCGAGGTAGCGATTGCTGCTACCCCAGACAAGACGGCCCGGAAAGACGTACGCGGTACCGATCCCGGCGACCGGCCGACCCTGCAGTGACAGACCGGGAATCGTCGACGGCGCCAGGTCCACCGCGGCGAGTCCGTCGTCGACCAGCCATCGCCGGCCGTCGCGCACCGTGCGGTACGTCGTGCGGACCGGATGGCCACCGATACGGAACTCGGCACCGACATCGACGGACCCGGCCGGGGTCCGGGAACCGGGCGTCCTCGGCGCGACCGGAGTCGTTGAGCCGCTGGTACTTTCACCCGAACCGAGCTCGCGTAGGGAGACGTCGGTGATCGCGGCGACGGCGTGCGCCCGCGCCAACGCATCGGACGTCAGGAATTCGCGCGACGGGGGCTCGGTCATCAGCGCGAGCGCCGCGGCACTGTCGGCGTCGGCGACCGCGCGCAGAAAGGCAGAGACCGTCTCGGCCGGGGTGGACGGCGTGGAATCCTCACGCCCAAAGGTGAACACCAGCGTCGTCGCCACGGCAACGACGATCACCACCAACGTGGCGGCGCCGGCGAGGAATCCTGGTCCCGGCCGGCGACGCCACGTGGCGGTGGGTTCACTCACCCGACTGCGTCACCCCTTCTGCGTCACCCTTCGGCGACTCCCCCGCGGTGTCTGCTCCCGCGGTGGTTTCATCCTGCGCGCCGAGCGAATCGGTGAGCGTCGCCGCCAGCAGCCGGGCGAACGCGGCCGGGTCGTCGAGTTCGCCGCCTTCGGCGATCAGCGCCATGCCGTAGACGAGTCGGGCAGTGTCGATGAGCGCTTGGTGATCGGTGGTGGCGCCGAACGCCTTGTTCAGCCCGACGACCAACGGGTGCCCTGCGTTGAGTTCGAGTGCCCGCTTGGTCTTGGGCACCTCCTGACCCGAGGCCCGATACAGCTTCTCCAACTGCGGCGACATCGAGAAGTCGTCGCCGACGAGGCACGCCGCCGATTCCGTGAGTCGTTTGGACAGCCGCGCCTCGGTGATGTCATCGGAGAGCGACTCGCCCAGCCACGTCAGCAAACCCTCGAAGTCCTTGGCCTTCTCGTCGTCGGCATCGTCGGCGTCGGGGTCCCCATCGATGGCGTCGAGATCAACGGCGCCCTTGGCCACCGATCGGAACTGCTTGCCCTCGAACTCCAGGCCGGCACCGACCCACATCTCGTCCACCGGATCGGCGAGGATCAGCACCTCAATCCCCTTGGCGCGGAATGCCTCCAGATGCGGGGAGCTCTCGATCTGCTGACGCGACTCACCGGTCATGTAGTAGATCGACTCTTGTTTTTCCGGCATCCGGCCGACGTAGTCGGCCAGCGACGTCAGTTCCTCGTCGCTGTGGGTGGAGGCGAACACCGACGCCTTGAGGACGGCATCGCGGTTGTCGACGTCGTTGACCAGACCTTCCTTCAACACCCGACCGAAGCTCGACCAGAAGGTCTGGTAGTCCTCAGGCCGGGAGCTGCGCATCTCGCTGACCGTCGAGATGACCTTCTTGGTGAGTCGGCGCCGGATGGCTCGGATCTGCCGGTCCTGCTGCAGGATTTCCCGGGACACGTTGAGCGACAGGTCCGCGGCGTCGACGACACCCTTGACGAACCTCAGGTACTCGGGCATCAGCTCTTCGCAGTCATCCATGATGAACACGCGCTTGACGTAGAGGGAGATGCCGACGTTGCGCTCGCGCATGAACAGGTCGAACGGCGCCTGGGTGGGGATGAAGAGCAGAGCCTGGTACTCGAATGTGCCCTCGGCCTTGAGCGTGATGATCTCCAGAGGCTTGTCCCACGCATGGGAGACGTGCCGGTAGAACTCCTCGTATTCCTCGTCAGAGACCTCATCGCGCGAGCGCGCCCACAGCGCCTTCATCGAGTTGATGGTCTCGGGCTCGACGGTGGTGACAGTGGTCGGCTCACCGCCCTCGTCCTCGGCGGGCGTGGTGGTGGTCTTCTCCACATCCATCCGGATCGGCCAGCCGATGAAGTCGGAGTACTTCTTGACCAACGAGCGCAAGGTGGCCTGGTCGGTGTAATCGTGCAGGTGGTTCTCGGTGTCGACGGGCTTGAGCGTCAAGGTGACGGCGGTGCCCTGCGGCGCGTCGGCGACCTCGTCGAGGGTGTAGGTGCCGTCCCCGGTCGACTCCCATCTGGTACCGGTTGCCTCTCCCGCCTTCTTGGTGACCAGGGTGACGGTGTCGGCGACCATGAACGTGGAATAGAAGCCGATTCCGAACTGGCCGATCAGCTCATCGGTCGCAGCGGAGTCGGACCCGGACCTCTGGGCTTCGGCGAGCTGTTTGCGCAACTCCGCGGTACCGGACTTGGCGAGGGTGCCGATCAGATCGACCACCTCATCGCGCGACATGCCGATGCCGTTGTCGCGCACGGTCAGCGACCGCGGACCCGACTCGTCATCGGCGGGCGTCACGGTCTCAAGCGTGATGTGCAGATCCGACGTGTCAACGTCGAGATCCTTGTTCAGCAACGACTCCAGCCGCAGCTTGTCGAGCGCGTCCGAGGCGTTCGAGACCAACTCCCGCAGGAAGCTGTCCTTGTTGGAGTAGATCGAGTGGACCATCAGGTCCAGCAGCTGCCGGGTCTCGGCCTGAAATTCTCTGACTTCTGATGCAGTACTCATCGACGACCTCCACATGCTCTTGGATCACCTATCCCCGACCGGGCGTGCGCCGCGCCGGGACAACGTCGGATTTTAGCGAGCCGTGAACGCAGTACCCTGAACAGGGTCTCGCACGATCGACGGCGCCCGGTCGCCGACCCGGAGGAGGTGACGACGGTAGATGACGGTCCCGCGGATGATGCTCGTGCACGCCCACCCCGACGACGAATCACTATGGACCGGCGGCACCATCGCCCGTCACGTCGAACTCGGCGGCGACGTGTCGGTGGTGACCGCGACCTGGGCGACGGGCACGTCGCGACACGGTGAACTGTGCAACGCCCTCACCGAGCTCGGGGTGACACGCGAGCCGATCATGCTGGGATTCGCCGACGACGGGGTCCCCGTGTCAGCGCCCGGCGCGAGAAGATTCTGCGACGTCAGCTTTGACAAGCAAGTGCGAATTCTGGTCGGCCACATCCGCCGTCTGCGTCCGGAGATCCTGCTCACCTACGATCCGGTCGGCATCTACGGGCACCGCGATCATGTGCACGCGCACCGGCTGGCACTCGCGGCCGCCGATGCCGCGGGCGCTTCCATGCTCCATCGGAGTACCGGACCGGCCTGGCGCATCCGTTCGGTCTACATGGCCACCATCGCCGACTGGATGATCGAGGACGTCGTCGACGACTTCTTCCCGACGATCTCCCGGTACGCCCTGCCGGGTACGCCATCCTCGGGCATCGACCTCGAACTCGACGTGTCGGCGTGGGTCAAGAAGAAGGCCGCGGCGGTCGCCTCACATCGCTCGGAAGTGGAACGCAGTCAGATGATCTCGAGCCTGATGAACCTGCCGCGCGAACGACGTGACCGGCTCTTCGGCACCGAGTGCTATATCCGCCGCGACCTGGTGCGCGGCGGCGTCGATCTGTGAGAAATGTGCTGCCACCCCGTTGTCCGCGCAGTCAACCGCCGACTCCACCATCATTGACCCGCCGGGGAGGAGCGCAATCCGCTCGCGCGGTGCACGCGTCGACCGACCGCCGCCCGTAGGGTCTGCGGGGTTCCGACGATCCGAACCCGCGACTTGGCACGAGTGATGGCGGTGTAGAGCAGTTCCCGGGTGAGCAGCGGAGAATCCGGCGGTGGCAGAACGACGGTCACCGCATCGAATTGGCTGCCCTGACTGCGATGGATGGTCATGGCGTAGGCCCACATCGTCTCGGCCAGCCGCGCCGGCGGTACGAACATTGGATCGCTGAATTCGCTGCGCCGGAAGGCAACGGTCGGCGACGGATCGCCGGCCTGCGCGATCACCACGCCGCAGTCCCCGTTGAACACCCGATTCTGCCGATCGTTGGCGGTCACCAGAATCGGCATCCCGGGCTGTGGCGCCGCGAGCTCGATGGTCACGGGCGAGTGCCCGGCGATCTCACCGCACCAGTCGACGATCTGGCGCGTCCACCCCTGCACACCCCACCGTCCCGCACGGTGGGCACACAACACCCGGTGTGAATCGAGAACCTGCAACGCGGTCGGCGCATCGCCAACGCGGGCCGCCGACCACAGCTCGGTGACCCAGGCGAGGACGTCTCGGTGGATCGCGGGATCGTCAGGCTCGACGAGCGTGATGTCGGCCAGCTGGCCGGAGCCGATGAGATCGAGCACGCGATCGCCGTCACCGTCATTGACTGCTGCGGCGACCGTGGCGATGCCGTCGCGGTTGCGGAAGTTGCGGGTCAGTTCGACGATGCCATCGGCCACACGCGGACGTTCGGATGCGGTGATCCGCGACTCGTCGACCAAGGCCAGGATCTCGGCATCGAGTGCGGTCCCACTGTCGTGGTCTGCGCCGCTGGGGTGGTCTGCGCCGCTGGGGTGGTCTGCGCTAGCGGGGTGTGTTGCGCCGCTGGAGTGCCGCTCGACGAGGTCGGCGAGCACCGCACCTGCTTCCACCGACGCGAGCTGATGGGGATCGCCCACCAGTATCAGGCGCGCATCGGGGCGTACCGCCTCGAGGAGGTGACTCATCGCGGTGACCGACAGCATGGAGGTCTCGTCGACGATCACGACGTCGTGCGGCAACCGGTTACCCCGCCCATAGCGCGGCCGCGAACCGGGTCGCCAGCCCAACAATCCGTGAACGGTCACCGCGTGTACCGGTGGGCTGCCTGCCGAGTCGCCCGTGACCGAAGAGTCGGGGCCGAGCCCGCGGCTCATTCCGTCGAGTGAGGCCTGTAGCTGGGCGACTGCCCGGCCGGTGGGAGCGCACACCGCGATGTGCAGTCGTGCCGAGGCGAGCCGATCGAGCACGGCGAGGATGCGCGCAACGGTGTAGGTCTTGCCGGTACCCGGACCTCCGGTGAGCACCGAGGTCCACCGCGAGGCGGCGACGGCGGCAGCCAGCCGCTGTCGCGGTACCAGGCCGGCGCCCGCGCCGAAGACCTCGTCGAGGGCACCGCTGACCCGCTCTGCGGAGACGACAGGCCTCGACGCGGCCCGTTCGGTGAGGACGGTGCGGATCACTTGCTCCTGCTGAAAATACTTGCGCAGGTAGATCAATGGCCCGTCGACAGTGTCGGCGACGACCAGCGGGCGCAAAGGGCCGCCTGCGGCGCCGACGACCAGCGGACTCGCGCGCAGCCCGTCGACAAGCTCGTCGGCGGACGGCAGTGCCGGCATCACCGCCCGCCCGTCCGCTCCGACGGCACCGCCCACTGCGGGCGCGGAGTCGGGTTCTGGTCGCGCGGCGATGTCGGACAGGTCGCGGACCGCCAGACAGGTCGAGCCCAGACGCACCGCACGCACAGCCAGCGCTGCGGCGAACTCGGCAATCTCGGACACCGGTTCACCGCACATGCGGACCAGTCGGGTCGCTACGTGCACGTCGGCGGCGTCGAGGATTCCGACGGCGTTGGCATCACCGAGCAGCCCGCGGGCCCCGTGTACCCGCCTGCCGTCATCGACGCGAGCGCCCGGGCCGGTGAGATCATCGACCGGGGCGAGGGTGTCCGGTGTGGGCGGCGTCACCGTGGCGCTCCCGCCAGCAGGTCCGAGAGGGTCGTGATCAGCTCCGCGGGTACCGACCACTCGAAGACACCGCACCCCGGCGGTGTCGCCGGTCCGGCCATCCCGCGGACGAAGTGGTATTGCACCGGACCGAGATGCGCCGCGGCCACGTACCCGGGCAGCCTCCAGCGCAAATAGCGATGCAGCGCAACCGAATACAGCAATGCCTGCAATGGATAGTGGGAGCGGATCATCTCCGCGGCCATCGCCTCGGCCGAGAAGTCCTCGACCATCAACTCCCCCGGGTGCAGGCGATTGGTCTTGTAGTCCACCACGACGAAGCGCCCGTCGGGGATTCGCAGCACCGAATCGATGCTGCCGGTGAGGAATCCACGCAGACGCTGGGCGGGCAGCGCCGCGAGGATGGGCACATACGGTCGCAGAAGATCGTCCGATGGCAGCAGGTCACTCATCAGATCGGCGATGGCGGCCAGTGGTGCGCCCGCGCCGGCCGGGGCACCCCCGGCCATCTCGGTCGTCCCCAGCGGCATCTCGAAATCCATCTCGGCCAACCGATCTCGCGGGCCGATACTCCAGAGGTCACCGAATCCGAGTGGCGTGGTGAGTACCTTGTCGAGGGCGGAGGTCAATGCGTCGACATTCACCGGCATCCCATATCGAGATGCTGATCGCTCGCACAGTTCGCGCACATGAACTCGCCGATCGGGCGCGGAGGTGTCGACGTACTCGAGGGTCTCGTGCACAAGGGTGCCGAAGGTCGCACCGAACGGCATGCCATTCATCGGTGACGGAGTTCCGGCCCGCGTGTCGGTAACAACGATCGGCAGTGCCTCCTCAACCACCTCGACGGGCTCGTCGACCACCGACTGCGCCTCCGGTTCGGGTTCGTTGCCGCGGTCGGTGTCGCCAGAACCGAATGACGCGTGTCCGGCGGCGGCGATGATCGCCGAATACGACGTACGCCGCCACCCGCTGTCGATCCGACCGCCGAACACCGCCGCGGAGAGCTCGTTCGGCGACCGCTCGGCGGTGTCGGACACCCACCGCCCGGGGTCGAGGCCGCCGGCGGATTCGACACTGATGGTGTCGGTACCTGCACCGAGCTGAACGAGCCGGGCCTCGCATTCGTCGGGATCGGGCACCCGCACCGACTCCGCGACGGTGGTTCCCGGCTTCATATAGCCGGGCGGGTGTCCGAAGATGAGACGATGCAGCGCCGAGTGGCTGGTACCGCGCGACGGTGCCCACCAGGCAACCACCTGCGACCCGGCGCGGGTCAGCGCCACGTACAGCTTGCGCAGGTCCTCCCCAGCATCCTCGGAGATGCTGCGACGCAGGCGTTCGGGACGCCCGGTGGTGTCCAGACCGCCGACGTCGAGGTGCCGGTCACCATTGTCGTCGTGGTAACGGAAGGTCTTCGGCGAGGAGTTGCGGGCAGCGTCCCAGCCGAACGGCACGTAGACGATCGGGAACTGCAGCCCCTTACTGGCGTGCACCGTCATGATCTGCACGACCTGGGTATCGCGGTCGAGCCGGCGGGTCTGCTCCTCCGAACGCCGCCACAATGATTCATCGGCGATGCGATCGGCCAGCCACTCCACCAGACTCGAGAGCCCGCAGCCCTCCTCCACCACATGGCGATTGCACACCGTCGAGACCTGCAGTAGATCGGTGAGCATCCGCTCGCCGTCGGCGCCGGCGAGCACACGACCGGCCACACCGTGGTCGCCGAGAATCCGCTGAGCCATTGCGGCGAAACCGCTGTCGTCGAAAGTCCGTGCCAAATCCGCCAACCCGGCCGCCAACTCGGTCAGCTCGGCGTCGCCGGCACCGGCCAGCCGCTCAGGGCTCCAGCCGATGAGCGGTGTCAGGGCAGCCAGCGCCACCCGATCGTGACGTGCGGGCGATTCGATCGCCCTGAGCACCCACAACCAGTGCCGGGCACTCATGGTGGCAAACACACTCGTACCGGTCCCCACCACCGACCCGATACCGTAGGCGCCCAGCGCGTTTTGCAACGGCTCGATGGTGCGGTTGGCCGACACCAATATCGCGATGTCACCTGGGAGCACGTCACGGACTCCGGAGTCGGTGGTGAGCCGCATGCCCGACGCGAGCAGCGACGCGACATCGGCGGCGACATCGGCGATAACCGCCTCCCGGACATCGTTGACCGAGGCGAATGCGCTGTTGCGCATGAGGACCGGAAAATCGTCGTGGCGAAACCAGCGCACGCGCAGCGATGGCACTGGCGTTCGGGCAACGGGGCCGGTCTCCGACGAGGTGAGCCGGCTGCCCGGGCGGTGGGCACTCACCTGGTGCACCGTGATCTGGTCGTTTCCGAGATTGGCGCCGCCGTAGATCCTGAATAACGCCTCGACGAGATTCTCGTCAGAGCGCCAATTGGTGTCGAGGGCCAGGCGCTGCCCCGCCACCCGCACCGCGTCGAGGTAACTGAGGATCTCCGCGCCGCGGAAGGCATAGATGGATTGTTTGGGGTCGCCGACGAGCACCAGACGCCGCTGACCGTGAAAGCACCGGCGCAGGATCTCCCATTGAAGCGGGTCGGTGTCCTGGAACTCGTCGACGAGGATCAACTCGAAAGTGTCGCGGATACGCGCACACGCGTCGGCGCCGATTTTCTCGTCGATCACGATGCGATACAAGATCATCTGCAGATCGTCGTAGGTCCGCAACCGGCACTCGCGTTTGCGGCGCTCGACGATCTCGCGCACGCGGTGACAGAAGTTGACGCGACGGGTCGCGGCACGGTCGGCCCGCGGTGCGCCCTCGGCGTCGGCGACACCGGCCGGGACGAGGTCGACGGCCGGATTGCGCACGGCCTCCTTGGCGATGGTCACCGCATCGTCGAAGCTGAACACAGGATCGTCGGGGTCTCGCCCGAAACCGCGCAAGTACAGATCCTGGGCAGTCTCCTCGACGAGATCGTCGACGTCCTCCACGATCTCGTAGACCAATTCGCGTTCACCGAGGAACCCGAGCGCCTCGAGCATGCGGTTGCAGAAGGTGTGGGTGGTGGCAATGGTCGACGCGTCGAAGTCCGACAGGGCGCGCGCGAGTCGATCCCGGCGCAGCGCAATCGTCTCGGCGCCACCGGTGAGCATCAGCGTCAGCAGTTCATCCGGGTCGGCGTCGGGCGTCTGCGCGGAATCGGCGCCGGGGTCCGGCTCGCCGGCTCGGGCGTCGATCGCGGTGAGCAGACCGGTGAGGCGTTCACGCATCCGTTCGCGGAGTTCGGCGGTCGCCGATCTGCTGAAGGTGACCAGCAGCAGCTTGTCGATCGGCACTCCCTCGACGATATGCCGGGCCGCGATCCCGACGATCGCGTAGGTCTTCCCGGTTCCCGCGCTGGCCTCGAGCACGGTGGTCAGCTCGGCGAGGGGCTCGTCGAGCCGGAAGGGACGAGGGGCGTCGAGCCGGCCGTGGGCGACACCTGCTGCGGGGAAGGTCATCTGATCACCTCGTGTTCGACGACGGGTCCCCACAGCCGGCGCGCGAGCGTGGTGAAGACCGGCTCACCCGACACCAGGCCGACCTGCGCCCAGGGTGCGGTATCGGCGGCGCAGACCGCGGTCAACGTGTCGAACTGGACGGGCGCGGTGACGTCGGCGCCGTACACCAACCGCAGATAAGGGTCGGTATGCGCGCCGAACTTGCCGGCGAACGCGGTGGCCGCGGCATTCAGCGCGATCCTCTCCGAACTCCCGCTCGCGCGTGTGATGCCATAGGCGGCACCGGGATCCAGCGGTAGCGGCACTACGGTGTGCAGACCGAGCCGACGGATCGCAACGAGCTCGGCGAGCAAGGCTAGCGGATCGTCAGGGCTGGCCAGGCGGACCACGGAGACCCCCGGTGCCTTGCGATCGGCGCGGCCGATCATCGTCGTCGAGTCGATCATCGGACCGTCGACCACGCCGCATCGTTGCGCCGCAGCGAGCGTGACGAGCCGAATCCAAGCCGAAAGTCGGTGTTTGGCTCGCACTTTCGAGTAGGTCGCGGCGACGATGCCAGTACCGAAGACATCGCCGACGCTACCATGCACCCGGGTGCCGTCCGGGAGGTCGAGCACGAAGTCACGAGTGAGGGCATCTGAGTCCCGCAGACCGACTGCCGCGTCGTACACCGCACCGACCTGACGTGAGATGCGGATCAGTTCGCGTCGCCCGAATTCGGCGGGCGGCAGGGTGCCACGACGCATCTCGGCCATCTGGCAGTCCCGGAGATCGGCGCCGGCGAGCATACGTGCCAGCAGCCGGTCACCGATCGCCCACTCCTCGAGACCCGCAACCCTGACCTCGAGTCGGTCGGAATCGTCGTGCTCCTCATCAGGCATCCGGGCACCGAGACGCTGTCGGACGAACCCCTCGATGGGATTGGCGAAAAATGAGACGAGCGAAGTCAATTCGACGTCGGAATCGGTGTCGGGGGCGGCGGTCCCAAGGTCGGCACCGGCGATCGGCCGTACCGGCTGCTTCCCACCCCGTAAGGCACGTGCTCCGGCGAGCAGTCCCCGATCGAAACTGAACGGACCCGGCACACCACCGACGCCACCGGACTCGAAGTTGCGGGCATCGAAGCCGTGCAGGGTGTGCCGGCGGATCACCTCGGCAGCCCGGATATCGCAGAGGGTGGCAACCGTGTCGGCGAGTTCGCTGACGACCACCGCCGGCGGCACCCGACTGCCCGAGACCGGGTCGGCGCCGGTGTAGAAGACCAGGAAGTGTTCCTGCGCGGCGGTCAGCGCGTCGAGGAACAACTGGCGATCCTCGGCGCGGGGGTTGCGTTCACCGACCAGCGGAACCCGACCCAGGATGTCGTCACCGTCAACGCGCAACGCCCTCGGGAAGGCATCGGCGTCGATGCCGAGCAGCACGATGACCCGGTGCGGTACCGAGCGCATCGGCACCAGCGTGCACACCGTCAATTCACCCGTGCGGAAGTTGGCCCGCGTCGGGCGCCCGGCGATCATCATCGCGACGAGATCGCGCACATCGGAGAGCCGCAACAGACGCCCACCAGCAGATGCGAGCGCCTCGGACTCACATGCGAGTGCCTCGGTGATGGATCGGTGCGCCTGCGCCGTCTGCCATTCGTCACCGGGCGCGGTCTCGGTCAACTCATCGACGACTGCGATCAGGCTCTCGGCCCAGTCCGCCGCCGCCGCGGACCCCGACAGGCGCACCACGAGCGCGCCCAGTCGGTCGACGAATTCGATCAGCCGTCCCGCCAGGTCGATCTGGGTGCTCTCCACTCCCTCCAGTGGCAGTGCGGCACCGAGCCATTCACCGTCGTCCTCCTCGGCGACGACGCCGAGCGCCACCCGGTCGAGTCCGGCGGAGAAGGTTCCCTGACCGAAACCCGAGAGGCCGAACCGCTTTCGTTGCGTCTCATCGATTCCCCACCGGATTCCGCTGCACGAGAGCCATTCTCGTACCCAGTCCAGGTCGTCGTCACTCATCGCGAAACGACGGCTCACCGGATCACGCGTCAACAGGTCGGTGACCTGGCTCGCGGTGATGCGACCGACGGCCAGTTCGACGACGGTGGCCACCACGTCGAGGACCGGATTGAGGTGACGCAGACCGCGATCGGCGAGGCGGACCCGCAACGCGGCGGCCGGGTGGTCCAGACCGCTCTGGCCGAAGCCGCCGCGGATCAACGGCGCGAACGTCTCGACGTCCGGGCACATTACGATTACGTCGCGCGGTTGCAGGGTCGGGTCGGCGTCGAACAGATGCAGAAGCCGGTCCCGCAGCGCCTCGACCTGCCGTTCGGGGCCATGACAGGCGTGGATCTCGATCGAGTCGTCCGCGGTACATGTGCCACGGTCCGCGCGTGGATCGGAATCATCGCGGATGCCGGCCTGCACCATCTGCAGCACCGTCGCCGGCGGTCGGTCACCCGTCCGGTGGTACATCTCGGTGTCGAGGTGCCCGGCGATGGACAGCTGTAATTCCTGCACATCGTGGGACAGCCCCGCCAGCAACGGATTTCGCAACGACGGTGAACGCCACGCCGTGCGCCGGGAATCAGCGGGTGCCGCCGTCGTGGCCACCGCACGCCACAATGCGGGACCGGGGTGCGGCACGAACAGGTGCACATCGCGGTGGACACCGAGCGCCGAGGCCACCTGCCGGAACGTCTGGGTGATACGGGTCGGCCCGAATACCGACAACCGCGGCGGGAGGTCCACAGCGTCGGGGTCGGCGCGCACGGCTTCGCACACTGCATCGAGTCGCTCCACCGGGTGCGCGGCCCCGATGCGTTCGCGGACGGCAAGCCAGAACCGGGGCTGCCACGCCATGTCGTCGGGCAGAGCCGCACCGGCACCGTCGCGCTGCCCACCGGCAGCCCAGTCGGCGAGCATTCCCGGCCGCTGGCGCGCGTAGCGCTCGAAGAGGTCGGCGATGTGACGTGCAGTGGCGTACCGGCGACCCAGCCGGGCCGGGTCGGGTCCGTCCACCTCGGTGGTGTTCGTGCCGGCGCCGACGGCCGCCGCAGTGGATGCCGAGCCGATGTGCCGGGCCAGCATCGCCATCTGCGGGTCGTCGACGAGGTCGTCGAGAACCGCGAGCACCGGCCAAACCAGCGCATCGGCGCGCCAGGCCTTCGCGGTCTGCGCGTCGGTGTCGAGGGCGTCGATCACGGCGTCGGTCAGCTCGCCCGGTGAGCAGAACCCGATATTGGCGGCGACTCCGTCACCGAGCGTGGCCGTCGATCCCAAACGGGTCGCCAGCCGCTGCGACAACCACCGCTCGATTCCTCGTGCGGGCACGGCCACGATCTCACTCGTCATGGGGTCGGGAACACCGCTGACCAGTACGTCGGCCAGCGCGTCGGCCAAGACGTCGGTGCGCTCGGCGCGGTGTAATCGCAGCATATCGCCTCGCTCCGGTCAGTCCCTCGGCCGCAGCTCCGGGAGTTGCGCCCGGTGGGATTCGAGGATCTTACGGGCCGATGGCGGGATCGGGGTCGGCCGGCCGGTGGACGGGTCGACGACGACCATGGTGGTACGGGCGAGGGCACTCAGGGTGCCGTCGGCGGCCGACAGCGTGGCGCCGATCGTGTAGGAACTCGTGCCCAGACGCGTGATCGCCAATCGCATGACGACGGGATCGAGGCTGTAGTCCAGGGTCGCCCGGAACTCCACGTCCTGACGCACCACCAGGATCGGAAGTCGTTCGGCTCCATCAGGAAACCATCGGGAAAACGCGCGCACCCGGCCTTCCTCGAACAGCCGGGCAAACTGCACGTTGTTGATATGGGCGTTGATATCCATATCGCCCCAACGCAATTGGAGCTCGACCTCCACGGGCGCATTCGGCGGCGGTACCCCGGCGTCAGTTGTCGGTGCGATCGGCTGGTTGTCGGGGTCCACGAGTGGGAGCCTAGCGCCACGTACCGACGGTCACACTCGGCGACCCGTGGCCGGGACACGCGCACAAATGGCGGCATGTGTCTGGCGTTGTCCGTACACTCAACTCCCGAGCGGGCCGGGCCGGACGTGGCAGGAGTATCCGGGCGCATGCGGACATAAGGGGCATTGGGGGCCGGGTGATCGTCGAGACGTCGCGGATGTTGTTGCGGCCGGTCGAGCGTTGCGATGTCGACGATCTCGTGCGCCTCGACAGCGATCCACATGTGATGGCTTTCGTCAGTGGCGGCATCGCCACACCCCGCAGTCTCGTCGAGGAGTGGGTCGTGCCCCGCGCTCAGGCCGAGTTGCGCACCGGCCGCGGTGGCCTGTGGACGGTGATCGATCGTCGCTACGGGGTGTTCCTGGGCTGGGTGTCGTTACGGGCGCCAAGACACTCCCGCCGCCCGGAGCTGGAACTGACGTATCGGTTGCGGCGTGAGTATTGGGGCCGGGGCTTGGCCACCGAGGCCGCGCAGATCGTCACCGACCTGGCGTTCGCCGACCTCGACGCGCAGCGGGTGTTCGCCAGCGCCACCTCCACGCACGCGGCCTCACGTCGTGTCATGGAGAAGCTGGGTATGCGAATCTGCGGCATTCACGTCGGCGACGAGAACGCGCCGGGCGGATTCGGCGAGGTCGAATACGACCTGTTCCGTGAGGACTGGCAACGACGTCACCAGGGTTGGGGCGCCTCGACCGATCTGACCGCGTGATCCGGCGCTCGCCGCAACGACGACGATGATGTCGGGACTCGGATGCCTCACCGCGACCGATCGCGCTACGAGGACTACCGTGAAGGGGCGTGCGGCGCGATCAGGTCGCACCTAGATCGGCCCGACACAATCGAACATGCATGCCCACCAGCGGGTATGTCGACCACGATCGATGAGGAGACGTTCTTCCGATGAGCAGCCCCACCCCGACTTCGGCACGCCCTCACGTCGTCATCATCGGCTCCGGCTTCGGTGGTCTCTTCGCCGCCCAACGGCTCGGCAAGGCCGATGTGGACGTCACGCTCATCGGCAAAACCACCCACCACCTGTTCCAGCCGATGCTCTACCAGGTGGCCACCGGTATCGTCGCCGAGGGTGAGATCGCCCCGGCCACCCGCGTGGTACTGCGCAAACAGCGCAACGTCACGGTACTGATGGGCGATGTGTTCCAGATCGACCTGACCGCCAGGACGGTGACCTCCCGGCTACTCGAGCGCGTCACGGTAACGCCCTACGACAAGCTCATCATCGCCGCGGGCGCCGACCAGTCCTACTTCGGTAACGACCACTTCGCCGAGTACGCGCCGGGGATGAAGACCATCGACCACGCCCTCGAGTTGCGCGGGCGTATCCTCGGCGCCTTCGAACAGGCCGAGCTGTCCGACGACCCGGCCGAGCGCGCCAAGCTGTTGACCTTCGTTGTCGTCGGCGCCGGCCCCACCGGGGTCGAGTTGGCCGGTCAGATCGCGGAGATGAGCGACAAGACCCTCAAGGGGACCTTCCGCAACATCGATCCCACCGAGGCCCGGGTGATCTTGCTCGACGCGGCTCCCGCGGTATTGCCGCCGTTCGGCGAGAAGCTCGGCCGCAAGGCCGCCGCACGCCTGGAGAAGATGGGCGTGGAGATCCAACTCGGCGCGATGGTCGTCGACCTCGACTACGACGGCCTCGTCGTCAAGGAGAAGGACGGCAGCACCCGACGAATCGAGTCGCAGTGCAAGGTGTGGTCGGCGGGTGTGCAGGCCAGCCCGCTCGGCAAGCAACTCGCCGAGCAGTCGGGTGTCGAACTCGACCGGGCGGGGCGCGTGAAGGTGCTGTCCGATCTGACCATCCCCGGTCACCCGGAAGTCTTCGTCGTCGGTGACATGATGGCCGTCGACGGCGTACCGGGCGTGGCACAGGGCGCAATCCAAGGCGGGCGCTATGCCGCCGATGCGATCAAGGCCGAGCAGAAGGGCCAGACGCCGGATCAGCGCAAGCCGTTCAGCTACTACGACAAGGGCTCGATGGCGACCATCTCGCGTTTCAGCGCGGTGATGCAGGTACCGATCCCGGGTACCACGAAGAAGTTCGAGACCGAGGGATACTTCGCCTGGCTCGGCTGGCTCGCGCTGCACCTGGTATACCTCGTCGGCTTCCGCAACCGATTGAACACGCTCCTCAACTGGTTCTTCGCGTTCAGCACGCGCGGGCGCTCGCAGCTCGCGGTGACCGAACAGCAGGTGTATGCGCGCACGGCCATCGGCGCGTTGTCGGCACTGGAGAACAAGTCGGTACCCGAGGTGGAGGCCGAGGCGGCCGGTGCCGACGATAGCGCGGCGGCGACCGAATCCGCGAAGGAGCCCACCGGCGACGCCGAGTCCACCACGACCGACGCCGACAAGGCCTCCGCCGCCGAGGCTGGTTAGGGGCTGAGCTTTAGGTCTGAGCGCAAGCTGCCACGTCGAGAGCCTCGCAATAAGCTCGCGCCCGAGTGACCCCTCGACCCAGTGCGGTGGTCAGCGATGCGTCACCGACGAGGGCGAGCCGCGCGGCGAAATGGTCGGTGTCGACATGGGCGGGGCTCGCGTCGGGATACCGGAACACGCTGGCGAGTGCGTTGAAACCCGCTGCAGCACAAAAAGATCTGGCGCCCAGCTCCAGTCCGTGACGAAGGATGGGACGCCGCTCAACGTCGACGTGGAGTCGTCCGCGCCACCGTCCGGCATTATCGTCGGGGTGGTCGACGGCAGACCGGCCGATCTGGATGTACTCGTGCAGATCGATCGTCGCGTCGGCGTCGGCGTGCACCTCGATCACCGAATCGTGGTGCGCTCCCCCGGCCACCACGGTCGGCTGCGGGTCGAGGCGCAGGCGGGCGCCCGCGCCGACCTCGATACGCCAGCGCGACGTCGAATCCACCCGATCCGCGGCGGGCAGGGCGATCATCGCGGCCACCGATCGGAGGTCGAGTGAGGTCGCCTCCGCGAGGTGCACGAGGACCTCGATGTGGTCGCCGCCCAGCGGTGTCGCCGCGGTCCCGATCAGGTGTGCACGCGTCGTCCCGGTCCGGCGAACGGCCAGCCCGCCGGTGGCACGCACACGCGGCGAGCGACCGGCCTCGACGACGATCTCGACCTCGGTGCGCATCTACCGCCCGGCCACCCCGCCACCCACCGGGGCGTTGGCCGTGAGATGACCACGCACCCAGGCCAGCACATCAGTAGCGGCCGGATCGTCGGTGAGTGAGATCATCGCGGTCGGGCGACCCTCCCGTACCTTGGCGGCGTCGCGACGCATGACCTCCAGATCGGCACCCACCTGCGGCGCGAGATCGGTCTTGTTGATGACGAGCAGGTCCGACCAGATCACCCCGGGGCCGCCCTTGCGGGGAACCTTGTCGCCGCCGGCGACATCGATGACGAAGATCTGCACGTCGATCAGTCCGGTGGAAAAGGTGGCGGTGAGGTTGTCACCACCGGACTCGACGAGGATCAGATCCAGCGGAGGATTGGCCGCGATCAGGTCGTCGATCGCATCAAGGTTGGCGGTGATGTCGTCGCGGATCGCGGTGTGCGGGCAGCCACCGGTCTGCACAGCGGTGATCCGTTCGTCGGGAAGGACGGCATTGCGGCGCAGGAAGTCGGCGTCCTCGGTGGTGTAGATGTCGTTGGTCAACACGGCGACCGACAGTTCATCGCGCAGTTGACGGCACAGGGCCGCGACGAGCGCGGTCTTGCCAGAGCCGACCGGCCCGCCGATGCCGACGCGCAACGGTTCTCCGGGCTCGCGATGGCGGCGGGGCCGGTCGTGGCCGTGATCGTGGGGTTCGCCGTCGATCAGGTGCGGGGGCATGCATTCCTCTCGGGGGGGATCGGATCGTGGTCGGGCGCTGGTGGTCGATGGGGCTCGTGGGCCGTGGGGGTCAACTCATGAACAGGGGCATGGGCCGGGTCTCGTGACGCTCGGCGAGCACGTCGAGGATCGGGTCGGATAGATCCGCGAGTCCGAGTGCGGCCTGCGCCGCCACAGCTTCGCACGCGGCACCGAGGTCGGCGATCATCACCGCAACATCGGCCGGGTCGAGGGCCAGGAGCCGCTGCCCAGCCGTCGCCGTGCCGCTGACGGTCGTGTAGACGCACACCAGCGCGGTCTCCATGCCCGACAGGCCCGACGCCGCGCCGACCGAGCCGCTGATGACCGGCAGATGGGTGCTAGGCAGGTGCGCCGAGAAATCAGTGGCCGGGAACATGCGGCGGGCCAGCCGGACCATGCCACGCCCCTGTGCGAGAGACGCTTTGCGCGCGGCGGCCGACGGGGTGCGGGCATCGGTTTCGATCTGGGCGGCCGGTATGTCGAGGGTGCCCTCGGCCACCGCGGCGGCGATCGATGCCGCGACGAGCCCGCTGGTGGTGAGTCGTCGGTGCAGGAAGGCGGCGAGGTCGGCGACCCCGCGCACAAATCCGTCGGTGATCGCCTGTTCGACACCACCGGAGTGGACGTGGCCGCCCACCGGCAGGCGCGAATCGGCCAGGGTCAGCATCATCGCCAACGACGACGTGGCGGGTGCAGCGAGATCGGTCACGGCGGCTCAGAACAGGAAGTACCGTTGAGCCATCGGAAGTTCGGGTACCGGCTCGGCATCCCACACCGCCCCGTCGATGCGCACCGTGAAAGTGTCGGGGTCGACCTCGATGGTGGGCGTGGCGGCGTTGCGAGGCATGTCGGCCTTACCAATGCCGCGGGTGTTCTTCACCGGTACCAGCCGGCGACGGATGCCGATGCGATCGGCCAGATCCTCGTCGCAGCCCGGCGCGACAAAGCTCAGCGAGGTGTCGGCGGCGGTCGGCGCCGCAGCACCGAACATGGGTCGGGGCAGGACCGGCTGCGGAGTCGGGATGGAGGCGTTGGCATCTCCCATCTGCGCCCAGGCGATCGCACCGCCTTTGATCACCAGGTCCGGCTTCACACCGAAGAATGCCGGATCCCACAGCACGAGGTCGGCGAGCTTACCGATCTCGACCGAACCGATCTCGTCGTCGAAACCGTGGGCGACCGCCGGACAGATCGTGTATTTGGCGATATAGCGCTGCGCGCGGTTGTTGTCGGCGCGGCTGTCGCCCTCGAGCGCCCCACGTTTGCGCTTCATCACATGCGCGGTCTGCCACGTCCGCAACACCACCTCGCCGATACGACCCATCGCCTGCGCGTCCGATCCGATCATGGAGATCGCGCCCAGGTCGTGCAGCAGGTCTTCGGCAGCGATGGTCGACGGTCGGATGCGGCTCTCGGCGAACGCGAGATCCTCGGGCACGGTCGGATTGAGGTGATGGCAGACCATCAGCATGTCGAGGTGTTCGTCGAGAGTGTTGACGGTGTGCGGTCGGGTCGGATTAGTCGAACTCGGCAGCACGTTGGCCGCCGCGGCGACGGTGATGATGTCGGGTGCGTGCCCGCCGCCTGCGCCCTCGGTGTGATAGGCGTGGATGCTGCGTCCGGCGATGGCGCCAAGGGTCGATTCGACGAAGCCTGCCTCGTTGAGAGTGTCCGAGTGCAGCGCCACCTGAACCCCCGTCTCGTCGGCCACGCGCAGGCAGGCGTCGATCGCGGCCGGGGTGCTGCCCCAGTCCTCGTGGAGCTTGAATCCCGATGCGCCGGCCCGGATCTGCTCGCGCATGGCCTCGGCGCTGACGGTGTTGCCCTTGCCCAGTAGTGCGATGTTCATGGGCCAGTGATCGGTGGCGGCGAGCATCGACGCCAGATGCCACGCGCCGGGCGTGACGGTGGTGGCCTTGGAGCCCTCCGCGGGTCCGGTGCCGCCGCCGATCAGTGTGGTGATGCCGTTTCCGAGCGCCTCCTCCATGATCTGCGGGCAGATGAAGTGCACGTGGCAGTCGATAGCCCCGGCTGTCAGGATCTTGCCGTTGCCTGCGATGATTTCCGTCGACGCCCCGATCACCAGGTCGGGATGCACCCCGTCCATCGTGTCAGGATTGCCGGCCTTGCCCATGGCGACGATGCGGCCGTCGCGGATTCCGATGTCTGCCTTGATGATTCCCCAATGGTCGAGCACGACCACGCCGGTGATGACGGTGTCGGGCGCGCCCTCGGCGCGGGTGGCGCGACTCTGCCCCATCGATTCCCGGATGACCTTGCCGCCACCGAACACCGCTTCGTCGCCGGCCAGACCCGGACCGCCGCAACGGTCCTCAGTGACCTCGATGAGCAGTTCGGTGTCGGCCAGACGGATCAGATCGCCGGTGGTGGGGCCGAACAGTTGCGCGTAACGGTCACGTCCGAGGATCGCCATCTCAGCCCACCTTTCCGGGCGCATCCAGCGAGATCCCGTGCACCTCACGGGTCCCGCCGAGCGGTACCAGTCTCACCGTCATCTCGATTCCCGGTTCGAAGCGCACCGCGGTGCCGGCGGGGATGTCCAGGCGTCGTCCCCGCGCCTGATCGCGATCGACGTCGAGCGCCGGATTGGCCTGCGGGAAGTGAACGTGACTGCCGACCTGCACCGGGCGATCACCGGTATTGGTAACGGTCAGGGTGATCGCCGGGGCTCCCTCATTGAGTTCGATGTCGCCGTCGGCGGTGATCACTTCACCGGGCACGATCGTCGATTTCTGCTGCGCCACTGGATAACTCCCCTACCTCAGCCGATCGGATGATGAACGGTGACCAACTTGGTACCGTCCGGGAAAGTCGCCTCGACCTGCACGTCGTGCAGCATCTCCGGAATCCCGTCCATTACGTCGTCGCGGGTGAGTACCTCGCGGCCGCTCGCCATGAGTTCGGCGACAGTCCGCCCATCTCGCGCACCTTCGAGGACGTGATCGGTGATGACGGCGACCGCCTCCGGATAATTGAGCCTGAGTCCGCGGCCCTGCCTGCGGCGGGCCAGCTCGGCGGCGTAGGAGATGAGCAGACGCTCCTGCTCATGCGGCGACAGTCGCACCGATTCCGTCCTTCCCCGTGTCGGTACCTGCTGGAATTCGACGCCCTCGGGTCCGAATTCATCTCCGGGGCACCTGCGGTGCACTCCGGCTCCGTCATCCTGCCACTTCTCGCATCGCTCGGCGCGGTGAGCGCATCGAGGAGTCAGTCGGATGTCAGGGCACCGCCGCCCGCCAACAATTCGTCGAGCCGCGACAGGGTGCACAACGGCGCCGTCCGGGTCACCTCGTCGACGGTGAACGCCGCGGCGGCCAGGCCGCGGCGGATCACCAGTGCCAGCGACATCGCGGTCGCCGGCTCGTCGACCACATCGCCGGAGCGCCGCTCGAAATAGGCCTGCAATCGGCTCGCGGCGGCCGGCATCGCCGACCGATAGAAGCCGACGACCGCCAGCCAGCGGGTGACGAGATGCCCCGGGTGCATGTCCCAGCCCTGATAGAAGCCGCGCTCCAACGACCGCGTGACCAGCCGGTGATGGCGACGCAGTGCCGCGTCGATCTGTTCGGGCTCCCCGGTGGGCATCACCTGGGTGGATCCGTCGCTGATCCACACCCCGGTCTGCGCGGCGGCCACCTGCATGACGGCCTTGGCATGGTCGGCGACGGGATGCTCGAGCGACTGCTGCGCCGAGACGATCCCACACGCAGCGCTGTAGTCGTAGGTGCCGTAGTGCAGTCCCCAGATGCGCCGGCCACCACGGTGTATGGCCTGCGCCAGGGTGGCGCGGCCGTCCGGGCCGAGCACGGCCTGCGGGATCTCGATCTGCAACTCCACCCGCACCGATGCCTCGGTGAGTCCATGCGCGCGCTCGAACTCCTCGCAGAGGACCGTGATCGCGTCAACCTGCCGGACGTCACGCAGCTTGGGCACAGTGACGACGAAGCCCGAGGGCACTCCCCCCGCCCCATCGAGAACGAGTTCGAGGGTGCGAATGCCGCGGGCCCGCTCGTACGCACCGAGCCCCTTGGCCCGCACACCCGCCGCCCGAGGAGCGTGCGGACGATCGGCCACCCATCTGGTCAGTATCTGACCGGCACGACGGGCGTCGGCATCCTCGCGCTCGTCACCACGCCAGCCGTAGCCGTCCTCGAGGTCGATGCGCAGGTCTTCGATCGGGTTGACGGCCAAACGGGTTCGCACGATCTCGCGCACCTCATCGCCGGCGAGATCGGCCACCGTCGGCGCGCTCGACTCGAGCGCGAGCGCGGCGGTTCCCCACCGGCGGGGGGTGTCGACGTCGACATCGGCGGCACTGACGTACACGGTGTGCACGGGTTGGGGTTCCGCACGATCCCCGGGAAACCACCGACCGAGATCGTCGTCCACCGGTGCCAGTAATTCCTCGATCCGCGCGCGGGCATGGTCGCTGATGCTGCGCGCTGCGGACGTGGGCTCGGTCATCGTGGCAACGTACCTTCGCCGACCTCGATGTTCTGCAGCCGCACCTGGCTGCGACTGACCATCCGGTCCTGGTTGTCGAAGATCTCCACCGCCCACAGCTGCTGTCGCCGCCCGCGGTGAATGGGACTGGTACGTGCGGTGATCGTGCCCGTACTGATCGAGCGGAGGAAGTCGGTGTTGTTGTTCACGCCGACCGCGGTGCCCCCGATGCCGGTCTCTTGCAACCAGTAGAAGCCGCTCATGCTGGCCGCGCTCTCGGCCACGGCGCAGTACACGCCGCCGTGCACAATCCCGAAGGGCTGATGATGTTTGGGGCCGAGTTCGACAGTGGCGATCAGCCCGTCGATCGTCACCGAGTCGATGACCGTGCCCAACTCGCTGTCGAACCCGCGCCACCCGGTCGACTTCACGTACTCCTCGTTGCTCGTCATAACGACAAGAGTGTCATGTCCGAGGGAATCGGGGTAAGGCGAAAGCCTTCCTGAGGAACCGGTAGGTCCCACATCTCGTTGGAGATGTGGGACCTACCGCGGCGTGGACCGGGGGTCTCTGCAGCCCTCAGGACTCTCGCGCGGTCCAACGATTAATTAATGTAGGCTAGCCTTATTCGGCTGTCAAGCGCGGTGGGGTGCCACTGGGTGAAGATCCAGCTCACACGCCATAACCACACACACCGCAGCCGACACAATCGCACGCAAACGAGTCGGATACGGCATCGAGGAGAATCAGCAGTAAAATGCGGAAGATGAACGGATTGGGAGACCTTGAGCGGGCAGTCATGGATACGCTGTGGGCCACTCCCACCCCACAGACGGTCCGACAGGTCCACGAGTCGCTCTCGGCGAACAGGTCACTGGCCTACACGACGGTGATGACGGTTCTACAGCGCCTGGCCAAGAAAAATCTGGTGACCCAGATCCGTGAGGACCGAGCCCACAAGTACGTGCCGACACATCCGCGTGAAGATCTAGTCGCGTCGCTGATGGTCGACGCCCTGAGTGAAGCCGACGCCCCAGGCTCCCGCCACGCGGCGCTGGTCTCGTTCGTCGGTCGGGTCGGCGCCGACGAGGCCGCCGCCCTGCGCCACGCACTCGATGAGCTCGAAGCCGCCCGTGCGCCGCGTGGAACCGGCTAGATTCACCTGAAACAGCCCGCACAGCCCAACCGCGAGGACCGCCAACGATGACCGCTCTTCTTTTCGGCATCCTGACGTTGCTGTTGGTCGGTCCCGTTCCCGAGGCCCTGTCCCGCGCCGCGTGGCCGATTCGCGCGCCACGCGCGGCCATGACACTGTGGCAGGCGATCGCGCTGGCGGCAGTGCTCTCGGCGTTCAGTTGCGGACTCGCGATCGCAGCGAATCTCCTCGCCCCCGGTGCCGACGGCACCCCGACCACCCACCCGCTGCACGAGATCGAACGCCTCGGCATTCCGCTGTGGTCGATCTACATCTCGGTCTTCGCCCTCACCCTGCTGATCGGCGCGCGGTTGTTGTTCACCGTGGTCCGCGTCGGGGTGCGCACCCGAGCCCGCCGGGCCAATCACCGCCAACTGATCGACATCCTCGACGCCTGCGATCGCTCCGACCACACCCATCCGCTGTTCGCACGTGACATCCGCATGCTCGACGTCAGTGAACCCCTCGCGTATTGCCTGCCCGGCCTGCGTCAACGTGTCGTGCTCTCCGAAGGCGTGGTGTCCCGACTGACCCGCGACGAGCTGATCGCGGTGATCACCCACGAACGCGCCCACCTACGCGCACGGCACGATCTGGTCCTTGAGGCATTCATCGCACTCCATGAGGCATTCCCACGGTTCGTCCGCAGCAGTTCGGCTCTCGACGCGGTGAAGCTGCTTGTCGAGGCCCTCGCCGACGACCAGGCCGTCCGTGCCACCGCTCCCACCACACTCGGTCGTGCCCTTGTCGCTTGCGCCGACGCGGTCGCCCCGCGTGGAGCGATGGCCGTCGGCGGTCCCACCACCCTCACCCGGGTCAACCGTCTCTGTCACGACCGGCCCACCCCCCTGCTCGCGCTGGCCGCCTACGCCACCGCTGTGGCGATTCTCGTGGTACCCACCCTCGCGGTCGCAATTCCCTGGCTGACCGAGATCAGCCGGCTGCTCACGGCCCATCACTAATCCACGACATCGGTATCGGCGGGCAGGGTCACCCGACAACGCGCGACGGACCCGATTACCCATAGGCTGGGGACATGACCAACTCCGCCTCGTCCTCTCCTGCCACCAAGGCCCAGATCGGTGTCACCGGCCTGGCCGTGATGGGCTCGAACATCGCCCGCAACTTCGCCCGCCACGGGTACACCGTCGCCCTGCACAACCGCAGCATCGCCAAGACCGACGCGCTGATCCGTGACCACGGCAGCGAGGGTGCCTTCATCCGCACCGAGAGCGTCGCCGAGTTCATCGACGCACTCGAGAAGCCTCGACGAGTGCTGATCATGGTCAAAGCCGGCGACGCCACCGACGCGGTCATCAACGAACTCGCCGACGCGATGGAGACCGGCGACATCATCATCGACGGCGGCAACTCGCTCTATACCGACACCATCCGCCGCGAGAAGGCGATGGCCGAACGCGGACTACATTTCGTCGGCGCCGGGATCTCCGGCGGCGAGGAGGGCGCGCTCAACGGACCGTCGATCATGCCCGGAGGCCCGGTCGAGTCCTACAAGTCGCTCGGCCCGCTGCTGGAGTCGATCTCCGCCCACGTCGACGGCGAGCCCTGCTGTACCCACATCGGCCCCGACGGCAGCGGACACTTCGTCAAGATGGTGCACAACGGCATCGAGTACGCCGACATGCAACTCATCGGCGAGGCCTACGACCTGATGCGGCGAGTCCTGGACATGCCCGTCGCCGACATCGCCAAGGTCTTTGACGGCTGGAACTCCGGCGACCTCGAGAGCTACCTCGTCGAGATCACCGCGCAGGTACTCGCCCAGGTCGACACCGCCACCGGCACGCCACTCGTTGACGTCATCGTCGACGCCGCCGGGCAGAAGGGCACCGGTCGATGGACGGTCAAATCGGCGCTGGATCTCGGAATCCCGACCACCGGCATCGCCGAAGCCGTGTTCGCTCGCGCCTTGTCGAGCGCCACCGATCAGCGCGCCGCCGCACAAGGACTCGCCGGCGGCACCCCCGGCGCCGCCCCCACCGACACCGCGGCCTTCACCGACGACATCCGCGCCGCGCTCTACGCCTCCAAGGTGGTGGCCTACGCTCAGGGCTTCGACCAGATCGCGGCCGGCAGCAAGGAATACGGCTGGAACGTCGATCCGGGCGCACTGGCGACCATCTGGCGCGGCGGATGCATCATCCGCGCGCAGTTCCTCAACCGCATCCGCGAGGCCTACGCCGAGAACCCGGACCTGCCGAGCCTGCTACTCGCTCCGTACTTCCGCGAAGCCGTCGAATCCGGTGTCGACGCCTGGCGCCGCGTGGTGGCCACCGCAGCTACCGTCGGGGTCCCGGTCCCGGCGTTCGCCTCGTCACTGTCCTACTACGACGCGCTGCGCAGCGAACGCCTACCCGCCGCGCTGACCCAGGGCTTGCGCGACTACTTCGGCGCGCATACCTACCAGCGCACCGACAAGCCCGGCACCTTCCACACCCTGTGGAGCGGCGACCGCAGCGAAGTCGAGCAGTAGCCCGACCGACCCGTCACACCCCAGCACAGAAAGGGACGTCGAGCGCAGCGATGCAATTCCTGTCCGGACACCACCTCACCCATGACCTGACCTACGACGACGTGTTCGTCGTGCCGAACCGCTCGGCTGTGACCTCGCGGTTCGACGTGGACCTGGGCACCCACGACGGGTCGGGAACGACCATTCCGGTGGTGGCGGCCAACATGACCGCGGTCTCAGGCAAGCGGATGGCCGAGACGCTGGCGCGTCGCGGTGGGCTCGCGGTGTTGCCTCAGGATTTGCCGCTGGCGGCGGCCGCACGGTCGATCGCCTTGGTGAAAGCGCGCGACCTCGTGGCCGACACCCCGGTCACGTTGACCCGCGGGGATTCGGTGTCCGACGCGTTATCGCTGCTGCACAAGCGAGCGCACGGGGCTGCGGTGGTCGTCGAGGACGACGTTCCGGTGGGGCTGGTGACCGAGGCAGCGTGTACCGACGTCGATCGCTTCACCCGGGTCTCCGACGTCGCGGCGCCGGTGATCGTCACCCTGCCGGTACACACGCCGCCCCGAGAGGTGTTCGACGCGCTCACCGATCTTCGGCAGGAACTCGCGGTGCTGACTCATTCCGACGGCACGCTGGCCGGTGTGCTCACCCGCGTCGGGGCGCTGCGTCACGGTGTGTATCACCCCAACGTCGATTCCGACGGCCGGTTGCGGATCGCCGCCGCGGTCGGGATCAACGGCGATGTGGCAGCGAAGGCGTCCGATCTGGTCGAGGCGGGCGCCGACCTTTTGGTCATCGACACCGCCCACGGCCATCAGGAACGCATGATCGCCGCGGTGTCGGCGGTCGCGGCGGTCGGCCTCGGGGTACCGATCGTCGCCGGCAACGTGGTGTCCGCGCAGGGCACCATCGATCTGATCACCGCGGGCGCCGACATCGTCAAGGTCGGTGTGGGGCCGGGTGCGATGTGCACGACGCGGATGATGACCGGCGTCGGGCGTCCGCAGTTCTCCGCGGTCGCCGACTGCGCGGCCGCCGCCCGAGAGTACGGCGGGCACGTCTGGGCCGACGGCGGGGTGCGACATCCGCGCGACGTCGCACTCGCGGTCGCCGCCGGGGCGTCCAATGTGATGATCGGCTCGTGGTTCGCCGGAACCTACGAATCGCCGGGCGATCTCCACCAGGATGCACGTGGCGCGTACAAGGTCAGTTTCGGCATGGCCTCCAAGCGCGCGGTGGTGGCCCGCTCCGCCGACGACAACGCCTACGACCGGGCCCGCAAGAGCCTCTTTGAAGAGGGCATCTCCTCGTCGCGCATTCCCGTCGACCCCGACCGGCCCAGCGTCGAGGACCTCCTCGACCACATCTGTTCCGGGGTGCGCAGTGCCGCCACCTACACCGGCGCAAGGACCCTCACCGAGCTGCACGACCGGGTGATCCTCGGCGTCCAGTCGGCGGCCGGATTCGCCGAGGGACGCCCGCTGCCAGGCGGGTGGTGAGCGCCCAGTGCAGATCGTCCTCTACATCGCCGGCCTGTTCGGCTTCATCGCGCTCACCCTGGGAACGGCCCTGTTCGTCGCCGCGGAATTCTCGCTCACCGCACTCGAGCGCTCAGCGATCGACTCCGACGTCACCCACCGAGGTGATCGCCGCGCACGGAGGGTGCAACGGGCCCACCGTACTCTGTCGTTCCAGCTTTCCGGCGCCCAACTCGGCATCACCATCACCACACTGGTTACCGGATACATCGCCGAACCCGTTCTGGCGCAACTGATCGCACCCGGACTCCACGCGCTGGGACTCAGCTCCGGCGCGGCCGGGGGCATTTCCCTGGCACTGTCGTTACTCGTCGCGACGTCGTTGTCGATGGTGCTCGGCGAGCTGGTGCCCAAGAATCTCGCGATCGCCCACCCGTTGTCGGTCGCCCGCGCGACGGCCGGACCGATGACCATCTTCTCGGCGATGTTCCGCAACGTCATCAACGGTCTCAACGGCTCGGCCAACTGGGTGGTCCGCCGCCTCGGTATGGAGCCGGCAGAAGAGCTCCGCTCCGGGCGTTCGCCGCAAGAGTTGGCGTCGCTGGTGCGCAACTCGGCGCGGCAAGGCTCCATCGACGAGGACACCGCGACACTGGTGAACCGCTCACTGCGCTTCGGCGAACTCACCGCCGAGGATCTGATGACCCCGCGCGTCACGGTGGAATGCCTCGACCGTGATGCCAGCGTGCGTGACCTCGTCATCGCCTGCTCGGCCACCGGGCATTCCCGCTTTCCCGTCGTCGACGACGGCGACCTCGACGATCTGATCGGCGTCGTGCACATCAAACAGGCCTTCACCGTCGCCCCCGACGAGCAGTCGACGACAACGGTCGCCGCCCTGGCCCGTCCCGTTGGCCGGGTGCCGGTAACGCTGGACGGCGATGCGCTCATGGAGCGCATCCGCGCCGACGGCATGGAGATGTGCGTGGTCATCGACGAGTACGGCGGGACCGCGGGCATCGTGACCACCGAGGACCTCATCGAGGAGATCCTCGGCGACGTCACCGACGAGCACGACGACGAACACCCTGACGTCCAGCCCGACGGGGAGGGTTATCTCTGCGCGGGTCTGCTGCGGGTCGACGAGCTCTACGAAGCCACCGGATATCGGGCACCGGACGGCTCCTACGACACCCTCGGCGGCCTGGTGATGTTCGTTCTCGGACGCATACCGCAGGCCGGCGACTCGGTCGAGCTGCCGCTGCGCACTTCGGCGATCGATCCCGACCCCGATGATGACGACGAGTCCGACGACGCCGACGGTGAGCCCAACGACCAACGATGGCGCGCGACGGTGACCGAGATGGACGGCAGGCGGGTCGACGTCGTGTCGCTGCAGCCGGTCTCCGACGATCTGACCCCGGACTCGCTGTCGGTACGTTTCCAGTGGAACTCCGACACGGCTGGTGACCGATGAACGATATCGGCGCCGTGGTGCTGGCGGTGGTGTTGCTGGCCGGCAACGCCTTCTTCGTCGGCGCGGAATTCTCGCTCATCTCCGCGCGACGCGACCGACTCGAGGCACTCGCCGAAGACGGCAAGGCCCGGGCTCGCACGGTGATCCGGGCCGGAGAGCACCTGTCCTTGATGCTGGCCGGAGCGCAACTGGGCATCACCGTCTGCTCAATCCTGCTCGGACGTGTCGCCGAACCCGCCGTGGCGCATCTCATCGAGGGGCCCCTGGATCTGGTACACACCCCCGAGCAGGTGGTGCATCCACTCGCCTTCGCGATCGCCCTCGCCCTGGTGGTGGTGTTGCACATCCTGCTCGGCGAGATGGTGCCCAAGAACATCGCGCTGGCCGGACCGGAAACCGCGGCGATGCTGCTGGTACCCGTGCATCTGGCGTTCATCAAGATCGCGCGGCCGTTCATCGGCATCTACAACTGGCTGGCGAACATCACGTTGCGTGCGATGCGGGTGGAACCCAAGGACGAGCTGGATTCGTCGGTGTCACCGGTCGAACTCGCCCGGTTGCTCGGCGAGTCCCGTGAAGAGGGACTCATCGACGCCGAGGAGCACGACCGACTCGACCGTGCGCTGCGGTCGATGAGCCGCACCGTGGCCGAGGTGATGATACCGCTGGACCGGATGCGCAGCGTTGACGTCGAGCGCGACCCGCAGACCGGCGGCAGCGGCCCCACCCTCGGCGCGGTGGAGCATGCGGTAGGCGCCACCGGGTTCTCCCGATTCCCGGTCCGTGGCCGGGACGGCACCTACACCGGCTATCTGCATCTGAAGGACATCCTCGACGATATTCTCGACGAACGAATCGGCCCGGACACCGTCATCGGTGTCGACAAGGTCCGCCCGCTGCCGGTCATCGCCGCCGCCACGCCCCTCGACGAAGCCACCGGAGTCCTGCGTCGGACCAGCTCGCATTTGGGTGCGGTCGTCGACGACACCGGCCGAACGGTCGGGATCGTCGCCCTGGCAGACCTCGTCGAGGCGTTCGTCGGGACAGTCCGCGACGAGACCAATCGGATTTGACGTGATCGGCGAGATCCTCGCTCCAGCACAATGGCGCGCTCAGCGCGACGCCCATGCGCACCGGGTTGAGGAGCTGATCGGTCCGTACCTGCGCGAGCGTCGGCGCGGTGGCCGCCATCCGGTGCTCGACTTCCTGTTCACCTACTACTCGTCACGTCCGTCCCATGTGCGACGGTGGCATCCCGGGTACGGGGTCGTCCTGCGCATCGACGACACCGCCCGCGATCAGGCCTGGGCTCGGGAGACCGCCACGTTGCGGGGCTATCACCACACGGCCACCGGCATCACCGTCGATCCGGCCTACCTGTGCCGCCGCCTCGATACCGTGCGCTGGGCACGGCACCTGCTCACCGTGACCGCCGCCCGGCCCGCACGCCTCGGGTGCTTCGGACTGCACGAGTGGGCAATGGTGTACCGCACCACCGACACCCGGCACTCGGCGCCCCTGCGACTCGGCGCCGCGGGCACCGACGCGGTGGTCGAGGCCATGCCGTTGCGCTGCACCCACTTCGACGCGTTCCGGTTCTTCACCGACCCCGCCCGCCCCCGCAACGAACGCCCCTTGGGCCCCGACGACCGGCTCGCCACCGACCAACCTGGCTGTCTGCACGTGTCGATGGACCTCTATCGCACCTGCTTCACTCTGTCCCCGCTGCTCGATTCGGCGCTGACACTCGACGCCTTCGAGCTCGCCCGCGACGCCCGGGAGATCGACATGCGCGCGAGCCCCTACGATCTGCGGTCGCTGGGTTACGAGCCGATCGCGGTGGAGACCGCGGCCGGGCGCGCGCTCTACGTCCGCGAGCAAACCGCGCTCACCCGCCGCGCCGCTGCGGTCCGGACGCGGATCGTCGCAGCCATCGACGCGCTGCCCGGCGTCGACGAACCGCCGTGCGCACAGCCGACCGCGCCCGCCACCGATGTTTCCCGGCGAGTAACATAGGTGGCCGCACACCGCAGAACCACGACTTTCGCCCCCCTTCCGAGCGCGCCGGCGCCGTGAGTGGTGTGACTGCAGTGGGGACCACACGAAGGAAGGCGCACATGTCTGACCGGATCACCGTCAACGGCTTGCAGGTCTCTCGAGTCCTCTACGACTTCGTCAACGATGAGGCGTTGCCGGGCACCGGTGTGGACGCAAACACCTTCTGGTCCGGAGCCGCCGAGATCGTCGCCGACCTCGCACCGAAGAACAAGGCGCTACTCGGCGTCCGCGACGATCTGCAGGCCAAGATCGACACCTGGCACCGCGACCATCAGGGCGCCGACTTCTCCGACGCCGCCACCCTCGGTGCGTACAAGGATTTCCTCACCGGGATCGGCTACCTCGTGCCGGTGCCCGACGACTTCGAGATCAGCACCACCGGCGTCGATCGCGAGATCAGCGAGACCGCAGGCCCACAGCTGGTGGTGCCGGTCCTCAACGCCCGCTTCGCGCTCAACGCCTCCAACGCCCGCTGGGGTTCGCTCTACGACGCCCTCTACGGCACCGACGTCATCGGCGAGACCGACGGCGCGGAGAAGGGTAAGTCCTACAACAAGGTTCGCGGTGACAAGGTCATCGCATATGCAAAGGACTTCCTGGACAAGGCGGTTCCCCTCGAACAATGCAGTTTCACCGACGTGACCGGGTTCACCGTCGACAACGGCGCGCTGTCGGTGACGTTGGCCGACGGATCGACGGCCACCCTCGCCGACCCGTCGGCGTTTGCCGGCTATCGCGGACAGGCCTCCTCGCCGTCGTCGATCCTGTTGCGCCACAACGGCCTCTACCTCGACATCGAAATCGACCCGGACTCCCCCATCGGCTCCACCGACCCGGCGGGCATCAAGGACGTGGTCATGGAGTCGGCGATCACCACGATCATGGACTTCGAGGACTCCGTCGCCGCGGTCGACGCCGACGACAAGGTGCTCGGCTACCGCAACTGGCTCGGCCTGAACAAGGGCGACCTGGCCGAAGAGGTGACCAAGGGCGGCAAGAGCTTCACCCGCCGTCTCAATGCCAACCGCGAGTACACCGGACCCGACGGGACCGGCTTCGACCTGCACGGCCGCTCGCTGCTGTTCGTCCGCAACGTCGGCCATCTGATGACCAACCCGGCGATCCTCGACGCCGACGGCAACGAGGTCCCCGAGGGCATCCTCGACGCCCTGGTCACCTCGCTGGCCGGCATCCACGGACTGTCCACCCACTCAGGTGTGCAGAATTCCCGCACCGGGTCCATCTACATCGTCAAGCCGAAGATGCACGGCCCCGACGAGGTCGCCTTCACCGTCGAGTTGTTCGGCCGCGTCGAGAAGGTCCTCGGCCTGCCGGAGAACACCCTCAAGGTCGGCATCATGGACGAGGAGCGTCGTACCACGGTGAACCTCAAGGCCGCGATCAAGGCCGCCGAGAAGCGGGTGGTGTTCATCAACACCGGCTTCCTCGACCGCACCGGCGACGAGATCCACACCTCGATGGAGGCCGGCGCCATGATCCGCAAGGGCGAGATGAAGAAGCAGAAGTGGATTCTCGCCTACGAAGACTTCAACGTCGACACCGGTTTGGCCGCCGGTCTGCAGCACAAGGCGCAGATCGGTAAGGGCATGTGGGCGATGACCGATCTGATGGCCGACATGGTCGAGCAGAAGATCGGTCAGCCCAAGGCGGGCGCGACCACCGCGTGGGTGCCCTCACCGACGGCGGCGACCCTGCACGCGATGCACTACCACCTCGTCGACGTCTTCGAGCGCCAGGACGAGATCGCCAAGCGGGATCCGGCCTCGGTTGATGACATCCTCACCATCCCACTCGCCCCGAAGACCGATTGGTCCGACGAGGAGAAGCGCGAGGAGCTCGACAACAACTGTCAGTCCATCCTCGGCTACGTGGTGCGATGGATCGACCACGGTGTCGGGTGCTCCAAGGTCCCCGACATCCACGACATCGCTCTGATGGAAGACCGTGCGACGCTGCGCATCTCGAGTCAGCTGCTGGCCAACTGGATCCGGCACGGCATCGTGACCGCCGACGACGTGGTCGACGCGCTCAAGCGGATGGCCCCGGTGGTCGACCGCCAGAACGAGGGCGACCCGGATTACCGGCCGATGGCCCCGGACTTCGACAGCAACATCGCTTGGCAGGCCGCCAAGGAGCTGATCCTGGCGGGCACCACCCAGCCCAGCGGCTACACCGAGCCGATCCTGCATCGCCGCCGACGCGAGTACAAAGCGGCTGCTCAGGGCTGATTCGGCGCTGCGCGAGGTTTCCGACGGCCCTGACATGCCATAGGGTGTGCCCGGGCCGGTCGGACAACGGAGGACCAACGGGTGGCACACCATCGCGTCGACGATGACAAGAACAGGTTGCGGCATCGCGGGGTGAGCCGCGGCCTGGTCACGGTCCTGCTGTCGGCGATCCTGATCGCCGCGTGTGTGGTGGTGTGGTTCCGTATCGGTGATCGCGTCGACCGCGAGGCCGACGCTGCGGCCGCACAATGCGTCGACGGTCCGGCCACGGTCACCGTCCTCGCCGACCCCGACATCGCGCCGGGACTCGAGTCGATCGCGCAGGCCTATTCGGCAACCAACCCGGTGGTGCGCGATCACTGTGTCCGCATCGCGGTCGCCGCCCGCGACGCCAAAATCACCCTCGACGGGCTGACCGGAAGCTGGGACATCGCATCGATGGGACCGTATCCGGCCGCATGGGTGCCCCAGTCATCGGTCTGGGCAGCCCAGCTCACGACCGCGAAACCCGATCTGGTCGCCGGCGATCCCGATTCACTGGTGACCTCACCGGTGGTGCTCGCAACCGCTCCGGAACTCGGCGCCACGCTCACCGGCAAACTCGACTGGGGACAGCTCCCGACGCTGCAGAGCCGTGACGACAGTCTCGACGACCTCGGGCTGCGCGGGTGGGGGTCGTTGCGTATGTCGATGCCGCGCGAGGGGCAGTCGGATCCGAGTGTCCTCGCCGCGCAGGCAGTGGCGATGCGTGTGACCCATAGTGTCGGCACCCTGACCGCTGCCGACGCCGCCTCGACGCGGGTGTCCTCCAGCATCGACGCACTCACCCGGACCGCTCCGCGCTCCCCCGACGGCTCGCCGGCGGGAGCGGCGACCGACATTGCCACCGCCGCGGAACCTGCTAGTGCCCCAATCCATGCCGTACCCATTACCGAGCAACGGCTCTACCAGCTGACCAAGGCAGACGCCAAGCCCCGGCTCGCCGAGGTGATCCCCAACGGGCCGACCCCCATCGCCGACTTCCCCGTCCTGCACCTCAAGGGTGATCAGGTACCGCAGTTCGCCAGCGCCGCGATCTCCGAATTCCTCGGCTACGCCGAGAAACCCGAACACCTTCGGGCGCTGACCGGCCTCGGCTTCCGCGGCGACGCCCCCCTACCGCCGAAGACCGCGACGGTCGCCTTCCCGATGACCGACGATCCGATGCCCAATCCGGAGGATCAGGCCATCGTCACGATCAACAAGCTCATGTACGGCGCCAGCGAGGGCTGACCGGCCGCCCGGGCGTCACCCCACGTGTGTCACCCGGGCACCTGTGTCACTCGGCGAATGCCGCTACCGGCGGGCAACTGCACACGAGGTTGCGATCGCCGAAGGCCCCGTCGATGCGCCGCACCGCGGGCCACACCTTGGCCCGCCCGCCCGCAGACGGCAGTCCCTGCGGGTACACGGCCAGCTCCCGAGAGTACGGATGGTCCCACCCGCCGACGAGGCACTCGGCGGTATGCGGCGCTCCGCGCAGCGGGTTGTCCTCTGCGGGCCACGTGCCCGCGGCCACGGCGTCGATCTCAGCGCGGATCGCGATCATCGCCTCGCAGAACGCATCGAGCTCGTCGAGGTTCTCACTCTCGGTCGGCTCGACCATCAGCGTCCCGGCCACCGGGAAACTCATCGTCGGCGCATGGAAACCGTAGTCGGCCAATCGTTTTGCCACATCGTCGACGGTGACACCGGTCGCCTTGGTCAGCGGACGCAGATCCAGGATCGCCTCATGTGCCACCCAGCCGCCAACCTCACCGGTATCCCCGGCGCCGGCCTCATGGCCGGTATAGAGCACTGGATAGTGATCGGCGAGACGACGCGCGATGTAGTTCGCCGAAGCGATGGCGGTCAGCGTCGCCCGACGTAGACCGACCGCGCCCATCATCGCGATATAGGCGTAGGTGATCGGCAGGATCGACGCCGATCCGTAGGGCGCGGCGGCGATCGTCGGACCGTCCGGTAGCTCCGGCGCGAGCGGGTGGCCCGGGAGGAACGCGGCGAGATGGCTGCGCACCGCGACCGGACCCACCCCCGGTCCGCCGCCGCCGTGCGGGATGCAGAACGTCTTGTGCAGGTTCAGATGACTCACGTCGCCGCCGAAGCGACCCGGACGGGCGACGCCGACGAGCGCGTTCAGGTTCGCTCCGTCAACATACACCTGGCCGCCGGCGTCGTGGACGGCCGCACAGATATCGGCGATGTCGTGTTCGAACACCCCGTGAGTGGAGGGATAGGTGATCATGATCGCGGCCAGGCGTGTGCCGTGTTCGGCGATCTTGGCACGCAGATCCTCGACGTCGACGTCACCGTTGGTGCGGCAGGCCACCACGACCACCCGCATCCCGGCCATGACCGCCGAGGCTGCATTCGTCCCGTGCGCACTCGACGGGATCAGACACACGTCGCGGTCGGTGTCGCCGCGGCTGTGGTGGTAGCCGCGGATCGCCAGCAGGCCCGCGTACTCCCCCTGTGAACCCGCGTTGGGTTGCAGGCTCACGCGGTCGTAGCCGGTGATGGCCACCAGCCACGATTCCAGGGTCTCGATCAGCTCGCGGATGCCCGCGCTGTCCTCGGCCGGGGCGAATGGGTGCAGTCCCGCGAAACCCGGCCAGGTGATGGGTTCCATCTCCGCGGTGGCGTTGAGCTTCATCGTGCACGAGCCGAGCGGAATCATGCTGCGATCGAGCGCGATGTCCTTGTCGGACAGGGCCCGTAGATATCGCAGCATCGACGTCTCGGTGCGGTGGCGCTGGAATGCCGGGTGCGTGAGGTAGTCACTCGTGCGTGTCGCGATCGGTTGTGCGAACTGTCGCGGGCGCACCCCAGCCGAATCGAAGACCGCGAGCACCGCGCGTACGTCATCGTCGGTGGTGGTCTCGTCGCAAGCGATGCGCACGGTGTCGGCGTCCGCGCGCCACAGCGCTATGCCAGCCTGTCGGGCCGTGGCGACGATACGATCGGCACCGCCGGGAATCCGGACCGCCACGGTGTCGAAGAAGGTGGCGTGCTCGATGGCGAAGCCGGCGGCAGCAAGCGCATCAGCAATCTGCGCAGCCCGCTCGTGCACACCAATAGCGATCGCGCGCAGCCCTTCCGGACCATGATATCCGGCGTACATCGCCGCGACGATGGCAAGCAGGACCTGTGCGGTGCAGATGTTGCTGGTTGCCTTCTCGCGGCGGATGTGTTGTTCGCGCGTCTGCAGCGACAGCCGGTAGGCGAGGTTGTCATCGGCGTCCTTGGATACTCCGACGAGTCGTCCGGGCATCTGCCGGGTGTGGGGGGTTCGCACCGCGAGATATCCGGCATGTGGGCCACCGAAGCCCATCGGCACACCGAACCGCTGGGTGGTACCGAAGGCGACGTCGGCGCCCAGCTCACCGGGCGGGGTGATCAAGGTCAGTGCCAACAGGTCGGCACCCACCGCGACGAGCGCCCCGGCCCCGTGAGCGGCCTCGATGATCGGCGTGGCGTCGATGATCCGACCGGAGGCACCCGGCACCTGCAGCACGACGCCAAAGTAGTCGTCGACGGGCAGACCATACCCGGGGAGCCCCGGATGCAGTACCGCCTCGACGACCTCAATACCCAACGGCTCGGCACGGGTCTCGATGACCGCCCGGGTCTGCGGGTATAGATCGGCATCGACGACCAGCCGCGCCGACTTCGACGTGCCCGCCCGGCGCATGAGCGTCATCGCCTCCGCGGCCGCGGTCGCCTCGTCGAGCATCGACGCATTCGCGACCTCGAGGCCGGTGAGGTCGGAGACCATCGTCTGGAAGTTGAGCAGTGCCTCCAGGCGCCCCTGGCTGATCTCGGGCTGATAGGGCGTGTACGCGGTGTACCAGGCAGGGTTCTCCAACACGTTGCGGCGGATCACCGGCGGGGTGAGCGTGTCGTAATACCCGAGCCCGATCATCGAGCGCGAGACCGTGTTGCGGGCGGCCAGTTCGGCGAGTGTGGCAAGCACCTGGTGTTCGGTGACCGGCGGAGGAAGGGCGTCTAGGCCGTTGTCCTCGGGCGAATCGGCGATCACCGCGGGCACCACGCGGGCAGCAAGGTCGTCCAGACTCGACACACCGATGGTGGCCAGGATGTGCGCGGTCTCCGTGTCGTCGGGGCCCACGTGACGATCGACGAAGGTCGAAGGTACGGGCGACCGGGAGTCCACCGGCAACTGGGATTCGGACAGACGAGTCATGACGGGACCTCTCACGGGATCCGGGCACCGGATCGTTCGGTCCTCCCCCTCTGTCATGCCACGGATCGCGGATCCGGCCGGCGCCTGAGAGATTCGGCCGTACGCGGCGTCACCGACGCGTCTGGCCTTTCACCGTGGGCGGACGAGTGGCTCGTCACTTTCCAGAGACGCCGTCGTCCATCACGGTCCGGGTGCCTGAGAGTTTGACGGAGAGGTGTTGCTCCTTCGGCGGCCACCGCGTGACCTCGTCTCCGAGGCATGCGCGGCGACGCTCTCCCGTGATGCAGCGGCGCCCACCCAGTCTACCGTCGGGTAACTCGGCGGGTGCAGTGCGCCACGAGGTGGCTATCCGGTGCGGCGCGTGCGGCTTTTACGACGTGCGGCGAGCTCGTCCTCCGGAGCGGCTTCGGTGACGCCACCGTCGGCCCGTTCACCGGGGAAGTCGGAGATGGTGCCGGTGAGTTCGCGCATGGCGCCGCTCACCGCGATTCCGAAAACGCCCTGACCGCCCTGGAGCAGGTCCACGACTTCTTCGGCAGAGGTGCACTCATAGACCGTCGTACCGTCCGAGAACAGGGTGATCCGCGCGAGGTCCTCGACCCCCCTCTGACGCAGGTGGTCAACAGCGACGCGGATGTTCTGCAGCGAAATCCCAGTGTCGAGCAGACGTTTGACGATCTTGAGGACCAGGACGTCCTTGAACGAGTAGAGCCGTTGACTGCCGGACCCGGCGGCACCGCGAATCGACGGGACGACCAGCGATGTCCGTGCCCAGTAGTCGAGTTGGCGGTAGGTGATGCCGGCGATCTGGCAGGCGCTCGGGCCGCGGTAGCCGATCAGCTCGTCGGGCACCGTGTCGTTGGGGAACAGGCCGGGAGCGATGTCCTCCAGGCTTCCCTGCGTCGCCGTTCGCGGCGCGCCACGATCCCCGCTCGCACCGTTGTCCATCGGCTGATCGCCCACTGCAGACTCCTCGCCACACCTTGAGAACCGGTTGGACGGACATGCACATAGTCGGCCACCCTCGGTGGTCTACTGTACGCGCCCGCGCGCCGATCACTGTCCTGCTCGCCACGAATGTTCTGCGGCGATCCGGCACTGACGCTATGCCTGCCGACGACTCCGAATCAACGCGACGCGCCAGGAGGCTCAACCTCTACTTGAGATGGAGGCAGACGGAGACCAGAAGGTTGCCGATCCGTGATGTGTCGCTCACGCCGATTCCGCGGCGGATCACCTCGTGCGGATCAGGCGCCGCCGCTCGCCTTGAAGTCATCAGGTGAGACGTTGTCGAGGAACTCCTTGAATTTCTCCACCTCGTCGTCCTTCTCAGTCGGCGCTTCGTCGGTGTCCTCGTCCGGGATGAGTAGACCGGCCTCGGCGAGGACCTCCTCGTCGGCGATGATCGGGACCTCGGCGCGCATGGCGACCGCGATCGAATCCGACGGACGTGCCGACACCCGGAGGTCGTTGGCGAAGACCATCTCGGCGTAGAACGTGCCCTCGTGCATGTCGACGATGCGTACTTCGACGAGGGTCTGCCCGAACTCCTCGATGAGGTTGACGATCAGGTCGTGGGTCAACGGCCTCGGCGGCTCGATCCCCTTCTGCCGCAGCGCAATCGACGCAGCTTCACTCTGCCCGATCCAAATCGGCAGATATCGTGCGCCGTCGATCTCACGCAGCAACAACACGGGCTGGCTCTGTGGCGGCTCAACACGGATACCGACCACGCGCATTTCGCTCATGTCATGCACCTCCACCCGATGACGACGAAACCCATTCTCTCGGACCCGATGGGTCCTTTTCGACGCTACACCGCACGGCCGGCCCACGATGGTCGAGTCGGTCTGACCGGCTGATCGGGCCGCTGCGTCGAAACATCGACGTCAGTCCAGGATTCCCCGGACGGCCGCCTTGACCAGCTGGGTGTGCAGGGTAACCGAGAGCGCCGCGATCTCGCGCACCAACTCCTCGGCGCGATCACGGGCACCGGTGCCCTTGCCCTTGGCGATCGGGCTGGCGATCTGGGCGACCAGCCCTGCCTCACGGTCGGCGGAAACCTTGAACGCCCTCAGGTGGCGCGTCTCGACGCCGTAGCTCGCCAGTGCCGCAGCGGCCTCCACCAATCGCACCGCGTCCTCATCGAAGAACCCGGCGGGGCCGGTGGTCAGCAGGCCGCTGCGTTGGAGTTCGACCACGAACGCGGAGTCCACACCCGTGCGTTCGATCAACGACTCCCGTGACACCCGATCTGCGCGGGAACCGAAGTCGGTGGCCGGCGCCACTGCCGAGCGAGCCGACGACAGCAATCGCGTGCCGTTGCCGGAGGACCCGCCGTTTCCGTGGTCGATCGCGTCGAGTTGTTCCTTGATCACCTTCAGTGGCAGATAGCGATCACGCTGCGCAGTCAGCACGAAGCGCAACCGATCGCAGTCCGCCTGGCTGAATCTGCGATAGCCCGACGGCGCCCGCTCCGGACTGATCAAGCCCTCGGACTCAAGGAACCGGATCTTGGAGATCGTGACGTCGGGAAAGTCCTCGCGCAGCAGTGCGAGGACCGACCCGATGGACATCGGTCCGTCGCCGCGCTGCCCTGCTGGGGAAGCCGGCACGTGCCTAGGAAGCAGAACCGTCGCGCGGGCCGCTGAGGAACACGAGCCGGAACTTGCCGATCTGGACCTCGTCACCGTTGCTCAGCGTCGCGGTATCGACCGGTTCGCGGTTCACGTAGGTGCCGTTGAGGCTGCCCACGTCGACGACCTGGAACTCGGCGTCAGACAGCCGGAACTCGGCATGCCGACGGCTCACGGTGACGTCGTCGAGGAAGATGTCACTGTCGGGGTGGCGGCCCGCGGACGTGGTCGCCTGGTCGAGCAGGAACCGAGATCCGGCATTCGGACCACGCTTGACGACAAGCAGCGCCGTGCCGGGTGAGAGTCGCTCAACCCCGGTCTCGGCGGGCTCACTCGAGCTGCCGGTCGCGTCGAGTTCGTTGATGAACTCCTCGCGGAAGACCGACGTGGTCTCCACAGGCGCCTCGAAGTCCTTGTCGTTATCGCTCACTATCTCTCCTTCGTCGTCCGAAGTGCGCTGTTGTCGATCGCGGCGCCGTCGAGGCGCTCGGCCGCGTCCGAAGCGGGTCGGGCAACCGGGCATCCGACCCACGGGGCGTCGGTGTGGTCGCACCTGTCCACGCCCGAAACCAACCTACCGTTTCGCGCCGACCCCGACCCATCAGAACCGGCAGACACCGATTGATCATAGCCGTCTGGATCCACCGACCACGACCGTTGGGGAGCGTTTGGGCGTTACGCCACCACCTATTCGATGGATCGGGCCGGCTGCCGTCCCCCGTGGCGAAACCCACGCGGTACCGCCGTCTTCCAGCTCAGCCGTCGATGACCTGCCGGTATCCGTCGGCGTCGAGTAGGTCGCCCAATTGTGCGTCGAGTTCGGCGGATTCCTCGACCGCGATCTCCACGAGCCAGCCCGCTTCGTAGGGCTCGGAATTGACCAGATCCGGCGTCGACTCGAGTTCGTCGTTGACGGCCGCGATCGTCCCGTTCAGTGGCCCGAAGATGTCGGAGACACTCTTGGTCGACTCGACCTCGGCGAACGATTCCCCGGCCTCCACCTCCGACCCGACCTCGGGCAACTGCACGAAGACGACGTCACCGAGCTGTTCCTGGGCGAAATCGGTGATCCCGATCCGCACGGTCGTAGGCGAGACCCGACGGACCCATTCGTGCTCGGGCGTGTAGGTCAACTCGGCCGGCACGTTGGTTTCGGTCACTGTGCCCCCTTTCTGTTCGTTCGAGACTTTAACCCGCTGCGGCCGAGGAGACCCGGTCGAGTCGCGGCATCGTGCGCATCACCATGATCGTCTGGGCCCAATAGAGCACGAACGACCATAGATACATTCCGACCCCCCAGATCAGGAAGGCCCATCCGATCGGATGGCAGACGGCGCCAACCACCGAATCAAGTTGTCCGGCAAGCAGCCACGGGAAGGCGCTCATCAGGGCGAAGGTCGCGGCCTTGCCGACGTAGAGCACGGGTAGGGCCACCAGCCCGCGCGATCGCAGGAGCGGCGCGCTCGCAAACAACAGGACGTCCCGAGCGATGATGACGCCGATCAACCACCACGGCACGACGTCGCGCAGCCCGAAGCAGATAGGGATGACCACGATGTAGAGGCGATCGGCCGCGGGGTCGAGCAGTTCGCCGAGCCGTGACGACTGGCCGAGCAGCCGGGCGAGTTTCCCGTCGAGCCAGTCGGTGACCCCGGAGACGAACAGGACCACGAACGCCCACCCGTCGGCCTTCTCGACGATCACCAGCCAGATGAAGACCGGGATGAGGACCAGCCGCAACACACTGAGCATGTTGGGAACGGTGAGGACACGGTCGACGCCGGGCGCCGCCGACGTCACCGCGCCGTCGTCTTCTGCCCCGGATCCGGTCACCGGAAGATACCGATGATTCCCTGGAGGGTCTTGGCGCCGCCGGACGCGAACAGGTTGTCGTGCACCATGTAGGTCCACGTCATCGTCGACCGGTGCAGGTCTGCAGCTCCCAGGTCCACCCCGTCCGGAGTGATCACCGCCTCACGGAAGGTCTTGCGAGACTTGTCGATCGCCCGTGTCGGCAGTTCGGAGAACTCGGCCAGGATGAGCCGGTGGAACTCATCGAGAGGACTCTCCCGCCCGATCGCCCGCAGGTGGATGCTCGCTCGGACGTCGGAGACAAAGGTGAGGTGATCGGCCCATTCCCGATCGAGGTGGTAGAGCATGATCTCGCGGGCCGCCTGCGCGAGCACGTCGGCGGCGAGCGGCTCAACGGGAATCCACCGCGACTTCTCTTGGGTCACGTCTGGCTCGTCGGTCGTGGTGGCCTCGTCGGTCGTGGTGGCCTCGGTGACACTGTCCTCGGTCGCGCTGTCCTCGTTCGCGCTGTCCTCCGCCGCGGCCCCTGAAGTGTCCTCGACCTCCGCTGTCTTCTCATCCGCCCCGGTGTTCTCATCCTTGGCCTTGGCGGTCCCGGTGAGCTCGGCATACCGCTCCGGTTCGTGATCGCGGAGTTCCTTGAGCGCGGTGTCGGTGGTCAACACCTCCATCCGGCGTTTGACCACGATCTCCCTCTGCTGATTCACCAGCTGGTTGTAGCGCCAGGTGTTGGCGTGCAATTCGAGCATCACGCCCTCGGCCACCCGTTGGGCCTGCTCGATGAGGTCGATTCCCTTCGATCCCATCGACCCGTCCTCGGACTGCGAGACGGGATCACGCTTGAACGAGAGATTCTTGGTGACGACAGGGTCCTCAAGGCTGCTGAAGAAGACCGACATGCCCGGGTCGCCCTGACGTCCGGCGCGGCCACGAAGCTGGTTGTCGAGACGTTCGGTGTCGTGGCGCCCGGTGCCGATCACGCACAGTCCGCCGAGTTCAATGATCTCCTCGCGAGCCGTCTCGTCGTCGGAGGAGCCGCCCAATCGGATGTCGGTGCCACGTCCGGCCATCTGCGTCGACACCGTGACGGCGCCCTTCGTGCCCGCCTCGGCGATGATCTTTGCCTCCTCGGCATCGTTCTTCGCATTGAGCACCACGCATCCCACACCGGCCTTCTCCAGGAAGTACGCGAGTTCTTCGGACTCGGCGACGTCGTGGGTACCGATCAGGACCGGCTGGCCGGTCTCGTGCACCTCTTTGACGTAGGCGACGACGGCCTCCACCTTGTTGGCCTTGGTGTCGTAGACGCGGTCCGGCAGATCCTTGCGAATGTTGGAGGTGTTCGGTGGGATCTGCGAGACCCGCAGGTCGTAGAACTGTCGGAACTGCTCACCGGCGGCCAAGGCGGTCCCGGTCATGCCGCACACCTGCGGGTAGCGGCCGATCAACGCCTGAACGGTGATGGTGTCGATGACCTCACCGGAGTCGGTCTGGGCGAGGCCTTCCTTGGTTTCCACGGCCGCCTGCATACCGTCTGGCCACCGCTGCAGCTGGGCCACCCGACCGCGGGAGGCGTTGATCAGGTGCACGCCGCCGTCTCGCACGATGTAGTGCACATCGCGCTCAAGAAGGTGGTGGGCGTGCATGGCGACGTTGACGTGGACCAGGGTCGTGCCGACGTGCTCTTCATCGTAAAGGTCGATGCCACCGAGTTCCTCCTCGACGAAGGCTGCCCCGTCGTCGGTGAGCGAGACGTTGCGTCCCTCGACGTCGATCTCGTAGTGCTTGTTCTTCATCCGCGCGACAACGTCGTGGATGGCATGGTCGGGTACCTCGACATCAGCGGTTCCGGCGAGGACGAGCGGGATGAGCGCCTCGTCGACGAGGACCGAGTCCGCCTCGTCGATGATCGCGACGTCGGGAGTCGGCGAGACGAGTTCGTCGGCATGGATCGCGAGCTGATCGCGCAGCACGTCGAAGCCGATCTCGTTCACCGAGCCATAGGTGACGTCGCCGTCGTAGGCCTGCTTGCGCTCGGCACGATTCGAGTTCTCCGACACCGCGTGCACGGTGATGCCGAAGGCCGCGAACAGCGGAGCCATCCACTCCGCGTCACGGGTCGCGAGGTAGTCGTTCACCGAGATGACATGGACTCGATGGCCTTCCAGGACATATCCGATGGCGGCAATCGCACCGGCGAGTGTCTTGCCCTCACCGGTACCCATCTCGATCACGTCGCCGTCGAGCAGGCGCAGCGCACCCTGCAGCTGAACGTCGAACGGCCGCAGACCCAGCGACCGGTCGGCGGCCTCGCGGGCGAGGGCGAGGAACTTCGCGCGATCGCCCCCGTCGACGCCGATGTCGAGCTTTTCCGCCTCCACACGAAAGTCCGCGTCGGCGAGGTCGGCGGCCCAGTCGGTGTGTCCCTCCGCATCCTTGAGCAGGCTCAACGATTTGGACTGGTTCCGCGAACTCTGTGCCCCCAGCAAACGCCACATGCTGTTCGTCAGCTTTCCCACCGAGCGTTCTCCTACCAGTTGTTCCCGGATCGAATCGCCGTCCACGGTACGCGGCCACTGCCACCGCCGTGACGCCCACCGTGGCGCGGTCAGTGCTCCACGCCGATCACTGTCGGCCAAATGCCGAGGACGGCAGGCGGAGAACCCGTGGACCACGGTTGTCCTCACGGTCTGCACACGGTCATGACACAGCACTGTCTACCGGCACCGTCGCCATGTCGGCGATCATCGTCGTCTGGCTGCCGCGGTGGCGCTCACCGTCTTGACCGATCCGGATGTGGCAACAGCCGGTTCCGCGATCACCGACTTCCCGGACGGCACACCGGCGTCGACGATGATGGTGTGCCCGCCGCCTCGAGCGGTCGCCGCCGCTCGGCGGGCGCATTTCACCGGCCAACCGCTGATCTGACACCTCGACGCCGACGCCTCCGTCGCCGCGCTCGAGGGGAGACGCCGTGGCCAAACTCTCGCTTTCCTGAAAACTGCCGCCGCCGAGTCGGGCGGATGGGCGCAGCGCGTCCTAAACTTCCCGTATGGCAAAGAAGGGCAAGCCGGACAAGATCAAAGTCTCGACCAAAGTGTACGAGGCAGAGCTGTTCCGGTTGCAGACCGAACTGGTGAAACTGCAGGAGTGGGTGCGCGAGTCCGGCGCTCGGGTCGTCGTCATCTTCGAGGGGCGCGATGCCGCGGGCAAGGGCGGCACCATCAAGCGGGTGACCGAATATCTGAGCCCGCGGGTCGCGCGGGTCGCGGCGCTGCCCGCCCCCACCGATCGTGAACGGGGACAGTGGTATTACCAGCGCTACGTCGCTCAACTTCCTGCGCCGGGTGAGATAGTGCTGTTCGACCGATCCTGGTACAACCGTGCCGGCGTTGAGAAGGTGATGGGTTTCTGCACCCCCGAGGAACACACGCGTTTTCTGCGTCAGACACCGATCTTCGAGCAGATGCTCATCGACGACGGAATCCTTCTGCGCAAGTATTGGTTCTCGGTGTCCGACGACGAGCAACTCCGCAGATTCCGAGCACGGATGAACGACCCTGTGCGGCAATGGAAGTTGAGCCCGATGGATCTCGAGTCGGTCTACCGGTGGGAGGACTACTCCCGCGCCAAGGACGAGATGATGGTGCACACGGACACCTCGGTCTGCCCGTGGTATGTCATCGAATCCGACATCAAGAAGCATGCGCGCCTCAACATGATCTCGCATCTGCTCTCGACCATCGAGTATCACGAGGTCCCGACTCCCAAGGTCAACCTGCCGAAACATCCCATCGAGACCGGCAACTACCACCGTCCTCCGCGATCGTTGTCGAAGTACGTCCCCGACCACGTGTCCACCCTGCTCGGCTCGCCGGAGTGACCCCACACCTGCGCGGCGCCCGTGCAGGTGTGGGAGTAGAATCACCGAACGATGTGGATCGGTGTGGCAGAGTTCGATTACTTGCTCGGTGATGTGCATTCCCTCAAGCAGAAGCGGTCGGTGATCCGACCGATCATCGCCGAGATGAAGTCGCGGTTCGCCGTCGCCGTCTCCGAGGTGGATCACCGTGAGATGCACCGGCGCACGGGAATCGGGGTTGCCGTCGTGTCCCCGGACCGGGCGCACGCAGTGGAGATTCTCGAGGCTGTGGAACGCTATGCCGCCGCACGCCCCGACGTTCAGTTGCTCTCCGCCCGGATACGCGTGCTGCAGTCAGGCGACATCGAGTAATGCCGCGAGACCCCGGGGTCTCAGGCGTCGGTGACGACCCCGGCGGCCACGGCAACCTCTCGATAGGCCCGAGCCAGCGAGTCCACGGTTTCGTGGGCATTGAGCCCGCTGGGATTGGGTAGCACCCACAGCTGCGCCCCGGCCCAGTCCGTAGCATCGGGCTGACGTCCTGGCGCTGCGGTGCGCTGTCCGAATGCGGTGCGGTAGGCCGTGATTCCCAGGATCGCCACCGCCCGCGGAGCGACCCGGGCAACCGTTGAGCGCACTCGCTGCCCACCCACACGCAATTCGTCGGCAGAGAGGTCGGCAGCCACTGCGGTGGCCCGTTCCACCACATTCGTGATACCGACTCCCGCGTTCAGGAGAGCCGCGCGATCGGCCTCGCTCATTCCCGACGACGCATCGATCACATGGTCGGTGATCCCGGCGCGGTGCAGCGCCGGATAGAAGCGATTTCCCGGCCGGGCGAAGTGTGCGCCGGTGGCCGCGCTCCAGAGCCCGGGGTTGATCCCCACGAATACCAGTCGGCACCCGGGACCGAGGAGGTCGTCGATCCGCTCGTCGCGGTGCGAGAGCAGTTGCGCCCTGGTAAAGCTCATCGGTGGAGGTGTGTGGCGATCAGTACCCCGAGGCGACGCAGAACTGGTTGCCGTAGGGGTCGGCCAGGGTGATCCACGCGAATCCGTCGATCTCGTGTTCCCCGATGCGTGTGGCGCCGGCGTCGACGAGTCGTTGTGCTTGAGCAGTTCGGTCATCGGCGGCGAGGTCGAGGTGCACTCGGTTCTTGCCCGGTGTCGGATCCTCCACCTTCTGGAAACCCAAGGTCGGTGCGCCCTCGCCGAGCGAGACCATCACGAAGTAGCCCTCGTTCTCGGCGACGACAGTGCCGCCCACCGCGTCGGCCCACCAGCGGCCGAGTCGTTCCGGGTCCAGCGAATCGATGGTGATCATGCCGATGGCGAGGCTCATGTCTCGACCGTAGCCGAATGATGGGTCATACCGCAGTCACCGATCGATCGGCGGTCACGGTGTGACCCGGCTTGACCGGCGCGCGCTGTCGTGAGTGTATGGGTCATGCCACCTGGCGACCTCGACGGCAACCCCTCAGACCTCGGTGACCGGCAACCGGTCCTCGTCGTGGATGCAGCCAACGTCGTCGGTTCGGTGCCCGACGGATGGTGGCGCGACCGCCGCGGGGCCACCAAACGACTGAGGGACCGACTCGCCGATATCGCAGACTCCGGTGTCGCAGGGTTAGAAGGACCCGTGCACATCGTCCTGGTCGTCGAGGGCCGGGCGCGAGGTATCGCCTCGACTGCGTCGGTCACCGTCGTCGACGCCGACGGGTCCGGTGATGACGCGATCGTCGACGTGGTCGCACGCACCAGCACATCACAACGCGCCGTGGTCACCGCTGACCGCGAATTACGTTGTCGTGTCACAGCTCTCGGGGCCATAGCGCTCGGCCCATCGGTGATCACCAGATACAATCGGCACGTGTGAGTCGTCGTGGTGACAGTGAGTAGGCAGCCGTAGCGACGACCCGAAGCGACGGACCAGAGCACGCTTCCTCCTCCCGACCCTTACCGATCTCCAGGAGCTCGGCACACCCCGCGAGAACGCGATCACGATCCACGCCGAGACCTCCCCGGTCCGATCGTCATCGACGTCGCGACGCGCGCCAGGAGTTGCCGCTATCGCCGACGTCACTGCCGCGCAGGCCAACGGTATAACCGCCGCGCAGGCCAAGGACTCCACGGCCGTGCAGGCCAAGGACTTCACGGCCTATGCCATCCGCGCGGTGCTGTCCGGTCGTGGTGACAAGGTCGTCGACCTCTCCGAGACCACGCTGTTGGGCCGACTGTTCAGCGCCGCCACACCCGACGACAAACCCGGCGCCGGCGACACGTGTCCGGCTGTGTCGGTGCGGGATCTTCGCCAGGCCCGAGTGCAGCAGTATGAGGTTGTCGTTACTCCGGGAGTCGGTGAAGTCCGGGTGTCCGGGGTGCCGCCGATGCCACAAGGTCCTGCGTTCGCGGCGCTTGCTCGGGCGCGAATGCCACCGCCCACCAGCGTGCTATCGACTCGACGATCGCGACCGTCGCTACTCGCGCACGTCGAACAAGTCGATTGTTCATGAATCGTGGCTCGCCCGGCGTTGGTGCTGACACAGCTACACCGTGTGCGAGGACAACGATGAGTGTGACACAAGTGGTGTGCGGTGCTGCCGAGACAATTCCGTCAGGTGCGAAGCGTCGAGGACACGGTGGCGATCACGAAAGAGATGTCTGCTTGGATACGTTCGCGAGATCCGATCAGCGATGAGGACCGTCAGCTGCGAGAGAACTCCGCCGCCCGAGCGACCTGCTCTGCGGTCAGCGCGACTCGGGTGTACTTCTCGAACTGCCCGGCCGCCTGGAGCGCGATCACCTCGGCTCCGGTGATGACCTGCTTTCTTGCCGCCCGGGCGGCAGTTATCAGCGGCGTCTCCGACGGGAAGGCAACCACGTCGAACACCGTTGCGGCAGCGGCAATCGTGGCATCGTCGAACGCCTGCGCGTCCGCATCGGCACCGGTCATTCCCAACGGTGTCACGTTCACGATGATGTCGGCGCCCGGTGTGGGAGCAGTGATGTGGCGGTACCCGTATTGGTCGGCGAGCGCTGAGCCAGCGGACTCGTTGCGCGCCGCAAGGGTGAGGTCGCCGAACCCGGCACTGCGGAACGCCCCGACGACGGCCCTCGCCATCCCACCCGAGCCCTGCACCAGCACCGCTGCGTCCCGATCGAGCTCGTGGCTCCCGAGGAGCGCCGACACCGCCTCCACGTCGGTGTTCGAGGCGATCAGCCGACCACTGTCGTTGACGATCGTGTTAACCGATTCGATCACCGACGCCGACTCCTCGATCTCGTCGACAAGCGGGATGACCGCCTCCTTGAACGGCATCGACACCGAGCACCCGCGAATCCCCAGGGCTCGCACGCCACCGATCGCTCCGGCGATGTCGTCGGTCGTGAACGCCTTGTAGATGAAGTTCAGGCCGAGTTCGTCATAGAGATAGTTGTGAAAGCGCGTCCCGATGTTCGACGGTCGGCCGGCCAGCGAGATACACAAGGTCATGTCCTTGTTGAGGATCGGCATCGGTTCAGACTATCGTCGCCGCCCGACGCACGATCCCGGCCGCGCAGGGCAGGGATCACGTGCTCGACGAGCAGAGGCGCCAACGGGACCGACGTGTTCGCGGTGTGTGTACTCCCCGCGTCGTCGAGAGGCAGCCATCGCAGTTCGGCGATCTCGGCCGCCGCAGTGGCGTGGCGAACGACGCGACGGTACTCGAAGACGGTGGCGCGCACTGCGAATCCGGCTTCGTTCGCCGCGGCAGCAGTGAAGGTCCCAAGCTCGGTCAGATCTTCGCCGGGCAACTGCACACCGATTTCCTCAACGCACTCACGAATCGCGGTCGTGCGCGGATCCTCTCCGGGCTCGGGTTTGCCGCCGGGCAACATGAACCGGGAGCTGCCGACCTTGCGCACGACCAGCAGAGCACCCGATTCGTCGCGCAGTACAACCGCACTGACGGTGATCACCCGATCATCGGTCACCAGATTCTCAGCGTCCGAAGCCCGCGTCCCGCAAGGCCTGCGCCATCGAGCCATTGGGAGCCGCCTCGCGTCGCCGCGAGTTGCCGGTGCGCCGGCCGTCGTCTTGCGGTCTGCCCTCGCGGCGGTCGTTCTTGGTGCCGGACTGAGCATGTCGAGATTGCGATTTGACTCCCCCGATCTTGGCTCCGTCCTTCGCCGCGCCGCGTCGGGCACCACCACCGGAGACTTCGTCCTGCAGGCGAAGCGTGAGCCCGATCCGTTGCCGTTCGACATCGACCTCAAGAACCTTGACCCGGACAACCTGCCCCGAACGCACGACCTCGTGGGGATCGGACACGAAACGATCCGACATCGCCGAAACGTGCACGAGCCCGTCCTGATGGACGCCGACATCGACAAACGCGCCGAATGCGGCGACGTTGGTGACGACCCCTTCGAGCACCATGCCCGGCGAGAGGTCGGAGATTTTCTCGATGCCGTCGGCGAAGGTGGCGGTGGTAAAGGCCGGACGCGGGTCACGTCCAGGCTTTTCCAACTCGGCGAGGATGTCGGTCACCGTCGGCACACCGAAACGCTCGTCGGCGAATTCGGCCGGGCGCAGGGACCGCAGGGTGCGTTCGTTACCGATCAATTCGGCGAGGCCGATGCCCGAACGATCCAGAATTCGACGCACCACCGGGTAGGTCTCCGGGTGCACCCCCGAACCGTCGAGCGGGTCGTCGCCATCGCGGATGCGCAGGAAGCCCGCGCATTGCTCGAATGCCTTGGGCCCGAGTCTCGGAACATCGAGCAGCGCACTGCGATTGCGGAACGCACCGACCGAATCACGGTGGGTGACGATCGCCTCGGCAAGCGTCTGCGTCACTCCGGACACCTTGGCGAGCAGCGGGACCGAAGCGGTGTTGAGGTCCACGCCGACCGCGTTGACGGCATCCTCGACCACCGCGTCCAGACTCCGCGCCAGCGTGCCGGGGGTGACGTCGTGCTGATACTGGCCGACACCGATCGATTTCGGCTCGATCTTGACCAGTTCGGCCAACGGATCCTGCAGTCGTCGGGCGATCGAGACCGCGCCGCGCAACGACACGTCGAGGGCCGGGAGTTCGCGTGAGGCGTACTCCGAGGCCGAGTACACCGATGCGCCGGCTTCGCTGACCATCGCCTTGGTTGGCGCCGCAGCACCGGCTGATTTGATGTCGGCGATGAGTTCGTCTGCCAGTGCATCGGTTTCGCGGGACGCGGTACCGTTGCCGATCGCGATCAACTCCACCTGATGACGTGCGATGAGCGCACCGAGCGTCGCCTTGGCCTGATCCCACTGCTTCTGCGGCTGATGCGGATAGATCGCACACGTGTCGAGCACCTTGCCGGTGGCGTCGACCACCGCGACCTTCACCCCGGTCCGGAATCCCGGGTCGAGGCCGAGGGTGGTGCGCGCACCGGCCGGTGCGGCCAGCAGCAGGTCCTTCAGGTTGGTCGCGAACACCGCGACGGCGTCCTGCTCGGCGCGCTGACGCAGTCGGACGCGGGCGTCCACGGCCGCCGATACCATCAGTTTGGTCCGCCATGCCCAGCGCACGGTCTGCGACAACCACGGGGTTGCCGGGCCCGGATGCGACCGGTCGACACCGAGCGTAGCCGCGACCATCGACTCGTACTCGTCGTCCTCGCCGGCATCGAAATCGAGCGAGAGTACGTCCTCCTTCTCACCCCGCAGCACGGCGAGCACCCGATGCGAGGGCATCTTCTCCAACGGCTCGGAGAACTCGAAATAGTCGCGGAACTTTTGTCCGGCAGGAGTTTTCGCAACCACCTCGGAGCGCGGCGCGGTCCGCAGCGCGCCCTGCGACCACAGCTTCTCGCGGATGGCGCCCACCAGTTCGGCGTCCTCTGCGGCCCGTTCGATGAGAATGTGGCGTGCGCCTTCCAGGGCTGCCGCGGCGTCGGCGACTCCCGCGGAATCCCCGTCCGCCGGGCCGACGAATCCGGCCGCCACGTCCTCCGGGACGAGGGTGGGATCATCGAGCAGTCGCAGGGCCAGCGGCTCGAGGCCGGCCTCTCGGGCGATCTGGGCCTTAGTGCGGCGCTTGGGCTTGTAAGGCAGGTAGATGTCCTCGACGCGCGACTTGGTATCGGCGGCGACGAGCGCGGCTTTCAGTTCGTTGGTCAGCTTGCCCTGCTCGGAGATGGAGGCCAGCACGGCAGCCCGGCGCTCGTCGAGTTCCCGCACGTATCGCAGCCGTTCGTCGAGTTGACGCAGTTGCGCATCGTCGAGGCTGCCGGTCACCTCCTTGCGGTATCGCGCGATGAACGGGACCGTCGAGCCCTCGTCGAGCAGCGCAACCGCTGCGGCGACCTGGTGCTCTCCGACGGCCAGTTCTTCGGCCAGACGTGCGTTGACGGTCTTGACTCCGGGTATTGCCGGTGCGCTCGAACTCACCCGGTGCACCCTACCGAAGAGGTCCGACGGCCAGTCGGGTCAGGCACATGCGTGTCGGGTCACCGGGTCGTGGGTCGGTCGTCACCGACCGCTTAGGTCGCCTTGATCGCCCCGCGAAACTCCTCGGAGCGGTAGAACGGTTCGAATTGTCGGCGTATCACCGGCTCGAGCATGCCGCGCTCGTCGAGCCGCGACATCACCGCCGGACCAAAGCGCAGCCCCTCCTCGATCAGATCCGCTCGACCGATACCGAGGTCGGCCAGCAGGTCGACCAGCGTCGCCGCACCGTACTTGTCGAAGACGTGGTCGATGCCCTCGTCGAGAAGCGCGCGGAAATAGTCGGTGTCGCGGAAGGACTTCCAGAATTCAAAGAGTACGACGACGAGGTCGTCTATGTCCTCGGCGGTCACCAGTTCGCGCCACCAGCCGACCGAGTCGCCCGAGCGCAACCGCCACAGTTCGCGCGCCGCGTCGAGCAGGATGGCGTCGCCGTCATCCTTGGCCGCGGCCAGCATGTGGCTCACGCCCCGACGGGTCACCATCGTCAGCGCCGAGGCCACTACCGGCACGAGCGGACTTGCGAGCCGGGTGACCCCGCGGACGACGGAGGCGGCCACGCCCTGGGAGCCGGCCATCGCGCGCCTGTCGGCGACTGCGTCGTCGAAGGCGTGCGACACCACGTCGACGCAGGCATCGACCGCGGCCGGGCTGGTGGCTATCTCCGCGGCGATCCGGCGAGCGATGCCGGTCTCGGCGATCGCGGTGAACAATTCGTCGGCATGCCGCGCGTCGAGCACCTCGGTCATTGTGGTCTCGTCGTTGACGCGATGGCGGTACAGGCGAGCAGCGATCTCACCGACCAACTCCGGGATCGAGCCCTCCACGGGCATCTGCACGGTGTACTTGTGGGCGGTCAGCTTGATCAGGTCAGGGGTGATGACGTCGTCGAGGGTCAACCGGGACACGTCGCCGAGAAAGGCATCGACCTGCTCTAGCACGAGTTGACCGTACGAGTGAGGGTCGCGCAGTTCGCGCATGGTGAAAGTGATCTGAGCCTCGAGCAGGCGCGCGGCGAGATCGTCGGTCATCTCACCAGGGTGTCACACCGGTCATCGCCGTGACCGTGCAACGCATGCGCCAACAGCCCTGCCCCCCGATGTCGGCGCGGTCGTGGTGTGCGCCATCTGTCGGTGTCGTCATTCACGGTCAGCGACAGATTCCTTGAAACAGTGACTGCAGCCTCTGGGCAATTGCCACCTGCGCGAGCTCGCCGGTGGCGCTGAAGGTCTCCGGCGCCGATCTCCACGGTGTGGCGCGGGTCGATCAGGAATAGGCAGACGATCGCCGACGAACCGACCTGGGCGATGCCGTTCGACGGCCCAGCCGACCGCGACGACATGTGCATCCCGCCGGAGCAACCATGTGAGGTCCGGGTCGAGGCCTGCGTGAACGGTCGGAACATGGGAATTGATGCCACCGCTGGTGCAGAAAGCCTGACGGTTGTCGCGACGTCGCCGCGCATCGTCCGACCGTGCTCCGAGCGCGTCCCGCCTACGAGGTAGGCCTCGCTCATGACGTCCTACCCCACGCGGTGATCGCCGCCGAGGTCATCGGGGCCGACCCGGTCCTCACCGTCAGCGGCCCCGACGACGAGCCCGGGCTCGCGCAGACCATCACCGATGACCTGCTCTGGCACCGGAACAACCCTGCGGACAGATACATTCGGCGCGAGGGAGCACGGCATTTCCTACACGACCCGGGGATCTATCCGTCGACCGTGCTGAGGACCCGTGTGATCGACCCCGGGCGGACGCCGACCGACGAGGCAGCGGCGCGCCTGTCCTTGACCGAGAAGCTGGTGGGCGTGCTCGTCGGCACACGGTGTGGGTCTCACACCGTGAGTCACCTCACCCCGGTGTCCATCCCAACGCCGGCCCGAGGCGCTGTGCCATATCGGTGATGATCTGCCGGTAGTCGTCGTCGGCGAAGCTGAACGGCAGAGCGAACGCCACCTCGTCAGCACGCCTAAAACCCTTGTGCTGGTAAAGAATCTCGGCGAGTTCCTCCGAGGGGCCGACGAGGTCCGGGGAGAAGAGCATGCCGCGCGGCCCCTGCGGGGTGAGGGTGCGGGGCAGGCGGACCTCGGCGTAAGCCCGATACCGGGCGATCTGTTCGGGACTCGCTGTGTCGGTGGGTATGACGACGAGTCCCTGTGACACGCGCGCCGACGCCGGGTCTCGATGATGGGCCAGGTAGGCATCAATGTGTTCGGCCTGAATGGTCGCGAAATCGCGCGCGGCGGTACCCTCGGTGGTGACCACCGACGAGGTCAGATAGTTCAGTCCCTGCTCCCCCGCCCAGATCGCCGACTCGCGTCCACCGCCATACCACACCCGGTCGGCCAGCCCCGGCGCGTGTGGTTGCACCCGCCGTGAGAACGATTCGATGCCGACGACGCCCTCGAAGTCACTCACGGGATCGCCACGCAGACAGGACAGCAGGCGGACGACCCGATCCTTGGAGAAGTTCTCGAGGTCGTGGGTTTCCGGGTACAGCGCAGCCTTGACGTCGTCGAAGCGCATCGGAGTACCTACGGAAACACCGGGATTGACCCGTCCTCCGGACAACACATCGACGGTCGCGAGGTCTTCGGCCAGTCGCAGCGGATTCTCCCAGCCGAGCGGGATCACCGCGGTGCCGAGCTGAATTCGACTGGTACGCATGGCTGCCGCGGCCATCATCGCGACCGGCGAGGAGATCCCGTACTGCAGGTGCCGGTTACGCAACCACACGGTGTCGAAGCCGAGGTCCTCGGCGCGCTCGATGATGTCGAGGGTGGCGCGGTGCCCGGCCGTCGGATCGGCCTCGTCGAACGACCCAATCGTGAGAAAGCCCAGCGAGCGCAGGGGTCGATCCATCGTCGGCATAGCTCTCAGTATGCCGCACTCCGGCGTGTGAGCACGGCCCGAGAGCTTCGGCCCCGTGAGAGTGTGAAATGGTGACAGTTCCCTCGATACACGACTGCTCGTGGCGGGTCCGGACTCCGGCTACATGACCGACCAGGCGGCGCTCGTCGACGGCGGGATGATCGTCGTCTGACAGTGGTGTCCCCCGCCGCTGAGTCCTGTGGCTGATCTCGACGGGGGGTGCGATCGGCTCGACCGTAGTTCCGCAACATCACGATGGTGTCGATCGGCTGAGGCGGCATCCGTGACATAGTGCGTACCGTGACGCCGTCGGCCGTCAGTGGTGGTGTTGCGCGGGAATGTTCCAGCGCGGCAGCGGATCCGGGTAGCCGACCCACGCCTCGGGTCCGGCGCGCATCTCGCGGTCGGTCAATAATGCCGATTGCAGGAGGCGCACGGGTTGGCGCTTGTCGAGATGAATCCCGATGAAGACCAGCTCCTGACCCGGCCCGGCAAGCGGGTCGTGTTCGGGCGGCGTCCAGTACTGTGCGGGTTCGATAATGAGGTTCGGGCCCGCCTGCGACCAGACCGCAAGAATGTCGGGTCGGCTCGCGATCCAGCAGAATCCCTTGCTGCGCAACACTCCTCGGAGTTCGTCGAGAGCTTCGGCGAGGCGCGCCGGATGAAACGGCCGCTCGGCGCGGAACGCCACCGAACCGATTCCGTACTCCTCGGTCTCGGGCACGTGGCCGCCGAGGAGTTCGTCGTCCCAGCCGGCCACCGACGCTGCGGCCTCGTGGTCGAACAGACCCGTGCCGATCACCCGGTCCAGTGCCACCTCGCCGTGGGTGGTGACGATGACCTGGGCGCGCGGATTGAGTCGGCGCACCGTCGCCTCGACGCGGCCGAGCTGATCGGCACCAACCAGGTCGGTCTTGTTGAGGATCACCACGTCGGCGAATTCGACCTGGTCGACGAGGAGATCGGCGATCGTGCGTTCGTCCCCGTCGCCCGCTTGCAGGTCGCGGTCGTCGAGGCGTTCACCACGCGCAAGTTCGGTGAGGAAGGTCGAGCAGTCGACGACGGTCACCATCGTGTCGAGGACGGCCTGGTCGGCCAATGAGGAGCCGTCCTCGAAAACCCAGTCGAAGGTTGCCGCAACGGGCATGGGCTCGGAGATGCCGGTCGATTCGATGACGAGATGATCGAATCGACCCGCCCGGGCGAGATCACCGACCGCATCGATGAGGTCTTCGCGCAGGGTACAGCAGATACACCCGTTGGTGAGTTCGACCATGCGCTCCTCGGTGCGATCAAAACCGCCGAGGTCGATGAGCGAGGCGTCGATGTTGATCTCGCTCATGTCGTTGACGATGACGGCGATGCGCCTGCCCTCGCGGTTGGCGAGCAAGGTATTGAGCAGGGTGGTCTTACCGGAACCGAGGAAGCCGGACAGGACCGTGACGGGAAGCTGGGGTGTAACAGAGGTGGACACCCACTAATGATAATTGTTTCCAATAGTGGATGCCCACGGGGGTGTCACTCCAGAACGAACACCGGGATCAGTCGGTCGGTATTGGTCTGGTACTCGGCATAGGGCGGAAATGCGGCCACGGCCAGATTCCACCAGTGCTCCCGCTCGTCCCCACTGACCTCGCGTGCGGTGAACTCGGCGGCCTTCTCGCCGTCCTGCACCCTCACCCGTGGGTGCGCCTTGACGTTGTGATACCAAGCGGGATGCTCGGGCGCCCCGCCCTTGGAGGCGACCATTGCGTACCGGCCGTTCTCCTCCACGCGCATCAGCGGCACATAGCGCTTCTTACCCGACTTCGCTCCGGTGGTGGTGAACAGCACGACCGGCCGGCCGGCCACCTGGACCCCGTCGGTCGTTCCCTGCTCCAGGATCGTCGCGGTCTGCCCGCGCACCCAATCGGTCGGACTCAGTTCTGGTTCATCGCTCATGAACCGGCCAACGCACCGGACCCGCCGGGTATTTCCACCCGCGCATCACCGGCGACCGGTCGTTGACGGATCGGCCGGTGTCCGTCCATCGACAGTGTCACTCGGTCAGGGGTCACTCGGTCAGGGGTCACTCGGTCAGGGGTCACTCGGTCAGGGGTCACTCGGTCAGGGGTCGCTCGGTCAGGGGTCGCTCGGTCAGGGGAGCGTTCGTCCACTCGTTGCGGAATTCGAGTCCGCTCCGGATGAACAGCTGGCTGACCGGGCAGCGCCGCTCGACCTCCGACACGAACTCGGCGAACGTGTCTGCGTCGGCGTCGGTCTGCACCGTTGCCTGCACGGCGACCGAGGTGAAGTTGGCGTTACCGTCCGCCCCGGCTACCAGCACCGCGGTGTCCAGGTCGCCTTGCACCCGAAAGTCGAACGCGCCGAGCGAGATTCCCAAGTCCTTGGCAACCAGGGATGCGGTCACCTGGTTGCACGAGGTCAGGGCTCCGAGTGCATAGAACAGCGGGCTCGGCGCGGCATCGCGCCCACCGAACGCCGGATAGGCATCGGTGTCGAATTCATGTGACACCGGCCCCTCGCTGACGAGGTGCTGTGCCACACCGGTTCCCGCTGCGGTGAGGACGAACGGGACAACGGTGGTGCGGATGGTGGCGGTCATGGGTCCTCCAGGGTCGATGGCAGTCATCACCCACCTTTGTTGCCGGGACGACAGCCGGCGAGCGTTGTGGCCGCGGTGATCGCAACCCCGGCCACCCGAGGAATGCCTGCGGCGCGGAGTCGTTGATGTCAAGGCTGTGTGCGCTCAACGACGCAGGAGCCAAGCCCGTCCAACGCATTCCCATCCAACGACCTGAGGATTATCCCGAGTAGTCCGGAGGACGGCGGTGCCGAGACGAGCGACCAGGCCATGAACACCGATGGCGGCAGGGTCTGCTTCATCACCGCAAGCTCACGCGGCTACGGCCGATAGTGGGCGATGGCGGCGCTCCATCGCGGCGATCGCGTTGCGGCGACAGCACGCAACCTCTACGCCCTCGCCAACCTCATCGAAACCTACCGTTGGAACACACGAAACACTCCGTCCAGGTACAGCATCGTGGAGCCCAGCGTGGCGTCGAGAGAGCAGGCGCAGTCACCGGCCACCCGCTCGCCGGTCTCGTCCACGACCGAGACGGCACCAGGCCCCATCCTTCACCGAGGGGATCACACCGAGGAACAGTCCTGACTCAGCGTGTGTGTCGTCAATCCGGACGCCCGGTGGCGAATATGCGAGTATCGAATTCCCCTGTGCCACAGCACTCATCGCCGGAGCCGAGGCGAGTTCCGGTCCAGGCGCAGCGATCCGGGCGCAGGGCTGTGGACGCGACCTATGCGGGATCGGAGCAGACGTGCATGCGATAGGTCACCACGAGTGGGGCGTGGTCGGAAAGTCGTTGCGCGGCCGACAGTTCCTTGTCGACTGCCACCTGGGTTGCACATGCGGCGAGTCGGGGCGTAGCGAGTTGGTGATCGATTCGCCAGCCCACATCCTTGGCAAACGATGCCCCTGCCCAACTCCACCAGGTCAATGGGCCCGGCCGCGCTCCGTGCACTCGTCGCACCACGTCGACCAGGCGCCGCGTCCCGAGAATCGACTCGAACCATTCACGGTCCTCGGGAAGAAATCCATCCATCGAGCGGGCAGCGCGCCAGTTCGTCACGTCGTGCTGGGTGTGGGCGATATTGAGATCCCCTGCGAGCAGGAAGTCACGGCCCGCGCGGAGCGCAGCACGACGACTGCGGTCCAACTCTCGGCCGAATGCCGCGAGAAATCGTTGTTTGCGTTCGTACTTCTGGCCGCCATCGGGCCGCTCGCGCATCGAGCCGGGCCGCTGCCGGTGTGCAGGAAGTCCACCTTTCGGTAGGTAGAGGCAGGCCACGGTGATCGGCTGGTCGGCGAGGTCGACCTCGAGGTACCGACCGTGTGTGGCGAATTCACCGAGACCGCGCGCTGTGGGCGGGTGGGTCACCCAGGTGCGCACCGCGGTGCCCGGACGCCTGGTCAGTACGGCCACCCCGTTACGGCCGGCGATCGATCCGACGTCGGCCGCAACCGAGTATCCGGGAAAATCGCCGATCTCCGATGCTGGACACCGCAATTCCTGCAGCGCCACGACATCCGGTGACCGGGAGGCAAGCCACTCGTCGAATCCACGGCGGCGCGCGGCACGGATGCCGTTGAGATTGAAGGTGGCAACCGTGAACACGGAGTCGGCCCCGTGACCACCAGGTGGATCGGACACAGCGGGCACACTACCCTGGGCTATATCACGTGGCCGAGGCCAGGAGTCGTACAGGATGAACGAAATGCCACCGAGTGCGATGCCCGAGGCATTATCGACCTACGCCGATTTCGCCGAGCAGTAGCGCACGTAGCACGCCGCTCGCCGACGCGATCGCGCGAACCCGCTCGGAGAGGTAGCGGTGCCCCTTGCGGTGGGCAATCTCATCGATACCGATCTTGATCAGCCCATCGAAGCGATCGACGCCCGCCAAATGCTCATCAACCACCCGCGCCACCGTCCGCCGGGCCACCCGCATGAATTCGGTGACCGCCGCGATCGGGCGGTGCGCTGCCCAACCACGGCACCAACTCATCCAACGCTCTGGTCAACGAGTCCGCGGCTGCGCCCACGCTACTCGGTTGAATCGTCCTGGGTCATCAAGTAGAGGCCTTGGTTAGGCCGATCGAGCCGGTGATCTGCGGGTCACGCAGCGCCTGGGCGAACGCCAACGATGTGCCCTGACCGCCCACATCCGAGTGATGAACCACTCCTGTTGTGGTGACACCGAATACGCCCATCGTCGTGTTGACATGGCTTGCTCGACGACACGGGTCACCAACGGTGTGTACTTGGTCGAGATGACCCGCCATTGACAGTGAGGCAGGGGTCGATCACCGTAGGCGGAGAGATCAGCATATTCGCAGATGTCGGCTGGCAATGTTTCGCAGTTTCAAGATCCAACTCGATGACTGCTGTGCGCACCCAGCTAACGATGACGGTCGTCCTGCCGTGGACCCTGGCCCGCACACCCCGTCCACGCCACGGTCACCACGCGGCGCGCCCAGTCGCGCGGCGGCTGTACGCCAGCGAGCATGAGCGCGTACCAGGAGCCGGTGAGTACCGAGCTCGCGATCGTGAGATCGGTCTCGGCGGGGAGCATCCCATCCTCGATCGCGCGCTCGAAGCATCCTCGAATACGCTTGCGACGCGGGGCAACCACGGCCTGGTGGTACTTCTCGCGCAGCGGCGGATCGATGCCCTCGCCGAGCATTAGACCGGCCAGCGGCAACGAGCCAGCTTCGCTGATGCAATGCCGAAAATGCTCCATCTCGGCCACCAGATCGTCGAACGGATCACCCGACACCGGCGGCGCGTCAACAGTGGCCAGCCGCTCGACGGCGTCGATGACTAGCGACTCCTTGTCGGGCCAGCGTCGATAGATGGCGGGCCGGGTGGTGCCTGCCTGCGCCGCGACCGCGGCCAGCGAGAGTCCGGCGTAACCGTCGCGGGCCAAGTTTGACAGCACCGCGTCGAGAACTGCGTCGTCGATCGCATCGTCGCGTGGCCTACCGGTCTTAGCCCGCACTAGCTCGCCCCTCGCATACCGCCTACATTACGTGACAGTCGCGTATTGCATCGTAATCATCGCGCTAGGCGAATCAGTGATCGCGATCGGCCCCACAGCTTCGGACACTGGCCTCACCGCCCCGGTCGCCGCTATCGGCGCCATTGCGTTCTGCGTCGTGGGTGGCCTGTGGTGGTGCTACTTCGACTGGGTTCAGCACGCCACCGAATCGCGGCTGGTGAGCGATACGGTCCTGCGGCGGCGTAGCAACTTGGCACGCGACCTGTACACGCTCGGCCACCGCCCCATCATCGCGGGAATCGTGGTGTTTGCCGTGGGCGTAGAAGAGTCGGTACTGCATCCCACCGAAGCACTGCACGGCTTGGCGTCCGTCGCACTCCCCCTCGGGCCAGCGCTGCACATGGGCCTTCGTGATTGGCAACTACCGGTCCACCGGGCGGCTCGTGGGCACCCGCCTGGCGGGACTGACGGCCATCGTGGCGCTAGGGATCGGCGCGGGTCCGCATGCGCCCGCGCTGGTCACCACCGCGCTGATTGCCGCTGTGATCGTTGCAGTGGAGGCAGCCGAACACCGCCGCCTGCCGTCACGGCAGGCCCATGCCTGACACGGCGGCGACTTCGGCGGCCGGCCGCGATGACGGCCAAAGTTGACCTAGAGGTAGCCGTCGATCACGGCCTCGCAGCGGCCGCCGGCCGGTCGGTGTCAGGCCCGTAGCGATAAGGTTCTCGGGCACGTCGCGAAGCGCGCGCCGGGAAATGGTGCGCATCTGGGTGATCGTGGGATATGTAGTCGCCGATGCGACTATGCGTCGCAACCACCGTGCCGCTCCCAGCGAGCGTGCACGATCCCGATCCTGAGAGCGCTGCGCGCCCGACTCCCCCCGCGCCGACGCGGCGGCGCAAGTCCGGATCGGCACCGAATGGCACCGAAAGAGACCGCTCGGCACCGGTGCATTGGTCGTCAGAATGGTCGTCAACGCGTCCGGCAGTGCCTGAAATAGAGACGCCGGAAATGCAGAAAACCGCCTCCGAAGAGGCGGTTCTCAATGTCGGGCTGACAGGATTTGAACCTGCGACCACTTGACCCCCAGTCAAGTGCGCTACCAAACTGCGCCACAGCCCGTTGCCGTGATCCGAGAAGCTCTCGTCATCAGGGCGTAAATGAGACTAGCCGACGATCCGCCCGGGGAGCCAATCGGCTGGTCAGGGCACTGATCAGGAAGCGGCAGAGCGTTTCTTATACCAGACCCAACCGCCGGTCACGATCAGTGCGCCGATCAACGACCCGATGATCCCGCTGGGACGGAAGTTGAGCCCGTCACCCGAGATCAAGCTGATCAGGAGTCCACCGACGAACGATCCGACCAGACCCGCGACGATCGCGAGACCCCAGTCGATGTTCCACATGTTCTTGCCGCCGATGAGCAGTTGGGCGAGAGCGCCGATGACCATTCCGAACACGATGATTGCCAAGATGAGCACGAAAGGAGTATGTCACAGGGCAATCCGGCAATCTCGGACCCGACTGGTCAGCGTTTGCGGCGATCCCTCTTGTCGCGCACCCGCACGTTGATCCGCACCGGCGAACCATCGAAATCGAACTGCTCGCGCAGTCTGCGCTCCAGGAAGCGGCGATAGCCGGCCTCGAGGAATCCGGTGGTGAACAACACGAATGTGGGTGGCCGCACCGCGGCCTGGGTGGCAAACATGACCCGCGGTTGACGTCCGCCGCGCAGCGGCGGTGGGGTGGCCGCGATGACCTCCTTGAGCCAATTGTTCAGCGGCCCTGTCGAAATCCGCTTGTCCCACGAGTCGAGGGCGCCTTCGAGCGCAGGCACCAGCTTCTGCACGGCTCGGCCCGTCATCGCCGAGATGTTGACCCGCCGCGCCCATGGCACCCGCGCGAGTTCCCGGTCGATCTCCTTGTCGAGGGTGTACCGACGGTCCTCGTCGACCAGATCCCACTTGTTGAACGCGATCACCAGCGCTCGACCGGAGTCGATGATCATCGACAGCACACGCAGGTCCTGCTCGGTGATGGGCTCGGAGGCATCGATCAACAGAATCGCCACCTCGGCGGCGTCGAGCGCCGACCGCGTCCGCAACGATGCGTAGTACTCGTGACCGCTGGCCGTGCGGACCTTGCGCCGCAGACCCGCGGTGTCGACGAATTGCCACGTCTTGCCGTCGAGCTCGATCAGCTCGTCCACCGGATCAACGGTGGTACCGGCGACATTGTCGACCACCGAGCGTTCCGACCCGGCGAGCTTGTTCAGCAGCGAACTCTTGCCGACGTTCGGTTTCCCGACGAGCGCGACCCGGCGCGGCCCGCCAAGCCGGATACCCGCGTCCTCCCGCGGCGTATGCGGCAGCCGCTCGAGGATAACGTCGAGGACATCGCCGGCGCCTCGACCGTGCGCCGCCGACACCGGGTGTGGCTCACCGAGTCCCAGAGACCACAGTGAGGCCGCCTCGGCCTCCTGCCGCTCACTGTCGATCTTGTTGGCCACCAGAATGACCGGGGTCTTCGATCGGCGCAGCGTACGGGCTACGGCCTCGTCGGTCGTGGTGGCCCCGACCGTCCCGTCGACGACGAGCACGATCACGTCGGCCGTGCGCATCGCGAGTTCGGCCTGCGCCGCCACCGCTTGCTGTAGGCCCTTCGCATCCGGTTCCCAACCGCCGGTGTCGACGACGGTGAACCGTCGGCCCGACCACGTCGCCGAATACGAGACGCGGTCACGAGTAACGCCGGGGATGTCCTCGACGACGGCCTCGCGGCGGCCAAGGATACGGTTCACCAGGGTCGACTTGCCGACGTTCGGGCGACCGACGATAGCCACCTCGGGCACGCGTTCGGTCTCACCGAACTCCTCGATGTCGTCGAAGTCGCTGAGATCCCACTCGGTTTCGTCGCTCCAGGTACCGTCGCCGGGCAGGGCGAGCGCGTCGGCCGTGCCGCCGGGGGCGTCGGACATGTCGGTCACGAGGCAACTCCGATCCGTGCGCGGACCAGTTCGACCAACCGGTCGAGAACCTGGTCCAGGGTCATGTCGCTGGTGTCTACCAGCACCGCATCATCGGCCTGCCGCAGCGGGGACACCGCACGGGTCGAGTCGAGATGGTCGCGTCGGTTCACCGCGGCAAGGACTTCGGCATGGTCGCTGGGCCGTCCCGCGGCGAGGTTCTGCCGGTGCCGGCGTTCGGCCCGCGCCTCGGGTGATGCGGTGAGGAAGATCTTGATCGCGGCATCGGGGAACACCACGGTGCCGATGTCTCGACCCTCGATGACCAGCAGCTCCGATTCGGCTTGGCGGCGTTGCAGCGCAACGAGTTTGGTTCGCACGGCCGGGACCGCCGACACCGCGGAGACGGCGGCGGTGACCACATCGGAGCGAATCGGACCGCTGACGTCCGCACCGTCGAGAAAGACCCGCGATGAGCCGTCGCCGTGGGGACGCAAGGCGATGTCCGCGGCCTCGACCGCTGCCGCCACCGCATCGGCGTCGGCGGGATCCGCCCCGGCCCGCTGTACCGCGAGAGTGGCCGCGCGATACATCGCGCCGGTGTCGAGATAGTGCGCGCCCACCTTGTGCGCCAACAACTTCGACACAGTCGACTTGCCGGTTCCGGCGGGACCGTCGATCGCAATCACGCCGCCGTTCACAGGCCGACCGCCTTGTACAGCGCACCGACCTCGTCACGTCCGAGGACCCGCAGACTTCCCGGCCGCTGTTCGCCGAGGGCCACGGTGCCGATGTGGGTCCGCACCAGCGCCTGCACCGGGAATCCGACCTCCTCCATCAGCCGACGGACGATCCGATTCCGACCCTCGTGCAACACAATTCGGACCTGGGATTCGCCCTGGTGCACGCCGAGGATCGTGAAGCCGTCGACAGCGACCGGCCCGTCGTCGAGTTCGACCCCGTCACGCAGCGTGCGCACCAACGATCGGGGCACCTCACCACGCACCCAGGCCAAATAGGTCTTGGGCACCTCGTAGGACGGATGCATCAGACGGTTGGCCAATTCACCGTCGTTGGTGAGCAGCAACAGACCTTCGGTGTCGGCGTCGAGCCGGCCGACGTGGAAGAGTCGTTGACCCGACATGACCCGCTCGGCGACGATGTCGCCGACACAGGGGCGCCCCTGGTCGTCGGACATCGTGGACTGCCAGCCCTTGGGCTTGTTCAGCGCGAGGTACTGACGTGTCTCGTCGATGATGACCCGGGCACCGTCGACCCGGATGATCGCGGTGTCGGGATTGATCCGCAGACCCTGCTCGGTGACGATCTCGCCGTCGACCTCGACACGCCCGGCGGCGATGAGCTCCTCGGCGCCGCGCCGCGAGGCCACACCTGCCTGCGCGAGCACCTTTTGCAGGCGCACCCCGTCGGCGACATAGGTGGCGCCCTGTTCCTCGACGTCGGGCGTCGGGCTCTGATGCCGTGCGGGACGAGCATTGTTCAGGCGGATTCGACCGGCGTTCACATCCGGTTGCGAACTCCCCTTGCGGTGCCGCTTCTTGGCGTGTGCCGACTGCTGGGCACCCGCGCCGCCGGCGCCCTTGCCCGTAGGCTTGCCACCGCGCTGACCGCTCGCGGCGTTGCCTGCCCGCGAACCGTCGCTGGTGGTCTTGCCGCGCGGCGCGGCGTTTCTGTCGGCCCTACCGTTCTTGTCCGTCTTGCTGTTCTTGTCTGTCCTGCGTCGTCCCGGTGTGCCGTCCCGGCCAGCGGTTGCCATATCTCAGTCCTGATTCTCGAGGTCGTCGGCGACGCCGATCGGCGATGATTCGTCGGGTGCCCCCTCTGAGTCTGACGCTTTACCCGCGAGTTTGGCGAATCGGGGATCGGAGCTGAGTTCCTCGTCGAGGTCGTCGATGAGGTCGACGTCGGGCAGCAGGGGTGCGAGATCGGGCAGTTCCTCCAGTGAGGCGAGGCCGAGTCGTTCGAGGAACAATTCGGTGGTGCCGTAGGTGGTGGCGGTGGTCTGGGGATCGGTTCCGACCTCGTTGATAAGTCCGCGCGCCACCAGGGTGCGGATGACACCGTCGACGTTGACCCCGCGGATCGCGCTGACCCGCGCCCGCGAAACGGGCTGCCGGTAGGCGATCACCGCCAAGGTTTCCAGCGCTGCGCGGGTCAGTTTCGAGCGCGCACCGTCGAGCAGCAGCCGCTCGACGTAGGGCGCGTAGTCGGCTCGGGTGTAGTACCGCCAGCCGTCCCCGGCGAAGCGCAGATCGATTCCACTGTGCGCCGAGGTCAGCTCCGCCGACATCTCGTTGAGCATCTCCCGGACCCGCAGCGCGTCGACGCCGATCGCGTTCGCCAGTTCGTCGGAGGTCACCGGTGTGTCGACGACGAGCAGCAGGGCTTCCAGTGCGGACCGAAGTTCCGCGTCGGCGACGCTCTCGTCGGTGGCGACGCCAAGGGCGCCCTGGCCGGGCTCTGGGGTGCCCTCGGGTGTGTCGCCCCCGTGTTCATGTTCGCCGTGTGCAGGGTCCCCGTGTCCTTGCTCGTCGGCTGCCCGCTCCGGGGCGAGTGCGTCGTGCGGCTCGGTCATCCGTAGTCCTCCGCCTTGTCGAAACTCAGATCGTCCACCTCACGCTCACCCGACCACAGCACCCGCAGGTCACCGAGCGCCTCGGGCTGGGAGAACGTGATCGCGCGTTCCCGGAACAGTTCGAGCAAGCCCAGGAAACTGCCGACCACCTCCAGCGCGTTGGCGCAGTCGGCGACGAGCTCACCGAAGGTCAGCCCTTCGCCGGCGGGGCTGTGGGCCAACAGCCCCGCCATCCGTTGCGCCTGCGCCGGGACCGACACCTGGTGTGAGTCGTGCAGGTGGTCGAGCCCCACGGTGGGTATCGGCCGCGGCCGCAACGCCGCCGCGGCGACCTCGGCGAACCCTCCGGGCGTGACCCCCATCGTTACCTCGGGCAGCAGATCGGCGTACCGCTCCTCCAACGACACCGCACGCGGATACCGTTGCAGTGCAGCGGCTTCCAGCTCGCCAAACAGCGCCGCGACCTGCTTGTATGCACGGTATTGCAGGAGCCGGGCGAACAACAGGTCGCGCGCCTCGAGCAGCGCGAGATCCTCGGGATCGTCGACCTCCCCGGACGGCAGCAGCCGGGCGGCCTTGAGATCGAGCAGCGTGGCGGCCACGACGAGGAATTCGGTGGTCTGCTCCAACCCCAACTCCGGCCCCATCTCCCGGGTGTAGGCGATGAAGTCGTCGGTCACCTCGTGCAGCGCCACCTCGGTCACGTCGAGACGATGTTGACTGATCAGGTTGAGCAGCAGATCGAAGGGGCCTTCGAAGTTTGCCAAACGAACGCGAAAGCCGCCGTCCGGCTCAGCCGGGCCCAAGTCAGTCGCAGCATCTACCTCGCCGACGTCGCTCGGTTCGCTCATGCCTGCTTGACGTTGCGCGCGATGACCTCTCGGGCCAGAGCCCGATAAGCCTGTGCTCCAGCAGATTTCGGCGCCCACGAGGTGATTGGTTCGCCCGCCACACTGGTTTCCGGGAAGCGGACGGTGCGGGCGATGACGGTGTCGTACACTTTGTCGCCGAACACCTCGACGACTCGCGCCATCACCTCTCGGGAATGCAGGGTGCGGGCATCGAACATGGTCACCAGGATTCCGCCAACGTCCAGGCGCATGTTGAGGCGATCGTGGACCTTCTCGATGGTGTCGGTGAGCAACGCCAACCCGCGCAGGCTGAAATACTCGCACTCCATCGGAATCAGCACTGTGTCGGCGCATGCCAGGGCGTTGACGGTGAGCAGGCCCAGCGATGGCTGGCAGTCGATGAGGACGACGTCGTAGCGATCGAGGACTGGATGCAGCGCACGAGCCAGAGCCTGTTCACGGCCAACCTCAGTGACCAGTTGAATCTCAGCGGCCGAGAGGTCGATGTTGCTGGGCAGCAGGTCCAGACCGTCGACCCGGGTACGCATCAGCACCTCGTCGGTGGGTGCGTGCGGCGGCACGAGCAGGTTGTAGACGGTCTCATCGAGTTCGTGATGCGGCACACCCAAACCCGCCGACAGCGCGCCCTGTGGGTCGAGATCGACCAGCAGCACGCGGCGACCGTACTCGGCGAGGGCCGCACCCAGATTGATCGTCGAGGTGGTCTTGCCGACCCCGCCCTTCTGGTTACAGACCGCGATGACCGTCGCCGGACCATGCCGATCGAGCTGGGTCGGTTCGGGAACAGGACGGTAGGGACGGCCGGTGGGACCGATCTGATCGTCAGCCGGGACCCGGGGGGTGCGGTGATCGGTCTCGTCGATGTCCGCGCCGCTGGGAACCTCGAGACGGTACTGGTCGTCGAAGTGGGCGCTGGGTCGCCGGGTGCTCGAGATACTCACCGCTGTACAGCCCCCTTTCTGTCGTCTCGGCCCGGCCGTTTCGGCCCGGACCTCCCCCAAAGCCTAGTGGGTCGCGCCGACGATCCCGTGGAGCATCGCCGCAACCATGAGCGTTCGTCGCCGACCGGGCCCTACCGCGCCCGCGGGTGCGCAGTCGCGTACACCTCGCGCATCGTGTTCACCGTCACCAGTGTGTAGACCTGTGTCGTCGTCACCGACGCATGTCCCAAAAGCTCCTGGACCACGCGAACATCGGCTCCGCCATCGAGAAGATGGGTGGCGAAACTGTGCCGCAGGGTGTGCGGCGACACAGCGCCTTCGAGTCCGGCGCGCTCCGCCGCCGACACCAACACCTGCCAGGCGCCCTGACGGGTGAGCCGACCCCCGCGGGCGTTGAGGAACAGTGCAGCGGTCGACCTGCGCACGAGCGTCGGACGTCCGCGCACCAGATATGCCTCGAGAGCATCGATGGCCGGCCCGCCGACGGGAACCACCCGCTCCTTGCCCCCCTTGCCGTGTAACCGCACCGCCCGGGTGTCGGTGTCGATGTCGTCGAGATCGAGCCCGGTGGCCTCGGAGATGCGGGCGCCGCAACTGTAGAGCAGTTCCAGCAGTGCCCGATCACGGAGCGCGCGTGCGTGATCGGGGGCTCCGGAGGCGTCCAGGATGCGTTCAACGTCGCTCACCGACAACGCTTTGGGCAGCCGGCGGACGGGGCTCGGCGGGCGTACCGCATGGGCAACGTCGGCGGCGACGAGCCCCTCCTCCGCGGCAAACTTGTGAAAACCTCTGGTGGCCACCAGGGTTCGCGCCACCGAACTCTCCGCGAGCGGTCGTTCCCCGGATTCCGGGGCACCTCTGCGCAACGCGACGAGGAACTCGCGAACATCTGCCTCGGCCACGTCGGCGAGGTCGTCGATCTTCCGCGCACGCAGATACTGGCGATACCGTCCTAGGTCACGACCGTAGGAACTCAGTGTATTCGCCGCAACGCCGCGTTCGACGGTCAGGTGATCGAGGTAGCGGGTGATCGCCGCGTCGATGCCCTCTTGCTCGGTCATGCCGACTCCTCGCTCCCCGATCCCACTCCCCGACCCCCGGCCCGCCGATCGAGGGCTACTGGTGCTCGCCCCGCTCGCGTCGGGAGCGGAAGGCACTCGGCTCATCGCGCCAGAGCGCATCCACCGGCCGCAACGTGACCTCGCCGCGATCGGCCGCCGCCACGGCCAGGATGCCCGCGACGCTGGTCGCGTTCACGATGTCGCCGGCGAACACCTTGCGGACCGCCTCGTCGGTGGAGATCCACTCGATCGACATGTCGGCTTCCTCATCACTGCGCTCGGCAGCAGTGAGCGTGTGCACACCCTCGGCGAGGTACAGGCGTAACGCTTCGTCAGTGAAACCCGGTGACAGATCGAGATCGACCAACACCCGCCACCGATCAGCGGCGAGGTCGGCTTCTTCGGCCAGTTCACGCCGGGCGGCGTCCACCGCCGTTTCGGTACCGCCCTGGTCGAGCAGCCCGGCGGGCAGTTCGAGTAGACGGCGCCCAATCGGGTGCCGGTATTGGCGGAGCATGGCAATCCGACCCTGCTCGTCGCGGGCCACGACGGCCACCGCGCCGAAATGCTCGACGACCTCACGCTCGGCGATTCGGCCACCGGGCATCACGACCTCGTCGACTCGTAACGCGAGGATCGCTCCCTCGTACACCAGGCGTGAACCACAGACCCCGAAGTCGTGGGTTCCGGCGCCACCGGAGGTGCCTGTCAAGCCCGATCGCCTCCGGCGTCGACGGACTCGGCGGTCGCGACCTGGGACTGGCCACTCCCGGCCTGCGGCGCGTCGTAGTCGCCCAGATCCACCGGAAGCCGTTCGGCTGCCTTGTATTTCAGTGCGGCATCGATGAATGCCCGGAACAGCGGGTGTGGTCGCGTCGGCCGGCTCTTCAGCTCTGGGTGTGCCTGGGTGGCCACCAGGAACGGATGCACCTCGGGCGGGTACTCGACGAATTCGACGAGATGCCCATCGGGCGAGGTCCCCGAGAACACCAGCCCGGACTCGGCGATGGTGTCGCGGTAGGTGTTGTTCACCTCGTAGCGGTGGCGGTGACGCTCGGAGACCTCGGTGGTTCCGTATGCCTTGGCGACCACCGAACCCTTTTTCAGGATCGCCGGATACGCACCGAGACGCATCGTTCCGCCCAGATCCGCCTCGCCGGCGACGGCATCGTGCTGGTCGGCCATCGTGGAGATCACCGGATGCGGTGTGTCCGGATCGAATTCGTCGGAACTGGCATGGTCGAGTCCTACCGAGCGCGCCGCCTCGATGACGATGCACTGCAAGCCCAGGCACAGCCCGAGTAGTGGGATACCGCGACGGCGGGCATAGCTGATCGCGCCGACCTTGCCCTCGATGCCGCGGATCCCGAAGCCTCCCGGGATGAGCACTCCGTCGACATCGGAGAGCGCGGCCTGCGCACCCTGCGATGTGGCGCACTCGTCCGAAGGCACCCATGTGATCTCGGTGCGCGCACGCCATGCGAAGCCGCCGGCTCGGATTGCCTCGGTCACCGACAGGTAGGCGTCGGGCAGGTCGACATACTTGCCCACCAACGCGATTCGTACGGTCTCCCGTGGGTCGTGCACCCGATTGAGCAACTCACCCCATTCGGTCCAGTCCACGTCACGGAAGGGCAGCCCGAGTTTGCGGACCACATATGCGTCGAGTTGCTCGCTGTGCAGCACCTTGGGGATGTCGTAGATCGACGGCGCGTCGGGTGTGGAGATGACGCCCTCGATGTCGACGTCGCACATCAGCGCGATCTTCTTCTTGAGACCTTCGGGGACGTCGCGGTCGCACCGCAGGATCAGCGCATCGGGCTGGATGCCGACGTTGCGCAAGGCAGCCACCGAATGCTGGGTGGGTTTGGTCTTGAGCTCACCCGACGGCGCGAGATAGGGCACCAGCGACACATGCAGGAAGAACACATTGTCGCGTCCCACGTCGTGACGGATCTGGCGGGCGGCCTCGATGAACGGCAGCGACTCGATGTCGCCAACGGTGCCGCCGATTTCGGTGATCACCACGTCGGGAGCCTCGCCGTCGTCGCCGGGCTCACGCATCGCGAGGACCCGCGACTTGAGTTCGTCGGTGATGTGCGGGATCACCTGCACCGTCTCGCCGAGGTACTCGCCGCGCCGCTCTTTGGCGATGACGCTCGAATACACCTGTCCGGTGGTCACATTCGCCGACTGCGACAGGTTGCGGTCGAGGAAGCGCTCGTAGTGTCCGACGTCGAGATCGGTTTCCGCGCCGTCCTCGGTGACGAAGACCTCACCGTGCTGAAACGGATTCATCGTTCCCGGATCGACGTTCAGGTAGGGATCAAGCTTCTGCATAGTGACCCGCAGACCGCGAGCCGTGAGGAGCTGACCGAGACTCGAGGCGGTCAAGCCCTTACCCAGGGACGAGGCGACTCCGCCCGTCACGAAAATATGTTTGGTGCCCGTATGAACACGCAGTGGTCGCAAAACCGTTTCTCCCGTCGGCCGGATCAGGTCATCAAAGCCTGCTCACCTACGGGACTCCAGGGTAACACCACAGCCGCCTCATGCCTGCCACGACACCGACGGGCGGACAAGCCCGCGTGTCGCGGCGGACGTGGGATGGTGGGCGACGACTCGCGCGTGTGGTGCGCTGCGCGTGGACCGCTCAGCCCGGTTGTGACTGGGCCGGCTGCGCGCCGACGGTGATCGCTGTCGCCCCCGGGCCGGAGCCGAAGGAACCAGAGCGACCCTGGCTCTCCTCCTCGAGCGCCAGAACGGTGGTGATCAGGCCGGTCTGCGCATCGACGTTGTCGATCGTCGTGATCACATTGCGCAACGCCGGGTCCGAACGGATCACCGCAATCGGCGACACGCCCGTTGCCGAACCACTGCGACCGAGGAGTTCACCGCCCTGCGCACGGGCGGTCATCGCGGCGGCCAGCCGGGCAACCAATTGCCCATCGGCGCCGGAGTTCTCAGGCAGCGCGCCACCGGAGACGAACACCACCAGATCGGCGGGCCGGATCGCGTTGTCGACATAGGTCAGGAACCCGCCGTCGCGCAGGGTTTGCAGCCCAGTTTGCCTATCGGCGACCGCGGCAGCGTTCTGATCGCTGCGGTGCATCACCAAGGTCCCCAACAGATCCCCGACCCGTGAGCCCGAGTCGGTCAGTTCCGCACGCAGTGTCGCACCCGGGGGAATCGTCTGGTCGACGATGGTGCGGACCTGTTCGGCGCTGTCGTCGCGCACGAGCTTGTCGGTGAGGCCGAGCTGCCCGGAAAACGTTGCACCCGCAGTCGACAGCGACTGTTTGACGGCGTCGACGTCGGAGTCGGCGGCGTTGGGCGTGGTGACGACGATAACGGAGTGCCCCTTGAGCTGATCGGCGATCAGCCGCGGAGCGATCGCGGCGTCAAAGCTGTTCGCGGCGTTCACCTGATCGTTGAGACCGTCGCGCTGTTGCTCGAGGTCGCCGATCCGGTCGCGACTTGTACCGGTCAGGGAATTGACGCGATCGCCCACGAACCCCGAGCCGAGGAACAACCCCAGCGCGAGGGCCAAAAACACCGCCACCAACGAGATGGCGTGCTGGCGTAGAGAAATCATGCCCTACCTGTTCCAGACTCCCCGAGCCCACTCGAACAAGTGGTTCCATTGGGCCACAGCCCAATCGGCGATCTCCGGTCCCGCGCTCGAGAGCATCACCGCGGCGATGATGGCAACCAGCGCGGCAAGAATGACGCAGGCTATCGCCGCGGCGGACACCCGGCTGCGATACAGCGTCGCGACCGCCTTGGCGTCGACCAGTTTGGGTCCGACCTTGAGCCGGGTCAGGAACGTCGACGGCGTCGACTCACGACGCGAGCGGTCGAAGAAGTCGTCGAGGGAGCCGCCGTAGCCGGCGGTGACGATGAGGTCGGCGCCATGGAAGTCGGTGAGCAGCAACGCGAGATCGGCCGCGGTTCCGGCGGCCGGGAAGGTCGTCGCACCGATGCCGAGGTCCTGGATGCGTTCGAGGCCAGGGGCGTGTCCGTCGGTGTCGGCGGGCAGCACGACCTGCGCACCACACCGCAGCGTCGCCGCCTTCATCTGGTCCGGGTCGCCGACGACGATCGCCGGTTTGTACCCCGCCTTCACCAGGGTGTCGGCGCCTGCACCCACGCCGACGAGAACCGGTGAGTACTCCTTGATGAACGGCTTGAGTGAACGCAGTTCGGTCCCGCGATCGGGTCCGTCGGCGACGATGACCACATGCTTGCCGGACAGGGATATGTCGACATCGGGCACGCCGACACCGTCGATCAGAAGTGGCGACTCGCTGCGGATGAATTCGATCGTGTTGCCGGAGAAGGCTTCCAGATGGTCAACCAGTCCGGTCTTGGCGTCGATCATCATGCTCGCAATGTCGTGCTCCTCGAGCGTGGTGCCGCGCGCGATACGCCGGTCCCCAACCATCAGACGGTCATCGTGGACGCGGAGCTTGGCGCCGTCCTTGACCCGCTTGAAGACCTCCGGGCCGACGTCGTCGAGCAGCACGATGCCGGAGGCCACCAGCACCTCGGGACCCAGATTCGGGTACCGGCCGCTGATCGACGGGGATGCGTTGACGACAGCGACGACGTTCGCCTCCACAAGCGCATCGGCGGTCACGCGATCGAGATCGACCTCGTCGAGGATCGCAATATCACCCGGCCCCACACGTGCGAGGAGGCGTTTGGTGTTCTTGTCGATTCTGGCGATACCAATGACGCCAGGCAGTTCTTCGGTGTTCCGCGCGAGCAGTGCAGGCATCTTCATGACGGCAATGATTGACCGCCCCGCGCATTGACTGCGGGAGGCGCGCCGCAACAATGGCAACTTTTGTCACACAAGCATCAAGAACACCGAACGACTCAGGAGCCCTTTTCTGTCTCAGCAGTTGTCAGGAGTTCCTCGGCGTGCGCCTTGCCCGTATCGGATTCCCCGAGTCCGGCGAGCATCCGGGCGAGTTCGGCGATCCGCTCGTCGCGCTCGAGCGCACGCACGGTACTCGTCTGCACCGCGCCCTTACTCGTGCTCTTGCCGATGACGAGGTGGTTGTCGGCGAACGCAGCGACCTGCGGGAGATGGGTCACGACGATGACCTGATGGGCACGCGCCAGCCGGGCCAGACGACGCCCGATCTCCACCGCGGCGCGCCCGCCCACTCCGGCGTCGACCTCGTCGAACACCATCACCGAGCCCGAAGTCGGTTCGGCGAGAACGACTTCGAGAGCGAGCATCACTCGTGACAGCTCACCGCCGGAGGCCGAGGTCGCGATGGGCAGCGGGCGGGCACCCTTGTGCGGAACCAGGGCGAATTCGACGCGGTCGGCGCCGTCGGCGCCGGCGTGTGCTCGCTGCCCGTCGACCTCGATGGCCAGCCGGTCGTCGGCATCGGCGGATTCGAGTCCGACCTCGACCGACAGCGTCGAGTCCCCCATCGCCAAACCGGCGAGTTCCTTGGACACCTTGCCGGCCATCGTTGTGGCCGCCTTCGCACGAATGCGATGCAGGGTGGCCGCGGCGTCGGCGACGACCTCGGCCGCCGCGGTGGCGCGCCGCTCGAGCTCTTCGACGCTGCCCTGGGGGTCCTCGATCTGCTCGAGTCGCGTCTGTGCCTGCATGCGCCAGTCGATCACCCCGTCGATGTCGGGGGCGTACTTGCGTATCAGCGACTTCACTTCACCCTGGCGCGAGAGCAATTGGTCGAGGGAATCGGCGTCGGTCGGTAGCGCCGACAGATACGCGGTGAGTTCGTCGCCGATGTCGGTGACAACCGTCAGTGTTTCGCCGACGCGGCCGGCGAGACGTTTGAGCTCATCGTCGGCGGCCGTCTCGAGCATCGAGCGCATCTGGCCGAGGCCCTCGATCACCGACCCCGACTCGCCGGCGACGATCTCGTGCGAACCCGATGCGGCGGACCGGATCGACTCGAGATCGGTGAGGCGGCGGATGGTGTCGGCGAGGGAGTAGTCCTCCCCGGGTTGTGGGTCGACCGCTGCGATCTCGTCGATCCCGAAGCGCAGTCGGTCGGCCTCCTGAGCGAGTCCGCGGGAGTTGGCGCGGAGTTCGTCGAGTTCGTCGAGTATTGCCAGCCACTCGGCTCGTGCACTGCGATAGGCCACGAGCGCTTTGACCGCCTTCGCTCCTGCGAAGCTGTCCAGCGCAACGCGCTGACGGTCGGGTCGTAGCAGTCGTAGCTGATCGTTCTGACCGTGCACGGTCAGCACCGAGCTGACAAGTTTGCCCAACGTACCCACCGGAACCGAACGTCCGCCGAGATGGGCGCGGGATCGGCCGTCGGCGTTGACGGTGCGGATCGCGATGACGGTGCCGTCGTCGTCGAGGTCGGCGCCGGCGGACTCGAGGAGGTCGGCCACCTCGCCATCGGGCCCCTGATCGGGATCGGCGACGCGGAAGCGCCCCTCGACCGTTGCCTTCGCGGCACCGGAGCGAACCCGCCCGGCGTCGGCGCGGCCGCCGGCCAGCAGACGCAGGCTGGTCACGATCATGGTCTTGCCCGCGCCGGTTTCACCAGTCAGCGCGGTGAAACCGGGAGGAAACTGCGCCGACGCCCCGTCGATGACGCCGAGGCCGGCGATGGACAGTTCTTCGAGCACCCCTAGGCCTGCCTCCCCCGCCAGCCCGTGACCGGCAGATCGAACTTTCGGACGAGGCGATCGGCGAAGGGATCGGAGTCAATCCGCACCCACTGCACCGATCGATCGCTGCGCACAACCTCGACGCGCGCACCGGAGGGCACGTCGAGTCGTCGCCGGCCGTCACACAAGGCGAAACCGGAGCGGCCGAGCTTGTCGACCTCCACCGCGATCCGGGATCGCGGACTGGTCACCATGGGTCGGGCGAACAATGCGTGAGCATTGCTCGGCACCACCAGGATTGCCTCGAGGTCGGGCCACATCACCGGTCCGCCCGCGGAAAACGCGTAGGCGGTGGAGCCGGTCGGCGTCGACACCAGGACGCCGTCGGCACCGAAACCCGACACCGGACGCCCGTCGACCTCGGTGATCAGTTCGAGCACGCCGGTGCTGGTGCGATTGAGAATCGCGACCTCGTTCAGTGCCCAGCTGGTCTGAGGGGTGCCCTCGGTGTCGGCAGGGTCGATCACGCTGACGTCGAGTGTCATCCGCGGTTCGACCCGATAGTCCCCGGAGACGAGCTGTGCCATCACCTCATCGACACGGTTCGCCTCGCCCTCGGCGAGGAATCCTATGTGGCCCAAGTTGATTCCGAGGACCGGGACACCTGCGGGGTAGGCCAGCTCGGCGGCCCGCAAGAAGGTGCCATCGCCGCCGAGCACGATGACGATCTCGCATCCCTCCGCCGAATCGGGGTCGCCCGAGGTCACCTCCACCTGTGCACCGAGTTCTCGCAAATGCCCGGGATCGAGGGGGTTGCGTTCCGGTGGTCGCGGGATCGGGCCGGTATCGGCCACCGACTGTGGGTAGGCCCGGGCCTCGCTCGCCGGGTCGGGATCGACGTGGGTGTCGTGATCGATGACCCGTAACGCCACACCGCCCTCTGCGCAATGCCGGGCGATCGCGGCGATGGTATCGGTGACGGTCTCGCGGCCGGTATGCGCGACGACGAGGAACTCGCGATGGGCGGAACCGGCCCGCACGGACCCGCGGGCCGTATCGGTAGCACCGCCTGTGCCAACCGAATCCGCGACCGATGCGTTACCCACCTGGTCTCCTCTCGTCTCGCGCGATGGCAATCAGCGCGGACCGTCGGCGACGGCCTGCGTGATCATCTGGATGATGTCCGGATTCACGTCCGGTTGCAGCGCATTCCGGTCGAGGACATCGGGTACCGGACCCGCGTCCGGTCTCTCGCCCTCAACCTGCGATCCGCCCCGGCTACCGACCCTATCGCCCAACGCCGACACCATGCCCGACGGCCGCTGCAACCAGAGGAAATACTCGACGTTGCCAGACGGTCCCGGCAGCGGGCTCGCCGTCACCGCGCGCGTGACGAGTCCGAGCCGCGCGGCTTCGGAGACCACCTTGACCACGGCCTCCACCCGTAGGTCGTGATCACGGACCACTCCGCCGGAACCGACGCGGTCCTTACCCACCTCGAACTGCGGCTTGACCATCGGCACGATGTCGGCCCCGGGGCGCGCACATGCGACGAAGGCCGGCAGGACCAATGCCAGCGAGATGAACGACAAATCGGCGACGACGAGGTCCACGGCACCCCCGATCTGTTCGGCAGTGAGATGGCGGACGTTGGTCCGGTCGCGGATGTCGACGCGATCATCGTTCTGCAGGCGCCAGATGAGTTGTCCATAGCCGACGTCCACGGCAACGACCTCAGCGGCGGCGCGGCGCAGGAGCACATCGGTGAATCCTCCGGTAGATGCGCCCGCGTCGAGACACCGCTTGCCGGTGACAGTCAGGCCCCGCGGTTCGAAGGCATTGAGCGCACCGATGAGTTTGTGCGCTCCGCGCGACGCCCACTCATCGCGGTCGTCGTCGATGACAACGATAGGTGTGTCCCGGCCGACGTTGGTCGCCGGCTTGGCGGCGATGGTGCCGTTGACCTTGACCGCCCCGCGCTCGACGAGTTCGCGCGCCTGCTCGCGTGAGCGTGCGATACCACGACGTACCAATTCAGCGTCGAGACGCGCCCGCGCGGCCACTCAGCGACGCCTCGGCCGTACTGGCCCGGTCACCGACGGTCCACCTCTGACAATGCGGAGGTCAGCACCTCATGCGCTTGCTCGAGCAATTGCGTCTGACGCGCCAAAGCCACCAAATCGATTGCCTCGCCGGACTGTTCGCGAATGTCATCCACCTGCCCGAGGAGTTCACGCACCCGCACCCGGATAGATTCGGCCAACCCCGGATCGACGGCACCGACGGTTTCGGCAAGTACCGCACCGGGCTTCGCGCCAGGCATCATCTGCGGCGTCGGCCCGGTCACCGGGCCAGGCCGCGCGGAGGGGTGGTCGGAGAAAGTCATTGCTCTCGTCCCTTCACTCGGCGCCCAGACCCAGATCCTCCAGCGCACGACGGACCACGGGGTCCTCGGCGGTGATGAGGATTTCCGTCAGGTCTATCTCGTCGGCATCGGCGAGCGCCCAGACACGAGCGGCTAGTGACGGCAGCAACCGCTGCGTCGCGGGCGGCTCGGCCACCGGTATCACCGTCAACGTGTCGCCGGTCTGCTCGATACGCCAGTCGTCATTGTCGACGATCCGCAGCGAATCGGCAGGGTCGAGAACTCCCGACAGATCGGCACAGACGAACGTCGGCCGCTGCTGCGGAGGTGCGGCGAGAAGATCTGCGGCCGTGCTGACACCGCTGAGCACCAGAAGACTGTCGAGGCCCACCGAATGTGCTCCCTGGATGTCGGTGTCGAGTCGATCCCCGACCACCAGTGGGGTGTGCGCGCCACTGCGGTTGATGGCGTCGGCCATGAGCGGCGCAGCCGGCTTTCCGGCAACGAGCGGTTCCTGACCGGTGGCGTTGGCGACCGCTGCGACGAGGGATCCGTTGCCGACGAGTAGGCCACGCTCGGACGGCAAAGTCGCATCGACGTTGGTGGCCACCCAGAGTGCGCCGGCCCGAATCGCCAGAGCCGCCTCCGACAAGCTCTCCCACGAGGTCTCCGGCGAAAAGCCTTGGATGACAGCGCGAGGACGATCGTGCGCGCTGCGTGTCACGGCGATTCCGACCTCACGCACCTCTTGGGCGAGGCCGTCGGTGCCCAGTACAAGGGCTCGCGAACCGGGCTCCAGGTGTTCGGAGAGCAACCGGGCTGCCGATTGCGCACTCGTGACGACCTGTTCAGGCGTCACTGTGAAGCCCATCGACCGAAGATGCTCGGCGACCGCCTCTGGACGTCTACTCGCGTTGTTGGTGACGAAGATCGTCGTCACGTCAATCCGCTCCAGCGTCTCCGGCGCGCCCGGTATCGGACTCGTCCCGGCGAAGACGGTGCCGTCCAGGTCAAGCAACAACGCGTCATACGCGTCAACGACGCGCACGGGAGCTGGCGTTGGGGAAACCGGCTCGACTTCGAGGGCCGGTACCACCGCGATTTCGGGACCCTCTTCCCGCTCCGGCTCTGCAACGCTTGCTGACCTACCGGACGCGGACTGGGACTGAGGACCGCGCTGCGGCTGCAGCTCAGGCTCAGGCTCGGCGATGGCGGTGCCGGAGTCCTGCTGGTCGTCGTGGGCGGGATCGACATCCGGCTCGCCACTGCCGACCGAGATCTCCATCAGCCGGAACTCAGCGTCAGTGGCATCTTCGGTGTCGGCGGCCGAGGCATTCATGAACCAGGTCGTCGCCTCATCGAGGCGGCCGGCAGCTTCGAGGGCCGACGCATAGGCGTAGAACAGACGAGCCGCAGCGGTACCGGAGCGGCTCGGACTCAGGTCTTCCAGCTGAAGGGTCACCAACGCCTTCTCGGACTCCCCAATGTCGAGACGCGCGCCGGCTTCGACGATGCGCATTTCGGTGGCTTCATCATCGCGCAATGCGCGCCCTTCCTCGCTGCGCGCGATCTCGATGGCACGCTCAGGTCGTCCCAATCCGCGTTCGGCGTCGGCGATGAGCGGAAGCAGTGCCGAACTACCGGTGATCCGACGAGCCGCTCTCAACTCGGAGATGGCTTCCTGCCATTGACCGGCGTTATAGGCGGCAACGCCGGCGGTCTCGCGGACCACACCCACGCGCGCCGCGCGACGCCGAGCCGCACGCGCATGTTCCAGGGCCAGATCGGCATCTTCATACAGCAGCTCCGCGACCATCACCAGATGCCGCGCGACACGCTCCGCTGTGCCCTTGTCCAGAGAAAGTAGATCACGCCGGGTATCAGGGTCGAGGTCGGCGGCGACAACGTCCTCGGGAAGCGCCGGGTCGCTGGGTCCATCAGTTGGTTGCCGACCCTCGCGGAGAGGGCGGCCCGACTGATCGGCTCGCTCCGCACGGTGGCGGCGGCCGCGGGTGCGGTCACGGTCATTCATGGTTGCCAATCTATTCCCTCATCACGGCCACGGCCGAGCCGACCCCGGGCACATCAGCGCCGACAAATGTAGAGGTGGGGTGATATGGGTGATGCCCCGCAACGTGGTGTGTTGCGGGGCATCCCGGAGGTGTTGTTCGGCGGTGTCCTACTCTCCCACAC
>NZ_RKMH01000015.1 GCF_003797185.1 Gordonia oryzae
TCCCATTCTGTCACTCAGACAGGGCATTTCGTCTCTCCCTCACCGCCCACTTCCACACAAATCGGTGGATCGAGGCTAAGACCGTCGGGAGTGGCGAATTGCTCTTCCAGACCTCGGCCGGGACGCCGCTTCGCAATAGGAACTTCCGGCGGAGTGCGCTCACGCCCGCGCTTGAAGCGGCTGGGTTGCCGGCAGACGTTACGCCTCACAATTTCCGTGACACTGCGGCGTCCCTCGCTATTCAGGCCGGCGCTTCCGTTACCGCGGTTGCGCGGATGCTTGGTCACGAAGATGCGTCGACGACACTCAGGCATTACGCGGGACTGTTCCCCGACACGTTCGACGGGATTGCTGCGAGAATGGAAACAGCGATCGGCGATGTCCGAGGGACTCCGCCGCACGTGGCGTCGGCGGATGATTCGGCGGCCCTCGTACAGGCTCGGTAATCGCGACAGTACGTGGTGTGGAGAGTGTCGCATCCCCTTCGTGAGGGTGCGGCCGTGCGGCTGATCGTGTGGTTTCCAGACGACGAGAATGCGGTGTGGCGTTGTTTGCCGGAGTTAAGGCCCGCATCGGTGATGTGTTCTACGACAGCGTCGGACCGCGGGCAGACGCCGCGATCGAGGCGTGGAAACAACAGACCGAGAATGAGAGAGGTGGCGACGATGGGTGAGAAGGAAGTTCAGGTCGAGTTCGTGCGCGGCAACCAGCGCCTAACCGTCGGGACCGACATACCACCGACACGAGGCGGCTGCGGCAGGTGTGGGTCAGCAGCAAAAATAGCCCCTGACCTGTGGAGCCGCCCAGGGGAATCGAACCCCTGACCTATTCATTACGAGTGAATTGCTCTACCGACTGAGCTAGGGCGGCGTGCTGCGCAGGCAGCGGTGACGAGTGTAGCTAGTCGCGGGCGCCGAACAAAAACCGCCTCGGGTCAGGCGGGATAGTCCGCGCCGCACGGCACGGGCACCGGACGCCGCGGATCGAGGGCGCCCTGCACCAGGGCGCTGACGGTCGGGGAGTAGATCATCCCCAGATGCCCGATCACCGAGTGCGGACATATCGACTCGACGACGATGTTGGTGACGTGGGGCGCCGGGTCCATCAGCGCGTTGGCCAGCGGAAACACGATCTCGTCGTGGGTGGTTGCGAGGTTGACGTAGCGGATTCCCTGGTGCAGGGGCCCGTTGTCACCCTGACCGGCTGGCTGCGGCGCAGCCTCAGGCGCCCACGGAGAGTTCGCATACCCGCGGTTGGGTGCCGACACATCGACGATGGTCGCGATCTGATCGGCCTTGCCGGGCACCTGGGTGACCAGTTGCGCGATCGCCCCACCTTGAGAGTGCCCCACGAGGTCGACCTTCGTCGCGCCGGTCCGTGCGCGCACCGCGTCGATGAACGACCCCGCCTCGCGCGTCGACTGCGACTTGTCGGCGAGCGCCCCGATGTTCGCACTCCACGGCGTCTGTCCGTAGGTCAGGCTGAATACGCAGAAACCGGCGTTGGCCAGGCTTGGAGCGAGATAGGCCCACGCTGAGAGCTGGTTCGACGCGGTGCCGTGCAGCAGGATCACCGGGTCTCGGCCGTGGCGGTCGGTGCAGTGGTCGAGGTTGGCGCCCGGTGGTGAGGTGGTCGCCGGACGCAGATAGCCCGCGGCCTGTGCGGCGATGACGTCGGTGGTCACCGGAAAGGGGGCGGCCGCCGCCGCGGTGCTGCCGAGGATGCCCCCGCCGACTGCGGCCAGGAGTGCCGCCGCCATGATGATCAGGGGCCGCATCTGCGCCCGATGACGTGCGGTCATCGTGTGAGTATGACGCCTACGACGTCGCGATGTGCTCGGAAATCTGGGTCAACCGCACGCTGTTGCCCGAGGGATCGCGGAAGCCCGCATGGATGCCGTACGGCTGGGACTCTGGTGCCTCGGTGAACTCGACACCTCGCGCCGACAGATCCTCGCAGGGGTCCTGGCAATCGTCGGTGATGAGGAAGATGGTGCCGGCAGCGTCGAGGGCATGATCGATTTTGGGCCGCGACACCTATTGGCTCGGGGATTCGCGCCGAAGGAATTCCTCACCCCGCGGTGACAACTCGTAGCCGACCTCCGAGGCTGTGGGTGAGTCCGAGCTTCGCGAGCTTGCGGAGGTCGAGAGTGGAATCCGGCCGCGGACGGCCCAGCTCGGCAGCCAGTTCAGTCGACACGACTTCCGGTCGACGTGCGATGAGCGTCAGCACCTCTCGCGTCCACGGTCCATGCGGGGCGTGGGATTTGAGCCGATCCAGGAGGGCGCGCACAGGCCATACGGAAGACTGGATCAACGGTGCGGCGTAATATCTTACCTGCCTTCTCGGCGTCGAATATCTCGGAATTGGCGATCTGCTCAACCGCAGTGATCTCGATGAGCTCACCCTGACTGATGAAACGTGAACCCGGACGCAGAGGTGGAGCCGACCACCGGCGGAAGGCCAGGTCGACCTCTCCCTCAACGATCCGTGGCAGCAGCCGGGCCGGGATCAACATGGGACCAGCGCAATCCCGGCGATGCCCGCGACGGTGTTTGTCACCCGGGATCGGCCGTATCGTCGGGTAATGAGCGATAACCGCTATACCCCACTGGCCGCGGCCGAGGTCACCGGTGCCGTCGCCGACCCGTGGCGGGTCATCGCCAACGCTTTGCGGGTCGCCTATCGGACCCGAAACATGGTGACCGGAGGGCGATTCGTCGCCCGCATCATCGACGCCGCGGAGGAAGCCAACCACCATCCCGACGTCGATCTGCGCTACGGATCGGTGCGCCTGTCCCTCACCACGCACAGCGAGCATCGGATGACCGATGCCGACGTCGCGTTGGCGAACCGGATTGCCGATATCGCCCGCGAGATGGATCTCGAACCTGCTCCCGCGCCGCCCGCGCGTTTCGACCTCGCGATCGACGCGCTGGACATCACCGCGATCCGCTCGTTCTGGAAGACGGTCCTCGGCTACGACGACGATCCCGACGACACGCTCGACCTCGTCGACCCCACCGGGATTCTTCCCCCGGTCTGGTTTCAGCAGATGGATTCGCCACGGCCGCAACGCAGTCGGATGCACGTCGATCTGTGGCTGCCGCACGATCAGGTGCAGGAACGGATGGCAGCGGCCATCGACGCCGGCGGACACCTGGTCACCGACGCCCACGCTCCGTCGTTCTGGGTGCTCGCCGACGCCGAGGGCAACGAGATCTGCCTGTGCACATGGCAGGACCGCGAAAAATCCGACTGATCGGCCGGCGTTCGGCCTTGAATCACGCGCGGTCGCCTGTTTTCAGTCATTCGCCGAGTAGCCCGTGGGCTGCGACCTGGGGTTGTGGGCCGAGGCTACTTTCGAAATGACTGAAACCAGGCGAGTTGTCGGCGCGTTGGGTCAGTCCTCGGCGCTCGCCGCTGCCTCAACGGCCGCGGCCACCGCCGGTGCGACCCGCGGGTCGAGCGGGCTCGGCACGATCTTGTCCACCGCGAGATCTTCGGCAACCACCGACAGAATTGCCTCTGCGGCAGCCAGTTTCATGCTCTCGGTGATGCGAGTGGCGCCAGCGTCGAGCGACCCGGCGAACACCCCGGGGAAAGCGAGCACGTTGTTGATCTGATTCGGGAAGTCGCTGCGCCCGGTGGCGACGACCGCAGCGTGCTTGGCGGCGATCTTCGAGTGGATCTCCGGATCCGGGTTGGACAGCGCGAAGATGATGGCGTCGTCGTTCATCGACGCGATCACACTCTCCTCGATGGTGCCCGCCGACACTCCGATGAACACGTCCGCGCCGGCGAGCGCCTCGGCCGCACCGCCGATGAGTTTGCGTGGGTTGGTGCGCGCGGCGAGGTCCTCCTTGAACTCGTTGAGATCATCGCGACTCTGCGACACGATGCCCTGAGAGTCGAGCACGACGACGTCGGAGATCCCGGATGCGAGAAGGATGTTGGCGCACGCGACGCCGGCCGCGCCGGCCCCAGAGATCACCACCCGCAGGCCGGTGAGTCCACGGTCGAGCAGTCGGAGGGCGCCCTTGAGGGCGGCGAGCACGACGATCGCGGTGCCGTGCTGGTCGTCGTGCATGACCGGGCAGTCGAGTGCCTCGATGACGCGCCGTTCGATCTCGAAGCAGCGCGGCGCGGAGATGTCCTCGAGGTTCACCGCACCGAAGCTCGGGCGCAGACGCACCAGGGTCTCGACGATCTCGTCGGGGTCCTTGGTGTCGAGGACTATCGGAATCGAGTTGAGTCCGGCGACCGTCCGGAACAGCGCCGACTTACCCTCCATCACCGGCAGTGATGCGCGAGGGCCGATGTCGCCGAGCCCGAGCACCGCTGAGCCGTCGCTGACCACGGCGACGAGCCGATCGGTCCAGGTGTATCTGTTGACCAGCGCGGCCTCGGTGTCGATGGCTCGCGAGACCTGGGCCACGCCGGGGGTGTAGGCGATCGACAGATCCCGCTGGGTCTGGATCGGGGAGCGCAGTTCACCGAGAGTTTGCCGCCCACGTGGGCCAGGAAGATCTCTTCGTCGGTGATCGGATGATCGGCGATAGTCGATTCGCCGACGCTGTGTGCGGTGTGGTCTTCGGTGCTCGTCACGGTCATGTTCTCCTGCTCGGGTGGCGACGATGTCACCGGCTGTGGGGGCGAATCGGCGTCGATCACGATCCGGCGTTGAACCGCGCGGTCATGCGGACCGGCCGCGGGATACCGAGAGTCTCTCGCCCGCGAACCCCCGGGTCACAGTGGTCCGGGCGGGTGATCCAGGCAACAAACCGGTGGTGACTACTGCCGCAGGTGTTTAGCATACAACTTGTGTCTATGTTGCATTCGTCTGCCGTTTCGGCCTCCGATCGGGTGTACGACGAGGTCAAGGAACTGATCCTGACCAACGAGATCTCCGGCGGCGAGCTGATCAGTGAGGGCGAGGTCGCCCAGCGTTGCGAGGTCAGTCGGACCCCGGTCCGTGAGGCCTTCCTGCGTCTACAGGCCGAGGGGTGGATGCGCCTCTATCCCAAACGCGGGGCCCTCGTGGTTCCGGTCACCGACCGCGATGCCCGCGACGTCGTTGACGCACGCCAACTCCTCGAGGGCCATGCGGTGCGCGCGGTCGTCGCCGCCGATTCGGCGACGGCACGACTCGTCGAGTCGCTGCGCCGCAATCTCGAGGAGCATCGGCTCATCGAGCACGACGACATCGCCCGGTTCTCGAGGGTCGACGCCGAATTCCACCAGCGCATCGTGGCTGCCGGCGACAACGCGCTGCTCGCGGGCTTCTTCGCCGGCCTCGGCGAGCGTCATCGCCGGATGACCACCACGAGCGTGCGCCGCGACCCGGCGATCGCGCAGAGCATCCTCGCCGATCACGCCGAACTCCTCGTTCTCATCGAACGCCGCGACGCCGACGGCTTCGACGCCGCGCTGCGCCGTCACCTCAGTGACGTCCACGACCTGCCGGGAGACCTGCGATGACCCTGACGACCGCATCGACCACCGCTGCCCACCGCACGCACCGCGCCACCTGGCCGGCCGTCGCACTTGCTGTGTTCGCCTCAGCTTGGGGCGGAAACGAATTCACGCCCCTGCTGGTGATGTATCGCCAGAGTGGCGAGTTCTCGGCGGTGGCGGTGGATGCGCTGCTGTTCCTCTATGTCCTCGGCATCGTGCCCGCGTTGCTCATCGGCGGACCGCTCTCGGATCGACTCGGTCGGCGACCCTTGATGCTGCCGGCGCCGATCTTCGCCGCATTCGGCTCGTTGCTCCTGGCGTTCGGTGCCCATTCGATCGTGCTGCTGTCGGTGGGGCGGGTGTTCAGCGGTGTGGCCCTGGGACTTTCGATGGCTGTCGGGGGAAGCTGGATCACCGAGCTCAGTGTCCGCGCCGGTGACCGCGCGGCCGCGGGCGCTCGACGCGGCGCGATGAGCCTGACCGCGGGCTTCGGCGTCGGTGCGGGTGTCGCCGGGGCACTGGCCCAATGGGCGCCGTGGCCGCACGTGCTGGCCTATGCGGTGAACATCTCGATCGCCGCCATCGCCGTGCTGTTGATCCTGCGTGTTCCCGAAACCCGCGAGCGGCAACAGAATCCGGGCCGGCTCGTCGACGATCTGAAGATCCCGTCGGCCGGACACCTGCGCTTTCTGCTCGTCGTGTTACCGGTGGCGCCGTGGGTGTTCGGTGCGTGCGCCACGGCGTACGCGGTGATCCCCGCATTGATGTCGGTGCGCACGTCCGGCGCGCCGATCGCCTTCGCCGCGTTGTGCTGTGTGCTCGGGCTGGCCGCCGGTTTCGGCATCCAGTCGTTGGGGCGACGCATCGACGACCCCGACGGAGTCCGCGGGGTCGTAAGCGCTCTGGTGGTGCTTGCGATCGGAATGGGCTTGGCGGCGTTGGCCGCTCACGTGCTGACGATCTGGCTGTCCCTCGTCGCCGCGACCGTGCTGGGCTGTGGATACGGCATGGCGATGATTGCGGGGCTGTTGGAGGTTCAGAGAATTTCTGGTCCCGAGGATCTGGCGGGTCTGAGCGCGGTGTTCTACGGCGTCACCTATCTGGGGTTCGCGGTCCCGGCCGTGTTGGCCTGGCTCTCACAGACATTCGGCGCCCTGACCTATCCGGAGATGTTCCTGTTCGGTGTGGGTGCGGCACTGGTGTGCCTGGCGATCGTGGGGGTCGGGCACAGGATGTATCGCCCCGGCCTCGACGATGGTGCGGCAGGCGCTCAGTCGGGCGCGTCGGATTCGACTCCCTGACCCAACGCGGCACTCAGGCGGCGGAGTTGGTCGGCGTCGAGTGAACGCAGTTGTGGCGGAGCCGGATCGGGGACGGCGGCCACGATGTCGAGCACCGCGCGCCCGGCATCGGTCAGATGCACATACTTGCACCGTCGATCCTGCTCGGTGACCTTGCGGACGACGTAGCCCGCCGACTCGAGGTCGGAGACCGCCACCGAGACCGCGGGCGGATCCATTGTGGCCGCGCGGGCGAGCTCCTTGAGCGGCGTCGGCCCGTGTGCCACCCGTCGGAGCACGCGGATTCGACTGAACGGCAGGCCGGTTGCCGCGACCACATCGCGGCGCCACGGGTCGCGGGAGTCGAAGACGAGGGTGATCATCGCCTGCCAGACGTCGTCGACGAGGGCGTCGATCGTCGGCGCGTCGGTGTCGTGGTCAGACATCGGCGGTCTCCGGTTCGATGAGTCGTGCCGAGACGTCGGCGGCGGTGTGCTGTCCCCAGTGCGTCGTCGACACCAGACCCAGGACGAGGATGATCGCGCTGAAGACGACCACCAGAATCCACATCGGGTGCATGTCGGCGGTGAACTCCGGCCCGATCCCGGACGCGGCGACGCCGGTGATGCTGCCGGCCAGCGCGACGCCGATGCTCACGCCGACCTGTCGACTGGTGGAGGCAACCGCCGACGCCGCGCCGGCGCGATGGCGCGGCATCCCGCTGACCGCGGAGTTGGTGATCGGCGCGTTGATCGCACCGAAGCCGATGCCGAAGACGGCGAAGATGATCCCGATCGTCACCAGCGAGGTGTCGCGCTCGATGGTCGTCATCAGTGCCGAACTGATCAGCATGGCGATACCGGCCAGCACCAGCGACGGTCGGGTGCCAAAGCGCCCGACGGCACGCCCGGACAGCGGCGAGAGGATCAACACCGCCACTGCGGGCGGCAGCAACATGGCGCCGGTCTGGATCGCCGACAGACCGCGGACGTCCTGCAGGTACAGCGACATGAGGAACAGGAACGCACCCCAACTCGCGAATGCGCAGACCGCGATCAGCGTGGCCGAGGAGAACGGCACACTGCGGAAGAACCGCAGATCGATGAACGGGTCGACGTGCTGCCGTTCGGCGATCAGGAAGCCGACGAAAGCGAGTGCGGCAACGACGAATACGGCGATGGTCGCTGGCGAGCCCCAGCCCTGGACCGGCCCCTCGATCAATCCGTAGACCACCGCGGCCAGGGTGATCACCGCGAGCACCTGCCCGATCGGGTCGAGGGTCCGCATGACCGGCGAGCGCGATTCGGGCACGAAGATCGCGGTCAGCGCGATAGCTGCGGCGCAGATCGGCAGGTTCACCCAGAAGACCGCGCGCCAGTCGATGAGATCGATGAGCGCGCCACCGATCATCGGGCCGAGCGCCATCGAGATGCCGACCACCGCACCCCACATGCCGATGGCCCGAGCGCGTTCCTTGGGCTCGACGAAGACCTGGGTGATGATCGACATCGCGACCGGGTTGAGCATGGAACCGCCGATGGCCTGCAAGGCGCGGGCGGCGACGAGTACGGCTACCGACGGCGCCAGACTGCAGGCCAGCGAGCCGATAGCGAAGATCGTCAGCCCGATCTGGAACATGCGTTTGCGTCCGTAACGATCGGCCGTCGCGCCCGAGAGCATCAGCAGGGCGGCCAGGACCAGCGTGTAGATGTCGATGACCCATTGCAGTGACGACACCGACGCGTGCAGTTCGGTGCGGATCGACGGGAGCGCGACGTTCACGATCGTCGCGTCCATCGAGACGATCAGCAGGCTCATACAACAGGTCGCCAGGATGATTATCTTGTGGCGCGGGGTGAGCTCCGCCGGGGAGATGCTTGTGGACATACAAAGATTGTAGAACTACAAGTATCTCGGAGGCGAGTGTCTCATTTCGGGCATGGCCGGGGCCCGTCGACGCCGGGTGCCACGAGTTCAGGCGTCGGGATAGCCGTTCGGGTTGTTCGACTGCCACCGCCAGGTGTCGGCGCACATGTCGTCGATCGTCTTCGTCGCATACCAGCGCAGGTCGGCGTTTGCGCGCGACGGGTCGGCGTAGGAGGCCGCGATGTCGCCGGGGCGTCGCGGGGCGATCTCGTACGGGATCTCCCGGCCGCTGGCCCGCTCGAAGGCCTTGATCACCTCGAGAACCGAAATCCCTTGGCCAGTGCCGAGATTCCACACTGACATCGGCTCGTCGTGGCTGCCGACGCGTTCGAGCGCCGCGACGTGACCGGCCGCGAGATCGTCGACGTGGATGTAGTCGCGCACACCCGTGCCGTCGGGGGTGGGGTAGTCGTCGCCGAACACCGACAGTTTCTCACGACGCCCGACGGCGACCTGCGCGACGAAGGGCATGAGGTTGTTGGGGATGCCGGAGGGGTCTTCGCCGATCTGCCCGCTGGGATGCGCGCCGACGGGGTTGAAGTAGCGCAGTGCCGCGATCCGCCACGACTCGTCGGACGCGGCGACGTCGCGCAGTACCTGTTCGATCATCACCTTGGTCCACCCGTACGGGTTGGTGGCCGAGGTCGGGGAGTCCTCGGTCATCGGCAGCACCGGCTCTGCGCCGTACACCGTCGCCGACGACGAGAACACCAGCGTGTGCACGTCGTGGCGGCGCATGGCGCGTAGCAGTGAGAACGTCGAATCGAGGTTGTTCTGGTAGTAGTCGAGCGGTTTGGTCACCGACTCGCCGACCGCCTTGAACCCCGCAAAATGAATGACCGCGTCGATCTGCTCACCGGAGAAGAGGTGTTCGGTCTTGTCGTAGTCGGTGAGGGTGAATGCGTGAACCGGCAGGTGGACCCCGGTGAGCGCCTCGAGCCGACCGATCACCGTCGGTTTGGCATTGGAGAAGTCGTCGACGATCACCACGTCGTGGCCGGCCTCGACGAGTGTGATCACCGTGTGGGAGCCGATGTAGCCGGCTCCGCCGCTGACGAGTACGCGCATGAGCTCCACGGTAGAAGGTCGGGCTGGGAAGTGCTCGTGGGGCCGATGCGAGCTAGGGTGTGTCTCCCAATTCCCTGTGCGGGTCTTGGCGGCCCGATTGCGCCCTGGCCGCGTTGTCGTCGGTCACGATAGCTGCCGCTATCGCTTCCTCCGCCTTGCCAGAACGCAATCGTTCGCGCCAATCCCTCGCAGAAGAATTGGGAGACACATCCTGTTCGATGGCGATCTGCGGCAACCGCACCTGGGTCCCACGACTTCAGCGGGCGCGACCACGCGCTGAGATGCCTTGGCTGCCGGCCCTAGCGGCCGCGCCGAGCACTCAGCTCCAGCAGGTGTTGCTGGCGAGCGCGCCGCCCCCGGTGAGCTTTCCGACGGGGCCGATTGTGAAGGTAAGGCACTGAGAGAGGCCACTTCCCGGCAGTATCGTCATACGTGAGGGGTTTACCCCGAAGATGAAGCTTGAATGCGCCAGCACTGAGGGATGGCCAAGGGTCGGGTACATTGCGAAGGTGGCGGGTAGTGCTGCGCCGATGAATCCGTATCGGCGGCTGCCCGGCGTGCCTTGTGCGGGGGTGTGTAGTTTGCGGAGCACGGTGTAGTAGATGGTTGAGTCGTCGTTGTAGCGCTCCTCGATGACCCCGGCGTATTCGAAGACCTGTACCCCGACGGCGAACATCGCCTGGTAGGACAGATCGCCGATTTGGTCCACCCGGTGGATGCCCGCGTCCGCCGTCGAGGGGGTGGCGTGGGCGGCGGGTGCGAACGTAGCGGCCGTACTGCACCACGCGCTCAGTGCGATCAGCGCTGTCGCGATGCGACGACCATCAACGGTGAGACGATGCCCAATAAGACCTATTCGCATGACTGCCTCTCCGATTCGGCCAACCAGGTGGATGCTTGCAATCTTGAAGTCGCGCCCGGTCAGGGCGACGTTAGCCGAACCGGCGAGTCGCTACCATATCGTTACCAGCGAATCGGTCGGCATTTGGTAGACCGTAAGGGCGAATAGTGGGGGAGTGACGATGCGACGAGATGTAGAGTTCGATTCACACGGGGTTACATGCCGTGCCTGGTTCTACCGGCCGGACGATCCGAGCGGTGATCCGCCGGTCATTGTCATGGCGCACGGGTTGGGTGCGGTGCGTCGCATGCGCCTGGATGCCTTCGCCGAGCGCTTCACCGCTGCGGGGTATGCGTGCTTGGTGTTCGATTATCGGCACTTCGGTGATAGTGACGGTACTCCGCGCGGGCTGCTCTCGATCCGTCGGCAGCTGGCCGACTGGACCGCAGCGTTGGCCTACGCGCGTACTTTGCCGGGCGTCGATACCGCACGGATCGTGCTGTGGGGCACGTCGTTCGGAGGTGGTCACGTCTTGGTCACCGGCGCGAGGCATCCGGAAGTAGCCGCGGTGGTCGCCCAATGTCCGTTCACCAGTGGACCGGCCTCGACACTGGCGCTCGATCGCCTCGGCGCGTTCAAGGTGACGATGCGCGGGCTGGCCGATCTCGCGTCGGCGGCACTGCGCCGTCCCCCGGTGCGCGTGGGATTGGCCGGTTCCGGACACGAGGCGGCGTTGATGAGTGCGCCGGATGCGCAACCGGGCTATCTGGGTTTGATCCCGCCCGGCCTCGAATTCACCAACTCCGTCGCCGCGCGGGTCGGTCTGGCCATACCACTGTATGTGCCCGCCCGCAGTGTCCGTCGGCTGCAGGTGCCCACTTTGATCTGCGCGTGCGACGCCGACAGCGTCGCGCCGGTCGGCCCCACCGTCGCTGCGGCGGAAGGTAATCCGATGGTGACTCTGCGTCGGTATCCCGACGGCCACTTCGATATCTACGTCGGTGATGCGTTCGAACGAGTCGTCACCGACCAGATCGAATTCCTCACCGAGACGGTGCCACTGGGCCGATGATCCGCTCGGTCTCGGCATACCGCGCCTCCGCCGACGCCTTGGCATCGCTCCACCATTCGGGATGCTCGCGATACCAGTCGATCGTTTCTGCAACTCCGGATCGGAAGTCCGCATACTTTGGCCGCCAACCCAATTCGGTGCGCAACCGGGTGGAGTCGATTGCGTAGCGGCGGTCGTGACCGGGCCGATCGGTGACGAAGTCGAACCCGTCGCGCGGTTGCCCGAGCAACTCCAGGATCGTCTCAACGACGGTGCGATTGTCGACCTCGCCGTCGGCGCCGATGAGGTAGGTCTCACCGATGCGGCCGGTGTCGATGATGGTCCACACGGCGTCGTTGTGGTCATCGACGTGGATCCAGTCGCGCACGTTGCGTCCGTCGCCGTAGAGGCGGGGCCGCACCCCGGACAAGACGTTGGTGATCTGGCGCGGGATGAACTTCTCGACGTGCTGATATGGCCCGTAGTTGTTGGAGCAGTTCGACAGCGTCGCGGCCACGCCGAAGGAGCGCACCCAGGCACGAACGAGTAGGTCGCTGCCGGCCTTGGTGGAACTGTAGGGGCTCGACGGGTTGTAGGGGGTCTGCTCGGTGAATCGTGCTGGGTCGTCGAGCTCGAGGTCCCCGTAGACCTCGTCGGTGCTGATGTGGTGGTAGCGCACCCGGTGTCGGCGGATCGCCTCGAGCAGGGTGTAGGTGCCCACCAGGTTGGTCTGGACGAAGGTTGACGGATCGGTCAGAGAGTTGTCGTTGTGCGATTCGGCGGCGAAATGCACGACGAGGTCGGAGTCGCCGACCAGCCGGTCGACCAGTGGGGCGTCGGCGATGTCGCCCTCGACGAGTTCGACGGCGTCGGCGACCGGATCGAGGGTGGTGGGGTTGGCCGCATAGGTCAGCTTGTCCAGTACCCGGATTCGTGCGTCCGGACGATTCTCGACGGTGCGCAGCACGAAGTTCGCGCCGATGAATCCGGCGCCCCCGGTGACCAGAATGCGCATGTCGGTCGAGCCCTTCGTGGTGTCCGGACAGCTGCGCGACGCAGCGTCATGGCCGCCCCGGCCGAGCGGGACGACTCAGAATGTCGCCGTGTCGAGGATACCGAGAGTCGTCCGACTTCGGCCCGCTACCCTGGCACCCATGCGCGGGATCATCCTGGCCGGGGGCACCGGTAGTCGCCTCCACCCCATCACGCAGGGGGTCAGTAAACAGCTGGTGCCCGTATATGACAAGCCCATGATCTATTACCCGCTGTCCACGCTGATGCTCGCCGGCATCCGGGAGATCCTCGTCATCACGACGCCCACCGACGCCGACGCCTTCCGTGGGCTGCTCGGCGACGGCAGCCAATTCGGCGTCGAGCTGAGATACGTGACGCAGCAGTCGCCCGACGGACTTGCCCAGGCGTTCACCCTCGGTGCCGAGCACATCGGCGGCGATTCGGTAGCCCTTGTGCTCGGCGACAACATCTTCTACGGCCCCGGACTCGGTTCGCAGTTGCAGGGATTCGGCGACGTCGACGGTGGGGCGATTTTCGCCTACTGGGTCGCCGAGCCGGGTGCCTACGGTGTCGTCGAGTTCGACGAGTCGGGGACGGCGATTTCGTTGGAGGAGAAGCCCGCCGCACCGAAGTCCCATTACGCGGTTCCGGGGCTGTACTTCTACGACAACGATGTCGTTGAGATCGCGCGTGGACTACAGCCCAGTGCGCGTGGGGAATACGAGATCACCGACATCAACGACCACTATCTGCAGCGTGGCAAGCTCAAGGTCACGGTGCTGCCACGCGGCACCGCCTGGCTCGATACCGGCACCTTCGATTCGCTGCTCGATGCGGGCAACTTCGTGCGGACCGTCGAACAACGACAGGGACTCAAGATCGCGGTGCCCGAGGAGATCGCTTGGCGTCAGGGATATCTCGACGACGATCAGCTTGCGGCCCGGGCCGAGCAACTGCGCAAGTCCGGCTACGGCGACTATCTCCTCGACATCCTCGCCCGCGGAAAGGGATTCGCGTGAAGGTTCGAGAGCTCTCGATCGCTGGTGCCTGGGAGCTGACCCCGGTACTGCACGGCGATGCGCGCGGGGTGTTCACCGAGGCGTTCAAAGCCGACTTCCTCGACGAGGTCATCGGGCACCGCTTCGATCTCGCGCAGGTCAACCTGTCGGTGTCGGCGGCCGGGGTGTTGCGGGGCGTGCACTTCGCCGACGTCCCGCCCGGACAGGCCAAATACGTCACTTGTACCACCGGAGCGATCCTTGACGTGATTGTCGACATCCGAGTCGGCTCACCGACATTCGGCACCTACGACACCGTCCTACTCGACGACGTCCATCGCCGCGCGGTGTATCTGGCAGAGGGGCTGGGCCATGCCTTCTGTGCGCTCGCCGACAACTCCACGGTCACCTACCTGTGCTCGACGGGCTACAACCCCGGTGCCGAACACGGGATCAACCCGTTGGACCCCGAACTGGGGATCGATTGGCCGAGGTTCGCCCGCGACGGCAGTCCATTGGTCTACGAACTGTCCGCGAAGGACACCGCGGCCCCGGGTGTGGGTGCCGCACGCGCGTCCGGTCTGCTGCCGCGGTTCGACGACGTCGAGGACTACGTCCGCACGCTTCGCGAGAAGTGATCTCACGCAACAGCTTTCAGGGTGTCGGATAGGCGGGCAGCTCCGGGGTGAACAACCACCGTGTCCACAGATCCTGCAGCGGGGCCGAGGAGAAATTGGCGGCGAGGGCGATGAAGTCCTCGGTGGTCACCGATCCGTACCGGTACTTGTCGGTCCAGCGGCGCAACAGGGCAAAGAAGTTGCCGTCACCGATGGTCAGTCGCAAAGCGTGCAGGGTGATCGCTCCGCGCTTGTAGACCCAGTCGTCGAACATCTTTCGCGGTCCGGGATCGGCGAGTGCGACCCGCACCGGACTCGCGGCCAGCTTGGCGTAGTAGTGCCGGGCCCACTCGTCGGCGCTGCGGCCTCCGGAGCGCTGGCTCCACAACCACTCGGCGTAGCAGGCGAATCCCTCGTGCAGCCAGATGTCGCGCCACCGCGCCAGCGTCACCGAGTTGCCGAACCACTGATGCGCGAGTTCATGGGCGACGAGTCGCTCCGAACGCGACGTGCCGTCGCAATGGTTGGCTCCGAACGTCGAAAAGCTCTGCGCCTCAATGGGGATCTCGAGCGGATCATCGGTGACGACCACGGTGTAACGCGGAAACGGATACGGGCCGAACATCTCGACGAACGCCTCAACCATTTCCACCTGGCGGCCGAAGTCGATGGCGAGGTTGCGGGTCAGTCGCGGCGGGAACACCGCGTCGATCGGAATTGGCTTGGTGGCCAACGAGACCTTCTTGTAAGGTCCGACCTGGATGGACGCCAGATAGGTCGACATCGGCTCGACCTGTTGATAGACCCAGGTGGTTTGCGCGGCGCGTACGCGTTTGGATTCCAGGACCCCGTTGGCCAGTGCGTAATACGGGCTGTCGGTGGTGATCGCGATCCGATATGTCGCCTTCGCCAGCGGATGGTCGTCACAGGGGAACCACGACGCCGCGCCGTTGGGTTGGTTGGCACACAGCGCACCCTCGGTCAGTTCTTCCCAGCCGACCTCACCCCAGGAGCCGCGGATCGGCCTCGGTGAGCCGTGATAGCGCACCACGATCGTCATCGCCCCACCCGGCGGAACCGGCGCGGCCGGGGTGATCGTGAGCTTCTTGTTGCGGTGCGAGTAGCGCACCCTCTTGTTGTCGACGGTGACGCGCGAGACGCTCAGTGTTCCGGCGAGATCGAGAGTGAAGCGCTGAAGGGCGACGTAGGACGTCGAAGTGAGTGTCGCGGTGCCCTCGAGCCGATTGCTGGCGACCTTGTACTCGAGTTCCAGGTCATATCGGGAGATGCGGTAGCCGAGGTTCCCGTTGTCGGGGAGATAGGGGTCCAGTTCGTCGGCTGGTGATCCGAGGAGGGGCTGTCGCGATACCTTGACCGACTTTCCCCGCACTCGACATCTCCCTCATCCTCGGTGGCGTGTCACATGAGCGGTCCGGTTTTCCGGCACGCAGGCATAGCGGGTCGGTCACGGGCTGATTGCGAAGGACTCGACCGGGTGACGATCGCGTGTCGGGCCGCCTGTTCGAGCACCGACCGTGCGGAGACTCAGAGTACCCGTCGAGGGATCAGCGGGCATCGCATGCGGGTGCGCCGCGATTGTAAGCGGACCGTGGTCCGTATATCTTGGGTTCAGTCAGAACAGGAAACGTGGCACCTACGAGGTTGCCGATCGAGAACGGAAGTCGACATGAACGGTGTGCGCAGCATCGCGCTCCTGGCAGCTCGAATGATCCTCGGGATCATCTTCATCGCACACGGTTGGCAAAAGCTCCACGTCTATCACCTCTCCGGTGTGGAGGGCATGCTCAAGGGGATCGGCGCACCCGCCCCCAGCGTCTCGGCGTACATCTTGACCTGGGCCGAACTGGGCGGTGGCATCCTGCTCGTACTCGGACTGCTGCTACCGCTGGTGTCGATCGTGCTGGTGGTCGACATGATCGGGGCCATCTATTACACGCACTGGGAGCAGGGTTTCTGGGTTGCCGCCCAGGCCGCTGACATGCCGGCAAAGATCGGCTGGGAATGGCCGCTGGCACTGATCGCAGGTCTGCTCGCCGTCGGATTTGCCAATGCCGGACATTTCGCTGTGGACACGTATGCGTTCCGCCGTCGTGGTGGGCGCGCGGTCGAGGCCTGACCAGTCCCTGTACTCGCCATCACAGCTGAACCCGACATCACGCCCGGTCGGCAAAGGCCTGGACCAGGCGTGATGTCGGGTTGGTCCGATCGGACGATGGTGACTGCGACTTCCGGCACCTAGCGTCGACCCATGCAAACGGACGCCCAGGACCCTGGGCCGAACAGGCCGTTGCCACTTGCGTACTCCGCGGTGCCACCCGCGCGCCCAGCCGGGCCGCCACCGTCAGCGCCGAATCCCGCGCCTCAGCCCTCGCCACGCTCGCGGATGCAACAACCACGCTCGTCACAACCGGTGCCGCAGCGACCGTTGCCCTCACACGCGATGCCCCCACGGCCGGTGCAGTCGCGACCGCTGCCTCCGCTACCGGCCTTCCAGCCCGGCGCGCCGGCTCGGGTGTCGTATGGCGGTCCGGTGCCGCTTGCCAGATCGGTTGGCGATCCGATGCCGACGGACCATGCGTTCGTCCGTCCCTGGCAGGTCACCTTTTTTGGACGCTGGCAGATCTTCGTATTGACCCTCGTGGTCATCGGTGAGGTGTTCTGGTGGGTGTGGTTCCTCGGCGTTCAGGAGTGGAGCCGGAATGCCACATCGGAGATCGTCTCCAACGGCGATGTGTACAGCTACGCCTACTCGAATGGATGGGAGCTGACGGCCTATCATTCGTTCTTGCTGATCGTCTCGGCTGTGGCCGCAGTCTTGATCGCGCTGGATTTCTGGATAGCCATAGCGTTTCTGCGAGGTGCCCGAGGCCCCTACATCTACTACACGGTGTTCGGCATCATCCGGTGCGTCGCGATTGGCATCGGTGTCATCGCCGTGCTGATCTTCTACGGCAGCGGTGCGAGCGGTACGCACCCGGATGCGTGGCCGGCGGCGGCGGTCGTCGGCTTGGCGGTCGCGGTCAATGTGTTTTTCTACTACCTGCTGTGGTGCCGACCCAGCCGCCGGTACTTCAGCTACGAGAGTGTCGCGCTTCGGCGCGAGCGCAAGCGGGCCGCCGCGCGCGGAATCGTCGGCTGACCGTCCGGTCGGCTCAGGCCACCAGACCGTCGATCGTCGTGTGATCGAACGGTCCGGTATCGCCGGCGAGGTGGGCGCGCAGGTCGCAGAGGTCGGCGAGGACGTCATCGGTATGGCGCAGGTTCACTCCGTCGATGTTCCCCGGCGACACCATCGCCTCGGGGTCGAGGTCGTGTCGATGGGCCAGCGCCGCGCCGAGGAGGCGGTGGGCCTGGTCGCGGTCGACGTCCCAGACGGCGTCGGCGGTCAGCAGATACAGGCGTACGGCGGGCGGGTAGTCGTCGAGGTGCACCAGCGCCCACGCCCAGTGTTTGGCGACGTCGACGGTATCGGATTCGCCGCGTCCGTGCGTGCGCACGTACTTGCCGTGCAGCTCGCGGCACAGCGGCGTGGCGTCGGCCCACAAACCCAGGTGCGACATGCAGCGCACCGAGTCGTGGAGGTTGGACAGATACATCGGTGAGTACGGCCCCTCACGTCGCGACCGGATCTCGCGCAGCACCGAGAACTCGGCCAGCGCATGTTCGTATTCACCCGCGAAGAGCAAGGACCGGGCTTCGTCCTGCATTTCCTCGATCACAGTCGTCATTGTCGCCGAACCAGGGTACGAACATGATCTGTTTCACAAAGACGTCACCGCTGTGGGGGGTCTTCGGTGTGGGCCGAAGGACGTCCTTCGGCTCAGCCTGCTGGCCCTCGGTTGCGCGGCGCTGCGCCGTGAACCTCTGAGCGGTGACGAGAACGACAGCACCCCCTAAGGCTCGAACGGGGAGTACAGCCTCGACCCCGACGATCGGCTGCATCCCGAGGACACGCTCGACCGCATCGCCGCCGACGAGCAACGAGATTGGCGGTCGCACGAATCCGACACCGACGACGAGGCCGAGTCCGTCGCCACCGGCCGCGTGATCGAGGGGGTGGTGGGTGCCAGCGCCGTAGAGGCTGCTGTCGATGTCGTCGACGACGGCGACGGATCAGCCCGGTTGAGGTCGACGAACGGAGGATACAAACGATGTCATCGTTGACAGTCGGCGCAGTCGTGGGAACGATGGAGTGGGCGGGGTCGATGAACCCCGCGTCCGCACGCCACGGGAGGACCTCCAGTGAGCATCACCGAACGCATCTGGGTACCCACCGATCAGTCGCCGGCGCAACGCTTTCGAGAAGTCCGGGAGCTCACCGACCTGCTGGCCGACCGGTTGTCGCCCGAGGACCAGACCCCGCAATCGATGACCGAGGCCAGCCCCGCCAAATGGCATCGGGCCCACGTCACATGGTTTTTTGAGGAGTTTGTCCTCCGCCGCGATCCCGGCTATGTGGTGTACGACGAGTCCTATCGCTATCTGTTCAACAGCTACTACGAGGCTGTCGGCGAACGCCATCCGCGACCGGATCGCGGCCTGGTCACCCGACCCGGCGTCGACGACATCACGCACTATCGCAACTACGTGGATGCGGCGATGGAAAGTGCTCTGACGCGTGGCGCGCTCGATGACGCCGCGCTCGACCTCGTCGAACTGGGCTGCAATCATGAACAGCAACATCAGGAATTGCTGCTCATGGACGTCAAGCATCTCTTCTCGACGATTCCGCTCACGCCCGGCCCGATCTACGTCGACCGTGAACTCGATGCGCCGAGCTCGCCGGGGCCGATGACCTGGCGCTCTGTCGCCGGTGGTGTCACCGAGGTCGGCGCCGGGCCCGACGATGGATTCTCCTACGACAACGAGGGCCCTAGACATCGAGTCTTCTTGGAGGACTTCGAGATCGCCGAGCGGCCCGTCACCAATGCCGACTGGCTGGAGTTCATTGCCGACGAGGGCTATCGGCGCCACGAGTTGTGGTTGTCCGACGGATGGGCGCACCTGCGGCAGACCGGTTGGCAGGCGCCCGGCTATTGGCACCGTGACGACGACGGGCAGTGGACGACGTACACGCTCTCGGGACGGCGACCGCTCGATCCCGGTGAACCCGTGCTGCATGTGAGCTTCTACGAGGCCGACGCCTACGCCCGGTGGGCCGGTGCCCGTCTGCCTACCGAATTCGAATGGGAGACTGCCGCATCTACTCTCGGCGCCCAACGCTCAGAGTTGTTGGACCCTAATCGTTGTCATCCGCGGTCTGTCGCCGGACCAGGTGGCGCGGCGATGATCGGCAATGTGTGGGAGTGGACCTCGAGTGCCTACCTTCCGTTTCCGGGATTCGTCCCCGCGAACGGGGCGGTCGGCGAATACAATGGAAAGTTCATGAGCGACCAACATGTTCTGCGCGGTGCGGCCGCCATCACGCCCCGAGGCCACGAGCGTGTGACGTACCGCAACTTCTTCCCAGCACCGTCGCGCTGGGTGTTCACCGGTCTGAGGCTCGCCCGGTGACCCTCGAAACGCTGACCCCACTGGCCGCCGACGCTCTCGCCGGTCTATGGTCCACCCCGCCGGTACTGCCGACGAAATGGCTTTACGACGAACGTGGTAGCAGGCTGTTCGACGAGATCACCCGGCTACCCGAGTACTACCCGACTCGGCGTGAGACCGCCATCCTGCGCGACCATGCCGACGACGTCGTTGATGTCACGAACGCGGCGATGATGGTCGAATTCGGTTCGGGCACATCGACCAAGACCCGACTCCTCCTCGATGCGTTCACCCGCACGGGTGAACCCATCGGCCCTCGCGCGGCCGGACACTTCGTCTACGTACCCGTCGACGTCAGCGCCGAGATGCTCGCTGAATCCGCCGGCATCCTCGCCGCTGACTACCCGCGCATCGACATCCGACCGGTCGAAGGGGATTTCACCGATGCGGGGCTGGTGCTGCCGTCGTGCGAGGGGGCGCGGCTGGCGGTGTTCCTTGGCGGGACGATCGGCAACTTCGACGACGACGGACGCCGCGCGTTCTTCTCCGGCCTTGCCACCACGCTCGCCCCCGGCGACTACTTCCTCCTGGGAGCCGACCTCATCAAGGACACCGGTCGGCTCGTCGCCGCATACAACGACAAGGCCGGGGTGACAGCGGATTTCAATCGCAACATGATCGAGGTTCTGCGTACCGGGCTCGACGCCGTCGGGCTGTACGCCGACGACTTCGACCACGTCGCCCGGTGGAATCCCGCGCGCCACCGCATCGAGATGTGGTTGCGGGCGCGCCGGGACATCGATGCCTACTTCGGTGACCTGCAACGTCGTTGGCGTCTTCGGTCCGGTTCCGAGGTCCGGACGGAGATCAGCACCAAGTTCGATCTGTCGGTGCTGCGGTGCGAACTCGCCGACGCCGGACTGGCGCCCGTCACGAGCTGGACCGACCCGATGGGCGACTTCTCCCTCACTCTCGCGCGTCGGTGACGGCGTCACCCAGGATCTCGCGAACTCGCGGGATGACTTGGGTGCCATAGAGTTCGATGCTGCGCATCATGGCACGATGCGGCAGTGTGCCGTGGGAGTACTTGAGGTCGAAGCGATCGAGTCCCAAGGCCCGAACGGTGCGGGCGATCTTGTGCGCCACCGTCTCTGGCGAACCGACGTAGAGGGAGCCGCCGGGCCCTGTCGACCGGTCGAACTCGATGCGCGTCGGAGCGGGCCAACCGCGTTCGGCGCCGATCCGCGCCACATTCGTACGGTAGTGCGGCCACAATTCGTCGCGTGCCTGCTCGTCGGTGTCGCCGACGTGGCCGGGCGAGTGCACGCCCACCGGGAGATCGGTCGGTGTGTTGAACTGTGCCAGTGCGCGCCGATACAGGTCTGCATACGGTGCGAACCGCAGGGGATCGCCGCCGATGATAGCGAGCATCAGCGGTAGTCCGTACCGCGCGGCGCGCACCACCGACTCCGGGCTGCCGCCGACCGCGATCCACGTCGGTAGCGGGGGCGTCTCGAGTGGAGGGTGGATGGTCTGATCGGTCAGCGGGGCGCGGGTGGCCCCCGACCAGGTGACAGGGCGGCCGGTTCGCAAGTGGGCGAACAGATCCAGCTTGTCGGAAAACAGTTCCTCGTACTGTTCGAGATCGAAGCCGAACAACGGGAACGACTCGGTGAACGATCCGCGGCCTAGAATGACCTCCGCACGACCCGACGACAGCGCGTCGAGTGTCGAGAAGCGTTCGAATACGCGGATCGGATCGTCGGAACTGAGCACGGTCACCGCAGTGCCGAGCCGGATGCGCGTGGTGCGCGCGGCGACCGCCCCGAGCACCACCTCCGGCGCTGAGACGGAGTAATCGTGGCGGTGGTGTTCGCCCACGCCGAGGAAGTCGACGCCGACCTCGTCGGCGAGAATCGCCTGATCGAGCACGTCGCGGATCGTCTGGGCCGCCGAGTTCGGTGCGCCGCCGTCATCGATCGTGACATCGCCGAAGGTATCGAGTCCGAGTTCTACGTTCACGTCACCGATTGTGCCGAATCGGTGTGCGTTGGGGACGTCGGCCGTCAATTGGCCGTCTCGTGGGTGTGATTATATATTTTGTGGGATGCTGATGCCGGTCAGAAAACTGACCACATACTCTTATCTCGTAAGGAGCACTCCCGATGTGGGACTCGTTCTGGAACTTCTTGTGGTCGATGGTGATCGTCTTCGCGTTCGTCGCGTATCTGATCGTCTTGTGGTACATCATCGCCGACCTGTTCCGCGACCATAAGACCTCGGGCTGGTCCAAGGCGATCTGGGTGATCTTCTTGATCATCCTGCCGTATCTGACGGCGTTCGCCTACCTGCTGGTGAAGGGTCAGGGAATGGCCGAGCGTGCGCAGAAGGCCGCAGTCGAATACAAGAAAGAATCCGACGACTACATCAAGACCGTCGCGGGTACTTCCCCGGCACAACAGATTGCCGATGCGAAATCGCTACTCGACTCCGGTGCGATCAATAATGAAGAATTCGAGCACCTGAAGGCGAAGGCTCTCGCGCACTGAGCCCGATCGCTACAACGACCGCCTGCTTCGAATCATCGAATCGGGCAGTCGTTGTAGCGGACAGGGTTGCCTGCGGCCCCGCCTCGAGTCCGGAGATCGGGTCGGGGTCCATCCGATCACCGATCATCAGGGTGTTCTTCCAGTGGGCGCCCATCCTCGGCAACGCCGCGCGCGCATCAACGGATTCGGCGTGCCCTGGGTGGATGGTCGACATCGGTGTCGAGGCCCGTCCGCACACCGGCGCGCACGCAGATCGCGCAACTCCCGCAATCAGTGCGTCGGGGATCGCGTACTTCTCGCCGATGCGTACGCCGTCCATGTCCCTGAGGTAGTTCCAACTCATGGTGGCGACACTTCGGTGCTGTGTCCGGCCGTGTGGCGCCCCTGTTCCGCCGGATCGTTTCGTCGAGCAGCCCACCCCTGATGAGCACCATAAGACTGTCGCGCGGGGTACCCCATCCTGACGGTCGACCATCTCGACGCTACGGTGCGCACCTCCCGCATGTTCTCGGGCAGGATGCGTTGATGAACCTCGCGTGGATCGCCACACTGGGGCAGTACCGGGATCCGCCAGTGGCGGCACCTCCCAGTTCAGTATGGTGACCCGTGACGCCGCCGCGCCACGCAAACCGGTTGTCTCACTCAAGGTTTGCGACATCGGCCCGGCGCATACCGAAGCGGTCGCCGAAGGTATCGAGATCGTGCACCCGCCCTCCGGCGATCACCTCGCTGGCGCCTCCGGGGTGATCCGCACCCGCCAAAGCGGGTTCACCGGGCCGTGGCCGGCGCCAAGTGGGTAGGCGGCCTCGAGTCCGCGTGTCACCCAGCGCTTGGCGAAGGCCACCGCCTCGGGCACCGAACGGCCGTGGGCAAGCGCCGATGCGGTGGCTGCGGCCAATGTGTCACCGGCTCCGTGGTCGTGGCCGGTGTCGATACGCGCGTGCGTGAACTCGTGGAACTCCGCACCGTCGAACAGTAGATCGGGGCTTTGATCGCTCGACCGGAGATGACCACCCTTCACCAGGGCCCACTGCGGCCCCAGATCGTGCAGTGCCCGCGCGGCATCGCGCTGGGTCGACTCGTCGACCACCTCGATGCCGGTGATCAGCCGCACCTCGTCGAGGTTCGGGGTGACGATGGTGGCCAGCGGAAAGAGCGTGGCACGTAACTCCTCCAGAGCTTCGCCGGCCAGCAGTGGATCGCCGTGCATCGACGCACACACCGGGTCGAGGACGAAAGGGGTGGCACCGTCGCGGCCGATGCCGACATCGGCGCACGCGTCCGCGACGGCGGCGATGATCGGCGCCGAGGCGAGCATCCCGGACTTGGTCGCGCCCACGCCGATGTCGGAGACCACCGAATCGATCTGCGCGGCCACCACATCCGGAGTGATTTCCTGAAAACCACTGACGCCCAGTGAGTTCTGCACGGTCACCGCGGTCACCGCGACGCATCCGTGCAGCCCCAACAGGGCGAAGGTGCGCAGGTCGGCCTGAATACCCGCACCACCACCGGAATCCGACCCGGCAATCGTGAGCACTCGCACGGGTGTCGATCCCGGTGCGGCGGTGGGCAACAGGGGTACGTCGGTCACGTAGAACTCCCGGCGTCGATCGGCAGGTAGATCCGGCCACCCGCGTCGGCGAACTCGGCCGACTTGGCGGCCATCTCCTCGGCGATCCTGCGGTCGATGTCCGCGGCGGTCACCAGATTGTTCTCCTCGGCATAGGCGCGGACGTCGGCGGAGATGCGCATCGAGCAGAACTTGGGACCGCACATCGAGCAGAAGTGGGCGGTCTTGGCCGGCTCGGCGGGCAGGGTTTGGTCGTGGTACTTGCGAGCGGTGTCCGGGTCGAGGGCGAGGTTGAACTGATCGGTCCACCGGAACTCGAAGCGCGCCTTGGACAAGGCATCGTCGCGTTCCTGCGCGCGGGGATGCCCCTTGGCGAGGTCGGCGGAGTGTGCGGCGATCTTGTAGGTGATCACACCGACCTTGACGTCGTCACGATCGGGCAGCCCCAGATGCTCCTTGGGTGTCACATAACAGAGCATCGCGGTACCGGCCTGTGCGATCATCGCCGCGCCGATCGCCGAGGTGATGTGGTCGTACGCGGGTGCGATGTCGGTGGCCAGGGGGCCCAGGGTGTAGAACGGCGCCTCGGAGCAGAGTTCTTCCTCAAGGCGCACGTTCTCGGCGATCTTGTGCATCGGCACGTGGCCCGGACCCTCGATCATCACCTGCACACCCTGAGATTTCGCCTTGGTGGTGAGTTCGCCGAGGGTGCGCAACTCGGCGAACTGTGCCTCGTCGTTGGCGTCGGCGATCGACCCGGGCCGTAGACCGTCGCCGAGGGAGACGGTGATGTCGTAACAGGCGAAGATGTCGCACAGCTCGTCGAAATGTGTGTAGAGAAATGATTCCTCGTGATGCGCCAGGCACCAGGCGGCCATGATCGACCCGCCGCGCGAGACGATGCCGGTGACCCGGCGTGCGGTTAGCGGGACGTAACGCAGCAACACCCCGGCATGTACGGTCATGTAGTCGACACCCTGCTCGGCCTGCTCGATCACGGTGTCGCGGTAGATCTCCCAGGTCAACTTGATCGGGTCACCCTGGGCCTTCTCGAGTGCCTGGTAGATGGGTACCGTGCCGACCGGCACGGGCGAATTGCGCAGGATCCATTCGCGGGTCATGTGGATGTCGGAGCCGGTGGAGAGGTCCATGATGGTGTCGGCGCCCCAGCGGGTGGCCCACACCATCTTCTCGACCTCCTCGGCGATCGAGCTGGTGACGGCCGAATTGCCGATGTTGGCATTGACTTTCACCGCGAACGCCTTGCCGATGATCATCGGTTCGGATTCCGGATGACGATGATTGGCGGGGATCACCGCCCGTCCGGCGGCCACCTCGCGACGCACCACCTCCACTTCCACGTTCTCGCGCGCCGCGATGAACCGCATTTCCGGAGTCACCAGACCCGCTCGGGCCCAGGCTAATTGGGTTGCCACGCCGTCGATCGGGGCGGGCCGCCGCCACAGGTCACGAGTCCGGGTGAGGCCGTTGGCGACGTCGATCCTCTCCCGTGGGTCGGTATAGGGCCCCGACGTGTCGTACACGTCGAGGTGTTCGCCGTTGGTGAGGGTGATGCGTCGCTGCGGAATCCGCAATTCGTCGACCTCGAGGTGGTGCTTGCTGCTGCCCTGAATCGGGCCGGTGGTGAGGATGTTGTTGTCGACGGCCTCGGTGTTGGGTACGTGTGTGCCCATGAGCGTTCTCCCTACGCCGGCATTACCCGGACAGGTTCGGGCGGTCGGCGACCGCCAGTCGCCCTCTCAGCCTCCGGATCGTGGGAGCCCCCGCGTGGTGAAGTTGTGTGAGCTGTGCGCGATGACGCGCGCACACGACACAATACCCGGATGCTCGGGCGCCGGAACCCCCGCAGGGTTGTCACCTTCGAACTCGGAGTGAGCGGAGGTTGATTCCTCGCGACGCCTTGCGCTTACGTAACCGTAGGGTAGGGTGTGATCCGGATCACAGAGATGGATCTGGCCGACGACTCGAATGTCGTTGTCGTATCACCGCGACGTGACGAGGGGTTATGAACACCACGAATCGCAAACACAGTCATCGCCCGCCGCAGTCGGCGCAATCGATTCTGCAGCAGATTTCCCAGGTCGTACACAACCCGGACCGGGAGCGATTCGAGCTCTGGGTTGCGGGGGATCTCGTCGGCGTCCTGGGCTACTCAATCGAGGAGGAGGATGGTCGGCGCACGGTGACCGTGCTGCACACTGTTTTGTACGACGAGTACACCGGCCACGGTCTCGGCACGCGGCTCACCCGCGGGGCCCTGGCATTCATCCGGGATCAAAACGCCCGAGTACGCCCGGTGTGCACATTCACCAAACAGTTCCTCGACGGCCATCCCGGCATCGTGCCGATGGTGCCGGTGTGAGCCGCTGCCCCTCACTGGTGAAGGCAACCCGGTCCGACGTCTCGCGGACCGACCTCGTCAGGCTTACCGGGTGCCGCAACCTCACTTCGGTGAAGACCGTCGCGGCGTCGGTGATGAGTCAGGTGCGGATCACCGGTCACAACAAGCCGTCACCCGACGTCACCGTCTAGGTCCTCGGCGGGTGCGTCCGTCGTTGGCCCGCTCGGCGGAGCGACAGAGAGCAGCAGGTGGAGCAGCCTCAGCTGTCCGGGATCACCGACGCGACGGTGATGCCGGTGGCCCGCCATCGCGCGAGGGTGGTCCGGCGTGCGGCCATCGGCGTCGAGAGCAACACGGCGAATGTGGCCGGGGGATCGGCGATGTCGCGGTAGTGATCGCGGTAGAACACCAGTGAGCGCGTGAACCAGGTGAATGTGTCGTCGGCGCGCGGCAGCACATGCTGGGCGTCGGTGAGCACGCTGAGGAATCCGGTGATTCCCGCGGGCTGATCGAGGTCGCGCATGCAGTCGTCGAAGGCATCGGCGTTGTGCCCGAAATGGTCAGGGAATCGCCAACTTCGAGCGAACTCGTCGAAAACATCGGGGCGAGTGGCCAGTCGGGTGCCGTCGATCACCCGCACCCGAAGGCCGGCCGGTCGTGGCACGTCATCGGTGGTCACGTCAGCGGGGCGCGCGATCAACCCCACTGCCGGTCCACGCCCGGCGGCGCCGATCAGAAACTCTCGCAGCGACACGTGTTGGCCTGTCATGATTTGTGCGCGTTCACGAAGTCGGCCCCCTGATGAGTACGAAGGTCTGGTAGTGGTCGTCGGTGTACCATGCCGAACCGTCGCTGCCGGTGACGATGCGCTCCGCGTCGCGGGACCGGCCCGGCTCCTTCGGGTTGACGTCCCATTCGCGGTATGTGATCGCCGTTCCGGTTGATGTGGCCGACGGTAGCCGACCCTCGTTGTTGCGAAACGCGATTCCGCCGCGGGTGCCCGGCGCATTGGCCGCCGCAGGCCATGTGCCCGCATCGATGAGCGCCAGGGTCTGGCGCACCCGGGCGGGAACCCGGGTTGTCGCCGGGGCGGAGGTGGACGAGACCCTCGATGACGAGCCCCTCGATGGCGAGGCTCCCGATGGCGAGACTCCCGATGGCGAGACTCCCGATGGCGAGGTGACGTCGTGAGAGTTGTCGATCACCCATGTCATGACCACGACGACGCCGATCACCACCAGTGCCGCAGCGGAGATCATCGCCTGCCGCCGCCGCGCGGGACTCGGGGTGGCCGTGCCGCGCCCCCTCGACCTGCCGGTCACGACGACGTCCGTGGCTTGATGTAGCGGTAGCGGTGGTGCAAGGCGAAACCGCGAGCGCGATACCACGTGCCGGCGATCCGGTTGCCGGACTCGACTTGCAGGTACGTGCGCCCGGCCCCGTTCTCGGCACCCCACAGCCGCAATCGTGTGAGTATGGAATCGCCCAGATGTTGGCGGCGACGTGCCGGGTCGGTCCACAGCGCCGTCAGGCCGAGCATGCGGGATCCGTCGGGTGATTCGGTGACCGCGCCGCGCCCGATGGCGATCGGGCGGCCCGCATCTTCAATGGCGGCAAAGGTCACCGGCGCGTCGTCGAGGGTGGCGCCCACTACCGCTGTGGCCGCCGTGATGTCGGTGTCGGGGCCGAGATAGGCCCGGAGCCAGTTGGGGGTGGGGGTGGGGCGCAGGACGAGGTCCAGGTGTTCGGGGCATGGGCGATCGGACACCGAGTGATCGGGGATGGGCCCGGCGGTCAATACGTGGATGACCGCCGACGCGGGCACGCCGTCGATCCCCGGTGACACCAGTCGTTCGGGTGTTGCGATCAGTGTCGGTAGATCGCGAGCGGCATACCAGGATTCGATGGCCGATCGGGTGGCCGGGTCGAGGCGCGCTGAACGGTCCAGGGCGATGGCCGAATTGGCACGCCGGGAGATTCCGGCTCCGGCCCGTACCAACCAGCCGTCGATCCACGCCTGCTCGGTGCCCGGCCAGGCTGCGGCCGCGGCGTACTCGAGGGCGCGAATCTCACTGTTGCGCAAAGGAACCGCCGATATTACGCGCAGCGAGGTGATTGCCGTGCGCGGAATCTCTTCGACGGTGCCGTTCCGGTCTAGTCGAACGGGGTCCCCGTCGTCGAGGAGAAACCCGGTCACGTCCGATTGGGCGGGACCGCCCGAGCGTGCCGGAGCCGGGTTGGGGGAGTCGCGCCAATCGGCGGGCGTTGCCTCGCCCAACAGGTAGCGCACCACGACGCGGTCGCCTCGGTATGCGCCGAGGTCAGACTCGCCGTCGCCCAACGCCATCGCCGGAATCAATCGTCGTCGTGGCCGAAGGGGTCGGCCTGGTCGCCGGGCACCCAGGTGAGTCCGGGCACGCCCCAGCCATTGCGTTTGATGGCTTTTTTGGCGGCGCGGGCGTTGCGGCCGACCAAGACGTCGACATAGAGGAAGCCGTCGAGATGACCGACCTCGTGCTGCAGCATCCGTGCGAAGAATCCGCGGCCCTCGAGGACGACCTCGGCACCCGTGCGGTCGACTCCGGTGACCCGAGCCCAGTCGGCCCGCCCGGTCGGGAACTGCTCGCCGGGCACCGACAGACAGCCTTCGTCGTTGTCGTCGGGGTCGGGCATGGTCTCGGGGATCTCCGAGGTCTCCAGCACGGGGTTGATGACCTCGCCGCGACGTCGCGTCGTGGACAGCCGGGACTCGCCGTCAGGGCAGTCATAGACGAACATCCGCGTGCCGACCCCGACCTGGTTGGCGGCCAGGCCGACACCGTTGGCGGCGTCCATCGTCTCGTACATGTCATCGAGCAGGGTGACGATCTCCGCCGAGGGTCGTCCCTGCGCGTCGAGTTCGACGGGTCCGGTCGCGCGATGCAGGACCGGTTCGCCGACAATGCAGATCGGGAGGATTGCCATGCGGGACAGATTACTGTGCGCGAATATTCGACGACCGCCGGTGACTGCGGGCCCCGACTCGGCGCGGTTCGGGCACGGGGTGAGTCGGGCCGGCTTCCCCCGCGAGTCACACCGCCTCGGCCGGTGCCGTGCGTGGTTAGATATTCACGAACCACACCGCTGTGATTCTCGATGGCCGGCCGTCGGAAAGTGCGCGGTGTGAGGTGTTGCAGCGAGATCTTTGAGGGAGCGAGATGGACGGCGCAGCAGCGCGTAACCAGGGACAGCAGAGTGCTCGGCCGGATTCGGTGACCACTCCCGACGATGGTGCGCAGGCGGTCGACCCCCATGCGGTCGGACCCGACGGTCTGTCGCGCCGCGAACACGACATCCTCGCCTTCGAACGGCAGTGGTGGAAGTACGCGGGGGCCAAGGAAGAAGCGATCAAGGAGCTGTTCGGACTGTCGGCGACCCGCTACTACCAGATCCTCAACGCCCTGGTGGATCGTCCCGAGGCGCTGGCCGCCGACCCGATGTTGGTCAAGCGGCTGCGCCGGCTGCGGGCATCCCGGCAGAAGGCACGCGCGGCGCGCCGCCTCGGGTTCGAGATCACCTAGCGGCGTCGGCAGCGTCGCGGGTGTGCCGGTCGATGTGCGTTAAGGTCGTCGGTGATGAATGCTGATCGCGAGTCGAACCGCCTCCCACTGCGGGCCGGGGCCATGGTGCTCTTTGCGGTCGCCATCGTGTTCGTGGCCCTGGGGTGGCATCACGCGGCGACGTCCGGCAACAATCCCGAAGCCCAGTTGCAGGCCGCCCAGTCCAGTGTGCCGAGCACCACGAGCGCCCCGGCGAGCACCTCTTCCTCGGCGGCCGGCAACGCCCGGATCTGCGTGATCAACGCGGGCACCGTCACCGGGCTGGCGACCGAGGTCGACGAAGAACTCAAGGGCAAGGGCTTCACCACGATCGGCATCAACGCCCAGAGCAACTACGACGGCGGCTTCTCGCAGAACACCATTGTGTACTCCTCGTCGGCACAGAAGGATGAGGCCGACAAGATCGCCCAGGCACTCGACAACGATTACACCGTCGACTCCCGCGCGAGCCTGGGGAACCCGTTCAGCAGGTGCGTCGGCGGTATCGCCGTCGTCGCGGTGCAGCGATGACCCGGCACACCCCGGCCGGGAATTCAGCGCACCCCCGATCGGGCACTCGCACCGCCGATCCCGCATACTTCAGTGCCGAGGCCCACGTCACTGCCACCGGCATGAGTTCCGGTGTTCCATCACACATCACTCGAGGAGCGAGATGACCGTCAATTCGAAAGCAGGCTCTGCGACCATGCGTGCCCTCGCGGTGCTCGCGTCGGCGGGTGCCGTCGGGTTGGCCTTGGCGGCATGTACTCCCGACGAGCCGACAACCAGCGAGAAGGGGACCACCCCCGCGGTCCAGACCGGTAACCAAGCGCCTCAGGGCGGTCTCGTGGACGCCGACAACATCCCAGCCGGAGGTGGTGAGACCGAAGCCGCCTCGCTGATCAACACCGACGGCAAGAATATCGGTGAGGCCATCTTCCGGCCCAACGGCTCCGCGCTCGGTGTCACCGTGACCGTCAAGGCCGGCAGCGGTATCCCTGCCGGATTCCACGCGATGCACATCCACTCCGGCAGCGCCTGCAACACCGCCGACAAGTTCGTCTCGGCGGGCGGACACCTGCAGGTCGACGGCCACACCGGTCACCCGTCGAGTGGCGACCTGGTGTCGATCAACATCCTGTCCGACGGATCGGGTTCCACGACGACCTCGACGTCGGCGGTGGATCTGTCGCAGATCGCCAACAAGACGATCATCATTCACGAGAACGCCGACAACTTCGCCAACATCCCCACTCGGTACACCTCCAACGGCCAGCCCGGCCCGGACGAGGACACGATGAGCACCGGTGACGGAGGAGCGCGTCTGGCGTGCGGTCAGATCTCGGCGGCGCAGTAGGCCTGCCGCCTCTCCCTGGCGCCCCGAGACTGAACTGATGCCGGCCAACACCCTCATCGGGTTCCGTGGTTCGCCTACCCCGACACTCGGGGTGGAATGGGAGTTCGCGCTGACCGACAAGGTCACCGGTGATCTGTCCAACACGGCGGCGGATCTGTTCACCGAGGTCGGCGTACGGCATCCGGGGCTCGCCGGCAAGGTGCACAAGGAACTGCTGCGCAACACCGTCGAGCTCGTCACCGGCATTTGCAACACCACTTCTGAGGCGGTGGCCGACCTCTCACACACGTTGCACGCGGTGCGTGGCGTGGTCGACGAACTCGGCGTCGATCTGTACGGCGCAGGGACTCATCCGTTCGCCGAGTGGTCAACGCAGTTGCTCACCGAGGGCCATCGATACGCCGAACTGATCGAGCGCACCCAGTGGTGGGGCAGGCAGATGCTCATCTGGGGCGTACACGTGCATGTCGGTATCGACCACCGCGACAAGGTGTTGCCCATCGTGTCGTCGCTTCTCAACTACTACCCGCATCTGCTCGCGCTGTCAGCATCGTCACCGATGTGGGCGGGCCAGGATACCGGCTATGCCAGCAACCGCGCGATGATGTTCCAGCAGTTGCCGACCGCCGGGCTGCCCTTCCAGTTCGAGAAGTGGAGTCAGTTCGAGGCGTTCGTCGCCGACCAGAAGACGACTGGGATCATCGATCACATCAACGAGATTCGCTGGGACATCCGGCCGTCACCGCACCTGGGCACCATCGAGGTGCGGGTGTGCGACGGGACGACCAACCTCGCCGAACTCTCCGCTATGGTCGCGCTGATCCATTGTCTCGTCGTCGATCTCGACCGCCGGCTGTCGGCGGGCGAGGAACTCCCACAGATGGCTCCCTGGCTGGTGCAGGAAAACAAGTGGCGCGCAGCACGTTACGGCCTCGATGCGATCGTCGTCCTGGACTCACAGTGCAATGAGCGGCTGGTGACCGACGATCTCGCCGGCCTGCTGCTCCGGCTCGAGCCGGTCGCCGCCGACTTGCGATGTCTCGACGAACTCGCGCAGGTCGCCGCAATCGTGGAGCGTGGCAACAGTTATCAGCGGCAGCAGGCCGTGTACTCGCAGACCCATGACATGCGTGAGGTGGTGGCTTCGGTCGTGTCCGAGCTGGAGTGAGGGCTACTCATGCCGGCGTGTTCGGCGCGGCCGACTGGGGTCCGGTGCCCGCGTGCGCGGTGACCACCCACCCGTGGTGAGGTCACCTCACTGCTAATCCCGGTCGCCTCGCTCCATCTGGTCCCGCGACATCAGCCCGTCCTGGGCGCGTTGCTCCTGATAGACCAGCCGGCCGATACGGTGGGCGACCACCGGTGCGGTGATGAGCGCGAACAGCCCGGCCAGGACCAGCATGCCCATGTCGACGTGTGTGCCGCCGATGCTGACCATCGCACCGATCAGCATCATCAGCAGCCCCAGCGTCTGGGGTTTGGTCGCCGAATGCATGCGCGAGAGCGTGTCGGGGAAGCGCAGGATGCCGATCGCGGCGGTGACCGCCATGAGCGTTCCGATGGTCAGGAAGACGGCACTGACGATGTCTGCGATCATGCCTGATCATCCCGAACACGGAATCGGGCGATGGCCACCGACCCGACGAAGCTCACCAACGACAGTGCCACGATGCCCGGCACCACCGTTGTGTCGCCGCTGTAGGCCGTCCAGGCCGCCAGTCCGCACATGCACAGGGCGATCAGTGCGTCCAGCGCGACCAGGCGGTCGAGGGTGGTGGGCCCCAACAGGATTCGTGCCATCACCAGCACCGCGGAGATGAGTAGCGCGATCGCGATGAAGAACCACATGACGGTCATCGGCTGCCTCCGTCGCCGAGACCCTGGGCACCCGCTCGGTCGGTGGGTCGCACGTGGTGGTACTCGTCGTCTATGCCGTGATATGGGCTCGGATGCCATTCACTGTCGCGCTCGAAGGCCTTGATGAACATCCGCTCCACGAAGGACACCTGCTTGTAGAACTGCCGGACCTTCTTGTCCGAGCGGACATCGAAGACGTGGACGTAGAGCATGCGACGGCGGTGATCGATCTCGAGCACCATCGTGCCTGGTACCAGGTTCAGGTAGTCCACGGCCAACGTCAGCACCATGTCGGATTTGATCGCGACACGCACCCGCATCACCGCGCCGAGCGGAGGTTTGCCCGGTCGGACGGCCACCCACGCCACCTGCGCGCTGGAGATGAAGAAATCGACGACGAGCCGACCCACCAACGCGAGCACCGTCAGCGGGTGGATCCGACCCTCGACGGGCACCCGCGGCAACGGCAGCAGTACCCCGATCGCCACTGCCAACACGATGCCGGAGATGATGTTGGCCCACGACACGGTGCCCCACAACAACACCCACACAAGCGTGAGCCACGCGATCGACCACAGGCGTACTGCGGCCTCGCGGCTGTCGTTGCCCAGCCACCGCGGGATGCGCAGCCGGTTGTGTAGCCACACCCACGCACTGACCGTCGTCCAGGCGAAGAACAACACCGAGTAGCGCGCGGTGTTGATCAGCAAACGCTTGACCGGCCCCTTACCGACGGGTTTGACCGGGGCGATGCGATCGGACCCGTTCTCGCCTGGCCGTTTCACTTGCTTCTCACTCATCGGCCACTCCCGAGCACCGATCCGATGTAGACCTCGCGGTTCATGATGTCGGTCGCCGCGCGGTCGGTGAACCCGAAGATCGGGCCCGCCCAGATGGTCAGGGCGATCCCGGAGGCGACCATCAGTGCGGTGGGGACGACCATCGTGATCGGCATGCGGCCGACGTCCTCGCGGTCGTCGAAGGCGATGTCGGCGCTCTCGTCGATCAGTGCCGACGGTGCGCTGTCGGAGAGTTCGCCCTCGGGTGCATCGGCGCGCGGACGCCAGAATCCCTTCGTCCAGATACGTGCCACGACATACAGGGTGAGCAGGCTGGTGACGACCGATCCGGCGACGAGCACCCACGCGAGTACCGACCCGTTCTCGGTGCCCGCCGCGATCAGGGCGACCTTGCCCAGGAAGCCCGAGAATGGCGGAATGCCACCGAGATTGAGCGCCGGGATCAGGAAGAGGGCGGCCAGCACTGGGCTGGCGATCAGACCGCCGAGCCGGCGTAGCGACGCCGACCCCGCTTGCCGTTCGATGAGTCCGACGACGAGGAACAGTGTCGTCTGCACGAGGATGTGGTGGGCGACGTAATAGATCGCGGCACTCATCCCGAGTTCGGAGGACAGGGCGATACCGAACACCATGTAGCCGATGTGACTGACGAGGGTGAACGACAGCAGTCGCTTGATGTCGGACTGTGCGATCGCACCGAGGATGCCGACGATCATCGTCAGCAGACCGGCGACGAGCAGGATCGGATCCATCGATCCGCCGGGGAACAGCAGGGTGTGGGTACGCATGATCGCGTACACACCGACCTTGGTGAGCAGGCCGGCAAATACCGCGGTAACCGGCGCCGGGGCGGTGGGGTAGGAGTCGGGCAGCCATGCCGATAGCGGGAACACCGCGGCCTTGATCCCGAAGGCCACGAGCAGCACCGCATACAGCGCATTACGGGTGCCGTCGGGCACGTGATCGAGGCGTATCGCCATCTCGGCGAGGTTGAGCGTGCCGGTGGTCGCATAGGCGAAGGCGATGCCCACCAGGAAGATCAGCGACGACACCATCGACACCATGACGTACGACGCGCCGGCCCGCACACGATCGCCGGTGGCGCCGAGGGTGAGCAACACGAAGCTCGCGGCGAGCAGCACCTCGAAGGAGACGAACAGATTGAACAGGTCGCCGGCGAGGAACGAATTGCACACACCGGCACACAAGATCAGATAGGTCGGCAGGAACACCGACACCGGTTGTTCGGACGCGCCGTCACGGATACCCTGGCCGATCGCGTAGACGACGACGCACAGCAGGACCAGCGTCGCCACCACCAGCATCAAACCCGCGAGCTGGTCGACGACGAGCGTGATCCCGAACGGTCCGTTCGGATGCCCCTTGTCGTCCCAGCCGCCGATCGCCAGTGAGTAGGTGCCGTGCGCATTGGTGAGGTAGAGCATCATGCACGATGCGACGAGTGTCACGATCAGCGCCGAGACGGTCACGATCCGCTGGAACAGCGGGTTGCGCCCGCGCAGCAACGTGAGTGCCGCCGCCAGCATCGGCGTCAGTGTCGGCAGGGTGATGAGCACCGGGAACCACGAGACCTGGGGGATCATGAACGCCCCCCGTCCGAGTCATCACTGCGGTTGACCTCGGAAATGCCGGTACCGCCTTCGCCCGGCTCCGCATGGGCTTCGCCGGTCTCGATGACGTCGACGCCGTCGGCGGCGAGTTCGTCGACGACGTCGGCGTCCTCGGGCATCAGGTCGGTTTCGATTCGTTCGCGGTGCAGCGCGATGTACTCCTCCTCGGTGAGTGGGTTGCCCTCGTCGTCGAAGAAGTCACCCGCACTGGTGTCGGCGCCGGTCACCGGATCGTCGCTGCGGTCGCGGTCCGGTGCCGACTGCAGCGAGCTGGTGGCGACCTTGACGTCCTCGGTGTCGTCATCGACGTCCTCGTCGCGGTTGAGCACGAACAGCCGGTAGACCATGGCGAGGATGAACGCGGCCACACCCATCGTGATGACGATCGCGGTGAGAACCATCGCCTGCGCGAGTGGATCGGCGTCGTGCGGGCGGGCTTCGGAGGATCGGCCCATGATCGGCGGATTGCCCATGCCGCCGGCCAGCACCAGGATCAGCAGGTTGACGCCGTTGCCCGCGGCCAGCAGGCCCAGCAGCATTCGCACCAGGCTGCGTTCCATCAGCAGGTAGGCACCGCAGGCGATCATGATCGCGATGACCACGAGCAGGCCGAGGTTGACGCTCATCGGCCCGCACCTCCCGAACGCTCGCGGGCGTCCTGGCGGCGCAGTGGCCCGCTCGGGAAGCCCGCGCCGGTCTCGACGTCGAGGCGCGCGCCGAGACTGCGCAGCACGTCGAGCACCAGGCCGATCACGATCAGATAGATGCCGAGATCGAAGAACAGCGCGGTGACGAACTTGATGTCGCCGAGGACGGGAACGGTGATCTGGAAGACCGCCGACGACAAGGCCGGGGCGCCGAGGAACATCGAGGTGACTGCGGTCGAGGCCGAGATGAGTAGGCCGGCGCCGAGGAACGTACCCGGCTCGACCGGTAGCGCCTCACCGAGCTCATAGCGTCCGCCCGCGAGGTACCGCAGCACCAGAGCCAGACCCATCGTCAGGCCGCCGGCGAAGCCGCCGCCGGGCGAATTGTGGCCCGCGTAGAAGAAGTAGACCGAGAGCACCACCATCGTCGGGAAGATGAGGCGAGTCGTCGCCTCGAGCACCATCGACCGATGCCGCGGGTCGCGGAACTCACTGCCCAACAACCACGTCGTGCGATCGGGCGGGATCGGATCGTCGTCGTCATCGGTGATGGTGCCGAAGTGCCGAGCGGCGTCGGCCACTCGCGGCGCTGCACCGAAGCGGCGATTACGGAACACCAACGACGCGACGCCGGTGGCCGCGACGATCAGTACCGACACCTCGCCGAGGGTGTCCCACGCGCGGGTGTCGACGAGGAGCACATTGACGGCGTTGGCGCCGTGACCGAACTTGTAGGCGACCTCAGGGATAGAGATGCTGACCGGCTGGGCCGAGCGCGCGGCGGCGGCGAACATGCCGATGACCACGATCGAGACACCCAGTGCGAGACCGATCGCCGCCCGTAGCGGTTTGAACCCGGTCGCATGCCGCGGTTCGGGCTCGGCGGGTAGTTTGCGAATCACCAGCACGAAGATCACCAACGTCAGCGTCTCGACGAGGAACTGGGTGAGCGCGAGGTCGGGGGCGCCGTACAGCGCGAACAGCATGCCGCATCCGTAACCGGTCACCCCGACCACCAGGGTTGCGGCCAGCCGGTTGCGCAGGACCACCGTCGCCAGCGCCGCCGCCGCCATGATCACCGCGATGACGGCTTGGGCCATCGAATCGAAACCGTTGGGCTCCAAGGTGTTCCGATTACCGACGAACAGCATCGCGGTGGGCAGGACGATCATCGTCGACAAGATCACGCCCTGGGTCACCGGCAGCGAACCGCGCTGAGTGTTGCGGGTCAGCAACAGCGAGAGCGTATCGGCGCCGCGCAGGGTGGCGTCGTAGATGTGGTCGGCGTTGATCAGCGGGCGCGACCCGAACACCACATCGCGTAGACGCCGCACCATCAAGAACAGCACCGCACCGCCGAGAACGACGATGACCGAGAACACCACCGGCAACCCGAAACCGTGCCACATCGCGAGGTGCTCGAGCTCGTGACCGTAGGCGGGCAGCGACTCGGCGTACGGCTCGAACCAGTGGCCAAGCCATCCGCTCCAGAATCCGGCGACGACGCCCAGCACGGCCAGCAGCAGCGGAGGCAGCAGGAACGTCGGCGACGGTGGATGCATCTTGGCGACGGCCCGGGTCGGCAGCCTGCGAACCTTCCGTCCGAACGCGCCCCAGAGGAAGCGGCACGTGTAGGCGAAGGTGATCACCGAGCCGACGAGCAACACGATGTCGACGGTCTCGGCCTGCCACGGTTGCAGCGACCCGGTCTCCCAGACGGTGCCGAACGCGGTCTCCTTGCCGACAAAGCCGAGCGTGAACGGCAACCCCGCCATGCTCGCCCCTGCCACCGCGGCGATCGCCGCCAGGACCGGCAGTCGGTGGCCGAGACGGGCCAGTTTGCGGATGTCGCGGGTTCCGGTGGCGTGGTCGATGATGCCGACCACCATGAACAACGAAGCCTTGAACAGGGCGTGTGCGACCAGCATCGCCAAGCCGGCCATCGCCACGTTCGCGTCGCCCATACCCATCAGCACCGCCATGAATCCGAGCTGGGAGACGGTGCCGAAGGCCAGCACGAGTTTGAGGTCGAGTTCACGCATCGAGCGCCAGCCACCGAGGAGCATGGTGAACGAGCCGAGCCCGATGACCATGATCTGCCAGCTCGGCAGTGGCGCGAACGCCGGTGCGAGACGGCCGATGAGATAGATGCCGGCCTTGACCATCGCAGCGGCGTGCAGGTAGGCGCTGACCGGGGTGGGGGCGGCCATCGCTCCGGGCAGCCAGAAGTGGAACGGCACGATCGCCGACTTGCTCAGCGCGCCGACGAGCAGCAACACCACTGCGACCTCGACGTAGACCCCCGCGGCCGGCGGGTGGGCGAGCAGATCGCTGAGCAGGTAGCTGCCGGTTCGTTCGCCGAGCATGATGATGCCGACGAGCATGGCCAACCCGCCCATCGTGGTCACCAGCAGCGCCTGCGTCGCCGAGCGCCGCGAGGTCGCACGGATGCGGTAGAAGCCGACGAGCATGAACGACAGAACGGTCGTCAGCTCCCAGAAAATGTAGAGGACCAGCATGTTGTCGCTGGTGACGAGACCGAACATGGCTGCGGCGAAGGCGACCATCTCGCCGCCGAAGACCGCGACGCGTGGTCGCGCGTCGTCGAAGTAGTGGGCGCAATAGCACAGAACCAGGGTGCCGACGCCGAGGATCAGCACCGACAGGATCGCCGCGAGCGAGTCCATCCGCATCACGATGTTCATGTGGAGCGACGGCACCCACTGCAGCGTCTGGACCTCTGGTGTGCGGTCGGACTCCGGCCAGTGCGTCAGCACCCAGAGCAGGCCGCCGAACGGAGCGAGCGCGACGACGTAAAAGCCCGTGGTGCCGATCCAGCGGATGATCCCGGGCGCCACAATCGCGCCCAGGGTCAGGGCGATCAGCACAGTAAGCAAGGGGGCGCACTCCGTCTCTGGTCGATGGGCGGGGTGGTCACGGGGGTGCTGATCGGGGTCGCGGTGACCGCCGATCAGAGGCGATCGTCAGTCTGTCCCGGTGTGTCACCGGATGAGACCGGCGTCATCTATCTTACCGTTGCGGGCATGCCCCGGTTCGACAGAGTCGCGGCGACGGCCCTCGCTGTGGTCGTCGCCATTGTCCTGATGCTGTTCGCGACAGGGTGCTCCCACGATGCGCCCGCCCAGCGCGAGGGACTGCCGAAGGATTTCCCATCGTCGCAGGTCCCGCTGATCGACGGGCACGTCATCTCCGGTGACGGCACCAACGACGAGTGGAATGTGGTGGTGCAGGCGCCGGCGAACGCGGGCAACCCGATCGACAAGGCCGTCCGGGCGCTCACCGACGCCGGATACCGGGAGGACGGCCGCGACAGTGTGGGCGGACAAACCGTGGTGCGGCTCTCGGCGTCCAAGGATGGCAAGACCTATTGGGTGAGTGTCGGCATCACCTCGCAGGCCGCGGCCGGAGGGACGTCGGTCTTCTATCACGTCTCGACATAGCCGCACCGCGACGGGTTCACAGTCGACTCACAGGGATCGGGCAGTCCGGACCAAGCGGACGCGGGCACCGTGGTCTTACTTCCATCAGACCCGGATAACGCGCTCCTCAGACGTGCCCGGGCAAACCCGCGAAAGCGAGAGTGACTCATGCCGGCTACCGACGCCACGACCCAGGCCCACGTGCTCGGTCCGAACGAGGGCGATGCCCCGACGACCCGGGTGAGCACACCCGCTCCGGCAGCCCAACCCGCTCCGGCAGCCCAGCCCGTGACGGCGGGCGGCCCGGCGATCCCGTCGAAGACCAAGAACGCCATCATCGCCGGTGGCATCGGACTCGCCGTGGGATTCGGGCTCCTCGGCTTCGGCGCCGGTTACGTCGTCGGCGACTCCGGGTCGTCGACCACACAGCAGCAATTCCCCGGTGCCGGTAATGGCCAGTTCCCGGGCGGGGGCATGAACGGCGGGGGCATGAACGGCCAGATGCCGGGTGGCATGAACGGCCAGATGCCGGGTGGCGGGAATGGCCAGATGCCGGGCGGCGGCAATGGCCAGATGCCGGGCGGGGCCCAGAACGGTCAGATGCCCGCACCACCGCAGACTCAGTCGCAGCCCAGCTGAGCGGAGTGCGGGCCACGCGGTCGGCCCAGCGGACGAGTTCAGTTCGCGCGGGCGCTCGTACGCAATTCCTGCGGAAGTAGTCCGGCAGGGAAGTTCTGGTAGGTGATCGGTCGCAGGAATCGCGCAATTGCCTTGGTGCCCACCGATGTCGTGTGGATGGCAGTGCTCGCCGGGTACGGGCCGCCGTGATGCTGTGCGTCGGTGACGGACACACCTGTGGGCCACTGATTCCACAGCAACCGTCCGGCAGCTCGCGCGAGAGCGTCGGTCAGCGAGTGCATGTCGTCGCCGACGTCGGATTCCTCGCCCTGCACCGTCGCGGTGAGCTGACCGGGCAGCGCGTCGGCGAGGGCCGTGAGTTCTGCGGCATCGGCGTAGGTCACGATGACCGACGACGGCCCGAAACACTCCTGTAGCAACGTCTCCGGGTCGTCGAGGACGCGTGCGGCGGTGGTGCGATGCAGTTGCACGGCGGCGGTGAGAGCATCGTCGCCGTCGACGATATGCAGGGTGCTCACGCCATCGAGGGCAGCGACCTCGCCCACCGCACGATCGAAACCGGCGCGCATCGTCGCGGTGAGCATCGGTGCCGGATCGGGCAGAGTGGCCCGCTCAAGGGCGGCCAGCGTCGCCGAGCCATCGGGAACGATGAGGAGCCCTGGGCTGGTGCAGAACTGACCCATGCCGAGGGTGAACGACGCCACGTACTGTTCGGCGATCTCGGCGCCGCGTGCGCGGTCGGCGGCGGCGGTGACGAACACCGGGTTCACGCTACCCAGCTCGCCGAAGAACGGGATCGGGTCCGGACGCGACGACGCGATGTCGAGCAGGGCGCGCCCACCGCGGGTGGAGCCGGTGAAGGTTGCCGCCCGTACCCGCGGATCGGTCAATGCGGTGATTCCGGCGTCGATCCCGGCGATCGTGCCGAACACACCGACCGGGGCGCCGGTGCTGTGCAGAGCCGAGGTCATGAGGTCGCCGATGCGTACCGAGAGCCGCGGATGGCCGGGATGGATCTTGACCACCACGGGGCAGCCCGCAGCCAGCGCCGAGGCCGTATCTCCGCCCGGGACGCTGAACGCGAACGGGAAGTTGCCCGCCGCGAAGTTGAGGACGACACCCAGCGGTAGGTGCGTGCGGCGCAGATCGGGCCGCGGGGCGCCCATTGGCCAGTCGGGGTCGGCGTGATCGACGATCGGATCGAGGTGCCGGCCGGCGGCGACGTACTGGCCGAGATGGCGCAGTTGGAAGGTGGTGCGGACGAGTTCGCCGCGCAGGCGTCCGAGGGGTAGATGGGACTCCTGCGCGGCCAGGTCGATCAGTTCCTCGCCGTGCGCGTCGAGGACGTCGGCCACCTGCGTCAGTGCGCGAGCCCGGTCGGCCGGCGGGGTGACGGCCCAGGTAGAGGCGGCGCCGTGGGCGGCCGCGACGGCCGCCTCGACCTGATCCGGGGTGGAATCGGCGATGTCGGTGCTGGTCGGGGTGCGTGCGCGGTTCATCTGCAGTCCTTCCGAGGTAGGTCGGGTCGGGTTGGGTGGGGGCCGGGTCAGTGGTAGCCCTTGCCGAGTACTGCTTGGGTGTCCTTGGGTTCGGTGTCCCTGATTTCAGCGTCCTTGGGTTCGGTGTCCTTGATGATCCGCCGCAGCCGGAGGGAAATCTAGGGTGTGTCTCCCAATTCGCTTTGCGGGTCTTGGCGGCCCGATTGCGCCCTGGCCGCGTTGTCGTCGGTCACGATAGCTGCCGCTATCGCTTCCTCCTCCGCCTTGCCAGAACGCAATCGTTCGCGCCAATCCCTCGCAGAAGAATTGGGAGACGCACCCTAGTCGGTGCGTCGCTGGGCGTAGGCGCGGAGATTCGCCACCTGCGCGGCATCCAGCGACGGGCGGACCCGGGTGCGGGCGTCGGCGACGTCGTCGGCGGTGACCGTGGCCGCCTCGATGTTGCGGCGCATCGCCGAGAGTGCGGCCTCCCGCAGCAGAGCCGAGCAGTCGGCGGCCGAGTAGCCGTCGAGATCTGTTGCCAGCGACTCGATGTCGACGTTGTCGGCGAGTGGGACGTTGCGTCCCGAGGTGCGCAGGATGTCGGCGCGTGCCTGCGCATCCGGTGGTGGGACGAAGACCAGTCGCTCGAGTCGGCCCGGCCGCAGCAATGCCGGATCGATCAGATCCGGTCGATTGGTGGCGCCGAGCACGACGACGTCGGCCAGCGGTTCGACGCCGTCGAGTTCGGTGAGCAGCGCGGCGACCACGCGGTCGGAGACGCCGGAATCCGATGACTGGCCGCGTCGGGGCGCCAAGGCGTCCACCTCGTCGAGGAAGATCAGTGAGGGCGCGGATTCCCGTGCGCGGTCGAACAAGTCACGAACCGCGCGCTCGGAGGCGCCGACCCATTTGTCCATCAGTTCGGCGCCCTTGACGGTGTGTACCGAGAGCCGCCCCGACGCGGCCAACGCCCGTATCACGAATGTCTTGCCGCAGCCGGGCGGTCCGTAGAGCAGCACCCCGCGTGGCGGATCGACACCGAGGCGGGTGAACGTGTCGGGATGTTGGAGTGGCCACAGTACTGCCTCGGTCAGCGCCTGACGGGTCTCGACCATGTCGCCGACGTCATCGAGTGTGATCGACCCCAACGAGACCTCCGGCGACGTTGCGCGCGACACCGGTCGGATCACCCCGACAGCGCCCCGCAGGTCCTCGGCGGTCAGTGCCGGTGAGGCCGTCGATCCGGCGGCGGTCACCCGGGCCGCCGCCCGCAGGGCGGCCTCCCGGGTCAGGGCCGCGAGATCGCCGGCGACGAAACCGGGTGTCCGCGAAGAAATCTCGGAGATTTCCAGGTCGCCCTCGGTGGGCACACCGGTGAGGATGGCCGCGAGCAACCGGCCGCGCAAAGCCGCGTCGGGCAGCCCAATCGAGAGCTCTCGATCGCACAGTTGGGGATCGCGCAATCGTGTGTCGACCGCTGCCGGTTGTGTCGTGGTGGCGATCAGTACGATCGTGTCAGGCGGATCATCCCTGCCGGCCAACGCTTCTCGCAGCGTGTCGAGGACGAGTGAGGAGACCGGTTCGGCCTCGACGGGTAGCAGGGCGTCGACGTCGGTGATCAGCAGAACCCCGCCGCCGGGACGCAGTGAGGCTACGGCCTCGGTGACGGCGCGTAGTCGCGAATTCGCCTCGCTCGCACCGACGGTGGGGCCGTCGATCACGGCCAGTGGCCGCCCGGCCGTCACCGCGCGTACCAGCGTCGCTTTGCCCACCCCGGCCGGGCCGGTCAGCAACACTCCCAGGCGCGGGACCGCGCCCAGCGTGCGCAACACCTCGGGCTGATCGAGCGTGATCCGCAGCCACTCGGTCAGTTTCGCCACTTGACTATCGACGCCGACGAGCTCGGCCACCGGCCGCACCGTACCGGCACCCGCGCCCCCGCTGACGGCGCTCGTCACCTCGCCGACGGCGCTTGTCACCTCGCCGACGGCGCTTGTCACCTCGCCGACGGCGCTTGTCACCTCGCCGACGGCGCTCGGCGTGATGGTGCCGGTCCACACCACCGCGGTGTTCGGCTGCACGCTGACCGGTGCGCCGGGGTCGGTGGCGGTCACCGTGAGAAGCTGTGTGGTCCAGGTGATCCCGACGGATCGGGCCAGGGTGCGCACCGCCTCGCTGGCGGTCAGTTCGGGTCCGAGGTCGCGGGGGAGCAGGGAGACGGTGTCGCCCACCGACACCACCTTGCCGAGCAGCGCGCGTCGCAGGGTCTGCGAATCGACGCCCTGGCTTGCCAACGCCGACCCGGTCACCGTCACCCGGGTGGCGGCCTGCACCTGCACCGGCCCGACGACCACCGCGGCGTTCTCGCGGACGCCGGTGTTGGAGAAGGAGATGTCGTCGAGCAGGATCGTGCCGGTCGACGAGTCCGCGGGGGCAGCGGCGACGACGGCCGCGCTCACACGCGCACCGGTGATGCGTACCGCATCCCATTCGCGGAGTCCTAGCGCGGTGAGTGCCTCGGGGTGCACGCGCACGATGCCGCGGCGGGCGTCGCCGGCCGACGGGTTCAGGCGTGCGGTCAGCGTGAGTTGGGCGCTCACGCGGAGGAGCCTTCGGTGTCGTCGGGATGGGACGTTCCGTCCTGACGGGGTGTGATTGCGCCGGTGCCCGCGGGCCGGTGTAGCCCGAGGCGTGCGTGCGATCTTTTCATCGTCTGCCGACGTCGCGGAATCACGCGCCGTCCGGGCGTCTCGCGCGCCATGGCCCGTCGCTCCGCGCGACGTTCGCGCGGTGGCGCGTCCCAGTGTTCGGGGCGTGAGGCCACCCAGCGGCGGGAGCGCCAAGCGAACGGGATGTGCACCGCGTAGCCCGCGATGCCGATGATCATGAGCACATACGGGAAGGTCACCAACAGCGCCGCGCCGATGGCGACCAGGATCAGCAGGACCGGCAGAGCGCGCGGTGACACCTTCGCCGCCTTCAACGACGCCGTCGGTACCCGGCTGGCTGCGAGGAATGCGACGATGAGCAGCCACGTGCACACCACCGGCAGAGACGTCCACCAGCCCGACCCGAACTGCTGCTGCAGTCCGACGGGCAGCAGCGCGATGATGGCGGCGGCCGGTGCAGGCACGCCGACGAAGAAGTCGCGGGTGTACGCGGGTGCGTCGTCGTCATCGAGCAGGGTGTTGAAGCGGGCCAGGCGCAACACGATCGCGCACGTGTACACCAGGCCGATCAGCCAGCCGATGTCGGCATGCTCCATCAGCGTCAGATACACCAGGAATGCCGGCACCACACCGAAATTGATGGCGTCGGCGAGTGAGTCGATCTCCGCGCCGATCTTGGTGGTGGCACCCATCAGACGCGCCACCCGCCCGTCGATGCCGTCGAGCAGCGCGGCCGCGACGAGGAGAGCCAATGCCGCATTGATGTTGTCGTTGGATGCGAACCGGATCGCGGTCATGCCCGCGCAGATCGCAAGAATCGTCAGCGCCGACGGCACGAACATCCGGCCTGCCGATGCCTGACGGCGCAGCCGCGACTGCTCGGCCGGCGGGTGTACGCGTCCGGCCACGCGCGCCGGTGTTCGGTGTAGGGCTCCCGGCCGGTCGGTACGCGGACTCATCGGCCTGCCGCTGGATCGGCGCCCGGACCGAGGACGGCGATCGTCGTCTCGGCGCCGATCGTTCGTTGCCCGAGCCGGACCTGAGGTGTGGTCCCGGGCGGCAGGTAGACGTCCACCCGCGAGCCGAAGCGGATGAGCCCATAGGTGTCGCCGACCGACAGTGCGTCGCCGACCGTGGGGTTGCACACGATTCGACGGGCGAGCAGCCCGGCGATCTGCACGACCGCCACGTCGGTCCCCGTCGCGGTGCGGATGGTCATGGTGGTGCGCTCGTTGACCTCGCTCGCATCAGGCAGGTCGGCCGAGACGAACCGGCCGGGCGTGTGGGTCACCGAGGTCACCGTTCCGGCGATCGGCACGCGCTGCACGTGCACGTCGAACAGCGAGAGGAACACCGAGACCCGGGGGCGCGGGGTGTCGCCGAGCCCGGACTCGGCGGGCGGCACGGCCTCGTCGAGAAGACTCACGGTCCCGTCGGCCGGGGCGGCCACCGCGAACGGATCGGTGGGCGCGACGCGGGCGGGATGCCGGAAGAAGGCCGCGCAGGCACCGGCGGTCAGGACGGCCGGTGTCCGAATCCAGCGGTGACGCCGACCGAGCACCGCGACGGCCGAGGCGGCTGCGACAAAGGGGAGACCCGCCGGGTGGACCGGGGGTACGGTCTCGCGGGCCAGGGTAACCAGATGCGCCGGAGACAATCCGTCTGGTGCGTCCTCACGCGGGCGCCTCGCCACAGTCATCCTCTCCGACGTCGTCAACGCGACCGCTCGCCGCGTCCGTTCAGCTTAGAGCCCCGGGTGTCGGTGGCTCCACGTGCTGGGGGAGCGGTTGTGCATCGACGGCTGTTGCGCACAGTCAGCGAAACCGGTGGCATACGTCACCACATGCATGTTCAATAGCGCACATGTTCGATAGCCGGAATCCGGGCACCCGAGGGTGGCAATGCTCGAGACCGCCCGACTCGACGACTGCGCCGCCGATGCGCCACAGGCACTGTGCCCCGACGATTGAGGGGTAAGGCGTTACGGGCCGAGGTCGGTCTGACGCGCACGGCATCGGTGCGACGAGGTGGCAATTCCTTGGGTTCGCGCGAGCCTTGGCCTCCGCGATGCCGCACACCCCGGGTGATCTCGAGGGCGGCGATCTGACCGAGTGGCGCGCGGCCATCCTGGTGCGCGAAACCGCCTATCTGACAGGCGAATCCCGCGAAGAGATCGATCGCGTCGTCGCGAACGCCGACGGCACCTGCGTGGCGCACAACCGCGCCAAGGAGGCCGACGGCCCGACCTACACACCCATCGACACCGAATACGGGCATATCCTCGACATCACGACGCCGACCGGCGCCTGGCATCGGAGCCTGGCGCCGAACCTAGTCGGCCGGCAGCCCGAGCGGCGATGACCTCGACGTGGCGAAAACCCACACATCCCCATCGAATACGTCCTGCGCATCGGCCGCGCCGGTCACGTCAGCGCAACCACGTCCACCAGGTCGCCGGCCGCCAGTGACACGGTCTCGGCGGGAATGTCGACCAGCGCGTCGGCGTGGGCGAGGTTGCTCAGATGATGTGATGCCGGCGGCCCGACGGTCGTGACAGCCGGTCCGTCGGGGTGGCGGACGAAGACCGCACGCTGGAACTGCCGTTTGCCCGCCGGTGAGGTCAAGGCGGTGGTCAATTGTGCGCGCAGTCGTTGTCGGCGCAGATGCAGGCCCATCGCGGCGCGCAGGGGGTCCCGGATGAACACCTCGAAGGACACCAGCGAACTCACCGGATTGCCGGGCAAGGTCACGATCGGTACGGACCGCCCGGCCGGACTGCGATAGTGCCCGCAGCCCTGGGGCATACCCGGCTGCATTGCGACCTTCACGAACTCCACCCCGCCGGTCATGCCCAGCGCTTCCTTGACGACCTCGAAGGCGCCCGCGCTGACTCCGCCGGAGGTCAGGATGAGGTCGGCGTCGGTGGCGATGTCGTCGAGGCGATGCAAGAACTGGGCCGTGTCGTCGGGGACGAAATGCACGTGCCTGGCCTCGGCGCCGGCCTCGATGGCCGCCGCGGTCAGCATGGCGCCGTTGGATTCGTAGATCTGTCCGTGCTGCAACGGAATTCCCGGCGCCACCAGCTCGGAACCGGTGGACAACACCGCCACCCGCACCGGTCGGAACACGCTCACCGTCGAGAACCCGAGACCACACAGCAACCCGATGTGCGCGGCACCGATCCGGGTGCCGGCCGGCAGCGCGGGCTGCCCGGCGACGATGTCGGAGCCCGCCGGGCGAATGTGTTTACCGGACGGCACCGCGGTGGTGATGCCCACCTGGGTGCCCTCGACGGGTTCGGCGCCGCTGAACACGGCGGTGGTCAGTTCCACCGGCACCACCGCGTCGGCACCGGCCGGCATCGGTGCGCCGGTCATGATGCGGTGCGCAGTTCCCGGTACCAGTGGCGGTGGGTCGACGCGGCCGGCCGGGATGTCGGCGTCGACGCGAAGGTGTACCGGCTGCGCCGGCGTGGCCGCGGTGACGTCGGCCGCCCGGACCGCAAAGCCGTCCATCGCGGAGTTGTCGAAGCCCGGTAACGAGATCGGCGCGACGACGTCGGCGGCGAGTACCCGACCCAGCGCGGCCGTGACGGGCATGGTGACCGGCTCGGGCGTGCCGAACAGACTGGCGACGACCTGCTGGTGTTCGGTGACCGTACGCATGGGCCCAGCATGCCATCGCCCGCACGGCGCTCACGCACCGCCGACGCGCAGGTTCTCCCCGCACACCCTAGATTTGTAGGATGACGCTCGGGTTGCTGATGGACATCGACGGTGTGATGGTCACGTCGTGGAAGGCGCTGCCCGGCGCGGTCGAGGCGGTCCGCATCCTCGCCGATCGTGGCCTGCCGCGGATGTTCTTGACCAACACGACGTCCCGCTCGCGCGGCCAGATCGCCGACGCCCTCAACAGCTGCGGGTTCGAGGTGTCGGCCGGGGAAATCCTCACCGCAGCCAAACTCACCGCCGAATACCTTGCACAGACCTATCCGGGCAAAAAGGCATGGGTACTCAACGAGGGCCCGATTGCCGACGACATGACCGGCATCGCCCTCACCGACGACCCGGCACAGGCGCAGGTCGTGGTGCTCGGCGGCGCCGGGCCGGTGTTCACACATCGAGCGTTGTCGATCGTGCTCGAGCTGATGTTGGCCGGAGTGCCGGTGGTGGCGATGCACCGATCGATGATCTGGTCGACCGCCCAGGGACTGGCCATCGACACCGGCGTCTACCTCGAGGGTCTGGAGAAGGCGTCGGGTCGTAAGATCCGCGCCATCGGCAAACCGTCACCTCTCGGTTTCCGTGCTGCGGTCGAGGTGATGAACCTCGAGCCGACCCAGGTGGTGATGGTCGGTGACGACATGCACAACGACGTCCTCGGTGCGCAAGCGTCGGCGCTGATAGGAGTGCTCGTGCGCACCGGCAAGTTCCGCGAGGAGGCACTCGGCGCCCTACAACGCGACGAGTTCGGACCGGTTCCCGACCACGTCATCGACTCGCTCGCCGACCTGCCCGCCCTCCTCGACAAACTCGACGGATGAGGGCGCGGCTCAGCCCTCGACGGCGCGCTTGATCTTGCCGAGAGTCTCGGCCATCCCGAGCTTCAGCTCGGCCTCGAAGCTCTTGGTGCCGCCCATCAACTTGTTGACGAGCACCGACGACACCGTCGAGGTGGTCCCGCCAGGCGCCTCACGCCGCTCGGTCACGGTGACTCCGTTGGCCTTGGGCGTGATGGTGTAGCTCCACACGGTGCGATTCTCGGCGACGCGGAAACCGAGTTCCTGGTGGGGGGAGAAGCGGACGACTTTCGATGTCGTCGGCCACACCAGCGGTCCGCGGCGGTTGACGTTGATCGTCTTGGTGCCCAGACCCACCGTGCCGCGAACGATCATCTTCACGCACTGCGGACTCCATTCACCCATGCGCTTGAGGTCGGCGATGACCTCCCACACCTGTTCGGGTGTGGCGTTGATGTCGATGGACTCTTCGATGAGTGGTGCGGCCATGCGGTGATCCCCCTGCGTGGTAGTGGTCCGGCCGGACGGCCCGCGCCGTCCTCTCTGGGGAGACTAGGGCACTTATTGAGCAAGCGTCAATAAGCTCATGTGTTAACAAGCCCGGGGCGTCAGGCCAGCAGAACCGCCGCGATCACCGCGCCGATACCGAGGAACACCGTCGCGGTCACCCAGATCGCCGGATGCTCGCCGTCGTCATCGAGTAGCAGGGTGCCGAGCTTGCCGGGGGTGAGCCAGTCGATCAGGACGAACGACCACATCATCACAGCGATAGTCAGTGCGACGTAGACGATGGTGTATACCAGCCCGCGCCACAGCTCGAGGTAGGCGGTGTCGATCACCGAGCAGACCACGACCGCTGCCAGTCCGATCACCATCGAGACAGACAGGATCGTGGCGTTGCGGTTGTGGTCGACCCAGACCAGCTGCCGCAGCCGGCCCGGCGTCACCAGATCGAGGGCGACGAAGCCGACGATCAGCAGCGCGATCCCCACCAGGGAGAACGATGCACCATGTGCCAGATTGTCCCGCAAGCTCTCCACTGAACCTCTCCCGTTCTTGCGCGTCAGCGGCGAACCGCATCCCTGCGGAGAACCCTAGGCCATCACCGGCGTCCGGTCGGGCAAGAAGCCGCGGGCGCGTGGCAGGCGTCGGCGAGAAAAGGTCACACCCTCAGTCGGTCAAACCCTGGATGGGCCAAACCCTTGCGCGGGCCGTGGGTCGATTGTGTACTCGCACACCATGACCTGGTTGTTGCGCCTGCTCGAATCCGAGCACCGGCATCTGCTGAGGGGTGTGGAGAGTCTGTGCCCGGAGGGGGCCGGCGCCACCGATCTCGGCGCCGACCCCGCCCAGGTCGAGATCAGGACAGGGCGACCAGATCGTAGGAGTTGACGTTGCGTGCCAGGTTTTTCACATGCTCGGTCGCGTCGCCGAGCGTGTGGCTGATGGCAGTCAGTCGGCTCGTGTAATGGCCCACCGGGTACTCGGCGGTCATCCCGATACCGCCGTGCATCTGGATCGCCTCCTGCCCGATGTGGCGACCTGAGCGGCAAATCTGCAGCTTGGCGCGTGAGGCGATCACCGGGTCGGCGATCCCGTCGGAGAGGGCGGTTGTGGCATACAGACTCATCGACCGTGCCAGCTCGAGCTGCGCGTACATGTCGGCGGCCCGATGCGTCAGTGCCTGGAAGGTCGCCAGTGTCACCCCGAACTGCTTGCGCGTCTTGAGGTAATCGACGGTGAGGTCGAGTGCGCGTTCCATCGCCCCGACGGCCTCCGCACACAGCGCGGTCTGGATGCCGACCTCGACGTCGGCGAGCAGTGCCGAGGCGTCGCCGGAACCGAGGCGGGTGGCCGGGGCGCCGTCGAAGACGATCTGAGCGCCTCGACGCCGATCGTGGGTGCGGTAGGCGGTCCGGGTCACGCCCTCGGCGTCGGCGTCGACGAGGTACAGGCCGACCTCGCCGTTCTCGCGCGCCGACACGATCAGCTTGTCCGCGCAATCACCGTGCGGCACCAGTGATTTGGTTCCGCTGAGCTTCCCGTCGGCGGCGGTGGTGGCCACCGCGGCCGACGGCCAGCGGTCGCCGGCCTCCTGATGGGCGAAGGCCAGGAGTAACTCGCCGCCGGCCAGGCCGCCGAGGAGTTCTTCGCGCAGGTCGCCTTCGGTGGTCGCGACGATCAGCGAACCCGGAACCAACGCCGCGTCCAGGTACGGCTCAGGCGCCAGTGCTCGGCCGATCTCGCCCATGACCGAGGCGAACTCGACGGGGCCCGCTCCGGCGCCGCCGTCCTCCTCGGGAATGGTCAGGCCGAGAATGCCGATGTCGGCCAACGACTTCCAGACGTCGCGGCTCCAGCCCAGCTCGGTGTCGGTGACCTTGCGCAGCGTCTCGACGTCGTAGGTCTTGCTCAGGACGTCGCGGACGGTGTCGCGCAACATCGTCTGTTCTTCGGACAGTTCGAAATCCATGTGTGTTCCTCGTGTGTCGGGAGGTCGAATGGTCGTGTGTGCGGCGCGATTACAGGCCGAGCACGGCCTTGTCGATGATCTGGCGCTGGACCTCCGACGAACCGCCGTAGATGGTCACCTTGCGGTAGTTCAGATAGGTCGGCACCGACAGCTGCGCCCACTCCGGGGCCTCGATGTCGGCCGATCCGTTGGGCGCGGCCGGGTCGAGGCCGGCGACCGGAAGCGAATCCGGGCCCGCGATGTCGGCGAGCAGCTCCATCGCCTCCTGCTGCAGCTGGCTTCCGCGGAGCTTGAGCAGCGACGACGCGGGGTTGGGCTTGCCGTCGGCCGACGATGCGACCACACGCAGCTGGGTCAGTTCCAGCGCGAGGATCTCGTTCTCGAGTTCGGCCAGGCGCGCGGCGAGGAACGGGTCCTCGATCAGTGGCTTGCCGTCGGCCGCGGTGATCTCACGGGCGAGTTCCTTGGCACGGGCCAGTTTGGTCTTGGTGTAACCCACGCGCGCGATGCCGCTGCGCTCGTTGCCCAGCAAGAACTTCGCCTGCGTCCACCCCTGATTCTCCTCGCCCACGAGGTTCTCCACCGGAACTCGCACGTCGTTGAAGAAGACCTCATTGACCTCGTAGCCGCCGTCGATCAACTGGATCGGACGCAGTTCGACGCCGGGGGTGTCCATCGGGAACAGCAGCATCGAGATGCCGGCCTGCTTCTTGACGTCGGGGTCGGTGCGGCACAGGCAGAAGATCCAGTCGGCAAACTGGCCGAGGGTGGTCCAGGTCTTCTGGCCGTTGACGACGTAGTGGTCGCCGTCGCGCACCGCGCGGGTCTTCAGCGAGGCGAGGTCCGAGCCCGCCTCTGGCTCGGAAAAGCCCTGGCACCACCAGATGTCGAGATTGGCGGTCTTGGGCAGGAAGCGTTCCTTCATCTCCTGCGACCCGAACTGGGCGATGACGGGCCCGATCATGCCCGCGTTGAACGGCAGCATGTCGGGCACCGACGCGAGGCTCATCTCCTCGCGGTAGATGTGGTGCTGGATCGGGGTCCAGTCCTGGCCGCCCCATTCTGTCGGCCAGTGCGGTACGGCATAGCCCGCCTCGTTCATGATGCGGGTGGTGGTGACGATGTCCTCGGGATAGTTCAGCTTCCCGGCGGCCGAGCGTTCGCGCAGGTCCTTGGGGATCGCGGTGGTGAAAAATGTCCGAAGTTCGTCGCGGAAGGCTTCTTCACTTGAACTGAATTTCAGGTGCATGCCTACCTTCATACTCTCCGAGGTGGCGTGCGCAAACCCGGGCCCGGAGATTCGCCCGCCGGCGGGTGCGCGCCGACGCCAGTCCGCCGAGGACGGCGAGTGCGAGCACGTACCCGACGTAGATCGCGACGGTGGCGCGCAGACCGAGGTGTCCGACAACCAGTCCGGCGACCACCGCGGGCACGCTGAAGGCCACGTAACTGACGATGAAGACCGCCGAGAAGACCTGGCCGCGCGCAGGAGCGGGTGTCTGCACGCTGATCGAGTCCAATGCGCCGAGGAAGGTCCCGGCGAATCCGGACCCGGCGATCAGCGAGCCGAGGATGTACACCGGCAGCCACTCGGTGAGCACGCCGGCCAGTGAGATGACCGCACCACCGGCGAGCGCCGGATAACCGAAGGCCAGTTTGGCCTGCGGCGCCCACGACGTGACCAGCAACGAGGTCAGCGCGCCGGCAGCGAAGAAGACGAACAGCAGTAGGCCCGCTTCGGCGTGATTGACGACGCCGAACACGCGCGCCACCACCGATGAGCCGAGCGAGAGGTAGAGGCCACCGAGCGACCATGTGGCCACGAACGCGGGGATGGCCGCCCAGAACAGCGGACGCACCACGGCGGGCACCGACGCCTGCGGAGCCAGGGTGCCGAGCAGGTGACGTCGTGACGAGAAGCCCACGCGCTCAGATGTTTCCGGCACGATCAGCAGTGCGATCAGGAGGACGGCATAGAGGGCGAGGATGATCTCGTAAACCAGGAAGCGAGGGTGGGGGGCGTACTGAACGAGAACGCCGGCCACCGCGACCCCGCCGGCGAGACCGATGGTCGGCCCCGCCCCGGTGATCGCCGACGACAGGCGTGGGCTCGGTGCCATGTCGACGACGGTTGCCGTCAGGGTCCCGATTGCGGCACCGGTCGCCAATCCCTGTAGTGCACGGGCCGCCATCAGGGTCCCGACGCCGTCGGCGACCAGGAACAACACCATGCTCGCGATCAGCAGGACCAGTGCAACTGCGAGAACGGGTCGTCGGCCGATGTGATCGGAGAGCGATCCCACCGACAGCAAGCTGATCAGCATCGTGACGACGTAGATCGCGAAGACGCCGGTCAGGGCGAACGACGAGAAACCCCACAGCTGCTGGTAGACGGGATAGAGCGGCGAGGGCGCCGCCGACGCGAAGAGCACCATTACCACCATGGCGGTGACCACCCAGAACGCGCGGTGCGGATGTAGTCGCGACACGGGGACCTCCGAAGTTGAGCAGTCGGCAAAAGCAAAGGCGTTTGCGTTAGTCAAACTAGCCGAGGTGAGCCCCTAAAGCAACGTAGTTTGCAATAATCGATTCCATGAATGCGACAACGGCAACGAGTGTGCAGGTGGACGCAGGGCAGCACCCACGGCGGCCCGGTGGACGCAGTGCGCGTGTGCAGCAGGCCGTCTACCGAGCCGTGGGACAACTCGTCGGTTCCGGCGAGCGCGAGACCATGACCATTCCGCAGGTCGCCGAGCTCGCCGGGGTCAATCCGACGTCGATCTACCGGCGCTGGGGATCGATCACCGCACTCGTCGAGGAGGTGGCGGTCGCCGCTCTCACCCAGGGCGAGGATCTCCCCGATACCGGCACCCTGCGTGGCGATCTCACCGACTGGGCACAGATCATCGCCGCCGACATCGGGCGGCCCAAACGTCGTTCTTACCTACGGGCAATGATCGTCGCGCGCGATGAACTCGTCGACGAATGCCCGTGCTGGGAGATCCGGCGCGACCAGGCGCAACAGATGGTGGCCCGCGCCGCCGACCGCGGCGAGCCCACGCCGACCGTCGAGCAGATCCTCGACCACATCATCGCGCCGCTCTATCACCACGCCGTGTTCGGCAAGGCCATCGACGACGCGTTCGCTGCGCAACTGGTCGGCGATGTGCTGGCGATGATCGCCTGATCAGCCGCCGATCGCGCGTCGGAAGAACGGCCACGACCGGTGGAGCTGATCCTGCCAGTAGCCCCATGAGTGGGTGCCCGGCGCGCCGACGTCGGCGGTGTAGGGGATGCGCAATCGGTTGAGGCGTCCGAGAAGTTGCTGCGTGCAGATGCTGGTCGCCACCTCGATCCCGCCGCCGAGCACCACCTGATTGGTCAGCGCAATCGGGTCGCGCACCGCCTGCGGGGTGTCGTGCGGACCGGGCAGACCACTGGAGTTGGAGATGTAGAGCGCGGTGCCGCGCAGCTTGCCCGCGTTGATGACGGGATCGTTGGCACGCCACCGCGGCCCGTTGTCGGGACCCCACATGTTCACGGTGTTGCCGCCGCCGCGACCGTCGACGACGAGTTTGATGTACTGCTGCCCCAGCGGGTCCGACGTTGAGGCGCAACCGCTGTAGGACGCTGCCGCCCGGTACAGCCCGCGATGCGCGATCGCCAGATTGAGCACCGAGGTCCCCGACGACGAGATGCCGCCGATCGCGTTGCGCCCGCTCGTGCGGTAGGTCGAATCGATGACCGCGGGCAACTCCGAGCCGAGGAACGTCGACCACTTGTTGACGCCGAGCGTCGGATCACGACGAATCCAGTCGGTGTAGTAACTGTATGCGCCTTGCTCGGGGATGACGACGTAGACGTTCTTGTCGGCGAAGAACGACTCGATGTCGGTTCGGGCGAGCCAGGAGGCGCTGTCCTCACCGCCGCCGGCGCCGTTGAGCAGATACAACACGCCTCGCGCCTGCGACGGATCGCGCGGCTTGATCACTGTCAGGGGGATGTCGCGGTCCATCGCATCGGAGTGCACGACGATGGTGGTGAGCTTCTCCGACGGCGAGCCGGCCGACACCATGTGCCCGGCCGCATGGGCGTCCGGAGCCACACCCGCCGGAACGAGTAGCGCTGCGATGGCCAGCACCGCGATCAGCAATCCACGTCGTGCTCGTCGCGTCATCCCTGGGCCCCGTTTCATGTGCTTGTGGATGGAGTGGACGCTATCAGGGTCGACGCCCGCTAGGGTGGGCGCGCATGAGGCATGTGCATGCATTTGGTGATGACGCACTCGGTCAGTCCGACGCACTCGGCGTGGCAGCGGCCATTGCCGCGGGGGAGATCTCCGCGACCGAGGCCGTCGACGCCGCGCTCGAGCGGATCGACCGGGTCAACCCACAGATCAACGCGATCGCCGTCGATGACAGGGAACGTGCCCGCAAGCGCGCCGCCGCCGACGATTTCGGTGGTGGGGTGTTTGCCGGTGTGCCTTCGGTTATCAAGAACAACACCGTCATGGCGGGCATCCCGACAACCCACGGGTCCGCGGCGGTTGCCGAGCGGGTGGCCACGATCAACGAGCCGTTCACCGACCAACTGCTCGCCACCGGACTCAACATCGTCGGGGCGTCGACGATGCCGGCGTTCGGCCTGACCGCGACGACCGAATTCGTCGACCGTGACCCCACCCGCAATCCCTGGGACACCGACTACTCCTCGGGTGCCTCCTCCGGCGGATCGGCCGCACTCGTCGCAGCGGGGGCGTTGCCGATCGCGCACGGCAACGACGGCGGCGGATCGATCCGAATCCCGGCCGCCGCGTGCGGACTCGTGGGGCTCAAACCCAGCCGCGACCGGGTGGTGGCATCACTCGAGGGCAAGGCGATGCCTATCGACCTCATTGCCAACGGGGTCATCAGCCGCAGTGTGCGCGATACCGCCCACTTCCTCGCCGATGCCGAAAAATACTGTCCGGCAGATAATCTCCCACGCGTGGGGATCGTCGAGGGGTCGTCGGAGCGGCGCCTGCGCATCGCCCTGCTCACCGAGCCGCTGACCGGACAGTTGCTCGACGACGACACCCAGGCCGGCCTGACCGCCACCGCCGAACTCCTCGAAAGCCTGGGCCACCGCACCGAATTCATACCGGTGCCCGTAGACCGTGCCTATGTGACGCAGTTCACCGATTACTGGGCGATGATGGCGTTCTCGCTGGACCGATTCGGAAAACGAATGATCGACAAGGGTTTCGACCGCAGCAAGCTCGATCCGTTCACCCGCGGACTCTCGCGCATGTATCTGCGCCGCATGTGGCGTACGCCGTCGGTGATCCGCGGACTCCGACAGTCGACCGCGCGCTTCCGGGCAACCTTCGCACGCTTCGACGCGGTCCTCTCGCCGACGCTGGCACATACCACGCCGAAGATCGGTTACCTCGATCCCGCAGGAGATTTCGACGAGATCTTCGACCGGCTGACCCGCTACGTCGCGTTCACTCCGGTCAACAATACCTCTGGCGCGCCGGGCATCAGCCTGCCGCTCGCGCAGACCTCGCAGGGCCTGCCCCTCGGCATGCACTTCACCACCGACCTCGGTGACGAGCGCACGCTGCTCGAACTCGCCTACGAACTCGAGGCGGCACAACCGTTCGCACGAATCAACGATGCCGGCTGACGCCGGGAACCTGGGGGAGATGTCGGATGGGTGTAGAGCTGTGCGGTCGAGCCGTGTCGAAGGGTGCCGCGCTCCTGGCAGCGGGAGGTGGGATGGGTGCGGTTGTGATGGCTGTCGTGGCTTTCGTCAGTCGGCAGCCCGCCACGCTGATCGGAGGTGACTTCGGTGCTGTCACCTCCTTCCTCGGCACCGTAGTCGGAGTGGTCGTCGCGCAAGCGGTGGTGGTGCTCGCGGCCGTGACCGGGGTGATGGTGAGACGTGTCCGGCGTCGAGTCGCGTTCTTGGTGACCCCGGCGATCTCCGTGCTTCTCGCGACCTCGGTGGCAGTGGCTGCGTGGGCGTGGCGTGGATCGCTGTCGAACAACGCCGACGACGAGCTGTTGGGCTTCGACGTTGCTCCCGTCATCGCGATCGCGCGGTGGGCGTTGACGTTGATGGCGGCGTCGGTGGCGGTGCTGTTGGTCGGCGCGATCCGAGCGGGCGGACCGGCGGCCACGACCGGCACCCGAGCCGTGCTCGTCGGCGCACTTGCCGGCGGTCTGGTCGTCGTGTGCGCCGCTGTCGGCTCGATCGTCGTGGCGACACCTCGGCCGTCCGTAAGATCCGTTGCAGCGGTTCCCATCCCATCGGTTCCGACAAGCCTGGGAGCCCGCATCGCCTACACCGTACCTGCACTCGGTCCGTTCTCGGTCACCCCAGCCGGACCAGGCTTCGTTGTGCTGGGCCGGGATTCGGTGACCGCCTACCACGGTGAGACGGGGCAGCGGCGGTGGGTCCGATCATTGGCAGATCTACCGTTCGGCTGCCGCAAGGTGGGGATATGGGCTGCGGGGCCGGCCGGGCACGAGGTCGTCCTGGTCACCTGTTCGGACGGAGGGTACCGGCACGCCGTCGTCGGGATCGATGCCGTGTCGGGAGATCGCCTGTGGACCAACGCCGAAGGTTGGCGAGTTCGGGTACCCGGGGGCACCAAGGGGTCGATCGTGGGTGTCATGACCTACGACCGCTACGACAACCCCATGACGATCGGAGCGCTCGATGTCCGCACCGGCCACACGCGATGGACCGCACCGCACCGTGAGTGTTCCGACGACTCCGGGGTGACAACGACGTCGTCGGCGTTGGTGGCCGTATCGGCCTGCGGGGAGCGACCATCGCTCGTGACATTCGATGCGACATCGGGAGTCACGCGCACCATCGGGCTACCGTCGTCGCCGGACTCCGAGGCGTCAATCATCGCGGTGGATGGCGATCGCACGGCGATAGTGGTGGAGCGCCGGGTGATCCACGAGCGAAAGCTGGCGATTGTCGATGTGTCACAGAAGGGTTCGGTCACCACGGTGCCCGGCACACCCGGTCCGAGCATGTTGATGAGGCCGGTGGACCAGGCCCGTTACCTGCAAACCGACTGGAATGGCGTCAACGGCCGACCCATGAGCGGGATGGTCGATGTGCGAAGCGCGTCGTTCTCGACCATCCGTGGTGCCGATCTCTACCCGAATGGAATACCCGACGACATTCCGGTCGGACAACGACTCGCCGCCGTCGGCGATGGCGTCGTGAGCGGGGTGGTGGCCACGACCGAACCGAATGTCGTGGCGGTGATCGCCGCCGATGGGCAGGCAACGATGCGACCCGCGCCTTGCGACAAGGCATCCGGGGTTCTGCCGGTACCCGGCGCGATCCTCATGACCTGCTTGCGCCACGATCGACCGAACACCGTGAACGACATCGTCGTGCTGGGTATCCGGTGACACCGGCGGACGGTCTCGACAGTCGGCAGAGATGTAGTCCCGTGCATCAGACGAACCACCTCCCGGCGCGATTGCGCGACACGTTCGGCGGCCGGCCGTGGACTCCGATCGTCGGCATGCGGATGAAGGTCGCTCACACGAATCACGATCTCGGCCACCACCAGGTGTGGACAGCACTCGTCGCAGCGGCGGCGCTGCGACCCCACGGCGGGACGACATCTGGGGAAGACGACGCCCCCGCGACGCCGAGTAGCCCCGGCTCAGTGCGCCTCAGCCCAGCGCCACCGACAGCCGATCCGCGAAGTCTGTCATCACCTGTCGATTTCCCGGGACACCCGGCTGCCAGGGCAGTCGCAGGCGGTCCCGGTCCGGATCGGCGTAACGCGGTATGACGTGCAGGTGAAAGTGGAAGACGGTCTGCCAGGCGTCGGCGCCGCAGCAGTTGAGGAGATTCACGCCGTCGGCGTCGAGGTCGCCGACCACGGCGCGGGCGATCCGCTGTGCTTCGAGGGTGACCGCGGTCAGATCCTGGTGGTCGATGTCGAGTAGATCGGTGCTGTGGCGCTTGGGGATCACCAGCAGATGGCCATCGTTACCCGGCGCGATGTCCATGAATGCGTAGGTGACTTCCGTTTCCGACACCCGGACACTCGGTGCCGTACCCGCGACGATCGCGCAGAAGATGCAGTTGGTCATGCCCGAATGGTAGAGGTGTATCTCCCGAGATCGCCTCGGGAAACGCGCCTTCGGGTCATTAGACGGCGTGCCAGTGCGACGCCGCCTCTTCGGCGCACACGCCGTTCAGCGAGCGAACCTCCATCTCGGCCTGGAGATCCGGGATATGCGCTCCGGCGGCGTGGTCCGTGTGCCGACCATACCGAGCACGAAGGCCGGCGGGATCAAGACGACGCTGGGTTCCCCACGGTGCACCGTGGGTGTTGAAGCGCTTGTGGTAGAGCGCATCCACGGTGGTCGGCAGACTGGCCGCGGCGGCGATGGTAGACGTCAGGATCACTGGTAAGGCCACGTCCCGGCCGTTGGCGAGGATGCCGAGCACAATTCCGATGTCAACGAGAGTGATTGTGGCATAGCGTGATACGTGGCCCTGGTCGTCCTCATTGACCTTGCCGTCCGCACGGACCATGCCGTGCGTGATGACCTTGCCGTGCGTGATGACGCTGGAGTAGATGTCGTGGGTGAAGGGTGCCGAGACGCTTCGCGGTCGAGAAGGTGGAAAAACCGCATCAGCGCATGCGGTGGTCCGGCGGTGCCGAGGGCCACTGCTATGCCTCCTGAGAGGTGAAGTTGATCTGCGATTTCACCGACTCGCCGTATTGGGCGACGGGCGTGAACGCGCGTTACCCGCGATCAGCAGGACGGCCTCGATGAACTGCGCCCAGGCGGTGCCTGGCATTCCGCCCACGAGCACGTAGACGATCATCAGGGAGCCGAGCGCGGCGATCACGATCGGTTGCCCGGTCCGCGAGATCACGTCGAGCAGCATGACGACCAGGCCGCCGGCGCGGGCCATCTGCGCCAACAAGTAGAGCTGGGAGACCGCCGGCGTCGAGACCGCCGCCGCCAGTCGTACCTGGCGGTGCGTGAGGAGGAAGCTCAAGACGTCGACACAATGGGGCGGAGGGTGTCACCCGGCGAAACCGGTCATTCGTGCGGTGGGCGGTCGGTCGGCCCCGACCAAACGGTCGGAGTCGATCGCCGCGCAACGACATGTTGGTAGGAGAGGATTGGCCGTATGACGCTTCTGTGGGATCAGCACGCATGTCTGCCGCTGCGGCCCGATGCCGACGTCGGATACCTGCGGCGATACGACCGCAACGGGCCGACGTATGTGTCGGTCAATGTTGGCTACTCGCCGCAGAGCTTCGACGATTCGTCGTTGCTGCTGCGGCGTTTCCGGGCCGCGATCACCGACCACCCGGGCCTGGCACTGGCATCGACGCCGTCGGACATCGAGGCCGCGGGCGGGCGGATTGCGGTGGCCTTCGATCTCGAGGACTCCAATCCCCTCGACGGTGACCTTGACAACGTTGCCCGGTTCGTCGACCTCGGTGTTCGCACGATGCTCCCGTCGTACAACCACGCCAACCGCGCCGGGTGTGGATGTCTCGATACCGACGACACCGGACTGACCGCGTGGGGCCGAGACCTCGTCGCCAAGATGAATTCGGCCGGGATGGTTCCCGACGGTTCGCACTGCTCGGTGCGTACCGGACTGGATCTGTGCGAGGTGTCAAACAAGCCCGTCATCTACAGCCATTCGTGCCTGCGCGGTGTGTGGGACCACCCTCGCAACATCACCGACGATCAGGCCCGCGAGTGCGCCGCGACCGGCGGGGTCGTCGGCATCACCGGTGTCGGGATCTTCCTCGGCCCCAACACCCCGACGCTCGAGGCGATGACCCGTCACCTCGAGTATGCGGTCGAACTCGTCGGCATCGAGCACGTCGGCGTCAGCACCGATCACTCCTTCGACGCCGAGGACTTCCGGGCCGAGATCCGCGACCATCCCGAGGCGTTCGACGAGTCGTACACGAGGTGGGGTCCGATCCGCTGGATGACGCCCGAGGTCTTCGTCACCCTGGGAAGTCATCTCGCCCAACGGGGTTGGTCCGCCGACAACATCACCGCGGTACTGGGCGGCAACTTTCGGCGGGTCGCCGAGCGCTCGTGGTAAGCGACTCGGCACTCACGCCGAGCCGCCGTGTGCGCCCGAGTCTGATGTCATCGCTCCGTCATGGGTGGGCGTGCCCGGCAGCCTGCGGATCGAGTGCGTCGACGTCTCCGGACCGCAGGAGCACGGGGTCCGTGCCGACATCGTCGATCTCGATGCAGCCAGCGTCGCCGTGTGCAAGGCAGTGTGCGCGGCACGCTTGGTCGGCGTCGCGACCACCCGCCGGGTCCGGGCGGCGACGTCGACTTCGACGCCGCGATCGGAGCGTGCGTCTACCTGTCCGGAACGATGATGGACGCCAAGATCGACCACGCGACCTGCGGACAGGCGCCCGCCAGCTATGTGGTGGTGGCCAAGTCGCCGACCAAGGAGGTCTGCCCGTCCGACGTCGAACAGACCTATTACCTCACCCAGGGCGGCATACAACAGGGTGCGCTGTGCCTAGACACCGATTGGGTTGTCGGACAATGCATGACGGTGCCCAGCTTCGGTGACGCCGCGCACGTCCCGTGCAGCTCCACGATTCCGACGCTCGTCGCATTCTTGCCATACTGCCCGCAGCGACCGACGAGAGCGGCTGCCCGGACGCGACCACGAACTACTACACCTACGATCAGCGGCACAAGGCCGTCTGCGTGGAGAAACTGAGCTGAGAGTTCGGCGCCGACAGCGCCTGCCAGCGCGCCGACGGCGCCTGCCAGCGCGCCGACAGCGCCTGCCAGCATGCCGACAGCGCCTGCCAGCGCGCCGACAGCGCCTGTCGGCATGCCGACAGCGCCTGCCGGCATGCCGACAGCGCCTGCCAGCATGCCGACAGCGCCTGCCGGCATGCCGACAGCGCCCAACAAAGCCCTCTTACGGCGTTGGTGAGCGCTGTCGGCGCTGAACTGGGCGCTGTCGGCGCTGAACTGGGCGCCGTCGGCGGTAGGGGGGTGCCGCCCCGTCAGCTCTGATCGCGCAATTCCCGCCGCAGGATCTTGCCGGTGACGGTCTTGGGGAGGTCCCCGACCACCTCCACCGAGCGCGGGTACTTGTAGGCGGCCAATTGTTCCTTACAGAAGGCGATCAGTTCGTCGGGATCGACGGACTGTCCCTCCCGCAGGGACACATAGGCTTTCACCGTTTCGCCGCGATAGTCGTCGGGTACGCCGACCACCGCTGCCTCTCGCACGGCCGGATGGGTGTACAGCACGTCCTCGACCTCGCGGGGCCACACCTTGTAGCCCGAGGCGTTGATCATGTCCTTCTTGCGGTCGACGAGGTAGAACCATCCGTCGGCATCCATGAAGCCGACGTCACCGGTATGCAGGGCGCCACCGGGGATCGATTTCTCGGTGGCCTCTGGCTTGTTCCAGTATCCGGCCACCACCTGTGGGCCCGACGTCACGAGCTCGCCGACCTCGCCGACAGCGACGTCGTTGCCTCCCTCGTCGACGACGCGCACCACCGTGTTGAACACCGGCACACCTACTGACAACGCCCCCGACGCGGGATCGACCGGCGCCCGAACATTCAGCGGTACGGCGTGCGACGGCGAGTTGGTCTCGGTGAGTCCGTAGATGTTGTGGATGTAGGCACCGAAGACCTGCTCGAGCCGATCGCCCATCGCCGGGGCGATGGGCGCGCCACCGGAGTACAGGATGCGCAAACTCTCGAAGTCGTCGGCGCTCGCGCCCGGTGCCGACGCGAGCGCGTTGAACGCGGTGATCGCGGCGACGGTGAACACCGGACGGTGTTCGCGGATGGCGTCGAGCATGACCGACGGCTCGAAGCGATGTGCCAGGATCAGCGGTGAGCGGGCGATCATCGCGAACATGATGTGACCGACCAGTCCGGTGATGTGGAACAGCGGCGCGATGCCAAGGATGCCTTCGCCGGGTTTCAGTCCGGTCCAGTCCCGATAGGTTTGCGCGTTGAATGCCAGATTGCCATGAGTGTTCATGGCGCCCTTGGGGTTACCGGTGGTCCCGGAGGTGTAGGCGAGGACGGCCAGATGATCGGGGCCGGGAGAGTCCTCGGGGAGATCGCCACCGACGACGTCGTCGATGATGGTTACCAGATCGAGAGTCCCCTCGGGTCGGGTGCGTTCGAGCTCGGCGAACAACCGGGGATCGCTGCGCGTCTGGAAATCCAACGCGGAGCACGTGATCACCGTGTGAACCGACGTCGCCCCCGACTCGATGACTCCCTTGGCGACACCGGTGTAGAGATCGTCGAGGGTGAGTAGCGCCACGGCGCCGGAATCGGTGAGCAGGTAGGTGAGCTCGCGAGTCTTGTTCATCGGGTTGATCGCCACGGCGGCTCCGCCGGCCCGCCATGCGGCCAGCAGGCCGATCACGAACGCCGGGTTGTTCTGGACGTACAGGCCGAGTCGGTCTCCATCGCTAAAACCATGCTCGCGCAATGTTATCGCCAGGGCACGCGAGGCGCGATCGACCTCGGCGAAGGTTAACGACTGATCGAAGTAGATCAGGAAGACGTCGTCGGGATTCTCGGCAACGGCAGCGTCGAACAACGCCAGGCCCGACACGTACTCCGTCGTGATGTCACCGGCGGTGCCCGGCGGGTACAGCGATGACCAGGGTCGCGCGGCGTAGAGTCCCTCGCTCACTTGATCACCACCGGGTTGACCGGCGAGCCGGTAGCGTTGTGGATCTTCAACGGTGCTGCGACATAGAAGAACTCGTACACACCGTCGTCGGCACAGTCGGCGGCCAGCTTCTCCAAGTCGCAGATTTCTGTGAAGGCGACGCCGAGGTTGCGCATCAGCGCGTTGTGCAGCACCAGGGCGACACCGTTGTTGGGGTCGGTGGTGACCTCGTTAGCGATGGTGTCGGTCACCAGGTTGGGGATCTCCCTGGCCTGGAACCACTCCACGAGTTCGGGTGAGTAGACCAGGCCCGGCTCGCAGAAGTCGTCATAGAACTTCTCACCCTGCTGGAAGAACAGCTCGAGATGATTGGTTCGGATGATCAGGATGTCCCGCGGCTTGATCTGGATTCCTTGTGCCTGCGCGCACTTTTCGAGATCGGTGTGATCATAGGTCTCGCGCGGGCCGAGGCATGCGACACCGCGGAAGCGTGCCATGTCGAGCAGCACGGCCCGGCCGGCGACGCCGCGCTCGGCGATCGGCTCGACGCTCGCCTTGTCGAGACCGCCGATCGTGGTCCGAGCGTCATACCCGTTCCAGATCTTGCCGTCATACCAGACGTGGCCCAGGGCGTCGTACTGCGTGGAGCCCTGCAGGAATGCGTTGATCTTGTCGTCGGCGTAGTGCAGGCCGCCGGGGAACGCGGGGCCGTCGCCACCTTCGTCCCAGTGCGACTCGTCGAGGATCATCTCGCGGGTGGCGGGGCTGCGGCCCGGCCAGACCGGGTCACCCTTCGGGTCTCCGATCAGGCGTTGCAGGGTGAACAGCGCGCCCTTCTTGATGAGCGACGCGCCGGTGATCACCTGTTCCGCGGTCAGGTAGTTGAGGCTGCCGATCTCGTCGTCGGGGCCCCATTTGCCCCAGTTGGTCGGCGCATTGTCGAGGAGTTCGGTGAGTGCAGGAACTTCGGGAGCGGTGGTCATCGTTGATCCTCCAGTGATGAGCGAATGTTCTGAACTGTCCGAGCGATCGTTCAGGTCGGTTTCAGTGAGATGAGCATCACAGATGCCCCCGGGGTGCGTCAACCCCCTTGGCGTAGCGGTGTTCGGGCGCCGAGGCGGGCTGGGCGAGTTCAGTTCTGCTGAACTCGATGGCCCATCATCGCCAGAGCCAGCTCGGCGTATTCGGCGGCGACCTCGGCCGGTGATTGCGGGCCGCCGGGCGAGTACCAGTAGGGCAGTGCCATGCACATCGTGGCGATGGCCCGTCCGGTGTTGTGCGGGTTGGGGGTGGTGAACTCGCCGGCTGCCACGGCGTCCGCGGCAACGACGTCGAGGTGCTGTTGGACACGACGCCGGGAGTCGGCGACGCGGGTTCGGTCGGGCTCGGAGAGGCTGCGCATCTCGGTGGCGGCGATGAAGGCGAGGTCGCGCCGGTGCGTGTGGCACAGGGCGAGAGACTCCACCATGAGCGCGAAAGACTGTACCGGATACGGATTTTCGCTGGCTGCCGCCGACATTCGCCACTGCACTTCGGTCATCATGACGTCGAAGAGCGCAACGAGTAGCTGCTGTTTGCTCCGGTAGTGGTGATAGATGCCGGCGACGCTGATCCCCGCCGCGCCGGCGACCACGCGCATAGTGGCGCCGTGATAGCCGGTCTCGGTGAACACCTCCACCGCGGCGGCCAGGACGGGGTTGAGGTCGAGGTCGGCGAAGTGTCGCCAGTCGTCATCCCCACGCGCCGGGGTCGGACGGACGAAGGTATCGCCGGCCAGCAGGGCGCTGGCGGTTACCCCGAGCACCGCGGCGACGGCGTTGAGTCGTTCCACGGTGACGGCGACCTTGTTGTTTTCGATCGCGCTCATCGTGCCGACGCTGACCTCGAGGCGCCCGGCGAGATCGCGCAGGGTCATCCCCGCGCTTTCCCTCGCCCGTCGCACCGCACCGCCCACCGCAGGTTCAGTCACACTGAACAATGTACGGGCCGAGTCAGGCGCGCGCCGCGTTTCGTGCGTTCACCACTGCTGCCCGGGTTGCGGCCGTAGACTCACGCACGCGATGCGTTCACCAGAGGATCCCGATCCGCGACGATCAACCAACGGCCCGGGCCCCGGCGACTACGACCGGCGCCCGTGGTTGGTCCACTATGCGCCGGATCTGGGTGCGCACCTGACACTGGGCGCTGCAAATGCACTACAGATGTTCGAGGCGACCGTCGCCGACCGGCCCAATGACAACGCGCTGGAGTACCTCGGACAAACGATGACGTGGCGCGAGGTCGACGAGGCTGCCGATGCGGTGGCCGGTCTGCTGGTCGCCCGCGGTTTCGCACCCGGCGATCGACTCGCGATGCTCCTCCAGAACGACCCCGCGTTCGTCATCTGTCTCGTCGCGGCGTGGCGGGCCGGCGGGAGTGCCGCGCTCATCAGCCCGATGGTCACCGCCGACGAGCTCCGGCAACGACTCCACGACCACATGCCGACGGCGCTGGTCGCACTCGACGACCTCTACCTCGACGTGGTCTCACCACTGCTCGCCGACGGTACCTGCAGCGTGCGCGTCGTGATCACCACATCGCCGCTGGACGGGCCGAGCGGTCCGGTCGACGAGCCGAGGCTATTCACCGAGGCCGCCCGCCGTTCCGTCGCCGATGCCGTCGACCTGCGCACACTGATCTCCAATGGGCAAGCGCGACAGGGCTTTGCGCCTCGACCGATCGGTCCGCGGGACATCGCGGTGGTGATGGCCACCTCCGGGACCACCGGGCCGCCGAAGGGAGCGTGTCTGACCCACGCCAACGTTGTGTTCAGCGCGCACGTCTACCGACGATGGTGTGCTCTCGGGGCCGAGCCGATCCTCGGCGCCTCTCCGCTGTTCCATGTCACCGGGCTGATCGGGGCCGCGGCGCTGTCGATGCTGACCGGGTCCCCGCTAGTGCTCACTCACCGGTTCCGGGCCGACGTCGTCCTCGACGCGATCCGCCGCACTCGGCCCCGGTTTATGGTTGCGGTGATCACCGCCTACATTGCATTAGCTAACGAACCAGACTTACTGCCAACGGATCTCGACTCCCTGGAGCTGCGGCTGTCCGGTGGGGCGCCGATCGATCCGGCGATCTGCTCGCGCCTACAGGATCGTCTCGGTGGCTACATCCACAACGTCTACGGACTGACCGAGACGTCGTCGCCATCGCACATGGTGCCCATCGGCGCGCAGGCGCCCGTCGACTCCGAAACCGGGGTGCTCTCGGTCGGGGTGCCGGTGTTCGACACCATCGTGCGCGTCGTCGGTGATGATGGCGTAGATCTACCGCCGGGCCAGATCGGCGAGCTGGTGGTCTCCGGCCCGCAGGTGATTGTCGGCTACTGGCGCAATCCCCGAGCCGACGCCGAGGCTTTCGTCGGTGGCGAGTTGCGCACCGGGGACATCGGTTTCATGGATGCCGACGGCTGGTTCTATGTCATCGACCGCAAGAGTGAGATCATCAACGCCTCCGGTTTCAAAGTCTGGCCCAACGAGGTCGAACGGGTCCTGCGCACTCATCCCGCGGTGGTCGACGCGGCGGTGGTCGGCATCCCCGACGACTACCGTGGCGAGTCGGTCAAAGCCTTCGTTGTTGTTGCCGAAATGGAAGCCTCCGAAATGGAAGCCTCCGAAAAGGATGTCGCCGAGGAGGATTCGGCGGAGATGGTCGCGCCGACCGAGCAGGAGCTCATCGACTACTGCCGAGATCATCTGGCGGCCTTCAAGTATCCGCGCGAGATCGAGCTGGTCGGCGAACTGCCCCGCACCGCCACCGGGAAGTTGTTGCGGCGCAAGCTGCGGTGAGGTGTCCCTGTCGGATCAGTGACCCGGTGAGGACAGTTGGACCGCGGCCGATCTCGAGAGTTGTCGCAACCGGTCGATAAGATCCTTTCATGCTGACGGCGTGGGCTGATGAGAGCGGGTCGCGCCCGGACCTCGATCCGAACGCATATCTCCTCACCGCCGCGTATGCGAGGAGGACGACGTGTCTGAGCTCCGCCAGACGATGGAAAGTATGCGGATTGGTGAGCCCAAGGTGCATCGGCACGGCAGTAGCGAGGAGCGCCGGGCGGAGTTGGTGGCAACAGGATGGATTGGCGAGGAAGACCGTTTTGGTTTGGAGATACTCGGCGCTTCCGGGCCGACCGCCTTCACGGCCGAAACCGCTCTGTTTGTAGCCGCCGAACGGCATCGCGGCACCCATAACGGGGAAGCCGTTGATCCACACGGCTCCGGCATCGAGCTGAGAAGCAAGCCGGTGAGCGCGGACCAGGTCGATGGTCTGCATCAATGTGGTCAGTCCGTATGTCGTCGCGTTGGCGATATCGACCTGCGTCCTGCTCGTCGGAGAATCGCATCACGCTCAGAACCGGGCCGAAAACTTCCTGCTGTGCGAGAGGGCTGTCGTTGCGCACGTCGGCGAAGACGGTCGGCTTGACGAACCCAACTTCTACATACCCCGCGAGAAGTTCGAAGGCCTGCTACGCGGCAACGTTGCTTGCACGAGTTGACAACGCCAATCCTTCAGATTTTTGTTGCTCCGTGGTCGATGGGGAGTTGGATACCGGTGATGGTCCGGGCGTCGTCGCTAGCGAGAAAGACCACAGATGCTGCGATGTCTTCGGGCTCGGAAATTGGTGGCTCGAACCAGTACTGGCCCATGGCCGCGGCGTAGGACGGGTTGTCTTCAAAGACCTTCTGTCCGTCGATCCCCATGCCGCCCATCGCGGTGTTGACCCCCCACGGGTGTACAGAGTTCACGCGGATCTTATACGGTGCAAGCTCGATAGCTGCCGTTTTCACGAGACCAACGACTCCATGTTTGGCGGCGCTGTAGTGCGCCTGTCCGGGAAGCGATTTGATACCTGATACGGAACTGGTGGCAATGATGGACCCGCCGTTACCGAGGTCGATCATTGTTGGCACTGCGGCGCGGAAAGTGTTGAATACGCCGGTGAGGTTAATATCGATCATGTCGTTCCATCGGCGTGGTGTCATTTCCCAGAACCGACCCCAGGACACGATTCCCGCATTTGCAACAACGATATCCAGCCGACCCAACTCTTCGACTCCTCTGGTCACCAGGGCCGTTAACGCATCGACATCGCGGACATCAGCCGTGGCGTGAATGGCGCGCCGTCCGGTCTTCTTCACTAAGGCGACCGTTTCCTCCAGATCCGCTGGTGTCGCGGCCGGGTAGTCGGTTTCGGTGGGCTGGGCACAGAGGTCGGTGATGATGACGTCTGCCCCCTCCTCTGCGAACGCGACGGCCTCGGCACGTCCTTGGCCGCGGGCGGCGCCCGTGACGAACGCAACTCGCCCGGTCAGTCGACTCGACGATGTCATGAGTTTCTCCTTTCGTTGGGAGGTCGGCCGACCTCAGGGCTCAACAGATGATCAATTGAGAGCAGCAGCGTCCGGACTGTGTCGAGGATCGGTTGGTCGGTCTGGCGGGCCCAGCTTTCCACGCCGACTCGGTTGGCCTCGATCACGCATCCAGCAGCGAAATCTGCCTGGGCATCGGCGGGACCCATCCCAAGGCGTTGCGCGAGAACAGGTCGTAGGGCGTTGAGAGCGCGGTCGTGAACGCTCAGCCAGGCCGGGTGCAGGGCAGGTGAGTCTGCCAAAGCGCGCAGGAACAGTCTGTGCCGACGACCGGAAGGACCCTCCAGTGCAGTCCTGAGCGCTTCGGTCAGGCCGTCGATCACGTTCTCGTGGGGTGGACGTGACGCGAACGCCTGTACGTACATGTCCCAACCGGCATCCAGAGCCGGGCCGATAGCCTCTTCTTTCGCTGCAAAACAGCGGTGGAAGGTTCGGACGGAAACGTTGGCGGCCTCGGCAATCTCAGCCACCGTTGTCGCGGAGTATCCCTTGGCCGCGAACAACTGGAGCGCGGTGTCGGAAATGTCAAGCCGGGTTTGCTCATGCCGTCGCGCCCGCAAGACTCGTCCGTCGCTCACAGCACTCAGCATACAAGCGTCCCGACACAATATGCCAAAACGGCACTCTCTGACAGTGGAGGTCCGCATGCTACGTGGTCGTCGGCACAGTCATCGACACCCCCGGACCTCGACGATGGGCCCCCAGCACACGATGACGCCCCGCTCACGGCAAGTGTCGGCACGCGGAGGAGATCAATCGCAATCTCGCTGATCACCAAGATATTTGAGCGACGAGGTAACGGAGTAGGGAACGAGTATGGGGACTGTCGTGAGAGCAGTGCGAGGTTCCTGCGGGCCGCCACGGCGACGTACTCGAGGTGGCTCGCCAACTGGTCTGTCAGGCCCGCGAGGGCCGGCGGAGGCCTGACTGGCCCGGGCGGTTTACTCGAAGCGATGACGAGCACTGCCTCGCAACGAGGACATGCTGCGCCAGTTGTTCGAGGTGTTCGACGGCCTTACCGCCCGGTTGGCCGCCGCCCGCGTCACCTTCGCCGACCTCGAGATCCTTGGGAACGGCTGTTGCAGTCCTGACCGTGCATCGGCTCGTGCACAATGGCGGGTCATGACCACCGACATCCCCGGCGAGTTGCTCGACGAACTCCCACCCGCCCAGTGGGCCGGCCACCCCAACACCCTTGCCGGTGTAATGGGTTGGGCCGCAGGTGTGTTGGGTGTCGGCCCGCAACCAGTTTCGTCGATGCCGCAAGTCGCGGCCGCCGACGTCGTCCTGCTCCTCGTCGACGGTCTCGGCGATCGGTTGCTGCACCGTCATGCCGATGTCGCCCCGACGCTGTCGACACTGCACACCACCACCCTGCGGGCCGGGTTCCCGGCCACCACCGCCACCTCGATCACCAGCCTGACCACCGGTACCGCGTGCGGCCTGCACGGCATCATCGGTTACGCCTTCCGACCCGACGACCACTGCCGCACCACGGGCCCGCGCCGGATGCTCAACGCGTTGCGCTGGACCATGGACGCTGCCGACGGACCATCGGCCATGGCCACCTATCCACCCGATCTCGTCGCCCCGCTTGCAGGCGCACTCGCCGGACTCGCCGAGCACGGGGTGTCGATCAGCTACGTGATGCCCGGGGAGTTCCGCGGTACCGGCCTGACCCAGGTGGCCTTCCGCGCCACCGGACGCCATCTGGCCGCCAATACACCCGACCTCGTTCGTGAGGGTGTGGGCACCGCGCTGTCGCAGCGGTCGGGCCGGGGATTCGTCTACGCCTACCTCTCCGACCTCGACGCCGCCGGACACCGATACGGCCCCGGCTCACCGGAATGGGTGCGCACCCTGCGCACCGTCGACGCACTCGTCGCCGACCTCGCCGCGGATCTGCCGGCCGATACCGTGCTCGCGGTCACCGGTGATCACGGCATGCTCGCCGCGGGACGGCGCGTCGACCTCGACGCGGACCCGCACTGGACGGCCGGGGTGGAGATGATCGCCGGGGAACCGCGGGTGCGCCACCTCTACGTCGCCGACGGCGCCCGCGACGACGTTCTCGCCACGTGGACCACCGAACTCGGCGCCGACGCCCGCGTCGCCACCCGCGAGCAGGCCGTCGACGAGGCGTGGTTCGGCATCGTGGTGGATCCGGACATCGCGCAACGGATCGGTGATGTCGTGGCCGTCGCCCGCGACCGCACCGTGCTGGTCCGCGGCGCCGCAGAACCGCTCGAGGCGAGGATGATCGGGCACCACGGCGCGTGGGCCGCCGACGAACAACTCGTGCCGCTGCTCGTGGCCCACGGCTGAGGAGGTCCGACCAGACCTTGCACTCGCCATGGTCGAGTGCTAAAACGGACGTTGGCACTCACGGATCGCGAGTGCCAGGTCGGGACGGTGAGATCGGCACATGACACGCCGGTCGTCCGTCGCGGGCACCGAGTTCCGGCCATACGAAACCTAGTGTCACCCCCTATCGGAGGATCACTTACCCATGGCCAAGCAAATCGCGTTCGACGAAGAGGCCCGCCGCGGCCTCGAGCGGGGCCTCAACAGCCTCGCCGACGCTGTCAAGGTGACGTTGGGCCCCAAGGGTCGCAACGTCGTCCTGGAGAAGAAGTGGGGCGCCCCCACCATCACCAACGACGGCGTCTCCATCGCCAAGGAAATCGAGCTCGAGGACCCGTACGAGAAGATCGGCGCGGAGCTCGTCAAGGAAGTTGCCAAGAAGACCGACGACGTCGCTGGCGACGGAACCACCACTGCCACCGTTCTGGCCCAGGCTCTCGTGCGTGAAGGTCTGCGCAACGTCGCCGCCGGCGCCAACCCGCTCGGCCTCAAGCGCGGCATCGAGAAGGCCGTCGAGGCTGTCACCGAGTCGCTGCTCAAGAGCGCCAAGGAGGTCGAGACCAAGGAGCAGATCGCTCAGACGGCCGGCATCTCCGCGGGCGACCCGTCCATCGGCGAGCTCATCGCCGAGGCGATGGACAAGGTCGGCAAGGAAGGTGTCATCACCGTCGAGGAGTCCAACACCTTCGGGCTGCAGCTGGAGCTCACCGAGGGCATGCGCTTCGACAAGGGCTACATCTCGGGTTACTTCGTGACCGACGCCGATCGTCAGGAAGCGGTCCTCGAGGATCCCTACATCCTGCTCGTCTCGGGCAAGGTCTCGACCGTCAAGGATCTGCTGCCGCTGCTGGAGAAGGTCATCCAGGCCGGCAAGCCGCTGCTGATCATCGCCGAGGACGTCGAGGGCGAAGCCCTCTCGACCCTGGTGGTCAACAAGATCCGTGGCACCTTCAAGTCCGTCGCCGTCAAGGCTCCGGGCTTCGGTGACCGTCGCAAGGCCATGCTGGCCGACATCGCCATCCTCACCGGTGGCGAGGTCATCAGCGAAGAGGTCGGCCTGTCCCTCGAGGGTGCGGGCATCGAGCTGCTGGGCACCGCTCGCAAGGTCGTGGTGACCAAGGACGAGACCACCATCGTCGACGGTGCCGGCGAGGCCGACGCGATCGCCGGTCGCGTGGCGCAGATCCGCAGCGAGATCGAGAACAGCGACTCGGACTACGACCGTGAGAAGCTGCAGGAGCGCCTGGCCAAGCTGGCCGGCGGTGTTGCGGTCATCAAGGCCGGCGCGGCCACCGAGGTCGAGCTCAAGGAGCGCAAGCACCGCATCGAGGACGCAGTCCGCAACGCAAAGGCTGCCGTCGAAGAGGGCATCGTCGCCGGTGGTGGCGTGGCCCTGCTGCAGTCCGAGCCCGTCATCGACGGACTCTCGCTGGAGGGCGACGAGGCAACCGGTGCCAACATCGTCAAGGTTGCGCTCTCGGCTCCGGCCAAGCAGATCGCCTTCAACGCCGGCCTCGAGCCGGGCGTCGTCGCCGACAAGATCCTCAACTCGCCGAAGGGCACCGGCCTCAACGCCGGTACCGGCATCTACGAGGACCTGCTCGCCGCTGGCATCAACGACCCCGTGAAGGTCACCCGCTCGGCGCTGCAGAACGCAGCCTCGATCGCGGCGCTGTTCCTCACCACCGAGGCCGTCGTGGCCGACAAGCCGGAGAAGAACCCGGCCCCGGCAATGCCAGGTGGCGACGAGATGGGCGGCATGGGCTTCTGAGCCCGGTCTCCCTCTGACGTTCGACAGTACGAAGGCCGGTCACCCGTACAGGGTGGCCGGCCTTCGGCGTTGTGGGCAGATTCCGCCGAACGTCGCGCCAGCAGCCGACCGTCTGCGGCAGTTTCACGTGCGGCCCGGAATACGCTCCCGATGATGACGGTTGAACCGCTCGTGAGTTCAACGATCCCCGTCGACGTGTGGTCCGACATTGCCTGCCCGTGGTGCTATATCGGGAAGCGGAAGTTCGAGGCCGGTCTTTCCGAATCGGGCCTCGCCGATCGGGTCACCGTCACCTATCACAGCTTCGAGCTGGCTCCCGACACCCCGGTAGACTTCGACGGCACCGAGGTCGATTTCCTGGTCGGCCACAAGGGTATTGCCCGCGATCACGTCGCGCAGATGCTCGCGCATGTCACTGCGATCGCCGCCGATGAGGGATTGACCTACGACTTCGACGCGTTGCAGCACACCAATACGGTCAAGGCGCACGAGCTACTGCACTTCGCGAAGGCCCACGGGCGCCAGCTCGACATGGTGGAGCGGTTATTTCGCGCGTACTTCACCGAGGGTCGGCATGTGGGACGGGCTACCGACCTCGCCGATCTCGCCGGCGAGATCGGACTCGCCCGTGACGACGCGCTACAGGCTTTGACTGACGGCACCTTCGCCGGCTCCGTGGCCGCCGATATCGCGCAGGCCCGCGCGTACGGGATCAGTGGCGTCCCGTTCTTCGTGATCGACGGACGGTACGGGCTCTCGGGTGCACAGGCGCCCGAGACCTTCGCCGATGCGTTGCGCACGGTTGCGCGGGAGCACGCTGATGCCTGAGGAGGAGCGGATCGGCGAAGGCGTCTGGTCGCCCACTGAGGCCGACACCGGCTCCCCAACAACGGTGTTGGCGATGCTCGGTGATGCCGGAGCGGTGTGCGTAGACGGCGTCTGCGCCATGCCGCAGAGCCCTAGCTGATCACCTGCGAGTCGTCCAAAAATCGAGCTCCAGCTCGTCGTCGCTGTCCACCGACCGGTACTTTGCGAAGTCGGTCACCCCATTGGCTGAGAGCACCTCGTCGTCGATGTAGCACTGGCCGGTGGCCGCGGCCGGGTCCTTCGACAGGATGGCGTAGGCGGCGTCGGACATGATCTCGGTGCTGCGGCTGCGGGCGATCAGTTTCTCGCTCAGGATGTTCCGCACGGCAGCGGTGTTGATGGTGGTGCGCGGCCACAGGCAGTTCGACGCGATGCCGTCGGCGGCCAGTTCTCGTGACAGGCCCAGGGCGACGATCGTCATGGAGAACTTCGACACGGTGTAGGCGGTGCCGATCTCGTCGAACCAGTGCGGCTCCAGAGAGATCGGCGGCGACAGGGTCAGCACATGGGCGTGGTCAGACTTGCGCAGATAAGGGATTGCGCTGCGGGACAAGGAGAATGCGCCACGCGCGTTGATGTCCTGCATGAGATCGTAACGCTTCATGTCGATCTCGGCGGTGGCGGTGAGGTTCAGTGCGCTCGCGTTGTTGATGACGATGTCGATTCCGCCGAAGCGTTCGGCGGTCGCGGTGACGGCATCGGCGACCTGCTCGTCGTCACGGATGTCGCCGACGATCGGCAGTGCTTGTCCCCCGGCCTCTTCGATGGCCTGCGCCGCGGTGTAGATGGTGCCGGGAAGCTTCGGATGCGGATCGGCGGTCTTGGCAAGCAGGGTGATGTTGGCGCCCGCGCGGGCCAGCCGGACCGCGATGGCCTCACCGATTCCTCGGCTGCCGCCGGAGATGATGGCGGTGCGTCCTTGCAGCGTCTTCTCGGATGCGGTCACGGGTGGGTCCTCTCGGTGGGAGTGCTCGATGCCCAAGCAAGGCTGAGCGAACGATCGGTCACGTTAAGGGTGCCTGCTGGTCTCGCACCTGTCAATACTGTGATCAGACAGTGGAACCGGCGACCATCACGTCGGGGTGGGAGGTGCAGACCGTCTTGCGCTGTTCGGCATATCCGAACATTTGGGGTGTATCTAGCTGAACTACGGGCGTGCACCGACGAGATTGAGGGCATACCGGGTGTAGAGCGCGGCGATCCGCTCGGGGGTGTCGGGGCCGCTGGGGTCGTACCAGTCGGCGACGCCGATACACAGTCCGACGACCGCGCGGGAGGCATCACGGGGGCGCGGCGCTCCGAACCGGCCCTGCGCGGCGGCGCGATCGACCTCCGTGTCGAACATGCGTTGCAGCGCGATGCGCCGATCAGCGATCCGACGCCGGTTGGGCTCGATGAGGCTGCGCATTTCGGTGGCGCCGAGAAACGACAATCGTCGACGGTAACTGTGATACAGGACAAGGCTTTCCACCATCAGGGTGAAGGCGCGCACGGGGTCGCCGCCCGCGTCGTCCCGCGCTCCGTTCGCGCGATCGAGTAACTCGGTCATCGTCTGGTCGAACAGATCGACGAGCATGGCCTGCTTACTCTCGTGATGGTGGTACAGCGACGCCACTGACAGGCCTGCGGCGTCGGCGATGTCGCGGATGGAGCACCCGTGATATCCCTTGGCCACAATGCAACTCAGTGCCGCGTCGAGAACCGGGTCGGCGACTTCGGCTCCGCCGAAGTCGCGCCACGCCCGTGAGGTGCCCGCCTCGTCGTCGGTGTTCCCCGGCTCGTCGAAGCCGGGTGGGGGGCCGTCATCGAGCAGTGTTGAGGGGTGGATGCCCAGCGCCGCGGCGATGGTCTCGAGTCGTTCGACACTGATGCCTGTCCGCTCGTTCTCGGTGGCGCTCAGCGTCGCAGGGCTGATCCCGATCTGACGGGAGAACTCACGAAGGGACACCCCACTCTTCATGCGTGCGCGGCGGATCCGGGCGCCGGGGTGACGTCCGGAGGGGGAGTTCTCGACCACGGCGTTCAGGATATCCGAACGAGAGGTGAAATTGCCCGATGCGACCGACCTCCGGGTGGGCGCCTGTTGGGGATTCTCGTGCGATGGCCTCGCCGCCGGGTGCTTCCAGTTCCGTCCAGACCCCGCCAATCCGTGCGAGCTCGGCGGATGGACGACCGCCGACAATCGGACGATCCGGTCGGGACAGCTACACCGGTCAACGGACTTCTCCGCGATGGCCACCGCCGACCTGCCGCACCTCGAGGTGCTGGCCCGCGCACGATCTGCGGTCGGCCGCCGAGCGCAAGGCGTTGCCCGATCCCCACCTCGACGACGTCACAGACGACATCCACCTCGACGTGCTGGGCGACTCGGTCATGGCGATCCCGGCCCACATCGGGGCCCTCACATCGGATCCGAAGACGGTGGCAATGGTCGGTAAGGGACTGTCCGGCGGCAAGGCCCGGCACCTGATCTCGGACACCTACGATGACCTGGCGCCGCTGCCCAGCGCGCGCTCGTCCGATCGGTCCCTCTGTCGTCCGCTCCTCGGCGGGCATCGAGCGCCCGCCCTGTTTCGCTGCACCACCGGCAAGGGCTGGACCGGCGGGTCGGCGGCATCCTCTTGCCTTGATGGCCGTGGTGAAAGGCGTTGTCCACCATGACTATCTGCTCACCACCGGCGCCTCGTCCCGGCCTGTCGATCGGTGTTCGACGACTTTGCCGCAGCCCGGTGGCTATCCCGACCTCCTGGTTGCTTCCGGTACCCGGGTGTGGATGCCGGCTACTTCGACGCGGCCTTCACCGAGGTGGACGTGGCGAACGCCGGGATCGAGGGGTATTTCAGCCGCGGCCTCGAGATCGGCGTCGAGGACCAACGGCGGCTTCGGGAGGTCCTTCCTGAACTGGCCTTGCGGTAGCGTCCTTGCTCATGACGACTCTGTCCGTGGGCGACGACCTCGTCGGCTACCGGATCGTGCGGAGGCTGGGTTCCGGTGCCCTCGGCGAGCGGTATCTGGCCGATCATCCGAGGCTGCCCCGACGCGATGTCCTGACGCTACCGCACTCCGCGGTCGGTGACGATGCCGACGCCCGCGCCCGATTCGCTCGTGCGGTCGACATCGCCTCGTCGCTGCTGCATCCGCATATCGTCCCGGTACACGACCGGGGTGGCAGTGGCAACGGTGGTGGTGACAGCGGCAGTGACGGGGTTCTGTGGGTGTCGACGTCCTACATCGACGGCAGTGATGCCGGGGCCCTCCTCGCCCAATCCGGGACGCCGCTGCCGCCGCATGCGGTCGTCGATATCGTCGCGGCGGTCTCCGACGCCCTCGATCATGCGCATGCGCAGGGCCTCGTACACTCCGACCTGCGGGCCGGCGAGATCCTGCTCGACGCGCAACGCCACCCATACCTGACGGGGTTCGTTCTCGCCGGGTCGGCCCAACCTGCCGACGATCAGGCGCAACTCGCCCGCACCGCGATCGACATGCTGGGGAGCGCGGTCGGGCCGCAGGTTGCGGAGGTGATCAACCGTGCGCGCGCGATCGACCCGGAGCAGCGCTACCGGTCATGTCGTGACTTCGCCGCCGCGCTGCGAGCGGCATTCGGTGGTGCCGAGAACTCTGTGGTGAGCTCGCCAACCGTGGTCACGGCGACCAGCTCACCGACGGCTGTCCCCGCGCCGCCCAGAGCGGTCGCGACGCCACCGACGATGATGGCCGCGCCGCCCACCATGATGGCGTCGCCGACGCCGGCCACCGGTGGCCCGATCCGATGGAGCGGCCACCCCGGAACCCTCGAGCAGCTCCGCGGGCTGGCGTGTGGCGCATTCTTCGCCGTCACCACGTCGACGGATCCCGTCGACCACCTGACGATGGCGGAGAGCGATCGTTCGATCCGCAAGATCATCCGTCGGGCGTGGGCGATCACCGACACCGCGTCAGTCGTCGACACCACCGAACTACTGGCCCTCGGACTGGTCACCGCCGACTACGACGCCGTTCTCGCGGGACTGGCGCACACGCAGCCGGGATCGCCGCGGTCGGCGATGCGGCTCGACCCGGCTGCTGCCGACGCGATCGGCGCCGCCGGTGGTGGCGACGCCGCCAGAGTGCGCACCGTCGCGCAGGCCATCGCGCTCTCGCGAACCCTGCCGCAGCAGGTGCCGGTCAGCACCGCGGCGTGGGAACTCGGGCAGGCTGTTGAACTGGTGCGGATGTGTCATCGCGTGGGACTGGTCGAGGAGACCTGGGCATGGGCGGCGATCATCGATCTGGGCCGGCGCGCGCAGCAACGCTACGCCGACTGGACGGCGTTTGCGCTCGGCTTCGAGTGGGGTCGGGCGCTGGCGTCGGCCGAGGATGCCCGTGACCCCGCTGCCGCGGCCGACGAGTCCTGTGCGCGCACGCGTCCGGTGCTGACTATGCTGCTCACCGATCCGAGCAGCCCGTGGATGCGGATACCGCTGCAGCAGTAGGCATTCCGGCAATCCCAAGAGATCGGCGGTGCCGGAACGCGATGCGCGTCGTCGTGCCGTGCGTGACGAGCGTCCCGTCGGCGGCGAACACCATGCCCTTTGCGGTCGCCTGGCGGTCGCCGATGTCGATGTGGTGGTTGACGATGGGTTCGTTGACGTCGTCGTGATTATGTATGGTTGCATAGACGGGGCGGATGATGAAGGTCGACATAGGAGTTGAGGTCCGATGGCTGACGAGGCCGCCGACATCGTGACGACCAAGACCGGCTCGCGCGGACCGCGCGAGCGCATGGTGGTGCACGCCGCCGATCTCCTCGGTAGGGATGGTGTGGCAGCTACGTCGATCGGTGATGTGATTGCGGCCAGCTCAGCCCCGCGTGGCTCGATCTACCACCACTTCCCGGGTGGCAAGACGCAGTTGATGACCGAAGCCGTGCGCTACGCGGGCGACTTCATCGCCACCCGAATAGGCGCTCAGCATCCCGGCTCACCCGCCGAAGCCATCACCGCGATCGGCGATGTGTGGCGTCGGATGCTGGTCGCCACCGACTTCCAGTTCGGCTGCCCGGTACTCGCCGGCGGTCTCGCCCGACGTTCGGAGCCATCCGTCGCCGATGAGGCCGACGAGATCTTCGGCAACTGGTTACGGCTGATCGCAGCCCGGTTGATCTCCGAGGGCGTTGCCCCCGAGCGCGCGGATTCTCTGGCCAACCTGGTTGTCGCCGCCATCGAGGGGGCCGTCGGGCTGTGTCAGACGCAGCGCAGCGTGGCGCCACTCGATCAGGTCATCGGTGAGCTCGCACGCCTCTGCGACGCCGCCGCACACTGAACCCCTACCGTGGGGCACTGATTCGCGCGGGCCCCGACCACCTCGGGCTCCCGATGTGAACGACGACATAGTAGGTTTTTCGTTCAAACGTGTCGTGGGATACACATTTGCGGGAGGTGGTGGGGGGATGACTCCGGTGTACCGAGATGTCCTCGGCTCCGACTTCGACCGACTGCACCCCAATATCGCGTGGCGCTACAGCATCGACTCCACCTCGAACGTCGCCCAGATCGGGACCGGCATCCTCGAGTCGGTGTACATCACCCCGGCGCTGCCGCCACCGTTTTTCTGGTACTACGGCAAACGAAACGCGCTGCCGTCGAAGACCAGCCGGATGGTGCCGTTCAGCCAAGGGCATTACTGCTACACCGACGAATTGGGTCGAGAGAATCTGGCCGTGTTGCGCAGCTTCGACTACTCCTCGGGGACCCGCAAACTGAATTCGCTGCTCGTAGCCGGACGCGCCGGCCTCGTCGACTACTTCGGGGATGGACCCGAACTGCTCTACCCGATCGAGCCGTCGGTGACCGATGCCGGTGAACTGCTGCTGGAGAGCGGACCGATGCGCTGGCTGGGCCGCGGGCCCAAGGTCGGGATGAAGGGCCTGTTCGGCGCTCAGATGAAGTACATCGAGGGGTGGGATGAGGAACGTCAGCGGTTCCGGTGTGACGCCACCGTCCGCAACCCGGTGATCGGGGAGATCCTGCACTTCCGTGGCTGGTTCACCGCCACCGACATCGCCTGTAGCGTGCGCGACATTCCCGACGAGGCGTGGCCGCTGAACCTCGTCGACCGAGAGGTCTGAAGGATCCGGCGCCGGATTGAGCCCGCTCCGTCGAGGTTCTCCTGCCGCGGCACTGCACCGCGCGGTAGATTCTGCGCATGGCTGTGTCTGCGAGAACCGAGTTCGATGTCGCCGCACCCCCGTCGGTCGTGATGGAGGTGCTGATGGATGTGGAATCGCTACCGGAATGGTCTGGCCCTCACAAGTCGGCCACCATTGTGTCCGAACACGACGACGGCACGCCCGATCAGGTCACCATGACCGTCGCGGCCGTGGGCGTCAACGACGACCAGACCGTCTCGTACGCGTGGACCGAGAACACCTGCTCCTGGAGTCTCATCGAGTCCAAGATGCTGGCCGAGCAACAGGGCAAGTACACGGTGACGCCGTCGGGGGACGGTTCGCATGTCGAGTTCGAGCTCGAAATCGACCTCAAGGTGAAGCTGCCCGGCATGCTCGTCAAACGTGGTCAGAAGACGGCTGTGGAGACTGCCAAGAAAGGTCTCACCGCAGAGTCGGAGCGCCGCGCACAAGCCTGAAGTCATACGTCACAACACAACGGGGCCTGCCGATTTCGATCATCAGGCCCCGTTGGTGTCCGGGTGGTTCGGTGCCGGTCGGCCCGTCGGTGGCCAGAGATGCCGTTGCGCGACCGAGTCCGGCGGTGTCGGCGACGGGAGTACGCTGTGCTCAGTCCGACCATCTGATCCGCACTTCCGCTATCGCCAGATGGCCGTCCCAATACGGCGAGGAGGCCGATTCGCGTTGCGTTCTCATAGGTTTGCGGCACGAGCCCTGATTGTCGCCGTCGGCGGCGCGGGAGCGATCTGGGGTCTCGGCCTCGGTGGCGGTGGCGCCCAGGCGGTCATCTGCAATGCGACGAATGGCCATGAGGTGCAACAGATTCGGGGCACCAGCGGGTGCGGCGCGCGCGCCGGTGTGGGCAGCAGCGCCAGCGCGCAGGAGACCGGCGGGGGTACGGCGGTGGCTGTGTCCGACCGCGGCGGCAACGCCAACGCGATCAACCAGGCGCCCGGTTCGTCGGCGCTGGCCGGAGCCACCACCAACGGCACCTCCTACTCCATCACGACCGGCCCCAAGGCGCTCGCGGTCGCCCAGGCCCGCGTCGGCGGATACTCCGTCGCCATCGGCGGCTGGGGCGGCCAGGCCTACTCTGGTCAGCCCGGCGTCGCCTGCTCGGGCGGTTTCGCCGCGGCCGCCGACACCACCAGCGGCAAGGCGTGCCTCAAGTACGGCTCGATCGACCTGCACAACTGATTTCGCGGGTTCGACTCCTCAGGTCTGTTCAGGTCCGTCTGATTTCGCAGATGATCTGGAGGTCTCTTCGTTCACCTCTTCGACACGCGACGTTCGTGACCGCCGAATATCGTTGATCCGTGACCGAGTTACACGACCTGGAGACCCTGGGCCCCGACTTCAGCAAGCTCAACGGGCGCGAAGCGCTGCAGAGCCTCGTCGATCTGCACGACACCACCCAGTTCGAGGTGAATGACGACGACGACGACGATCCGGTGCTGCTGACGCTGCCCGAGCGCAACGTCGTCGACACCTGGCGTGAGGATTACCCGTACGAGGAGCGGATGAGTCGCCGCGAGTACGAGGTGACCAAGCGCAGGCTGCAGATCGAACTGCTGAAATTGCAGAAATGGTCCAAGCAGACCGGCCAGCGTCACCTGCTGGTGTTCGAGGGCCGCGACGCCGCGGGTAAGGGCGGGACGATCAAGCGGTTCAACGAGCATCTCAATCCCCGCGGCGCCCGGGTCGTCGCGCTGGAGAAGCCCTCGGAACGGGAGTCCACCGAGTGGTACTTCCAGCGGTACGTGCAGCATCTGCCTGCGGGCGGTGAGATGGTCTTCTTCGACCGCTCCTGGTACAACCGGGCCGGCGTCGAGCGGGTGATGGGTTTCTGCACCCCCGAGCAGTACGACCAGTTCATGGATCAGGTCCCGGCGTTCGAGAAGATGCTCGTCGACGACGGCGTCAATCTGGTGAAGTTCTGGTTCTCGGTCAGTCCGCTCGAACAGCGCACCCGCTTCGCGATCCGGCAGATCGACCCGGTCCGCCAGTGGAAGCTGTCCCCGATGGACCTGGCGTCGCTCGACAAGTGGGACGCCTACGGTGCGGCCAAGGAGGCGATGTTCGCCAAGACCGACACCGACATCGCGCCCTGGACGGTAGTCAAGAGCAACGACAAGAAGCGCGCGCGGATCAACGCGATGCGTCATGTGCTCAGTCTGTTCGACTACAAGGGCAAGAACGACGAGCTCGTGGGCACCCCCGATCCGTTGATCGTCGGTCGGGCCAGGCTCATCGCCGACGAGTGAATCCTGACGGGTGAGGGATCGGCAGTTTGGGCAGGTACCCTCGTGCCGGTGCGAACGTTTCTCAGTGCGCTGCTGACCCTTGTCGCGATGGTGGCCATCGTTGTCGCTCTGCCGTCGATGTGGGCCTCCGAGCGGGTGATCGATGCCGACGGTTTCGTCGACGTGGCTGCGCCGCTTGCGCACGACCCACAGGTGCAGGCGTTCATCGCCGATGAGATCACCGACCAGGTGTCCTCCCGGGTCAACGTGCCCGGAGCGTCGACGCTGATCGAACCCTTCGCGAAGCGTTACACGCAGGGACCGGACTTCCCCGCCGACTTCGCAGATCTCGTCCGACAGCAGCATTCCTGGCTCTTCGATCCCGCTCCCTTGCGCAACTCCCAGGAGATGCAACTCGACATCACCGCGATGGTGAACCGGGCGCTCAAGAGCGCCAACCTGCCGTTCGTGACGTCGGTACCGGGCACGATCGAGGTGCCGATGGCCGAGGGTAGCGGGCTCGATGCCGGTCGGTATCACACAGTCGGACAACAGATCACGACGATCGGATACGTAGCGACCGCGATTGCGGTGATCGCCGCCCTGCTCGCCCTGCTCATCGCCCGACGACGCGGTACGGTGCTGATCGCACTCGGTCTGGGTGGGTTACTGGCGGCCTTGCTGAGCTGGCTGGCGGCATTGAACGCGACGACCCTGGTCCACCGCCAGTTCGTCAATCACTCCACCGGCAACGCATTGACCCGAGCGGCCACCGATGCGTTGGCCAACGACCTCACCTGGTGGGCGACGATCGGTGCGATCGCCGGGGCGATTGGGATCGTGCTGGGCATCGTGGTGCGGCTCATCGCGCGTTGAATGTTGTCCCGGTCCCCGGCGCGAGCGTCGCTCGACCGGCACACTGATTACCGGGGCCTGACGAGTGGGAGACCAGGTGGACCGACCAACGAGCGCCGGAGTGTGGATCTGGGATCGAATCCGCTCGGCTCCCGTGACCTGTGTGTGGCTCGTGATTCTGCTGTTGACGACCATCCTGCAGCACTCGATGTCGCCGGAGCGTCTCAACCACGTGCTCGGTCATCAGTCGACCAACATCGTCAATCTGCAGAAGGATCCGTTTCATGTTCTCCTCGCGAGCTTGTTCTGGCTCGACGGTTTGTACTGGTTTCCGTATCTGATCCTGTTCTGCATCTTCCTGATCCCGGCCGAACGGTGGCTCGGCACCACACGTTTCGTCGTGGTCGGTTTCAGCGCGCACGTCGGCGCCACATATGTCAGCGAGGGATTGCTCCGGCGTGCCATTGTCTCCGGTGATGCGAGTGCCGACCTCATCGGCATCCACGACGTCGGCGTCAGCTACTTTCTGGCGGCGGTCGCGGCAGTGCTGGCTTATCGCATCGCCCGCCCGTGGCGGTGGGTGTACATCGCCGGTTGTGCGGTGATCTATCTCGTCCCGCTACTCACTCACATCACCGTGACCAACGTCGGGCACGCATGCTCGGCGCTGATCGGATTCGCCTGGTATCCACTCACCCGCGGCCTCGCCGGGCAGCAGTGGGACCCGATGGTCGCCGTCCGGGCGATTCGGCGGTATCTCGGTTCCCGGTGCCGGTCACACTGTAACGAGTAGCCAATGAAGCTCCGGGGCGTAGACGTCACCGGGGTCCGCCGAGGTAGTTCACGACGCGGGTCGCGGCGCGCGCACCCTGTGCCCGATAGGTCGCCGCGGCGCGTGCGAGGTCATCGACGGGCGTCACCGACACCGGCGAGTCGTTCGAGTCGCAACAAGTCAGCCGCAACCGTGCGGTCGGGGTGGGGAGGTGGGGCCGGCGAGGCCGCGTCGAAGGCGCGCCGGGAACCAGGGGGCGGACCGCGGGGGAATGGCCCGGCCGGAACAGTGCCGTCCGTGGCATGTACGACAAGGTGAGATGGGCCCGGGCCGCGCAGGAGGGTGCCCGAAGGCATCGGCAATCGTCGTGCCGACTGCGGTGAGCTTGTTGTCGATCCGCATCGTCGGGTACCCGGTCTCCGAGCCCAGCAGATCGCCGAACGCGAACTCGGCTCCCACCCTGTCGCTGTTTCGGCGGATGAAATTGCGGTGATTGGGCATCGTCTGATCGATCATGATCACCGGGGATGTCCAGCTCTGGCGCAGAGATCCCGGTGAACTCGGTCGCGGGCACCGAGCGGGCCGCGCGGATCGCATCGAGCAGCGCGTGCCCGCCGAAGCGGGGCAGCAGTGACGAAGCGAGCTGTGTGTCAGGTGATGCGGGTACGGCAAGCGCTACTTGCGGCCGGCCTTCCAATTCAGTCCCCAGCCGTAGGCCTCGTCGACCTTGGACTGGGAGCCACGGATGTAGCGCACCTCGCGATTGACGACGAGCTCACCTCCGCGATTCTCCAGCAGCGCTATCGCGCACGAAATGGCGCCCTGATCGGCCTCGTCGAGGCGCACCTCGATCTGCGGTCCGTTCGCCGGGAACAAGGTCACCACACCGTTGGCGCTCGCCCAGTTGGGGGTGCCCTCGTAGATGTAGGCGAAGATCAGTACGCGACGGATCCGGTTGGAAGCCGACAGGTCGATGTACATGTTCTCGCCGCCGGTGTTCGATCCGGAGCGGTCGTCGCCGTCGAGCCAGATGATCGGCCGCCCCTGGTACGGCGCCTGGAACGAGTTGCCAAGAGCCTGCACGATTCCCTTGCTGCCGTCGGTGAACTCCCACAGGCATGCGAGGTCCAGGTCGACGCCGGTGGCGCGCTTGAACAGTCCGCCCCGGGAGCCGGTGGTCCAGTTGAGGTTTACCCGGACCTGACCGGTCGCCGAACCCTGCTTGGTCAGCGACACGCTCGGCGCGGACTTGGTGAGTGTCACCTTCGACAACGAGACCGGCGGATGAGGAGCAGGCTGGTTCGGGTAACCCTGCGGCGGTTGCTGATATGGCTGTGTCGGTGGGACCGGTTGCGGTTGGGGGGACGGAGGCGTCTTCGGTCGCTTGGTGTAGTCGATTCCCATGGAAGGTGATTCCCCTCTGAAGAATGTAGTTCGTATCAGGTGGCTCGGGATCAGGCGATTTCTGAATCGGGTGGTGCGGGTCGCTGATGTCCGTTTCGATGGATTCAGCCTAGCGAATCACGGGCGTGGGTCGGCGTTCGTCGCCGGCACGAGTGCGCGCGCCCGGAGACCGACAGCGGTCGTGACGGTCAGCGTGTCGCCGCCGTCGCGCCGGCACGCCGACACCGCGATGTGTCCGGGACCTGCGATGGAACTGGGGATCGTGCGCCCGCCGGCGATCCCGTAGCGGGTGTTGGTGACCCACTCGCGCACGCCGCCGGGTCGGACGGCGTCTGCGGAGGTGTATCCGCCCGAATGACGACGAGGGCTTCGGCGACACCCTCGGAGTGCACGCCCGCATGGGATGCGGTGACCTCGTAGGTGAGCAATGAGGTTGGGGGTGCCGTGTCATCGTCGGAGTGCGGTTTCCGAGGTGCCGCCGACCACCTGCCTGCCGCCGTTGCGTCGGCGCGGGCCGGCGGGTTGTTCACGTGCGCGGTGGCGCGTCTACGGCTGACAGCTCATCGGTGGGACGATCCGATGGTGCGCCACAGAAATTCGTACGCCAGTGCCGACTTGAAGGCCGCTTGTTTGTTGTCGGCGGCGCCGCCGTGCCCACCCTCGATGTTCTCGTAGTAACGGACGCTGTGACCGTACTCCTCCAGTCGTGCAACGAGTTTGCGGGCATGTCCAGGATGGACGCGGTCGTCGCGGGTAGAGGTGGTGACCAGAATCGGTGGGTAGGTCTTCTCGCGTGTGAGGTTCTGATAGGGCGAGTACTCGCCGATGTAGGCCCACTCGTCGGGGTCGTCAGGATTGCCGTACTCGGCCATCCAGGATGCGCCCGCGAGCAGCAGGTGATAGCGGCGCATGTCGATCAGGGGGACCTGACACACCAATGCGCCGAACAACTCCGGGTATCGGGTGAGCATGACACCCATGAGCAGGCCGCCGTTGGAACCGCCCTGCGCGCCGAGTTGGGCCGGGGTCGTCAGTCCACGCGCGACGAGGTCCTTGGCGACACTGGAGAAGTCCTCGTACACCAGGTGACGACCGGCCTTCTGGGCTTGGGTGTGCCACGTCGGGCCGTATTCGCCGCCGCCACGGACGTTGGCGATGACATAGGTGCCGCCGCGTTCGATCCAGTTGCGTCCGGAGAGCGCCAGATAGCCCGGCGTCAGCGAATTCTCGAAGCCGCCGTAGCCGTAGAGCAGTGTGGGGCCACTGGTCACGTCCCGGCGCCGGATGACGAAGTACGGGATCGGGGTGCCGTCGTCGGACGGGGTGAAGAACTGTTCGGCCTCCACCGATTCCGCGTCGAAGAACTGCGGGGTCTGTTTGATCACGGTGACCTCGGTGCCGCTGTCGCCGTGCAGCAGGCTCGGTGGCGCGGTGAATGACGTCGCCGACCAGAACACCTCGTCAGTGTCGTCGGGATCGGTGTCAAGGATCGAGACGGTCGCGATCTCGGGGAGCCCGGGTTGTTCCACCACCTTCCAGTCGCCAAGGGTGCGCACGGTTACCTCGGTGTGCACGTTGTGCAGTGTGAGCACTATCAGGTGTGAGCGCGTGAACGAGAACGATTGCAGGCTGGTGTGCGCGTCCGGGGTGAACAGCACCGTGTGATCGCGCTCCCCGGCGAGGTAGGACGGGTAGTCGAAGACGAGCAGAGTGCCTGCGGGGTGCGCGGTTCCCCCGACTGTCCATTCCGAACGAGGACGGACGAACATCCAATCGTGGCGCACGCTGACATGGGCATCGGTCGGCACGTCGAGCAGGATCTCCTCGATGCCGCGGAGCTCGTAGGTGAGCTCATTGAAGAAATCCGTTGCGCGCGAGACAAAATGGCGCTCGAATCCGGGTGTGTGGTCGTAGCTGGCATGCACCGCCACGTCGTCTACGGAGCCGGCGAACACCGTCGGCGCCGCAGCGACCGGCGTGCCGCGCGTCCACCGTTTGATGACGCGCGGATATCCCGAGGTGGTCAGTGATCCGTCGCCGTCGGGTTGTACCCCGAAATCGGTGCCGACATAGACGGTGTCGCGGTCGATCCAGGAGATTGACGACTTCGCCTCGGGGAGCGTGAAGCCGTCGTCGAGCCAGCTGCGGGTTGCCACGTCGAATTCCCGGACGACCGCGGCGTCGGCACCGCCGCGCGACATCGAGATCAGAGCGCGATCGTAGTCGGGCCGGTTCATGGTCGCCGATTTCCACACCCAGTTCTCGTCCTCGTCCGCGGCGAGGGCGTCGACGTCGATCAGGACGTCCCAGTCCGGGGAATCGGTGAGGTATTGCTCGAGCGTGGTCCGCCGCCAGAGGCCGCGGGGGTGCCCCGCGTCCCGCCAGAAGTTGTAGAGGTACTCGCCCCGGCGACGCACGTAGGGGATACGTTCGTCGGTGTCGAGGATCTCCAGGGCCTGCGCTTCGAGCTGGGCGAACCGGTGCGAGTCGGTGAGTTCAGCGAGGGTGGGCGCGTTGCGGTCACGTACCCATGTGAGCGCATCGTCGCCGGTGACGTCCTCGAGCCACAGATGCGGGTCGTCGACGGAGGTGGTGGTGTTGCTGTCGGTCACCTCGCCAACCTACCCGGCCGCAGCCGGCGCGTCCCACGTCGCATGAGCGCTCACGCATTGACCGCGAACTGCACGATTCGGTCCGTCTCGTCCGCTGATGTCGGGCGCCTCCCGGCTTGATCGCCGAGGTGTCCGGCAATCGGGATGCTCGGCACTACCTGGCCGTTGGTCGAGGTGCCGAGAATTGCCACCGGCGAGCCTTGAGACCTGTTGAGCCGAAGGATGTCGGGACGACAGCGGTTCGAAATCAGCCCTGCAGCAGGTGGTCCCGACGCTCGCCGCAAGCGGCTGGCCCCCTCAACCAGCGTGGGGCTCTCTCATCGGAGGCGTTCCCGGCGATGCTGCGTGCAGGGGAATCAGGTAGTGGTTCAACGCAGGTCCGGCTGCTTGGTCGTCGGGGTCGGTAGGGCTTCCGGTGCCCCAGTGGACGAGGCCGTGTCCGCGATGATCGGGACAACAGATGCGCGTGATCGCGGTGCCGCGATCGACGCCGTCAAGGATTCGCATCGAGTGCGGCGGTCTTGTCCCACTATCGGGCACTCGGTGTGCGTGCAGGTCGTCGGGTCGTGCATATTGCCAGCTCGACTGCCTCCCGCACCCATATGCCATTCGCAGCAGGTGGCTTGATGCCCGGCACATCGGTCGGGGAAGTGTGGAGAAGTGCGGCCCGGCGCGCGTCGGTGTGAGACAGATGCATCGGGCGGGACGGTGAGATGAACGGTTGTCCTGATTCGCGAACTACCCGGCTATCCCGGTGTTAGGGTGCTTTGTCCGTTGTGGGGCCAACCCGCAGCATCGACCCAGGAGGCACTCATGCGCGCTCGGGTACCAGGTTGGGCGGAGCTCCTGCGCGGCAGCAGATCTCTGGCGCTGCCGACCCTCGCGCTCCTCGCCGCGTGCGCGTTGCTGGTCGCCTGCGACGCCGGATCGACCTCGCCGGAAGCATCGTCCTCCTCGGCGACGCAAGAGGACCCCAACGCGCAGGCTGCGGTCCCGCTGCCGGCCGGTGCGGTGGCGAGCGCGGTCGGTCGGCTCGACGGGCTCGTCGCCACGCTGATGAACTCCACCAAGATCCCCGGAATGGCGGTCGCTGTGGTGGAGGGCAACAACGTGCGCTACGCGAAAGGGTTCGGGGTGACCGGCGAGCCCAATGGGGCGAAGGTCGATGCGGACACGGTATTCCAGCTCGCCTCGGTGTCGAAGTCGGTCGGCTCGACGGTGATCGCCCGCTTGATCACCGACAAGGTCCTGGGCTGGGACACTCCGGTTGCCGCCAACTATCCCGGGTTTGCGCTCGCCGATCCCTATGTCAGCACCAATGTCACCATCGCCGACATGTACGCCCACCGATCGGGACTTCCCGAGCATGCGGGCGACAAGATCGAGGATCTCGGCTACAACCAGCAGGAGATCATCAGCCGCTTACGGTACGTACCGCTTGCGCCGTTTCGCTCCACCTACGACTACACCAATTTCGGTCTCACCGCTGCTGCCGTCTCGGCTGCCAACAAAGCCGGCACCGACTGGGCTACGTTGTCGCAGAACATGATCTATGCGCCACTGGGAATGTCGCGTACCAGCTCGCGGTACGCGGACTTCTCCACTCGTCCCAATCATGCCCTCGGCCACGTGAAGGTCGATGGCAAGTGGGTGGTCTCCCCGTATCCGCGTGAGCCTGACGCGCAAACGCCGGCCGGCGGGGTGTCCTCGTCGGTCAATGACCTGACCCACTGGCTGTCGATGCTGCTCGCATCGGGCACCACATCTCAAGGACGTCAGATCATTTCCAGTGGCGCCCTGACGCCCGCGATCTCCCCACAGATCGTTTCGTCGCCCTCGGCCGAGCCTACCGACCGCGCCGGTTTCTACGGCTACGGGTTCAACGCCTCAGTCACCGAGGGTGGCCGGACCCAGTACAGCCACTCGGGTGCGTTTGCCAGCGGCGCCGCCACCAACTTCCTGGTGCTGCCCTCTGCGAACGTGGGGATCGTGGTCCTGACCAATGCCGCACCTGTCGGTGCCGCGGAGACCTTGACCGGAGAGTTCGCCGACCTCGTGCAGTTCGGCGAGATCACACACGACTGGGCCGGGCTCTACGGTCAGGCATTCGCCGCGCTGAGCAAGCCCTCAGGCTCCCTCGTAGGCCAGGCGGCCCCCACCAATCCCGCCGCGGCACAACCATTGTCCAATTACGTCGGCACCTTTCAGAACCCCGTGTACGGACCCGCCGAGGTCCGCGAGCAGGGTGGCGGGCTCGTCCTGGCGATGGGGCCGGGTGGCAAGATTGTTCACGAGCTGAGCCACTGGGATGGCAACACCTACACCTTCACACTTACCAACGAAAACGCCGAACCCGGGTCCATCTCGAAGGTAACGTTCAACGGTCCGACTATGACGATCGAGTACTACGACGACGGGACAAGCGACGGCGTGTTCACGAGGTGATCGATCGGTCGGCGCGCACCGGGCACTCGGTGCGTGCGTCGATCGTCGGCATGCACAGGTTGCAGTGGATGCCTTGCGACGTCGTCGACGGACGGGCGCTGATCCGTTGTGGCAGATCGGGTTAGCGGAGTAGGGCGCGGATCATGGCGAGGAAGTCGAAGCCCTCGGCGAGTGCCGCATCCATGGTGGCACGGTCGGTGATGCCGCCGAGCAGGATGATTGGTGGATCGACCGACTCCCGCAGTTGGCGTGCCAACGGCAGCAGGTAACCGGGCTGGTACTGGTAGTGCTTGAGGAAGAGTGGGCCTGCGGCCTACAGTCCCCACCGCATGGGTCCGGCGAGGCGTCGGCGGATGCAGCCCGCGGTGCCTGCTCGTGGAACGATTGCATCGGGTTGAGAAGTGCACTGCCAGCGGTGGGTTCGATCGCGTCGAGGTATCCGTCGGCTTCGGGTAGCCGCGGCGCCGCGCACGCCTGCTCGACAGTGAAGCCGCGCCACCGACGTGTCCGGGCGTCGACGCCGCCGACGCCGCCGACGCCGTCGAGTGCATCGAAGCCGGAATCGACCGCGATGCGTGCTGCGCGAGCAAATGTGGTGCGCAGCGCGGCGATTTCCTCGACGGTGGGGGAGCGCGCCATCGACATCCCCATCGGCGCCGGGATCGGTGAGGCGGCCAGCGCCCGGGCCCGATTGGACACCGAGTTGGCGACCGGGATGGCGTGACCCAATTATGCTGCCGCACAAGAACCGTCGGTATGAAGGGCCTCGGTGGGCCAGACCAGTCCGGCCGCGGCCTCCGGGCGAAGCCAGATCTGATGACAGTCGGTGCGGCCCTCCGGGAAGATTGCGCAATAGGCCACCGTGCTGATCTCGACCCCACCCACGTCGACCTCCCGATGGAAGTCGATCAGGCCGTCGGTGACGAGGACGTCGGGGGTGCGACCCTCGAATGCCGCGCATGTGATGAGGCGGTTACGCAGGTGCAGCGATCCGAGACGGGCGGGCGCGAACGGGTCCGCGGCTGATGAGTCCAGCGCTGATGAGTCCAGCGCAGTGGTGTTGGTGGTCATGACCGCTCCTTGGAGACAACCGGTCCGCCGAGTCCGGCGACCACGAACGCCCGCAGCGCCGTGACGGCGTCGTCGTGCAGGGTCCATTCCCGCCGAAGCGGTGGAGGACCAGCGTGAACGCAAGCACCCACTGGCGTCGCGTGGCGCGGGTGTAGAGGCCGGGAGCCGGTGGCACGAGCAGATCCACCCAGTCGTCCAGGCGGAATCAACGACGCGAATCCAGGCCGCGTCGTGATGGGTGTCGACGACGCGGGTCGGCAACTGCCAATGTAGATGACCGACAGGATCGGCCCGACGGCGGACGAGCGTGGCAACGACGATGTCGACGACGTCGGCGATGGTGCGACCGGCGAGTTCGCTGCACGACGGTATCGGGCGACAGCGGCGTCGACCGGTCCTCCAACAGTGCTGCCACCAGGTCGGCCTTGGAACCGAAGTGGGGTGGTGCACGGCCGTCGGATTGACCCCGGCTCGGTGCGCATGGCCCGCACTGACACCGCATCAGGGGCCGTCGGTCAGGAACAGTCGCTCGGCGGCGATCAGCAGGGGTTCGCGCGTCACCCGGGCGCGTGTCGGTGCCATTCCCGTCGAACGAAGCAGAGCTCCGTCACTGATTCAATCATTGATGGAGAACGGAGGCGTTCGAGGTGGTTACCGGCCAGTACCCGGGACGCTCTGCGCCGATACCCGACGCCGTCGTAGGGTGGTGGCCGTGGCTGAACACTTCCAAACAGTTGTCCTGGGTGCTGGTCCGGGTGGGTACGTGGCCGCGATCCGGTCCGCCCAGCTGGGCATGAACACCGCCGTCATCGAAGAGAAGTACTGGGGCGGTGTGTGCCTGAACGTCGGATGTATTCCGTCGAAGGCACTTCTCCGGAACGCCGAGCTGGCGCATATCTTCACTCATCAGGCGAAGACCTTCGGTATGTCCGGTGAGGTCTCCTTCGACTTCGGTTCGGCATTCGACCGTAGTCGCAAGGTCAGTGAGGGCATCGTCAAGGGCGTCCACTTCCTGATGAAGAAGAACAAGATCACCGAGATCGACGGATACGGTGTGTTCCAGGACGCGAAGACTCTCACGGTGGGAGATCGTGAGATCACCTGGGACAACCTCATCATCGACACTGGATCGACCGTCAAGCTGCTGCCGGGCGTCGAGCTGAGCGACAACGTCGTCACCTACGAGACCCAGATCCTCACCCGTGAGCTGCCCACGTCGATCGTGATCGTCGGTGCCGGCGCGATCGGCATGGAATTCGGGTACGTACTGGCCAATTACGGGGTCGACGTCACGATCGTGGAGTTTCTCGATCGGGTTCTGCCCAACGAGGACGTCGACGTCTCCAAGGCCATCGCCAAGGAATACAAGAAGCTCGGCGTCAAGGTGCTGACCTCCACCAAGGTGCAGACCGTCACCGACAACGGTGACAGCGTGACCGTCACCTACAAGGACGCCAAGGACAACGACGGCGAACTGACCGTCGACAAGGTCCTGATGTCGGTCGGTTTCGCCCCTCGCGTCGACGGCTACGGCCTTGAGAAGACCGGCGTCGAACTCACCGAACGCGGTGCCATCGCGATCGATGACCGCATGCGCACCAACGTCGACGGCATCTACGCGATCGGTGACGTGACCGCCAAGCTGCAACTCGCACACGTCGCCGAGGCACAGGGCGTGGTCGCCGCCGAGACGATGGCCGGTGTGGAGACGATGACGCTGGGCGATTACCGCTTCATGCCGCGTGCGACATTCTGCCAGCCGCAGGTGGCCTCGTTCGGTTTGACCGAGGCACAGGCCAAGGATGAAGGCTACAACGTGACCGTGTCGACCTTCCCGTTCTCCGCCAACGGCAAAGCGCAGGGACTCGGTGAGACCGCCGGCTTCGTCAAACTCCTCACCAACTCCGAGACCGAGGAACTCCTCGGCGGACATCTGGTGGGCGACAACGTTTCCGAGATGCTTCCCGAGCTGACGCTGGCCCACAAGTGGGACCTCACCGCGCGGGAACTCGCCCGTAACGTCCACACTCACCCGACGATGAGCGAAGCGCTGCAGGAAACGTTCCACGGCGCGATCGGGCACATGATCAATCTCTGAGTCACGCGACGAACGCGGCCCGTCCCGGTCCGCGCCGGTGGTGAACCACGGGCGTTGACCGGGACGGGCCGCGTTCGTTGTGTTCGACGGCGGAGCGCTCAGCCGTTGGTGGCCACCTTGTTCACCGCCGCACTGAAGAACTGACGAAACGCCGAGTCGTCGGGGGTCGAGCCCGGTGTGGTCGCGGTGTAGAGGGCCGAGACGCTGTATCCGTTCACCGATGCGAAACCGGTGTAGGTGGTCACGGTCACGACCGGGCCGGCCGTGGAGACTTTCTCGTCCTGACGCAGGACCAGGACGTCGTCCGGATCAGCCCGGGTGGCCGGTGCCGCTATCACGGTGTTGGTTGCGGTCGCGGTGGTGCCCGCGGCAGCGCCGGTGTTGATCGTGATCGAGAAGTTCTTGCAGGGTCCCGTCGCTCTTGCCCGTGCCGCGGCGACGTCGGTCGACTGCGCCGCGAGGCCCTCGCTGAGAATGCCGCCGCTCCTCGATGTCGCGACCGCAACACCGAGCTTCGACGCATCCACGTCCGGCAGCTTCTGCAGATCGGCGCACGCGGACGGGGTGATGGTCGCCGTGCGGGTGGTGCCCTGGAACTGCGACACCGCTTGCCGGAACTGATCCTCGGGCAGCGGGGTGAGGGTGAATCCGGCCGGGAGATCGGCAGCGGTGACCACCAATGCCTTGACCTTCGCGGGATCGCCGCTGGTCGTCGCCGCGGTGCTCGACGCCGTCGAGGGACGTGCCGATGACGCGTCGGCGGCCTTCGGCGTCCCCGACGTCGTGCAGCCGGTGATCAACAGGACCGAGGTGGTTGCCGCCGCGGCCGCCAGAGAACTGCGGATGATCATGGTGCGCATGACGTGCCCCCCTGTGTCGGTGGCTCCGGGCACACCGGAGCCACCGATGAGAGTAGCGGGCGGTTGGGCGTCGCTGTCCACGGAGGGTCGTGCGCGCGAGCGCGTCGTCCGCGGCGGTACGTCTGAGCTGGAAGTGTCGGGAACGATGGCTACAGTCGAGGGACAATGAACGCCGAGCGCACCAGGGTGTGGATACCGCCGGGACCGCTGGATCTGCGATACACGCTGGGACTGCATCGGCGCGGCGGTGGTGACCCCGCATTCCGTTACGGTCGCGACGGGTCGGTGTGGCGTGCGAGTCACACCCCGGACGGACCGGCAACCCTGACCGTGCGTGTCGACGGTGAGCGCATCGTCGGCCGCGCGTGGGGTGACGGCGCCGACTGGCTGCTCGAATCGATGCCCGCGATGCTCGGCGGCGGTGACGCCCCCGAGGCGATGCCCGTCCACGACGAGGTGGTCGCCGGACTCGTCGCCCGTTCGCCCGGGTTACGCATCGGGGCCACCGGGCGGGTGTGGGAAGCGCTCGTGCCGGCCATTCTGGAACAGAAGGTGGTCGGTGCCGAAGCCTGGCGGGCGTGGCGATACCTGTTGCGCCGCTACGGTTCCCGGGCGCCGGGGCCGGTCCCAGACGACATGCGGGTGCCGCCGCCACAGGAGCTGTGGCCCTCGATCCCGGTGTGGGACTGGCACCGCAGCGGCGCCGAGCCGGTGCGGATGCGCACCATCAGAGGCGCCACCTCACTTGATGTGGAGCGGCACGTCGGTCGGCTCGACATCCTGCGCGGTGTCGGCCCGTGGACCGTCGCCGAGACCCGGGCGCGTGCGGTCGGCGACGCCGACGCGGTGCCCGTCGGCGACTACCACATCCCGTCGGCGGTCGGGCAGACGCTCATCGGCGAGCCGGTGGACGACGCGCGCATGCTCGAACTCCTCGAACCCTATGTCGGGCACCGCTATCGGATCATCCGGATGATCGAGATACACGGCGTGCGTCCCCCGCGACGGGGCAACCGGATGAGCGTGCGCGACTATCGCGCGTTCTAAGCCGCTGAGCACTCACTCAGCGCCACAATCATCCGGCTCCGAACCGTCGCGCGATGCACCATCACACAGTGCGAATGTCGGTAGCGAATCCAAGACCCGCCGAGGGTACTTTGCGTCATGCTCAGCGCAACCGTCGGCCCGCTTCGGAACTGTCGCATCATTACTCGCCGTCACGGCAACTTTCTTCTCCTGGGCTCCAGCTCCTCGGCGGAGCCACCCGGTCGCCAACGGAGCACCAGGCCGGCGGCGCCGATCCGCGCGGCACGACGCTCACGCGGGTCCTCGCGGTCATCGGTGTGCTCGCACTGTGGCAACTCCGGAGTGCTCTGGGATTTCTGCCGCAGGACAACCTTCCCGCGCCGTGGCACAGTATCGAGTTCGGCTGGGAGAAGCAGCAAAGCGGTGAACTCACCGACGTCATCGTCGCCTCCACCGAACGCGTGGCGATCGTCCTGGGGCTCGGTGAAGGCATGGTGCGCTGGTGCGTCCGGTCAGTGCGCACCGGGAGCCCACGCCAGCACGTACTGCCCCTCACCGATGACGCTCTGCTCGATGTGCTCGGCACCGCCTCGGCGCAGAGCGCCGGTGATCTCGTCGTGCTTGAAGACGCGGTAGCCGCCGATGGTCGCCAGCGTCGTTACCCCGGGTATCGTCGAGACCGGTCCGGCCACCGAGGTGAACACCACCAGGAGCGCACCGGGGCGCGCCACCCGTAGCATCTCGTCGAGCACAGGGAGCGGGTCGGGGATCAGGTAGAGTGCTGCCAGGCAGATCACCTCGTCGAAGGTGTTGTCGGCGAACGGGATTGCGTGCGCGTCGACGCGGAGGTAACTCGCGCGGGTGATGCTGTTGGTGGCGACCGCGGTGTGCAGCATCGACGGTGAGTAGTCGATGCCGACAACCCGTCCGTCGCCGGTGAGGCCTGCAGCGATGTCTCGGGTGTAATTGCCAGGCCCGCAAGCGATGTCGAGAACGATGCGTTCACCGGGCCGGCGCAGGAAGGCGCGCAGTGCGGCGTCGTAGTCGGCGGTCTCGGGACCGCCGAGACTGAAGCCGCGGGTGAACACCGGCCGCCATGCATGCTCGTAGACGCGGGAGAACAGCGGGTTACTCATCATCCGCGCGGCAAATGATCCCATCGGCGAACGGCTCAGGTGCGAACGTCGAGCTGCACGCGCAGGGTGTGCAGGGTGGTGGCCAGCATGTCGTACTGACCGACGAGCAGAAGTAAGCCGATGGTGCGGCGCTCGTCGAGATGGCGGCGCAGCGCCTCCCACGCGACGTCGTCGACGTCGCGGGTGGTCACCAGTTGGTCGACCACCCGCAAAATGGCGCGTTCGCGGTCGCCCCATCCGGCGTCGGGACCGTCGAGGATGCGCGCGAGTTCGTCATCGGTGATGCCCGCGCGTTTGCCGATCCGACGATGATGGTCGAGCTCGTAGGCCGACCCGCGCAGGTGCGCGACGCGGATGATCACCATCTCGGAGTCCTTGCGGGACAACGTCCCGAACGGCATCAGCCGCGCCCCGAAGTACAGCCACGCCCGGAACAAACCTCGCGTGCGACCCAGCGTGGAGAAGATGTGGGTGTCACGGACTCCGGTGACGCGCGCGGCGAGGCGGGTAAACGCCCAATTGGCGGGACCGAGGTCACCGAATCCGCCGGGAGCGATCCGAGGGGTGCTCATGGCATCACGGTAGACTACGGCGATTATGACGACTATCACACCGCGCGTGTTCAGCTCCCTCGATGACGTCAAGGCCGCGATCGGCGAAGACCTCGGCTCCGGCGAATGGCTCGAGATCACCCAGGAACGGGTCAACCAGTTCGCCGAGGCCACCGGCGACCATCAGTGGATTCACGTCGACGTGGAGCGCGCGAAGGCCGGGCCGTTCGGTGCGCCCATCGCACACGGCTTCCTGACGCTGTCGTTACTGCCGATGCTCGCCGGGTCGATCTTCACCGTCGAGGGCCCCAAGCTTGTCATCAACTACGGCTTGAACAAGGTGCGTTTCCCCAATCCGGTGCCGGTCGGCTCCCGCATCCGCGCCAACGCCGTGATCACCTCCGTCGAGGAGGGCCCCAAGGGTGTGACCATGGTGGTGCGCAACACCGTCGAGATCGAGGGTGCCGACAAGCCCGCATGCGTCGCCGAGAACGTCCGGGTGATGGTCTACTGACCCCTCGCCCTCGGATCGGTTGGTCGAACTCAGGCGGCAGTCCACACGGCGGCAGTCCTCACGGCGGCAGTCCTCACGGCGGCGGCGCGGTGGTGTAGGTCGCGGTGCTGCTCACGATCACCGTACTCACGCGCACCCTCGTGTTGGTGATCGTCGCATGTGCGCCAGGCGGATCGCGATGTTTGTGTGTGATCGTCCGGCGGCACAAACGTTTTCCGACGTTGCCTCGGGCGGGCTGATCACGACGTTTCGCCGGCCGGTGCGGTCTCGTCAGATGTTCATGTACGGCGAGACTGTGCTCCCGTGCTCGTTGACCCGCAGACGCGTGCCCAGCGAGGGGAAGGCACGTTGCGCACAGTGCTGGCGCTCGCACACACGGCAACCGGCACCGATCGGGGTGATGCGCGCCTGCGGACCGATCTCGAGCCCATCGGAGTAGATAACGCGCGCGGCATGTCGTAGCTCGCATCCCATGCCGATAGCGAAGGTCTTGCCGGGTTGGCCGAACCGTGCCGCCCGACGCTCAACGGTCCGCGCGATCCAGAAATATTCACGGCCGTCGGGCATCTCGGCGATCTGGGTGAGGATCTTGCCCGGTGATCCGAACGTCTCGTACACGTTCCATAGCGGGCAGGTGCCGCCGGAGGAAGAGAAGTGGAATCCGGTGGCGGACTGTCGTTTCGACATGTTGCCGGCCCGGTCCACACGCACGAACGACCACGGGATGCCGCGCAGATTGGGCCGCTGCAACGTCGAGAGCCGGTGACAAATCGTTTCGTAGGAAACAGCGTAGAACGCCGAGAGCCGTTCGATGTCGTACCGGAAATCCTCGGCCGCGCCGTGGAACTGACTGTAGGGCAACAGTGTTGCCGCCGCGAAGTAGTTGGCCAGGCCATACCTGGCCAGCGAGCGGGCCTCGTCGCTGGTGAAGGTGCCGGCCTCGACGAGTTCGTCGATGAGATCACCGAACTCGAGCAGCGCCAATTCAGTCGCGAGTTTGAAGGCGCGCTGCCCCGACGACAGCGCCGCAGACACCTCCAGCCGGCGGGTGCCCGGGTCGAACCGGTGCAGCACATAGTCACCCAGGTCCACGCGGCGGACGACGGTGACCCCGTGACGCGTCTGAAGGCGATCGATGATCTCGCGGCGCACATCACCGGAATGCATTCGCATCCGGGTGGTCATCTCCTCTGCGGCGACGTCGAGTTCGTGAAGGTAGTTGCGGCGCTGATAAAAGTAGTCGCGCACTTCCTCGTGCGGTGCGGTGATCGCGCCGCGCATTGATCGGTCGCCGCGTTCGTCGGTCGCCGCGGCGAGCTGATCGGAGGAGTTGCGGTAGCGCCGGTACAGCGTGACCATCGCGTTCGCGATGTCCGGGTGCCCGGCGACCATCGCACTGATCTCTTGCGGGTCGAGTGCGGTGTCGGTGGCCTCGACGTCGTCGTCGAGCAGCACCTCGCGGAGCTCGGCAACGAGGCGGACGTCGTCTTGGGAGTCGAAGAACCCGGCGTCGACGCCGAAGGTCTCGGTGATCCGTGCGAGCACCTTGGCGGTGAGCGGCCGCGCATCGTGTTCGATCTGGTTGAGATAGGACGGGGAAATCTCGAGTGTCTGGGCCAATGCCACCTGCGAGAGGCCGCGCTCTGAACGCAACTGACGCAGGCGTGAACCCACGTAGGTTCGCGCACCCGCATAGGTCTTGGTCACCGCACGCCTCCGTCGCTCACCGTCGTCCTCACCGCCCCTGCGACCCGCCCAAGTCGATGCTCCTGATCCGGGGGAGTCGACGAGCTTCAGGGTACGGTGACGGCGTGCGGGTAGTGCGCGCTCATCGGCGCAGGGGGACGGGCTCGGGGCCGGCGGCGCTGGTGGTGGGCCTCGTCGCAGCGGTGACGGTGGCGTGTGGTCATGCGCCGACGACCGTCCCCGATCTGGCGGCGGCGCCGGCCGACCTGCTGCTCGACCCGTCGACGTTGCCGGTCGGCTTCACCGCCACCGAGTTGTCGGTGCCTCAGCTCGTCGACTCCAACTCCACGCAACTTACCGCCTCTGACTCCACCGAGATCACTCCGCCGCAATGCCGGCCCACCGCCGATGCGAGGCTCAACCCGACCCTGACCGAGGCGAATTCGGCGGTGCTGGCCGCACAAGCCTCTTTCGGGGGGCTCGTCGAGCTGGTGACCACACAGATGCGCGACATCGGCGCCGACGTGGCCGTGATGACCGGTGCCTGTGCGCGCACGCAGACGCGGATCACTACGGGCAACCTCGCCGGGACGAGCATCGTCACCGAGCACACCGAGATGGCCACGCCCGAACTCGGCAAGGACTCGGAGAAGGTCGAGCAGATGCTGCTCGTGAAGTCAGCGACGACGACCACTCTGGCGGATCGGTCGGTCCGCACGCGCATCGACTATGTGGGCTACGCGATCGTCGCTCGGCCGGGTGGCGCCGCTCCGATCTCGGTGAGTCTGACGGTGTCCGGTGACCCGACCGATGCCGTCGCGCCGCCAGCGGCGCCGCCAGCCGCCCAGCCCCCGCTCGCCGAACAGGACTTCGTGACGCTGTTCGGCAGTGCGCTGTCGGTGGCCACGGCGGGCCGCAAGGGCTGACGACGGCGCCGCGCCGCGCCATTTTGCGGTTTCCGCCGGCGTTGACCTTGTCGGCTGCGTGTGAAGGTCGTCACATTCCCACGGCCGGACGCGGCCGGCCGGCGCTCACGTGTGTCATCGGCCCTCGTATCGAGGGCACCGGAAGGACCGCAGAAAATCCCAGTACGCGCGTACTTTTTTATGCAGCGGACCCGGTCTTCACACGTTGGCTTTTGCAACATTTGCAAAACCGGAGCGAATCGTGGCCAGTGTTCACAGCGCAAACCTTACTGGACCTGCGGCTTTGCCCTGTGTCACTCTTGATTGCAGACACAACCGGACCACTTCGGCGAGTTCGCAAAAGTGACGGCGGCCTTCCGATCGCGGCCATCGATTGCATCACTCTCCGAATCCGGGCGTCTGTCAGCAAGGGATTCGGCTCGGTGTCACGCACGGGCCGGACCACCATCGGTCACGTCGGGCCGAGTAGTACAACGAAAGCGAAGTGGCTAATGAGCAACGTCGGAAAGCCCCGTACCGCCGCGGAGATCCAGCAGGACTGGGACACCAACCCGCGCTGGAAGGGCATCACCCGCGAATACACCGCCGACCAGGTCGTCGAGCTGCAGGGCTCGGTTGTGGAGGACCCCACCCTGGCCCGTCGTGGCGCCGAAATCCTCTGGGAGGGTGTCAACGGCGACAACTACATCAACGCGCTCGGTGCCCTCACCGGCAACATGGCCGTCCAGCAGGTGCGCGCCGGCCTCAAGGCCATCTACCTCTCCGGCTGGCAGGTCGCCGGTGACGCGAACCTCTCCGGTCATACCTACCCCGATCAGTCGCTCTACCCGGCCAACTCTGTGCCGTCGGTCGTGCGTCGCATCAACAACGCGCTGCTGCGCGCCGATGAGATCGCCAAGGTTGAGGGCGACACCTCGGTCGACAACTGGGTCGTGCCGATCGTCGCCGACGGCGAGGCCGGCTTCGGCGGCGCGCTCAACGTCTACGAGTTGCAGAAGGCCATGATCGCCGCGGGTGCCGCCGGCACCCACTGGGAGGATCAGCTCGCCTCGGAAAAGAAGTGCGGCCACCTCGGTGGCAAGGTGCTCATCCCCACCCAGCAGCACATCCGCACCCTGACCTCGGCTCGCCTGGCCGCCGATGTCGCCGGCGCGCCGACCGTCGTCATCGCCCGCACCGATGCCGAGGCCGCGACCCTGATCACCTCCGACGTGGACGATCGCGACAAGCCGTTCCTCGATGGGACCCGCACCGCGGAGGGCTTCTACGGCGTGAAGAAGGGCATCGAGCCCTGCATCGCCCGCGCCAAGGCCTACGCCCCGTACTCCGACCTGATCTGGATGGAGACCGGCAAGCCCGACTTGGAGCTGGCTCGCAAGTTCGCCGAGGCCGTCAAGAGCGAGTTCCCGGACCAGTTGCTGGCCTACAACTGCTCGCCGTCGTTCAACTGGAAGCAGCACCTCGACGACGCGACCATCGCGAAGTTCCAGAACGAGCTCGGCGCCATGGGTTTCAAGTTCCAGTTCATCACGCTGGCCGGGTTCCACGCCCTCAACTACTCGATGTTCGATCTGGCCTACGGCTACGCCCGCAACCAGATGAGTGCCTACGTCGAGCTCCAGGAGCGCGAGTTCGCCGCCGAGGAGCGCGGTTACACCGCCACCAAGCACCAGCGTGAGGTCGGTGCCGGATACTTCGACAAGATCGCCACCACCGTCGATCCCAATACCTCGACCGCAGCCCTCAAGGGCTCGACCGAGGAAGGTCAGTTCCACTAGGACTCGACTGTCCGCGATTGTGCGTACCAGACAGGCGGCCCGCGACTCACGTTGCGGGCCGCCTGTTCCCGTAGGAGCGGCGTCGTCGCCCCCCGTGGGTCACGCCTCGCTGTCGAAGTTCGTTGTCGTGTAGCTACATCGAGTGCTGGGTTCTGCTTGATCTGTTGCCAGGAGTGCTGCAATGTCCGGTGAGGTCGTCTCGCGCGTGGGCGTCGTCGGCGCGGGGCAGATGGGTGCCGGGATCGCCGAGGTGTGCGCTCGCGCCAACGCCGACGTCCTGGTCTATGAGGCCACGCGGGAACTGACCAGTGCCGGGCGGTCGCGCATCCTGCGCTCCCTCGACCACGGTGTGTCGAGCGGCAAGCTGACCGAGCGCGAACGCGAACAAGCCTCGTGCCGACTGCGATTCACCTCCGATCTCGGGGATTTCGCCGATCGGCAGATCGTGTGCGAGGCGATCGTCGAGGACGAAATGGCCAAGACCCAGGTCTTCGCGCGCCTCGACAGGGTCGTCACCGACGCTGATGCGGTGCTCGCCTCCACTACGTCGTCGATCCCGATCACGAAGCTGGGCATGGCAACCCACTGCGCCGGCCGGGTGATCGGCATGCACTTCTTCAACCCGGTGCCGGTACTGCCGCTCGTCGAACTGGTTACCACAGTGGAGACCGCGACCGAGGTGAGCAAGCGCGCCGAGACCTTTGCCCACAACGTGTTGGGCAAACAGGTGATCCGATCGGCCGATCGCTCCGGGTTTGTCGTCAACGCGCTGCTCGTGCCGTATCTGTTGTCGGCGATCCGGATGGTCGACACCGGTTTCGCGACCGTGGAGGACATCGACAAGGGCATGGTGCTCGGTTGTGCGCACCCGATGGGTCCGATGCGGCTGGCCGACCTCGTCGGCCTCGACACCGTCAAGGCGATCGCCGATTCGATGTACGACGAATTCAAGGAACCGCTCTACGCGGCACCACCGCTGTTGTTGCGGATGGTCGAGGCAGGTCGGATCGGCAAGAAGGCCGGTCGTGGTTTCTACTCCTACCCCGAAGGGGTCGCCGGCTCGTAGCGCGCTGTGGGCCGCTGTCTTGCTATGACCGTGCTAACAAAGCGCTTGCAATTGCTAGCGAAGAGTGGATACTAGTAGATGGAAGCGCCGCAACACCGATGATCGCGACCAGTTTTCACCGTCCCGACGGTCATTCGCTGATCTCGAGAATCGACATTCGTTGCGCTGCTGAACTTATGACAACCCCCTCAAGGAGGCCGAAATGAGCACCGCCGAACGAACCCTGGCAAACCCCTTCTATGCAGTCGTCGGCGCGGGCGATCTGGCCATCGCGCAGGTAACCGACGCCGTCGCGCAGCTGCGCGAGCGGACCGAAGCCGCCACCGAGACCGCGAGCACCCGCTTCGAGGAGACCAAGAGCCGGTTGAACAGCCTGCCCGATGAGGTCCCGAGCATCGACGAGCTGCGCGCCAAGCTGAATCCCGAAGAACTGCGCAAGGTTGCCGAGCCCTATGTCGAGCTGGCCACCACCTTCTACAACTCGCTCGCCGAGCGCGGCGAGGAGACCCTCGAACGTCTGCGTCAGCAGCCGCTGGTCCAAGAGGGTCTGACACGCGCCGAGAAGACCTATAACGACGCGGTCGACCTCACCGAGGACGCCCTCGGGGTCGTCTCGACTCAGACCCGCTCGGTCGGCGAGCAGGCCGCCAAGATCGCCGGACTTGTTGGAGCCCGCGTCGGTGAGGCAGGCGACGCACTCGACGACGCCGCCGACGCCATCGGTGGCAAGATCGATGAGGCTGCACTCGAGGCTGGCGAGAAGCTCGACGAGGCCGCCGAGGCCGTCACCGAGGCCGGCGAGATCGTCAAGGCGCAGGCCGCGACCGCCGCATCCAAGATCGACGGCGCGGCAGGCACTGTGGAGAGCAAGGCGCGCACCGCTAACGACTCGCCCGCCAAGAAGATCGCCGCCGCCAAGAAGGCCCCGGCGAAGAAGGCCCCGGCCAAGAAGGCGCCCGGTCGCGCGACCAGCTGAGCTGACCCACGCTGATACGAATTCCCAACGTCCCCTACGGCTTCGGCCGTGGGGGACGTTGTCTGTCGGGTCGCAGTCTGTCGGGTCGCAGTCTGTCGGGTCATTGTGGATCGGGGGTGGTGGGTGTCTCGGGTGAGTCGATGGTGAGCACCGCCAGCGCGCCGTCGTCACTTCGGTAGCTGTGGTCGGAATCCGAGATCCACTGCAGGGATCGGCCGGGTCCGGCGGTGTTCTCGGCCCCGAGTGGGCCGGCGGTGATGTGCCCGCGTACCACCCGGACATGCTCGACGACGCCGACTCCGTGGGCACGTGAAGTCGTGGTGCCGCCCGGATGGACCGCGAGCCAGAACACTTCGGTGGTGGCACCGCCGGGATGATGCTCGACGTGCAGAAGTCGCGCCGAGAGGTACGGGCCTGAGCCCTCGGTGCCGGACTCCTCGCCGAGTAACGCGGTCAGCGGTACCCCGAGCGGGCCGGCGACGGCGTAGAGAGTGTCGAGAGTCGGGTTGCGCCTTCCGGATTCGAGCTCGGACAGCGATCCCTTGCCAACGCCGGCGGCACGGGCGAGTGCTGACAGGCTCATGCCCCGCCGCTCGCGGGCTGCGGTGATACGAGCGCCGACCGCAGATTTCGCCGGATGTTCCATAAACAGAACGATAGCGTTATGGTGGCCCGATGACCACCTCTCCGGCGTCGTCGTCGATCACCGAACCGATCACCGCAGGAATCATCACTGCGCTGGTCGGCTTCACGTCGTCGTTTGTCGTGGTGGTCGCCGGGTTGCGTGCGGTCGGCGCCGATCCCGGACAGGCGGCGTCGGGTCTGCTCGCGCTCACCGTAACCTTCGCGATCGGGATGCTCGTCCTGTGCGTGGTCACGCGCAGACCGATAACCCTGGCCTGGTCGACTCCGGGAGCTGCGATGCTGGTGGCCGCCGGCGCGGACTATCACGCCGGTTGGCGGGCTGCGGTCGGAGCCTTTCTGGTCGTAGGAATGCTGATCCTGGCGACGGGGCTGATCCCGGCTCTGGGTGATCTGATCGGCCGGATACCTGCTCCGATCGCACAGGCGATGCTGGCCGGTGTTCTGTTGACGCTGTGTCTGGCACCTATGAAATCGCTTGCCGCGCAGCCACTGCTGACGCTGCCGATCCTCGCCGTGTGGCTCATCGCGACTCGATGGCTGACCCGCTGGGCGTTGCCGCTGGCGTTGGTGACCGCCCTCGTCGTGATCTGCAGCTACGTCGCGGTGCACGGTGTGGGTGTGACGACGCAGTGGTGGCCGCACATCGCCTGGACCACTCCGAAATTCGATGTGTCGGTGATCGTCGGGTTGGCCATTCCGCTTTACGTGGTGACGATGGCGTCGCAGAATGTTCCCGGCGTGGCGGTGTTGAAATCTTTCGGATATGAAACACCCTGGCGTCCTGCGATGTTCGTGACCGGGATGGGTACGGTCATCGGCGCACCGTTCGGTGGGCATGCCATCAACCTGGCGGCGTTGTCGGCGGCGCTGGCAGCGGGCGAGGAGGCGGGCACCGACCGAGCCCGTCGATGGATCGCAGGTGTGTCCGGCGGCATCAGCTATCTGGTGCTGGCGTTGGCTTCCGGAGCGCTGGTCACGATCACTGCGCTTGCGCCACCGGGACTGCTGGAGGCCGTGGCCGGGCTCGCGCTGCTGGCTACGTTCGCCAATGCTCTACTTGGTGCGTTCACCCACAACGAATTTCGGATCGCGTCGGGTCTGACGTTCGTCACCGCAGCTGCGGGCGTGACGTTCTGGGGGATCAGCGGCGCCTTCTGGGCCATCGTCGTAGGGCTTGTGTCCCACGGTGTGCTGCGTCGTCGAGGGTCAGCGTCCGGACCCGACGGGCATCGCGGAGTTGAGGATCGCGAGCGTAGCGCTCAGTGACTTGTGAGCCAATGCCGACAGGCAGCCGAAGGTGGGTGACCAGACTCGGAATGAAGCGCACTACCTCCCGCCCGGTGGCGCTCTCACCTCGCGGCCGTCGGATGGTTGCGCGTTCGGGCGATTCCCATCCGGTGGTCTTCCCACTCCGATGGTCGAGGTGCCGAGGAGCGACAGCGACGGGCCTCGAGACCTGTTGTGCCGAGAGGGTTCCGGGCTAAAAACGCTCGAATACCTCGACCATCGGGTGGGGATTATCCCTATGGAGTTCTCAAAGATCAGATGCGGTCCCGGCCGTACCGGGTGCAGGGAATCAGGTAGTAGCGGAGGCGCTTCGGGTCAGGCTGCTTCGTCGTCGAGTCGCATGGTGCGGCGGTGATACGATGGCACTGGTCGGCGTTTCGGATCGATGCTGGCGGGTGGGATCAGCCAGGGGTGTCGGTCGAATCCCATGATGATGTCCCAGCCATGGTGGTGCACGTCGTCATGGCAGCTGCTGCACAGCAGGCAGCCGTTGTCGAGGTCGGTGGGACCGCCATCGGCCCAGTGGACGATGTGGTGTCCTTGGCAGCGTCCGGCGTGGGCTCCGCATGTGATGCACCCGCGATCCCGCACCAGCAACGCTTTCCGTTGTCCGGGAGTGAACAGCCGTTCTTGGCGTCCGACGTCGAGGGGTACGCCGTCGGGGTTGAGGATGATCTTGGTGATGGTGGTGTCACACGACAGCATTGTCGCGGTGCCTTCGGTGATGGCACCCATGTTCTGCAACTCGCCGCCGAGCGCGGGGTTGTCCGCCGACCACGTCCACAACAGTCCGTTGGTCGGTTTGGCCGAGAAGGTGGTGTCGGCCAATCCTTGTGCCGCCAACTCCACGATCGTTTCGAACGCGGCCGCGCAGATCTGCTCGGGTGTCCGCGGATCCGGGGACCCATCGGGTTGCGGCTTGGGCGCTGACAAGGTTTCCATCAAAGTCCGTGTCTTTTCTCCGGCGATGATGTCGAGGTTCGCCGAGATCTCCAGCCGGCCGTCGTCGGTGATCCGGTCGGTGTAGGAGTTGATCTGCTTGTCCTCCGCGGCCGGTAACCCACCCGGTGTGTCAGCCGCCAACTCGTTGCCCAGCTGCCGCGCATGGGTGGTGATCTCGGCGGGAGTGAATCCGGCGAAGTAATGCGACAGCAGTGTCCGCAGAAATTCATACCGTTGCGCGGTGTCCATAGGTTCGGGGCATCGGGTGTCGATGTGCGCCAACCCGCGGACGATGGCATCGACGTGTTCGGACGAGATGGACCCGTCGGCGGCGTGCGCCAACAACAGATCAATGTCGGTGGTGGCCGCGACCCGCACATACCGTGACGCGACGGCGGGTGCGAAACCCAAGCTGATCAACAATTCCCGAAGCCGGGTGGTCTTGTGATCGGCGACGCCCAGCCGGTCTATGTCACCGGTGAGGGTGGTGGCGTGATGATCGACTAGATTCCGCAGCAGCAGGACTTGTTTCATGGCGCCGAAGGCTTGCGGTCCGGTCATGTCCGGATTCCATTGCAGGTCGCTGAGTTGGGTGACGATGGCGGCGAACACTGCTCCGGCGTTGACAGTTTCAGTGTCGAGAGTTTCAGTGGATTCGATCATGGACCCCTCCCCAGCGGCTGATCGGTGTGATGGCTCCAGTGTAGGTCGCCAGTGTGTTCGATGCAAGGGGGTTTTTGATCAATTCTGCTTGTGGACAATGTGTTTCGGTGCCGAGTTTCTGTCGGTGGGGTGTGGTAGGGGGTGCGGGTCTTGTTTGTTTTGCTTTCGATGTGGTTGGGGGGCTTGTTGTCTCGCCGGGTCTCGAGGCTCGCCGCACGCGGCTCGCACCTCGACCATCGGGAGGGGGACACCACGACCATAGATCAGGAGAGGTACTCGGACTTCAAGAGGCGAGGTCAGTCGGGGAGTGCGGCAAGGCGTTTCTTCTCAGCGTCGACATCAAACTCTGCAGCGGGCCAATGGAGGTCGAGACCTGACAGGGCATCGATGAGTAGTTCGCAGATTGCCAGGCGGGAGAACCACTTCCGATTGGCGGGGATCATGTACCACGGGCTGGCGTCGGAGTCGCAGCGGTCGAAGATTGCCTGGTAGGCCTCGCGGTAGTCGTCCCAATAGGCGCGCTCATCGAGGTCGCCGGGGTTGTACTTCCAGTATTTGTCGGGACGGTCGAGGCGTTCGGCCAGTCGGGTCTTCTGCTCGTCCTTCGACACCACCAGCGCGCATTTCACGATAGTGGTGCCGGTGTCGACGAGTTCGTGCTCGAACCGATTGATGATGTCGTAGCGCGCCTCCCACTCCGATTGCGGTACCAGGGAGTGCACACGCACCGGCAGGACATCCTCGTAGTGGGAGCGGTCGAAGATGCCGATGCGTCCGGCCGGGGGTAGCGCCTTGCGGATGCGCCACAGGAAATCGTGGGAGAGTTCCTCGGGTGAGGGCTTGCCGAATCCCTTGACGCTCAGGCCTTGCGGGTCGAGTAGTCCGCCGACATGTCGCACGATCCCGCCCTTGCCTGCGGTGTCCATGCCTTGCAGGACCAGCAGCACCGAGCGGTGGTCGCCGGCTCTGCCGTTGGCGAAGAGCAACTCCTGCAAGCCTGCGAGGACCTCACCGCGTTCGGTGAGCAACTCCTCGCCGAGACGGCGGTCTCCATCGAAACCAGGTGTGCTGTCTGGGTCGAAATCGGCGATCGGGCCGACGGTACCCACGCGCAATGCGCCGATCGGTTCTTGTGCCCAGCCCTTCGTCGAACTTCCGCCGCGCTTGCCCATGATGCAACCTCCTCGTCGTATGGCCCAGACAGTACCCAAGGCGAGAAGGGTCGCGGGTCCGGTCGGTGGGTAGAGTGGACCGCCGCCGAAGGCTTCGCGATGCGAATCAGGCTGCGCGTCAGCATTGTTGATGATTCCGTGTTCGCTCCCGTACTCCGCGCTGAGCAGAGTGTGTCCGGTCAGGTTCGGCAGTGCTGGGTCTTCGGTGAGCGCCGCGATGACCCTACCCGCGAATTCGGGGTCCTGAGGTTGACCCCGTTTACCGGACATCCTGATGGCCGGCTGCGTGCTGGCGAGAGAGGATGGAGTAGTGGGAGCAAAGCGTAAGAGTTACACGCCGAAGTTTCGGAGTGAGGCTGCGCATCTGGTGATCGATACCGGGCGCTCG
>NZ_RKMH01000016.1 GCF_003797185.1 Gordonia oryzae
TGACGCAACAACTCACGGCCGGTCTCGATGAGCCTCATCGCGTGGCATGGCTGCGATCGCGGCAGCATCGGCACCGGAATTGGCATCGGTGAACGTCACCACACTCGACACCCGAAACCTTCCCCTCCCACGATCGCACCCGGTGAGAACAAGTGTACGAATAGGTACCGACAAAACCAGTGCGGCGATCGCCAGGCCGGAGAAATCCGTGGACTAGAACTTTCGCGCGCGTCGACTGGGGATCAATGTGGTTGCGATACTTGTCATCTCGCCGGGTCGAGAGGCAAGGGCCGCTCATCGGTCGGGAAGCGGCCGTCGCCGTTCTGATGGTCGAGGTGCCCAGGAGCGCTAGCGACGCGCCACGAGACCCGTTGTGACGATGGGTATCCGGGCCACAGTGGTCGAGAATCGGCAGCGGTGAGAGCTGCTCGCCATAGCCTCAGGGGGACACTGAGGTCACTTGCCGGCCCGGATCGCCGGCCCCACCTTCAGGGTGAAGCCGGGAATCGCGGCCAGCGGTACATGGGCCTCGTAGGTGCGGTCGTAGCCGGTCGCGCAGATTCGCCAGCCGCGACCCGTGCGGCGATAGGTGTCGTCGTAAAACGCGGCGCCGATGAGCATGAACTCGAAGTCGGGCACGATCACCCGATCCGACAGGTACCAGCGACCGTGCGCAACATCGCCGGATACCTCGATCTCCGGATGCGAGACGTGGTGCTCGGTGATCACCCCGGGCCCCACCGACGTCCGCATGAAGCCGACGAGTTCATCGCGAGTGGTGAAGCTCAGGGAGTCGCCGTACTCGCCGGTGACATCGTCGGTCAAGGTGTCGGCGAAGGTGTCCCAGTCCTTGGTGTCGAGGGCGCGGAGGTACCGGTACTTGAGCGCTGTGATGGCGGCGGCGTCGTTCACCCTTCGAGGACTACCGCACCCGCATGGCCGATGACCCCGGAATCGCCGAGTTGATCAGCTCTTGCGGGTCGTTCCCGGCAGCACGCCGGCGTCGATGACCGCCTTGACGTATGGCCGGATCGCCTTCAGCGCATCGTCGAGTTCGGTGTGGGCCCAGAGTTGCTCACCGAGAGCATCGGTGGTGGCTTCGACGTCGTCGTAGAGAGCGGCACCTGCGGCGCTCAGTCGGTGCCCGTCACCAGCGCGTTCGGCCAGACCGCGGTCGACGAGCCGATCCACCGAGGCCTCCCAGTCCTGATCCGACCACCCGCGGGTGAGTAGCGTCATCTCGCGGCCCATCGACCGACGGCGCACCGTCGGATCGGGAAGTGTGGCCTCATGGAAGACCGCGGCGTCGATGCCGTTGAGCCCGTTCACAACCAGTGCGGCAATGTGGTTGTCGCCGCGCCATTCTCGCAGTATCGCGACCGCGTGCCAGAGTCGCAGGTGTGCAGCGGTGGGAGCCGGTGACTCCGCCCACGCGGCGGCCAACGGGCGACCGGTGTAGGGCAGCGTACGTCCGGCGTCGGCGAAGACATCGGCCAGACGGGCGATCTCCGGATCGTCGGCGCGTTCGCCGAGGATGGTCCGCAACTGCTCGTCGAGCATCGTCCACCGCGCCTGCGACACCCGCTCGAGGCCACAAGCCACCGCCTTGGGCCAGCTCTTCGCGATCGACGCCGGAGCGAAGTTGAAGAAGGCCGAGGTGACCACCGTCGGCGCGCACTCACCCAGTGGCGCCCCGCGAGCACCGACATAAAACGCGTGCGGATTCAGGCCCGTGGCCTGGTGTGCGGCACCGAGACCGGGGTTGAAATAGGCGAGGATGTGGAAGGGCTCGAGCGTCTCGTACGCGCGGCGCGCATGCGAGATCTGGTCAGACGACATGACCCACACGTTTGCCGCTGACTGGTCCGGGTGTCAAGACGAGGCCGGGATGTTGCCGTGACGTCACTGCGCTCGATCGCGCCTATTGCCGGTCGCCGGGCGATGTCCGTCGCCGCGCGGTATGCCGACGTCGGTCTCGAGGTCTTCTTCGACGAGAGTGAAGGCGGCGTCGCGGAAGCCGTTCTCGTTCGGGGACCTCTCCAGACGCGCCTCGTCGTCGAACTCTTCTGCGCCGTATTCCGCCTCATCGAAATCCTCACGGCCGCGCCGCCATCCACCCTTCATCGGTGGTGCCTCGCCGAAGTGGTCGGGATCTCCGGTCCCGTACCACGCGACGAGAACGGCACCGACCACGGCTCCGATGAAGCCGACCACGGCCAGCCATCCCAGCCCGGACTTGGCGGTGTCGCCGAGGAACAACACTCCGACGAGGCTCGGGCCCGCGGTCTCGCCGACCACGAGTACCGCGGTCACACCGTTGACCGCCCCAAGCTGCAGGGCAACGGTCTGCACGAAGAACCCGCAGGCACCGGCAACGGCGATGGTCCACGCGGCCGGGTCGAGCAGCAGCACTTTGAGGTCGAACGGGTGTACCCCATCGAGGATGCGCACGGCGATCGCGATCACACCGAACAGCAGACCGGCCATCGCGCCACCGACGATCGCGCCGTGGCGTCCGAGCCGGTATACCCCGAGCAGAGCCAAAGCCGACAACAGGATCGTCGCTGTGAACAGGCCCCAGTGGATGGTGTCTGCCTGGCCCTTTCCGGTGGTGTGTGACGAGGAGAAACCGAGTAGGCACAGCGAGAACACGACCAGCCAGATGGCAATCCAGTCGCGCGTGTGCAACGCAATGTTGAGCATGATCGTGCCGAGTAACGCCGTCACGACGAGATTCGCCGAGACGATGGTCTGCGACAGGAACAGCGGGAGGAACCGCGCGGCGACCGCACCGCCGGCGAATCCGACGATCACCATAACGGTGCCGAGGATGAAGGAGGGGTCGACGAGCGTCGACATCGTCGACTGCAGTGTCGGGCCGCCCGCGGCGTTGGTGCCGACGACGCCGTCCTCGCGTTCGGTCTGCGCGACCCGGCGCGCTCCGAGCGCGCGGAGCACCGTTGACATGCCGTAGGCAATGGCGGCCAGCGATGCCGAGATGACGCCGATCACAAACAGCATCGCCGCACCCCTTCCGTTCGACCGAACATAGCCAACCTAACAATCCAGACAATCCCAACGATGACCGCGGGTCCGCTATTCCGTGTCATCGGCCCTCCTACTCGATGCGATCGATGTATTTACCCCTTGTCCGACTTGTCGTCCCGCCCCAGATCGGGGCGAGGCGGTGCGAGGTGACTCTGCGGCAGGGGTCCGACAAACCATCGCGGCCCGGCAGCCGTCGCAGAGACTGGGACGAGCACGCCTACACTCGCCCCCGTGGCCTTCTCCGGTAAGCACATCCTGATCACCTTCGGCCGGTCCTTTCTCAGCCTGAACCTGGCGCGCCTGCTCGCGGCGGCCGGGCATCGGGTCACCACCGTCGACTCGATCCCGGTGGTGTTGACCAGGGTCTCGAAGGCCGTCGACTCGTTCCATCTTGTCCCGCCGCCCAAGTTCGCGCCGCAAGAATACTGCCGTGAACTGGCCAGGATCGTCGTCGATGAACACGTCGACATGGTGATCCCGATTCACGAAGAGACCGACATCCTGTCGATGATGCGGGGATTGTTCCCACCCGAGTGTGAGCTTTTCCTGTCCGATTTCGAGCTCGAGAACCGGTTGCACAACAAGTACGAGTTTCAGGAGATGCTCGACGCGCACGGCGTCGACACCCTGAAGTTCGCGCGGCTCGACGGTCCGGAGGACGTCGACAAGCTCGACTTCACCGGTCCCTTCGCGGTCAAGAAGTGCTACTCACGCGGCTCGCAGAAGGTGCACAAGGTGTACCCGGGCGACCGGATGGAGTGGCTCGATCACGATCCGAGCAACCCGTGGCTCGCGCAGGAGTGGTTGACCGGCGATCGATACTGCACGTACTCGGTGGTGCGGGAGGGCAAGATCTTCGCGCACGCGACCTATCCGGTTGAATACGCGATCGGTGGCAGCTCGTGCCTGTCCTTCGTCTCGGCGCACCACCAGCCGATTTTCGACTGGGTCGAGAAGTTCCTGGCCGGCACCGATTTCACCGGGCAGGTCGGCTTCGACTTCATCGACCACCCGGACAAGGGACTCTACTGCATCGAATGCAATCCGCGCGCCACCAGCGGGATCATGATGTTCCGGCCGCACAATCGCGTCGATGAGGCGTTCTTCGGTGAGAATGACGAGCTGATCGTCCCCGACGACGATGTGCACACCATGATCAAGGTCGGCATGACGATCTTCGGGTGGCGCCAGGACGCGCGGCAGGGACGAACCATGCGGCAGTACTTCCGGGACCTGCGCGGATTTGAGGACGTCATCGGTATGCGCGGTGACCGGCTGCCGGGTTACGCGCTTCCCGTCGCCTACCTCGGAATCGTGCGCAGCTGCCTGAAGTACCGCGTCGGCCTCGCGGAGGGCTTCATGCACGACCACGAGTGGGACGGGCAAGTCATCTGAGGTCCGGCGGTATCCGACACCCGGCGCTGTTCGCCGCGCCGAATCGGCGGCGCTGTGTTTTCGTGTTCCGGTGACCATCCACCTCGGCCATCTGATCCACATCACCGGTGCCCCGACGCTGCAGGAGGCCCCCGCGGCGGTGGTTGACATCGCCGACGGCGCACTGGTGATCGACGACGCGACCGGCGTCATTGTCTACAGCGGTCCGCGCGCCGGCCTGCCCGAGGACACCGGCGGCGTCACCGTCGACCATGGTGAGGCCTATCTGATCCCGGGATTCGTCGACGCCCACATCCACTTCCCGCAGACCTATTCGCTCGATGCCTACGGGGGTGGGCAATTACTGGAGTGGTTGAGCACCTGCATCTTTCCCGCCGAAGCGCGACTCGCCGACCCGCAGTTCGCGCGGCGCATCGCCCGTGACTTCACCGCGCGACGGGTCTCTACCGGCACGACCGCGGCCCTGGTGTTCGGGTCAGCGTTCGGCCACGCCCAGGACGCATTGTTCACCGAGACCGCCCGGGTGGGGCTGCGACTGGTCAGTGGACGTGGAATCCAAACGGTTGGACCGGATTCAGCCGAGCCGCTGCTCACCTCCGAGGCCGACGCCATCGCGCTGACCCGTGCGGAGATCGAACGCTGGCATGGTGCCGATACCGCCGACCCGGCGACGTCGTTGTTGCACACCGCGATCGTGCCGCGGTTCACGCTGTCGGTGACCACACAGACGTTGCGGGCACTGGGCGAGCTGTATGCGGAAGTGGCCGATACCGGGGTGTATGTCCACACCCACCTCAACGAGAACAATCGGCCAGGCACCGGTGAGATTGATTCGGTGAAACAGCTTTTCGAGGTCGACACCTACCTCGACACCTACGATGGGAAGTTCCTGCCGGGCTCGGCGTACGGCGGAGAGGGTCTGCTGGGACGTCGTACGATCCTGGCGCACGCCGTGCACTGCACCGACGCCGAACTTGACCGGATGGCGCAGACCGGGACGTCCATCGCGCACTGCCCGACCTCGCAGCTGTTTCTCGGATCGGGCACGATGCCGTGGCGCAGAACCGTGGGTTCCGGGGTGACGGTGGCGGCCGGAAGTGATTGCGGTGCAGGCGATGAGTGGCTGATCTCCCGCGTGCTCTCCGATGCGTTCAAGGTGCACATCTCCGAGCCGGGAGACGCGGGTGTGTCGATTCATCCGGCACAGTTGTTGTTCACCGGAACGCTGGCCGGCGCACGAGCTCTCGACGCCGAGGATCGGTTCGGCAACCTCGACGTCGGCAAGGAAGCCGACTTCCTGGTCATCGAGCCGTGGCGATGGCCGCCGCTCGAGTCCGTCTTGGCGAACGGGATTCGCGCCGACGACGCCGATCTCGCCCGCGAACAGGAGCTGTTCGCGTTGCTGATGGCGTTGCGCGAGCCCGCGATCGCCGAGGTCTACGTCCGCGGCCGGCGGGTGAGCTCGGACGAGGTGTGAGTCCGGACGTGGGTGCCCGGCCCGGACTGGGCGATGATGCCGATGAGTGCACCGATTCCCGCGGCGCAGGCCACGAGTACGAACACTGCGGAGAGTGCGAGGAATTCCATGGTGGTCATGTGGTCCCATTGTCCGTGGCAGCGCCCTCACGTCCACTCACCAGCGCATATGGTGTCCATCCTCACCCGTCCGTCGCTGATGTGACCCGGCTCGGATCGGTCGCGGGCGAGCGCCGATCCGAGCGCGTCGGCGCCGGTCAAGCCAGTGCTTTGGCCTTCAGCGCCCCGAGCTCCGCCTCGGTGATGGTCCCGGCGTCGAGGAGGGACTTCGCGTCGGCGATCTGCTCGGCCGCCGATTTCCCGGCAACGGACCTGATGTAGTCGTTGGTCTGATCCTGCATCTGTTGCTGCGCGGCGATCGTTCGCCGGCTCATGCCGCGTCCGCGGGCGATGAGGTAGACCAGCGACGTCAGATACGGCACGACGATCAGGAAGAGGATCCAGGCCGCCTTGGCCCATCCGGAGAGTTGATGATCGCGAAACAGGTCGCTGAGGATGTAGAACAACACCAGCAGATAGGCGACGAAGGCGAAGATCACCACCATCAACCAGGTGAACTCCCAGAACGAACTCCACATGTCGATCTCCTCGGGTGTCGGACCCGCGCGGGGTCGGTGCGTTCAGACGTGTCGGCTCCACCTTGCGCCGAAGCCGATGCATCCGGATCACCCGCCGCGGATGAAAACGAGTGGTCGGGTCACCGGTTTCTCGGTCTTCATCCCGATGGGGTGATGATTCCGGCACGTCCCGGTGCGAGCCTGGGGTGATGTCCGCCGATGATGTGCCACTCGGTCCGATCGACTATCTCGTCGTCGAATTCCCCTCCGACGCCCGCTTCGACGGCTCTGCCCTCGCGCATCTGAGAGACCTCGTCGAGCGGGACGTCATCGCCGTCCTCGATCTTGCGTTCGTGCGGCGAGACGCCGAGAAAGTGGTGGCGATCGACATCACCGAGCTCGGACTCGACGGCGATATCGACGTCTCGCTGTTCGCCGAGGCAGCCTCCGGGCTGATCGGTGACGACGATCTCGCCGAAGCCGCAGGCATTCTCGAACCCGGTCATGCCGCAGCGACCATCGTCTACGATAATCGCTGGGCTGCACCGTTCGTCGGCGCACTGAACCGCACCGCGGTCCAGGTGGTCGCCTCGGGTCGCATCCCGGTCGCCGACTTCCTCGCCGCTCTGGATCGATAACCTTCTCGAGAGGACTTCACCCATGCCCGGACTCCTGCGCGGGATGACCCGCACTGCGGTCGTCGCCGGTACCGCCACGGCGGTCTCCAATCAGGTCTCACGCCGTCAGGGACAACGGTGGACCCAACAGCAGTACAACCCACAGCAGTACGGTCAGCAGGCGGCGGCGCCGCAGTATGCCGCTCCCGCACCGCACTACGAGGCACCGGCGGCGTCGAGCGCCGACCGCATCGCAGAGTTGCAGCAACTGGCCGACCTGCGTGCATCGGGTGTGCTGACCGACGAGGAGTTCGCCGCCGAGAAGCGGCGAATCCTCTCGTCGTGACCACACCGTCGGCCGGAGCGCGACCACACCCGAGCGTCGCCGACCGCGCGGAGTCTGGGAGACAGGCGGCTGCGCGGGTACCGCTCGACGGTCTGGGCGAGGTCGGCGACGGTGCCGACCGTGACCCGGTCGGGCTGCTGCTCGGACAAGCCGCCGACCGCGTCCCCGAACTGGTGCCGATCCGGCACGGCCGGATGGCGCGCACCCCGTTCACGTTCTATCGCGGGGCCGCCCTGGTGATGGCCGACGATCTGTCACGCACCCCGAATTCCGGTCTGCAGGTGCAGTTGTGTGGCGACGCGCACCTGAGCAACTTCGGTCTGTACGCCACCCCGGAACGTCAGCTGACCTTCGACGTCAACGACTTCGACGAAACCTACCCCGGCCCGTTCGAGTGGGACGTCAAACGATTGGCGGCGAGTCTGGTCGTGGCGGCCGTCGCCAACGGCGCGACTCCCAAGGCGGGCAAGGAGATAGCGCGTGCCTGCGCGCAGGAATACCGGGAGACGATGGCGGCGCTCGCCGGCATGGGAACGCTGACGGCCTGGTACAGCCACGCCATGCCGACCGAGGGACTCGAACAGGTCGGTGCGCTCCTGGACCGCACCACCGCCAAGACCGTGCGCCGCACCATCCGAAAGGCTTGGGGCCGTGACAGTCTGCAGGCACTGGGGAAGCTCACCGTCGTCGAGGACGGTCAGCTCCGCTTCGTCGACCAGCCCCCGCTGATCGTGCCGATCGAGAGTCTCCTCGGGGACAGCGCCGCGGGATTCTACGACGAACTGCGGGTCCGCTACGGAGACTTCCGATCCACCATGGCACCGCACCATCAGGTGTTGCTCGACCGATTCCACATCGTCGCGATGGCCCGCAAGGTCGTCGGGGTGGGCAGTGTCGGGACCCAGGCGTGGGTTCTCCTCCTCGAGGGCAAGGACTCCGGTGATCCCTTGATCCTGCAGGCCAAAGAGGCCCAGCGCTCGGTGCTCGCCGCCTACCTCGAGGGCCCCGAGTACGAGAACGAGGGAGAGCGGGTCGTCCTCGGACAGCGACTCATCCAGGCGGTGAGCGATGTGTTCCTCGGCTGGAACGGCGGTGCGGGTGTCGACGGCAAGCATCGCGATTTCTATCTACGCCAGCTCCGGGATGCCAAGGGCTCCTTCGCGATCGAACTGTTCGACACGCCCGCGCTCACGGTCTACGGGCGGATGTGCGCGCGGGTGCTCGCCTTCGGACACGGGCGCTCGGGAGATGCGGTGGCCATCTCGGCCTATCTCGGCGAGACCGACATGTTCGACAAGGCGATTCGCCGTTTCGCTTCTCGGTATTGCAAGGTGAATGCGGCCGATCATGCCGAGTTCGTCGCCGCCATCGAGCGGGGGACGGTCACGGCTATTGCCGAGTACTGAACTCACGCACAGGCTCTCGTGAAGTGTCTTCGCTGAGACACCGCACGGGCCGGACACGATTCGAGGGTCACTCGAGGTGTGTCCGGCCCGTGCGTTCACACGATGCGGCAGGGTTCACCCACGCATCGGGCTGACTGTGATGCCCCGGCTGCGATAGTCCGGCTCGGGTGTGCGCCGGCGCTACGGAGCCCAGGTCCGCGGTGCGGCGTCGGTGGTGGCGTCGGCAGGAGTAGAGACCCGATGTGCCCGGTTTACCGCCGAGACCACGGCGCGCAACGAGGCGGTGGTGATGGACGAGGCGATGCCCACTCCCCACACGGTCTCGCCGTTGACCTGTGCCTCCACGTATGACGCGGCGTTGGCGTCGCCGCCGGCGGTCATCGCGTGCTCGCTGTAGTCGAGGACTCGGACGTCGAATCCGACTGTCGCCAGAGCGTCGACGAAGGCGGCGAGCGGACCGTTACCGGTCCCGTTGACCTCCTTCTCCACGCCGTCGACCTTCACGACTGCGGTGATGGTGTCGTCGCCGCCGTCAACCTCGGAGGCGTCCACACGCTGGCGCATCCGCTCGAGCGGACGTACCGGGTGCAGGTATTCGTCGGCGAAGACGTCCCAGATCTCCTTCGGCGACACCTCGCCGCCCTCACCGTCGGTGAGTTTCTGGATCTCCCGGCTGAACTCGATCTGCAGGCGCCGCGGCAGGCTCATGCCGTGATCGGTCTTCATGATGTAGGCCACGCCGCCCTTGCCGGACTGGCTGTTCACGCGGATGACGGCCTCGTAGCTGCGTCCGACATCCTTGGGGTCGATCGGCAGATACGGTACGGCCCAAGTGATGTCGTCGACATTGGAGCCGTCGGCATCGGCGTCGACCTTCATCTGGTCGAGGCCCTTGTTGATCGCGTCCTGGTGGCTACCGGAGAACGCGGTATAGACCAGGTCGCCACCGTACGGATGGCGCTCGGGCACATTGAGCTGGTTGCAGTATTCGACAGTGCGACGGACCTCGTCGATGTCGGCGAAGCTGATCTGGGGATCGACGCCCCGGCTGAACATATTCATGCCCAGGGTGACCAGGCAGACGTTGCCGGTGCGCTCACCGTTGCCGAACAAACAGCCCTCGATACGGTCGGCGCCCGCCTGATAGCCCAATTCCGCTGCGGCGACCGCAGTTCCGCGGTCGTTGTGTGGGTGCAGGCTCAGGATGATCGAGTCGCGACGAGCCAGGTTGCGGCTCATCCACTCGATCGAGTCCGCATACACGTTGGGGGTGGTCATCTCCACGGTCGCCGGCAGGTTGATGATCATTGGCTTGTCCGGGGTGGGGGCGATGATCTCGGTGACCGCGTCGCACACCTCTTTGGCGTAGCTCAGTTCGGTACCGGTGTAGGACTCGGGGGAGTACTCGTAGCGCCAGTTGGTGTCGGGGTACTTCTTCTCCTCCTCGAGGACCCGGTGCGCGGCGTGGGTGGCGATCTCGGTGATCTTGTCCTTGTCGGCGCGGAACACCACGCGCCGTTGCAGCACAGAGGTGGAGTTGTAGAAGTGGACGATCACATTCGCCGCGCCGCGGCACGCGTCAAAGGTGCGCTCGATCAGTTCGTCACGGCACTGGGTGAGGACCTGAATGGTGACGTCGTCGGGGATGGCACCATCCTCGATGATCTCGCGGACGAAGTCGAAGTCGGTCTGGCTCGCTGAGGGGAATCCGACCTCGATCTCCTTGTAGCCCATCCGGACCAGCAGGTCGAACATGCGACGTTTGCGAGCGGGACTCATCGGGTCGATCAGGGCCTGGTTGCCGTCGCGCAGATCTACCGCACACCACAGGGGTGCTCGGTCGATGACCTTGTCGGGCCAGGTGCGGTCGGAAACCGATACGGCCTCGACCTCGTCAGCGAACCGACGGTAACGGTGTACGGGCATCGCCGAGCTGCGCTGCCTGTTCCAGATCGGTTGGCCGGCGGGAATGGGTCCGGTGGGCTCGACGATGCGACTCGCGCCCGAGGTGAAGGTGTCTGCTGGTGCCATCATTGGTCAATCTCCGTAAGTCAAAGAAGGAAGATGACCGGCGCATAAGAAGGCCCGCGACGGAGGGCCGGTCGAGTCAGACCCCGCCGCGGCAACCGAGAAGGAGCGCGCGCTGCATGAGCTCGACAGTACCCCTGATGGTTGCGACGGATCAACCATGGGGTGGTTGGCCTCTCGGTGGTCGTCGATCCGGTGGTCGTCGATCCGGTGGTCGTCGATCCGGTGGTCACCGTGCCGGGCGACCGAGGAGCAACCGGCGCTCGGTCAGCATTCCGACGAGCGTCGGGTCGAGCGATCGGCTCTGATCTGCACGCCAGCACCATGACAGTGTCTCGTATCCGACCTGACACACCGCCACGTGGTGTGCCCAGTGCTCGCGGGCCCATGGTGGTTCGTCGCCGGCCGCATCGGTCGCGGCCATCTCCGACTCGAGCAGGGTCCACTGCAGGTCCCGGCGGGTGACCAGCGTTTCCGCCGCTCCGACCGGCAGGACTGTGGCCGTCTCCAACACGTGGTCGACATCGGCGAGTACGGCGTCATCGGCGCGGGTCGCGCTGCGCCGATGCAGGTGGGCGCCGACCAGCCACATCGAGGCGATCGCCAGAACCACGCCCACTAGGGTCTCCAGGAAACGATCGCGGACCGGGACGGTGATGTCTGCCGATGGAGTGCCCATGAGCATCGCCAGCGGCGTGATGAAGGTGACCGCCACCGCGTAGTTGCCGACGATCGTCAGCTCTATCAACACGTTGAGCACGGCGATGACGACGATGAGCGCGGGCACGCCGAGATCGAGCAGATGGAGGGCTGCGAAGACCGCAAGTCCGACGACGGTGCCGGCCAGCCGGTGAGCGCCACGGATGACCCCGCGAATCCGATCGGGTCCCAACTGCAGGACGAGCACCGCGCCGAGGATCGCCCAGTCCGGCCGTGTGAGGCCGACGACGACCGAGGTCGCTCCTGCGCAGAACGCCGAGACGATCACTCGGCCGGTGGTGATCTGGGCGTGGCTGAATGGTGCCGTGGCCATGCGCAGGCGGTGAGCGACCGTCGGACGGCCCAGCGGCGGGGAGATCGCCAGTGGGTCGCCAGCGCCGTGCAGTCGATGCATTGACTGCCAGAGCTGTTGTGCCAAAGCGGTATTCGTTGCCGCTGCGTCGTGCAGCACGGTCCACGCATGCAGAGTCGACAGGGCAACGCCGTGCCGTCGGGCGCGATCGGCGCCACGATTGCCCTCCAGGTAATCCTCCACCGCCGCCATCGCGGCGAGGGTTGCCGCCGTCTCCGGGCCGTGGGGACGCCACAGGCCGGGCGCCATCGCCACGATCAGGGAACCGACGACACCGGCGGTGGTCGCGACGACGAGCGGACCGAGATCGACCCCGTGACGGGTCACCACCGAGGCGACCGCCGCGGTGAGTACGAAGAAGAACGGACCGGGTGGTCCAAGGCGCAGAGTGTTGACCCCGAAGGTGGCCAGAGCGGCACCGCAGACCAGTAGTGCGACGAGCACCAGATCCTCGGATGTTGATGCGTCGGGTCCGGCCCACGCACCGAGCGCGCCGTATCCCGCGGACGCCGCCACCAGCAGGACTGCCGCGGTGAGCACCGCTCGCCACCGCACCCGGTAGGGTCGCTTCTCGCCATACAAGGCCGCGAACCCGCCGAGAGCTGCGAGAAGTGCATCCCGCTCGAAGCCCATCAGGTACAGCGCCGCGGCAGGTATCGCGAATGCCAGACCGGCGCGCAGGGCCGCAGCCCATCGGCCGCGGATGTCGGGGACGGCGAAGAACGCGCGTCTGATCGACGGACGCGGGGGTGGCACGGGGCGGGGGTCGGCGTGGGGCATCGCCGATTCACTCTAGAGCGCACGACCGTTGCGGTCACCGGCGATCAGCAGCACGAGGACCAGAAGGTCTCGTCGCTGGCGCTCCTCGGCACCTCGACCAGCCTCGACCATCGGGGTGGGGCGCCATCTGATGGGATAGGGGCGGAAGTGCGCTCCTGGTTGGTGATGTCTCGATCAGGGTGCGGGCAGGGCGAGCGGACGCGGCTGCCGCAGTCGGCGGTGAAGCGCGGTCAGTAGGCCGGCGATGACGCCGTCGGCGACCGGGCGCGCTGGGTGGCGCACGCGCAACTCGAGACCGCCCTCGGAACGGGTGAACCAGAACTGTGCCGTGTCGGTCGACGTCACTGCCGAGATGTGTTGTCCGCCAGGAAGTGCCGGGCCGAACTTGCGGTAGTCAAGGTACGAGACCATGAAGACGTCCTCGGTGGGCAGATGCGGACGGCACTGCGCCAGAACGTGGTCGAGAGGTAGGCCGGCCAACTCCGACGCGTGACGTAACCACGTGGTGGCACTGGTCGGGTCGCCCGCATTCACGACGACCGGAGCATTGGATACCAGCCACCCGGCCGTGGAATGCCACCCGGATGTCCGTGATCCCCGCGTGTGTATCGGTATCAGCGTCGCCAGCCGCTCCGGACCACCCACGTCGGCCACCGCGGCCGCCAGTGCGGACAGGATCGTCGCGAACGACAAATCCGACAGCAGTTCGGCACATTCGGACTGGGTGAGTAGCGCAACGATGACAGTTCGTTGTGGTGCGCGGCCGGTACCGAGGCACAGCGGAAACGCCGGAACGGCACCTTCGGTGAGGGTGAAGAAGTCGTGCCACACCTGCATGAGTCGCGTTGAGTCCGCATCGAGGCATCGGCTCGGCGACGACGCTTCGGCGGCGTCGATCAGACAGCGATCGGCAAAACTGAGTGTCGGACGTCGCGGCGTCGTCGGGTCGATGTAGTACTCGCACAGGCGGCGGAGGACCAGGTCGATGGTGATCGCGTCGGCGTGTGCATGGTCGAACGCGCAGATCACCGTGTCGTCGAGGATTCCGAAGAAGATGCCGGGAACATCGCCGGCACGGCAGCGCTGCGTGAGCAGGGACTCCACGAAACCGTGCCACACCCGCCCGACCACCCTGGGACGGACCTGCACCTGCGTGGCGTCGAAAACGTCTTGCGTTGGGACCACTGACACGGTGAAAGACGCTCGGAGGGCGTCATGTTCGCGGAGTACGCGAGCCACCGCACCCGCGACCCTCGACGGATCGGGATGGGCGGCGGGGAGTCTGACCCGTCCGGCCAGCCATGCCCCGCGACCACTGCGCTGGGCCCGCAGATGATTGCCCTGATTGAAGCTGACGGGAAGTCCGCGCCGCGCGGGGGCGCCGACCCAGGTGACCGACAACTCGGTGAGGGTGCCGGTCAACTCGACCTGATCGATGGCGGTGACCCGCATCAGCCCACCTCCACGGTATCTGCCGCCACGGCGGCGGCGAGAATGGTGCGGAGCGTGTGAAACCAGCGGCGCACCGAGTCAGCGGCCACCGGGTTGTCGGGGCGCTGAGTGGCGATCCGGAGCCCGTCGACATCGCGGGTGATCCACAACGACGCATTGCCGGTACGGCCCTCGCCGGTGAAGACGAGGAGATCGGAGGTGGCCGGCGGTGCCGGAAACCACCGGAGATCCAGGTAGGTCACCATCTGCGGGCTCGCCACGACGGCAGGGTCGATGGAACCTTCGGCGAGGAGGACACTCAACGCGGCATGGACCGGGTCGTCGGCGGCGGTACGCGATCGGGCAAGTGCAGCAGCCGCGTCGTCGAGTACCTCCACAAGCGCGTCGCCGGTCACCTCGAAGCCGAGTGGTGCGAAGTTACAGAACCACCCCTGGGAGCCGGCGTACTCGTCGGCCCGCCTGGTGCTGACAACGGTTGCGGTTGCATACCATTCGGCACCGTTCAGTGCGCGCTGCGCGAGTCCGAGTGCCGCGTAGATCACCGCTGCCATCGAGGTGTGGTGCGCGGAGGCGAGCGCGGCGAGCCGAGCCGTCGTCGCACTGTCGGCGAGGTCGTCGCTGTGGATGTACACGGGTTGCGGAATCACTCCACCTGCACCGGAGTCGAGGCCCAGAGGTAGAGGGCAGGCGGGGATCGTTCCGCCCGACCGCCCCAGGACCCAACGCCACTCGGTCACGCCCGGCGATTGTGGCGAGATCTGTGCTGCGCGAGCCGATTCGGCGCCAACGTGCTCAAGGAAGCTGTCATGGACATCGATGACCAGCGGATTGTCAAGCGAACCACGGTATCGCGCGAGGATCTCGGCGATACCGAGAATCTGCGAAGCGCCATCACCGTAGGCGTGATCTACGCCGTAATACAGATCGAACGATCCTGGACGCGCCACCGCCCCGAACGCGCACCCGGGCCACGAATCGAATACCGCCGCAGTCGGAAGGCGTTGTGCCAGATGCTCAAGCGGATTGATCGCGCCGAGCACCGACGCCGTGAAGTCGACGTCCGTGACGTCGACGACGTACCGCGAGACCGCTGATCCGTCGAGGCGGAACGATGAGCGTAGACCCTCGTGGGCACGGACGAAGTCCGTCAGCGCACGCGCCATCCGTTGGGCGTCGAGATCCTCGTGCACCGTGACGACGCTGCAGGTGAAACCGCGGTGCTCCCGACCGGCCTCGCGGTGCCGGAGTGTCGAGGAGATGTGGTCCTGCTGGAGGAAAGACGGCCCCACCGGATGTGGCGGGGCGGCGGCCGCTGCGGTGAGCGACCGTTCCGATGGTGTCCAGCACACGACGTCACCGGCCGCGGGTGTCCACTCGCGAGCCGCGCCCAGTCTCATCGCCGCTCCACCGAGCGCGTCGTCGACATGATGCGCTCCGTCGGCGCCCCGGTGTCCCAGGTGAGCTCGCCGTGATCGGCGACCTCGAGCAGAACCGCCCGGTACTCGGCGAGCAAGGCGTGGATCGATGTCGTAGCGATCTCGTTGTTGGGGAAGCGAAGGGAGACGTTGATTCCCGCATGTGTGCGATTGATCCAGAGGTAGACCTCGTCGAGGTTGTGAATCCGGCTGCGTAGCACTCGATCCCGATCACCCCAGGAGTCGGCGCCCGGCACATGTCGGCCGTCGACATAGGAGACCGCGAAGCGCGGCGCCTCGGCGATGCCGAGAAGTGACGCGATACGCGGATGCGGCGCGTGTGCGAGCGCCGCATGTCTACGCACTCCGGTACTCACCGAAGTCAGCGCAGCACTGAAGGTGTCAGATCCCTCGAGTGACAAGTCGACCGGGACCAGGCCGACGTACCAGCCGGCCGCGGCCAACGACTGCGGGTCGGTGCGCGTATGCACCGGCATGACGAACCGGATTGAGGAGTTGCCGGTGAGCCGCTGAATCGCCACCGCAAGTGCGGTGAACGCGCCGCCCGACATCGACGCACCGTGATTCTTGCAGGCCGCGGCGAAGCCGTTGGTCTCCTGCGCGGTCAGTAGCCACCGGGAAATGCTCGACTGCCAACCCGCGCCGCCTGCCACTGCACCAGCGGGTTGTGTCGGCAATGGCAGGCGAGGCATCTGTAGCCGGCCGTCGTCAGTGGTGAGGAACGATCGCCACGCCTGCACCGCAGGGTGATCGATGGTCATGGTTTGCGCGGCGTGGAATTCGCGCGCGCAATGGTCGACGTAGGAACCGCACGTCGGCAGCGCCGGGGCCCGACCCTCGACGAGCGCCCGATGGATCTCGCGGAACTCCGCGATGAGTAGAAGCTGAGTGTAGGCGTCCATCACCGAGTGGTCGGCCGCGACGATGACGGTGACCCCCTTGGCCGCCTCGACCGGGCTGTCGGGTTCGATGGTGACGGCTACGACATGCGGCCACCGCACGGCACTCACCTCGCGGGCGAAGAAGCGCTCGAGATGCCGGTCGACACTGACTCCAGGTGGGGGAGCCTGTTGCGTCCGGGCGCAGATGGTCACCGAGTCGGCGACCACGACAACCCGGGCGTGGGTATCGCCGCGACGGGTGACTGTCGTTCGGAACGCATCGTGCCGAACGATCCACGCACGCAGTACTGCGGTGAACACCGAGTGATCGAAGTGGCCGGGCAACCGGAAAGCCGTGCCTATCCATGATCCCAGACCCAGGTCGCCGGAATCCGGTGCTGATTCCGAATTATACAGATGTGCAGTGTGATTCGGTGACAGTGGTCGATCGTCGGACTGCCAACGGTCGGGTTCGACCGTCGGGATCCACTCGGTGATCCGGCCCGCAGGGACCGGATAGTCGGCGAGTTCTGTGTACTCCATGACATCCCCCGGGGTGACTAGGCGGACAGGAAGCGGAGTGGGCGCGGACCCCGTTCCGCGCACCAATGCCATGGGGAGAATGGCTTCACATCGATAGCCGTGGTTACGCGTCGACAACACCCACCATCGGGCCGTCGATAGCATGCCGACCGCCATCCCCAACCGCTGACGGCGACACGTCTACGACATTAGGGCGGTCGCCGTGAGGTGGCCAGCGGAGAAGAGTGAGACATAGGTGACGTTTCGCTGGGCTTGCCGCGGCCGTGAGTAGTGATGCAGAATATTCCGCTCTTGCGTGAATTCTCGTTGCGCGGCTTCAGTGGGCGCGGCGGCTGCCGATACCGTACGACGTCCATCGGTGATCGTTGTATCCGAATTCATTGATGTGACCCAGAACCCTTTGTCTTGCCAGGCATCCGAACCTGACCTACGCTCCGCTGGAAAGAACATCACGGGGGTCGTGTTCGATTGCGGTGGCGACGCTTGGGCGCTCCGTATCAACTTCCTCCGGTGTGTTCACCCGATGTTCATACAATCCGGCACCGACCCCGGCGAACTTATCTCGCTGGCCTGTCAGCGCACTGAATGGCTACGACACAAGGGATTACAGTGATGATCTCAGATACGAACACCCGCGAGATTGACCACGGTGTGGACAGCACGCTGGCGTCGCGCGGCGCCGGACGGATTCTCTTGTCGGTGGTGATCCCAGTGTTCAATGAGGCGGACACCATCGGGACGTGTCTGGACCTGCTCATCGATCAGATCGACGACATCGCCGAAATCGTAGTGGTAGACAACAATTCGACGGACGCCACGCGTGGGATCGTCGAGGATCGAATGCTGCGGAGCCGTCGAATCCGGATCGTCGAGCAAGCCGAGCAAGGTCTTGTGCACGCACGAAATGCCGGTATGGACAGCGCGACCGGTGACGTCATCGCCCGCATCGATGCCGACACCCGAATTCCACCGGGGTGGGCGCAGACCATCGTGGAATTCTTCGAAGCGGATACGCAGGGCCAGTGGTCGGCGCTGTGCGGCCGGGGCGCCGCGTACGGTTTGCCGTTCGAAGGTTCGATGAGCCGGGTTGCCCGGCACCTCGGATCCGCGCTACGGCACCTACGTCGCGTCCGGACGACTGTGCCGGAATCATCCGAACCCCGGGAGATACCCGTTCTCTACGGATCGAACATGGTGGTCCGACGCGAGGTGTGGTGGGTGATCCGTACCCGCGTGAGCATGCGTCGCGACATCTTCGAAGACGTCGACATGGGTCTGTGTGTCCAGGACATCCACGGGCGCAACGCATTTCTGGCGTCGCTGACAGTGGGGGTGTCGCCGCGGAGGATGGAAACCGGTGTGCCGGCCTTTGCCCAGTACATGAGCTTCCTGCCGCGGACACTGCTCCTGCATCGCCGCTACGGCCTGGCTGCCGGTGCCGCGTTCGGCTATCTGCCGCCGGTCATCGTCGTCCATGCCGTGCGTCTGGTTCTGATCCGCGCCTACGATGCCGACGCCGGCACGTTCTCGGTGCGCAACCTCCTGCGCACGACGACCGAGCGGGGCCTGCCATGACGGCGCCGGCCGCTGCAAGTTCCAATGCGACGGCGCGCCCACCATGTCGGATCCTGCGGTGACACCGGTTCCGCGGGTGAGCGGGCCGGACGAGGCGTTCCTCCTGGCCGAGGAGAAACTCGGCTATGGCACATCCATTCAATATTGCTGGGTGCTCGACGACGACCCCGGAATCGGTGCCGTCGAACGGTTCGCCGAGCGGCTGAGTCATGGACAGCTCCATCGCAGTGTGGGGCCACGCCGGGTGCCGGGGGCGCAACGTCGGTGGCTGCGGTCACCGTCTGCGCCACAGGTGATCTCCGGCGCCCGCATCGATGATGCGGCTATCGGGGTGTGGGCCGACGAGGTCCTGCGGGCCGCCGATCTCCGGCCTTCTCGCGGACCGGCGTGGCGCCTGCACACCACCACCACGACGCGAGAGCGCCGCGTCGTGGTGCTCCTGGTCTCGCACCTCGTCGCCGACGGCGAGGCCATCATGCGCGCGATCGTGGCAGCCGCTGACGGCGAGGTCGCGCAGTTACCGGCACCGCGCAGCGCCCGAGGGGCCCGAGCCATGCGTGCCGACCTGCGCGACAGCGCACGCCAGGCGCGGGCAGCGGGGCGGTCGGCCCGGGCGGTGTGGCGTTCGGCGCGGCAGAAACGTCGGTCGACGGTCCCCATGCCGACGGCCGGAAACGTCTCGCCTGCACCGACGTACGATCCTTACCGCGCGAGCCTGGTCACCGTCGACATTGATCGTGACCGATGGCATACGTGCGCGAAGGCGCATGGCGGCACCGGCAATACCTTGTACACCGCGGTGACCTGTGGTGTGGTGCGCAGGTCGGGAATCCCTGTCGGAGAACAGCTCCGCGTCAGTGTCGCGGTGAGCAAGCGTGGCGGTCGCGAGGACCAGCGGGCGAATGCCTCGGGCGGGGTGTGGCTCCGGATCGACCCTCGGCGCCGCTGGCCCGGCGACCTGGGATACCTTCGATCACTCAGTCGAGAAGCGTTTGCGGCCTATGCGGCGTCGGGTACCGACGTCCCCGACGACCTGCTGGCGCTGGTCCGGGTGATGCCACGCCGTGTTCTGGGTGCCGCGCTGCGCAGCGTTCCGGCGCCTGAGGTCAGTGTGTCCAATCTCGGGGTGCTCGACGAGAAGGTCCGTGCGATCGGCGGTGTGCCGGCATCGTCGTTCCTGCTGCGGATGCTCGTTCGCGACCACGCGGACCGGCCTCTAGTGGTGCCGGGCCCGGGTCTGTCGACGTGGATCGTCGAGTACGGCGACCGCATCACCATGACGGTTGCCGGTTTCGTGCCTGAATACCACGGCGACGGTGAACGACTCGCGGGAGTGGTTGGAGACGAGTTGTCCGACTGGGGCCTCCCGCACAGGTTCTGGTGACCTCGGCGGTGGTGCACACATCAATGCCTACCGGCGAGCCCGACGCCGCGCACCTGGTCTTCCTGCTCTACGGCAGCCGAGGCGACGTCCAACCGGGTCTGTGTCTCGCTCTGGAATCGGCACGCCGCGGACACCGTGTCACCGTGGCGGTTCCGCCCAACCTGGTGCCGTTGGCCACCGCGGCCGGGGTCGGGGAGGTGGTGCCGATCGGCGCCGACACCAATCGGCAATGGTCCTCGGACGAGGCACGTGAGGTCCAGCGATCGGCACATCCGTTGCGTAAGGCGACGTTCGCGATCGACACCGCACGCTCGGGCATCGCGGCGTTCGACGACGCGATGATGGCGACCTTTCTGGACGACGATCCCACGATCGCAGGTGTCGACGCCCTCATCGCCGCACCGCTGTGTCAGGCCCGAGGGCTGGCCGTGGCCGAGCGACTCGGTGTGCCGCTGACGGTGCTGCGATATGCGCCGATGTCGGAGAACGGCCTGTTCGGGCCGGTCCCCGGGGTCACCGACGGGTGGACACCGCGGTGGACCCGCCGTGCGTGGCGAATGCACGATAGTGCGGTGTGGTCGGTGATGCGGCACGGCGAGAACCACTTTCGGCGACGAGCAGGTCTGCGCCCGGTTCGCACGGCCTGTGCGCAGCGACTCAGTCTCGCACGGATCCCACAGATCCAGGCCTACGATCCGGGTGTCGTGCCCGGCCTCGCCGAACAATGGCGGACGGGACCGTCGATCAAACCGGTGGTCGGGTTCCTCGATCTGCCCTCCCATGCGCGTGCGACGCTCGACGAAACCTCCGGCGCCGATGTCGATCTGGTGCGTTGGCTCGATGCCGGAGAGCCGCCCTTGTTCGTGGGTTTCGGGTCGATGCCGATCGCCGATCCGGCGGCGACGCGAGCGACGATCGCCGCGGCCGCCCGGCGCCACGGTATGAGATGCGTATTCGCCGTCGGTGGTCGGTCGAGGGCGCAGGGAGTCTCCTCGGATTCCGGAGTGTCATCCGGAGCCGACGAGTCGTCCGATATCTACGACGTGGGTGCAGTGAATCATTCATGGCTGCTGCCTCGGTGTTCTGCGGTGATGCATCACGGGGGCGCCGGAACCACCGCTGCCGGTCTGCGTGCCGGCATCCCGGCGATCGTGTACTCGTTCACCGCTGAACAACCGTTCTGGGCCGGCCGAATCGCCGACCTCGGGCTGGGCACCGGGCGGCGATTCACCCGGCTCACGATCGAGACGATGGTCGACGACCTGACGGTTGCCCGCAGCGAGTCCGTCCGTACCGCCGCAGCCACATTCGCGGCGACGATGATCAGTGCCGATCGTGCGGTGCGCACCGCCGCCGACATCGTCGACGTGCGCCTGCCGCAGGGAGTTGCCGGATAACTGCGGTCTGCGGGCGGTCAGGCACCCCAGAAGGTGGCAGGCAACCGCCACCGCTCAAGTTCTTGGGTGAACAGACCACTCAGTGTCGGCTCGTCGGGTACCCGTTCGGGATCGAGAGCGGTCAGACACAGGGTGACCACACCGGCGCTGCGCGACGACCAACCGCTGATACCACCGTCCATGCGGCGCAACGCTTCCGTGGTGGCGGCCTGCGTCATCGACCGCATGGCGACGGGTCCGGGTCGGCCGCAGCCGAGGCCGGCGAAGGCGTCGCCCAGTGTCCCGAGATTCGACGCGAGGCATAGTGGCGCCCGGGCATCGGCGGCCAGACGCTCAACGATGGTGTCGCCGAACGGTTGCGCGATCCGCCCGAGAAGTTCGAGTGCACCCGGAGCGTCGGAGACCGCAGCGAACGCGGCCTTGCTGGCTGCGCGTAGTGGGCGCAGATCGCGGCGTCGTGCGGCGCTCACCCGATAGAGTGCGGTGGCGCCGATGGTGGCGTTGGCGCGTCGATCACCGGGCGTTCGCGTCGAGACCGGTAGCCCGATCGGTATCTCGTCGCCGTCGGCAACTCGGCCGGTGGCTTCGAGGACGCCGATCACCAGCGCGGTGAACAGCGTGTTGGCGGTTCCGCCGACAGCAGCTGCAGCAGAGTCGAACTCGGACTCGTCGACCGTGACCACCACCGAAGGGCTCAGCGCTGGGACACGCGGCTGTCCGGCGGTGGGCACCGGCGTGACCGGCGGTGCCGGCGGGCGGGTGAGAGTCGCCGGCCGTGACATCGCCAGCCTGCGGGCGGCGTCGGCGGCAGCGAGCAGGGTCCGGGCGCCCTCCCTGACCGTGTCACCGACGCCGGCTCGGGCGTCGGTCACGTCGAAGGTTTCACCGGACATGGCCTCCTCGATGCCGGTGATCACCGCGCCACCGTCGGCGATGACGTGTGAATTGACCCATGACACCGCGGTTTCGCCGGTGTCGTCGACGTACACGGCTGTCAGGCGCCATGCCGGGCCCATCACGGCATCCACACCGACCTCGGCCTGCCGCCGGGCCCACGCCGGTATCTCGTGCGCCGCGATCGCCTTCTCGCAGAACTCGTGGGCACCGGCAGATCGGGTATGAATCCATATGTCCCGCTGCGGAAAAGGTGTCCGATCCACCAGTCGGGCCAGGCGGCCGCTGCTCAGTCTCCGGCCGAGCGCCGCGAACTCGCCGGGGTCGATGCGGCCGGGCAGGCGCCAGATGGCCTGGTTGACAACGGGGAGACCGAGGGCATGCTCCATGCGCAGGAAGAGGTCGTCGTCGACGGTGAGGCGTTCGGGTCGGTCCGGTGACACATCAGGCCTGACGGAGATACGCGCGCACGGTGATCGGTGCGACGACGACGATGATGGCGACCGCACCGATAAGTGTCCAGCCCACATGCGCGGTGACCTGCCCGTCGTTGATCAGCGAGCGTAGCGAGGACACGAGATGTGAGATCGGATTGACCTCGGCGAGCGTGCGCATCCAGCCGGGCATGGTGGTCACCGGCACGAAGATGTTGGAGGTGAAGGTAAGCGGCATGAGCACCAGCATGGAGACCCCCTGTACTGCAGATGCTTTCGACATGAGCACTCCCATCAGCGCAAAGATCCAGCTGATCGCGAAGGCTGCGAAAAGGGTCAGGATGATGCCGGTGATGGTGCCGAGCAGACTCGACGGCCGGTACCCGAGGATTACGCCGACGCCGATCGACATGACCGCGGCGATGAGGTACCGCACGACGTCGGCGATCAGTGAGCCCGCGAGCGGGGCGATGCGCGCGATGGGCAGCGAGATGAAGCGGTCGAAGACTCCGCGATCCATGTCCTCACGCAATTGCACGCCGGTGACCACCGAGGCGGTGATCGTCACCGAAACCAGCACGCCCGGAACCAGCTGGGGCAGATAGGCATCCACGCTCCCGGCGATGGCACCCCCGAAGATGTTGGCGAACATCACGGTGAACACGATCGGGATGACGATCACGTCGAACAGTTGCTGTGGAGTGTGCTTGAGCCGCAACAGGCCTCGGCGCGCCATGGTGATGGTGTCCCGAATGGCCTTGCCGATACCGATGTGGTCGACGGGGGTACCCAGGCGCATTCCGGGGGTGGAGATTTCGGTGGCGGCGTATATGTGGCCACCGCCGGCGGCGGTGCTCATGCGGCCACCTCCGTGGCCGGCCCGGCGGTCAGGGCGAAGAACACGTCGTCGAGGCTCGGGCGCCGCACCGAGACCTCCCCGACACCGATGCCCGCTCCGTCGAGCGCCACGACCGCACGAGCCGCGGCCGACGGATCGGTGATCGCGGCGATGAGCTGTCCGTTCTCGGGTGTGGTGGTGACCGCCGTGTCGAGAGCGGTGCGTAGCACCTCGCGTGCCTCAGAGAGGTGTACCGGGTCGACGGTGATTTCCAACGAGCGGTCGCCGACCCGATCCTTGAGGGTGTCGGCGTCTCCGGAGGCGATCACGCGCCCGGTGTCGATGACGACCAGGGAATCGGAGAGCTGGTCGGCCTCATCGAGATACTGCGTGGTGAGCAGGACGGTGCTCCCCTGCGCAACCAGCTCGCGAACACTGGTCCAGACCTGGGTGCGGGTGGTCGGGTCGAGCCCGGTGGTCGGCTCGTCGAGGAACAGCAGTGCCGGGGTGCGGATCATCGACGCCGCGAGATCGATGCGGCGCCGCATGCCACCGGAGAATCCGCGAACGGGGCGTCGCGCGGCCGCACTGAGCCCGAACCGGTCGAGGAGATCGGTGGCGCGCGCGCGTGCGGCCCGGCCGCTGTATCCCAGCAACCGCGCGAACAACTCGAGGTTCTCCGCGGCGGTGAGATCCTCGTCGACCGAGGCGTACTGGCCGGTGAGTGAGATGAGCGACCGCACCGCGGTGGCCTGGGCGGCCACATCGCGGCCGAAGATCGTCGCGCGTCCGGCGTCGGGGCGGATCAGGGTCGCCAGCATGCGCACGGTGGTCGTCTTGCCTGCGCCGTTGGGGCCCAGGACGCCCAGGATGGTTCCGCGTGGCACGGTGAGCGACACGTCGTCGACGGCGACGACGTCACCGAAGGTCTTGCGCAGGTGATCGGCGTGGATCGCGGTGTCGGGAAGCGTGTCGCAGTGGTGGGTGCTGTCGGCGAACATGGTGTCGAGAGTGCCCGCGGCCGCTTTCATTTCGCTTTCACATGCCTCTTAGCGCAGGACCGTGAGCAGCGCTGTGCGTCGTGAATGTGGGCCGTCGCCGAGATCGATGACGGAGAAGTCGCGCCGGTACCGGGCGCCCCGGGCGGCGCCGGCGAGGACGTCGGTGGGTGCGGTGCCGGTGACGAGGGACACCGCGGCCGAGGCGGCGCCCAAGGCCGGCAGATTGGCCGCCGGAGCTGCGGCCAAGCGCGACAAGGAAATCCGCAGCGACTCGGCGGCCAGGCGGGCCGCGACCATCTCGCCGGTCCGCGCCAGGATCACCGCGCGCACCCCGTGCAGATAGGCGCAGTGGGCATCGGTGGGCGGCCCGACGATCTCGATGGCGCGCTCGGCGGACCTGCGGGCTCCCGACGGGTCGTCGCCGACCCGCAGGTCGGCGAGCGCGGCGTGTGCGGTCGCGACGAACGCTCTCGGGGTGTCACCGGAATCGCGCAGACAGGTCTCGAGCAACTCGACCGCGACATCCGGCGCGGAGTCCGACAAGGCGATCGCCTGATGAACCCGGGTGCGGGAACTCTCCTCCTGGAAGCCCAGGGCGGCATAGTCATCCGCGGCGCGGGCGAACAGGGTTGCCGCACCTGCACGGTCGCCGAGGAGCAGGTGGCCGCGGCCGAGACGGTGCCGTGCCGCGGCGGTCAACCATGGATGCCCGGCGAGCTCGGCGGCGACGACCGCTCGCAGCGCCGACCGCCGGGACATCGACGGCGCGGCCGCGAATTCGGCGATGTCGGAGCGCGCGATCTCCGCGACAGCGGCCACCACCGGGTTGGCAGACCGTGATGCCCGCGCGAGGACTTGCGCGAGTCGCCGGGGCGAGCCGTTGACGGCCTCGACCAGTGGGGCGAGATGTGCGGCGGGCGGGTGCCGCCGAGCCGTCCGCCGCAATGCGGTACGGGCCCGGCCGGCTGCCCGATACCTGCCGAGAGCAATGAGATAGCCGGTGGCGCAGAGGAGTCCGGGAATCTCGGCCGAGTCGCCGCAGCCGGGGTCGTCACAGCCCGAGACAGCTGCCTCGGCGAGGTCGCCGAGGCCCGGGTGTCCGCCGGTGCGCACCACCCGCCATAGGGTGATCGGCAGCAGCCGGGCGGGCGCACCGGGGTCGGCCGGGTCGGGGTCGCCGACGACGGAGTCGAGGATCGCGAGCACCGCGTCGGTGGTCTCGTCGAGTCGCGCGAAGGCCTTGACGACGTCGGTGCCCGACAGTGTTCCCGCGACATCGGTCACGAGGCGGCTCGCCCAGGCGATCTTCTCGCGACGCAGTGCGGCCTCGCGCGCCGGATCGGCGGCGGTGTGGGCGCGCGCGAATTCCCGGACCGTCTCGGTGAGTCGATACCGGGTCGCCCCGTCCGGATGGTCGACCACGACGGCGAGCGAATGATTGCAGACCTCGGCCAGTGATTGCTCGGTCACCTCGGCGAACGTCAGAGCGTCGTCGAGGCGGACGTCACCGGGAAGCGAGGCGAGCACCTCGAGTGTGCGCTGTGCATTGTCGGGTAATAATTCCCAACTCGTCGAAACGATCTCGGACAAGGAGCGTCGGCGTCCACCGGTCGGGGTGAGGAGTTCGAAACGGGAATCGACACGTTCGAGGAGGTCGCGCGGCGACAGGTGCCTCAACTGCGCGGCAGCGAGTTCGATGGCCAGTGGTGAACCGTCGAGCCGTGTGCACAGCTCGGCGAACACTGCGACGTCGGTCTGTATCTCCGGTCGTAGTGCGCGAATCCGCCGTTCTAACAGTGCGGCGCCACGCTCGGGTGGCAACGGGGGCACCGTGAGGTTCCGCTCATCGACCAAGCCTAGTCCGATGCGGCTGGTGGCCACGATGGTGAGATCGTCACGTCGGGAACGGATGTCGGTGATCAGATCGGCGACGAAGTCAACCAGATGCTCGCAGCCGTCGAGTACGATCACCGCGCCGGCGGCGGCCAGGTGTGCCAGGGCGGCGCCGGCAATCCCGGACGCGGACACCGGAGAAGCGGTGGGTGTCGCGGCGGTGCCCTGCTCGGGCAGTGCACCGCGTCCGAGCGCCGCGGCCACCGCCGCGCGCACATCGTCGGGGGCACGTGCGGCGGACAGATCCACGAAGACGTTCATCGGGGTATGGACGGCGATGTACTCGGTGACCAGTCGCGTCTTGCCGATCCCGCCGGGACCCAGCACCGTCACCACCGACGACTCACGCAGTGCCGCGGTCAACTGCGTCATCATCTCGGGATCGGCGAGGTACTCGTCGGAGGGGGGTGGGGGAGTCCGTGGCATCGGTGCGTAGGTGAGTGCGGCGCTGTGGGCCGCCGCCAATTCGGGTCCGGGGTCGGCGCCGAGTGCCTCGGCGAGCCCGGCGGCGATCCGGGCATGGATCTGCAAGGCGGCGTTGGGATCTCCGGCCGCGAGAACGGCTCGCATGTGTACTGCGGCGAGATGCTCGTCGAGTGGTCGGCGCTCGCGCGCCATCGCCAACTCGGTGGCCACGGTCTGCGGTTCGGTGCGTAACCGCCGGCGCCAGTCGGCTTCCTGCAGAATGCGAAATGCGCGATCGGCGCGGGCGGTGAGCCGTGCGCGCAGCTCGCCGTCCGGAAGGTCGGTGCCCGGCTCACCGCGCCAATTCTGCAGCCCGGTTGGGTATTCGAGTTCGGCGGACCGCGCTGACCGGGAGAGATCCTCGACGACAGCGAGATCTGACACCGGACCATCGGTGACGAGGCGATACCCCGCCGCCGACCCGGCAATCATCTGGGCGCCGAGACTCTTCCGCAGACGCGAAATCTGGGTCTGGACCGCCCCATTCGGGTTCTGGGGAGGCCGGTCCGGCCAGGCGTCGGCCACGAGCGCTTCGATTCCGACGGGTCGCGGGTGCGACAGGACGAGTGACACCAACAGGCTGCGCGCCCGCCCCGAGGTGACCGGCGTCGCCTCGCTCGCAGTGGTGAACACGCAGACCGGCCCCAGGACGCCGATCCGCGGGTGGGTCCGGGGAGCCTCGGTCACGACGACGTCAGGCCGGGATCACTTGGTGACGGTGAACGGCTCGCCCCACCTGCGGGAGAATGCGATCTCCCTCAGCGGCAGCCGTTCTCGGGGTTGGCGGTCGCGATCGGCGACGTCCGGGTCGAGAAGAGCCGGGTCGTCTGCCAGACGGCCGAGCCCGAGAATCACCATCGGCCGTTTGTCGGCCGGGATGTCGAAGGCCGCGCGTGCGATGCTCGCGTCGAAGCCGGCCATGGGATGGGCATTGATCCCCATCGAGACCGCCTGGATGCTCATCTGGGCCACCGCGAGACCCAGGTCGACGGCGCCGTAGTCGTGCAGCTTGGTATCGTCGGCGGCGTCGCTGGTGCACACCAGGATGAGGGCGCCGGCCGATGGCGCCCACCCCTTGTTGCCGCGAGTCAGGGTGGCGGTCAGCTGCCCGAACGTGGCGTCGCCGCGGAGACCGACGACGAAGCGCACCGGCTGGATGCGCCCCCACGTCGGCGCCCACCGCCCGGCCTCGAGAATGTCGGTGATCTCGTCGGTGCTGAGCGTGGCCTCGGGGTCGTATCCTCGCGCGCTCCAGCGTTCTTCGATGAGTTCATGCACGCCGTCGAGACTACGTTGTCGGCTCGTGGTCGGCCGGGGAGCGCAGCGTGGCTGTCACGCGCGACGCACCACCTGAGCGCTGTGGCCGAGACCATCTCAGGTGAGCACTGTGACCCGACCCCGACGCCCTGCGGTTACCGTGCCGTCGCATCGTCGGCGACATGGCAATGGTGCCGCAGGGTTCGTAGCTGGGGCGCTTCAGCGCACCCGCCGGCGTGTCGACGCCCCGGTCGGTCATCGAGTGGGCCACACCGGCGATCAGCGCCCGCTGATCGTGTCCTTCGGGTTCCGCATCACCACGGCGAGGACGACTGCCAACACGGTGAGCGTGATCACCGAGGCAAGTGAGGCGGCGTGGACCCCGTCGACGAAGGCTGCGCGGGCAGCGTCGGCGAGTGCGGCGCCGTCGGCACCCATCCCGGTTGCCTGATGCAGGGTCTCGCCGAGGGTGTCGCCGAGCCCGGCTCCCGAGATGTGCTCGCGGAACACCAGCGTCGCCAGCGACCCGAGCAGCGCCAGACCGAGCGCGGTGCCCAGCTCGAAGCTCGTCTCGGAGATACCCGACGCCGCGCCCGACCGTTCGGGCGGAACCGAACCGACAACGACCTCGGAGACCAGGCTGAACTGCACGCCATATCCGATACCGGCGATCGACGTCGACGCCAGATAGATCCACAGCGAGCTGTCGGTGGACAGCCACAGCAACCCGAGGTTACCCAACGCGGCGAGCGCCACCGACCCGACCAACGCGGTGCGGGTACCTACCCACGCAGTCACCCGGCTGGCGCCGATCGAGAAGACGGCCACGGCGATCGACATCGGCAGCCCGGCCAGCGCGGCGGCCAGGACGTCGTGACCCATCACCGACTGGAGGTACACACCCGTCAGATACGACATACCGCCTAACGCCATCATCCCCACCAGAGCGCAGGCGACCGCGGCGCTGAAGGCGATGTTGCCGAACAGCATGAGGTCGAGCAACGGGGCACGGGTCCGACGTTGCTGAAGGAGGAACACCGCGAACATGATCACGCCGACGACACCGATCACCGCGATGAGCGGGGACACGCCGTCGGCGGCCACGGTCTTGATCGAGTACACGATCGGCAGGATCGCCAGCAGCGACAACGCCACGCCGAGGAAGTCGAAGGGGTCGGTCGACGGCGCGCGGTACTCGGGAACCAGGCGCGGGGCGAGCGCGAACAGCACGGCCAGTACCGGCACGTTGATCAGAAACACGACGCCCCACCAGAAGTGGTGCAGCAGAACGCCGCCCACCACCGGGCCGATGGCCGAACCGCCAGCGAACGCGGCCGTCCAGACGCCGATCGCGCGAGCACGATCGCGGGCGTTGGGGAACATGTTGGCGATCAGCGACAGACTCGACGGCATCAGTGTCGCACCGCCGATGCCCATCAGTGCGCGGGCGGCGATGAGGACGCCGGCGCTCGGCGCGAAGGCGGCGATGACCGAGGCAATGCCGAACATCGCGGCACCGGCGAGCAGGATTCGTCGCCTACCGAGGCGGTCGCCGACATTGCCCATCGTGATCAGCAGACCGGCGATGAGGAACCCGTAGATGTCGAGAATCCAGAGTTGCTGGGCTGCGCTGGGGTCGAGCGCATCGGTGATCGACGGAATTGCCAGATAGAGCACCGAGAAGTCCATCGACACCAGCAGTACGGGCAGCGTCAGCACGGCCAGCCCGAGCCAGGTACGGCGATCGGCGACCGAGGTGTCCCGGTTGCGCTGATCGGTCGTGCGGCATTCGGTGGTCATGAGGAGGGCTCCGTATCTGGTGTCCGGGTATCTGCACCCGGGACGAGGTTGATGTGGCGTACGCGTCGCCGCGGGCCGGAGCCCGCGTACGACGTACGCTCATTGACGGTACGGATATGGGTACGCTGTACGCAAGTGGAAAATTCCCCGTGCGGGGTGAGGGGAGCGTGGTGGTGGCCCAGTCGGTCCAGAAGCTGACGTCGTCGGTGATCGTCGAGGCGGCCATCGTCGTCGCCGACCGGGACGGGCTCGATGCGTTGTCGATGCGACGCATCGCCGACGAACTCGGCGTCGGCGCGATGTCGCTCTACCGGCACATCGCCGACAAGGACGCGTTGCTCCAGGCGATGGCCGAGGAGATCGGCACCCGGTTTCCCTATCCGGTGCAGGAGTGCTCATCCACCTGGCGTGAGCGCATCGAGATTGCCGTCGAGATCGACTGGGAGCTCTATCAGCGTCACCCCTGGGTGGTGCTGGCATATGCAACGCCGCGCTACGCCTTCGGTACCGAGTCGCTGGCCGGACTCGATTGGCTCATCGCCGGATTCGTCGACGTCGGGGTCGGGCACGTGCGGGCTGCGGAGATGGCCCTGGCGTTCTGGTCATTGGTGAACGGCGTCGCGCTGGCCGCCGTCGGGGAGCAGCTTCTCAGCGTGCAACTCCGACGCCGGGGTGCCGAGGCGTCGCCGTCACCGGACGGCGGTCTGGCCGACCTGATCGCCGGGCGACTGGCCGTCGATCCGACGACCCTGCCGCAGCTGGCGGCCCTCGCCGGCAACCCGGACGCGACCCGACTCTCGGATCCGCGAGCGGTGCTCGACGCCGGACTTCGCGTGCTGTGTGCGGGTTTCGTCACTGAAGTGTCGGGCTGAGAGGCTCGGACCTACATGGCGTGCGGGTACACCGTCAGCATGTGCGCCCCGAACCATGAACTGGCCAGGACTATCGGCACCATCACCGCCACCCCGATCGCCGGGCGGGCCCGGGCGAGGACGATGGCCAGGGGCAGGAGCAGTACGAATGCGGGCAACAGCAGCCGGGGTCGGCTCATCATGAGACCACTCGACGCCACGATCGAGGCAGTCACCAGGGCGCCGTAGGTCAGGACCGGCCACGGCAATCGGGCCCAGAGCGCCACCACCACCATCACCAGCGTCGCGATGATGATCCACGAGGTCGCAACCGGAGCCACCTCGCCGGAGTTCACGAGCTGATCATTGACGAAGGTGAATGCAGCCACGCCCCAATCGAAGCGGGTGTCCCAGCCCTGGGTCTGGATCGTGAACCACCCTGTCGGTGAGCCGGTCTGGGCCCACACCACGGCCAGGTAACCGAGGTAGCCGAGCGGACTGAGGAGCAGAGCGAGCCAGGCGCCGGCGGTCGTCCACCCCGATCCTGATCGGCCCGACCCTTCCTGCCCCGACCCTGAGCGGCCGAACACATCGATCAACGCGGCCAGCATCACCACTCCGATGACGACGACAGCGGTCGGACGAACCGTTCCGACCAAGCATGCGCAGATCCCGGCAAGCACCCACCGCTGTTGCAGTACGCCCACCAGCGCCCAAATGCTCAGCGCGCAGAACAGGGTCTCGGTGTATGCCATGTTGAGGACCACCGACATCGGGGTTGCCGCGAAGATCGCGACGAGATAAAGCCCGACGCGTCGCGCGTACGAGTCACCCGGGTCGGTGTGGGCGAGCGCGGCGACCATCGGTGTCCGCCCGGCCATCCACGCCACGCACAGCGCACCCAACTGCGCTGTGCCCACCGCGGCCACACATCCGAGCACCAGATTCAGCAGCACGGCGGCACCGAACGGACTCAGGAACGGCAGGTGGGCCAGCGCTCCCACGGTGTACGGATATCCGGGAAAGAAGGCGAAGGCGGTGTCGGCGGTGTGATAGCCGCGCGCGTCGGTGAGTTCGACGGGCACTCCGTCGTATCCGTGTTCGGCAATCGCGAGCATCCACTTGCCGTCCCACGCCGACAACGAGTCCCTCAGCGACGATCCGCGCAGCGCGTCAAAACGGGCCAGCATGAGTACCCCGACGGCTCGAATCAGCAGGTAGATGCCGATCGGCGCGAGCCATGACCGCCACGCGAGGGCGGGCGGTGCACTCGCTGCCGACGCGCGCTCCGGTTGGCCGGGGTCGGGTATGCGCGCGTCGTGGCCGACGGCACTCGTGGTGGACACGCAGAGATGGTAGGTCAGCGACCTGTGGAAAGCGCGACCTGTGGAAAGCGCGACCTGGGCGGGCGGCCGAGCGGCGGCTGCGAGGTGCATGCCGGCCGCCGGTAAGGTTGTCCCGGCATACAACGCATCGACACACCTTGCAGGAGGGCAGCCGACGTGGCACTCGTGGTGCAGAAATATGGCGGATCCTCGGTCGCGTCGGCCGAGCGGATTCGTCGCGTCGCCGAGCGCATCGTCGAAACCAAGAAGCAGGGCAACGACGTCGTGGTCGTCGTCTCGGCGATGGGTGACACGACTGACGAGTTGCTCGATCTGGCCCAGCAGGTCAATCCGGCGCCTCCAGCCCGCGAGATGGACATGCTGTTGACCTCCGGTGAGCGCATCTCCAACGCGCTGGTGGCGATGGCGATCAGTTCGCTCGGCGCGCAGGCGCAGTCGTTTACCGGCTCGCAGGCCGGTGTGATCACCACCAGCAGCCACGGATCGGCCAAGATCATCGACGTCACACCCGGGCGCGTTCGCGCGGCTCTGGACGAGGGCAAGATCGTGTTGGTCGCCGGCTTCCAGGGTGTCTCGCAGGACACCAAGGACATCACCACCTTGGGCCGCGGTGGCTCGGACACCACCGCCGTCGCGCTCGCCGCGGCGCTGGAGGCCGACGTCTGTGAGATCTACACCGACGTCGACGGCGTCTACACCGCCGATCCGCGCATCGTGCCCGACGCCCGGCGGCTCGAGACCGTCTCCTTCGAGGAGATGCTGGAGATGGCCGCGTGCGGCGCGAAGGTCCTGATGCTGCGGTGCGTGGAATACGCCCGCCGATACAACGTTCCCGTTCACGTGCGCTCGTCGTACTCGACCAAACCCGGCACGATGGTGGCCGGATCGATGGAGGACATCCCCGTGGAAGAAGCGATTCTCACCGGCGTCGCGCACGATCGCAGCGAGGCCAAGATCACCGTCGTCGGCCTTGAGGACCGGCCCGGTTATGCCGCCAAGGTGTTCCGCGCGGTCGCCGACGCCGAGATCAACATCGACATGGTGTTGCAGAACATCTCCAAGGTCGACACCGGCAAGACCGACATCACCTTCACCCTACCGCGCGAACTCGGGCCGCTCGGTGTGGAGAAGCTGACCAAGCTGCAGCAGGAGATCGGGTTCACCGAAGTCCTTTACGACGATCACATCGGTAAGGTGTCGCTGGTCGGCGCGGGCATGAAGAGCCATCCCGGCGTCACCGCCACCTTCTGTGAGGCGTTGAGCGAGGCCGGCATCAACATCGAACTCATCTCCACCTCCGAGATCCGGATCTCGGTGCTGTGCCGTGACACCGAGCTCGACGACGCGGTGCGTGCGTTGCACGCCGCGTTCGATCTCGGTGGCGACGAGGAAGCCGTCGTCTACGCGGGAACAGGGCGGTAAGGGACATGGGCGAGCGAAGCGACGGGAGATTGTGATGGGACTTTCCATCGGAGTCGTCGGAGCGACCGGGCAGGTCGGCGGCGTGATGCGAACCCTGTTGGCGGAGCGCAAGTTCCCCGCCGATTCGGTGCGGTTCTTCGCGTCGTCGCGCTCGGCGGGCAAGAAGCTGCCGTGGGGTGACGGCGAGATCGTCGTCGAGGACGCCGCGACCGCGGATCCGTCGGGACTCGACATCGCACTATTCTCCGCGGGGGCGACGATGTCGCGCGAGCAGGCACCGCGCTTTGCCGCCGTCGGGGTGACCGTCATCGACAACAGCTCCGCCTGGCGCAAGGATCCCGATGTGCCGCTGGTGGTTTCGGAGGTCAACGGCGAACTCGCCAAGAACCCGCCGAAGGGCATCATCGCCAACCCCAACTGCACCACCATGGCCGCGATGCCGGTGCTCAAGCCGCTGCACGATGCGGCGGGCCTGCAACGGTTGATCGTCTCGTCGTATCAGGCGGTGTCGGGTAGCGGGCTGGCCGGCGTCGAGGAACTGGCGTCGCAGTCGCGCGCGGTGATCGATGACGTCGAAAAACTGGTCTACGACGGGTCGTCCGTCGACTTCCCGGCACCCGACAAGTACGTCGCGCCGATCGCCTTCGACGTGATCGCACTGGCCGGGGCGTTGGTGGACGACGGGTCGGGGGAGACCGACGAGGATCAGAAGCTACGCAACGAATCCCGCAAGATCCTCGGACTGCCCGAGTTGCTGGTGAGTGGTACGTGCGTGCGAGTGCCGGTGTTCACCGGGCACTCGCTGTCGATCAATGCCGAGTTCGCCGAGCCGCTCGCGCCGCAGCGTGCGAGGGAGATCCTCGCCGGTGCAGCGGGGGTCGAGGTCGTCGATGTTCCAACGCCGCTGGCCGCCGCGGGCCGCGACAACTCGCTGGTCGGGCGTATCCGGACCGATCCAGGTGTGCCGGACGGGCGGGGTCTGGCCCTGTTCGTCTCAGGCGACAACCTGCGAAAAGGCGCTGCACTCAACACGATTCAGATCGCGGAACTGCTCGTCTGACGATGTGGTTTGCCTCGATGCCCCAGCCTCACCTCGATGATCGGTGGATGTTGCCATGACTGCTCCGGATGCCTCTGCCCTCGACGCGCGGGTCGGCCACTATTACGCGATTGATGAGGCCTATCAGGTCGGTCGCGAGAAGGTGCGCGAATACGCTCGGGCGGTGCAGGATTCGCATCCGGCCCATCGCGACGAGGCGGTGGCCGGAGAACTCGGCTACGCCGGGGTGGTATCGCCGCTGACGTTCACCGCGATTCCTGCGATGGCGGCCAACCAGGAGCTGTTCGAGTCGGTCGTGGTCGGGTACGAGACCTATGTGCAGACCGAGCAGGTCTTCGAGCAGCATCGGCCGATCGTCGCCGGCGACGAGTTGCACACCGACGTTGAGCTGAGTTCGGTGCGCCGGGTGGCCGGGCGTGATCTGATCACCGTCACCAATACCTTCACCGACGCCTTCGGCGAGGTGGTGCACACGATGCACACCACCGTCGTCGGGGTGACCGCCGACGAGGTGGACCCGTCGATTGCCGAGGCCGTGCGGACCATCATGGTGCACGACGTGAACATCCTCTCGCGCGAGCAGTCGGCCTCCGGCTACCGCAAGACGGTCCGGTCCGACGGTGCGCGCCGTATCGCGACGGCCGGTGCGACGCGTACCCCCGGCTCGCGCAACTTCGACGACCTCGCCGTCGGCGACGAGTTGCCGGTGCGGCACGCGCGACTTTCGCGCGGCGATCTGGTCAACTATGCGGGAGTCTCCGGCGACGCGAACCCGATCCACTGGGACGAGTCGATCGCCAAGCTCGCCGGCCTGCCCGACGTCATCGCGCACGGGATGCTGACGATGGGTCTCGGGGCGGGCTTCGTCTCCGCGTGGTCGGGCGATCCGGGTGCGGTGACCCGTTATTCGGTGCGCCTGTCGCAGGTGGCGGTGGTCTCGGCCGCCGAGGGCGGCGACATCGAGTTCAGCGGGCGGATCAAGTCCCTCGACGCCGAGACCCGCAGCGGCGTGGTGATCATCGTCGCGAAGTCCGGCGGCCGCAAGATCTTCGGGCTGGCGACGATGAACGTGCGCTTCGCCTGACGGCCGGAATCCCCGACGCCTGGAATCCCTGACGACCGAAAGGGCAACGCGCCCAGGATATGTGGCGGGCGGGTCAGCTGCGCTCGTCGGCGACCGCTTGCGCCGCCTCATCGATGATTGCGCGCATGGCGTTCTCGGCGGCGTCGGGTTCGCCGAGCCGGATCGCGCGGGCGACGTCGTCGTGCAGTGCGATGGCCGCGGGGTTGGGCCGGGCGGGCATCATGCCGTGATGGGTACGGCCGGTGAGGACCTCGCCGACCACCCCGGTCAGTGCCCGGAACATCTCGTTACCGCTGGCCTCGAGAAGGCCGCGGTGAAAGATCTTGTCGGCCAACAGGTAGGCGTCGAGGTCTCCGGTCCGTCCGTGTACGGCCATGTCGGAGGCCGCGGCGGCGAGTACGCGGCACTGGTGTTCGTCGGCGCGCTGGGCGGCCAGTGCGGCCGCGGCGGGCTCGATACCCCGGCGTAGCTCGGACAGCGTCAGCAGGAAGGCGGCGCGATCGGCGCCGTCGAGGCGCCACCGGATCAGTCGCGGATCGAACACACTCCAGCGGGTTCGGCGCTGCACGGTGATCCCCACGCGTCGCCGCGACGCGACGAGTCCCATCGATTCGAGTACACGGATCACCTCGCGGGCCAGGGTGCGGGACACCGTGAACTCGGTCCCGATCCCGTCGAGGGTCACCACGGCGCCCTCGGGCAGATCGCCGGAGGCGATGCGCACCCCGAGTTCGGTGAGCACCTGTTCGTGCCGATCGGTGGCGGCAGTGGTCTCGGTCACCCAATCATCTTCTCATTCGCGGGTGTCAATCGCGAAGCGCTGCCGTTTACGGTCGTGCGATCCATATAAAACGATGATTGGAGTCTTGGGCTTGCAATAGTCATACCTTTAAGGCAGTCTATGTGACCAGTAGCACAGCAGCAGAGGAGCGGGCATGGGGTCGCCGGTGGTGGTCATGGGAGTATCCGGATCGGGAAAGTCGACGGTCGGCGCCGCGTTGGCGCAGCGCATGCGGGTGCCGTTTGCCGACGCCGACGACTTTCATCCGCAGTCGAACATCGACAAGATGACGGCCGGTCGCGCGCTGACCGACACCGACCGGCAGCCGTGGCTCGACCTCATCGGGGACTGGCTCGGTGAGCACGGCGACGGCGGGGTGATGAGTTGTTCGGCGCTCAAGCGCGCCTACCGCGACCGGTTGCGCAGCCACTGCCCCGACACGGTTTTCGTCCACCTCGACGGGCCGCTCGAGGTGATCGCGCGGCGGCAGGCGTCCCGGCCCGGGCACTTCATGCCGACGTCGCTGCTGCACTCACAGTTCGACATCCTCGAGCCGCTCGGGTCCGACGAGCGTGGAGTCATCGTCGACGTCGACCAGCCCGTCGACGCCATTATCGACCGCATCGCCGCCGCACCACTGATCGCCGACGCCACCGGAGGCGCCCGATGAACACGCTCACCGTCCTCGCCGCCGAGACGACACTGCCCGACCCGGTCGGCTCCGGCTGGCATCTCGTCGTCGCCGCGCTCGCGGGCATCGCCGTCATCGTCGCCCTCATCACGTGGGCCAAGGTCCATCCTTTCCTCGCCCTGATCGCCGGTGCGGGCACCGTGGGAATCGTTGCCGGCGAAGCGGTTCCGAAGGTCATCGACTCGTTCACCGCGGGCTTCGGATCGACTGCGGCCGGGGTTGGCATCCTCATCGTGCTCGGCGCGATGTTCGCCAAACTGCTCGCCGATTCCGGCGGTGCCGACGAGATCGTCGACACCATCGTCGGCCACGCCGGGCCGCGGATGCTGCCGTGGGCGATGGCCCTCGTGGGTGCGGTCATCGGGCTGCCGATGTTCTTCGAGATCGGCCTGGTGTTGTTGATGCCGGTCATCTACCTCGTCGCCCGGCGCTCGGGTCTCGGCCTGATCCCGATCGGTATCCCGGCGCTCGCCGGACTCTCGGCCATGCACGGCTTCGTCCCGCCGCATCCCGGGCCGCTCGTCGCCATCGACGCACTCCACGCCGATCTCGGCCTCACCTTGGCTCTCGGTGTGGCCGTGGCGATTCCGACCATCATCGTTGCCGGTCCGCTGTTCGGCATGCTGGCCGGGCGATGGGTCGTCATCGACGCGCCCCGCACCTTCGATGCCGACCCGGGTACCGTCGGCGCCCGCTCCGAGAGTTCCCCGGAGGAGTCCGAATCAGACTCCGGCGCAACACCTTCGGCACGATCGCCCAAGGGGCCGGGATTCGGCCTCACCCTCGCGACGATCCTGCTGCCGGTGGTGCTGATGCTCGGCAAGGCCATCGCCGAGATCGTCGTCGACGACGACGGTCAATGGATCCGCAGGATTCTCGACGTGCTCGGCACGCCGTTGGTCGCACTGCTGATCGCCGTCGTCGTCGCGATGTTCACCCTCGGCCGCCGATCGGGCATGACCCGCGACACCCTCTCGTCCTGTGTGGGATCGTCGCTGCCGCCGATCGCGGGCATCCTGTTGATCGTCTCGGCCGGTGGCGGCTTCAAACAGGTCCTCGTCGACACCGGCATCGGCACCCTGCTCGCTGACTGGGCATCGGCCGCCAACATCTCGGTCATCCTGCTCGGCTGGGTGCTCGCCGCACTCATCCGTGTCGCCACCGGATCGGCCACCGTCGCGACCATCACCGCGTCGTCATTGATGCTCGGACTCGTCGACGGGCTGAGTTCGGGCCAGGTGTCGCTGGTGGTTCTGGCGATCGGCGCGGGCTCGGTCTTCCTCTCACACGTCAACGACGCCGGATTCTGGCTGGTCAAGGAGTATTTCGGGATGAGTGTCGGGCAGACCTTCAAGACCTGGTCGGCGATGGAGACGATCCTGTCGGTGACCGGACTGATCGTGGTGTCGGCGCTCGGCCTCGTGATCTGAGGGTGACCGGGATCTACCCCGCGAGGTTACTGTGCGGTAGCTTACCTAGCCATGAGACGAATTCGGGGATTGAACTCATCACGGCGAACCTGGGGGATTCGGGGTGCGGCGGTGCTCACCGCCGGCGCGCTGGCCGCCGCCGGAGCGAGCCTGGCAGCACCGTCGGCCCAGGCCGCAGACTTCTACACACCGCCCGCGCACTTCGCGAGCGCACCGGGATCGATCATCCGCAGCGAGCCGTCACCGCTACTGCTGCAGATTCCCGGCATTCCGAACCAGTGGCCGGGCACCGCCAAGCGCGTCATGTACACCTCGGAGTACCAGGACGGTTCGCCGGCCGCGGTGACCGGAACGGTCATCGAACCGACCGCCCCGTGGCGTGGCAAGGGCCCGCGACCGACCGTCGTGCTCGGCCCCGGCACCGTCGGGCAGGGTGATCAATGCGCCGGATCGAAGCTCATGTCGTTCCCGCTGGCGATCGATCCGAGCAAGCCGTCGATCGCGGTGAACTACTCCGGTCTGGAGATGAATCTCCTGCTCATCAACGGTGTGCGCGTGGCGATCACCGACTACATCGGGATGGGCACACCCGGCATCCACACCTACGTCAATCGACTCGAATCCGGCCACGCCATGCTCGACGCCGCGCGCGCAGCGCTGAAGATTGCCGGGGCACCGGCGAATTCACCGGTCGCGTTCTCCGGCTACTCGCAAGGCGGTGGTGCGGCGGCATCGGCGGCCGAACTCGCCTCGACCTACGCACCCGACCTCAACGTCAAGGCCACCTATGCCGGTGCTCCGCCCGCGGATCTGTCGAAGGTGATCGACCGCATCGACGGCACCGCGATCTCCGGCGCCATCGGCTACGCCATCAACGGCCTCGAAGCCCGGTACCCGGCGCTCAAGACCGTCGTCGACCGGCAGACCAATGCGGCCGGACACACTGCACTGCAACGGTTGTCGACGCAGTGCATCGGTGACACGATCCTGTCCTACGGATTCCAGCGGACCAACTCCTGGACCCGCAGCGGTCAACCGCTGTCGGCGATCGTCAACGCCGACCCACAGGTCCGCAAGATCGTCGGGGACCAGCTGATCGGCAAGCTCAAGCCCAACGCCCCGGTGTTGCTCGAGGGCGGGATCAACGACGACGTCATCCCGTATGACCAGGTCGCCCAGCTGTATCGGGACTGGAAAGCGCAGGGCGCCACCGTGTCCATGGTCACCAACACCCTCCCGCCGATCTTCCCGGGACTGGTCGTGAACCACGCGCTGCCTATGCTCACCACACTGTTGCCGGCGACGAATTTCCTCCTCACCGAACTCGCCAGGTGACATGACGGCGGGTCGACGGGTCCGGGCGGCGGCGGTCGCGGCGCTGATCACCGGCATGGTGGTCGCCGGCTCGGGCCGCGCTGCCGGGGACCCGCCGCCCGATCCGGGGCCGCCGATCCTCGGACCGCCGGGCACGTCGCTGATGCACGGGGATCTCGAGTCCACCGACTCCACGCCTCACCCCGGACCCGGCCGCGGCGCCCGGCTGCTCGCGTCGTCGGTACCGGGAGCCGCGTGCGCGGCAACCTTCGTGGGCAGCGGCGGCATGCCGGTCTCGTTGTGCACCAGGTACATCGGAGCACCCGGAGACGGGTCTGCAGGCGGGTTCGCGGTGCCGTCGGTGACGCTGTTCGATCCGGCGTCCGCCGCACCGCTGGCGTCGGTTCAATTGGCCAAGGGCGGATTGCTCGGCGGGGTGTACGGGTACCTCGACGGCCGCGACCGGGTGGTCGTCGCCGACGGCTCGAACGCGATCCTCTTCGTTGCCCACCGGCACACCACCCGCGGGTGGCAGGTGTACGTCGACGACCGGATCGACGTGTCCGGGCACATCCCCTCCGGCGACTCGATCACCGGCCTGGCGCCGGATGGGTTGGGCCGCATCTGGTTTGCGACCGCCCACGGCGTGATCGGCACCGTCGACACCGACCGTCGCGTGCACTCGGTGCATCTGCCGCCCGGCGAGGACCTCGGCAACGGACTCAGCGTCCGCCCCGGTGGTGTCTCGGTGCTCACCACGCACGCGCTGTACGAGATGTGGGCGACCCCGGGTGCCGCGCCGCACACGATCTGGCGACAGGCCTACGACCGCGGCCCGGCACGCAAACCCGGCCAGCTGACGTGGGGATCGGGCACGACGCCAACGTATTTCGGTCCCGGCGGCGAAGGCTGGGTGGCGATCGTGGACAACGCCGCGCACCACCCGTCGCTGATCGTGCGAGACAGCGACACCGGTCGGCTCGTGTGCACAATGCCTGCCTTCGGCACGTCCGGTCAGGGCACCGAGAACTCGCCGATGGCGTGGGGTGACTCACTGGTCATTCCCAGCACCTATGGCTATCAGTACCCGCCGCTGGCGGTGTCGGGGCCGTCGGTCCCGGCGACTTCGGGCTTCGTCGGCGGGTCGACCCGCATCGACGTGACCGCGCGCGGCTGTCATCGGGTCTGGGAGAACAACGACCGCCTCGCGTCGTTGCCGAAGCTCTCCCGCGCCGACGGACTCATCCACGGCCTCGGATACGGGCCGTATGTGCCGGGGGCGATCCAACAGAGCGGGCCGGTCGACTACATCGCGAGCGACTTCGCCACCGGACGGCGGGTGGTCACCCGGCAGATCGGTACCGCTCCGATCGACGAGCCGCTGGAACTGACGGGCACCATCGCCGCCGATGGCATGTTGTGGCAGGCGACGGTCGGTCACATGCTCAAGATCGGCCGGTGAGCTCGGTGGTCGACGGTCGCCCTCCGTGTTCCGATGACCGGGCGCGCCACCGCGCCGACGCGACGAGTGTCACAATGCGACCATGATCGATCCCACCTCCGAGGACCCCGACCGCAGGCCCTCGCAGGCCGAGCTCGACGCGCAGGACCTTGCCGAACTGCAGCGGACCTCGGCCGACCGGGACCGGGCCAATCTGTACCCGAAGCCGCCCACCGCGCCCGGGCCTGCGCCGGCTGCTTTGGCGCTGCACGCCCGGGTGGCCTTCTGGGGCGCGGCCGCTGCCGGTTTGGTGTGCGTCGTGTACGGGGCGATCAATCTCGGAGCGATCCGAGATCTTCTTCGTGATCGGATGCTCGCCGACGCCGTGGCCACGCCGAAGGGTCAACCCAGCGCCGGTCAGATCAACACCTTCGCGTCGGTGCTGCCGGTCGCCGGGCTGATCGTCACCGTGCTGTTCCTTCTCGGCGCATACCTGTTTCTCCGGGCCACTGCCACCCATCACAGCCGCAACTGCCGCAATTTCTTCCTCACGATCGTCGTCCTGAACCTCATGTGCATCCCGGTGGGACTCGATCTCTTCTTCCGCTATCCGAGCTTGTGGTCGGGGACCGTGATTCTCGGATGGATTCAGTTCGCGTTGCTGCTGGTGTCGGCGGTCATGACCCTGCGCCGTGTCGTCGATCGCTGGCTGCCCGAGTCGACCCGGATGCGCCCGACGCGAATGCTGCGGGCCCGGTAAGGAACTCGCCGTGGCCGCAGCCACCGGTCACCCGGCCGTCGCGGCGATCAGCTCCTTGGTGAACTCGGCCTCGTCGATGCGCGTGCTGCGACCGTCGGCGACGACGATCTCGCCGTCGACCATCACCGTGTCCACCAGACGCGGGGAGCCGGTGGTCAGTAGCGCGGCGCCCGGATCGCCGACCGGGAGTGTGGCGTAATCCCGGTCGAAGCGCAGCAGTGTCAGGTCGGCGGGGGCGCCGACGGCGACGCCACCGATCGATTCGGGGAGCCCGAGCGCCACGTTCGCGCCGCCGCAGGCGATGTCGAGCATCGTCGCGTTGCCCATCAGATCCGCGCGCCGATGCACCGCCCGCTGCAGATAGGCGCCGATGCGTAATGTCTCGAGCATGTCCTGGGTGTCGTTGCTGGCCGCGCCGTCGACACCGAGCCCCACCGCGAGGCCTCGATCGAGCATCGCAGGCACCGGGGCGACGCCACTGCCGAGTCGCATGTTCGACAACGGGTTGTGCGAGATCGCCACACCGCGGTCGGCGAGCAGAGCCTGGCCGTACTCGTCGAGTTCGACGCAGTGCACCGCGAGCACCCGATCCCAGAGGAAACCGCCGCGATCGAGGTAGTCGACGGCACCGACACCGGCGTGTTCACGGCACATCACATCGTCGGTCGGCGTCTCCAGCAGATGGATGGAGACCGACAGGTCACGCTCCTGGGCGAACTCACGCAGCGTCGTCATGCCCGGCTCGGTGAGCGAACGCGGATTCGGGACCGCGAGGGCGATCGAGATCGTCGACCCGTCGACCTGCGTCCGTAGGTGATCGATGTGGTCCACGACCTCGTCGAGGGGTTGCATGAGCCGTGGCTCGAAGCCCCACTTGCGGGTCGCGTCACCCCGATCGGCGACGCCCCGCCCGAGTAGGGCACGAATCCCGGTGTCGTGCAACGCCTGGATCACCGCACCGTGGACCTCATCCGAGGGGTGGGGCCACATGTGCTCGACGAGGGTCGTCGTGCCCGATCGCAGACTCTCCAGGCAGGCTGCCGCCGCCGCGAGATAAGCGCGTTCCGGCGTGATGACCACCGACTGCTCGCCGACGGCCAAGAGCCACTCCAGAAGTGGTGTGCACTCGGCGATTCCGCGCATCAGCGACTGCTGCAGATGGGTGTGGGTATTGACGAAGCCGGGGATGAGTACCGCGGGCAGTGCGGAGTCGGGAGAGGCGGTGGTGTCGGAGATCGCGCTGATGACCCCGGCAGCTACATACACATCCTGGTGGGCGACCCATGTGCCGCCCATGCGGACGGTGACGTCGGTGAATGCCCGCTCTCCGGCCGGAGAGCCATCACGGGCGGTCATCGACGGCTCTTGGTGGCGTCGAAGTTTGCTGAAAGTCGTTGGGCAATATAATCGGCCGCAGTAATCGGAGGGTACTTGCCCCCCGCGCTCTCGATCAGCACGTCGGTGTTGGCCTGCGCGAAGTAGGCGATGGTGTAGCGCGGGCCCTGGTACTCGCCGCGACGCGGTGCGCGCACCCGATGGAAGTTCGACGGCAGGGTGTCATCGGACCAGCGCATCAGCATGTCGCCGATGTTGCAGGTGATTGCCTCGTCTGACGGGTCGACGGGAGTCCATGCCTGGCTGTCGGCTTCGGCTCCCGGCAGGACTTGCAGACCGCCCTGCCCTGACCGCTGGAACAGCAGGGTCAGCACATCGAAGTCGGTATGCGCACCCGCTCGCCAAATGGTGGGCTCGTCGAGCAACTCGTCGGGGAAGCGGTAGTAGTGCAACAGCCGCAGAGTGCACTGATAGGTATCAACGTCCGGATCGTGTGCGCGGGTGAAGAACTCGCGATCGAAGCCGAGCTTGTCGGCAAAGCAGCCGAGCAGCGACATCGCGAGTTTCCGGCACCGCGACTCGAAATCATCGAGGGTACAGCGGAATCCGGCGAGTTCGTCCTCGGTGGGCCACAAACCGTCCATCCGTGGGCGGGTGAACTGGTAGGACTCCTTCTGATCCGGGGTGCCGACCGACGGCCGGACCTGGGTCATGAACTCCCAGCCCGCGTTCCGCCCCCTCTTCAGCGGATAGCGCTCCTTGATCTTCTGGGGCAGTGCGAAGAACCGCTCGGACATGGTGAACGCATGGTTCACCACGGACATGTCGATGCCGTGATCGACGATCTGGAAGAACCCGATATCGGTTGCGGCCGAGAAGAGTTGCTCGGTGATCTCGGCGCGGCGGGCGGCGAAATCGGCGAGGGAGATCTGGCGGACCTCGCGGTCGGCGGTCTCGGTGCCCACATCACCCATCCGTGACTCCCGGGTGAGTTCGGCCATCGGAGTGGCCGGGATGTGGGTGGGATCGGTATGGGTGGCAGACGTGTGAATATCGACGGTGGTCGTCGTGTCGTTCATGGTGTGACTCTCTCGGTGGTCATGAGACGGTGTGCGCTTTTCGACGCCGGCCGCGTGAGAGAGGAGTGGCCGACGGACGCGAACAATCGGCTTCTTGCCGGTTGCTACACACGATCTCGTGCCGAAGATGATACGACGCCTTCGGCGGGCCCGCCATTCGGAAGGGGCGCGGGTGAGTAGGTAGGTCGAACCTGCCCAGGTTGGAGTTGATCCGATAGTTGGATCTCCTCCACACACCTGGTGTGCCGCAGCCGCGGGGACAACAGAGCCGTCGACTGCGTCGTCGCCGCGACACCGTATCGGAACCCCGACCACGGGTACCTCCTCGAAGAGGCCGAGATCACCTTCTGGGTGGTGTTGCCGATCCCGCGGCGCGGTTTCGGTGACCGCCGTCACCGAGGCCCGTGATCTGTTGCCGGGAATTCTCGCCCAATTCGTCGCATCGGGAACGCGGAGACGTCGAGAATGGTTGATGAGCAGGGTAGTTCGACAACAACCGGAAATTCGCTCGATCGAGTACGTCCAACACGCCGTCCACGGGCGGCCGACAACCGAGGAGACATCATGGCAATCGCACCCGCATACAGCATCTCGTCCAAGGCCAGTGGCGGCGGCCGCGACGGAGAAGTGGTCTCCGCGAGTGGTCAGATCGACCTCGAACTGCGTCCGCCGAAGGAACTCGGGGGCAGCGGCGAGGGTAGCAACCCCGAGGAGCTGTTCTCGGCCGGCTACGCCGCCTGCTTCCTCGGCGCCCTGCGCGCCACCTCCACGCAGGCGGGCTCGCCCGCACCCGACGACGCCACCGTCACCGTGACCGTGGGCATCGGCAAGGACGAGTCCGACGGCGGTTTCGGGCTAGTCGTGGACATCGAGACCTACCTGCCGGGCCTCGACGAGGCGAAGGCCAAGGAACTCGTCGAGAAGGCACATGCTTTCTGCCCGTACTCCAAGGCCACCAAGGGCAACATCAATCACACTCTGACGGTCCGTGTCTGAGGACGTCACGGTCCACCGCGCCACCGCGCGTTGCCGGCCACAGTCAGGCAACCTCACCACAAGTCGGGGTCACACCATGTCTGCGCCGTCCACCCCCATCGCCGGCCGCCTCATCGCCGGCCGCCTGAGAGATGAGCAGAAGGAGATCACCGTCACGACCCTCGTCGATCGGATCGCTCTGTCGCTGATCGCCGCGCACGCCCACTGAGACGTCGCCGGCGACCAACGCCGGTCGATGCATGCACCTCGAACTCGACGAGCTCGTCGGTGTCGCTCGCGCAATTCACCGACGCGGCCCGCCGAGCGTGCCACAGCCGTGGCGTCAGCCCGCATGGGCGCGCAGACCGTCGCCACGACCGCAGGCACTAAGGGATTCGGAGAGGGCGGAACCAGGGACACCGGTGGCAGCCATTGGTGGCCTGAGTGCACCGATACCCGGTGGATGCGAGGGCGACAGCCTGGACCTCGGCTCCGTCGTCGTATCCGGGGTGCGACGTTGTCGCCGACGGGGCCGGGCGGCGGCTGTGACCTGACGCACGGCGCAGAGGATGACGGCGGTAGCGTGAGGGAGTGGAGTACTGGGGAGTCATGGCAGGGATCGGACTGCTGGCCGTCGTCGTCGCGGGTATTGCCTTCGTCCGCTACCGCGATCGGGAAACAGAACAGCTACGACGCGGCGCGTCGCTGGCCGCCGAGTTACGTGCCCTGGCCGACGGTGATGCGGTGCGGTTGGCTGCGGTCGAGGAGTACGAGACCTCGCTCTATCAGCGATTGTTCTACGTCTCGACGGTGTCGCCGCGGGTGCGCAGCGCGGTGTGGTCCCTGCTCGCGGCGGTCCTCTCGGCCGGCGGTGCCCTGGTGACACGCGGTGACGGTCTGACGCTGGCCATCGTGCATTGGACAACGTTGTTCCTCGCGGTCGTCTTCGCCCTAGCAGCGTTGTTCTTCGCGGGTCTGGCCGCGTTCCACGCGGCCACCACACCGCGCGTCTCGTTCGCCGAGTCCTACACCAACGATGACACTGCTGGTTCCGGGGGTGCTGGTTCTGACACCGCTGGTTCTGGCGCTGCTGACACCATCGACCCGCCGGCGGACACCGACGCGTCGGCGGACGAGGACACTTCGGCCACCGCAAAGGCGGCCACCGAAAAGGCGACCACCGACGAGGCCGTACCGACTCCGTAACTTGCTGAACTCTGTGAATTCGTGCGCCAATCCGGGACAAGAACCGATCAATTCGTCCACGTTGTCGCACTTGTGCTGCGCGGTCGGTCCGAGGTCGTCGGGTGAGGCGCTGCCGCGCATCATCATCCGTTCGGCGTGCACGTCGTTCTGAACCCGGCGGAGTATCGACGGCGGATGACCGTCGTCGCCGACTCGACGCCGCCGACGCGGAGGCGAGAATGGCCGATCCTCGATCCCGCCGCGAACTCCGCAGCCCAAGGCCATTTGCCGCGCCACCTGCCTGCGCGACGGGATAACTTGGGGACACCACCTCGCTGCGCGGGCATGCGCGTGGCGTCGAGGAGGCCGACGACGAGAGGACCCGACGTGACCGACGATGCGATGGCAGACCGCGTGCACGATCTGATGGGAAGGGCGCACACAGATCTCGCGGAGATGGTTGCCTTCGAATCGGTCTACGACCCCACCGCACCCGCGCCCGCCGACTGCGCACGGATGGTCGACTGGCTGCAGGAGACCTTCACCGAGGCCGGCGTATCCGATGTCGAGGCGCACGTCACCGCCGACGGATCGCAGGCAGTGACCGGACACATTCCCGGACCGGCCGACGCACCGACGGTGCTGCTGTATTTCCACCACGATGTGCAACCGCCCCTCGATGCCGATGCGTGGGACTCACCGGCGTGGACGCTGACCGAACGCGGCGGCCGCTGGTACGGCCGAGGTGCGGCCGACTGCAAAGGCAACATCGCCGTGCACCTGACCGCCCTGCGAGCGATTGGCGCGGACCTCGGGGTCGGCGTCAAGATCATCGGCGAGGGATCGGAGGAGCAGGGCTCCGGCGGGATCGAGGATTTCGTTCCCAAGAACCCCGAGCTGTTGCGCGCCGACGCGATCCTGATCCTCGATTCCGGCAACATCGAAGTGGGGCGTCCGACCCTGACGACGAGTCTGCGCGGAATCGCCAACGTCGTTGTCAGTGTCGAAACACTCTCCTCGGCAATGCATTCGGGAATGTTTGGCGGTGCGGCACCGGATGCGCTCGCCGCGCTGATCGCCATGCTCGCCACGCTGCGCGACGATGCGGGCAACACCACCGTCGCCGGCCTCGACACCGATCAGGCGTGGACGGGTATCGACTATCCCGAGAGCCAGTTCCGAAGGGACGCAACGGTTCTCGACGGGGTAGAGGTGCTCGGTTCGGGATCGATCGCCGAGATGGTATGGGCCCGCCCGGCGGTGACCGTGCTGGGTATCGACTGCCCGCCGGTGGTCGGCTCGTCGGCGTCGGTCGTCCCGCGGGCCCGTGCGCGCATCAACTTGCGTGTGCCACCCGGCATGGATCCGGCAGCCGCCCAGGATGCGCTGATCGCCCACCTGCACGCCGCCGCGCCGTGGCATGTGCGGGTGTCGGTGGAGCGTGAGGCGACCGGAGCGCCATTCACGGGGTCGACAGAAGGGCCTGCCTTCGAGGCGATCTCGCGCTCCTTGAGCAGCGCCTACGGAACCGACGTCGTGCAGCAGGGACAGGGTGGATCGATTCCCTTGTGCACGGTGCTGCAGAACACCTTTCCCGACGCCGAGATCATGTTGTTCGGAGTTGAAGAACCGCGCTGCCTGATCCATGCACCCAACGAGAGTGTCGACCCCTCCGAGATCGAGCACATGGCGTTGGCCGAGGCGCTGTTTCTGCGGGACTACGGCTCTGCGCGGTGAGCTGATCAGCTCCCGCTGAACCGCTGCACCAGAAGGGCTTTCATTTGCGGGCGACTGGCCGCGACGAGGGTGAACTCTGGTCTGTGGGCCAGAGCTTGCGCGTCGTTGCCGGACAGCAGAGAACGTGCATCGTCGGCGAAGATCAGCGCGGGGCGGCGTCGACCACCGGCCCGGTGTCGTCGGCGCCGAGGGCGTTATCGAGTCGCGCGCGGGCCCCACCGGACCGTTTCCGAAGCGCCCGAGCGGCTTTCACCTCGCCGCCGCCACCGCGTTCGAGCAGAGCAGTGGCACGACGCAGGATGCCGGACGGGAGGGTGCCGTTGAAGCGTAGGCCGTGATCTGGGTGGCGAAGACCTGCTCGAGGCTGACGCGAGAGACGATGGCGTCGTCGATCCGCACCCCCGCCACTCCCCGGAACGCCGTCCTGGTGGTGTGGACACCGACAGGTGACATCAACGATCGCCGCGATCACCTCCTCGGTCTGCACATTTCGGGCCCAGATCTGCAGGATATGCACGATGCCCCAGGGCTGACCAACGGTGCGTATCCGTCGCGTATTCAGCCGCCCTCGGTCCGTGTGGCCGCCATCCGCGGCGGGGGCGGGGCGACACCGGTGTGGCCACTCCCGCCCGGATTCGGCCGGTGGCGGTCGCGTCGAGATACAGATCCTGCAAGCGTGCCGGTCACCCGGCCACTGCAACGCCGTCGCACCGGCCGCAGAGCGATGCGGCCGGTGCGAGAACGAACGGAATCAGTTGGTTATACGGTGCACAGCGGCGAGTAGTCCGAGCGTCCGCCGGTCGTCGGTGAGATCAGGAAGGTGCAGGAGTTGAAGCCCGCGGCCTCGGTGCGGCGCTTGAGCATCCGCAGCGCATCGGTGGTCAGCACCTTCTCGCGGCTCAACACGAATCCGGACAGTCGCGTCGGATCGCCGACAATCGCGAACTGGTACGGCTCTGTGCTGGTCGCACCCGCGCCGATGGCGTCGCGACCCTGGGCGTCGCCCACCCACGTCACGATGTAGTTGGGGTTGTTACCCGGGTTGATGGTGTTGGGCACGCCCGGAAAGGTCACCACCAGTTGTGCTTTGGTGACCGGATCGACGACGGTCGCCTTGCCCTTGATGCCGTCGGACTGCCCGGTGAACGAGGTGCACTTGTTGTCGACGCCAATGGTCGTCGCATTGATCGGGGTGTAGGTGGCGTTGGTGTCCTTCGCGCAGCGCGCCCCGAAGAACGACGGGACGGTCGCCTGCTGCCACCACGTCCCGAGATATCGCGTGATGTCGAGCTTGGCGACCGGCCGGAGCGGCGCGGCGTCCGCGGTCGCGGGGGTGGCTACCAACGCCACCACGGCCCCGAGGACGACCAGAAGCGGTACGAGGAGGCGGACGGTTCTGCGAGTGTGTGGCATGCGCGGGAGCGGCATGGTCGGGAGTCCCTTCGGTCGTCGGTGCCGGACGAGCGGTGATTCGCCGCCGACCCGGTCCCCGGATGGGTGGGAACTGCTCGCCCAGGCGTGCGTGTGTCGGCCTAGAGCCTAGTTGTTCGGCCGTGCGTCACTGGCGCGGGTTCCACGAGTACACCGCGCAGATCAGGAGGACGTCGAGGTCGATGATGAGGATCGGCCATGTGGGGCAGTGCGGCAGCCACAGGAACTGGACGATTGACAGCGCGGCGATGATGATCGCCGCGACAATCGTGAGCCCGACAACGAAACCCCGCTGGACGGCCGACGCGGCGCTTCGTGGTCGACCCTCCGCCGGCTCGTCACGGCCACTTCTTCCGTCGTTCTGCGCGATTCGTGAATCGGCGTGGTCGGATTTCCGGCTCCCGTTCGTCGCTTTCGCCCAGTGGGCGCCCGCCTGTCGCCGCAGCTCCACTTTTGGCCCTCTACCAGGCGATTTAGTGCCCGGCCATCATCGGGGGTAAGCTATCGCAGGTTGTACACGGGGTGTGGCGCAGCTTGGTAGCGCGCTTCGTTCGGGACGAAGAGGTCGTGGGTTCGAATCCCGCCACCCCGACGTGTTGGTTGAGACACAGTTGAGGCCCTGGCCAGGAGAAATCCGGTCAGGGCTTCCTCGTTTCTGCGTTCGATTCGGTTCCGGTGTTGACCGCCGTCCGCAGTGCGTCCGCAGTGCGTCCGCAGCAGCTTCACGCGCGGCGTCGAGAGCATCGGCCATACGTTCGAGATCGTCGGGGAAGAGATCGGCTAGGTGTCGAGCGTGAGCGCTGCGGACTGGTGGCCGAGCATGGTCTGGACCGCTTTCACAAGGGCGCCCGCTGAGATCGCCAACGACTACGCGGTGGACCGCAGATCGTGGATCGTGGCCTTGGGGAAATCGCTCAGCACCTCTCCGTCATCGCTGACAGGGCGAACCGACTCGATGGCCTTGTTGAACCTGCGGGTGCGAAACGTCGCAATCCGGAGCACGCCTCCCTCGGCCGCGGTGAACGGGAGTTCGTTGCGGTTCTTGCTGGCCATCGCGGCTGCCAGGTCATCGACGAGGAACTTAGGGAACGGTACCGACCGGCGTTCGTGATTCTTCGGAGATGGTCGTAGAGGTTGAGGTGGCGGGTGGTCAGATCGGCGATCCGGCGCTCGGGCGTCATCGCAGCCTACCTTCCACAGACACGACAGGTACGGCAGCCGATGCGGTCGTGTGCGGCAGCCCGGACGAGCGCGACGCTGGTCCGGTGCCAGGAGGGCGGGTTCGGAGACGAAGACGCCCAGGTGTGCTGTAGGGGAAATCAGTGCCTCGAAATCAGGTTGTATGCCGCGCTCGTCTTGAAAACGAGCGCGGGCGATCCCACGCAGCCAGCAAGGGCGTCCGCAGTCAGTCCCCACTCATCACACCCAATACGCGACCAAGATCATCAACGCCGATGAGCACGTGTTTCACGCTCTGCCGTGACTCACCAACATCAGCAAACACCCAGGTAACCGACGTTCGGGACGAAGAGGTCGTGGGTTCGAATCTCGCCACCCCGGACCAGCGGATGAGGTTTGCCGAATCCGACAGAGCGTTCTCGTTCCGGTCTCCGCGGACCACGAGATCGGTCGAGATCCGATAGGCAATCGACGTGGTGGCACTCATGATCGAGCGCTGCACGTGCCGCGTATTCGTGCCGACACCTCGGCGGCTACGCGGCGGGGTGCCTTCTCTCGATACAGCGACACCATTGCTTGACAGTAGAGGACGTCTCCAAATCGAGTGACTCCGGCGAAGTTGACCGCGTAATCGAAGGTCTCTCCTTGGTACGGGACGTCGAGGGTGGCGCCGGTGGCGTGCTCGGACGGTGAGACGATGACCGCACTCACACGGACGAACGGCGTAGACCGGGCGAGAGCCACGTGCGATATCACGTTTTGGGCGGCAACCTTGGCATATGTGTCACCGGTCGCCGCGCCCGCGCTGACGGCAACGGCCGGAATGCCGACGCAGAACCATCCGAGGAAAAAGAGGGCGGACTGCCACCACTGCCAGGCATGCAGCCATCGTTCGCGCCACACGATGAGCGGTGCCGCGAGTACCACCACTGCGCCGATCACTATCGCCATTTGCCAACCGGAGACGTCTGTTGTGGCAATGTCGGGAATCGTTGTCCACGGTATGTCGAGCGGCGCTGTCATAGCTTCATGATATTGACCAAGGGACATAGCCAATTTGATTTATGGAATCAGGACGATTCCTCGCCGCCTGTCGACGTCCTTTCGTCGAGTGACGACGGCGGAACGATCACGTGGGGCGACGGGGCATGATCGGAGTGGTGAGCACTCAGACGATCCTCGAACGTTCCGATGGGCCGGTGCGGATTCTCGGCCTCAACAGACCCGAGCGCCGCAATGCCGTCGACCGTCCGACGGCGCAGGCGCTCGCCGATGCATTCCGTCGTTTCGACGCCGACGAGAGCGCGTCGGTGGCCGTGCTCTATGGAGAAGGTGGAACCTTCTGCGCGGGAGCCGATCTCAAGGCCATAGCCGATGGCAGCACCCGCAACCGGGTGGAAGCCGACGGCGACGGGCCGATGGGACCGACGCGACTGCGATTGGGTAAGCCGGTGATCGCCGCCATCTCCGGGTACGCGGTCGCGGGCGGATTGGAGCTGGCGATCTGGGCTGATCTCCGTGTCGCCGACGACGATGCGGTGCTGGGGGTGTTCTGCCGCCGCTGGGGCGTACCGCTCATCGACGGCGGCACCGTGCGGCTGCCGCACCTCATCGGGTCGAGTCGCGCGATGGATCTCATCCTCACCGGCCGTGCGGTGTCGGCGCGCGAAGCCCTAGACATGGGGTTGGTGAATCGACTTGTGCCCTCCGGGCAGTCCCTGGAGCGGGCGGTGGAACTCGCGCATGAACTCGCGTCGTTTCCGCAGACCTGCCTACGCCACGACCGGCTCTCGGCGCTCGAGCAGGAAGGGATGGCCGAACCCGACGGCATCCACAACGAATACCTGCACGGACTGCACTCGATCCAAGCCGATACCGTCACCGGGGCAACACGATTCGCGCAGGGCGCCGGGCGGCACGGGTCGTTCGGGGAGTGACGCGGTACCACGCCTCGATCCGTCTGCCAGGCAGCGTTGCGGCGCCCATCGCGTCACCGGACAAGGGTGACGCTCGGCTGCACTCCGTCAGCACCCCAGCTGATCGGCCAGGTCGTCGAGGTCTCGGGCGTGGATGTCGTTGTCCGGCGAGCCCGAATCGTCTTTGAGTGCCGGGTCGCCCCACTCGAGGGGACGCTCGACGAACGCCGACCGCAACCCGTGAGAGCGGGCGGCGTCGAGATCGGATTGGTGGGTCGCGACCATCATCACCTCGTCGGGCCGCGCTTCCATCAGCCCGGCCAGCCCGAGATAGGTCTGCGGCGCCGGCTTGTAGTGATGCCACAGATCCGAGCCGCCGATGAAATCCCAGCCGAAGCCGTTGCGTTTGGCCATCTCGGTGAGCAATGCGACGCTCCCATTACTCAACGCGCACACCGTGAATTGACGTCGCATACGAGCCAGCCCGCGCGCCGAGTCCGGCCATCCGGGGATCTCGCGCCAGGCACGCACGAGGTCGGCGGCACGGTCGGCGCCGATCGCGACGCCGAAGTGTGCGGCGACCTCGGCCAGGGTGTCGGACTGTAGTTCGTCGAGTCCGCGCCAACCGGTTTCACCGGCCTCGACGCGAGCGATGGCGGGTGAGTAGCGGGCTCGCCACTGCCGGGCGAACTCGGCCGCGTCGACTCCGGGCACGCAGCGCGCCACCGCGGCACTGATACCGCCGAGCCAGTCGGTGAGGGTCCCGAAGGTGTCGAATGCCAGCACGCGAGGAGTCGTCGACATTTCCGGCGTTGCGTCAGCGCGCGTCGGTGGCCAACTGCGGCAGCGAGTGGTCCTCCTCGAATTCGGCGTCGCCGTGGGAGACCGGGGTGAGGGTGAGCAGACTGGCCTCGGGCCGGCAGCAGAACCGTGCGGGAACATACGGAGAGGTACCCAGACCGGCGCTGACGTGCAGCTTCATCGTCGACCCCCAGGCCGAGGTGCCCTTGACCCGGGAGCGATCGAGGTGGCAGTTGGTGACGAGCGCACCGACAAGCGGCAGACACAGTTGGCCGCCGTGGGTGTGCCCGGCGAGCACGAGATCGTAACCGTCTTCGGCGAACCGGTCGAGGACCCGAGGTTCGGGTGAATGTGTCAGACCCAGACGCAACTGGGCGAGCGGATTGGGCCGTCCGGCGATGGTCTCGTAGCGGTCGCGTTCGATGTGCGGGTCGTCGACACCTGCCGCGACCACCCGCACCCCGCCGACCTCGAGTTCGCGTACCGAGTGCGTGGCGTCGAGCCAGCCGCGCTCGACGAATGCGGCCCGCAGGTCCTGCCACGGCAGGGGATCGCCGTGCGTGCGTTTGTGTTCGGTCTTGAAGTATTTGAACGGATTCTTCGGTGTCGGACCGAAGTAGTCATTCGATCCGAACACGAAAAGGCCAGGGCGCGAGAGTAATCCGCCGAGCGACTGGATTACCGCGGGCACCGCTTGCGGATGCGCCAGGTTGTCGCCGGTGTTGATCACCAGGTCCGGTTCGAGCGCCTCGAGTTCGGACACCCAGGCCTGCTTGAGTCGCTGGTTGGGCACCATGTGCAGGTCGCTGATATGCAGGACCCGCAACGGGGTGGCGCCGGGTTCTAGTACCGCCATCGTGGTGTGACGCAAGGTGAATGCGTTGCGCTCGATCAGCGTCGAGTAGAGCAGTCCGGCAGCGGCCGCCCCCGCGCCGACGGCAAGCGCCCGTGCTGCCGTCGACGTGCGAAGACGAGCGTCCACGCGCCAGGGCCGGGTCGAATCGAGGATGGACATTTTCTCAGGATACGCGCCGCCGGAGGGCGCGTGTCGGGGTCGTGACGGACAACCCGTCCGGCGACTCGACATCAGCCGGGCAGATCGATCACCACCGGCCCGACACCGGGTACCTGCACCGTCGTCTGGGTTGGACCGTTGCTGCCGCCCGCGGACTGACGTCCGTTGCTCACGTAGATCGTGATCGTGCTCCCCGGCAACGCCGAGTCCGATGGGGCGGTGAACACCACGGTGCCCTGCGGGCGCGGGGAATCGATCTCTAGCTGAGTGACCTTGAAGCCGGCCGCCTGCAGCCGAGCGGTCGCGTCGCTGGCGGTGAGACCGGCGACGTCGGGGACACGTCCGCGACTGTTGCCGGACACGTACTGCGGATCCTGCGGTGGCAGGCTCGTTGGCCCGAACTTGTTCGCAACCGGCAGGACCGCCGAATACCAGGTGCGTGCCGGCTCGTATCCGCCATAGAGATTGCCGTCGTAGCACGACCGCAGTGGGCTGGTGCAGATGCCCTCCGGGTTGGGGCCGTCGCTGTAGACGTAGACCGACCCGGCGATGTTGTTGGTGAAGCCGAGGAACGCCGCCGAGCGGTGCGCCTCGGTGGTGCCGGTCTTCGCCGACACCGGCAGGTTCCAGCCCGTCGAGCCGGCGGCTGCCGCCGAGGTGCCCCCGCCTCGGTCGTCAAAGCTCATCGCATTGGCCAGGGTGTTCGCCAGACCCTGCTCGACCACGCGGTCACATGCCGGTGCGTTGAACGGCACCGCGGTCAGGACCGGTGCGCCGTTGGGGCCGGGCACCGCGTTGCTGTTCTCGTCGCGCTTGATGGTGCTGATCGAGCCGATCGGATTCGGCGGACACCACACCCCGCCGGAGGACAGGGTGGCCGCCACATTCGACAGCTCGAGTCCGTTGACCGGGAAAGGGCCGAGAGTGAACGAACCGAAGTTGCCGTCCTTGACGTACTGGGCGATCGACTTGTCGCCGACACCGGAGGTGCCCGGCGTGTTGTAGGAGCGCAGACCCAGACGCACGGCCATATCGACGGTCGGCTTCACCCCGGTCTGCTGCAACAGCTTGACGAAGGCGGTGTTCGGTGACTGGGCCAGCGCCTGGGAGATCGACATCGTCGCCGGGTAGCGGCCGTCGTTCTTGACGCAGTAGCTGTCGGCAGGACATCCGTTGGAGCCGCCGCTGCTGCCCATGCCCTGCACGGCCAGGGTTGACGGGACTGGGATGTTGGAGCCCGAGCCGAGACCTTGCTCCATTGCAGCGGCCGTCGTGAAGACCTTGAAGACCGAGCCCGCACCGTCACCGACCAGTGAGAACGGCTGCGGCTGCACGGTTTGGTCGGCATTCTGATTGAGTCCGTAGTTGCGGCTCGACGCCATCGCCAGCACGGGATGGGCGGTAGTTCCCGGCCGGATCGCGCTCATCACGCTTGCGACGCCGTCGGCCTGCGGATCGGCCTGCGTCTGCACCGCTCGCTCGACCGAACGCTGCACGTCGGGGTCGAGGGTGGTCTTGATGATGTATCCACCGCGCATCACCGAGTCGCGGGAGATCCCGTTCGTGGCGAGGAATTGCAGTGCGTAGTCGCAGAAGAATCCGTTGTTGCCGGCGCCGATGCACCCCTGGGTAGGGATGTTGGGATTGGGAATCACCCCGAGCGGCTTGGTCTTGGCTGCAGTCAGCTCGTCGCGGCGCTTGGGGAAGTTCTGGATCATCGTGTCGAGCACGGTGTTGCGTCGCGCCAGCGCAGCCTGCGGATTGGTGTACGGGTTGAGCGCGCTGCTCGACTGCACCATGCCCGCGAGCAGTGCGGCCTGCTCGACGGTGAGGTCCTTGGCGTGCTTATTGAAGTACACCTGTGACGCGGCCTCGATGCCGTAGGCGTTGTTGCCGAACGGCACCACGTTGAGATACCGCGTAACGATCTGCTTCTTGGCCTCCTGCTTGGCGGCCGCGTCGGAGAGGCCCTTGCTTTTGGCCTGCGCGGTGAGCGACTGCTCCATCGTCAGCGCCATGCGGACCTCACGCAGCTTGCGCGCCGGAGTGGTCTCGGTGGCTGCCTGCCGATCGGCCTCGGTGCGCGCGAGCACGAGGAGTTGATAGTTTTTGATGTACTGCTGGTCCAGCGTGGACGCGCCTTGCTGGACCTCTCCCGAGGACGAGTTCTTCAGCGCGGCGCGGATGGTGCCCTTCCAGTCGACGCCGTCGTGCTCGAGGAATCGACGGTCCTCGATGGAGATGATCGCGGCAACCATGTCGGGCGAGATGTCGTTGTACCCGACCTCATAGCGGTACTGGTCGAACAACAGCGCGATCGGGTTGCCGGCTGCGTCGGTCATCGTCGAGACCTGGGGCAGGGTGCCGTTGAGCAATTCCGATGAGACGTTCTCGACTGTCGAAGCGGCTCTGTTGAACACCAGTCCCGCCCCGCTGGCGACCGGGTAGAGGAGTCCGGCGACGAGTACGCCGGCCAGCACGCACGCGGCAGCGAGCGGCCCAAGCTTCTTCGAGATCGGCACCCCGACAGAATACGTGTGATTTCCTCAACACCCTCGCAGCCCGCGTCGCCGCGCATGGCACCGGCCGGGGGCGGCGGCGATGACCAGGTGTTTCGCCGAGAGTTTGCACGGTTGTGCCAGTTTTTCGGCCTCAGGGGTTGCGGTCGCATACACAGATCCCTAGATTGAGGGCAGAATGTGACTCACGTAACAGCTAATGCGGCAGAGTGCGAGAGATATCAATACTCGATCCACTGTCCAGGTGAGCAAGCGGGTTGCAGTCGCAGTGCGGTGACGTGGTTTTCGCAGACAACGACAGACAGGGGCGACAACGATGGCAACAGCGGCAGTATCGGCAGACGAGGCGCGGTTGACCTGGGTGTCGCAGGCCCGGTGCCGCGGAGAGAACCCGGATGACCTGTTCGTGCGGGGCGCGGCGCAGCGCAAGGCCGCCACGATCTGCCGGCACTGCCCGGTGCAGTTGCAGTGCGGCGCCGACGCTCTCGACAACCGCGTCGAATTCGGGGTGTGGGGCGGCATGACCGAACGCCAGCGTCGGGCGCTGTTGCGCCAGCATCCCGAGGTCACCTCGTGGTCGGCGTTCTTCGAGGCGCAGCGTCGCCGCCAGCGCGTTGCGGGCTGACCCAGACCACACACTCACATCACCGGCGGGAGTGCCCCGCCGGTGATGTGAGTGTCCGGGCATGCGTGGTGCGTTCGGGAGACTGCGCCGTTCGAGGGACAGATCCGATCGCCATGCACCTATCGACTGGCGGCTGAGATCGACCGGCTGTGGCCACTGCATGGTTCTCGGCAGCAGGATCGGCAGCACCCCCTCCGGCCGCGACCCGGAGCGCCGGGTCGTCTATGTGGGCGATCGATACGTGCGTGACGCGAGTGCCGGGGCGCTGAACGTCGCTGTGAGACTGTCCCAGTCGAGGACGGTGAGCAACCAGCACTGGCTGCGGCCGTGGTCGTACTCGGTGGGTCCGGTAGCGGCCACCATCCCGACAGCGCCGTTCCGTCGGCGGGTGACCAAGGGTCCACAGCCCGTCGTCGACGGTCCCTGCGTGGAAGAATCGCGGTGGAACATGCTGCGTGGCAGTCGCTTCGAGAGGCGGTGCCCGAGCAGGGAGGGTGAGAAGCGGGGGCCGGTCGTCGTGGCCGTCGAGGATTGCCGGATCGCCTACATCCATCGCGCCGTCGTGACCGACGCGCCCCGCCGCCGGAAATGGCTGTGACGGCCACCGCAGGGGGTCTTCGACGTTGCGGGACTCGCCAGCCCCGATCGTAGATGGTCCATCGACCCGCGCCGCCTCGGGCCAGAAAGCGTTCGCCGACAACGGCTCCCGCGACGACCGGGTCGCCCGCCCCTACCGAACCCGCGGCGTGTCGATCCCTGTGACGCCGTGAAAGGAGCCGGTCAGCTCCACCTGTCCGGTCCGCGCTGTTGTCCGTCCCACGGCGCGGTTCAGTCCTCGCCGCGCAGGGGTCCGCCCCGCCAGAGGTCGTGTCGTCCCGCAAGTATCGGTAGCTGCGGGGTTCTCGGCGAGAACGAAACGCCGCGGTGGCCGGCCTGAGGGCTCGAGCCGGGCGCGCGTGGTCGTCGCGTCGTGCTGATCGGTCCCGGTCTCGCCCGACGAGTACTCCCAGAACCGCAGAGCGAACTCGATGACCTCCCCGATCGCGGGTGGGCGAATCTGTCCGTCCTCGATCGTGATGCGATCCACCAGGATCGTCAGCACGCGACGGCGAGCCATCGGCGTCACCGGCGGATCGAGGTCAGCCCCGACCGGTGATCTGCTCGGCGACCGCGCGCAGGGCGACGCGGTCGGCGACCTCAAACGGCAACGACGGGACGCCGACGATCGGCACCGTCGGATGCGCGGAGGTGAACCGCCCCAGCAGATGGACCTCCCGCTTGGCCGTCGCGGCACGCTCGGCGTGCACCAGCAGCACTCCGCGGGTGAGGTCGTCGTCGGCTTTGTCCGCGGCCACGCGCGCCACCTCTTCGGTGATGCCGGTGAGGTTGGGGTGGGTGCGATTGAGGATCAGCCCGGCCAGCGGCATCGACTCCTCCGACAGGCGATCGACGAAGAAGGCCGCCTCGCGCAGGGCGTCGGGCTCGGCTGCGGCGACCACCGCGAACCGTGTGCCGGGCTGTTGGAGTAGTTGGTAGGTCTTGAGCGCGCGGTCCTGGAACCCGCCGAACATCGAGTCGAGGGACTGCACGAACGTCGCGACGTCGCGCAGCATCTCACCCCCGATGATGGTGGAGACCCCGCGCATCGCCAGGCTCATCGCGCCGGTGACCATGCGTCCGACGCCGCGGCCGCCGCCGACGAGCACCTTCATCAGCCGACCGGACAGGAACGACCCGAGACGCTGCGGTGCGTCGAGGAAGTCCAGCGCGTTGCGCGACGGTGGGGTGTCGACGATGATCAGGTCCCACCGATTGGTCTCCAGTAGCTTACCGAGCTTCTCCATGGCCATGTATTCCTGTGTGCCGGAGAAGGATTCGGCGACTGTCTGATAGAAGGAGTTCTCCATGATGGCGGCGGCGCGCTCGGGCGTGGAGTACTCCTGCACCATCTCGTCGAAGGTGCGGCGCATGTCGAGCATCATCGCGTCGAGAGAGCCGGTCCCGTCGATGGCCACCGGTTGTGGGTCGTTGGTCAGTTCACTCATGCCCAACGACTGCGCGAGCCGCTTGGCCGGGTCGATGGTGAGTACTGCGACGGTGCGGCCGTGTTCGGCAGCGTGCAGGGCCATCGCCGCGGCGGTCGTCGTCTTGCCGACGCCACCGGCGCCGCAGCAGATGACCACGCGCGTCGCCGGGTCGGCGAGTACCGAGCCCATCTTCAAGTCGAGCGGCATCATGCACCCGCTTTCTGTAGCAGAGTGGCCAGCTCGTAGAGGCCGCCGAGGTCTATCCCGTCGCCGAGGGTGGGCAGTTCCAGCGTCGGGACCTCGACCTCGTCGAGTTGGGCCTTGGCCACCTGCTGCGCCTGTAGCCGGGAGGCGTGATCGATCGTTTCGGTGAGCAACCCGGCGAAATCGGCCTCGCTCGCCTCGAGGTCTGCGTCGGCGAGCCCGGCCGCGACCCGCTGTGCGTCGACGTTGCCCTCGGCGATGTCGTCGATCTCGTCGGGCGGCAGATGCATCGGGTTCACCCGATTGATGATCAGGCTGCCGACGCGCAGCTTCTTGCCTCGCAGCTCGTCGACGGCCTCGATGGTTTCGGTGATCGGCATCGCCTCGAGGAGGGTGACCAGGTGGATTGCGGTCTCCGTCGAATGCAGCAACCGCGCCACCCCCTCGCTCTGGTTGCGGATCGGACCGGTCTTGGCCAGGTCGGCCATCGCCTTGGTGACGTCGAGGAAGCTCCCTATCCGGCCGGTGGGCGGGGAGTCGACGACGACGGCGTCGTAGAGCCGCACGCCCTTCTTGTTGGTTGCGATGATGCGTTCCTTGATCTTTCCGGTGATCAGGACGTCACGCAGCCCTGGGGCGACGGTGGTGACAAAGTCGATCGCGCCGATCCGCTTCATCGCCCGGCCGGCGAAGCCCAGGTTGTAGAACAGGTCGAGGTATTCCAGCAGTGCATGCTCGATGTCGAGGGCCAGCGCCCACACCTCGCCGCCGCCCTCGGCGGTGGCGATGCGGGTATCGGTCGGCGGTAGCGGGGGCAGGTCGAAGAGTTGCGCGACGCTTTGGCGCCCCTCGCATTCGACGAGCAGAACGCGCTTGCCCGCGGCGGCAAGGGCCAGCGAGAGCGCGCCGGCAACGGTGGTCTTGCCGGTGCCGCCCTTGCCCGAGACGAAGTGCAGACGTGCTTTGGCGGCAGAGTCCGGCCAGATGTTCGGTGCGGCCACCGCCTTCTCGTCGTCGAGAATCGAGCCGACCCCGTCAGGTCGGGGTCGGCTCTGCCGACCACTGGATGTCTGGTCGCCCCCGGACGTGTCGTACACCACGGATTCACCATATCGACTCAGTTGTCGTCCAGGGTTACTCCGGTCAGGTCATTTCGTCGGATCGTGTCTACGGGCATCCCACCTCGATGCCCTAGGCTTGGGGCCATGAGTGATGTCACCGCCTGGGAGTACGTGACGGTTCCGCTGCTGACCCACGCGACCAAACAGATTCTCGATCAGTGGGGCGCCGACGGCTGGGAGCTGGTCAGCGTGCTGCCCGGCCCCACCGGAGAGCAGCACGTCGCCTACCTCAAGCGGACGAAGGGCTGAGGACATGAGCACCTGGACACAACGGCTCGACGAGCTGGGTATCGTGCTGCCGACGGCTCCCAGCCCGGTCGCCAATTACGTCCCGGCGGTCCGGTCGGGGAATATGGTGTACACCTCGGGGCAGTTGCCCTTCGTTGACGGTGAGCTGTCGATCCACGGCAAGGTCTGCACCGGCGCGGAGGGCGTCGTCAAACCCGACGAGGCGACGGCGGCCGCACGACAGTGCACCATCAACGCGCTGGCCGCGATCAACGGACTCGTCGGGCTGGATTCGATTGTGCGGGTGGTCAAGGTGACCGGATTCGTTGCATCGGCGCCGGGCTTCACCGGGCAACCGGGTGTCCTCAATGGTGCATCGGACCTGCTCGGCGAGATCTTCGGGGAGGCAGGCGTGCATGCCCGCTCCGCGGTCGGTGTCGCCGAGTTGCCGTTGGGGGCGCCGGTGGAGGTCGAACTCGTGGTCGAGGTCGCAGACCGCTGAGTGTGGTCGAGGTCGCAGACCGCTGAGTGTGTTCGAGGTCGCTCACGCTTGGATGCTGAGGTCGTCGCGGCACTCATCGTCGCCGCGGCGGCTGCGGGATGGGTCGACGCGGTGGTTGGTGGGGCGGCCTGATCGGTATCCCGGCTCTGATGATCGGTGTGCCCTGGGATCGTCCCGGCGTCGGCGCTGTCCACCAACTCGCTGACCGCGGTCGTCGGGACCGTCTCTGCGGCGCGGCGATACTCGCGTACGGTTGCCGCCGCGTGCGCGTCGCCGGGTGTCGGTGTTCGCCTGTGCCGCAGTCTGTTCCGGTGGGGAAGTGCTGATGGCGAGTCGGTTGCCCACCGATGTTTTCACGCCGATCGTCCTGGTGCTGCTGGTGATCGCGGGGTCGTCGTGGCCTTCTGCGGACTGATGTTTCCGGGCACCGGGACTTTCTGAGCATCACGCCAACGGCGTTGGTGGGCCGGATGAGCCTGACTCTTACGTGGTGTCGCCACCGGATTACTCTGGCCTCATGAACGCCCCCGACGACAAGTCCCGAGCCGGCGAGGCCCCCGACGACGCTGCTGTTGACGCCGCCCCCCTGCATCCCGCCTATGGGGTACTGCGCGAGGTGACGCCGTTCGCGTCGGTGTTGTTGTGCGACAACCCCGGTGTGATGGAACTCGACGGCACCAACACGTGGATTCTGCGGGCGCCGGGTAGTACGGAATGCGTCGTCGTCGACCCGGGGCCGCCGCGTCACAAGAAGCACGTGAAAAGGGTTGCGGCGCAACCGGGTATCGCCCTAATCCTGATCACCCACCGGCACCTCGACCACGCCGGGGCCATCGACGCGCTGATCAAGCGGACCGGTGCCCCGAGCCGTGCGCGTCTGCGGTCGAATTGTCGTGACGCCGCTCCCCTGCGTGATCGCGAGGTCATCGAGATCGCCGGTCTGCGCATCACGGTGTTGTTCACGCCCGGCCACACCGGTGACTCCGTCAGCTATCTCGTCGAGCACGACCGGCAGCGCGCAATTCTCACCGGCGACACGATCCTGGGCAGCGGGACCACCGTCATCGATCCGTCCGACGGCAGTCTGCTCGATTACATGAGTTCGCTGAATCGGTTGATCGTCGACTGTGCCGATGCCGTACTGCTGCCGGCGCACGGTCCCGACCATCCGACGCTCGAACCCGTCGCGCGCTTCTACAAGGCGCACCGTGAGGAACGGATCGACCAGATCCAGGCCGCGCTCGACGAGATGGGGGTGTCGGCGAAGAAGGCGAAGCCGATGAAGGTGGTCCGCAAGGTCTATGCCGACGTCGACAAGAAGTTGTGGCCTGCGGCGCGGATGTCGGTGAAGGCGCAGCTGGAGTATCTGCGTCAACTGTGACGGCCGGCCGAGGGCCGGAAACAGTTCTTCCCCCACTCTTTCGTTCCTCCCCGGGAAATTGTCGGGGGAAGAACGAGAAAGTAGGGGAAGAACGTCGAGCTGAGGTCAGCGGGCGCGGCGGGCGAGGCGCTCGGAGTCGGCGATCAGCACGCTCTTGCCCTCCAGGCGGAGCCATCCGCGCTGGGCGAAGTCGGCGAGCGCCTTGTTGACGGTCTCGCGCGAGGCCCCGACGAGCTGGGCTATCTCTTCCTGTGTGAGGTCGTGGGTGACGCGCAGCGATCCGCCCTCCTGGGTGCCGAAGCGTTGAGCCAGCTGCAACAGCTGCTTGGCCACACGTCCGGGCACGTCGGTGAAGATCAGGTCGGCGAGGTTGTTGTTGGTACGGCGTAGACGTCGGGCCAACACGCGCAGGAGCTGTTCGGCGATCTCCGGGCGGTCCTTGATCCAGGCGCGCAGCGCATCCCGATCCATGGAGACCGCACGGACCTCGGTCACCGTGGTCGCCGAGCTGGTCCGGGGACCTGGATCGAAGATGGACAGTTCACCGAACATGTCCGATGGACCCATGATCGTCAGCAGGTTCTCGCGACCGTCGGGTGACCGGCGGCCGACCTTCACCTTGCCGGACAGGATGATGTATAGCCGATCACCGGGTTCGCCCTCGTGGAAGATGACATGTCCCCGCGGAAAGTCGACAGGGTGAAGCTGCTTGGTCAGTGCCGCTACGGCAGAGGGCTCGACGCCCTGAAAAATGCCTGCCCGCGCCAGTACTTCCTCCACCAAGGAGTCCCTTCTCACTCAAGAATCTCGGTTGTGCTCCACTGGCACACCCGCTGCAACGCTACTCTCGTCCCCAGCATATGTGTTGAATAGGTCACCGGTGTTCCAATGGGTGGCGTGTCTGCTCACGGCGAACATCCGACTACCGGCGTGAGGAACCTGCCGACGTGATCGGACGAGCGGAGTCAGGTGGTGTGGAGGCGGTCAGCCGGCCCGACGATTGCGCAGCTCGTCCAGCGCATCCGGCATGCCCTTGCGGGCCAGGGTGTCGACGTCCTCGGATTCGGCCGCCGACAGGAATTCCTCGACGTTGTCGCGGTTCACGGTGACACGATCTGTCCAGGACTGGACCTTCTCCATGCCGAGGGCGAAGAGCATCAGTACGGCCGGGAACAGCAGTACGGCTAGTCCGTGCATGGCCACAAGTAAACACAATCGGGCGCGTGACTCCCAACCAGAACGGCCGCGGTAACCCAGTTGTGACCAAAGCGCGCCGCTGGTTGACATCGGCAACACAGGGCGCCGTACCGCGCCTCACGCCACCGCGCGTCGCTAACCTGGTCGGGTGAGCGCGCGCAAGTCGGCTGCATCGACAACCCAGCCGAAGGCTGCATCGAAAGCCCAGCCGAGGTCGGGGACGGGTCGTTCGGGTACCAAGAAGGCCGAGACCCACCTCGGGTTGGTTCGTCGTGCCCGCCGGATGAATCGCACGCTGAAGGTGGCTTTTCCGCACGTCTATTGCGAGCTCGATTTCACCACTCCGCTGGAGCTGTCGGTGGCCACCATCTTGTCGGCGCAATGCACCGACGTCCGCGTGAACCAGACCACCCCGGCGGTGTTCGCCCGCTACCGCACCGCACTGGACTATGCACAGGCCGACCGCACCGAACTCGAGGAATTGATCCGCCCCACCGGCTTCTACCGGAACAAGACCAACTCGCTCATCGGGCTCGGTCAGGCGCTCGTGGAGCGCTTCGACGGCGAGGTGCCGCACACCCTGCCCGAGCTGGTGACGCTGCCCGGATTCGGCCGCAAGACCGCAAATGTGGTGTTGGGCAACGCGTTCGGGGTTCCTGGGATCACCGTCGACACCCACTTCGGTCGTCTGGTCCGGCGTTGGGAGTGGACCGAGGAGACCGATCCGGTCAAGGTCGAGCATGCCGTCGGCGAACTCATCGAGCGCAAGGAGTGGACCGATCTGTCCCACCGGGTGATCTTCCACGGCCGACGCGTCTGCCATGCGCGCAACCCGGCGTGCGGGGTGTGCATCCTGGCCAAGGACTGTCCTTCGGCGGGTACCGGGCCGATGGACAAGACGGCCGCCGCGGCCCTGGTGAAGGGGCCCGAGACCGATCACCTGCTGGCGTTGGCGGGGATCACGTCGTGACCACCGACAATCTGCCGCCCGTGGAGAAGCCGACCCCGCCGCATCGCCGGCGGGGCTCTCGTTTCCCCCCGGCCGCGCGATGGACGCTCGTGTTCTTCGTCGTGGTGATCGCCCTCGTCGTCGCGATCTGGCCGCGCGATTCGTCGACGGGCGATGACGCCCAGCAGATCCGTCCGTCGGGTGCCGCCTCGGCCACCGACGTGCGGGTCGACGACGCGCAGTTGGCACAGGCCCGCGCCGACGCCGCGATCGCACCGTGTCCGCAGGTCGGCGGGCCCGCGCCGACCGGGGCCGCGGTGCTGGCCGGGGTGCGGGCACCGTGTCTGTCGACCGGGGCGAGCTACGACCTCGGCGCCGGGACCGTCGGTAAACCACTGATCATCAACATGTGGGCGGTGTGGTGTCAGCCGTGCCGCGCGGAGCTTCCCGTGCTCGCCGACTACGCCGAGCGGGCCGGGTCGGCGGTGACGGTGCTGACCGTTCACGCACGCGAGGGCGCGGGCAGTCCTTACCTGGTGCTGCGGTTCCTCTCCGAGCTCGGGGTGCATCTGCCCGTCGTCCTCGACACCGACGGACAGGTCGCGGCCGCGCTACGGGCTCCCCGCGTGTTCCCGTCGACGATCATCCTGCGCGCCGACGGTTCCGTCGCGAAGGTCGCGCCGATGGTCTTCGAGAATCCACAGCAGATCGCCGACCAGGTCCGCATGGCGACCGGGGTCACCACGTGAGCACGAGTGATCCGACGCCGATCCCCGAACCCCACATCGGCCCGCTGGTGGCGCGTGAACGGATTCCGTCGTGGATGCACCGGCTCACCGACGACGTCGGCTCGGTGACCGAGATCGTGCTCAATCGTGGCGGTGACCGCACCCGATGGGCGGCGATGGTCAACCGGAACCGGCGCGCGGCCGCGGTGCTGGTGTTGTTCTCGGGGTCCTTCGACGCCGACCCCGACTATCCCGGTGGGCTGCCCGCCGACGCCGAGGTGCTGCTCACCGAGCGCGCGTCGACCCTGCGTCAGCACAGCGGGCAGGTCGCCTTCCCCGGCGGCGGCTACGACCCCGGTGACGACTATCCGGTCGGCACCGCGCTACGGGAGGCCGACGAGGAAACCGGCCTGGCGACCGAGGGGGTCGACGTGCTGGCCACCCTGCCCAGCTTTCCGGTCCCGCCCTCGGGTTTCGACGTCGTACCGGTCATCGCCCACTGGCGCGAACCCGGTGAGGTGCGTGTCGTCGACGAAGGCGAGACCGCCCGCGTCGCGCGTGTCAGCATGCGTGAGCTCCTGGCACCGGAGAACCGATTCCAGGTGCGCCGATCGGTCCTCGGTGCCCGCGCCTATCAAGGTCCCGCGTTCTTCGTCGACGGACTGCTCGTCTGGGGTTTCACCGGCGGCCTGATCGCGGCGATCAGCGACGCCGCCGGGTGGGGGCCGGCCTGGGACACCGACGATGTCCGTCCGCTCGACGAGATGATCCGACGCTCCGGCAACCGGCAGGAATCCGGTTTCCGCGCGCTCCACCCCGACCATCTGCGCGACCCCGACGGCCGGGGCGGCCGATGAGCGGTTCGACGTGGGTCGACATCATCGTCGTCGCGATCGCTCTGATCGCCGCGATCAGCGGATTCCGGCAGGGTGCAGTGGCCTCCGCGCTGGCCGTGCTCGGTGTGCTCCTCGGCGCCTTCGCGGGCATTCTGCTGGTGCCGCATGTGATCTCCCGGATCGACGATCCGACGATGCAGCTGGTGGCGGCCGTCGGGGTGCTGGTCGCGCTGGTGGTGATCGGCGAGATCGCCGGAATGATCCTCGGTCACGCCGCCCGTGGCGGCATCCGGTCGCCGGAACTGCGGGCCATCGACAGCGGCGTCGGACTGGTGTTGCAGGCCCTCGCGGCGCTGGTGGCGATGTGGTTGATCGGCACCCTGCTGGCGAGTTCGCATTCGCAGGCGTTGACCAAGGCCATTGACGGCTCCAAGGTGCTCGGCGCGGTCGACGACGCGGCGCCGGGGTGGCTGGCCGCTAAGCCGGTCGACGAGTTCCGCCGACTGCTTGAGGATTCCAAACTCGACGGCGTCATCCCTACCGCCAGGGCCGGCCAGGTCGCACCACCCGACGCGGCGCTGCTGCGTCTGCCGGTCGTCGCGCAGACCAAGCCCAGTGTGGTCAAGATCGAGGGCGAGGCACCCAACTGTCAGCAGGCCCTCGAGGGCAGCGGCTTTGTCGTCGGCCCGGACCTGATCATGACCAACGCGCACGTCGTCGCCGGGACGTCGACCCTGCAGGCCCAGCAGTCCGACGGCACCTCCTATGACGCCGACGTCGTGCTCTTCGACAGCGTCAACGACGTGGCGATCCTGCGGGTCGACGGCATCGACGCCCGGCCGTTGCGGTTTGCCTCGGGTACTGCGTCCACCGGGGACGACGCCATCGTCCTGGGGTATCCGCAGGCCGGACCGTTCCAGGCCACTGCGGTGCGGGTGCGTGACATGCGCGAGTTGCCGACCGCCAACATCTACCGCAACCGCCAGGTCACGCGCGAGGTCTATACGGTGCGCGGCGTGATCCGGCAGGGCAATTCCGGTGGGCCGATGCTCAATTCGGCCGGCGAGGTGCTCGGTGTGGTGTTCGCGACGTCGGAGAACGCCGCCGACGAGACCGGCTACGTCCTCACCGCCGCTCTCGTACAGCAGGACCTCGCCCGCGCCCAGGGGCGCTACGGGCGGGTGTCGACCGGGGCGTGTGTGCGCGAATGACTGATTGAGGCGAGTCGCGACCTGAGCGCCGTCGATGACCAGGCCGGGAAGCTCACGGAGGCACTGGAATACATCGAACGGGCGCGTGGGAATCTGTACGGCTTCTCTCTTCGGGCACGCCGACGCCCTGCTCGAGGAGGCGGTCGCCGAGATGCGCGATGCCGGTACACCGAACTGGCCAATCGGATCGAGACGCAGATGCTGGGCCGCAACGTGATCGAGTGCCGCCGGACCGTGCTGGTCGTCGAGGAGCTTCGGCGTCGGTTGGCACGCCGCGTTCACCGACATCGAAGCGCGGGTGCGTGCGGAACTCACCGCCGGGGTGCGTCACGCCCACGAGGCAGCGGACGAAAGGACTAACGGCGCACACGGACATTGTGACCACACCGCCGGCCAGGTGAGCCAGGCCGCAGCTGAGCCCGGCCGCAGGTGCCCGGCCGCAGGTGCTCGGCGGACGTGGACGACGCTCGGCTCAGGAACCCAGCAGTTCGAGCAGCGCCGCGTCGACCGCGTCCGGCTGTTCCTGATGCGCGAAGTGCCCGCTGGCCGGGATCTCCTGGAAGTCGAGATGGTCCACCCACTCGCGGCTCTCGCGCATCACATGGTCGGTGATGTAGGGATCGTCGGCGCCGCGCAGCGCGAGCACCGGGATGTGCAGTCTGCGGTGCATGAGGCGCATGAACCGAATGCCGTCGGGACGGAACTGTGACCGGAATGCCCAGCGCTGGTATTCCAGACTCGAATGAGCCACGTAGGGAATCTGGATGGCCGAGCGGTTGAGACCGATGGTCTGCGCGTAGTCGTCCGTGCCGCGCCAGGCGCTGCCCGCGCGCTGATCGAAGTACCGAGCGATGAAGGTGCCGTCGCGGCGGGTCAGGCGCGCCTCGGCCGACCGGGGAAGCTGATTGCGCAGGAAGTTCGGGAGGAACGCGCTGCGTTGCGGCCCGCGTAGCAACACGTCGTGGCGCAGCGAACGGGGATGCGGTGAGGCGATGACCGCGATGCGGGACACCGCGCGGGGGTGCAGGGTGGCCGTCGCCCAGCAGACCAGACCGCCGTCGGCGTGCCCGACCAGGGTGGCGTCGGTGTGCCCGAGTGCGCGGACGAGGCCGTTGGTGTCACCGGCCAGCGTCCACCCGTCATAGCCGCGCGGCGGCTTGTCGGTGTCGCCGTATCCGCGCAGGTCGACCGCCACCGCCCGATGACCGGCCTCGGTCAACGCGGTCAGCTGATGACGCCAACTCCACCAGAACTCGCCAAAACCGTGCAGTAACAACACCAGTGGCCGATCCGCGATCGGCTCGTCGACCTCGACGGCATGAAACCGCAGGCCGTTCGCGCGGACGTCGAGATGCCGCCAGACGCCGGGGAGCCGAACGCTCGACGGGTCGGGCGAGGCCATCGCTCAGCCCTCGCGGGCGGGCGGGGTCCGTGGATGCTCGGCCGTGGCCGACAGGGTCGAGCCGACAGCGTCTCCGGGCACCGTGATCTTGGGGCGGTCCGCGGCCGGTGGGGCCGACTTGGGCAGCACCGACGGGATCTCCTTGACGGTTTCGACGGTCTTCTTCGGTCCGCGGATCTTCTTGAAGAACAGGTAACCGGCAATCGCGACCACGATGGTGATGACGACCAGCAGTGCGAACACGATGAGGAACGCCGCCCAGCGGGGCAGCCACTCGCTGAGGAGTTCGGCGAGGAAGAAGAAAAAGAAGAAACTCGCATACAGTGCGGTCACCCCGGCCACGGCGAGCGCGCCGGCTCCGGCTCCGGCCTTTTTGGCCTCACCGACCAGCTCGGACTTGGCCAGCGCCACCTCGGAACGGACGAGCGTGGACATGCTCGCGGTCGCGTCCTTGACCAGGTTGCCGATGCTCGGTTCGCCTTTGGGCCCGAGGTTGGCATCGGACAGGGGGATCGAGGGGACCGGACGTCCTCCTGGTGCAGACCGGCCGTTCTCTTTTCCGCTCACAGCATCCTCCGTATCTGGGGTGTGGGGCATATGTTGCCATGTCGGCCGATCGAGGTGGTCAGTGCGCCCGCGCGCGCAGCCTCGTCACCGACCGACGAGCGGCAATCGACACGCGAGTTGCGCCACCTGTGGGGGCGCTCGGTGGCGCAACTCGCGGGCCGTGTAGCGCTCGTCCCCGCGGGGGAGCTCCAGCCCGATCAGGCCTTTTTCGCGCGGATCGCCTCGAAGACCGAGGGGTCGACGAGGGTGGAGGTGTCACCGAGTTCGCGTCCCTCGGCGACGTCCTTGAGCAGGCGGCGCATGATCTTGCCCGATCGTGTCTTGGGGAGTTCGGGTACGACGTTGATCTCGCGCGGTTTGGCAATCGGGGAAATCTCCACCGACACCTGTTGGCGCAGTTCGGCGATCAGCTCGTCGCCGGTGTTCTCGATGCCCTCGCGCAGGATGACGAAGGCGACGATGCCCTGGCCGGTGGTCTCGTCGGCGGCGCCGATGACCGCGGCTTCGGCGACGCCGGAGTGTCCGACGAGGGCGGATTCAACCTCGGCGGTGGAGATTCGGTGGCCGGAGACGTTCATGACGTCGTCGACGCGGCCGAGTACCCACAGTGCGTGGTCGTCGTCGTAGCGTGCGCCGTCGCCGGCGAAGTACCAGCCGTGTTCGGCGAAGCGCGACCAGTAGGTTTCGCGGTAGCGTTCGTCGTCGCCCCAGATCCCGCGCAGCATCGACGGCCACGGCTTGTCGAGGACGAGGTAGCCTTGCTCTCCCGCGCCGACCGGGTTGGCGTCGTCGTCGACGATGGTCGCCGAGATGCCGGGCAGCGGTGCCATCGCCGAGCCGGGTTTGGTGACGGTCACCCCCGGCAGCGGGCTGATCATGATCGCACCGGTCTCGGTCTGCCACCAGGTGTCGACGATCGGCGCGGAGTTGCCGCCGATGACCTCGCGGTACCACTTCCACGCCTCGGGGTTGATCGGTTCGCCGACGCTGCCGAGCAGTCGCACCGAACTCAGGTCGTGGGCGTCGGGGATCTCCCGGCCCCACTTCATGAAGGTGCGGATCAGTGTCGGTGCAATGTAATAGATGGTGACGCCGTACTTTTCGATGATCTCGAAGTGGCGGTGCTCGTTGGGGGAGTTGGGGGTGCCCTCGTAGACGACCTCGGTCGCGCCGTTGGACAGCGGGCCGTACACCAGGTAGGAGTGGCCGGTCACCCAGCCGATGTCGGCGCCGCACCAGAAGACGTCGCGACCTTCCTTGTGGTCGAAGACGTAGTGGAAGGTGTAGGACGCCTGGGTGAGGTAGCCGCCGGAGGAGTGCACGATGCCCTTGGGTTTGCCGGTGGTGCCCGAGGTGTAGAGCAGAAACAGCGGGTGTTCGGCGTCGAAGGCCTCCGGGGTGTGCTCGGGGGACTGCTCGGCGACGGTGTCCTCCCACCAGACGTCGCGGCCGTCGACCCACGGAAGGTTCTCGTCGTGGTTGGTGCGACGCACCACGAGGACCTTCTCGACCGATTCCGCGGCGTCGTCGCCGGTGCCGAGTGCTTCGTCGACGGCGGTCTTCAGCGGTGCGGGCTTGCCGCGGCGGTACTGGCCGTCGGTGGTAATGACGAGTTTGGCCTGGGCGTCGTCGACGCGGGAACGCAGTGCGCCCGAGGAGAATCCGGCGAACACCACCGAGTGGGTCAGGCCCAGTCGCGCGCAGGCGAGCATGGAGATCAGTGCCTCAGGGACCATCGGCATGTAGATCGCGACGCGGTCCCCAGCGGTCAATCCGATCGCGGTGAAGTAGTTCGCGGCGCGACTGACCTCGTCCTTGAGCTGACTGTAGGTGATGTCGCGGTGATCACCAGGCTCGCCGACCCAGTGGATCGCGACGCGATCACCCTTGCCCGCGGCGACATGGCGGTCGACGCAGTTCACCGACACATTGAGCTTGCCGCCGATGAACCACTTGGCGAACGGTGCGCCTGACCAGTCGAGGACCTCCCCGAAATCGGTGTCCCATTCCAGCCGGCGCGCCTGCTCCGCCCAGAACTCCAGACGATCGGCCTCGGCCCGGTCATAGAGTGCGTCGGTGCCGTTGGCCTGCGCCGCGAACTCCTCCGACGGCGGGTAACCGGGGGTGGTGGCGGAAGCGGAAGTGGTCATCTGAGCTGGCCTTTCACTGGTCGGCAACAACATCGCGCGCGGCAGCCCCACGTGAGTCGACTGCAGCGAGATCCCTATTGTGAGGGTAGTCACGTTGGATACCCGTTGCAGGTGGCGGGGTGACGATAGGTGTTCGTTCGTCGCCGAGACGATCCGATGACTCGTGGGTAGGGATTCTCCGGACAGCTTCCGCCTACCATCGCGTCGGGATCGGGAAAGTCCACGAAGCTGCGCGAGCAATGCAGAAGTGGGCCGGAGGTGTGGTGTAGCGCCTTGCGGCGCCTGGTTGCAGGTGTGAAGTTGCAAGTGTGAACCAGTCAGACCTTCACTGTCGTCTCGGTCATGATCATCCCGGTGATCGGAATCCGGCTGTTCCCCTGGCTTGTTGATCCGTCAGGACCCGCGCTACTGCCAGGGCGGCAACAGCCCGTTGCCACCGGGTTCGTCGCAGTGGTTCGGCGCCGATCTGCAGGGCTGTGACATCCACGCGCGCAGCGTCTTCGGTGTCTGCGACTGGCTGATGCCCCTCGGGCAAAACCACCACCAACGCGGTGCTCGACCTGATTACCCGGAACGTGCCGGATCACCGGCGGCACCATCATGATCGAAGGCATGGATCTCACGACGGCATCAAAGAAGCAGATCGGCCACATGCGCGGCACCGGAATCGGTCTGGTCTCACAGCATCCGGTGGGCGCCGGCGTGTGACGATCGGGCGGGCGTTGGCTCTCGAGCAGGAGACCGTCGTGTGGGACGAGGCGGTCTCGGCGCTCGACGTGCTGGTCCAGGAGCAGATTCTGACCCTGCTCCATCATCAGCAGGGCGCGACGGGCTGACCAATTTGTTCATTACCCACGATCTCGTGGTGGTCCGCCAGACCGCCGACGACGTGCCCGTGAGGGAAATGAGCGCGTCGTCGAACAGTTCGGCCGAAGCGATCGTCGTCGCGCGAGGAGCGTACGCGCAAGTTGCTCAAGGCGATCCCCGGCCGGTCGATCCCCCTCGGGCCGCGTGGCCTGACGGTCGCCCTCACCGACGGTCACCCTCACGCGATAGCCTGGGCGGCTCGGTCGGCAGTGCGGATTATGGTGTTCGGATGACCTCCGATCCGCTCTCACCGCTCGCCGACCTGCCCGGGGTGGCCGCCGCGGCCGACGCCGCGCGCGACGCGCTGGGCGCGGTACACCGGCATCCGGCGAACCTGCGCGGGTGGGACAAGACGGCCACCGAGGCGTCCTGGCGAGCCGGACGGTCGTCGGCGGCCATCGACGGCGGCAGCGTCGAACTGCGTCGCGACGGCGACTTCGACGATCCGCTCCTCGCCGGCGCCATGCGCGTGGCCCAGGCCCTCGACGGCGACTCGCTGGAAAGCCTCACCTCGGTGTTCCGGCGTGCTCCCGCGCAGGCCTTCGCTCGCCTGCACATGCTCGCCGCCGCTGATCTCATCGACGATCCCGACGAACTCGGCCGCCCGCGCGCCGATGCCGAGGTTGCGACCCGGCTGGATCTTCTGAGCCAGCTGATCACCGGCGGCACCAAGGTCGGTGCGCCGGTCCTCGCCGCCGTCGTCCACGGGGAACTGCTGAGCCTGAACGCCTTTCGATCCGCCAACGGTATCGTCGCCCGTGCTGCGTCTCGGCTGGTATGCACGTCGTCGGGTCTCGATCCGCACAATCTCGGCGTCCCCGAGGTGACATGGCTGCGGCGGGTCGCCGACTATCGCGCCCTGGCCCATGCCTTCGGCACCGGCCACGCCGAGGCGCTGGGGGAGTGGATCATCTTCTGTTGTGAGGCCCTCACCGCCGGTGCGGCAGAAGCGAAGTCGATCGCCGATGCCGCGCGGGCCGGCTGACCTGGCAGACAGACAACGGGATCACGCGACACTGGCCTCACACGCACTGCGGGCGGCGATCCGGTTCGAGAACCGGATCGCCGCCCGCATAGCACGAACGAAAGCTACCAAGCGTGCTCGGTGGGTTGTGTGATCGCCTCGGCGATTGACCGCGGACATTTCCCGATACCGTTCCGGCGCTGCCAATCTCGTCCCATCACGACGCCATCAATGATGTCGTCGGCGCTGTCCGAGGGTCGGGGCGCTGCCGTCGAAGGTAGTCGTTCACATGGCCGCGATGTCGCAGGCGCACAACACTTGTGCCTTATGCGGCGCGCTCCGCGTGGGTACTTGCCGCTCGTGCTGGGAAGTGCTCGGAATGGGGGTCCGCTCCTTCTCTTCCGGGGCGAACTTTGCCTTCCGAGGTTCCGTAAGACCTTTGTACACCGTGATCGCGATCACATCAAGACTCAAGCGTGTCAATGTTCGGTGGCGTTCACATCACCGCCGACTGGTGCACTAGTGCAACGGTTTACGGCTCTTCAGGGGTGTGGGCCGATACTCGCCGCTGCGGTGCGTCGAGGCCTGGCGAGACGGATTCCGACGCCACAGCCGACCGCGGCACCGATCCCCAGGGCCACCGCTGCGGCCAGCGCCGGCGCGGTGGCGAACGAGGGATCCGCCTCGCGGTCGAAGTCGAGGATTGGCCAACCGTTCTCCTCGGCGTGCCGGCGCAATTGCCTGTCGGGGTTTACCACCGTGGGCCGCCCGACAACCTCGAGCATCGGCAGATCGGTCACCGAATCCGAGTACGCATAACAGAGGTCGAGATCGTAGCCGTACTCCTGCGCGATCTGCAGGATCGCCGCGGCCTTCTGCTCTCCGTAGCAGTAGAAATCGAGGTCGCCGGTGTAGTGGCCGTCGGTGATGTGCATCCGGCTCGCACGCACGTGATCGACGCCCAGCATCACACCGATCGGCTCGACCATTTCTAGCCCCGATGCCGATACCAGTGCGACGGCGTGTCCCTTCTGCCGGTGCGCGTCGATGAGGTCGACCGCGCCGCTGTAGACGAGCGGGCGGACGACCTCGTCGAGGGTGTCCGCGACGATCCGGTTCACCTCCGAGACATCCCATCCCTGACACATCGTGGTGATGTGTCGGCGCAGTCGCTCGACGTGGTCGGCGTCGGCGGCCGAGCGGGCGAAGCTCAACTGTGTGACGGCCGATCGGAGCAACGTTCGGGTGTCGAGTAGGCCCTCGGTGAAGAACTGCCGACTGAAGGCGAGAACCGACGATTTCGCGATGACGGTCTTGTCGAGGTCGAAGAATGCGGCGACCGGCGGCGTTTGGCGAATACCCGGGCGATCATCGCTCATTTCGGGCATCGTACTGGAGTTCTGCGATGGTGTAAGTCGACTTGGGCTATCCCGCGCGATGCCGCCTCACAGCGGTGGCGATCACCGCTGTGAGGCTTGGGTACAGGGCAACAAACCTGCAGGCAGTGAGACGAATCTGCGATGTTGTGTCGGGTCTCGCGAGTTGTTTGCGAGTGCCGTGTGAACGTGTATAGTCGTAGGCACCCGGTCTTCGGACCGGTGCCGCTTCAGCCCGACCCCCCGGGGCTGAAGCGCGACGACCCCGGCCTCCTCCCCCCCTGGCCGGGGTTGTCCTCTATCTGGACCCTGTCAGCTCGTCGGGTTCCGTTGTGGCATCGCTGTCACAGGTCCTGCGGTTCCTCCACAGAACCGGCTGCGTCCACGGGCCGACAGCTCCGCGCTGGTGCGCACAGAACGACGACGTCGGAATCGGCCACGATGGCGCTCATGTCCGAAGCCCTCCTCGCCCTCGTCGACGACGATTTGCGCGATGACGTTGCCCGGTGTGCCGCGGCCGCAGGCTATCGGCTGGTTCTCGGCGATCCCGAGACCTGCCGCGCCGAGTGGCTGCGGTCTCGAGCGGTCGTCGTCGACCCCCGTGCGGTCGGCGCATTGGTCTCCACATCAGTGCCGCGGCGAGCCGGGGTGCTGCTGGTTGCCAACTCCGCGCCCCCTGCCGACGTCTGGCGTTCGGCGATGGACCTCGGTGCCGGCGACGCCGCCCTGTTGCCGGCCGACGAGGGCCATCTGGTGCGCACGCTGACCGAGCTGCGTACGCCACGACGTGCCACCGGCAGCGGCGTCGCGCTGATGAGTGCGCACGGCGGGGCCGGGGCGTCGGTGCTGGCCGCTGCGGTGGCAACGGCCGCGGGCGACGCCGGTGAGCACGTGCTGCTACTCGACGCCGACGATCTCGGTGGCGGTCTCGACCTCATTCTCGGCATCGAGGACCGTCCCGGCTTGCGATGGCCGGATCTCACTCTGGAGGGCGGTGCTGTCAACGGACTTGCCCTGCACCGTGCCCTGCCACGGGTCGATGACCGGATCGCGGTACTGACCGGCCGCCGCGACGAGTCTCGCCCGGTTCATGCCGACGCGGTGCTCGCCACCATCGACGCCGGACGCTCGCACGGTGATCTGGTGGTCGTCGACCTTCCCCGCGCCGACACGGACGTCGTCCGCGGCGTCGTCGAGTCGGTGGATCTCGTCGTCCTGGTGACGTCACCGACCGTCGTCGGCTGTGCCGCCGCCCGCCAGATCGCTGCCCGGTTGCTCGCCGATGCCGCTGATCTCGCGCTCGTCGTGCGCGGCCCATCGCCGGGCGGGCTGCGCGGCGTGCAGATCGCCGAGGCCGCCGACCTGCGATTGCTGGCCGCCTACCGGCCGGACCCGCGCCTGCCGGCGCGGCTGGAGAGTGGACGACCCGGGATCGGTGCGCGCAGTCCGCTGGGGCGGGCGGCGCGAGCGGTGTACGAGGCCCTCGGTGTCGGGGCCGGGGCCGTCGGGACGGGGCGGACCGGATGAGCGCACACAACGACGAGGCGCTGCTGGATCGGGTGCGTTCCCGGTTGGCGGCCGATGCGGTGGAGCCGACGGCGGCGGTGATCGCCGACGCGATCCGCGCCGAGGCCGGTGGGGTGCTCGGCGACACCGATCTCCTCGCCGCCCTGCGATACCTACAGACCGAGTTGACCGGCGCCGGGCGGCTCGAAGAACTCCTGGCCGAGCCGGGGATCGCCGACATCCTCGTCGTCGGTCCGCAGCGGGTATGGGTGGATCGGGGTGCCGGACTGGAACTCTCGGGGATCACCTTCGACGACGACGCAGCGGTCCGCAGGCTGGCCGGACGGCTGGCGCTGGGCGCCGGACGCCGACTCGACGACGCCCAGCCGTGGGTCGACGGACAGTTGTCGAATGTCGGACGCCGGGGATACACGGTCCGCCTGCACGCCGTGATACCCCCGTTGGCTGCCGACGGCACATGTTTGTCGCTGCGTGTGCTGCGCAGTGCCGGAATGGGTTTCGATGCGATGGTCGATTCCGGCGCGATTCCGGCCGAGGCGGCCGAAGTCATGGGTGAGGTACTGCGTGCCCGGTTGTCGTTCCTGATCATTGGCGGCACCGGGTCGGGCAAGACAACGCTTCTCGGTGCGCTGATCGGACAGATGGGCGCCACCGAACGGGTCCTGTGCGTCGAGGATGCGCTCGAACTGACGCCGACCCACCCGCATGTGGTGCGACTGGTGGCGCGAACGGCGAATGTCGAAGGGGCGGGCGAGGTTGCGGTACGGGCCCTGGTGCGCCAAGCGCTGCGGATGCGACCCGATCGAATCATTCTCGGCGAGGTGCGGGGTGCGGAGGTGATCGATCTGCTGACCGCCCTGAACACCGGTCACGACGGTAGCGGCGGCACCCTGCACGCCAACTCGACCGCCGAGGTACCCGCGCGGATGGAAGCGCTCGCCGCCTTGGGTGGGATGGGCCGTGACGCCCTGCATAGCCAGCTCGCCGCAGCTGTCCATGTCGTTCTCGGTGTCGCCCGCAACCTCGACGGAACGCGTGGTCTGTCCGAGATCGGTGTGTTGCGCCGCGGGGCCGACGGCCTCGTCACGGTGGTGCCGATCTGGCTACGTAGTCTCGGATTCACCTCGTCCCGAGCTCTTTTCGATGAGATGGTCGCGATTCGATGACGGTGATCCTGCTTGCCTCGGCGTGTGCGGTCTTGTGGTCGGGCGCACCGCGCGCCGCCCATCGGCTCCGGTCAGTGGGCGGGCGGCACACTCGCTCCACCGCGAGAGTCGCGACATTGCGATGGATCGTTGTGCCCATCGGGATCTGCGGTGCGCTGCTGGTCGGCGGTATTGCTGCGGCGGTCGCTGCGGGAATCGTGGCCGGCGTGTACGGATGGCGGGCTCACCGACGCCGTGCCGCCGAGCGGGCCGACGTGCGGCGAGATGATCTCTTGACCGCGCTGTCGTTGATGATCGCCGAGCTTTCGGTCGGTGCGCCACCCGCCCATGCCTGTGCGGCCGCTGCGGCGGAGATGGCGGCCATGGATAGCGTTACCGAACAACAAGATTCGGTGTCCTCGGCGCTGTCGGTGCTGGCCGGGCGTGCCGAACTCGGTGGTGGGGTTCTGATCGACTTGACCGCAACGCGCAGCGCCGACGACTCGTGGCAGCGTATCGCGACGGCCTGGCAGACGTCGGAGTCCCACGGGCTGCCGCTGGCCGATCTGCTGGGATCGGTGCGCTCGGATCTGTTGGCCCGTAGGGCCTTCGTCGAGCGCACCCGGGCCGGAATGGCCGGTCCCCGCGCCACCGCCACGGTCCTCGCCGGACTCCCGCTCCTCGGCATCGCTCTCGGGCAGGCCACCGGTGCGCGACCACTGTCGACCCTGCTGGGCGGTGGCCTCGGTGGAATCCTCCTCGTCGTCGGTACCGCGCTGGTCGCGAGCGGGCTGCTCTGGGCGGACCGCATCGCCGCGAAGGTGGTGGCACCGTGAGCGGCGGTCTGCGCAAGGGGGTGGCCCGGTGAAGACCCTGGCCCTGCTCCTGGCGGCGGTCGCCTGCTGGATCTGGCCGGCGGCGCGATGGCGTCTCTACCGGGTGATCGATCTGCCCGCACCGCCTTCCCGGCAACCACGATTGCTCGGGGCGAGGGACCGTGGGACGGACCCGTTCGCCACCGCGGCCGCATTGGACCTGCTCGCGGTGTGCCTGCGCGCCGGGCTACCGGTGGCGCAGGCGATCCGGGTCGCCGCGTCGAGTGCGCCGCCGTCGCTGGCGCGGCCGTTGACCGCGACCGCTGAACTCCTCGAACTCGGCGCCGACCCGGACCGGGCCTGGGCTGCTCCCGAGGTGTCACCGGATACCCGCCGACGTCGGCGACGGGTGGCGTCGACCGACGCCGGCGCAGACTGTTTCGCAGATCTGACGATGCTCGCCCGGCGATCGGCGCGCGCCGGCTCGGCGCTGGCCGACGGGGTTGGCGAACTCGCCGTACAGGTCCGCCGGCGTGCCCACGACGAAGCGCTGGCCCGCGCCGAGCGGGCCGGGGTGATGGTCAGTGGGCCATTGGGTCTGTGTTTCCTGCCGGCCTTCATCTGTTTGGGCATCGTGCCCGTGGTCATCGGCCTCGCGTCGCAGACTCTGGGAGGTCTCTAGAAAAACTTGCGCGGGGAGGGAGCCAAATCGCCACCGCCCGCGTCCAATTGTCGCAACGTTCGAACACCCGAAAGGAAAAGACATGTCACAGAACATCAATCAAAGCCCTCCCGACGACAACGAACCCATTGAGAACTCGCGCGGCTTGCGCGCTGCCGGCGAGTGGCTGAACACCACGACGCTGCGCCTGATCAGCGACGAGGAGGGGATGAGCACCGCCGAATACGCTATCGGCACCATCGCTGCCGCGGCGTTCGGTGCGATTCTCTACACCGTCGTCACCGGCAATGACATCGTTGCCGCACTCACCGGGATCATCAACAAGGCCCTCACGACCTCGGTGAGCTGATGAGGGTGTGTCATCGGGCCGTGCTACGACGTCTTGTCGACGATGACGCGGGCATGGTCACCGTCGAGGCGGCGTATGCGATCGTGGCGATCGTGGCGGTTCTGCTCCTGGGTATCGGGGCGATCGGTGCGGTGATCGCCGAGATCCGGTGCACCGATGCCGCCCGTGAGGTCGCGCGGCTGACCGCAGCCGGTGACGCCGGGGCGCGGGCGGCCGGAGCCCGGCTGGTCGGCGCCGACGCGATCATCACGGTGAGCGAGCAGGGTGGCAAGGTCGTCGTCTCGGTTACCGACCGGGTGCTCTCGCTGCCCGGGCTGACGATGTCGGCCCGGGCAGTTGCGGGCAAGGAGCCGGACGGTTCCGATCACGTCGACATCGCGCCGGGGGTGACGCCGTGAAAACGTTTGTGCGCCTTGCTCGTGATGATCGCGGGTACGCCACGGTCGCGGCGGCCGGGGTCATCGTCGGGGTGGTGTCGGTCCTGGTGATGCTGGTTTATCTCGGTGCGGCGGTGATCGCCCGGCACCGGGCACAGTCGGCCGCCGACCTCGCGGCCCTTGCCGCGGCGATCGATCACGTCTCCGGTGATGCAGACGCGTGCGCAACCGCCCGGGAGGTGATCGACGATCAGCGTTCGGGGGCGGTGCTGCGCCGGTGCCGTACCGACGGCACCGACGTCGTCGTCGAGGCAGTCGCGCCGATCATTCTAGGGCTCTTCGGTTCTCGCGATGCGTCCGCGGCGGCGCGGGCGGGTCCGGCGGAGTGAACCAACCCACAGCCCCTCACCGCCGCTAACCGATGGCGTCGTCGTCGATGATGATCCGCTTGGGGTAGACGCGCACCGAATGCATCGGCGCGAACCACACCTGACCGAAATACACCGACGTGTCACCCCGGTAGGCCAGTTCCGGAACACCGTCACCGTAGGCGGTGCGGACTCGCGGGCGTACCGCGGTGACGAACGGCGCCCAGTGCACCACCTCCCCCTCGGTGAGGAAGCCACCCGCCGCTGCCCAGGTGTCACCCGAAAAGCCCTCGGAGATCGCGAGGTACACCTCGCCGAGTGACGGGCTGATGCGAGGCCCGACCATGGCGCTCTGTAGATACCACTGGGCGGTATCGGCCACGGTCGGGTTCTCCAGGCTGGCCGACGCCCACGCGTAGTGGATATCGAGCGCGTCGAGTGCCTCGGCCTCGGAGAAGAACACGTCGCGCTCACCGATCGTCGACGGCATCCGGTCGGGTTCCTGAGTGGGGCGGGCGAGCAGGAAGTGCACCGGGCACGGCCGCAGGATCGTGCCCTGCGCCCCGGTGTGCCAGGCGTCCCGGTCGAGCCCAGCATCGCTGTCCCGCCCGGCATCCCCGTCCCGCCCGGCATCGCTGTCCTGCATTGGTCGATTATCGCCGAGAAGCGAGGGTGTGGTTCCTTCCGACACGGCATTCACCGAGACGCCTTGACGATTCATGTGGGCGCACGCCGAGGCGCTGAAATGCGTCGATGATGCCGGGTTTGACCTCTGATGGACACTCTCAGCCTGCGAGCAACGCGGACAGCAGCGACAAGGTGGTGATGGCTCCGGCCTTGTCGAGTGGATCGTTTCCGTTGCCGCACTTGGGGGACTGCACGCACGACGGGCAGCCGCTCTCGCAGCCGCAGCCGGCGACGGCGTCCCGGGTGGCGGCGATCCAGGCGGCGAATTTCGAGTAGCCGCGTTCGGCGAATCCCGCGCCGCCCAGGTAGCCGTCGTAGACGAACACCGTCGGCAGTCCGGTGTCGGGGTGCCGGTTGGTGGAGACCCCACCGATGTCCCAGCGGTCGCACGTCGCGATCAGAGGCAGCAGACCGATGGCGGCGTGTTCGGCGGCGTGTAGCGAGCCTGGCAGTCGGGTCGCGTCGATCCCGTCGGCGGCGAGGACCTCCGGCGGCAGCGTGTACATGACCGCGCGGGTGTGCAGGGTCTGACGTGGCATGTCGAGTTCGACGGCGTCGAGCACCTCGCCGGAGAGCAGCGTGCGTAGATAGCCGACAACCTGATGGGTGACGTCGACGTCGACCAGCGCGGTGTGCAGCGCCCCGTGATCGGTGGCGGCGACGACGTCGGTGATGGTGATCTCGGTGGTCTCCCGGGCCGACGTCGTCCAGTCCGGCTCCTCGGGGTGGGCCAGTGCCAGTCCGCCGTCGATGTCGAGCTCGTCGACGACGTAGGTGCGGCCCTGATGGATGTGCGCGGCACCGGGATGCACGGTTGCCGGCGCGCGTCCGGCGTCGACGGTGCCGAGCAACTCCGAGGTGGTCGCGTCGACGATCAGGATCTGTCCGCCGATGCCGCCGCGGATGTCGATGTCGCCGTGCGGATCCACCCCCGGCGCGGCATACCAGCCGGTCTTGCGCTTGCGCAGCAGCCCCTGCGCAGCGAGGTCGGCGACCAGCTGGCCGGCGCGCCATTGCTCGATCTCGGCATCCTGGACCGGGAATTCGGTTGCCGCACAGAGCAGGTGGGGGCCAAGGATATGGCGATTGGTCGGGTCGATGACCGGGGTCTCGACCGGCGTGCCGAGCAATGCCTGTGGGTGATGGACCAGATAGGTGTCGAGCGGATCGTCACGGGCGACGAGCACCACGAGTGCGTCGCCCGAGGTGCGCTGACGACCGGCACGTCCGGCCTGTTGCCAGAACGATGCGACGCTGCCCGGGTACCCGGCGATGATGACCGCGTCGAGGCCGCTGATATCGACGCCGAGCTCAAGTGCGTTGGTGGTGGCCACGCCGACGAGTTCGCCGGAGGAGATGGCGTGTTCGAGTGCGCGCCGGTCGTCGGCAAGATACCCGGCGCGATATGCCGCGATCTTGTCGACGAGCTCGGGGGCGCTGTGCGCCAACAGATCACGGGCTTGCATCGCGGTGATCTCCACACCGCGCCGACTGCGCCCGAAGCACAGTGTGCGTGCGCCTTCGATGACGAAATCGGCAAGTAGTCTTGAGGATTCGGCACCCGCCGACCGGCGAACCGGAGCACCGTTCTCGCCGCTGATCCCCGGTACGAAATCGGGCTCCCACAGGGCGATGGTGCGTTCGCCGCGCGGCGAACCGTCCTCGGTCACCCCGACGGCAGGTTCGCCGATGAGCCGAGACAAGGCAGCGGCGGGGTCGGCGACGGTGGCGCTGGCCGCGATCACCGTCGGATTCGATCCACACGCTCGTGCCAGTCGTAACAATCGCCGCAGCACCAGCGCCGTGTGCGAACCGAACACCCCACGGTAGTGGTGACATTCGTCGATCACGATGTATCGCAGGTGTCGGAAGAACTGCCGCCACTGACCGCGCACCGGGCCCGTCGACGAGCCGCCGCCACCGGAGAGCACGCCGGTGAGTATCCCGATGTGCAGCATGTCGGGATTGGTGAAGATCCACCGGGAATGCGTGCGTGCCCAATGCCGTATGTCCGGATCGGTGTCGCCGTCGTAGGCGCACGGCGCGAGGTGCGCGAACGGACCGCGCCCGGCGGTCAGTGCGGAAACTGCCCGGATCTGGTCGGCGCCGAGCGCCTTGCTGGGCGCCAAATACAGTGCAGTGGAGTGTGGTTCGGTGAGCATGGCATTCAGGATCGGTAATTGGTAGGCCACCGACTTTCCCGATGCGGTGCCCGTGGAAATGGACACATGTCGACCCGAGTGTGCATGTTCGGCTGCGGCCGCCTGATGAATCCATGGTTTCGTGATGCCGTTCGCCTCGAATGCCTCTCGCACGTGCTCGTCGACCCATTCTGGCCAGTCGGTGAAAGTCGCTGTGCGCGATGGGATGACGGACAGGTGCGTGACTGGACCAGAGTCCGCTTCGGTACCGGCGAGGGAGCGGCGGAGGAGTTCGGTTCCGAAGGTGTGGCTGCTCATAACTCTTTGTCGTCTACTGTGTCGCGTGGCGGTCTGCCCTGGTTCTCAAACTCTGCGACGGGGATTCGAGACCGAATTGATATGTGACGCTCTGGCGTGACGTCGGTGCAGATGTTACTGCGTGCTGTCGAGCGGTTGAAATCGTCCACATTTTCGATCTTGCTGGTTCCTGTGACTATCGCATCGGTGTCAGACGTGATTGACTATGTGCGGCCGCAGCTTCTTCCGGTGCATCGTCACTGCGGTGATCGGGGGAATCGGGTTGCAGCCGTGGTACTGAGTTTTTCCCTCCCTGAGTCGCGTGCTCGGTTCATCGGGGTTTCTTCGAGGTATGGCGGTCAGAACCGGCCACGGTGCGAGTACATCTCGTATCGGAGTCAGATCGAATGAATGTGAAGGATTGCAGTAATGGCACAGGGAACTGTGAAGTGGTTCAACGCGGAAAAGGGCTTCGGCTTCATCGCTCCTGACGAGGGGTCCGACGACGTGTTCGTCCACTACTCCGAGATCCAGGGATCCGGTTTCCGCACCCTCGAAGAGAACCAGCGTGTCGAGTTCGAGGTCGGGCAGGGCACGAAGGGCCCCCAGGCGACGGGCGTCCGCGCCGTCTGATAGGCGACCTCGCGGCAACGCGAAGAGGTTTGTCTTAACCGCTCCCGGTCTGGGTCGTCCAGACCGGGAGCGGTTTTCTCTGTCCGGCCTCTGATGTTTGGGTCCCGTGTGGCGGGCGCTGCCGCTGGTACCTCGCGCAGCGCAGTAGGCTCCTATCCGTGGGTCAGTTGGCGTTTTTCTCGGCGGAGACCGACGAACCGGTGATCGACGATCTGGCGGGTCTCCTCGCCGGTCCCGGACAGTCGGCGCCGGTGTATGCCGGGGCGGACCTCGTCGGTACGCGCGTGTCGGTCATCGTCGCGCAACGATGGCGCGCCGACGCCATCGTTGCGCAGGTACAGACGGTCGGGCTCGATGCCGAGGTCATCACGTCCGACGAGGGCAATCCCTTGGCGCGCACCGCGCCGAGTCCGCGTCTTGATGAACTGCACCTCCGCTGGTCGACGGGTGCGGTCAAGACGATGCCCGCCGCGTGGGTCCCGACACCGCATGCGTTGCGGTTTTGGGTGCTGGCAGCCGGCCGCACCGATCCGACCGGCCAGTACCTCCTCGGGCTCGATGCGCACTGCCCGGACTCGCATTCGGTGCTGGCTACCGCGCTGATGCGGGTGGGTATCGCGCCGACCCTGGTCGGCAACCGGATCGGTGCGCCTGCGCTGCGGGTGGGGCGCCGCCGGCTGACGCGGTTGGCTGAGTATGTCGGCCCGCCGCCACCCGGTGCGACGGACCGCGAATGGCCCGGTGGCTGCTGATCGTCGAGGTGCGCGCGACCGTCGGGTCCCGGTATCGGGTGACGCCGATGACGCCGCACTGTGATGCATGCTTCACAGCCGTCCGACCAGCGAATTCATGGAAAGAATTCGAGATGTCCGGTCCGTCGGGTATACCTTGCCGGGAATTCGGATGTGCAATAGGCGCTATATATAAGGTACAACCCCACTGAACGAAACAAGAGCGGCTCCGGGCACAATCATCCTCCCGAAGACCGACTCGATAGCGAAGGACCCCCGTTGGCCGAGACCAGCACCACAAGCCCTACGAGCGGCACAGCGATTCGACGGCTCGTGATCGTCGAGTCGCCCACCAAGGCGCGCAAGATCGCCGGGTACCTGGGGGCGAACTATGTGGTCGAGTCGTCCCGTGGACACATCCGGGACCTGCCGCGCGGCGCCGCAGACGTCCCGGCCAAGTACAAGGGCCAGTCCTGGGCGCGCCTGGGTGTGAACGTCGACGAGAACTTCGAGCCGCTCTATGTCGTCTCGCCCGACAAGAAGTCGACGGTCACCGAACTCAAGTCGCTGATGCGCGATGTCGACGAGCTCTATCTCGCCACCGACGGTGACCGCGAGGGGGAGGCGATCGCCTGGCACCTGCTCGAGACGCTCAAGCCGAAGATCCCGGTCAAGCGGATGGTGTTCCACGAGATCACCGAGCCGGCGATCCGCGCGGCCGCGGAGAATCCCCGCGACCTCGACATCGATCTCGTCGATGCCCAGGAGACCCGCCGCATTCTGGACCGTCTCTACGGTTACGAGGTCTCCCCGGTGCTCTGGAAGAAGGTCATGCCGAAGCTGTCGGCAGGCCGTGTGCAGTCGGTGGCCACCCGCATCATCGTCGAGCGTGAACGAGAGCGCATGGCATTCGTCTCCGCGGAATACTGGGACATCGACGCCACCATGAACGCCGGCGGGTCGCAGGCGGACGAATCCAATCCACGCAGCTTCTCCGCGCGCCTGGTCAACGTCGACGACGCGCGCGTCGCAACCGGCCGTGATTTCACCGCGAAGGGTGTCCTGAAGAAGGTCGACGGCGTCATCGTCCTCGACGAGTCCCGGGCCACCGCGCTGGCCGGCGCCCTTGACGGCGCCGACATGACTGTCACCTCGGTCGAGGAGAAGCCCTACACCCGACGACCGTACGCGCCGTTCATGACCTCGACGCTGCAGCAGGAAGCCGGCCGCAAGTTGCGGTTCTCCTCCGACCGCACCATGCGCATCGCGCAGCGCCTCTACGAGAACGGCTTCATCACCTACATGCGTACCGACTCGACGACGCTGAGCGAGTCGGCCATCAACGCCGCTCGCACGCAGGCGCGAGAGCTGTATGGCGACAACTTCGTCCACCCGACCCCGCGGCAGTACACGCGCAAGGTCAAAAACGCCCAGGAAGCTCACGAGGCGATCCGCCCGGCTGGCGAGACGTTCCGCACGCCCGGCCAGGTCGCCGGGCAGCTCGAGACCGACGAATTCCGTCTCTACGAACTGATCTGGCAGCGCACGGTGGCCAGCCAGATGGCCGACGCCAAGGGCACCACCTTGAGCCTGCGCATCACCGGAACCGCCTCCAGCGGCGAGGAATGCACCTTTGCCGCGTCGGGGCGCACAATCACCTTCCCTGGCTTCTTGTCGGCCTACGTCGAGACGGTCGACGAACAGGCAGGTGGCCAGGCCGACGATGCCGAGAACCGCCTGCCGCAGCTGGCCGAGGGCCAGTCGTTGACCGCCTCGGAGCTGCGTGCCGACGGCCACTCCACCAACCCCCCCGCCCGCTTCACCGAGGCGTCGCTGGTGAAGGTACTCGAGGAACTCGGTATCGGTCGCCCGTCGACCTACGCCTCGATCATCGGCACCATCCAGGACCGCGGTTATGTGGTCAAGAAGGGCAACGCGCTGGTGCCCTCGTGGATCGCGTTCGCCGTCGTCGGCTTGCTGGAGGCGTACTTCGAGAGCCTCGTCGACTACGACTTCACCGCGTCTCTCGAGGACGATCTCGACCAGATCGCCAACGGTCAGGAGAACCGCACCCGGTGGCTCACCGAGTTCTACTTCGGTGATTCGGCCGCGAATGCCGCCGGGAGCGGAGCGAGCGGGCCGAATGTGGCTGGCGCCGGGAGCGGAGCGAGCGGGCCGAATGTGGCTGGCGCCGGGAGCGGAGCGAGCGGGCCGAATGTGGCCGGCTCGGAAATCGCCAAGCACGGGGGGTTGAAGAAGCTCGTCGGGGTCAACCTCGAGGAGATCGACGCCCGCGAGGTCAACTCGATCCGGCTGTTCGACGACGAGCAGGGTCGACCGGTCTGTGTGCGCGTTGGACGATTCGGTCCGTACCTCGAACGTAACGTCGCAGCGAGCGCCGACGCGGAACCGGACCTGCAGCGTGCCAACCTGCCCGCCGACATGACTCCTGACGAGCTCACCCTCGCCGTGGCGGAGAAGCTGTTCTCCACGCCGCAGGAGGGACGCATACTCGGCACCGACCCGGTGACCGGGAACGACATCGTGGTCAAGGAGGGTAGATTTGGCCCGTACGTGACCGAGATCCTGCCCGCCGAAGACGATGGTGACGATTCCGGCTCGGCCGGCGCGCCGGCGACGATCCCGGCCGGGCCCACCCCGCGTGACGGCGGTGGCGCCGGTGACGGTGAGGTCGTCCCGCTCGACGACACGCCGGCCGGCACGGGCGGATCGGCCTCTGGTGGTTCGACGGCCACCAAGACCGCCGTCAAGAAGGCTGTCGCCAAGAGGACCGCTGCGAAGAAGACCGCCAAGAAGGCTGCGGGCCCCAAGCCGCGGACCGGATCGTTGTTCAAGACCATGGACATTTCCACCGTCACGCTCGACGACGCGCTGAAGCTGCTGTCGTTGCCGCGCGTGGTCGGTGTCGATCCGGCGTCGAACGAGGAGATCACCGCCCAGAACGGCCGCTACGGCCCGTACCTGAAGAAGGGTACCGACTCGCGGTCGCTGACCAGCGAAGATCAGTTGTTCAGCATCACTCTCGACGAGGCCCTCACGATCTACTCCGAGCCCAAGCGTCGAGGCCGGGCCGCTGCCGCTCCGCCGCTGCGTGAATTGGGCAAGAATGACGAGGTGAGTGGGCAGCCGATGGTGATCAAGGACGGCCGTTTCGGCCCGTACGTCACCGACGGCGAGACCAACGCCAGCCTGCGCAAGGGCGACGAGGTGGCCTCTATCACCCCCGAGCGGGCGATGGAATTGCTAGCGGACCGTCGCGCGCGCGGACCCGCCAAGAAGGCAACCAAGAAGGCCGCGAAGAAGACGCCTGCCAAGAAGTCAGCAGCCAAGAAGACGCCTGCCAAGAAGACGGCAGCCAAGAAGACGGCAGCCAAGAAGACAGCAGCCAAGAAGACAGCAGCCAAGAAGACGGGTGCCAACAAGACGGCTGCCAAAAAGTCGGCCCCTGGCGCATCGGGGGACTGAGGGGTCCGAATCCGGCCCCGGCCGGCGGATCTACGCGTGCTGAATCGAGGCTGCTCAGCGCACCGCGGTGACGGGGATCGGGCTGGTGTTCATCGGGTCGACCTGCGGGCGCGCCAGCAAGGTCTCGATGCCGCGTCCGCGCAGTTCTACGCCTTCACCGATCTCCCAGTACTCGGCCTCATCGTGCGAGGCCAGGAACACCGCTCGCGCAGACCCGAGCACACGTGTCGGCTCGTCCTTGGCGAGCTCGGTGAGGCGCGCGGCCTCGTTGACCGGGTCACCGATCACGGTGTACTCCAGGCGCTGTTCGGACCCGATGTGGCCGGCGATAGCCTTGCCCGCCGACACCCCGATCCCGATGTCGGTGTCGCCGAGCGTCCGGTACAGCTCGATGCGCAGCTCGCGTGCCGATGCCAGTGCGCGACCGGCGAAGTCTTCCAGGTCCAGGGGCGCACCGAAGATTGCGAGCGCGGCATCACCCTGGAATTTGTTCACGAAGCCGCCGTGTCGCCCGACCACCGCCACCACAACGCGGAAGAACTCGTTGAGCATGTCGACGACCTCCCGCGGGGGGCGGTTCACTGCTAGGCGTGTCGAGCCGACGATGTCGACGAACAGCACTCCTACATAGCGTTCCTCGCCGCCGAGTTCCGTGCCGATCTCGATGGCGCGGCGCGCGACGTCCTCACCGACGTAGCGGCCGAACAGATTGCGCAACTGCTGGCGTTCGCGCAGATCAGCCACCATGTCGTTGAATCCGGCCTGCAGCAGGCCGAGGTCGGAGCCGTCGTAGATTTTCACCGCGGCGTTGAGATCACCTGCGGACACCTTCGACTGTGCGCGGCGCAACTGTTTGATTGGGTCGTTGATCGCCGTGACCACCCGCACGATCGCGAGCAGGCTGAAAGCCAAGGACGCCAACGCCATCCACAGGATCGGCCGTTGCAGCCCGGCGGCGTCGGTCTCGATGAATTTCAGCCGCTGCATCGTGATCAGGCCGACGATGACCAGCATCGGGGCGACCACACTGATCACCCAGAACACGGTGATGCGGGTGGTGACCCCTGGTGCGATCGCGTTGTCGGGGTTGTTGGCCATTGCCGCGACGGTGATGGGTCGCAGCACCTTCTCGAATTGCAGGAAGCTCAGCACGCAGGTCACCAGTGCACCGATGAAGCTGGCCATCGCGACGATGAACGCATCCCGGTGCGAGACAGCCAGATTCACGCAGGTGAACAGGATGCCGCCGACTAGCCACATGCCGACGTTGACCGCTGAGAGAAGCATCGGCAGCTGTAACGCGCGCCGGCGGGCGCCTTCGTTGTCCAGGCGGGTGCGGCGCCGATGCCAGATCAGCACCGGCAACGACAGCTGGATACTGAGAACCGCGCCGAGAATCATGGCGACCACGAGATAGGCGGCGAAGATCGCCTGGTTGAGGGTGTTGATCTCGTCGAAGCGGAACGAGTCGCTCGCGGGCATCCCGAACCGCAGGAAGGCGAAGGTGAACAACGCACCGACCAGGTTGGCGCGCAGCATGTCGAGCGCAAGAATCGGCCACGGGGTGCGGATCAGCCACTTCCCCGTGTGTAGGGCTTGTGACACCCACGACCGACGCTTAATCACGTCACCACGGTAGCTGGCTGCTTGCAATTGTTAAACGCGGTCGATGGATCGAACGTGTCCGACATGCGGTTTAGGGTGAGGGTGTGACAAATGTCTTCGATCGGATGATCGGGCAGACGGCGGTGATCGCCGACCTGAGTGATGCCGCTCGCGCGGCACGGGGCCTGGCGAATCGACTCGACGAGCACGCCGCGGGCGCTGTGTCGATGTTCGGCGAGGCCGACGGTGACGACGATCTCGGGGATCCAGCCCGGTCGTCGATGACCCACGCCTGGTTGTTCACCGGACCGCCTGGCAGCGGCCGGTCGGTGGCCGCGACCTGTTTCGCGGCGGCACTGCAATGTCAGGACCCCGAGGTCATCGGTTGCGGCGAGTGCCGCGCCTGTTCGACGGTGATGGCGCAGACCCACGCCGACGTACGCAACATCGTGCCGCAGGGATTGAGCCTGTCGGTGGACTCGATGCGGGAGATCGTGCAGGTCGCCTCGCGACGTCCGGGCACGGGCCGCTGGCAGATCGTGATCGTCGAGGACGCCGATCGGCTCACCGAGCAGGCCGCGAACGCCCTCCTGAAGGTCGTCGAGGAACCTCCGTCGCGGACGGTATTCCTGTTGTGCGCCCCGTCAGTCGACCCCGAAGACATCTCGGTCACGCTGCGCTCGCGGTGCCGTCACATCGCCTTGACCACGCCGTCGACCGCCGACATCGAGCGCGTTCTCGTCGATCGCGACGGCATCGACGCCGAGGCGGCCCGCTGGGCGGCATCGGTCTGTGGCGGCCACATCGGCCGCGCGAAACGGCTGGCCACCGACCCGGATGCCCGGGCGCAACGGGAATCGGCGCTCGGGATCGCGCGGGCGGCGACCCGCGACTCGACTGCGTACAAAGCGGCCGAGGATCTTGTGCGCTCGGCCGAGACCGCGGCCAAGGCGATCAGTGCCGAACTCGATGAGGCCGAGACCGAGGAACTCAAGACCGCCCTGGGGGCCGGGGGGACCGGCAAGGGCACCGCCCGTGCATCACGCGGGAGTGCCGGGGCGCTCAAAGAACTGGAGCGGCGCCAGAAGTCTCGCGCCACCCGGGTCGGTCGTGACGTCCTCGATCGGGCGCTGGTCGATCTTGCCGCCCTCTATCGTGACGCGCTGGTGCTGTCGATGGGCGCCCAGGTGACCGCGATGCACCCCGATAAGACCCACGACACCACACGGCCGATGGCCTCGTATGCCAGTCCCGAACAACTGTTGCGATGCGTGCAGGCGGTGCTCGAGTGCCGCGAGGCGCTTGAGGCCAACGTCAAACCGAAGTTCGCCGTCGACGCGATGGTCGCACGGATCGGGCTGGCGATGCGCGCGACCGATCGGGTGTGAGTCCGCGCGATCGGACCTTCGCTCAGGCGTCGCCGTTGCGCTTGGCGAGTTCGCGGACCCGGTTGAGTTCGGCGATGTTGCCGAAGATCGCGATCCAGTTGTAGACGAGACACGAGATGATGCCCCACCATCCCAGCGTGAGGCAGTGCGTCTGTGCCGCCCAGAAGGCCTTGCGGATCTCGGGCCACGTGCCGATCGTCTGTGTGGGGTTGGTCAGAGCCAAGACCACCATCCCGGTGTGCCGCTTGAAGACTGCGCGGTACGCGCCCGTCGGTGCTGCGCGGTACGCGCCCGGCGGGTGGGGCTGAACCGGGTACGGCCCGGCATTCTGTTGCTGTGGGTACGGCTGCGGGTACGGGTACGGCTGTGGCGGACCGGCGTGCAGCTGTTGCGGATACGGCTGACCCGGATAGTGCTGCGGTGCGTTCATGGTCATTCTCCTCCTACCGATTCCCTGTGCGTCGACGGCTCATACGCTAGGGCACGTGGACCCGAGTACGGTGCGTGTGTCGTTCAGGTGGACGAACTCGGCTTCTTGTCGGTAACCCGACAAGAATCGAGATCTTCCTGTTGAGCCGTCGCATGGTTCCCGCCACGCCGCGCCTGGCCGGCACCGGACGCGACATCGCCGAACTCGCCGAGGAATGCACCACGCGGGCACTCGGCAGATCGGCGACGGTGACTGCGGTCGCCGAGGTCGACCTGAAGACCTCAGCAGGGGAGTTCCTGTCGCTCTTGGGGCCCCGCCGCGGTGCTGGCGTGGTGCCCGGCAGGCCGGTGACATCCCTCAGGTGGGGCGGGTGCCGGGGTGGAAACGGGTCAGACGTCAAACACGGTGCGGATCGGCATGACCACTCCGGTCATCGTGCAGGGGGGCGAAGGTGAAAACCATTGCTGTGGCGTACTTCCAGAGGAAAATTCGTTCTGCACGTCTCCTCGGCGGCCAAGCCGAGCACCAGCCCGCAAGGGATGAAGGGTAGGAAGATCGGTGTGCACGCCTGCAACGAGATTGTCTCCCAGGCGCTGCTCACCGCGAATGGCTCACCGAATCCGACGTCCAGAAGACCACCGTGCACTACGCTCCCACCCCGCTGGCCAAAGGTGCGGCGACGGCTGGGTCGCCAACATCGCCAATGAGCCGATCACGCTGGCCGAGTAGGGTTTCGAGGACATGGCGCTTCTCTGTGCGGACTTCAATCTTCCGCGCGTCACCGAAACCCTCGTCGCGCGCCAGGAGACCATCGACAACGAGTGCGACAAGACTGAAGGCTGTCCTCAAGGCCGACATCTAGGGGCAGTACGACGTCGCCGATCCCGCGGGCTCGGGAGCTCGCTGTCACCAAGTACGGCAATGATCTCCGACTCGACGAGGTCAAACAGGTTGAGGAGGCGATCGTCCAGAACATCCTCGGCGTCTGAGATGTCACCGAGCCAATGGGTTGCTCACCATGACCGACGCGTTGATCGCCAAGAAGATCGACACCCTCGCCAAGGCGAGGTCTACCCGATCACGCCCGAGCAGACCTTTCGACTTGTCCCTTGTCACGGAGATCTGCGAGGAGGACCCGACCCTGATGGGGGCCTGAGTCCGCCCAGTCGATCCCACTCGACTCCGACCATCCCGATGAGCGAGGCGCGGAGGAGTGGGAACTATGGAGCCTCGAGACCCACTGCGCTGGTGCGTATCCGGCCGCATGTGTGTCGGAACAATTGCCACCGCAACAGGTCTTGAGATCCATCCGAATGCGCATCCACCACGCCGGACCAACAACGACCATCGAGAAGGCGCCATTTCTCATCGACCCGGCGTCCCAATCCGCCCACCGGGCGTGCTCGGATACCCTGAAACTCTGCTCGGTGCGCCGCGGCCCGGGCGAACTGTGACGAGGAGTGACGACATGTCCGAGTTCATCAAGAAGATCAAGGACGAGGCCAAGGCGGTCGAGGCCGCGATCGGCAACGAACTCACCGTGCTCGAGGGCGTCCCCGGCTATGACCCGCTGGCCAAGGACGAGGACGAGGACGACAACGTCACCGCCACCGCCGACGACACCGAAGGTGGCGGGTCGCCGGTCGACGGGCCGAAGTAGGTAGCGCCCCCGTGTCGGTCTCGGCCGACCTGTTCGTTACCACCATCTAGGCGCATCAGTGGATCTACCAGCACACGCTGGGGGGATTCTTGAGGAGGTACTGAATCCTCTGTGGCCGGACCCTGGGAGAGGTCGGTCGCAGCTGGCTTTCACCAGCAGTTTTCGTTCGATGGCCCCGTCCGGACGATCCTGAGAGAATTCTGCTAATCGGCACGTACGGGCGGTTTATCCGGATTAGTGTCTTCGGTGCACGACGGGGAAGTCGGGGGCTCCTTCTCCATATCGCACACCGGATTGAAGGAGCCGATCCATGGGAAGACACAGCCTGGTACGTGAACCCGCGACCCGCCGTGTGGCTTTGGGTGCCACCGCCCTCGCGGCGTCGGCCACTCTGACGGCCGGTCTGGCCTTCGGCGACGGCCAGGCGCAGGCCTCGATTCCGCAGGTGACCAGCGGTCTGGCGAGTATCCACGACTGGTCGACGGCGACCCTGGACCAGGTGATCGCGGCGTTGGGGATCGAGAGTCAGAGCATCGGCGGTGGCGTCGCGTTGGGGCCGAACTACCTGATCGATCAATTGGCTAGTTTGCTTGGCGTCGACTCCAGCCTGATCCGTGATGGACTGGCAGCGCTTGGCGTGCAGTTCGGCAACGAACTGGCGATCGCGATTCTTCCCGGCGTGGCCGCTGCAATCCCGCTCGGCGCGGGTACCAGCGCAGCAGCGCTGTCAATTCTGGGTGTTGCGCTAGCCACCGATGGCATTACTTCCACCGTCAACGACATCTGGGATCTGGTCCTGATCCCTGAGATTCCGGTCATCAATCCCAATCCGGTCACCCTCGGGGATCTTGCGGAACTGGCCGGCATCGACCGCGCCGACCTGCCCGATGACACAGTCTTCTGTCTCGGCGCCTTGGCGGCCGCGAACTCGAAGACCGCGGGTTCGTGTCTGAACATTGCCGCCACCATCGATGCTCGTTACATCAAGGTCTCCGATGGCCAGCAGTCCGGGGAAGTGCAACTTGCACTGACCAATCCGCTCTCGGTGCTGACCTTGCTGACCGATCAGAATCAGTTGCTCGACATCCTCGCCCAGGCGATTTCCGGCGATCCCATCTACGTCACCAAGGACTTCCTCCGCCTTAGTCTGAATGGGCCGGAGAATCTCGCGCTCACCAGCGATTACGGATACTCGGGGCCGATCACGATCGCGTGGCTCGGTTCGCAGTTCGTGGTGTTCTCCGGCACCGCGCAGACACACGGCACCAACGGCCCCGACTACGTCAACTACCTGAGTGTGCCCTCCCTGACGCTTGGCACCCCGACATCGCTGCAGCAGATCATCCCGACCCTCGACGTCTCGTCGTTCAACGTCTTCGATCTGTTCACCATCCCGGCGTTCAACACCGGCAGCCTGACCTCTCCGTCGCCGACGAGCGCGACGGTCCCGGTGTCGGCGTTGCGCTCGGCGCAGCCGGAGCTGATGAGCGTGTCGGCGGCCGACGCCCCGACCACCGACGCGTCCACCGCGAATCCCGCGACCAGTGACGCCGGAGATGGGGGACAGGACTCAGGTACGCCCGCCTCGACCAACCCGGCGGCCACTCCCACGCCCGGCCAGGCCACTGCTGCCACCGGCTCGACGGATACGGATCAGCCTGCACCGCACCACGACACGCCGACCCCCGCGCCCGTCGTAACGATCCCGTCAGGGCAGTCGGGTGCCGGTGATCAAGCAGGCGGTGCCACCGGCGATCAGGCTGCAGCAAACCCGACACCGACCACCGACGACTCGTCCTCGACGACGCCGTCGAGCTCGCCGGAGGCAGGGTCCGCGACGACAGGCGGCACCACCGGTGCCTCCACTGCGAGCAATCAGCGGCAGCCCGCGGCGTGACCGCTCGCGCGATGTCTTACGACCGTCGCTGAACCAACGCCGGGGAACCTTCGAAGAACTGTCGCGGCGCCGATGATGTTGTCTGTCGAGGTGACGATCACCGATGCGACGTTCACGCATCAGGGTTTCGGTGCAGGACGTGGTCTTCGCCGTCGTCACCGTGGTCGTGTTCGCGGTGTGGGACGTGGCGAGTTCGGCGTTGCGTGCGCGTCGGCGGGGTGACGTGCACGGTCGTACCGGACAGTCGATAGGGGCATCCACTGGAGTTGCGGCGGACCTCTCGTGAGTACACCGACCGACATGCGCCGCGATCTCAGTGATCGTCCAGCCGCCTTCACCCCGATCGCGATCTCGGCCCGATTGTCCACTGCCTAGAACCTCCGCCCCACCACAACCTCTGTCCACCAGCACTTTTCGACTGCCGTTGCTTCTAGGGTGTGACACCGCCCCGGCGAGGAGATCGCCGCCGGCCTCGAGGTGTCGGCAGTCACGTTGTACAACTGGCGCCGCCAGTACGGCATGGGCGGCGACGCCGCGGAGAACTCAACGAGCTGCGCGATCAGGAAAGCCGGCTCCAGCGGTTGCTCGCCGACGCGGAGTTGGCGAAGGATGCACTGCGGGAGATCCCCAGCGACTGCTGGCCCCCTGCTGGAGGCCCGGGCGGTCATCGGCGACTTAAGAGATCACCACAACCACCGACACCGGCATTCGGCACCGAGCCACCAGACCCCGGCCGAGTAGGCTGCCGGATGCGCCCAGCGGCATCACCCCGCGGGCTGCGAGATCGGCTGATCGACTACAAGTATGAGCCGGCTCCAGAACTGCCTGGACCGGTTATCGGGGACCCGCCAGTGGCATCCGCGAGCGGATGGTGAAGTCGTCGAAGTCGGGACTACGTCGGTAATCTGCACGAAATTCTGGGCGCCTGGCTGTGTGGCCGCCCGCGGGGAGAAAGTGAAATCGGGACTACCTGGCCGGAGTTTCGGTTGGGGGTGTCCAGATCTCCTTTAGAGGTGTCTATGGTCGGCGCGTGAGTGAGATTCCCGAGCGGAGGTCTACGCCGCGCCTGGTCGGAGCGTGGGTGTGGTGGTTGGGTCAGTGCGTGTTCCTGACTGCGATCCAGCTCGTTCCCGGGTCCAATGTCATTCCCGACTATCCCGAGGTTCCACGGCGGGATTGCTCTGATCTTCGTCGGGCTCGCCAGAAGCGCGAGGCCGAGGTTGCTCGTTCGCGGGCTACTCGGCGCCGTTGGGCCGCGAAGGTGCGTCGCTGACCCTGGGCGACCATGACGACGACTCCGCACCTGTTCGTGGGTGAGGGTCGTGTGGTCGACGCGCTCGTCGGTCCTGGAGGGTGGAAAGTCCACTGGCGGGACTGCATGGCGAAAGGCTCGCGGCGAGGGCTACCCCTGGGTCAAGCTGGACCGAGGCGGCGCCGACGCAGAGCTCGCGCTCGACCACGACCACTGGGGGGCCGCGGTGACCGAGTGGTCATGGTTGAGAGGTCCGTCGATGCGCCAGACACGCGCGGCGCCCTTGACAAGCTGGCGAAATTGCTTGCTGTATCTGTGCCCTGGACAGTGAAGGCCAGGTGACGCGGTCTGGAACCGCTATCTACCTGGCCCTTTCCGAGCCGCCCAGGGGAATCGAACCCCTGACCTATTCATTACGAGAATAATCCTGTGGCCAGGTGACGGTCACCTGTCTGCCGGTGACCAGGCATTTAGGGACATCGGTAGACACGGTGGAGCACGGGCGTGGGTCTGAGTACCGACACCACGCCGACACGGCTCGTGTCTCGGATGCGGTCCTGAAATGGACTCAATGAACCTGGTTGGATGTGACTGGAAGGTACGCAGTGTCTGAGTCTCAAGGGAGCACAACGAGTGCTGACGGGGAGCGTTTGGGCGTGGAGGCCGGGCGAGCGAGCACGGCCGCTTGCGGCCGCGCGCAGCGAGATGCGGCCGAGGCCGCCGAAGGCGGCCCCCTTGGTAACTACTCAGAATTAGTGCTGGCACACCAGGTCAGCGACGGTGACGAGGACTCGTATCTTGGTCTGAGCCGTGTGGAGCGGCGTCGCGTCCGGTTCGGCGCGAGAGCGATGCTCTGGGAGGCTTCGTCGTTGAAGTCGGTCCGCTGCTGCGGCCGACTGATTCACGGTGACGGGCCGGATCGTCGCGCCGACATGGGCGTGACGGTGAAGGTGAGTCCGGGGCCTAACGGGTCGAATGTGGCTGGCTTTGGAAATCTCGCAACCTGCGGTTCGGTCTGGGCGTGCCCGCGCTGCGCTGCTGTAATCGCTAGCCGTCGAGCAGTTGAGATCGGGAACGCAGTGCGTGAAGCCATTCGTTTGGGCGGTTCGGTCTACATGCTGACGCTGACAATGCGTCATGACCGTGAGCAGCGCCTGGAAGACCTCTGGGAAGGGCTCACTTCCGGCTGGCGAGCGACGTTTGGGAGTGAGCTGTGGACTGGTCGGGAAGCTCGGGTCACGGCCAAGCGTGGGTACTTCCGTCCCGCAGTTATGGGCGACGCCGATCGATTCCAGGTGGCTGGCCTGTCACGGACCGTGGAATGCACGTACGGCGTCGCCGGTTGGCACCTCCACGCTCATGTCCTTGTGTACTGCGTCGAGCGGTCGATGGCGAGTGCGTTGACGGAAGACTGGAAGGGGCTAATCAGAGAGTTGACTGGCGCAACTTCTGTCCCAGAGGTGGGCTGGTGGGGGCGTGTTGCGTTCGGTGCACGCGTGTCAGGGCAGTGGCGTCGCGGACTGGTAAAGAAAGACCTCAACTGCGGCGCGGTTGGCGTCGACCTCCGGCAAGTCACCGATGATGGTGCGGACTACATCGCCCGCTACCTCTCGAAGTCGACATACGATGTTGCGGCGAAGATGGGGGAGGAGGCCGCGCTCGGTTTGGTAACGAAGGCCGGACGGGGACGAAATCAGACCCCGTTCGAATTGCTGTATGACCTCAGCGAGAGCGTCTCCATGCGCGCTTGGGGTATTCGAACACCGCGACATTGGAAGGTCGTTGCCGACGAGTCAGAGTTCCTCGTCGTCGACATGGATACCGCAGAGGTACGGGCTGCGGTGCCGCCTGGTCGATGGAACCTGTGGTGGGTTTGGGAGCAGGGATCACAACGTCGGCGCCAATTGGTGTGGACGCATCGGCAAGCGGCTCTGACAGAACGCTCGGTTCGCTGGAACATGATTCTGGACGCACGCGGTCGAGAGCGCGCAGACGACGACATCGTCGGCGAGGGACTGGGCGGTTATCATCTCGGCGAGATTGCGGCAAGCGAGTGGTACGGAAAGCTGGCATTCAGACCGTCCTGGCTCGCTGAACTGCTCGAGGCCGCGGAGGATCCAGACCCGAATGAACTCTCAGTTTGGATGCAAAATCGACGTATCGAGTTAACTCACGGATCTCGGGCCAAGAACACTGAATGAGCACGTAGCCGCCTAATCCATTTGGACGCAGGGCTATTGGGATGAAACTTGCAAGTTCTTCGTCAACTCTTCAGGTCGAACTAACACCCTCAGCAGCAGCTGTTCGACAGATTGCGGCGTGGCTATCGAGGCGTATAGCGCCAGGCGCGATCGCGGCAAGGACGCGTGCGCGGCAATGGCACGGTTCTACGCGTCTACGTGCGTGGAGTGTGTCGTTCTAGGCATCGGATTCTTGAACTGGCCTCAATCTGTTTCATCTGGGAAGAATCTAGGAGGTAGGGCACGAATGCTGATGGCCATATGATGTTTTCATATTGGACCGTAAGAGCTATTCATTAGGATGAAAAAACATGTTGTGAAGTTCTGTTTCCACAGACTTGTTGCGCACGTCATCTTTAACCAACGGCTTTCCGATTTTCACTTGTGCTGCGAAGTGTTGAAGGAGCGATTTAATGGCTATGGCGACACAATTATCGATTGAGTCGCTCAAATCCGACTTTGCAACAGCGCGCTCAATCTCCCGTGCGGCTGTATCGATATCCTTATCGGTAGGCTCCTTTTCTTCTTCAAAGACTGAAACTAGCTCAGGAATGAGAAGTCCCGCTGTCATCATTGCAAGGTGATACTTGGCTGCCTTAACGAGCTGTATGGAATCGTCGCGCGCCGATCGGCGAAATAGGCTCTCAATCCGATAAACTATTAGCGCGGAAAAGTAGTAGACGTCCACAGGATGATTGTTCCATATGAATGAACTCTTCCCGTATAGTGATTTGGGTGATCCGATGGACGTGGATGACTCTCCGAATATGCACGCGGCGACAGCACGATCCAGATCCGAAGTTGTCACAACCCTCAGTCCTGGTACGTCCAGATCGGATAGGTCGGTGCCGTTCTGCCGGGCATATCGTAGACCATCCGGGCCTGATTGAGCGAAGTACAGCTCGACGTCTTGTGCATGCTTTTTGCTGGATTGAATGTCGGTTTCGGAGATGGCGGACTGCAAATTTGTGGCCACGGAGACTCGGCTAAATATCTCCGAACTCGTTGTTGATATGAGCTTGATAGGTACCGCGACCTTTGCGAGTTCTCTCATCGCATTCTCTTTGCCCACGGTATCCCGGAGATGTTCGGCCCATCGTGCGAGTTGATGGCTTGTCTGTCCTCCGTTAACTATCTGATAGCTAGAGATCGTGATGCGTCCGCCGGCGTTGTTCAGCTTTCGGGCGATTATAGTTAGTCCGTTATTTAGGAAGGGAAATAACTCAACATCCTCCGATAGTAGCGTAGAATATATTTCGCGGTTTACCGGATTTGCGTCTCCTTGATATGTCCGGACATTTTCCTTCAGCACTCCGTCACGAACTCTGCCGCTGTCATTGCATATGACGTTAAGTAGCTGGTCCGCCTGCGCAACGCCGATATAAGCTTGGTCTATACCCATCGTTTCGGTGATAGGCTGCGCTCCTGGAAAGCGAAAGGTCACGTCCTGCGGCCCGCTAAGTGTACTTTCCCGCTCTTCGCGGTCATTTTTTCCTTGAAGAATGCAAGTGATATCGTCGGGAAAGATTGCGTGACGCTGAAGCCGACGCAATGCCGCCAAGACTTGGGTCTCACCGAGAGCTTCAACGTCGGTGGACGTCTTGCTGTTGGTGACATAGAACAGCTCTGCGGGTATGCGGGGAGTATTGAACCTAGTGATATTGTTGAGAACCTCATCTACGACCATCGCAGTTTGACTCAAGCCAATTGGGAGATTGGTCGTATCGCCGCCGTTTGCGGTGTACTCGGCTATTTGCTCAACGCCGTGCAGGAATTTAGAAATGAGTTTTGTATCGTATTTCTCGCTGGTCTTTGCCTGAATGAGTGTTATGTAAACCGAATTCTCAGATCCGTCATTTAGCAGGTCTGCAATATCGCTGGCATCAGTGACCACGGTTCCATTGATAACGACTGCGGCGACATCGATTCCGCCGTCATCGCCACCGCCGGTAACGATGTCATCTAGTATGCGAATATCTGCAGAGACGTATCTATTGAGATAGAGGTACGCGACATAGAACTCGAAAAGTTTGCTGTCGATACCGGTTAGACCGTGATCTCGCGCGAATGATCGTACTTTTCTCGCGGTCATTGTATCCAATTTAACCCCTCATTGTTCTGATTTTGGTCTAGAAATATGCTACAACAGCTACGATTTCCCTGTGTGCGGACGTCTGCAGGAACCCTGGTAGCGACGAGTTAGTGTAGTCAGGCGCGGCCGCGGGTCGGAGGTTTCCCTGTGACGATATCGGTGATCGCTGCGTTCCAGGTGAGATACCTCCCCCATGGATTGGATTGCGGACTGGTCAACGCTCATCTAACTGGTTGCTCCCCTCAGTCCCGAGGCTATCGAGCGGTTGTCGGCGCCTGTGGGGTTGACCCTAGTGTGGTGGTGTGACAGACAGTAGCCTTTCGGACCGTTCGAGAGCTGACCTACCTTTGTGGGTCTGTTGGGCCGGATGACGGGAGCCACGACGGCACTTTTCGACCCCGTATCACGCGCGATGAAGGCCAACTTGGCGGCACTTCGACCGGAGTGCTGCGTAGCGCGCGGAAGCCGTGGTCGACGGTGGGCCTGCGCCAATCGCATTCCGGTAGGCGACGAAGCAGTTGAACGGTATGCCGCACGGGGGAAGCGCGGTGTGTCAGCATCGTGGCTATGGCTGAGAACTGGGGACCGGACGCGTACGGGCCGGGCGGCAGGCTTTGGTGGGAGATCGAGACTCCTCCAGGTGAGGTTGACCCCGTTTCCCGGACACCGGCTAAGCGGGCTTTCTCGCCGCCTTGTCGATCATGTTCTGTTCGAAAGT
>NZ_RKMH01000017.1 GCF_003797185.1 Gordonia oryzae
GACTGCGAATGCGGACAAGATGATTGCCCAAAACGAGGTGGCGGCACCGACAGCAACGGGTCGGCCGAAACACCCGCCGACGCCGAGGACGCGGCAGCCTGGGACGACGTGCTCCCCGAACCTATCGACGCCGATGCTCCCGAAGTCGAGTTGGTCGAGCCGATCGCCGAACCCGACATCCCCGACCCCATGGATGAGCCGACGCCGGATGAGGCACCGGTGTCGTTCGGACGTGCCCTGGTCGTACCCGGCGCACCCGTACTGACCGTGTTGAAGGACCCCCGACGGCATTCTCGTACCCCGATTGCAGGGATACGGACCCATCGACCCCGCTTATGCCACCACCCTCGCCGAGATCGCGAAGACCATCCACTACCCCGAATCCGTACGTACGGCTGGTCCGTTGATCCCGCAGATCGCCGACCGAGCCCAAGCACCACCGGCCGATCCCACCGGACACGGCGGTCACACCGTGCCACCACCTGGCGCAATGACGTATGCACCCAGCGCCACGTTGCGCGCTGAGGTGCTGGCCAACGACGCCTGGTGCCGATACCCCTACTGCGGCATGCCCTCACACCTGTGCGACCTCGACCACTGGCGACCCTTCAACCACACCGACCCCGAAGCCGGAGGCTGGACGGTGCTCGGTGATCTCATCCCGCTGTGTCGGGCTGATCATCAACGCAAGCACCTCGCGGAGTGGGTGCCGACGCTCCTACTGGACCGGCGGGCGCAGTGGCGGAGTCGACGGACCGGGCAGATCATCGTCACCTACCCACGGTGACAGATCTCAGCGATGGGGTGGAAATAGCTGTAGCGCAACGGGTCTCGACGCTCGGCGCACGCGCCTCACACCTCGACCATCCGGGGGAGAGGGCGCCTCGGCCATCAGAGGGAAGGGTTCTCACCCACCAGAAGGGCGCTTCCGAACACGAGAGTTGGGCTGCCCCACCGCAGTGGGACAGCCCAACTCTTGGGTGAAATCAGCCGAGCACCAACGACTCTTCGTCGGCGCTGAGGTTGACCGGCACGATGTCGCCGTCGCGGATGTCACCGGCCAGCAGGGCTCGGGCGAGCTGGTCGCCGATGGCCTGCTGCACGAGGCGCCGCAGCGGCCGGGCACCGTAGAGCGGATCGAATCCCCGCTCGGCCAGCCATTCCTTGGCCTTCGGCGTGACCTGCAGTTCTAGTCGACGCTGCGCCAGCCGCTTCTGCAGCTGTCCCAGTTGGATGTCGACGATGGACACCAGTTCCTCGGGGCTCAGCGCATCGAAGATCACCACGTCGTCGAGGCGATTGATGAACTCCGGCTTGAACGCCGCCCGCACCGCCGCCATCACGTGATCGGCATCGCCGCCGGACCCCAGGTTGGAGGTCAGGATCAGGATGGTGTTGCGGAAATCGACGGTCCGGCCCTGGCCGTCGGTCAAGCGTCCTTCGTCGAGGACCTGCAGCAGGATGTCGAACACGTCCGGGTGTGCCTTCTCGACCTCGTCGAAGAGGACCACCGTGTACGGCCGACGACGCACCGCCTCGGTCAGCTGACCGCCCTGCTCGTACCCGACGTAGCCCGGAGGGGCACCGACAAGTCGTGCCACGGCGTGCTTTTCGCCGTACTCACTCATGTCGATGCGCACCATCGCGCGCTCGTCGTCGAACATGAACTCCGCCAACGCCTTGGCCAGCTCGGTCTTACCGACGCCGGTCGGTCCGAGGAACACAAACGATCCGAGCGGTCGGTTGGGGTCGGCGACGCCGGCGCGTGCACGACGCACCGCATCCGAGACCGCCACCACGGCGGCCTGCTGCCCGACGACCCGATGTCCGAGTTCGTGTTCCATGCGAAGCAGTTTGGCGGTCTCCCCCTCGAGCATCTTGCCCGCGGGGATACCCGTCCACGCCGACACGACCTGCGCGACGTCGTCGGGACCAACCTCCTCCTGCAGCATCACGTCCTGGTCGGGATCGGTGCCGGTCTTCTCGATCGCAGCCTCGAGTTCCTTCTCCAAACCCGGGATTCGGCCATACCGGAGCTCTGCAGCCCGCCCCAGATCACCGTCACGCTCGGCGCGATCGGCTTCTCCACGAAGGTTTTCCAGCTGTTCCTTGACGTCGCGGACGGCGTCGATGGCGGTCTTCTCCGACTGCCAGCGCGCCGAGAGCTCATTGAGCCTCTCGCGCTGATCGGCCAGTTCCTGACGCAACTTCTCCAGCCGGTCCCTACTCGCCTCGTCGTGCTCCTTGCCCAGCGCGACCTCTTCGACCTCGAGGCGTCGGACGACACGCTCGACCTCGTCGATCTCGACCGGGCGCGAGTCGATCTCCATCCGCAACCGCGAGGCAGCCTCGTCGACGAGGTCGATGGCCTTGTCGGGGAGGAACCGCGAGGTGATATAGCGATCGGAAAGCGTTGCCGCAGCGACCAATGCGGAGTCGGTGATGCGCACGCCGTGGTGCACCTCGTAACGCTCCTTGAGTCCACGCAGGATGCCGATGGCGTCCTCGACGCTCGGCTCCCCTACGTAGACCTGCTGGAAACGGCGCTCAAGAGCGGCGTCCTTCTCGATGTACTTGCGGTACTCCTCGAGCGTGGTCGCGCCGACCAGTCGCAGCTCGCCACGGGCCAGCATTGGCTTGATCATGTTGCCCGCGTCCATCGCGGATTCACCGGTGGCACCGGCGCCGACGATGGTGTGCAGCTCATCGATGAAGGTGATGACCTGTCCGGCCGAACCCTTGATCTCGTCGAGCACGGCCTTGAGCCGCTCCTCGAATTCGCCGCGGTACTTCGCGCCGGCAACCATCGAACCGAGGTCCAGCGAGATGACGGTCTTGTTGCGCAACGACTCCGGCACATCGCCCTCGACGACGCGCTGGGCGAGCCCCTCGACGATGGCAGTCTTGCCGACGCCGGGCTCACCGATGAGGACCGGGTTGTTCTTGGTCCGACGGGAGAGTACCTGCACGACGCGACGGATCTCGGTGTCGCGGCCGATGACCGGGTCGAGTTTGCCCTCGCGGGCGGCCTTGGTCAGGTCGGTCGAGTACTTCTCCAGCGCCTGATAGGTCGACTCCGGGTCCTCGGAAGTCACGCGGGCGTTGCCGCGCACGGCGACGAAGGCCTCACGCAATGCCTGCGGTGTGGCACCGGCGTTGTGCAGCAGTTCGGCGACCTCGGAGTCGCCGGTCGCGAGACCGACGACGAGGTGTTCGGTCGAGACGTATTCGTCGTTCAGTTCGGTCGCGAGCTGCTGGGCAGCACTGACCGCGGCGATCGACTCGCGCGATAGTTGCGGCTGAGCGCTGGCGCTGGCCACCGTCGGCGCGCGATCGACCATGCCCTGGGCCTGCGGACGAACAGTCGACGGATCGACCCCCACTGCCTTGAGCAGGGGCGCGGCAATGCCGTCGGACTGGTCGAGCAGAGCAACCAGGATATGGGCGGGACGCACGTCGGGGTTGCCAGCAGCGGCCGCGGCAGCCACCGCAGCGCTCAGCGCTTGCTGCGTCTTGGTGGTCGGGGTGAAGCTGTCCACGTCGGGTGCACCTTTCTCTGCGTTCTTAAGTCTGTCCGGCTCAAGTATGGCCGTTCGACTCGTTCAACGCGAGTAGGGTTGAGCGCATTCCGCTCAAGTTAGGCATACTGGTGATGTGAATCACACTCGGCGGTTGCCGCGCGCGGCCAAAGTCTGGACTAGCTGGGGTGCCTTTTCTGGATTCCTGGACTGGAACGCCACACCAACCACGATCACCGAGCTTCTCAAGGCATGGCAGTCGCTGCGCACCATCAACGACCCCGCCGACGTCCCCGAACGCGCCATCGTGCTCACCCAGGCAGACGGCTCCCTGGTCTGCCGATTCGACCACGGCCACGGTGTCGTCTTCGGCGACGACCGACCGTTCCCCTGGACCTCGACCTACCTCCGTGGGCCCCTGCACCTGGACTGGCACCCCACCGACGGCATCATCGCACGATGACCACCCACGCAACCTCTGACAGGAGTACACGCAGTAGCGGGCAACCCCAATTCCGCTGGTCAACGAAGAATTTCATCCGACGATCACCAAAAGGGGGAAGTGACTATGGGCTACGTGGAGTAAGAGGCCATGCTGAGCGCGGCACTCAGTGAAGGCGACGCCGAACTGGAACGCCTGGTCGCAGAGACCTTGCCGGGCGAGTGGAGAGCGCTGGTCACGGCGATGAATCGTCTGTATATCGCGCCGGCAAAGCTGCACGAGGAGACCGCTGGCAGATAAGGCCCGAGGGGCCCTAGTAACTCAGTCCTAAGACTCGCCATTGCAGGCGTCGCATTGCTTGGTAGGTGTCGTCGGGGTCGTAGTGACTGAAGTCTTCCCATTGATGGCCGAGTCCGAGGATCTCGCTGCTGAAAGCGACCTCGGCTACGGCGAGGGCTCGACGCCAATCGGTGGCCGACAATCCGGGGTCGTCTAGAGCGTTGACCAGGTCAACGACGCGCGAGTAGTAGTCTTCGGCGCCGCTGAACCCGGTCGCTTTGGCGAGATCGTCGGTCATGGCGACCACCCCGCCCCACTGGAGTAGGCCCGTGAGGAGGAAGTCGCGCTCGACGTCGTCGAGGTCTATTCGGTGGGTGGTGGCCATGACCGGCATTCCTTTCAGTTGACCGGGAGTCCGGTCAGGGCGGCGATATCCTCGAGTGCCTTCTGGATCGATGTGCCATTGTGGAACTCCGGCTCACGCACTCCCCCTTCATGATCGCCGTGCCCGTATCGGTCTGCGGTAGGCTCGGTCCAACCGCCGTGGGGAGCACTGCGCGAGGTCCACACCGTCAGTTCGCCGCCGTCGAGATCGAGGTGGCGCGCGGTGACATCGGCCATCGGATCATTGTTAGACATGGGGATTCATGTCTCATGCTCGGTCATCACCAGGTCACGACGACGGTGGCGGGATCGCCATCCTTCTCGGTGATCTCGCCGCCATACCTCGGACGTCGTGGACAATGGGTTTCATGCCCGAGGACCTCCACTTCTATTTCGACCCCGTGTGCCCCTTCGCCTGGATGACCGGTCAATGGGTGCGACAAGTGCAGGATCAACGCGACTACTCGGTCGACTGGCGGTTCATCTCTCTACGCCAACTCAACGCGCACATCGACTATGCGACCCACTTCCCGCCGGAGTACGAGGCCGGGCACACCGCGGGGCTGCGCCTGCTCCGCGTGTGCGCGAGTGTCCGACGTGACCACGGGCGCGAGCTGATGAATCCGCTGTACCAAGCCGTCGGTAGACGAATCTTCGACGAGCACACCGGCACCTACCTCGTCGAGGGCCACGACGTGCGGGGCACCGAGGAGTTCCTGCGGCCCGTCCTGACCGAACTCGGGCTTCCCGAACACCATATCGCGGCCTTGGACGACACCTCACTCGACGCCGAGATCCACGCGGAGACCGACGAAGCCCTCGCACTGACCGGCCGCGACGTCGGCACCCCGATCATCCATGTCGAGCCACCCACGGGTGTCGCCTTTTTCGGGCCGGTCATCAGCCGCCTGCCCGACGACGCAGACGCCCTCGAGTTGTGGGATCACGTGGTCGGTCTCGCGCGGTTCCCGGGCTTTGCCGAGCTCAAGCGCAGCCTCCGAGAAAAGCCTCAGCTCAAGAGTTTCGGTGTCGACGTCGACGCCGCCGGGAAAAAGAATGACTGGTCCGGCAGGTCTCGGCGGACCAAGTATTGACGGCCTGGCTACTGTTTGCCTATGACGACCGACTGGCGAGCGTCCCGCGCCGACGAGGTGCGCACCCTCATCCTGCAGGCCGACCCCGACATCACCGAAGAGATCAAGTGGCGCAAGCCGTCCAATCCCGATGGTGTACCCGTATTCTCGCTCGATGGACTTCTCTGCACCCTGGAGACCTATAAAGACAAGATCAAGGTCACCTTCGCTCAGGGCGCTTCACTGCCCGACCCGCAACAGGTCTTCAACGCAAGCCTGACCGCCGGCACCCGACGGGCAGTCGACCTCAAGGAGAACGATCCACTCGATGACGACGCGTTCGTCGAGCTGATCCGTGCGGCGGTGGCCTTCAACCGACAGTAGAACGTCGGCACCTGATACCGATCATCGGCACCGTACTCGCATCGGGCCGGTAATGCGTTGCAGTGCAGACAATCTCGCTCGCAAAGCGAGTCGGACAAGGCCTGTCCGAGATCGAAATGCCTTCGCTGACGGCGCACCTGCGCTCTCTGCACACCTACGCAGCCGCGGAACCCTTCGAACAAGCTTGTCTGCGGCAAGGGTGAGGTTCTCGCACTCGCTCGGCCACCTCCGTGCCCAGACGCGCGAGACGTGCCCGGCTGTAACCCGTCTTCGGCGCGCGACCCTTGACCGGCGGGGCCTGGAGCTGCGACCACGCCAGCGCCGCGTCGGGGGAAAACGTCCTCGGGACGGCCGTTGCCTCGACCGACGGTGACGACGTCGCAGGGCTCGATCCGGTGGACGTCGACGGCGACCGCGCGGTGGTGAGCATCGACGGCGGTGACGACGGGACTTCTCGAAGCACCATCCGCTCTATCATCTGCGCGAAGGCGACCCGCACACCACGCCACCCCGGTCGATCGTGGCGCTGGACCCGACACCGACCACGCGGCATACCTCAACGATCTCCCTGCGGCGGTGCTGGCATGGATCAATTCCCGGACGCTGTTGGCCTCGCGACGTCGGCCGCCACCTGCCCCGGTCGCGGGTTGTCACCGGCGCCTGAGCCAGCCGCGGGTTCGCGCGCACGGTCCCTCGCGAGGTCGATAGTAGAGTCGGTCCCGAGAACATCCGAGTGGAGGCTACGTGCGCGTGCTGGTCGTCGACGATGACGCGAACGTCGCCGAGACAGTCCGGCGGGTGCTTGCCACCAGCGGATGGAACGTCACAGTGCGCGACGACGGGGTCGAGGCCCTCGCCGTGGCGAGCGCTGAGGAGTTCGACGCCATCGTCCTCGACATCATCCTTCCCGGACTCAACGGGTTCGAGGTGGTCCGCGAGTTGCGTCGCCGCGAGGTATGGACGCCGGTGGTGATGCTCTCGGCCAAGGACGGCGAATACGATCAGGCAGAAGCACTGGACTATGGAGCCGACGACTACCTGGTGAAGCCGTTCTCGGTGGTGGTCCTCAAGGCCCGCTTGCGCGCGGTGGTCCGGCGCGGCGGTCGGGAACGCCCAGCGGTGCTCACCGCCGGCACACTGAGTCTCGATCCGGCAGAGCGGGAGGTGACGCGATCCGGGCAGGTCATCAGCCTGACACCCCGCGAATATTCCGTCCTCGAACATCTGATGCGGCACAAGGGCGAGGTCATCTCCAAGCAATCGATTTTGCAGTCGGTGTGGGATGAGAACTACGCCGGCGACGACAACATCGTCGAGGTCTACATCGGCTATCTACGACGACGGATCGACCAGCCGTTCGGACTCCTGTCGATCGAGACCGTCCGGGGTGCCGGGTATCGGCTGCGGCCGGACTGAGTAGTCGACGCCGTACTCCCCCGACCCTGATGTTTCCGGCAACGGCAGTCGCAAAACGAATTCGGCGCCACCATCGGGACCGTCATGCACCGTGACCCGGCCTCGGTGAGCACTGGCGATCTCGCGCACGATGGCCAGCCCCAGACCGGCACCCGACCCGTGGCGCCGGTCGGCATCGACGCGAGCGAATCGGTCGAAGATCCGCTCACGCTCGGAGGCGGGCACTCCGGGGCCGTCATCACCGACGACAATCATCGCGTCACCGGAGTCGACGGAGAGTGACAGCGTCACCCTCGTACGCGCGTATCGCACCGCATTGTCGGTGAGGTTGCGCACGGCGCGGGTGATCATGTCACGGTCACCGACCATCCGCACTGGGATCATGTCTGGTTGCACCGCAACCAGATTCGAGGATCGAAGCCTGGCGATCTCCGATCCGATGATGTCGTCGAGGTCGATCTCGGTCCGAGTCACTACCATGCCACTCTCGTCAGCGCGGGCGAGCAGGAGCAGATCGTCGACGATGTGTTGCATCCGCCTCGCCTCGGGCAGCAGCACTGCCCGGACCGTCTGCACATCGATCGCACTGCGGGTATCGTCGGCGAGATCGAGCAGTCCCACGACCGTGGTCAAAGGGCTGCGCAGTTCGTGGGAGGCGTCGCCGACAAAGCGGAGCTGGGCGTCGTGGTTGGATTCCAGTCGGCTGAGCATCCCGTTCATCGTCAGTGCCAGCTCCCTGATCTCATCGTGAGCGTCGGGCACCGGAACTCGTTGCCCCAGACGGGTTGCGCTGATCTCGTCGACTCGTCTGGCAATCCGCGACACCGGACGCAACGAACGTCCGACGAGAACGTAGACCGCCGCGGCGCCCACTGCCACGATGATCGGCAACTCGATTGCCATGATGGCGGCCATCGTCCACTCACTGCTACGAATGCCGGTGGCACGATCCAATGCGACCACCGTGTAACGCTGTCCCGCATACGACGTACTCACTGCTGTCGCGCAGTACTCGCCCCGGAATCCGGGGATGTAGACGTCATCGGCGTACACCGGCGAATCGTCGGCCGGCACCCTAGACTCCGCCGACTGGTACCCAGCGAGTCTTACCGCCTCCGAGGGCGCTCCGGGAGAGGCAGTGACAACGTACCCTTGCGCGTCGAGTACCTGGATCACATCGACGCCCGCACCGGGCGCGAGGTCGTCGGAGTCAACGGCCGCCGGTCCGCCATGGCTGATCGCGGTGGATATTTGGTGGGCCTGCCACGCGGTGGATCGATACATCGCGTCGGTGTTTGCCCGATGGAGCATGAAGAGCGTCACGATGCCGCCGATTCCGAGAGCCGCCGCCACGACGACGGCCGCGATCAACGCTGACTGGACTCGTACTCCCCATCGGGTAGTGGGGAGTATCGAGGTGAGGGATCTACCCACGGTGGCGTCCGTTCCGCATCGGGCCGAAAGCGAGGGACGTCACGATGGTGTGGGGGACCGCGTCCGGCGCGACACTGAGGTCACAGTCTATTCGCGTACCCTCACACCAACCAGTGTTCACATTCAGCAAGCCTTCAGGTTGCACAGCGAAGACTGGAGGGCATGCTTGCCGCGTACACCGCTGCCCACCACATTCTCGCAGTGGGGCGAGCGCACGGAGTCCACACCGTCTTCGGGGTGCACGGCGCCAACATCGAGGACCTGTTTGCCGCAGGCCAGACCATGGGCATACCGATGGTGGTTGCCAAGCACGAGTTTGCGGCGGGCGCCATGGCCGATGGAGTTGCCAGGATGACCGGCGGTCCGGGCATGGTGGTCACCACCTCCGGCGGCGGTGCACTGAATGTGGTTGCCGCGCTCGCGGAATCCTATGACAGCCGAGTACCGGTACTCGCGGTGATCGGCGCGCCGCCAACGACGCTGACCGCGCGGGGTGCCTTCCAGGACATGCTCGACCCGCCCGACACGATCGATCTCGCCGCCGTTCTCGGAGGCGTCACCGGACATTGCGTCGTGCTGCGCTCGGCCGCCGATCTCGCACCCGCACTCGAGGAGTCGTTCACCGCCCTGCATCGCGGTATGCCCGCCGCACTGATCGTGCCGAAAGACGTTCAGACGCAGACCTATGACCCCAGGGTTGCGTCCGGCATCTCGGAGATCGCCGATCCCGTGAAGCAGGATCAGGCATCGCTGGACGCCTTGGCCGAGCTCCTCGCCGAGCGCGTCACCGCGGGCGCACGCATCTGTGTGTGGGTCGGCGAGGAAGTGTCACGCGGCGATGCGGGCAACGCCCTCAGCGCGCTCGCGACAATACTCGGCGCCACGATCGTCGCCGCCCCCGGTGGCGCCGATGCCGTCACCGACCTCACCACCCATGCAGGGGTGACCGGGGTGATGGGCCACCCGTCGGCAGCGCAGGCCCTCGCCGACGCCGACGTATGCCTTGCGGTCGGCACTCGGATGACGGTCACCGACCGTGGTGGCCTCGACGAGCTGCTCGAGGGGATCGAGCTGTATCACGTTGGCGAACACCATCCTCGGTACTCGAGCAAGACCGTTGCCGTTCCCTCGATCGCTGCGGCATTGACCCACCTCGTGGGGTCGTCGCTCCTGCGTCGACTCCCGCCGCCTCGCCCCCCGCGAGCGGTCATCGAGCACCTGACAACACCACCGGCCCCCGATCCGCAACTGCCCAGCCTACCGGCACTCATGGCGGCGATCGACGCGCGCCTGCCCCGTGATGCGCGCGTGTTCGCCGACGCAGGCAACACCGGAGCCGCTGCGCTGCATCATCTGACACCTCGGCAATCCGGACGATTCACCGTCGCTCTCGGCATGGGCGGTATGGGGTACGCGATAGCCGCCGGAATCGGAGTAGCCATCGACGATCCTTCTCACCGAAGTGTGGTGATCGCCGGCGACGGCGCCTTCTTCATGCACGGCATGGAGTTTCACACCGCGGTGGAGCATGACGCCCCGGTCACCCTGATCATCCTCAACAACAATGCCCACGGCATGTGCGTGACCAGAGAGAATCTCTACTTCCCGGAAACAGCCAGTGTCAACCGGTTTCGCTCGTCGGATATTGCGGGCGCCCTCTCGACGATGTTCTCCGGGGTAACCGTCAGCCATCCCCGCGATGCCACCGACACCGGTCTGGCGTGTGCGGCATTGTTCGCCGAGCCCGGACCCAACTGTCTCGTCGTCGAATGTCATAGCGATGAGTTCCCACCGTTCGCCCCCTTCCTGAACCGAGAGGCCCCCGCATGACCAGTCAGCCCACCCCACTCGCCGACCTCGGGGACCGTGCGGCCGATCTCGACGGCCTCATCCGCGTCGAGACGCACCCCCGCGCGACCGCGACACCGATCATCGTCGACATGCTCCGCTCGGTGTACCCGCACGACAAGATCTTCGGGGAGTTCTGCCCCGTCCAGGGTTTTGTCGATGCCCCGCCACGCGAGCTGTTCTCCTGGCTCTCCGACACCCGTTCGCTGGAGGAATGGACCTACAGTCTGCGCGGATTCACCGAAACCGACGAGCCTGGCCTGTGGGTTGCCCAGGACCGACTCGGCGACAACACCGACATCTACACCCGCACCATCGCCGATCCGCATGCGATGACCGTCGACTACCACTGCGCATGGGATCAAGGCGAGCACCTGTGGATGATTTACCTGATGCGGGTGGTCGATGCGCAGGTGGTGTTGAACCGCCCCGGTTCGGTGGTGCTCTGGAACAACTGCCGGCATCCCTTCTACGACGAGAATCCCTACCCCGACTCCGCGCCGCCCGATCGCCCGGTGTGGGTGGGCGACTTCTGGGAGATGTTCTCTGCCGGACACCAACTCGAGCTCAGCAACCTCACTGCGATCGCCGAGTTCCGCCACCACAACAACCTGCCCCTCACCCCGGAATGGATGACGTCATGACCGCCTCGACCGGATCTGATCAAGCCCGCCCAGCAGTGATCCTGCGCGATCTCGCCGCCTATCTGCCCGACAACCGGGTGCCGGCCGACTATTTTGCCCACTACGCCACCGACGACGATCTCGCGGACAACGTGATGTTCGCGGCTCCCGCCTTTCGTCATCACGCCGCCGACGGCGAGACCTCGGCGGACATGATGGTCTCGGCGACAGACATTCTCACCGACCGTCATGGTCCGGACTATCTCGACGACGTGAGCGTTGTGCTCACCCACAGCCAACTGCCCGAGGTCCCGGTACGGGGGTGCGGTGGGGAGTTGGCGCATCGGCTGGGTCTACGGCCCCGTACCGTCCTCGACGTCCACAACGCGGGTTGTGCGGCATTCATGCACATGATCGATATTGCCGGCTCATTGCTCCGTGCCGATGGCGGTGGAACGGCGCTGATCGCCCTCGCACAGAACAGTGCTTCCCAGATCTTCACCCAGGAGCAGGTGCGGGGCAAAGCCCAAGCCGCCATCCCCGGTGATGGATCGGCGGTGGCACTGCTGACCCTCGGTGACGACGGGTCGCCGGTTCTCGGATCGGCCGCCCATTCCTTCGGTGAGTACTCGGCAGACATGGCGTCGGTGTCTTCTCCACCCCGGAAGTACTGGGAGGCCGGGGCCGGACAGATCCACATCGGCTTCACCGAGTCGCGAATCACCAAGGTGCTCGCACGCGGTAACCGCATGGTGCCCGAGGTCGCGATCGAGGTGGCCGATGCGATCGGGATCGCTCCGTCGGCACTGGATTGGCTTATCACCAATCAGCCCAATCGGATCTTCTTGCGCAACTGGCGAGAAGCGCTCGAGCTCCCTGCCGAGCGTCACCCCGACACCTTCGACGAGTGCGGCAACCTCTTCGCCGTCGGCGTTCCGGTCACCCTCGACACCGCGATCAACGACGGCCGGATCCGGCCGGGGGATGTGGTGATGATGTCGGCGTTCGCCCACGCCGGCGATTTCGCCGCGGCCACCGCCATACGCTGGGCCGGCAGACGATGACCCGTCACCTACACTCGGCTCCCGATTCACCTCAGAAATCTGCGGCACCGCCACGTGTACGGCTCGATCTCAATGAATCCGCGTACGGGCCGTTGCCTACCCTGGCTCGCGCGCTGACCGATGCGGTGCCCTCACTCAACCGCTATCCGGAGTTTCTGCCGGATCGGACCCGTCACGCCATCGCCGGGCATCTCGGCGTCGACGACGACGCGGTGACGGTAGGACCGGGCGCGACCGGCGTACTCGCCGCCGCGCTGCGCTCGGCCCTGCAATACGGTGCACGACGCGGCCTATCGAATCCCGAATTACTCACCCCTATACCTACTTTCGGCGGCTATCCGATTCTCGCCGACAGTCTCGGCCTCCGACTGCGCGGCGTACCCCTCGGCGTGTCCGGCCGCCCGGACCTGCCGACTCTGTACGAGCAGGTCGGCCCCGAGACCGTCGCGGTCGCCGTGTGTTCACCGCACAACCCGACCGGCGCGGTTGTCGATCCCAGGGAATTGTTCGGCTTCTGTGCCGCACTTTCCGACGACGTGACCCTGATCATCGATCAGGCCTATCTCGAATTCGCCGATACCGCACCGGATCTGCGGACTCTACTACAGGCACATCCGCGCGTCATTGCGGTAAGGACTTTCAGCAAGGCTCACGGGCTCGCCGGACTGCGGATTGGTTACGGGGTGGGCCAAACCCGCTTGATCGACGAAATACGTTGTCACGAAGTACCTTTTGCTGTCGGATCGCTCGCCGAACTTGCGGTCCCACTAGCCCTCGACTCCTACGACGAGCTCGCCGAGCGGGTTCGGCAGATGCGCATCGAGCGCACATATCTCGTCGAGAGCCTGCACGACGCCGGCGCGAAACCACTTCCCAGCCACGCCAACTTCGTGTTCTTGCCCGGCGTCGAGGGCATCGCGCTCGGCGAGGTGCTCACCGCCTGCGGCATAGCGGTCACACCGTATCGGCCATACGGCCTGCGTATCACCATCGGCGATCGGTGCGATACCGACCGCGTGATCCGAACACTGCAAGCGGTGGCCGCCTCGGCATGAAACTCCGGTGACGGTTTCATGGCACTTGCGGTGGGCGGTGTTGAGCACCGGCATCTACCTGCTCAACCAACACCGCTCGCCCGCGACCGGACTGACCTGGTCCGCCCACGCTGCGACCTGCCGATCCGGTGGATCCACCGGATCGTGCGCATCGCCTGTCCGTATGTACGTCTCAGCGATCCTTCAGCCGAGACGCGCAACACTTCTGACCCATGGACACCATCAACGGCATCCCTGCCCATCCCCTTTTCGTTCACCTCGCGGTGGTAGCGATTCCGCTTGCCGCACTGCTCGCCGGGGTCGGCGCAGTGTGGCCGAGCGCCCGCCGCCGACTCGGCATCGTGCCGCTACTCGTCGCCACGATCGCCCTCGTGGTGACGCCGCTGACCACCTCGGCAGGCGAAGCTCTACAACAGAAGACCGCCCCTAATCCCGATCTTGTCCGTCATGCCGAACTCGGTGATCAGATGATCGCCTGGGTGGCAACACTGTTCACACTCACCGTGCTGTGGTGGGCGGCACACGATGAGCGCATTCTCGCCCGAGTGCCACGGCGGCCATCGGCACAGGTCAGCCGAACGATCACGGTGATCCTGGCCGTGGCCATCGTCATCGTGGCCGTCGGCACGCTGGTGATGGTGGTGCTGGTGGGCGACGCCGGCGCCCGGTCGGTCTGGCTGCACTGAGTGGCGCGGCCCTCACCGCCAGCGCAACGCCCGCACCGGGCACAGCCGGATCGCGCTCACACCGAGGTCGGGATCGACATGCTCGTCGTGAACGATCGGGTATCCCCACTCATCCGAGGTGAAGGCCGGCGAGAGCAGCTCCGAACAGACACCGCGCCCTTCGCAGGCAATCCGATCGACGGCCAGCCGGGCATCCACCTCGGGAGCGGCGATTCCGGCCAGACGATTCCGAATCGACATCACGCGACCCCGGCCTCGGTGGCGACGCGGACCGGCGGCGGCAGGAGGTGCGCGGCCACTCGCAATGCGCTATCGACGAACCCGGCCACGCCGTCGGGATGACGGCACGCACCACGCCGGTGCAGTAGCGCCAATCGCCGGGAGAGCAATCGACGGTCACCGACGGTTGCGCGCCCGCCGATTACCCGGTCCAAGGCCTCGGCCAGTGCGGGCAGGCCGAACACACAGGGTCCGCACTGGCCGGCGGACTCAGCGCCGGCCCGTTCCACCACGCCGGCCACCAGCTCCCAGATGTCGGTGTGGGCGGGAACCGCATGAACGATCGCCGGGCCGACTCCCAGACCGTGCGGACCCAGACCCGCGCGTGACCAGCGGACCGACCGCGCCGCCCGCACCGGAAGCAGACCACCGCCGGCTCCGTTGAGCCATAGGAAATGTGAAGGCTCCGCCAGTCCTCCTGCAAGATCGAGCAGGTGCGCGATGCTCACACCGGCCGAGCTCTCATACACGCCCGGTCGGCAGACCGCGCCACCGATGGTCACCAGACGAGGGCCCGGTTCTTCATCGGTTCCGTACGACCGGAACCACCCAGGTCCGCGCCGCACGATCTGCTCGATGCGCCAGACCGTCTCGGCGTTGAACACCACGGTGGGGCCGATCGAACGACCTGCGGCGTCGCGCGCGCCGGAGGTGATCGGCGCAAAACGCATGAGGGGACGCGCATGTCCACCGGCGGCAAGGGCCGCCAACGACGATTCCTCGGACGCCACATACCGATTCGGCACCTCTAGCCACTCCACACCGGCGGCCTGTACCCGGGCAAGGGTGTCCGATCCGCGGTGAGCGGCGATCAGCACGTTGTCTGCGGCTATGCGGTTCGCGGCCGCCAGCACCTCGTCGAGATGATGCGCGATCACGGCGCCGTCCTTGGCCGCCCCCAGTTCACCGTCGCAGGCGTTGATCACCACCATCGCGCGGTGCTCGTGCGCGGCGCGCAGTTTGATCGCTGTCGAGAAGCCCGCGCCACCGCGACCGCCGAGCCCCGCACGGGCCACCAGGTCGATGAGATCTGTCATGTCCACTCCCTCATCACAATCGCCGATCGAGACGGTCTGCTGCGTAGCGTCCTCGCGGGTTTCAGGAGCCGCCACACCACCGCCAGCGCGGCGAGCGCCGTGGCCCCGATGGTGATCCAGGTGAGCACCGGAGTATCAGAGGCGGCCATCAGGAGTCCGTGGGCAAGTGCGCACACTGCCACCGCATAGGTGGCCCAGTGGATGGATCGCCACCATCGCTCTGGAATTCGGTACCGCAGAAGCGAACTCACGATCACGGCGAGCGCGAGGTCGGCGGCGACGGTTCCGAACGCCACGTCCATCCGCTGATACTCCGATGACAGCGGCACCAGCGTGGCCCACCAGCCGACATGCACATAGCTGTCGAGGACCGCGGTGAGCACGTGCACCCCGAGGAAGACGATGGCCGCCATCGCAAGCCCACGATGCACAGCGGTGATGACCGTCGCCGCCCGGGGTGATCGGATGCCGTCTGCCGCGGTGAGCACACCGAGGACGAGCACTCCGGTGAACATCAGCAGGGTGACCACTCCGGCGGCTCGCGAGAAATACCACAGCCAGGCGCTATCCATCAGATCTCCTCACCGGTCGAACGCTCCGGCCATCCGGCAACCCTGTACTCATGGCCGTCGTGGTCGATGAGAAGTGCCGGTATTCCCCTGCGCGCCAACCACTCCAGTGCCTTGTTCGCGGCGATCACCGCTGCCGTCGAGGCAGCGTTGGCCAGGACGGTATCTGCGGCCATACAGGTGACCTGCGCCCACGGGGTACGCGCCGGTGCACCGGTGCGGGGATCGATGATGTGGTGCACGGCCCGTCGGCCATACTGCCAGGTCCGCACGCGAGTGGACGAGGTGGCGAAGGCCTGATTGGCATGAACGCACACCGCCTGTCGGGTTCGGCCGGTCCAGTCGCGCACGCCGATCCGCCATCCGTCGCACGGCGGTGTTCCGGCACAGCCGATGTCTCCGCCCAGATCGACCAGCACCCCGCCACCGACATACTCGGCGATCCGATTCGCACTCCGTTGCGCCGCATAAGCTTTGGCGCTGGAACCGAGGTCTAGCTGCGTGCCCACCGGCAGGGTGACTCGACATCCGGTGAGCATGATGCGGGGCGTCGAAATGGGCTGGGGACGGCCGGGTTCCGTCGTTGGCCCCCTGCGGCGCACCACATCGAGATCGGCGTCATATCCGGCGGCCACCAGCGCAGCACCCGCGGCGGGAGTCACCAGGCCGTCGGTCATGTCTTCGACGCGCAGTGCGACGGTCAGGAGTTCGGCCAGTTCGGGTGACACGGCGAGCGTCGTACGGTCGCGGTCACGGAGTGCCTCTGTCGCTGCCAGTCGGTTGGTGCGCGACAATTCGGAATCGGGGCGAAACCGTGAGGCGACCGAGTCGAGTTCTGCGAGTTCGTTATCGAGGAACTCGAGGGCGGGCGGTAGCGCCGTCGGTTCGGTGACGAGCAGCCGCACGTCGGTGCCCAGCGCGCGCATCGTTGTCGCGTACACGGTCGAGCCGACGGTGGTGGTCATGACGCACCCGTGTGAGCGTGCGGGGCATTCTCGGTGGTCTGCGCGGGAGCTGTCGGCGTCCACCCCGGTCCGCCGTTGTCACCGGTGTCGGCCGACGACGACGTGGTCGGGGCGGTGGCGCCGGTCGAGGTGGTCGCAGCATGGGTGTCGCCGCTCAGGGCCAGTCCGCCGGCGATGCCAGCGGTGGCGACGACCGCTCCGGCACACACAGCGGTGGTGATCCATCGGGCATGGGCAAGGGGCGGTGGGATGGGCACGGGTAACTCCTCGCACCGCCGGGTCGTTCACCGTGATCGACAGGGCACCGGCGGCTGTCCGTTCAGCGTGCGCAGCAATGCTGAAGGTCCGCTGGATGCGACCTTCCGGCTTGCTGTGCTCCCGGCTTCTCGCTCCCCGAGCAGTCGGCAGTCGGTGACGCTTGTTCGTGTCCTGCACGGTGCACTGTGACATCCCTTCCGGCCTCCGGCCGGTGTGCGCCTGCGGTGTTGGAAAGAGATCCACGGAGGCGCCCCAGCCGTACCGTGGTGGTGCGCCATCACCGCGATCGTGTGCGAGTACGGGAGCGAATCGGCCGGACCGGGGTGTGAGCACCGGCCCTGCCTTCGTGCACACCGATGCCTACCATAACCGGAGAACCGACCATCAACGCCCAACGGAGGACCACGATGACGAGCACGCCCGAGAACTTCACCGCCCTGCTGGCGACCGAGGGCGATGGGCAGGTCTCCTTGGATCGCACTACGTTGTCGGCCAACGGTCTTCCAGACGGCGAGGTCACGATCGCCGTGCACTACTCGGGCGTCAACTACAAAGACGCGCTCGCGGTCACCCCGCGCGGCGGAGTGGTCCGTGCGTATCCGATCGTCCCGGGCATCGACGTCGCCGGGGAGGTCGTGGCCTCCGATCACCCCGATTTCGCCCCCGGTGATCGGGTCGTCGCCCACGGCGGGCCGATCGGCACCGAGGCCAATGGCGGCTACGCCGACTATGCGCGGGTGCCCGCAGCACAGGTGGTCGCGCTGCGATCACTGAGTACTCGCGAGGCCGCCGCCATCGGGACCGCGGGCTTCACCGCGGCGATGAGCGTCGCCTCACTCCTTCGACACGGCGTGCGCCCCGATCACGGACCGGTGCTCGTCACCGGCGCTTCCGGTGGTGTCGGCGCGGTGAGCGTCGATCTTCTCGCCGGCGCCGGCTTCTCGGTCACCGCATCGAGCGGCAAGCCCGACGCCGAACCCCTGTTGCGCGAACTCGGGGCCGCCGAGGTCATCGGACGGCTCGTGGACCAGGAGACGAAGATCCGCCCGCTAGGCACCTCGATGTGGGCCGGTGCGGTCGACTGCGTCGGCGGCAAGACCCTGGCTTATGTCCTGAGCACCATGAACCACAGTGGCGCGGTCGCCGTGAGCGGCCTTACCGGCGGTGCGGATCTACCGACCACCGTGATGCCGTTCATCCTGCGCGGGGTCGCACTACTCGGAATCGACTCGGTGCTCATCGGCGCAGAGCTGCGCCGGTCGATCTGGTCGCGCATCGAAAGTGATTTGCGCCCAGGAAATCTCCATCGCATCATCAGCGAAATCGACCTGGCCGAGGTGCCCGCGGCGCTCGATCAGATCAAGGCCGGAAAGCTCACCGGCCGTACCGTCGTGCGGGTCCTCGGCGACGGGTGAGAGCCCAGGCATGGCGGTGTGTCCACGAGATTCACGCTCTCGACGCGCGCCCCGCCCCGCGCCTTCGCCCGATACATCGCCTCGTCCGCGGCGGCCAGCAGATGCCAGGCGGTCGAGGCGTCCATCTCCCGCGGTGCCCGGATCGACAGGGACGCCAACCCGATGCTGAGGCAGACCGCATCGATCCCGGAGGCGCGTGCCGCCACGCCGCGCGTCATGACGTCGCTGACAAACCAGACCACCGCCACCACGACATCGGCGACGATGCACGCGATGACCCACGGACGCCCGAGGTCCCCGACCGGCCCGCGCGTGGGATCGAACAGCGTCACCGCCGCCACCAGCGAGAAGTTCAGCGTCGACAAACCCGTCTCCCCGTCGGCCTGATGAATTGGCTAGAGGATAGCGAACAACCGATTCGCGGACGTATAGACGACCTTACTCACAGCATGAGGACCGTCACAGGGTGGCTGTGGAGTACCTGCGCGATGTCCGCAGAGGTCGATCCCGTTTTCGCGCGGCCCGTCCGACGCGTCGTGCCGAGACGACGGAGGCGGCCCGTCCGAGGATGTACATCGCGGCACAGATCGCGGTGACGAAGAAACCGATCGGCCAATCGGTCTGCACCGACAGGGCGATGGCGGCCCACACCCCGCCTACTGACAGCACCACCGAGGCTGCGATCGATCGACCCGGGCTGCGGGTGAAGCATCGGGCCGTCGCCGCCGGACCCACGAGCAGGGCGAACATCAGCAGAGCACCGACGATCGGCACGCTCATCGTGGTGGCACATGCCAGGAGCAGCGCGAAGGCCATCGAGATGTACCGGGTGTCGACGCCGTGACCGGCCGCCATGTCGGGCAGCACCGAGCCGAGCAGCAGCGGTCGGTACACGACGCCCACCGTCAGCACACACAGCGCACCGAGAACCACCATCGGGACGATGGCAATCGTCGACACTCCGAGGATCTGCCCGAACAGCAGCGCGTACACCTGTGAGGAGTACTGGTCGCCGCGGCTGAGGAAGAACTCACCGAGCCCCAACATGAGCACGAGGCCCAGCGCCGTCGCGACATCACGGCGGGCGCGCGCCCCCAGCGCGGAGATCGTCATCGCACCGGCGGTGGCGGCGACGCCCAGACCGAGCAGCGGGCTGGCGCCCACCAGGACAGCAGCCGCGGCACCGGCGAAGGCGCCATGCGGAACGGCATGCGCCAGAAAGGAATCCCCGCGCAGGACGACGAAGAACCCCACCACTCCCGCGATGATCCCGACGAGGGTGCCGGCGATCCAGGCATTGATCAGAAACGGCTCGAACATCAGCTCGGCACCGGCACCGCGACGGGGACGTGGCGCCGGCGGCCTGCCGACACCACGCGCGCGAGGAGATAGGCGAGGAACACCAGCGTCACGATGCAGAAGCTGACCGGCCAATTGCCGTGCGTACCAGCCCAATAGTGGCTCTCATAGGAGAGCAGACAACCCAGCCAGGTGGCGGCCACGCCGAGAATGACCGAGAGCAGGATCGCGGTGGAGAACCGCCGGGTCACCAGCAGCGCGGTCGCCGGTGGCCCGATGAGCAGCGCGGTGGACAGGATGACGCCGATCGTCAGCGACGACAACTCCACCGCCAGGGCCAAGGCGATCAGGAAGGCGCAGCCGGACAACCGAACTCGCACGCCGGCGGCGGTGGCGAGGTCATGGTCGACGAGGTCGAGTTGCAGCCACCGGTACATGGCTGCCACCACGGCGAGTGCGACGAGGCCGAGGGCGACGACGACCGGCACCAGTGCCCGATCGATGACGAACAGCGATCCGAACAGCACCGACACCGTGGCGTCGTGTGACGCGCCGGAACCGTTGGTGGTCGCCAAGTACAGCAGCAGCGAGGTCAGGCCCAGACCGAACCCGAGGATCACCCCGGTGGCCACGTCGCGACCCTGGATACGGCGAATCCCGATGGCCTCCATGAGAAGTGCCGCGAGAACGCCGGCCCCCACGAATCCCCAGAGCTGACTGATGCCGAGGAGGAACGACGCCGAACCGCCGACGGCGCCGAGGTCGGCGAGTGCGTGACCGGCGAAGGACTGCCCACGCACGACGGTGAAGACGCCCACGACGGCGGCGACCGCGGCCACGAAACCACCCACCAGCAGTGCGGTCTGGACCGATTCGGTGGTGAAGAATCCGGTGAGCCACTCATTTCCGCTCATGTGGCCCCTACACCCCGAGTGCGTCGTGCGCGACGAGACCGGGCGAGGACATCCGGTCGTCGGCGAGCACCAGGATTCGCCCGTCGGTGCGGATGACGCGGATGGGCCGTCCGTAGAGCCCGCTGAGCACCTCGGTGGTGATCACCTCGTCGGGGCGGCCGTCGACGGCCGCGCCACCGGCGAGGTAGACGACGCGATCCATCACAGGCAGGAGCAGATTGATGTCGTGGGCGGTCATCACGATGCTCACCCCCGTGGTGCGGCGTAAGGTGTCGAGGAGATCCACGATGTCCGAGGAGCTGCCGGGGTCGAGGCCCGCCAACGGTTCGTCGAGGAGTAACAGTTGCGGTTTTCGGATCAGCGCGTGCGCGAGCAGGACGCGTTGCTGTTGTCCCCCGGAAAGCTCGCCGATGCGCTTGTCGGCGAAGCGCGACGCGCCCACCGCTTTGAGCGCCTCGTCGACGATGGGCCGTAACCTACTGCGCCGCAGCGGTATACCGAGTCTCCCGCCATCGACGCCGAGGGCCACGATGTCGCGGGCCCGCAACGGGGTGTCGGCGTCGACGCCGACCTTCTGCGGGAGGTACCCAATCGCGCCACGCGGGGGCCGATGTACCTGCCCGGAGTTCGGACGAAGCACTCCGAGCAGCACGCGCAGCAGCGTCGTCTTGCCGGCGCCGTTGGCACCGATCAGTCCCACGAACTCTCCCGGCGCCACCTCGACGGAGACGTCGCCGAGCACCGGTTGGCCGCCCAGACTCACCCGGATGTCGTGTGCGGCGAGAACAATCGAGTTCGCGGGACCTTCCACCGGATCAGAGTTTCTCGGTCGAGGTGCCGTCGGTGACCGCCTTGGACATCGCATCGAGTTCGGCGGTCATCCACCGTTGGTAGGTGTAGCCGGTGGGCATCGTCTCGTACACGCCGACCACCGGAATCCCGTGCTGCCTGGACAGTGCCAGGTACTTGCTGGTGGTGTCATCGGTGACCTGCTGGTTGTAGAGGAAGACCTTGACCTGCTTGTCGCTCAGCAGCGAATCCTGCAGCGTCGAGTCCTGAGGCGACGGATCGGTGTCGTTCATGATCGCCGCCTGCAGAGTCCACGGCGTCTTGATGTCGGTGCCCGCCGCCTGCAGCATGTAATCGGCGACCGGCTCGGTGACGGCAACCGGTGTCGCGGGGTGGGTCTTGGCAAAGCTCGCCAGGGCTGTTGTCCAGGGCTGCAGCGAGGCGACGAATGCCGCCGCGTTCTTCTCGAACTCGTCCTTGTGGGCGGGTTGCAGCGTAGCGAGATCGTCGGCGATGGCCTTGGCCACCGCCGGCATCGTCTTGGGGTCGTACCACAGGTGCGGATTGGGGGTGGAGTCCGGGAGTCCGAGTACCTGTTGGGCCACAATGACCTTGCGACCGTTGGCCGGAGACGCCTGCTCGAGCTTCGACATGAAGTCGTCGTAGCCCACCCCGTTCTGTACCACCAGGGTCGCGTCGCGGAGTTCCTCTGCCACCGCCGGACTCGCCTCGTAGGTGTGCGGGTCGGTGTTGGGGTCGCTCATAATCGCCGAGACCGATACGTAGTGACCACCGACCTGCGAGATCACGTCGGCGTACTCGTTTTCCGCAGCCACGGCATGGATCGTCGAGTCGTCGGACCCGCCCGACGAACTCGAACATCCGGCGATACCGACCACCACGGCCGCAGCGGCCACGGCCGCCACCGCCATTCTGCTGATGCGCACTCTCGATCCGTTCCGGGCTCACGCCCTACTGGCAACGACAACCATTAACAGGAGGAGGATACGACGCAAACCGAGCGACAGCCACCCCGTCGGGCGATATGCGAAGAAGATCGTCTATCGGGCGATAAGTACCAGATGCGCTGGCACGCATGTATTTTCGATGCCCGCCGCGGAACGTCGATCCGACTTCGAGAGCCAGGTCGTCGAGATCGGCGAGCGTCTTACACTGCGCCATCAACGAGTTATAGGTCCGCAAGCGGACCCGATCGGCATCGCCGACACGAAGCACCGTGCTCCATCGCATCATCGGGCTGTCGGCACCATGCTGAACCACGTCGAGTGTGATCCGTGCCGCGTCGAGGTCGGCGTCACGCACGGTGTAGACGCGGGAGCGGGCCTCGGCGTCGTCGAGGCCGATCCGGACCGCCACATTCGGCCGCGCCCACGTAGAGTCCCGAGCCGCTTCACCGATGTCCAGCACCACACGCAGCAGTCCGGCACTGGTTCGCATGATGCGCACCACTCGTGCGGTGAGGTCGGTGAGCCCACTGCGATGCTCGTCGCCGCGCAGTGATGTCTGATCGGGGTCACCCGATCAGGCGGACGGAGTGGCGAACTCGGTGGCCATACGCGCTACCATCAATTAGTTTATGGGTACTATAAAAATCATGGACGAGAAGGTGAGCCTGAGTGCCGACGCCCCGGCGCCACCTCGGCGTCGGGGCCGCCCACCGACCCTCGACCGTGCTCGCATCATCGCCACCGGAATCGAGATGACGCTTCCCGCAGTAACTTTCGCCGGATTGGCCAAGCAGCTCGGGGTGACCCAGGCGGCGTTGTACAAACACGTGGACGGCCTCGGCGAACTGCGCACACTCATCGCCGAGCAGATCTTCCTCGACTGGTCGATCCCCGACCCGCACCCAACCCTCCCGATCCACGAGTACCTCCTCGACTTCGCGCTGTCGATACGTCTGCTCGCGCACCACCACCCCGGCATCACCCCGTTTCTCACCCGTCGTACCGACACCACCGCGACGATGGTCGCCAAGATCGGCGCGCACCACCATCGCGTCGCCGCGGTGTACGACCTGGACCCGGCAACCGCGCGGACCCTGCTCTCCGGCATCGCGTTTGCCGCTGTCGCACTGGCCGATACCGTCTACGCCTCCTACGGGTGGGAGAAACGACCGTCGAGCGCACGCGCCGACCTCCCCGACGACGACATCGAGACCGACCTCCGATGGACCGTCAAGGCCCTCGTTGTGGGGTCGCTGCACGTTGCCGGACTCGACGTGGATCCCGGACCGCGGTGGCGTCGGACGTAGACCTGGCGCGATCTCCGCAAATCACCCCGGACCGGCATCCGCGACGGTGTGCGCTGCGAGTATGCGCGCGCGGCCATATGTGAGCACAATGGATGGTGCAGGCAATCGAGTAGAGCCGCGCCACTCCCCCGACCTCCCTCGGGTTGCGGCGTGCGCTCGGGAAGGACACCCGTGACGACCACCGTCAACGCCTACATCGCCACCGCACCCGACCAGCCGCTGTCGAAGACCACCATCGAACGTCGGGACCTCGCGCCGCGCGACGTTCTCATCGACATCGCCTACGCGGGCATCTGCCACTCCGACATCCACACCGCCCGCAACGAGTGGGGCGGCACCACCTATCCGGTGGTTCCCGGCCACGAGATCACCGGCACCGTCTCAGCGGTCGGTGCCGAGGTCACCCGGCACAAGGTCGGCGACCGCGTCGGCGTCGGCTGTTTCGTCCAGTCCTGTGGCGAGTGCGGCCCCTGCAAGGACGGTGACGAACAGTACTGCGTGAAAGGTGCTGTGGGAACCTACAACTCCACCACCTACGAGGGTGAGTTCACCCACGGTGGCTATTCGCAGCAGGTCGTGGTGACCGAGGACTTCGTGCTGCGGATTCCCGACGGCCTGAAGCTGGATGTGGCCACCCCACTGCTGTGTGCGGGCATCACGCTGTACTCGCCGTTGAAGCACTGGGGCGCCGGGCCGGGCAAGAAGGTCGCCATCATCGGCATGGGCGGGCTCGGGCACGTGGGCGTCAAGATCGCCCACGCCCTCGGCGCCGAGGTAACCGTACTCAGCCAGTCGATGCGAAAAGAGGAGGACGGCAAGCGGTTCGGCGCGGATCACTATTACACGACCAGTGACGAGTCGACCTTCCGCACGCTGCGCAACGAATTCGATCTGATCCTCAACACCGTGTCGGTCAACCTCGACCTCAACCAATACCTCTCGTTGCTCGCGGTCAACGGCACCTTCGTCGAACTCGGGCTACCCGAGCATCCACTGCAGCTCAAGGCATTCCCGCTGCTGAACAATCGGCGCTCGCTGGCCGGGTCGATGGTCGGCGGAATCGCCCCGACCCAGGAGATGCTCGACTTCTGCGCCGAGCACGGCATCGGCGCAGAGATCGAGACGATCAGCGCCGATGGGATCAACGAGGCCTACGATCGCGTCGTCGACAGCGACGTGCGCTACCGCTTCGTCATCGACGCGGCGACCCTTGCCGACTGATACGGCACACAGCATCGCGGAAAGAACTGCGGGGCACCGGTTCATACCGGTGCCCCGCAGTTGTTGTCCGAGACGTTCGTGCTCGATAGCCGCCGTCAGAGCACTTTGTCGATATCGTCGGTGAGCTTCTCCGGCTTGACCGTCGGCGCGAACCGCGCGACCACCGCACCCGACTTGTCGACAAGGAACTTGGTGAAGTTCCACTTGATCCGACTACCCAGGATTCCTGACTTCTGTTGGCGCAGCCACTGATACAGCGGATGAGCGTCGTGACCGTTGACGTCAACCTTGGCGAACATCGGAAAGGTCACGTCGTAGGTCAACGAGCAGAAGTTCTTGATCTCGTCCTCGTCACCGGGCTCCTGGTGCGCGAACTGATCGCACGGGAATCCGAGGACCACCAGCCCCTGGTCGGCGTACTCGCGGTGCAGCTTCTCCAGACCCTGATACTGGGGTGTGAATCCGCATTTGGAGGCGGTGTTCACGATGAGCAGCGGATGGCCGCGATAGGTGCTCAGATCGACGGGATTGCCGTCGATGTCGGTGGCGGTGAAGTCGTAGGCAGTGGTCACGAGATCCCCCGGGGTCGTATGTCGGTGACGTCACATCGAGCCTACGCCCGCCCGTTCATGCGGTGACGGCGGTGACGCCACCGTTTGTTGGTGACGCCACCGCCATCGAGTCCCCATCGGGGATGCGGGATCCGGGTGTCAGCGCGAACCGGGCGTGCGCTGCTCACCGGGGATCGGCTCCGCCTGGGTGTCGGGACCGTCATCGTGGGGCGTGTACGGATACTCCTCGACACCGGAGTCGTCGGTGACCTCGACGGTCTGTTCCACCCAGTCGGCCTCGTCGGCCTTCGGAAACGGTTCTTGTGCAGGCATGTTCATCACAACCTCCTGCGTTGTCCTCGGTTCCCCGGCCGGCCATGGGGTGCCTCTGCCCGACCGGTTGTCTCAGCCCGATGTTCCGGCCGCGATCGCGTGCGGATCGCTCTTGGTCTCGACGGCGATCTTGCGCGGCTTGGCCTCCTCGGCGAGCGGGATGCTCACATGCAGCACACCGTTGTCGTAGGTCGCCGAGATGCGCGCCGGGTCGATGCCGTCACCCAGGGTGATCTGGCGGCGATAGCTCCCCGAGAACCGCTCACTGGCCAGCCATTGCACTCCGTCGTCAGACGGGGCGCTGCGCTGCGCAGAGAGGGTCAGCACACCGTTGTCCACATTGACGTCGATCGATCCGGGATCGGCGCCGGGCATGTCGGCGATCAGCATGTAATGATCGCCGACCTTGTACAGGTCCAGCGGCATGAACCGCGGGGCGCGCTGACTGCCGGCCATCGAGCCGGTCATCAATCCCCGAGCAAGCGCGTCGACATCACTGAACGGATCAAAACGAAGCACAGCACTCACCTCCTGAAGACCAGGCTGCCTGCCACCCTTTGACAGGCAGCTCTCACGCTGTACGAGTCCCACTATAACCCCGCCGAACGCACTCGTCTAGCACTCGAAGCAAAAGAGTGCTAATAGTCTTCGTCGATCGTCTCACGGCGAAAAGACAAGGAGGACAGCATGACCGACCGTGAACACGATGCGCCCACCCGCACCGACGTGGTGTGGCCCGACCCGTCCCCACTGTCGAGCTGGTGGTCGGCGGTGATGGCGACGCCGGTGCGCGGCGATCACCGCAGCGAGTCGACGAAGACCGCCGCGATGGCCTCCAGTCCGCGCTGATCGTCGGCGGTGAAGCGCTCCGGCACCGGGCTGTCGAGGTCGAAGACGCCGATCAACTCGTCGTCGGCGCCGACGAGGGGCACGACGAGTTCCGAGCGGCTCTGCGCGTCGCAGGCGATGTGGTCGGGAACCGCATGGACATCGGCGACGCGCTGCGTCGTGCGGGTGCGTGCCGCTGCGCCGCACACCCCGCGGTCGAGACCGATACGCACGCAAGCGGGCTTGCCCTGGAACGGCCCGACGACCAGCTCGGTGCCGTCGAAGAAGTAGAAGCCGACCCAGTTCAGCTGGGGCAGTGAGTGATACACCAGCGCGGAGATGTTGGCCGCGTTGGCGATGCGGTCGTGCTCGCCGGCAACGAGGCCCGCCGCGGCCTCGGCGAGCTCGGAGTAGGTGCCGGTCTGTGCGGTCGCGATGTCGAAGCTCATCACTCCATCATGGACTCCGCCCGGATGGTTCCGGGTGATGTTGTACCCGGATGCCGGGCATAAGATCACCCGCGATCCGAACTGAGCGTGCGGGAACGGATGAGCACTTCGGGCCCGTTCTGCGGTAGTGTTCGCGGCAACTTGCCATGATTGTCCTCTTCGCCGCATTCCTCGCGCTCATCACCTTCTGGCTGCATCGTCGCCTCGTGCGGGCCACAGCCCTGCCGCGCCCCTGGTCGGTGATCGCCGACGCCCTGCTCGTCGCGTTCTGGGCGTTGGCCGTCGTCGGTATCGCCACCGGGCGCGGACTGAATCCCTCAACGTTTCGTCCCCTGGCCTGGCTCGGGCTGACCTGGCTGGCGACGGTGTTGTACCTGGTGCTCGGGTTGGCGGTGGTCGGTATCGGCGCGTTCATCTGGCGGCTGGTCCTCCGGCGGTCACCGAACGAGCTCGCCGGGCCGAGACGCCGACGACGCCTGCAGGCGGTCCGCGCGGCGACCGGGGCCGTGGCCGTCACGGCCGTCGCACTCACCGCGTACGGGGTGGTCGAGGCGGCCGATCCGCGGGTCACCCACACCGAGATCCGGCTCGCCGACCTGCCCGAATCCTTCGACGGCACGCGGGTGGCGCTCATCTCCGATCTGCACGTCGGACCGGCCCGCGACGCCGATTTCACCCGGCGCGTCGTCGACCTGGTCAACGCGCAGCGGCCAGACCTGATCGCGATCGCCGGTGACCTGACCGACGGCACGGTCGCCGAACTCTTCGGCGATCTCGCGCCGTTGACCGCGCTACGCGCACCGCTCGGGGTGTTCGGGGTCAGCGGCAATCACGAGTTCTACAGCGACGACGGCGGTCGATGGCTCGACGAGTGGGAGCGGGTGGGCGTGACCACGCTGCGCAACCAGCGCGTCGCCGTCAGCCGCGGCGGGGCGACGATCGACGTGGTCGGCATCCACGACCACAGCGCGCCCGAACCGTACCGGCCCGACCTGGCGGGCGTGCTGGCCGGCAGTGACCCGCAACGCTTTCGCCTGCTGCTCGCCCACGAACCCCGGCAGGCACTTCGGGCCTCGGATCTCGGTGTGGATCTGCAACTCTCGGGTCACACTCACGGCGGTCAGATCTGGCCCATCCGCTATCTGGTGCCGCTGCAGCAGCCATCGGTCGAGGGCCTCGACCGGGTCGGCGAGACGACGCTGTACACGACGCGCGGCGCCGGCGCCTGGGGCCCACCGGTGCGGGTCGGTGCGCCACCCGAGGTGGCGATCCTCACGCTACGACGCGGGTGACTCCTCGGCCGTGATTGACCAATCCCGGTTCGCACGAGCCAGGTTGGAATGCGTGCGGCCGTAGAAGAAGTAGATGCCCAAACCGATCACCAGCCAGACCACGAACCGTATCCAGGTCTCGATCGCAAGGTTCACCATCAGCCCCGCGCAGCAGATCGCCGAGATGATCGGCAGCACCGGCGACCACGGAACCCGGAACGGACGCTTCATCTCCGGCTGGGTTCGACGCAGGACGGGGACGGCGATGGAGACGACAAGGAATGCGAAAAGGGTACCGATGGAGACCATCTCGGCAAGCGCGGACAATGGGACGAAGGCACCGAGGAGCACGACGACCGCGGTGGTCAGCATCGTGATGCGGTATGGCGTCTGCCATTTCGGGTGAATCTTGCCCGCCGAATGCGGCACCAGACCGTCGCGGGCGAGCGCGAACCCGATCCGCGACATACCGACGATATCGACGAGGATCACCGACGTCAGGCCGGCAACCGCGGCGATACCGACGAGCACGCCCGCCCAGCTCAAGCCCACCTGATTGAACGCATCCGAGAGTGGCGCGCCCTCACTGAGGTCGGTGTAGTGCACCATGCCGACCACGACGAAACACACACCCACGTAGAGCACCGTGCAGATGAGCAGGGTGCCGAGTAGTCCACGGGTCATGGCGCGGGCCGGATTCTTGGTCTCCTCCCCGAGATTCGCGACGATCTCGAACCCGCTGTAGGAGAAGAATACGACCGCCGAGGCGAACAACACCCCGGCCACACCGAACGCCGTCGCCTCGACGCCGGTGGCCCACTGCCACAACGGTTGTCTCAACCCGCCGTCGCCGCCGGTCGGCTGCGCAGGCGGAATGAACGGGGTGTAGTTGGCGGCCTTGATGAAGAACAACCCGGCGATGATGATGAACACGCAGATGCTCACCTTGAGATACACCAGAGCGTTGGTGAGCCAACCGGATTCCTTGATGCCGATGGTGGCGACCACGCCGAGCACCAGGGCGATCGCCACCGCTCCCAGGTTGACCGTCGAGCTCTCGCCGAAGAAGGTCGTCGGCAGATTGAACACATCCTGCAGATATCCGGACCAACCGCGCGAGACCACCGCCGCGCCGAGGGCGAACTCCAGGATGAGGTCCCAGCCGATGATCCAGGCGATGATCTCGCCGAGCGTGGTGTAAGCGTAGGTGTAGGACGATCCCGCGGTCGGCACCGCCGAAGCCAGCTCGGCGTAACAGAATGCGGCGAACAGCGCGATCACACCGGCCACGACGAACGAGATCATGATCGCGGGACCGGCGTTGTTCTTGGCCTGCACGCCGGTGAGGGTGAAGATGCCGGTACCGATGACCATTCCGACGCCGAACCCGATGAGGTCACGGGTCCGCAGCGCCTGCTTGAGTCGCCCGCCCTCGAGCTGATGCCCCTCGTCGTTTTGGTGGATGACGGTATCGACCGACTTCTTCCGGAAGATCCCCCGGCTTTGCGTCCCTGGTCTCTCGGTCGACGGTCTCTCGGTCATCGCTCGACGGTAACCCGCCGCCGTGGTTGGCGTCACCGAACACGCCGTGGGCGACGTAGCGCGCCACTGAAGTTTTGCCGTGCCCGACTCACGCACTCGGCGTTGACCCCGACAACAACTTTGGGGTGCAATCGGGGGGTCCGACCGGATCTGTCGCGGTGGGCTTCGGACGAGGATGAGTGCCTGACAGCACGCGCGTCCGCCGCTCTGGGTATCGCCGCTATCCGCGGTCTCGTTCACGCCGGGGTCAGCACCTAGAGGGGTCTGGGTGGCGACGCTCTACTGAGCACCGTCGGGCAGACTGCGGACAGATTCTCCGAGGACCACTTCGCCTACGGCCGTTGGTTATTCGTCCTCATCGGAATGACCGAGACGGTACTGACCGCGGCACCGGCACTGACGGCTCGACGATTGCGCGCCGGTGTGCTTCGGCCCGGCTACTGGCTGGGCGCCACGGCGCCGATCGCCTGGGGCGCCATCAACACCGCCACGGCGGGGCTGCTGCACCTCGGTGCGCTGCCGCGTCCCGAGCCGTTCGACAGCGCGGCGGTCGTCGGCCATGCATTGCTCTGGAAGCCAGAGTTTCTCACGTGGGGTTGGCCGACAGAATGCGGCTCACCACAACGGCAGTGACGGATCTACGGCGGCTTTCGTCACGCGGTGGTGGCGAGCCGACCGAATCCGCTGCGGTGAAAGATGAGCGGGCTGCCGGTCTCGGGGTGGTCGACGCCGTGCAACTCGAGCAGGACGATGATGTGGTCACCGGCCTCGACCTCGCGGTACACGGTGCAATCGAATTGTGCGAGACCGTCATCGAGGGTGACGGCCCCCTCATCGGACGCGTTGAGGAGCACGCCGTCGAATCGCTGGGCCACCGGACCGGCGAGCTGCCGGCAGAGGACGTCCTGATGGTCGGCGAGCACGGTGACGCCGAGATGATCGGCGCGACGCAGATCCGGCCAGGTCTTCGAGGTGTTCGCGATCGACACCGACACCAGCGGCGGATCGAGGCTGACGCTGGTGAACGAGCTTGCGGCCAGGCCGATCACCGCTCCGTCGACCTCCGCGGCCACCGCGACGACGCCGGTGGGAAAGATCCCGAACGCCTTGCGAAGTCGCGTGGCGTCGAGGTCCTGGTTGGTTCGGAACCCGCTCACGCGTGCACCTCCGTCAATCGGGATACGACCGGCGCGGTCGCCGCCAACCAGTCGGCGTACGCCTCCGGATCGTCATGGCGGGAATCGACGACGTAGAGCCCGCGACCGGGGATGGTCCCGCCGATCTCGGTCAACACCGGCCGCACGGTGAGTTGGGTTCGACTGGCAGGCGTGGGATTCCCGACGACGACGGCGGTGATCACGGGGCCGACGGTCACGAGGCCGACACCGCTGCGACAGGCGCACCGAAGGGCACTGCGGCGCGAGTGACGCGCGGGGGCGCCGGATGTTCCCACAGTCCACGACGGGTCAGCTCCGGCAGCACGCCCTCGCCGAACCAGTACGCCTCTTCGAGGTGCGGATACCCCGACAATACGAACTCGTCGATGCCCACGTCGCGGTAGGCCTCGATGAGGTCGGCGATCTCGGTGTAGGAACCGACCATCGCGGTCCCCGCCCCACCGCGCACCAGCCCGATACCGGCCCACAGATTCGGGTAGATCTCCAGGCCGTCCTTGGAACCCTTGTTGAGTGCGAGCATCCGCTGCTGACCTTCCGACGCCGAGCGCTTCAGGCCGGACTGGATGCGGGCGATGTCCTCGGCGGAGATGTTCTCCAGCAACCGATCCGCCTCGGCCCACGCCTCTTCCGAGGTCGCGCGGGCGATGGTGTGCAACCGGATGCCGTAGGTCAGTTCCCGCCCCTGCTCGGCGGCCGCGGAACGAACGCGCGCGACCTTCTCGGCCACCGCCTCGGGCGGTTCACCCCAGGTGAGGTAGACGTCGGCGTGCCTGGCGGCCACGGCGATTCCGGCCGCCGACGAGCCACCAAAGTAGATCTCGGGAAGCGGGTCCGGGATCTGGTGCAGGGTCGCGTTCTCCACCGAGAGGTACTTGCCCTCGAAGGTCAGCGTCTCCCCGGTCCACAGGCGACGGACGATCTCGAGGAACTCGTCGGCGCGGGCGTAGCGCTCCTCCTTGGTGCTGAAGTCACCGAACATGGCCTGCTCGGCATCCTCACCACCGGTCACCACATTCAGCAGCAGGCGTCCGCCGGACAGATTCTGGAAGGTCCCGGCCATCTGCGCGGAGAGGAACGGAGCGGTGACACCGGGCCGGAAGGCCACCAGGAACTTCAGCCGCTCGGAGACGCTGCTGAGCATGGCCGTCGACACCCATGCGTCCTCGCACCATGCCCCGGTCGGGGTGAGCGCCGCGGAGAAGCCGAGTTGTTCGGCACTACGCGCGATCTGTCCGAGGTAGGGCACCGACGCCGGACGTGACGAGGCCTGCGCCGCCACCCCGTGGCCGCCGCCGACCACCGTCCGGCCGTCGCCGCCGTTGGTGGGGAGAAACCAATGAAACTTCACGCCTGATCGATCCACTTTCGACTCGGGGATACCGTGCACAACCAGACCATTTCATCCGACTCGCTCGGCTCACCCAAGGGTTTTCCGCGCGGCGAGTCAATCCCCGCGGCCCCCGTCCGGACCACCGGACAATAAGCCCCACTCGGCCCGACCCTCCCAGGTGGTCGAAGCACGCACCCGATCGACCTCCCACGTGCCCTTCGCGGAGGTCGAGGTGCGCCGGAGCGCTGGCGACGGAGCCTCGGGACCTTGTGCACCGGTGACGGTTTCGGGTTCCAGCGTCGGCTTGCCGAGGTCTCGAGACGCTTCGTGCTCGCTGCACCCGCACGAGGCTCCTCGACCACCGGGGAGGATCACCGGAGGTCGGCCCGCTCAGTCGTCGGAAGTGATCAGTTCGTGGATGAACTCCATTTTCTCCAGGACCTTCGGCGGAAGTACGAAGGGATAGAGGTCCTGATGGCCCATCGAGCGGTTGATCTGGTTGAGCGCCCAGGTCAGCGGCAGCCACCATTCGATGATGCGATCGAATCCCACCTGACCGGGGAGGTCGGCATCGAGGGTGGCGCCGGCCGGGGCCAGGGCGAACGCCGCGGCCGTGTCGAGGGTGTCGCGGATGTGCAGATAGTGGGCGAAGGTCTCGGCCCAGTCCTCGGCCGGATGCATGGTGGCGTAGGACGAGACGTAGTCGTCCTTCCAGTTCTCCGGCGGCCCGTCGCCGTAGTGGCGATCGAGGGCGGCCTGATAGTCCTCGTCGGGATCACCGAACAGTTCCTCGTAGCGCCCGCGATTGGGGCCGTCACCGACGAGCACCATCTGATAGAAGTGGCCGATTTCGTGTCGGAAGTGGCCGATGAGGGTGCGGTAGGGCTCGTCCATCGACACCCGCAGCTGTTCGCGGTGGACGTCGTCGCCCTCGGCGAGGTCGAGGGTGACCACACCGTTGGCGTGACCGGTGATGACCTGTTGGGTGGCACTGGAGAGCAGGTCGAAGGCCAGGCCGATCTCCGGGTCCTCGTCCTTGCCGAAGATCGGCAGATGGAGTTCGTCGAGTTCGACGATGACGCGGCGCTTGGCGAGTTCGGCCTCGGCGAAGGCGGCCATGGCGTCGTTGTCGGAGTCGTCGGGACGGGTGCGGGTGAGCCGGCACGACTCACACAGAGCGGGCAACCCCTCACCGATCTCGACAAGCCAATTGCACGCCGCGACGCCGCTGTTGGCGCAGCGACCGATCAACGTGTCGTCGACCTGGGCTTGCGCCTTGTCGTCGAGGACCTGGATGGTTCGAGAGGGCAGATGGAAGCCCAGCGAGCTCGCGCAGTTCAGACACAGCGAGTTCTCGAAAATCAGCTGCTGGCCACACTTACGGCAGTGGAAATCGCGCAACGTTGCACTCCTTGGGTGAAGTCGAGCTCGGGTATCGCGGGGTCGCGTGGATCTCAGATTGGCCCGGAACGGCCCCCGCACATGCTCGACGCGGACCTGGCCCATCGATCTTTCTGTCGGAACACATGGCCGAATGTGCACATGTGAGTGCCTGACATCACACTACGGGGTGGGGCCCACCGCCGCAGGCAACCGCGCGTCGGCCGACCACTGTGACCACGACCCCGGGAACAAGGTGCCCGAGAACCCGGCGATGGCCAGCGCCGCGAGCTCGTGCGCGGCGTTGATTCCCGATCCGCAGTACGCAATGACCTGCGCATTCTCGGTGACCCCGGCCTCGGTGAACCGTTCCCGCAATTGCTCCGGCGAGAGGAACCGCCCGTCGTCGGCGAGATTCCCGACCGTCGGGACACTGACGGCGCCGGGCACATGTCCGGCGCGGGAATCCATCGGTTCGGTCTCCCCGCGATACCGTTCGACGGCGCGGGCATCGAGGATGACCACGTCATCGCGGCCGTCCCGGATCTCCGAGGACAATCGCGCCACCTCGTCCAGCGATACCTGTGGGAGACCGCCGCCGGTCAGGCTGACGGTGCCCGGCCGCGCGGCGGTGTCGCCGGCGGAGACACGCATCCCGGCCGAGCGCCAGGCGTCGAGCCCACCGTCGAGCATTCTGACCTCGGCGTGTCCGGCCCAGGTCAGCAACCACCACGCGCGGGCTGCCGCCAGGTTGCCGATGTCGTCGTAGACCACCACCGACGACGAGTCGTCCACACCCCAGCGTCGGGCGGCCTCCTGCAGGCGATCCGAGGACGGCAGCGGGTGGCGCCCTAGTTCGGCCGACGGCGGGTCGGCCAGTTCGGAATCGAGATCGACGTAGACGGCGCCGGGGAGGTGACCCTGCCGATACCGGTCACGCCCATCGGTCCGCCCCAGCGCCCAGCGGACGTCGAGGATCACCGGCGGATGGGCCGAGAGCATCTCCTCGGTCAGCGAGTCGACGTCGATCAGGTTCTGCGCCATGAACATTCACTCCTCGGTCGGCAGGGTGACAGCCGCCCCCGAGTCACCGCCGCGGGCAGCGATGACCGCAGGGGCCATGACCGCAGCGAGGTCGGCGGCGACATCGCGGTCGCTCTCGGGTGGCATCGCCACGTAGCTCAGTGCCATGCGCGTGATCGCCCGCGCGATGCACACCGCGTCGTCGTCGGCGAGCCCGAGCCACGAGGTGGTGAGCATGCCGGTGAGACTAGCGCTCGCGGTCGTGATCAGCGGCGCGGCATCGGTGGTGATCAGCCTCAGTAGATCCGGCTTGGCCTCACCGCGCTGGAGCGAGGTGATGAGCGGGTCGGCTGCGGCCACGGCAAAGAAGGCGGCGAACGCATCGTGCAGCGCGCCGCGGATATCGTTCGGGCGCTCGGCGACGGTCGATGCGACGATGCCGGCGAATTCCGTGGCCAGGCGCATCGCGTACGCCTGCGCCAGACCGTGGCGGGAACCGAACTCGTTGTACACCGTTTGCCGTCCGACGCCCGATTTCCGGGCGACGTCGGCCATCGTGATCGATGGCCAGTCCTTTTCGACCAGCAGATCCCGCAGACCGTCGAGCAGAGTTGTGCGCAAGAGTGCCCTACTCGCCTCCGCATAGGTCTGCCGGGTGTTCACCTCGACGAGATTACCGAGCCGGCCAGCGGGCCGATCGCCAGAGTCGAGGGGTCACGGGCCGGTACGAATTCCGAGCGGCGGCCCCACCGGTCCCCGTCCATGGCCGAGCCCACACTCGATCCGACGTCAAGACAAATTGTGTCAGTTTGTCTCCGATGCAGACAATTACTCTGCTATTGTCTAAGAACCCCGGAACCCAGCGAAAGCGATGGTTGTCATGCGCGTTGTCGATCGACTCATCAACAAAGCCCAGGTCGTGGTGCCGATGGAACGCCAAATCCAGGGTCTGCATCTGTTCCAGCGCGCCAAGAGGCTGATGGTCGACGATGGCCAGCCACGTTTCGAGGCGTCGGAGATCCCCGACGTTGCGGACCTGGATCTCACCGAGATCGACGTCAGCAATCCATTCTTGTGGCGTCAAGGACACTGGCAGCCCTACTTCAAGAGGCTGCGAGACGAAGCGCCCGTGCACTTTCGGGCTGACAGCGCTTTCGGCCCATTCTGGTCGGTGACCCGCTACGACGACATCGTCACCGTCGACAAGGACTTTCAGACCTTCTCCGCCGAACCCCAGATCGTTCTCGGCGCGCCACCCGAAGGACTCGATATCGAGATGTTCATCGCGATGGACCCGCCGCGCCACGACCAGCAACGCGCCGCGGTTCAGGGCGTTGTCGCTCCGCGGAATCTGGAGGAGATGGAGGGCCTGATCCGTTCGCGGGTTCGAGATGTCCTAGACGCGCTGCCGGTGGGTGAGCCGTTCGACTGGGTCGAGGGGGTCAGTGTGGAACTGACCTCACGGATGCTGGCCACGCTGCTGGACTTCCCGTACGAGGACCGACGCAAGCTGGTGCAGTGGACCGACTTGGTGGCCACCAGTGCGTCGGCCACCGGCGGGGTCAACAACACCGATGAGATCTATCGGGGCGCCGCCGACATGGCACGGAGCTTCAGCGCACTATGGCACGACAAAGCGGCTCGTCTGGCGGCCGGAGAGAAGCCCGGGTACGACCTGATCACCCTCATGCAGCTCTCCGACGACACCAACGATCTGATCAACCGCCCGATGGAGTTCCTCGGCAACCTCGTGTTACTGGTCGTGGGCGGTAACGACACCACACGCAACTCGATGACCGGCGGTGTGCTCGCGCTCAACCAGTTCCCAGATCAGTTCGACCGCCTCCGCACCAACCCTGGGCTCGTGCCCAAGCTGGTCCACGAGATCCTTCGATGGCAGACCCCGCTGGCCTACATGCGTCGGGTCGCCACACGTGACACCGTGTTGAACGGCCAGTTCATCCGTCAGGGCGACAAGGTGGTGATGTGGTACGCCTCGGCCAACCGGGACGAGCGCACCTTCGACGACCCGGACAGCTTCGTGATCGACCGCCGCAATGCCCGCCACCACCTGGCCTTCGGGATCGGCACGCACCGCTGCATGGGGAGCCGGCTGGCGGAGTTGCAGTTGCGCATTCTGTGGGAGGAACTGCTGACCCGATTCGACGACGTCGAGGTTCTTGCGGAGCCGGAGCGCGTGCAGTCGAACTTCGTGCGGGGTTACAGCTCGATGATGGTGCGCCTTACCCCGATCGGCGGTCGGCGGCCCGAGCCGGGCCCCTACCGCACACATCTACGCGAGGCCGGTGACAACGACTCTGCAGCAAGCAGTTCGGCCCACGTGCCTGCACGACCATCTCACGGAAACCGTGGTGCAGCATTGCGGACGCTCGATCTGCGGGTGGCGCGCCGGCGGACCGCGGCTGAGGGTGTCGTTGAGCTCACCCTGACCGATCCCGACGGCGGTTCGCTACCCGCCTGGAGTCCGGGCTCGCACATCGAGCTTCTGCTGCGTCCGGGGATGTCGAAGCACTACTCCCTCTGCGGAGATCCTGCAGACCGCTCGTCATGGACCGTCGCGGTTCTGCGTGAGCGCAACGGCCGCGGCGGATCCGAGTTCGTTCACGACAAGCTGTTCGAGGGCTCGCACCTGCAGGTCAGGGGTCCCCGCAACCACTTCCCGCTCGTCGGCTCACCGCGATATTTGTTCATCGCCGGCGGCATCGGTATCACCCCGGTTCGCGCTATGATCGGCGCGGCGCAGGCGGACGGGGCCGAGTGGAACCTGTTGTACTGCGGTCGGTCTCGGAACTCCATGGCATTCCTCGACGAACTGGGCGCCGACGATCGGGTAACGGTCTGGGCCAGCGACGAACGCCGCGGGCGGTTCGATCTCGACGCAATACTCGGCGAGCCGCGGACCGACACCCTGGTCTATTGCTGCGGACCCGCCGCGCTGATGGACGACGTCGAGGAGATGTGCGCTGCATGGCCGGACGGGAGCGTGCATCTCGAACGGTTTGTCGCCGCGACCGGTCACGCACCCGAGGGCGCACTCGACTCCTTCGAGGTGGAGTGCGCGGCTTCAGGGGTGACTGTCACGGTCGAACCGGACACGACGATCTTCGCCGCGGTCGAGGAGGCCGGCGTCGACGTCATCGGGTCGTGTATGGAAGGCATCTGCGGTACATGTGAGGCTGACGTTCTCTGCGGCTCCCCCGACCACCGCGACTCCGTGCTGTCACGTGCCGAACGCGAACGCGGCGACACGGTCATGACCTGCGTCTCCCGATCGCTCTCGCCAAAGCTGGTGCTCGACCTATAGAGCCTCGACCCGGCGGGCGCCCACATTCGCGACGAGCTCGCGGGACAGCTGTGCACGGCACGGCCCGAGGCCAATCCCGCGCACGCAGCTGAGCCTCGATACCACCGTCGACGGCGATCACCAAACCCGCCATGAAATCGGTGGAGGGCGAGAGCATCAGCATCACCCACTGCGTGATCTGGCCCAGTGTTCCGTAGTCGCGCAACGGAATCGGGAACGAACGGACGTTCTTCGACGACGCGCCGGTCAGTGACGACCGAGGTAGCGGGGTCATCACAGGCCCGGGGGCGGTGATAGTGACCGTGACGCCCTCCCGGCGCCCATTCGGGGCGGTGCCGTGGACGCGACACCACCGGGTGACCGTGATCTTCGGCGCCGCGTAGCCCGCGGGACCCGACAACGCCTTACCCCCGCCTGTGCAGGATTCTTGCAGCCCCTCGGTGTCGCCGTCCTCGAGTCGGGCGCCGCGCGGCCCGAAGACCAGCGGCAACGTTGTTGTCGAATTGACGCTGAAGACAACCACTTTCACCCTCCGGCGGCAAGGTGTAGCAGACGAAAGGCGAAGAGTAGTTCGGTCACCCCGAGTAGGCTCACCTCGACGATGGTGCGTTCCGCCCCACGTGCCGCGGTCCCGGACCTCGGCTCGTCTCGATCGATGCCGATCGCGACACGCTCGGCCATTGGCAACGAATCAGCAACCGCTGCACCCATTCCCGACGCCGAACAGATCACCGCGTATGTCCCCACACGCGCCCCTCAGCCGTCGGCGCGCGAACGCGCTCCCCGTTGTTCTGCCCGCAGCGTACGGTCATATGCCTCGTTGAAAGCGCGCAATTCGCGCAACAGCACCTCCGGGGTACCCGGATCGAGGTCGGCGAAGACCTGCTTGAGACGACTCACCCGCAGCATGCCGTCATGGGCGAATGCGGCACGTCCACTCTTGGTCGGGCGAATGAGCCTACTCATCGACCCCTCGACGTCAAAGCGTTCGAGGTAACCGAGTGTGATCGCGGCGTTCACCTGCCGGTTGACCGTGGACTGTTCGAGGTCGAGTTCGTCGGCGAGTTCCCGCAGGGTCCGTGCACGGCCGTCGGAGAGAACGAGCAGGATCGCGAACGCCGAGCGCTCGAGTACGGACTCGGCGGGGTGCTCGCTCTTGCGTCGACGAAAGCGATCGAGTTCCTCGACGATGTCGCGGTAGAGCGGCGACGGCCACGGTGCGTGGTCGACCCCGTCGCAGGTCGCGGTCGCCGGAGGTGACGTGCCGTTGCGCTCACCCCCGTGGAATACGCCCACTACGACCTCTTTCGACATCCCGCTCACCGACATTCTGCCGCAGCCCCCGGCATGTCCGATCGAGGCCCCTCACGAGGCGGGCGGCATGAATGTGTACCGTACATATGTACGCTACATAAAGCCTAGGAGGTGCGGTGTCAGACACCACTTCGTCGCCGTCAGCAGAAGGCCCGAGAGCAGGAAGGTCCGTTCCACGCAACGGGTCGTCCAATGGCGCCACGATCACCACTGTCATCGCACTGTGCTTCGGTGGCCTCGTCGCGTCCTTGATGCAGACGCTGGTCATCCCGATCCAGCCCGAGTTACCCACCTTGCTGGGCACCTCCCATTCCAATGCGTCGTGGGTGATCACCGCGACATTGCTGGCCGCCGCCATCGCAATGCCCATCGCCGGCCGCCTCGGCGACATGTTCGGCAAACAGCGAGTCCTGGTGGGCAGCACCGCGCTGCTCGTCTGCGGTTCCATCGTGTGCGCCCTGAGCAGTTCGGTCATCCCGATGATCGCCGGCCGCGCGATCCAGGGCCTGGCCATGGGCTTCATCCCCGTCGGCATCAGCCTCATGCGTGAGGTCACGCCACCCGCGATCACCTCGATGGCGATCGCGGCGATGAGCGCGACGCTCGGTGTGGGTGGCGCGATCGGCCTGCCGCTCTCGGCGTGGATCGCGCAGAGCTGGAACTGGCACGGTCTGTTCTGGGTGTCGGCGATCCTGTCGTTGGCCGTCCTCGCCCTGGTCGTTGTGGTCGTCCCGCACGTACCCGACGCGGCCGGTGGCCGGCTGGACTTGGCCGGCGCGATCGGCTTGGCCATCGGTTTGTCGGCCGCACTGATCGCCGTGTCCAAAGGTAACGACTGGGGTTGGACGTCGGGCACCACGCTCGGCACGCTGATCGGCGGACTCGTCGTGCTCGGCGCGTGGGGTTTCTCTCAGCTGCGAACCCCCGAACCGCTCGTCGACCTGCGGACCACCGCACGTCCGGCGGTCCTACTGACCAACATCGCCGCCGTCGCCATCGGATTCGGCATGATGGCGCAGTCGATCGTCATCCCGATGCTGCTCGAGATGGACGTGCGCACCGGAGTGGGACTCGGCCAGACCATGCTCGAGGCCGGCCTGTGGATGGCGCCCGGCGGACTGATGATGCTGGTCTTCGCACCGATCTCGGGCACGTTGATCAACAAGATCGGCGCCAAGTACACCTTGGCCATCGGCGCGACGGTGCTCGGTATGGGCTACCTACTCGCGATGTTCCTGATGAGCTCACCGTGGCAGCTGATGATCGCGTCGATCATCGCCGCGTCGGGCGTCGGAATCGGCTACGCGGCGATGCCGACCTTGATCATGGGCGCGGTACCTATGACCGAGGCCGGTGCGGCCGTCGGCCTCAACGGATTGATGCGCTCGATCGGCACCACCGTCTCCTCGGCAGTGATGGCGGTACTGCTCACCACCTCGACGATCAGTATGGCGGGCAACGATATTCCCACCCACACGACATTCAAGTGGTGCTTCCTGGTGGGCGCCGTCGCAGCGTTCGTCGGCGTGGCCATCACCCTGTGCATCCCCAAACAACGGCCCCAGCCGACGCCTACCGGCGTGGTGATCGCCGATTCGGCAGCACCGGGCTCGGCAGCTCCGGCCACCTCGCACTGACCCCTCGCCGGGCGCACCGTCAGACCAGCCCGGTCGCCGGTCTCGGGGCCGAACAGGTGAACCGCGTTGTCTGCCTGCCGCAACCGGATTCCCTTCTCGCGCTTGGCCGGCGCCCGCTGTGAAGGGCGTGACACCCACGACCATCGGATCACCATCGAGGTGGTGGACCGATTCTTCGGCCAGCCAGGCGTAAGTACTCTCGCCGAGGGTCTCCCACGCAACACCAGCACCCTTGGTTCCGGGGGAAGACATGCCGCCGCCGTGCTCCGCCCGGACGTCGGCCACTCTCGCGGAGCGACGCGCGTCAAGCGCGCCGACCGCGGACGATTACTCACCTCCAGAACCCGCGCTCCTCCAAGAGAGCCACCGCACGATGACCTCCGCGGAGGAAGTGGCCTTCGGTCAGCGTGCGCGCCATACCTGGCGAGCGGCCGGCGAGTGCATCGACGATCTCGCGATGATCTCGCAAGGACGACGCGACCGAGTCCGGGTGGGAGTCGAAGAAGCCGGACGGGATTGCCCCACTGAGGAGTTTGAGCTCGGCGATGAGACGCCGTGAGCGCGTGCCGAGGTTGATCAGCCGATGAAAGCGAAAGTTGAGGCGCTCAATCTCGAGGAGATCGGTCGCCTCCTCCATCTCGGTCGCCACAGCACGCAAGTCGTCGATATCGGCATCGGAGAGCGTTGCCGAGGCCCGTTCGGCGGCCAGCCCGGAGATCACGCCGAGCATCCAGTAGTGATCGCGAATGTCCTCGCGGGACAGGTCGGCCACGAAGGCGCCGCGCCGGGGAATCGTCTCGATGATCCCCTCCCCGCTGAGTGAGATCAGCGCTTCACGCACCGGCAGCTTGCTCATGCCAAGGGATTCGGCGACCGCATCCTGATCGACCTTGGTTCCCGGCCGCATCTCGCCGGCGAAGACCATACGGCGGATCTCCTGGGCCGCAATCTGCTTGAGCACCGACGATGCCGCCTCGACCGATCGACCACCCACGGGCTGTGCCACCACTGCCTCCTAGACTCGCATCAACGCGAAGAGATTATCAAACTCGACTATCGCCCAATCGCCATACAAGCCATAGCCAGGACATATAGGTCGGACAGTTGGCACAACCTCCCCGATTTGATAATTTCGATCGCATGGCTTCACCCGCACAGCAGCACACCCCGGCCGTCAGCGCCGACGACTTCGAGCAGATCCGCTCGGTGGTCCACGACTTCATCCGCACCAAGGTCGTGCCACGCGAGAACGAGATCGCCGAGACCGACGCCATCCCCGACGACCTGCGCGCCCAAGCAGCCGAGATGGGCCTGTTCGGGTACGCGATCCCCGAGGAATGGGGTGGACTCGGCCTCGATCTCACCCAGGACGTCGAGCTGGCGATGGAGTTCGGCTACACGACGCTAGCTCTGCGCTCGATGTTCGGAACCAACAACGGCATCGCGGGGCAGGTGTTGGTGAACTTCGGGACCGACGAGCAGAAGAAGGAGTGGCTCGAGCGCATCGCCTCCGGTGACGTCGTCGCCTCCTTCGCGCTCACCGAGCCCGGCGCCGGATCGAATCCCGCCGGCCTGCGCACCAAGGCGACGCTCGACGGCGACCAGTGGGTGATCGACGGGCAGAAGCGCTTCATCACCAACGCACCGATCGCCGACCTGTTCGTCGTATTCGCCAGAACCCAGCGCCGGGAGCGGGCTGAATCAGAACAGTCCGCAGAAGGCAAGAACACGGGGATCGCGGTATTCCTGGTTCCCGCCGATACTCCCGGAGTCGAGGTCGGGGTCAAGGACAAGAAAATGGGCCAGGAGGGGGCGTGGACCTCCGACGTCAGCTTCGACGGCGTGCGTGTGCCCACCTCGGCGCTCGTCGGCGGTGACGAGGAGACCGGATATCGCGCCGCGCTGACCTCCCTCGCGCGAGGTCGGGTGCATATCGCTGCGCTCGCGGTCGGGCAGGCACAACGTGCCCTCGATGAGTCGGTCGAATACGCGGCCACTGCCACCCAGGGCGGAAAGCCCATCGGCTCTTTTCAATTGGTGCAGGCCATGCTCGCCGACCAGCAGACCGGAGTGATGGCCGGGCGCGCACTCGTACGTGACGCCGCGCTCAAATACGTCACCGGCGAGGACCGACGGACCGCACCATCGGTGGCCAAGCTCTACTGCACCGAGATGGTCGGCAAGGTCGCCGATCTCGCGGTGCAGGTCCACGGCGGCACCGGTTACATGCGCGAGGTTCCGGTGGAGCGGATCTACCGCGACGTCCGTCTGCTCCGGCTTTACGAGGGCACCAGTGAGATCCAGCGACTCATCATCGGCGGCAACCTCATTCGTGCTGCAAGTAAGTAGCCGGCCGCGCCCCACACCATCCCAGCACACTCACACGACAGGATTCCCATGCCCGGACCGCTCTTGAAGGACCAGACCGCCGTGATCACCGGTGCCGCACAGGGTATCGGCTTCGCCATCGCACAGCTATTCGTCGACGAAGGCGCCCACGTCGTCATCGGCGACATCAACGCCGAGGCCGCGCAGAAGGCCGCCACCGAACTCGGCGACGCCGGCGTTGCCGTCGGCGTGGCGTGTGACGTGACCCGCGGCGACGACGTGGACGCGCTGCTCGCAACTGCTGCACAACATTTCGGACCCGTCGACGTGATGGTCAACAACGCGGGCATCACCCGGGACGCCACCATGCGCAATATGACCGAAGAGCAATTCGACCAGGTCATCAACGTCCACCTCAAGGGCACCTGGAACGGCACCCGCAAGGCGGCGGCGATCATGCGCGAACGCAAGAGCGGCGCCATCGTCAACCTCTCCTCCCTGTCGGGAAAGGTCGGCATGGTCGGGCAGACCAACTATTCGGCAGCCAAGGCCGGGATCGTCGGGATGACCAAGGCTGCGGCGAAAGAGCTTGCACACCATGGTGTACGAGTCAACGCGATCCAACCGGGCCTCATCCGCTCGGCGATGACCGAGGCGATGCCGCAGAAAGCGTGGGATCAGAAGATGGCCGAGATCCCGATGAATCGGGCCGGTGAGGTCAGCGAGGTCGCTACGGTCGCACTGTTTCTCGCGAGTCACCTGTCCTCCTACATGACCGGCACGGTCATGGAGGTCACCGGCGGGCGGTTCATGTGACATGAGCAGCAACCGATTACGCCGCGCGGCTATCGTGGCACCCTCGCGCACCGCCGTCGGCACCTTCGGTGGCGCGTTGCGCGATGTCCCCGTCGAGGATCTCGGCGCCGCGGTCGCCAAAGCCGTCGTCGCCCGCTCGGGTATCGACCCGGAACGCATCGACGACGTCGTCTTCGCCCAGTCCTACGCCAATTCCGAGGTTCCGTGCGTCGGACGTTGGATCGCGCTGCACGCCGACCTCCCCATCTCGGTGGGCGGCATGCAACTCGATCGCCGGTGTGGTGGTGGACTGCAGGCTCTGGTCACCGCCGCGATGATGGTGCAGACCGGCGCCGCCGACGCCGTGCTGGCCGGTGGGGTCGAGTCGATGAGCCGAATCGAGTACTACTCGACCACGAACCGCTGGGGCGCGCGCTCGGGCAATGTCACCATGTATGACCGCCTGGACCGCGGACGCGAACGCTCCCAACCGGTATGGCGCTTCGGGGAGATCTCCGGGATGATCGAGACCGCCGAGAACCTCGCCGCCGAGTACAACATCACCCGTGAGGCTGCGGACGCCTACGCCGCCCGCAGCCATCAGCGTGCCGCCGCCGCCTGGGAAGCTGGCCGTTTCGACGACGAGATCGTCGAAATCACCGTGCCGCAACGCAAAAAAGACCCGATCGTTTTCGCCCGAGACGAGGGCATCCGGCCCGACTCGACTCCCGAATCGTTGGCCCGGCTGCGCACCGTCACGCCTGGCGGCACCGTGACCGCCGGCAACGCCAGTCAGCAGAACGACGCCGCAGCCGCCTGCCTGATCGTCGCCGAGGACCAGCTCGATGAGCTCGGGCTCGAACCGATCGGCTACCTCACCGGATGGGCTGCTGCGGGATGCGATCCGTCGAGGATGGGCATCGGGCCGGTACCGGCGGTCGACAAGCTGGCCACCCGTGGCGGATTGGACTCCGCCGCGGCACTACTGGAGACGTGCGACCTCGTCGAACTCAACGAGGCATTCGCCGTAGCGGTACTCAGTGTGCTCGACGGTTGGAAGTGGGACGATCAGGATCGGTTGAACGTCAACGGTTCCGGGATATCGCTGGGCCACCCGATCGGAGCCACCGGCGCTCGGATGACCACCACCCTGCTCCACGAACTCCACCGCCGAGGTGGCGGTACCGGACTGGTCACCATGTGCATCGGCGGCGGTCAGGGTCTCGCCGCGACCGTCGAGGCCCTCTGACATGCCGACCGAACACCCCCGGCCCCTGGCCGGGGTCCGGGTGGTCGAGGTGTCGAGCTTCGTAGCCTCCCCACTCTGTGGGCTGACCCTCTCACAACTGGGCGCAGAGGTCATCCGGGTCGATCCGATCGGCGGCGCCGCCGACGTGAACCGTTGGCCACTCACCGACGACGGCACTACCTCGATCTATTGGACGGGTCTCAACAAGGGCAAGAAGTCGGTCACCGCCAACCTTCGCTCTGCCGAAGGTCAGCGGCTGGTTCAGCGTCTGGTCACCGAATCCGGTCCTGGCGGCGGCATTCTCGTCACCAACGCCGGTGGTCGGGACTGGATGAGCTACGCCACCCTGGGCGGACTTCGCCCCGACGTCATTGTCCTGGAGTTGCTCGGCGGCTCCGACGGTTCGCCCGCCGTCGACTACACCGTCAATGCAGGAGTGGGATTCCCGAACATCACCGGCCCCGTCGACCACAACGGACCTGTCAATCACGTGCTACCCGCGTGGGACGTGATCTGCGGTCTGTATGCGGCTCTGGCCGTCACCTCCGCAGTTCGCCGGCGTGAGCGGACCGGGCAGGGCGCGTCGATCCGTCTGCCGTTGGAGGACACCGCACTGTCGATCGCCAGCACCCTGGGCTACCTGACCGAACCGCAGGTCAACGCATACTCACGCCCGGCGACCGGCAATGACGTGTACGGCACCTATGGCACCGACGTCGTCACCGCCGACGGCGACCGATTCATGCTCGTGGCTTTGACGCCCCGGCATTTCCGGGATCTGGTTCGTATCACCGGAACCGAGTCCGTCATCGCTTCGCTCGAGCAGGCGCTCGACGCGGACTTCTCCCGTGAGGCCGACCGTTACATCCATCGTAGCGTGCTGAATGCGTTGTTCGGCAGGTGGTTCGCCGAACACTCCACCGATGAGGCGGCCACCGCGCTCAACGGGTCGTCGGTGCTCGCGCAGCGCTACCGCACCTTCGACGAGGTGGTCGCCTCGGGAGCACTCACCGACAACCCGCTATTCGCCGAACTCACCCAGACCGGCATCGGGACATACCTGGCGGCCGGGCATCCGGCATCGTTCGATGGCGAACACTATTTCACCGGGCCGGCGGCGCGATTGGGGGCGGATACGCCTGAGGCGTGAGGATGGCTCGGGCCGACTCATCGCAGCACCGCACCGTCGATATAGTGAGGTGGTGACGCTTAACCCAGGATCAAAATCTCGCTCGCGGAAGCCCGATCGGGAAATGAAATCCGCGAGGACGCGAGCACGCATCCTCGATGCCGCGGCGCGCGTACTGAGTGAGAAAGGGTATGCGGGGACCAGACTGACCGACGTGGCGAAAGTCGCGGAGTTGCAGGCGCCGGCCATCTACTACTACTTCGACTCCCGCGAGAAACTCGTCGAGGAGGTCATGTGGTCCGGGCTGGCCGAGATGCGCGCCTATCTCCAGGCCGCGCTCGATCAGGCCACTCCGGAGGACACCCCCATGGACCGCATCATGATCGCGGTCGACGCCCATCTGCGGCACGAGCTCGAGGTGTCCGACTACACCACGGCGTCGATCCGCAATGCCGGCCAGATTCCCGAGCACATCAGGGACCGGCAACGCTCGGAAGAGAAGAAGTACGGCGACATCTGGCGTCGCCTGATCAAGGACGCGTTCGACGAGGGCGAGGTCCGCGCGGATCTCGATCTCTTCGTGGCACGCATGCTGATCCTGGGCGCGCTGAACTGGGCCGCTGAGTGGTGGCGCCCACGCCGCGGCTCTGTCGACTCCGTGGTGGCCACCGCACAATCGATGGTGCGGGCCAGCCTCTCCCCCCGCTGACCCCTTTTTCTGGCGGCGCGCCTCAGATCTCCGCCAGCGCTCCGCTCGCAATCGCCTCGACGATCGCGAACTTGCGCACCTTCCCGGTGGGGGTCACCGGTAGCGCATCGGCGATGAACCACCTCGCCGGGATCTTGAAAGGCGTCAGACACGTCACCAGGTGAGCATGAACCTGCTGACTCACGTCGGAAGGGTCGACGGAGGTGTCACACAAACGCAGGACAGCTGCGACCGTCTCGCCGAGACGGGCATCGGGCAAGCCCACGACCGCCACCTCGACGACCCCATCGACCTCGAGAATCCTCGATTCGACCTCGGCCGGTGCGATGTTCTCGCCGCCACGGATGATGAGTTCCTTGAGTCGCCCGGTGATCGTCAGATATCCTCGGCTGTCCATCGAACCCAGATCACCGGTGTGCACGAAGCCTGCGCCGTCGACGGCACGGGCGGTCGCTTCCGGATCGTCGTGATAGGCGACGAATTGCTGATATCCGCGGGCACAAATCTCTCCGACCACACCGACCGGGACGATTTCGCGGGTCACCGGGTCCACTACCGTGCACTCGACCTGGGGTAGCGGACGACCGACCGTGCGCAGTTTGTCCTCACGTGAATCATCTGGCCTCGTCGCCGTGAGCACCGGCGCGAGTTCGGTCTGCCCGTACACGTTCACCAGGCGACCACCGAATGTCGCCTCGGCGGACTCGATGAGAGTCGCGGCAATGGTGGCCGCCCCACCGAGCATGACCCGCAACTCTGGCGCGCCATCTCCGGTACTGCGCACGTACTCGACGAGCGCCGATAACACCGCGGGCACGAAGAACAGGACGTTTGCCGATTCCGACCGCATCACGTCGATGACCGGTCCGGGTGCGAACTGTTTGACCAAGATCATCGTTCCTGCCGCACTCAAGGGCCCCAGCGTGCCGATGACGCATGCAGCGGTATGGAACATCGGCAGCGGATTGACCGCCGTCAAGTGGTCGGGCATCCGTGCTTCACGCATCGTCAGTCGCGCGACATTGATCAGGGACCGATGACGGAGTAAGACACCCTTGGGATTTCCCGTGGTTCCCGAGGTGTACTGGAGCATCGCGACGTCGTCGGGCGATATCCGGCTTTCGGCCTCGACGTCCGGCGCCGAATCCGTTCCGCGCCAACGGTCTCGGTCCGACAGGCTCACAGTACGAACGTCTCCCACCGTGGCGGCGACCTCCTCGGCCACCGCCGCCATGTCGTAATCACGTCCTCGATCGGCATGGATGAGCACCGTGGCCCCCGAATGCCGGAGCACGTACTCCAACTCAGGCGGCCGCAGCGCGGGATTGACCGCGACGAGCACCACGCCGGCCAGGGCCGCTCCGTACTGGATGATCGGCCACTCGGCCACGTTCGGCGCCCACAGCGCGATCATCTGGCCAGGGGCGACGAGCTGGCGCAACCGTGTGGCCACCCGACGCGATTCGTCCAGCAACTCCGAATAGGTGAGGCGGACGGCCGACCCGTCATGCGCGGTGGCGATCAGTGCCACGACGGTCGGATGGTCGTGTGCCCGGCGCACCAGCACCGCGCCGATCGTCGACTCGTCGAGATCGATCGATGTGTCCTTCTCCCAACGCGATTCACTGCGCAATCCAGGAGTCTCAGTACTGGTCATGCTGCGGTCCTTCGGTTCATCGCCCGGCGGCGACCTTGCGCTTCTCAGCCAATTCGAGCGCCTCGGCCCAGGAGGCTCCGCGCATGATCAACATGCGGTATTTCATGATGACGTTCTGCCCGTTGACCGCCAGCGCACCGGTGATCCGGTCGCCGGTGCGATACAGGGCAACCCATCGACGATCGGCCCCCGGTGCACCCTCGACCGGCCGGATCTCGTCGGCATCGGTCACCCCGACGAACTGAATCCGGCTGTCGTACCAGTCCGACCAGAAGTATGGAACTGTCGCATACGGTTTCGGGGATTCCGGATGCAGGGCGTTGTGGATGGCTGCGCTTGCCTGTTCGGCTGCGCTCGTCCAATGTTCGAGTCGCTGATGTCTGTCGAAGAGACCGTTGTACCAATTGGCGACGTCGCCGGCAGCGAACACCCCGGGGACTCCGGTGGCAAGGTACTCGTCGCAGAACACGCCGTTGTCGAGCCGAACCGCGCTCCCGGTCAGCCATTCCGTCGCCGGGATACTGCCGATGCCGACGATCACCAGGTCCGCAGGCAGCACACGGCCGTCGGCCAATTCCACGCCGGTGACCCGTCCGGCATCCGAGAGGATCTTCGATACCCCCACACCGCAAAGCAGTTCGGTTCCATTCTGCTCATGCAATGCGGCGATGGCCGTGCCCATGCCGGCCCCGATCGCCCGGACGAGCGGCGTCGGCATCGCTTCGATCACGGTCACCTCGAGGCCTCGCTTGTTGGCATTCGACGCAACCTCCGATCCGATGAAACCGGCACCGATCACCACCGTGCGTGCGCCGGATTCCAGTGCTTCACGCACTGCCCTCGCGTCATCGAGTGTCCGCAACGCATGTACACCGTCAATGCCGTCGGTGCCGGGCAATGATCGCGCACCCGCACCGGTCGCGATGACCAGGATGTCGTAGGGAACTGTTGTCTCGCCGACGATCACACATCGAGCGTCGGTGTCGAGGCCGGTCGCCGCGGCCCCGAGCATCAGCTCCACTCGCAACTCCTCGCGAAAGGTGTCCTCGGTACGAAAAGACGGGATCTGCGGATCGCCGTCGTCGAGGACGTCGAGATACGCCTTGGACAACGGCGGACGGTCGTACGGCAGATGTTCCTCGGCTCCGATCAGGGTGATCCTTCCTTCGAAACCCTGTCTGCGCGCGGCTTCGACGGCGCGGAGCCCGGCGAGCGACGCTCCGACCACGACGAGTCGGCGGGGTGGGTTGTCAGTCATGGTCTACTTCCTCGTCTGTATCGCGTTGTCGGTGCGGGCGTTCTCGGTCACGTGGCCCACCAACCGGAACTTCTGAACCTTCCCGGTGGGCGTTTTCGGGAGGTCCTCGGGATCGAGGAAGACGACGCGTTTGGGCACCTTGAATCGAGCCAAGTGTTCGCGACAGATGTCCACGACTTCCTCTGCGGTGATGTCGTACCCGGGAGTCCGCACGATCACCACGACGCCGATTTCTCCCCACCGGTCGTCGACAACTCCCACGGCGAACACCTGCGAAATGGCGTCGTGCGCGGCGAGCAGATCCTCTATTTCCCTGGGCATCACCAGCTCACCCCCACTCTTGTAGAGCTCCTTGCTTCGACCGGTGATCTCCAGGTAGCCGTTGTGCCGCACCCTTCCGAGATCACCGGAAAGCAGCAGACCGTTGTGCGTCGACGCCGCGGTTTCGGCAGGTTTGCGCCAATAGCCGAGCATCGTCGTGGGTCCTCTGGAGGCCAGTTCACCTTCTTCTCCAGCGGGCAACACCTCGTGGGTGAGCGGGTCGAGCGCAACGTATTCGGTCAGCCTGCCGTCTGGCGGCATTCCTGCCGGGCCGGCCATCTTCGGCGCTCCCGCGGTCTCGGACGTCAAAGTCAAGGGATCTTCGGGAAGAGTCAGGGTCATTGCACCACCACATTCGGTCATGCCATATCCGGTGACGATCTCGTCCACACCGAACTCTTCACTCACCTTGTGCCACAACCAGATCGGCGCGGGTGCCGAACCACACAGAATCGCGGTCAGACTGCTCAGGTCGTACAGGGCACGATCGGGGTGTTCGACCATCGCCACGGCCATCGTCGGTACGCACAACAGGTCGGTGGCACGGTGCCGTTGCACTCCGGCCAGATACTGTTCGGCGGAGAACGACGGATACATCACCACCGACCCGCCGACGTACATGGCGGAGAGCAACCCCTCCACGTAGCCGAACATGTGATAACACGGCAGCGAGAACAGGATTCGACGACCGTCCTCGTAAGCGCGCGTGTACGCCGACGCGAAACCCGTGCGCAGGACCGCATCGTGGGTGACCATGACCCCTTTGGGTGATCCCGTTGTTCCGGACGTGTACAGGATGTCACCGACATCCTGCGGCGCGGCATTCTCCCGGGCAACACCCGGATTCCGACGTCCGACCTCGGCCAACCACTCGACGGTGGACATACCCGGTGCGCGACCACCGGTGTCAAGGGTGATCACGTGCCGCAGCGCGGGAACGCCGTCGGCGTCGGTCGCACGCTCGGCGAATCCCTCGGTGTCCCAGCCCGGGACGATGTCATCGAGCATCGCGCACTGGTCCAGACCCGCGAAGGAGGTCATCGTAACGAGCACCGAACACTCGGACTGTGCGAGCACGTAGGCGAGTTCGTCGCGACGATAGAGATAGTTGAATGGGACTGCGGTGGCGCCGGTTCGGGCGATGGCGAACTTGATCGCCACGAAGTCGGGATAGTTGGCCATGAGCATGCCCACCCGGTCACCACGCCGCACGCCAAGCATGTGCAGCCCGTCGGCCAGGTCGCGTGACCGTGCGGCCACATCGCGATAGGTCCACGTGATCTCATCGGTGAGGATGAACGGGCGGTCACCGTATCGCTGCACGCAGTCATCGAGCCATCGGCTCAGCGTGCGTGGTTGCCACTCGGGATGATCGTCCAGAATGCGGCGACGGCGTTCGTGCACGCCCGCACCGCGGGTGCCGGAAAGGCGGACCGGCGCATCCATCGACATCACCTCTTCGGATCGCTTTTTGACTTCCTCTTCGAAAACTCTCGCTCGCGCCTGCGACCGGCAGCCATGTCCCGGGTGCGCCCACGTCCGTGTGCGCCCGGAGTTCGTGTCAGCCCAGAGTCGACCCCACCACCGAGACGAATGAGACACACCCTCCCGGACGGCCACCGAGATTGTGGGTCAACGCGAGCTTCGGGTCGCCGATCTGCCGGTCGCCTGCTCGCCCGCTGAACTGCAGCCAGCATTCGTAGAGCATCCGGAGACCGCTGGCACCCACCGGGTGACCGAACGACTTGAGCCCGCCGTCAATGTTGACCGGCAAGACGCCATCGGCGTCGAATTCTCCGGTGAGGACGTCTTTGTATGCCTGACCACGGTCGGCGAAACCGAGATCCTCCATGAGCACGATCTCCGTCGGGGTGAAACAGTCGTGAACCTCGGCGAACGAGAACTCTCCGCGCGGATCGGTCACGCCGGCCTGCGCGTAGGCGTCGTGCGCGCTGCGCACCACCTCGGGAAAAGTGGTGAAATCGTAAACGGGATCGGCGGCGCCCTGCGCCGGGCCCGCGGCAAGGGACAGCCCCTTCACATACATCGGGTGATCGGTGTATCGATGCGCGTCCTTGGCGCGCACGATCACCGCGCACGCCGCGCCGTCCGACACCCCCGAACAGTCGAAGACACCCAGCCGCCCGGCGACCTTCGGTGCCGCCTCGATCTTCTCGACCGAGACCTCCGACCGGAACTGGGCCTTCGGATTTCGGGCGCCGTTCACGTGGTTCTTCCACGCCACGTGGCTCATGGCCGCGCGCATCTCCTCTGCGGAGACACCATAGCGGGCGCAGTAGGCCGGGTCGAGAAGGGAGAACGCAGCGGGGGCGGTGAACGACACCTCCGACGCGGTCTGGTCGGCCGGCGGGTCTCCTCTGAGCAGGCCCGAGAAGCCGGAGTCCTTGAGCTTCTCGACGCCCACCGCCATCACTGTGTCGTAGGCACCCGAGGCTACTGCATAGCAGGCGTTCCGAAATGCTTCAGAGCCTGTCGCACAGTAGTTCTCGACCCGGGTCACCGGACGGTAGTCGATGCCGAGGGGGCGCGACAAGGTCATCCCGCTCTGCCCGGAGGCCAGGGTGCCGAGCCAGAACGCCTCGACGTCGGCGAATTCCAGTTTTCGGGAATCGCCCATGCATTCGCCGACCGCCTCGATGAGCAGATCGTCAGTCGAGGACTCCCAGCGTTCGCCGAATCGCGTGCAACCCATGGCCACCACCGCAACGGCGTCACGAATACCCCTGCTCATGCGGGCATCTCCTCTCGTCGGCTTCCGACACCGCTCGACCTGCCACCGCCCTCGCCCGATCCGTTCCCGCTGTCGACGGTGGACAGAAGTCGCGCCTTCCAGAAGTAGTTGTGTACCGATCCCGCGGTGTACAGCCGCCGAAATGTCGTGGTGACGCGCGCACCGACCTCGATGCCCTCGGCGCCGTCGGCCACCTCGAACGTGTAACGGCCACCACCGTCGAAGTCGATGACTGCTCCCACCACCGGTGGCGACGGCGAGTACGCCAGCCGGTCAACCGTGTACGTGGCCACCCTGCCGCCTCGTCCGGCCACCCGCTCACGGGCCATGAGGTCACCCGCACCACATGACCGGCAGATCCGCATTGGCGGTAGGTGCAGGAAACCGCAAGCGTTGCAGCGAGTCCCGGTCAGCGCGAACTTCCATTCGACGTTACGCATCGAGGCAGGTGCGACGGGCCGATCCGGCTCGGGTCGTCGCGGACTCTCCCGCGACAGCAGCCCCCGCCACTGCAGATACCGCGGATAGTCCACGCGGGTGCCGTGGGCACGTGACTCGGCGACCGGAACATCCTGCCGCGCATCGAGAATTGCACCGGTGGTACGGAAGACGAGCACATCGACCCCGTCGGTGACAGACACGGCGACGACAACCTCGCCGGGTGCGGCGACGTCGAAGGCAGCTGCCAGTGCGATACCGAGGTCTGCCGCACCGGAGTACCCCACGGGTGAGGTCGTGGTGCGCTGAGCGGGAACGAGTCTCGACGCCCGCTTGACCACCGACGGATTCCCGGATGCCACTACGGCGTGATCGACGTGCTCGATACCGGCCTGCGCCAGCGCATGCGCGACCACAGTGCGCACGGCAGGCTCGTAGACCTCCTGGCCGAGGCGCTCTTCCCATCGCTCGCCGGTGGTCGATGACGGTGCTCGCCAGCGGTCCAGGATCTCGATGGATCGACTTGCCGCCCCGATCAGTTCGGCGATGACGGGTCTATCCTGGCCGGTGCCGAACAGGAATGCGGCCGCGCCATCGCCTCCGCTCTTCTCGTCGAGACTGCCGGGCAGTCCGACCCGGACATCGGAGAGGACGGCCAGTCCACTTGTATGACCCGCCAGGGTGAGGCCGGCAACTGCCGACTTTCCAGTCCCGACGAGGTCGGCGGCAACCACGTCTGATTCGATGCCCAGTGCGGTGTGTACCGTGACGGCATTGGTCTTGTCGGCGTAGGCAGGGGAACTGGTCACCAGGTACACCCCGTCCACCTGGTCCGCTCCGGACAGGGCGGCATCGGCAGCCGCCACCGCCATCGTGGTGCTGTCCTCGTCGAAGCCGGCAACCACCCGGTCGCCGCGGGCGCCGATGTCGGTTCCGTCGAGTCGCCAGGTCGGCAGATAGGTTGCATAGGAGATGATCCCGGCCGTCATCGGTGATCTCCGTTGCGTTCGTTCCAGCGGTCGGCGGACGGATCGAGCAACCGGTTCAGATGTCCGTCGGTCAGCCACACGATCGTCTCGAGTTCCAAGGCGTCGAGGTGGCGCACGCGCCCGGTGCGCAGGTCCTCGAGGCGCAGGCGGCTCGAATTGCCCGCATGGTCGACACTGACCCGCACCTCGGCGAACTCACTGCCGATCACGTCACCACTGGACAAGACGGCATCGTCACCGTCGCCGGTTCCTTTCATCTTGATCACCGCCATCGTGTCTCAGATCAGGAAACCCAGAGTGGGAATGGCCTTGTCGTGATCGACCAGGACGACCTTCTTGTACGACAGCCGAAATCCGTCCGGTGAGCGCCTCAGGTGGTAGGTGATCCGGCCGCCCCAGAGTTCGTTGCCACGCTCGCGGGACTCGAAGACGAGCACATTGGCCCCGACCTCGAGATCGGAGTCGCCGGTCGGCGCTGTGACCGTGCCCAGGATCTCCACGTTCGAGATCAACCGTCGCAGGTTCGACGGCGGAGCCTGGGCGTAGCGCTTACCGGTCCGAACCTGCTTCAAGCGTGTGCTAATTCGGTTTCGGTTGTCGAAGATGACCGAGACCGTCGTCAACGGATCCCCGTCGGCGTCGGCCGCGGGCACCCAGTAGATCGCATCGTCGGTCCACAGGGCCTCCCAGGCGTCGTAGTCGTTCTCGTCGGCGTACCGTGCCTCGCGATACAGGAACGCCTCGACGTCACGAATGTCGACCTCGGGGGTCACCTCGGGTGCGGTCGTCGTCATCGGTTGGCCTCCATCAATGTCTTGTAGTGGGACCAGAAGCCCCGCATACCGGTCTCATCGGTGGCGGTGCCGATGGTGAACCCGTTGTCGTCGACCGCTTCCCGCACCACCCCGCGCCGCACGTCGAGCCATTCCGGTTCACGCATCTGCACGCCGCGCTGATTGCGTTCGTACATCTCGGTGTCGTCGGCCAGGAGCATGCCCGCCGGACCCACCGAGCCGATCGACTGGGAGATCATGCGTTTGTTCAGTTCCGGCGCGCCGAGAAGTTGGACCGCCGTCGAGTACTGCACGCATTCATCGGCCGCAACGGGCTGGATGTTGAACACCTGTATCTCGGCAATGAAGAGATTGGGGAAGATCATCACGTGCGGTGCGCCCTCGACGAGGATGCGCTCGGCGTCCGCCCCATGCGTGGCACGCATCGCGGCGACGTAGTCGGGGACGCGGGACTCGGTCGTCCCGAACCAACGCATCGGTTCGTTGAACTTGCGGAACTCGGGCCGCAGATCGTTCTCGCTGTGCCCGCCACCCAGGTTTCGCGTGACGGCCGTGGAATTGTCGCTGTAGAGCGCACCGATCGGCGATCCGGTTACCCCGAAGATCGAGCCGTGCACGAATTGCGGGTGATAGCCGTCGGTCTCGTTCTCCGCCAGCAACTTCCAGTTTGCCTTGGTCTTGTGTTGCAGCCAGCCGGCATTCAGGGCGACCTTACCCTCGGGCGAGAGCCGGGCGAGCCGATCGATCTCGCCCGCGGTGGCGCCGAGGTGCTCGACGAGACTCGGCCCCTCGGCGGCGAAACTCCCGAACACGAAGCCCTGGTATGAGTCGACCCGGGTCACCGACCCCATCTTCAGGTCCACGGCGTTCTTGCCGCCGTAGCCCTTGTTGTACGGGTAGCCGAGCAGTTCACCGCTGTTGCGGTAGGTCCATCCGTGGTAGGGGCAGCGAAATGAGCTGGAATTGCCCTGCGCGTCGTCGCAGACGAGGTTGGCGCGATGCGCACAGCGGTTGAGCAGCAGATGGATCTGTCCGTCACGGTCCCGGGTCATGATCACGTCTTGGCGGCCGAGCTTCTTGCGGACGTAGTCGTTGGGTTCGGGGACCTCACTCTCGTGACCGACGAAAACCCAGGTGGTGTACCAGATTTTCTCCAACTCACGCGCGAAGATCTCGGGATCGGAGTACAGCGAACCGTGCACCCGGGTCGGCTGGATGAGAGCGTCGAGACGCTGCTCGAAGGTCGAATCGGGTGGCAACGTGGTGGTCATCGTCGATGTCCTCTCGTGTCGCAGAGGTTCTGCGTGATGGGCCGGGAGTGGATGAGGTGTCGGGGTCGATGACGAATCATCGGCCGCGGAAGTTCGGTGGTCGTCGTTCGCCGAAGGCTGCGACGCCCTCGGCGAAATCGTCGCTGTCCCAGAGTCTGACCTGATGCTCAACCTCGTCGTCGAGATTCTGGAAGCGGTCCTTGGGCCATTCGTTGAGTTGGGATTTGATGGCTGCGAGCGCAAGGGGAGGCCCTTGCGCCAGTCGGCCGGCGTCGGCGATCGCTTCGGCCAACGCCTGCCCAGGCCCGCACACCGAGTCAACGAGTCCCATCTCCAGCGCCTCGTTGCCGGTGATCCGACGGGGAAGCATCAGCAGTTGCCTGGCCGTCGGAACACCCACCCGGGCAGGGAGACTCGCGAAGACTCCCATGTCCCCCGCCAGGCCGACGCCGGTGAATGTCGTGCCGAACAGTGCGTCGGAGGCCGCGATGACCCGATCGCAGGCGATGGCCAAGGCGGTGCCCGCTCCGAACGCGGGGCCCTCCACCGCAGCCAGAACCGGTTTGGGGCCATTCCAGATGGCACGGATCACCCGCTGAGCCGCCTCGGCGCGCGGGCGGGTCTGTGACTCAGGTTGCCTGCTCATGGTGGAGATGTCTCCGCCCGAGCAGAACGCTCCCCCGGCGCCGGTCAGGACCACCACGCGCACCGGATCGTCGGTCATCGCCGTTTCGATGGCCTCCGCGAGGGCGTACCTCATGGGCAGGTCGATCGCGTTGCGGCGCTCGGGACGGTTGAGGGTGATCACGCGCGCGGCGCCCTCGTCGGTGACAAGCACCGGCGATTCGCTCCTGCTCGCGGTCTGCGTAGTGGGCTCGCTCATCGTCCGGTGAACCTCGGTGCGCGGCGCTCGATGACGGCTGCCAGACCCTCGCGGGAATCGGCGGTACCCGATAGCTCGGAAACTGTCCTGGCTTCGTCGGGTAGTTGCGCGGCCACGGTAGCACCCACACCGTCCCACACCAGGCGTTTGGTCTCTGACAGTGCTCGGGGAGCGGCCGCGGCCAACTCGTCAGCGAGATCATCGACGGCGGCATCGAGCTCTGCGTCCGGCACGACCCGAGAGACGATGCCGAGTTCCTTGGCCTGGGTCGCGCTGAGGGTGGGATTGGTGAGCAAGATGTCCATCGCCCGTCGTAGGCCAACCAGCTGGGTGAGGGTCACCGTGGTTCCGCCATCAGGCGCCATTCCCACCCGGACTGCTCCGGAGAAGAGTTTTGCGGATTCGGCCGCTACCACGATGTCGGAGGCACAGGTGAGTCCGAACCCTCCTCCGCCTGCCGCGAATCCGTGGATCTTGGTGATCACCGGCGCCTTCAATGCAATCAAGGCCGCGGTGGCCAACTGCAGCCAGGCAGTGGCCTCGCGGAGATAATCCGGCAACGCCTCCCCCTTGGCGGCAAAGGTCTTCACATCGCCACCGGCGCAGAAATTGCGTCCCTCGCCGGAAAGAACCACGACCCGCACCCCCGGATCCGCATGCGCGGCAAGGATGGCCTCGTGCAGGGCGCGGAGCAGCTCGACGTTCATCCCGTTGGCCGCCTCGGGTCGATTCAGCCGGATTCGCGCGATTCCGTCGGCAACGGCGTACAGTACGGGAGCCGTCGTCGCCGCTGCGGCGGTCCCGGCGTCGGGAATTGTGGTCACGAACGTCCTCCTCGTCCCGCGAACCGCTGCGCACCATGCGCTCCTGTCCCGGCAATGATGTGATCGACGACTGCATCGGTCTCGGCGGCCAGCCCCTCGTCCAGTGGGCCCGTCAGCCCGGAACGGACCAGCTGCTTTATCCTGCCGACGGCGACCGGATCAAAGCTCGCGATCCGTCGCGCGAATTGTTCGGTACGATCCGCGAATTCGTCGTCGGCGTACATCTCGTAGGCCAGCCCCCACGCCACCGCCTGTGCCCCGTCGATCCGATCGCCGCTGAGCATGTGGCCGAGTGCGCGCTGCGTGCCGACCAGTCGGGGCAGGCGTTGGGAGCCACCGCCGCCGGGGATCATCCCGAATCGGATATGATTGTCCGAGATCCTGGCGGATACGCTGACCAGGACGATGTCCGATGCCTGCAAGAGCTCGAATCCACCGGCCATGGCGTCGCCGGCAACCGCGGCGATGACCGGCACCGGGACGTCCCCGATCGCAGCACAGGCCTCGCCGAACTCGTCGAACAGGCCTCGCAATGCGTCGACGCCCCGCGCACTGAGCGCGGTGACCTCATCGAAATCGCCTCCGCTGCAGAAATGTCCGCCCGCACCGGAGAGCACGATGACACGCACGTCGGGCCGGTGGCCCACATCGGCGATCGCCCGGCGAAGACCCGCCGCGAGGGCCGTGGTTACCGCGTTGTGTTGATGCGGACGATTGAGGATGATTCGCGCGACTGCGCCATCGACCTCGACCAGTACCGGCGCGTCATGGGCGACCTCGCCTGGACCGTGTCCCCCAGATCCGGGTCGGTTGAACGTTTTCACCGGCACCCCTTTCCAAAATCATGAATCGAATCTAAATTAAAGAACGATCCGAGTCAATCGGCACCGACGCCGAATCCTCGCGAACACCAGAGGGGAACGCGCTCGAGAAAGGACAGATGCCGCATGAATCTCGGTCTCGCAGGAGCGCGGGTGCTGGTCACCGGAGGGGCGTCGAACATCGGTCGTGGCATCGTCCACGGTTTCGCCGCCGAGGGCGCCCGGATCATGGTCGCCGACATCGACGGCCCACAGGCCGAGAAGGTCGCCGAGGAGTCCGAGCGCCTCGGCGCCCAAGCGGTTCTGACGAGCGTGGGCGACCTCACCGAGCCGCAGGTGCCCGAGCGCATCGTGTCAGAGATGACCGCGGCCTGGGGTGGTGTCGATTGCTTGGTGAACAACGCGGGATGGAGTGTTCCCTGTTTTCTCGCCGAGGACACCGACCGGACCCGATGGCAACGTCTCGTCGAGGTCAATATGTTCGCGTCGGTGGCCACCACCCAGGCCGTTCTGACTTCCATGGTCGATTCCGGTGCCGGATCGATCGTGTTCGTCGCCAGCGATGCCGCCTTCGGCCAGATCCGCCAAGCGGTGTACGGCGCCACCAAGGCGGCGGTGGTCGCGCTTGCGCGGACCACCGCCAAAGAATTCGGCCGCAAGGGAATTCGCAGCAACATCGTGTGCCCCGGCCTGGTGATACCGGACGGCCCCGAGGCAGTCGGCGCGCAGAGTCTCTGGTCGGGTGGCGACGACGCCGTGTTCGACGACAAGCAGACCGAGTTCATGGTCATGGGCACGCCTCTTCGGCGCCTGACGACCGCCGCCGACGTTGCCAACTCGGTGGTGTGGTTGTCCTCCGATGCCGCGGCCAGACAGATCACCGGGCAGATGTTCTCGGTGTCCGGCGGATACACGATGCCGTGAACACCCGGGACCGAATCCTGCACGCTGCGGCGCGGGTACTCAGCGAACGCGGCTACGCCGCAAGCAGACTCAGCGACATCGCCAATCTCGCCGGCCTACGCACCCCCGGCATGTATCACTACTTCGCCTCACGCGACGACCTGGTGCTGGAGGTGATGCGCGCCGGACAACAGCGAGTCTGGACGCATGTGCGCGAGGCCCTCGACGCCTGCGCCGACCAGTCTGCCGCGGCGCGACTGCTGGTCGCGGTGGAGGCTCATCTACGCATCGAACTCGAACTCTCCGACTTCGCGACCGCAGTGACCCGCAATCTCGGTCATGTTCCTCCGGCTATGCGCAAGGAGTTGAGCGTAGACAGCGACGCCTACCACGACATGTGGCGTGGCCTGCTCACCGACGCTGAGAGCGAAGGACTACTCGAGCCGGGGTTGGACCTCGGGGTCGCACGAATGATGATCATCGGCGCCCTGAATTGGACCCCGGAATGGTGGCATCGCGACGGGTCGACGATCGACGTCGTCGTGTCGACCGCCCAGGCGATGATCACGCGAGGACTTTTCAGCGAAATCGACAGCGCCGTCGGGGGCAGCCGTGCCAACTGACCACCGGACCGGTACGCGGTTACCGTGGGGCCATGGCACCCACGGCGTCACGCGAAACCTACTTCGAGACCGGACTCGCCGTCCTGTCGTCCGCGGGATACGGCTCGCTGAAGCTTTCGGAGGTATGCCGGCGACTCGGGGTGACGACGGGATCCTTCTATCACTTCTTCCGAAACTGGGCCGACTACACCGACCAACTGCTGGAATTCTGGTTCGACTCCCACACCCGGGTCGAGGTGGCGGAGGTGCTCGCACAACCCGATCCTGCCACGCGTCTCGACAGCCTGCTCGCGTACGGCTTGTCCCTGCCGTACGGCGCGGAGGGAGCCATCCGCATCTGGGGCGCGATCGACCCGAAGGTGCATGCCGTCGTGTCTGCCGTCGACAATCGCAGATACCAACTGGTCCACGACGTCGTCAGCCCTATCCTCGGGGACGAATCCGCACGTCGGTATGCAAGCTGGGCTGTCTTCTTGATGACGGGGTACGAGCAGACCACGCTGACTCGCGACGTGGCCGTCCTGGAGTGGGCGGCCCAACAGTTGCTCGAGTCGCTTCGTCGCGAGGCGGCCATCGCGACAGGAGCCGCCCGCAGGCGCTGACATCGCAGAACCAGGTGGCCGGTCTGACCGCAGGCGAGGTCCCCGGTGTCTGACTGCATTCGCGCCGCACACGCGGCAACCCGTGACGCCGCACGATCAAAGGCGGTCGGCCGACAGCACGATCGGGGCAAGCTGACAGCCCGGGAACGCATCGAGATCCTCACGGGTGGTGCCACTTTCGTGGAGTTCGGTGCGCTGGCAACGCCCGGCGACCAGTCCCGGACCGTCGACGCACCAGGCGACGGGGTCGTCACCGGGATAGGCCGTATCGACGGGCGAGCGGCCGCGATCGTGGCGTTCGATTTCACCGTGCTCGGCGGCAGCAACGGTGAGGTGGGCATGAGCAAGATCGAGCGCTGTGCCGCCCGTGCCCTGCAGGATCGAATCCCCTTGGTCCTGCTGTGCGACGGTGGCGGCCATCGTATCCAGGAAGGCCTCGATTCCCGGTCGGCCGCGCTCGGCTCCCCGATGCTGGCCCGACTCATCGATCTGTCCGGGTTGGTACCCACCGTCGCGGCGATGATGGGCCCCGGGTTTGGGCTGGCGACCAACCTGGCCGCGCTGTGCGATCTCGTCGTGGTGGTCCGCGGTACTGGAACGATCGGCATGTCGTCGGCGCCCTTCGTACGTGCGGGCACAGGAGAGGACCTGACCAACGAGGAGATCGGCGGCGCCGACGTTCAGGCCGAGCGTGGTGTCGTCGACATCGCCGCCGACGACGAGCACGAGGCACTCGACGCCATCCGCGCCTACCTGGGTTACCTACCCGCGCACGCCGACGGACCGGCACCGCGCGTGTCCATGCCGCAGCAGGCCGTCGTCGATCTCGATTCGATCATCCCCGACTCCTCCCGACGCGCCTACGACATGCTCGACGTCGTCGAAGGACTGGCAGATCGCGACAGCGTCCTCGAGATCCGGCCGACCGCAGCCCCGAACATCGTGACATGCCTGACCCGCATCGACGGTCACCCGATCGGGGTGATCGGCAATCAGCCCCGACATCTGGGCGGCGCACTGGACTCCGCAGCCTGCGAGAAGGCCGCGCATCTCGCCGCGGTCTGCGATGCCTTCGGCCTGCCACTGCTGATCCTGATCGATCTGCCCGGGTTCCTCATCGGCAGCGCTGCGGAATCGACGCAACTGGCCCGCCGCAGCGGACGCCTGATGTTCGAGCTCGGCCGTGCCACCGTGCCCCGTTTCACCGTCGTGGTCCGCAAGGGTTACGGCGCCGCCTACATCGCGATGGGCGGCGGCCGCAGCATCGATGCCGATCTGTCGCTGGCCTGGCCGACCGCCGAAATCTGCGCGATGCCCATCGAGGGAGCGGTCGACATCGCCTTCGGACGCGAGATCGCCGCCGCACCGGACCCGCACTCGCGTCGGGATGAACTCGTCGAAGGTTTCCGGGCTAATGTCCACCCAGTGCGCGCCGCATCGGGATTCGGTATCGACGACGTCGTCGCGCCGTCGGCGACCAGAGAACTACTGATCGAGTCGCTGTCGCGGTGCCGCAGACACGCGGATCGGGTACCGGGGAAACGGCGCACCATTTCCCCGATCTGACCTGCCCGTACCCGATCCGGCCGCCTGGACTCAGCCCGGCAGCAGGTAGCTGGGCAGATCGGCGTGTGAGGTGCCGATGAGCCCGAGCCAGTTGAACGGCAGGTGGTAGACGAACACCAGGGTCACCATGCAAAACCCGAGGACCGCGAAGTTACGCACCCAGCCCCGCAGAGCCGGACGCCAGTGCACGAGACCGGATTCGATCGGCGACAGCCCGTCGGGATGATCCTCGGCCTCCATGCGCATCCAGGTGAACACACAACCGACCGCGGCGACGAGGATGGATTCGTAGATCGGGAACTGATGGACCGATCCCGACCACAGGGTCAGCGGCTCATAGGTTTTGGCGAACGCGTAGGCGTGCGTGGTGCGAATGACGGTGTTCTCGACGATGAAGTCGAACAAGAACTCGGCGACGAAGATGCCGACGAAGAGGGGCACCTTGCTGATGTCGGGCCACCGTCGACGCACCTTCTTGGCGTGGTGGCAAGCGACGATGGCCACGCCCGCGCAGAAGTAGACGTACATCGGCGGGCCCCAGATGAGCGACTCCGCATAGCGACTCGGCGCATCGGGATTGTGGAACGGCAGAAAGCGCACCCAGACACCCATGTTGACGTTGGCACTGTTCCACGCGAACAGGTACTGCTGCACGTTGAGGAACGCATCGGCGACGAAACAGATCAAACCGCCGATCACGAATCTGCCGTCGAGGCTGAGCTTGCCCGTCTTCCGAATCGGCTGCACGACACTGAACCAGAGGAACAGCGCGAGCACGATCAGGCTGATCACCTCGAAGACACGCAACGCGATCATGCGCCAGTCAGCCATCTCATCCGGGCCGATCCGGGGGGCAGGCCGGAATTCCTCACTCGAGGACACCCACCGGGCGACGGTCACCACGCACACCGCGAACCACACGAAGCCGACGGCCGCGAGAATCGTGGTGGACCCGCGCCGGGTCAGTGGTTTGACGTCGGCAGCCCCCACCCGTGCATTCGGCTCGCTCGCCGTCGCCCCGGGCGACGATTGGCCGCCGTCATGCTGCGTCCGCCTCACCGGCGGTTCGGCTCCGGGCACCTTCCCTGCGGTGCGGACTGTTGCCATCAGACCAACCCCTCCTTCTCCCTGTGGGCCGCGACAAAAACAGTGCGGCATCGTGTGTTCCAGAGCACAGTAACCCAACCTCTGGTAGATTTCGAATGCCTATTAAATTCACATCGGGGAGTCCCCACCATGAACGTCACCCCCGGCATCAGCGAAATCCATGCCGCAGTGAGCCCCACCGGACAGTGGATCGCGACGATCCTCACCTACGCGCTGGCCCTGGCCGCACTCGCATACGTGATACGAATCTGTGTGCGCGAGCGGATCATCTGGCCGTTCCTCCTGCTGGCCTCGGGCGGTTTGGCGTGCTTGATGGAGCCCCTGTTCGATCACCTCTACGGGCTTGTGTTCTACCGCGACGGCCAGTGGCACCTGTACACGACCTTCGGCAGCGCACAACCGATCTGGGTCCCGGCGGCCTACATCGCCTTCTACGGCGGGGCGTCGGTGATCATCGCGCGTACGCTCGCGCGCAGGCCGTCGATGCGCACCGTGTGGACGATGTACGCATCGATCGCCGCGATGGCCCTGATCGCCGAGGTCACCTACATCAGCGTCCTGAGCGTCTACGGCTACCCCGATGAGCAACCGTTCAAGGTTCTCGGGTATCCGCTGTTCCTGGCCTTCACCAACGCCATGTCGGCAGTCGTCAGCGGAATCATCGCGTACCGACTCGTCCCGCTCCTGTCCGGCGTCGGCCAGGCCTACCTCATCCCACTGGTACCCACCGGTTTCGCCGCCGGACTGTTCGGCGGCGGCATTCTCTACCTCTCGGTCCGGCATTCGGGCGACAGCCCGCCGATGGTCGCCCTAGCACTGGCGGCGCTCACCGTCGTCGGCGCGATCGCGTGGACCATCGGAGTCCTGGGCACACATCTGGTGGCCGGTCAGCTGCCACGAGATCCGTCCCTGCGGCCGGCTCCTGCACCGGTCGCAGGCGGTGGCCGCTCCCGGCAACCGATCTCGTGACCGCGGTGCGGCGAATCCCCCGCAGCGGACGAGGACGGTGACGTGGCCCGGACAACCGAATTCGACCTCTAGCGGTCGGAGTTGATCCTTCAATTTGATTCTATGTTAAATTCTACTCGTGGGACGGTTGCGTCCGTCCACCCCGTAACGCCGACCGGCACGTCCCGTCGAGCATTTGTCCAACCCGAGGAGTAAGAGATGCCCGAGGCCTATATCGTCGACGCGGCGCGCACCGCTGTCGGCAAGCGCGGCGGAGGATTCGCCGATGCGCACCCGGCGGACATGGCTGCACATGTAATCAAGACACTGGTCGGCCGCCACGATGTCGATCCCGCCGCCATCGACGACGTGATCCTCGGTTGCCTGGACAACCTGGGCTCCCAAGCCGGCGACATCGCCCGCACCTCCGCTCTCGCCGCAGGGCTTCCGGAATCGGTCCCGGGGGTGACGATCGACCGCCAATGCGGATCAGCGCAACAGGCAGTACATTTCGCAGCCCAGGGCGTGATGAGCGGCACCAGTGACCTCATCGTCGCCGGCGGGGTACAGAAAATGAGTCAGTACCCGATCCTGTGTGCGTTCGGTGCAGGCGAACCATTCGGTTCGGCCGATCCGTGGACCGACTGCACCGGCTGGGAAGCCCGCTACGGTACGCAGGAGATCTCGCAATTCCGCGCCGCCGAGATGATCGCCGATCGGTGGAACATCAGCCGCGAGCAGTGCGAGGAGTTCGCGCTGCGCAGCCACGCGCACGCACTCGCAGCCATCGACGCACACCATTTCGACACCGAGATCGTTCCCACGATGGGTGTGACCGTCGACGAGGGGCCGCGTCGCGACACCAGCGCCGAGAAGCTGGCCGGGCTCAAAACCCTCAGCGAGGGGGGCAAGGTCACCGCAGGTGTGGCCAGCCAGATCTCGGATGCGGCCGCAGCACTGCTGATCGCGTCCGAGGACGCGGTACGCCGCTTCGGGTTCACCCCCCGCGCACGCATCCATCACCTCTCGGTACGCGGCGCCGATCCGGTCATGATGTTGACCGCACCCATCCCGGCAACGCAGCATGCGTTGAAGCGCACCGGCCTGAGCATCGACGACATCGACACATTCGAGGTCAACGAAGCCTTCGCCCCGGTCGTACTCGCCTGGCTCGCCGACACCGGAGCCGACCCGGCCAAGGTCAATCCCAACGGTGGCGCAATCGCGCTCGGCCACCCCATCGGATGCACCGGTGCACGGCTGATGACCTCGATGCTGCACGAACTCGAGCGCACCGGAGGGCGATACGGACTGCAGACCATGTGCGAGGGCGGCGGTCAGGCCAACGTCACCATCATCGAGCGGCTCGACTCATGAAGCGCACGCTGTACAACGCCGACCACGAGGCCTACCGCGAGACCGTACGCGAGTTCCTACGGCGCGAGGTGGAACCCTTCAAGGACCAATGGGACGCCGATCGGTGGATAGACCCCACAGTCTTCGCCCGAGCCGCCAAAGCCGGCATCTATGCCCTCCAGATCCCCGAACAGTACGGTGGGGCAGAGGAATCGGACTACCGGTACCGCATGATCGTGTGTGAGGAATGCGCACGCATCAATGCACTGTCCTTCAACACCACCGTCAGTCTCCAGGACGACCTCGTGCTGCATTATCTGCTCGATCTCACCAACGACGAGCAACGATCACGCTGGCTTCCCGGCTTCGCCACCGGCGATCTGATCGGCGCACTGGCTATGACCGAACCCGGCGCGGGCAGCGACCTCCGCGGCATCCGGACCACCGCGGAGCTCTCCGGCGATCACTGGATTCTCAACGGGCAGAAGACCTTCATCTCCAGCGGCATCATGGCCGACCTTGTGGTCGTCGCCGCACAGACCGACCCGGCTGCGGGGTCACGGGGTTTCAGCCTGTTCGTCGTGGAGCGCGATACCCCCGGATTCGAGCGCGGACGCAAACTCGACAAGATCGGCCTGCCCGCTCAGGACACCGCCGAGCTTTTCTTCGATGATGCACGGGTACCGGCCGCCAATCTGTTGGGCGAAGCGGGCAAGGGTCTGCACTACCTGATGAGTCATCTCCCTCGCGAGCGACTCGGTGTGACGGCCAAGGCATTCGCGGTGACCCGGGCGATTCATCAGAAGACGGTCCGATACTGCCGGGACCGCAAGGCCTTCGGCGGGTCACTGACCGATCTGCAGCACGTCCGCTTCGAACTCGCGGAGATGAAGACCGAGATCGACATCGCGGAGGCGTACGTCGACAAGTCGGTGCATGCCTACAACGCCGGCGAACTGACTCCCGTCGATGCCGCCGAGGGCAAGTGGTACGTCAGCGAGCTTCAGAAACGGGTCATCGACCGCTGCCTGCAACTCCACGGCGGGTACGGGTACATGGCCGAATACGATGTCGGCCGAGCCTATGTCGACACTCGCGTGCAGACCATCTACGGGGGCACCACCGAGATCATGAAAGAGATCATCGGTCGTGACCTCGTCGCGGAGTGACGACCAAGCCCGGTGCACAAGGGCGCGGATGACCGGGCAGGAGCCCCAACCATGAAACAGCAACTGGACATGCTCGGTTCTGTGGCACGCGTGTCCGCGGCTCTCGCGACAGAGCGGGTCACGGGACTCAAACCGGTGATCGGGCCCCACGAGGTGCCCGCGTCGGTGGACCAACTGACCCCGGAATGGCTCGGCGCCACGGTCGGACACGCAGTGCCCGGCGCACGGGTAACCGACATGGCGCTCGGAGACGGCTCGGACGGAACCAGCTCACGTCGAGCGATCTCCGTCGAATGGAACGCCGCCGGATCGACGGCCGGGCTGCCCACCGAGCTCTACACCAAATCGACTCCGTCACTACTCAATCGACTACTCGTCGGTATCACCGGCGCAGCGGGGGCCGAGGCACTCTTCTACACCAGAATCCGCCCGACGCTCGACATCGGTGCTCCCGAGGGATACCACGGTGCGTGGGACCCGAAGACCTGCCGGTCGATGGTTGTCACCGAGAACATCGCCACGTCTCGCGGGGCCACCTTCGCCGACGCCTCTCAGATCTACATCGACCGTCCGTCCGCGGAGTCGATGGTCGCCGAGCTGGCGCGCTACCACGGACAACTCTGGGACGATCCCCGACTCACCGGCGAGTGGGATCTGATGCCTGCCGACCAATGGCAGCGATCATTCAACGCGCGCATCGGTTTCGATCGGGGAGCCACATTCGCCATGCGATTCCTCGACGAGGAGATTCCGGTTGCGTTGCAGTCGAAGAAGAAGGACATCCGACGCGGCCTCATGCAGTCGGTCACCTACGATGTCAGCGGGCCGATGACGCTGCTGCACCAGGATGTCCATCCGGGCAACTGGTTCCGCCTGCCAGACGGCTCGCTCAACCTCTACGACTGGCAGGGAATCGGTTGTGGCGGATGGGCACTGGATGTCAGCTATGCACTGAGCACCGCACTCACCACCGAGGACCGCCGCGAATGGGAACGCGACCTCCTCGCCCTGTACCTCGAGCGTCTGGCCGCCGAAGGCGGGAAGCCACCCATCGAGGGGGAAGCGTTCCTCGCGTACCGACAGCAGATGTTCCGCGGCTTCATCTACTGGACCTACACCCACCTGGTCGGGAAGTTCTCCGAACTCCAACCCGATGCGCACGTCCGCACCCTCGTCCAGCGCACCGGACAGGCCCTCGTCGACCTCGAGTCCCTCGACAGCCTCGACCGCCCCCCACGATGGTAACGATCACTTCCGGCGTTGCACCCGAACGTGATTCGACCCGTCACACCATCAATGATCGGACACCCTCATGTCAGTGAGTTCCACGGCGTCGTTGGCACAGCAGGTGGCACGTGTCGCAGGGCACCGCATTGCCGAATCGGTGCGGCCCGGTCGGCCCGCCGCGCCGGGTACGGTACCGATCGGCATCGACAACATCACCACGGACTGGTTGACCGCGGCGTTGTGCTCGTCGACCCCCGGCGCACAGGTCCGCGGATTCACCGTGTCAGAGGGGTCAGCGGGAACCAGTGCCCGACATCCCGTCACAGTGGAGTACAACAGCGTCGGTGCCGACGCCGGGCTCCCCACCGAATTGTTCACCAAGACCACGCCCGACATGAAGACAAGGCTGTTCACCGGTCTATCCGATCTCTTCGTCGGAGAATGCAACTTCTACAACCTGATCCGACCTCGCCTGACCATGGAGGCACCATTCGGATACCACTGTGATTACGATCGCGGGTCGTGCCGGTCCATCGTCGTCATGGAAGACATCGCCCGCACTCGCGGGGCACAGTTCGGTTCTCCGCAGACCCTGCACATCGACAAGTCCTGCGCATTGGACATGGCGTCCACGATGGCGTCCTACCACTCGGCCTTCTGGGATCTGGACCTGGACTCCGAGTTCAATTGGCTCCGAACCAGTTCCGAGTGGCAACGGCATCTCGATTCGATCATCAACACCGAGGCAATGGTGCGGCGCGGGATCAAACGAGCACATGACGTGCTGCCCCGGCACCTGCTACGTCGAGCAGACACCATCTGGCCGGCCTTCGTCACGTCACTGGACCTGAAGGTACGCGGCCCGCTCACCCTGCTCCACCACGACGTCCACTCGAAGAACTGGTATGTCAATGCAGAGGGAAAGATGGGTCTGTTCGATTGGCAGACCATCGCCGCCGGAACGTGGGCGATCGACTTCTCCTACGCCATCAACTGCGGCCTCGCCATCGATGATCGACGCGAGTGGCTCCCGGAGATCCTGGATCACTACCTCGACTCGTTGAGCGGGGTCTCGCGCGCCCCCGCACCGGCCGAGGCCCGACTGCTCTACCGCCAGCAGTCCATTCACGGTCTCATCTTCTGGCTCGCGACCATCGGAGCCGGACGATTCCAGCCCGATCTACACGACGAGAAGGACTGTCTGATCAACATCGAACGCCTGGCGAGCGCAGTCGACGACGAAGACACCCTCGATGCACTCCTGAATCTCCAGTGAAACCCACCCGAACGGAGCCGACCATGCGGCACACATCATTCCGGTCCCACAAAGCACTCGGCGCAGCCTGCTTAGCGCTCCTGGCGTGCCTCGCGCCGGGTGCATTCTTCGGCGGTCCCGCCCGCGCGGACACCCCGGTCAACTTCGAAGGGCCGGCCGTCCCGGCGACCGCCGACCTGAACCACGATGGGATGCCGGACATCGTGTTCAGCAACTTCGCCCTCGGCAACGGGATCTCGGTCTTCCTCGGCCAACCGGGCGGTGGATTCCGGCCTGCGGTTCACTACCACACCGGCGGACAGGCCGACTACGTGGCCATCGCCGATCTCAACCATGACGGGCTCCCGGATCTCGCGGTCACCAACTTCACCCCCAGCACCGTATCGATCCTGATCGGCCGCGGCGACGGTAGCTTTGAGCCCGCCGTCGATTATCCGACGGGGCCCGCACCCGGGGCGGTGGTCGCCACCGACCTGAACCACGACGGGAACCTCGATCTGGCGACCTCCAACCAGAGCCCCTCGCTCTCTGTTCTGCTCGGTCACGGCGAGGGAACCCTTGGCGCCACCCGAACCGTGTCAACGGAGCTGGGGACCGGATCAGGTTCGCTCGATGCCGCCGATTTCGACGGTGACGGCAATGTCGATCTACTCCGCGGCAACTACGTCAACAGCACGATCCAGGTATTCCGCGGACTCGGCGATGGCGGCTTCCAGCGCCCGATGACGCTCACACAGGGGGGACTCACCGCCTGGTACGGACTTGCCCGCGATGTCAACGGCGATCACCGGCCGGACATCGTCTTCTCCAACCTCGTGGCGAATACGGTCTCGATTCGCTTCAATCAGGGCGGCATGAGATTCTCTGCGCCGCAGGTGTACCCGACCGGCGGAGTCCTGCCCCAGTGTTTCGACTTCGGCGATGTCAATGGAGACGGCATCGCCGACCTGGTGGTCGCCGACGCCGGTACATCGAGTTTCAGCGTGCTACTCGGGACCGGTGGCGGGCGGTTCGGTCCGCCGCATGTCCACTCGACCGGTGGTGCGTTCCCGCTGTCCACTCCGCTGCTCGGTGACTTCAACGCCGACCACAAGCTCGACGTCGTCATCGGCAACACCGCGACTGGGAATGTCGTCCTGCGCTACGGCGACGGCGCCGGGGGATTCGGACCGGCGCTCGATTACCCGGCGTGATCCCCCGGGTAAGTCCCCTGGAGTGGTGGGGTTTCGGGCGTGGCGTCAGTCGGGGTAGTGCTGCCTGTTATGGCGTGTTGTGACGGTTGGAGGTGGGCGATCGCGTAGTGGTCAGTGAGTTACCTACCAAAGCGACTCACAGAAGGACACACTCGCGATGAGCCAGGACCATTCTGGCTTGCTCGCCCAGCTTGATGCACTGACCTCCGCCGATTCCGGCGCGGTGTTCACCGAACTGGTGTGCGTGCTGGTTTGCAGGCGTTGATCGAGGCCGAGGCCACCGAGAAGATCGGCGCCGGCCGTTACGAGCGTTCCGCGGAACGCTCCACCCACCGCAATGGTCACCGCTCCAAGGCGGTGTCCACCCCGGCCGGCGATGTGTCGGTGAAGATCCCGAAGCTGCGCTCAGGTTCGTTTTTCCCGGTGCTGCTTGAACGGCGCCGCCGCATCGACAAGGCCCTGCACGCGGTGATCATGGAGGCCTACGTGCACGGCGTGTCCACCCGATCGGTCGATGACCTGGTCAAAGCCTTGGGGGTGGATACCGGGATCTCCACATCGGAGGTGTCGCGCATCTGCGGTGAGCTTGATGTCGACATCAAGAAGTTCCGGGAACGCTCCCTGTCTCATACGATATTTCCGTAGGTGTTCGCTGATGCGACCTACTGCAAGCTTCGGGTCGGGGCGCATGTGGTCTCTCAGGCGCTGGTGGTGGCCACTGGAGTATCGATAGACCGCTCGCGGGAGGTACTGGGCACCGCGGTCGGCGACACCGAATCCTACGAGTTCTGGCGCGAATTCTTCGCCTCGCTCAAAGCGCGTGGCCTCTCCGGTGTCGAGTTGGTCACCTCCGACGCTCACGCCAGGCGTGAAAGCTGCTGTAGCTCAACAGTGTATGAACGCTTCGTGGCAGCGGTGTCGGGTGGATTTCATGCGGAACCTGCACGGGGCGGTGTCGGCGAAACAGGCGCAGGTGGTGACCGCGGCGGTCAAGACGATCTTCGCTCACACCGAGCCTGAGGATATCCATGCCCAATGGGATCAGGTCGCCGACACGCTGCAATCCTCGTTCCTGAAGGTGACGGAGATGATGCGCGAAGCAAAGGCCGACGTGTTGGCGTTCACCGCGTTCCCCAAGGCGCATTGGCGCAAGATTTGGTCCAACAATCCGATCGAACGGCTCAACAAGGAAATCAAACGTCGTGCTGATGTCGTGGAGATCTTCCCCAACCCGGCCGCGTTCCTGCGGTTGGCGACCGCGGTGGTGATCGAAGCTCACGATGAATGGCAGGTCACCCGCCGCTACCTCTCCGATGTGTCGATGCTCGAACTCAAGAAGGTGATCACCGCCAAGCAACACGCCGCGGCAGCCCTGGACCAGTCCCACCAAAACGCTTAGCATTCACCATGCCTCGTTGATCACTACGCGTGAGTCCACGCCGATCCGAAGTCCACCACTCCACGGGGCACAATCTGATCCCCCGGCCCCGCACAGGGAAAACGCTCAGGCGGCACTCGTCGATACGATGCGCACGGTTCCACCCACCCCGTCAACGCTCACCGTGTCACCCGTGGTGATCGCCCGAGTCCCGTTGCCGGTGTTCATGACACAGGGAATTCCTAGTTCGCGTGCCACCACCGCGGCGTGGCTCATCATCCCACCGATGTCGACCACCAGCGCCGACGACAGGAACATCAACGACACCCATGACGGGTCCGTGGTGTGTGCGATCAGGATGTCACCGTCGTCGACGTCGGTCGTAGCTGGATCCGTGACCACCACCGCGCGACCGGTCACCGTGCCGGGAGAAGCACCGACACCGTTCAGACAGACCTCGGTGTCTGCTGCCGCGGCCGGTGCATCCGGTGGCGACATACGTTCGGGCACCGGGTTTCCGGTCCACGTCGGCGGCAGGATCAGCGACTCGTAATCGGCGCGCTGCGCTCGTCTCTCACTTACGAGATCGCCGGCGCCGGACGGCAGCGGCCGTGCGAGTTCATCGGCGGTGAAGTAGAACGCGTCTTCCGGATCACTCAGAGATCCACTCTCTACCGCGTCGGCTCCGAGGCGACGTGCACAGGCGCGCAAGACATCCAGCGTCTGCAAATAGGTCACCTTCCCCACGCCGCGCAAGGGGATGAAACGTCTGGCAAGGCGCAGGGTCAGATCCACGCGGATTCGTCCTGCCGACGAGTTGGTGCGGAGCTTATCGGTGGCACTGGCGCCGCGCTGTTCGAGCTCAGCGGCTCTCGCCCGCGGACTCTCGGTCTCCGCTAGCGATCCGAATCGCGCGACCATGCGTTGCACGTGGCCCGGGTCCTCTCGCCAACTGACCGAGGACACCTCACCCTCGCCCGCACAGTGATACCCGTGCCTGCTCATGAACTCGTCCATGTCGAGTTCGCGACGAGATACCGCCCACATGTCGGCCAACACCACTGATTCTTCGTGGGAGCCATGACCTCTCAGCAGATCGGTCAGATCCACTCCGGCCGATTCGGCCAGTGACGAGATCTGGTCCTGCACGGGCTGAATGGCACAGGCGCTGACGACCGCCTGCAGGGCCAACGCATCGGTGAATCTCTCGCGTGCATCGACCAGAAGACCACGAACGTCATCGGTGGTCATTTGCCCGAGCGACGCCAGCGAGCGACGCCACCACGCGTCGACCTCGCGGCGATCGCGCTCGATACGGCGCGCAATGGTGGCCAACGCGCGCGGGTACCGCAAGGCGATGGCGGGAAGCCTCCGGTTCGACGGATGACTGACGAAGTCGGGAGGGACGAATCCGAAGAAGTCCCTCGACAACGACTCTCCCGATTGTCCGGGTACGAGATCACCCATCTCGCAAAGGAAGTCCACACGCACCGCCATCCTCCCGAAGAAGGCACCGGTGATCCGATCGGCCGGATCCGCCGGGATCACAGCCTGACTCGCAGGTAGCACTCCCATCTCCCGGAATGGCTGCCGAAGGCCCATTTCGCTGGCCGGGACCCACACGCTCGAGGTGAGAGGCGTCATCACTCCCGGCACCGCCTCGGCGAGATTGACCGAACTCCACGAGGCGTCGGACGGGGAGACGAAGTTGAGGATGTTCATGAGGAGGACTCCATTTCGGCGGGCACATCGTTCGTCGGTGCACGACTCTGGGGACAAGATAACCGAGAAAGCCCATTTTTCGAAGAACAATTAAATTACTGCAGCAAGTTCGGTTGCGACACAGATTCTTCGAACGACAAGCAGCCTCCGTGGCTCACACGGCCAGGAAGCCCTCGACGATCATCGTGAGACCGGCCGTGAAGGATCGGTCGGTGAGCTCGGCACCGGCCAGGCGATCGCGCAGGCCGGGAGCGCTGACCGACGGTACGCCGTCGGGGAGAACGCGGCGCCCCATCGTGGAGAGCTCGCGCGTTCGAGAAATCCGATACAGGGCCGCACCCACGGTGTAACTGAACATGCCGACCAACAGATCGTCGGCACGGGCGTCGGGGACGCCGACTCTTCGCAGCAGCTCCAGAATTGCCAAAGCCGCCCGGGTCGCCACCGGCCCCTGAAGACGCCTGGTAGACATCACCTGCGCAAGCGACGGGCGCCCGACCAGCAGCGCGTGAAACGCCGAGCCCCAACTGGCGAGTTCGACACTCGGATCGCCATCGATGTCGACGGGGTCGACCGCGCGAAGCAACTCGTCGACGACAAGGTCGATCAGCTCCTCCTTGCTCGCGACGTGTCGGTAGATCGCCATCGGCGTGACACCGAGTTCCGTCGATACCCTGCGCATCGTCACGCCGCCTATGCCCTCGATGTCGGCAACGGCGAGTGCGGCCTCCACGATCCTCCGACGGTCCAGACCAGCGCCATGTCCCACATTCGCCCCCTCTTGTGAGCCTTGTCACGTCCGAGTGTACGTTGTAGACTCGCCCTCAGTTTTTATGTCCTATTCAAAAATCAAGCCGGAGGTACCCGTGACCGTCAGCTCACAAGCCGTGTCGTCCCATTCCACTTCCTCCCTACAGACCACATCATGGGGCCCGTTGTCCGAACCGGTGCACGACGACGCAGCCGGCAGAGGCGACCCGGTGTGGAAGGACAACGCATACCTCTCCTATTGGGACGTCGAACGTAAGATCTTCGGCAGCTTTCACGTCTCGACCTCACCGAACGGCGACGGCGCTCGCCGTGCTCGTTGCTCGCTGATCGTCGGTCACGACGAGGTCGAGATCATCGAGACCCTCGATCGGGGATCGTTTTCGAGTGAGTCCATCTCCTTCGGCCTGGATGGCACCATCACCGTCTCACACCCCGACCTCGAGGCGTCCTTCACCAACACTCCGCTGCACACTCCCGCGGACTTCTCCCTCCACGAGCTCATCCCGCCCCTGGTTCCGGGGAAACCGTTGCAGCACTTCCAGCAAGCGTGCAACATCTGCGGCGACTTTACTGTGCGCGGCTCGCAGCATCACCTCGACGGGCTCGGAATGCGCGACCGCACATGGGGTTTCCGTGACGAAGCGGCCCAGTGGGCCGAGTACGCCGGTCTCGTCTGCGTCTTCGACGGAGCATTCCTGACCGCCATGAAGTTCCTCGGTACCGACGGCCAACTCGGCACCGACGGCTACCTCATCGATCACGAGGAAGCGCGCCATCTTCGCGATGTGACGTTCCGTCGGACCGCAGCCGCCCAATTCCTCGCCGCCACCTTGACCTTCGACGACGGTTCGAGCCGCCGATGCACGATGCACAGTCGGGAAGCGGGGTTCTTCGTCCCTATGGGGGCAGAGACCGAGGGACCCGCTTTCGGTACCTACGACGATTTCATGACACTCGACCTCGACGGCGTACCCGGAGCCGGCTTCTTCGAGCAAGGCATCGTCCACCGCGTTGCGTGAGGAGACCACAGTGACCGACACCATCAGCGTTCTGCAATTGCTCCGTCTCAAGGGGCGCACCACCGTGGCTGCTCTCTCGGAATCCCTCGGCATTCACGAGGAATCATGCGCGAACCGGATTCGTCCGTTGATCGAAAAGGGGCAGGCCATCGAGACGAACGGCCGGCTCCGGGCGACTCCCGAAGGACGGGAACGCCTGACCCAACTCCTCGCCGAGGAGCGCGCCGACCTCGACACCTCCGAGGTCGAGACGCTCTATCGCGAGTTCGATTCCCACAATGACGAACTGAAGTCACTGATGACCCGATGGCAACTCAAGTCCGAGGACACCCCCAACGACCACTCGGACGCCAACTACGACGCAGCCATCATCGACGACCTGACGGCGTTGCACCAACAGTTCACCCCGCTGTTGGCGCGAATCGTGACCGTCATTCCCCGACTCGGGCACTACCCCGGACGATTCGACCGCGCGATCTCCCGTATCGGCTACGGCGACCACTCATGGTTCGCCAAGCCGCTCGCCGACAGCTATCACACGGTGTGGTTCGAACTGCATGAAGACCTCATCGGCGCAGCGGGGCGCACCCGAGCCGACGAGGCCGCCGCCGGACGTGCGCTATGAGTGCGTCCACCATGCAGCCGCAGGCCGAGGCCGACGTCATCGAGCTCGATGGGGGCACCACGCTCGACCGCTCGCTGATCGGCGGGAAAGCCTGGAGTGTTCAGGAGATGCGCATGCTCGGCATTCCTGTCCCGCCCGCCTTCGTGATCACGACGTCGGTATGCCGCGAGTACTACGCCAACGATCGTCAGGTGCCCGAACGCATCTGGGATCACGTTCGCGCACAATTGAATCAGCTGGGATCTGCTACCGGCCGGGAGTTCGGATCCGCCGAGAAGCCTTTGCTGTTGTCGGTGCGCTCCGGTGCCGCGACCAGTATGCCCGGCATGATGGACACGATCCTGAACCTCGGGATGACCACCGGGATAGAGTCCGAACTCGCCCGCCAATCCGGCGATCGCGAGTACGCGAGCGACACCCACCGCAGATTCGTCGAGCAGTTCACGTCGGTGGTCGGCCGACCGCCCCCGGGCGACCCGTGGGAGCAACTCCGCCAAGCGATTCGATCGGTACTCGACTCGTGGCACAGCCCACGCGCGGTTGCCTATCGCGGTGCCCGCGGCCTCGATGACGACGCCGGCACCGCGGTGACGGTGCAGGCGATGGTCTTCGGCAACCTCGGTGAGAACTCCGGTACCGGTGTCCTGTTCTCTCGCGACCCGTTGACCGGCTGCAAGGAGATCTACGGCGAATGGCTTCCCGGAGGGCAGGGCGAGGATGTCGTCTCGGGCCGGATGGACGCACTACCCCTGAACCGTCTCGCCCAGACCCTCCCCGGCGTCCACGAGCAACTCCTGTCGGTCACCGGCGTCCTCGAGAAGCATGGCCGCGATGTCCAGGACATCGAGTTCACCGTGCAGGAAGGCCGATTGTGGCTGCTTCAGTGCCGGGCGGCGAAACGCACACCCGAGGCGGCGGTCCACTGCGCGGTCACCATGGTCGACGAAGGACTGATCACCCCGGACGAGGCGCTGGACCGGGTGAGCGGAGACCAGATACGCGCACTATTGCGCCCGCACCTCGATCCGGCCGCTGCTGCGAAAGCCGTTGTCATCGCACGTGGGAAACCGGCCGCACCAGGAATCGCCGTCGGAATCGTGCACACGGACACCGATCGGGCCGAGGCCGCAGCCGACTCCGGTGTCGACGTGATCCTGGCGAGGCCCACCACCGACCCCGATGACGTTGCCGCCATGGCGATCGCGAAGGCGGTGATCACCGAACTCGGTGGGGCGACGTCACACGCGGCCGTGGTGTGCCGGGAGATGGCCATCCCGTGCGTGGTGGGGTGCGGCGCGCACACGGTCTCCGAGATGGACGGACGAACGGTGACGATCGACGCCGGCAACGGTGTCGTCTACGACGGAGAAGTTCCGACGTTCCACATCGAATCCGAGTCGGCCGAACTCCACCGCCTTCTCACCTGGGCCACAGATGATCTCGGCGTTGCCGGAGCTCGTGACGATTCTCCCGCCGACCTGCAGATGCTTGCCGGCCTTCTCGACACCCGGCTCGCGGAAGGCGAGTCCCGATGACGACGCGAGAGCAGATGCTCACCACCCTCGACAGCGCCGGGGTCGCGTCGGAGACCACGTGGACCACCGGCAACGTCGCCGAGGCGTTTCCCGGGGTCTTCACCGCCTTCGGCATCAGCTTCGTCTTCGAACCGATGGAGATGGCCTTTCGGCGTATGTTCTACGACCTGGGCGCATTCTCCACGGCCGACCTCGTGATCCCCGACTCCGTCGATGACTGCTTCTGGAGCCTGTTCGCCGGCCGGGGAGCGGGAAACATCGACAAGTTCCGCCAAGTCGCCGATGTCCTTCCGGGCACCTCCGCGACGGCCATCGAAGCGCAGTTGTTCGGTTACGTGCGTCCGGAGACCGTCGATGCGAACACGATTCGCCGCTATCCGATGATCCTCGCCAAGGCACCTCGGTGGGTGGCATCGACCCCCAAACGCCACGACAGCATGTTCGCCGGCCTGCGACGGTGGAGACTCGACCAACTTCCCGGGATCGGCATCGCCGACAAGTCGACCTGCTTGGCCGTCCTCGCCGACGCACGTCGCCGATTCGAGGACATCATGACCATCCATATGGGCGTGGCGTTCGTGAGTTCGGCGCTCGCCGACAAGGTTGCCGAATTTGCTTCGGCTGCAGGGGTCCCCGGACTCGAACAACACCTCCTGTCCGGTGTCGGCTCGGACGAGAACGAGGTCGCCCACGACCTGTGGGCACTGGCGCACGACGAGATCACCGAACAGGACTTCGTCGATCGGCACGGCTATCACGGGCCCGGCGAGGGGCAGTTGTCGGGCCGAACGTGGCGGGAGGATCTCGGGCCCGTCCGGCAGCGTCTCGATGATTACCGATCCATCCCGGCCGGTAGCCCGAAGGCACCTCGGTCTCGCAGTTCGGCCCAGGTGGCGCTCCGCGATTCCGCTCTACGACAGCTCCTCGACGCCACACCGGCCGTCAAGCGACGGCCCACGGCACTGCTCGTGCGTTGGGCCGCACGGTTCCTCGCCCTCCGAGAGCAAGGCAAGGCCGGATATCTGATGACCTACGACGTCGCGCGAGCCGCGGCCCGGCGGCTGGGTGACCACATGGTCGGCCACGGCGTCATCACCGACCGCGAACACATCTTCCATCTCCGCTACGACGCACTGGTCGCCGGAGTGTCAGGAGATCAGCGGGCACTGGTGAACGACCGAATCGCCGAGTACACCCAGCGCACCGAGTTACGGCTACCGCAGGCCTGGCAGGGTACGCCGGAGATCGTGAAGGTCGGTGAGGGCAGCGGTGAACTGCTGGGCCCCAACCAAACCCTGAGCGGAGTGGCTGCCAGCGGCGGCGTCGTCGAGGGCCGTGCGCGGGTGGTGCACGACCCGTCGGAGGTCGAACTCGACGACGGCGACGTGCTGGTATGCGAGACCACAGACCCGAGCTGGGTCTCGCTGTTCCTGGTCGCCGGGGCGGTGGTCACCGATTACGGCGGACTACTCAGCCACGGACCGATCGTGGCACGCGAGCTCGGACTGCCCTGCGTGTGCGGAACCGAGACGGGAAGCAACCGCATACCCGACGGCGCGCACATCCGCGTCGATGGCGACAAGGGTGAGGTCACGATACTGGCATGACGAACTCGAACACCATTTCGCTGGTAACACATACCATCAAGGGCAACAGACATTCTCAGGCTCATCTCGACACCGACCTGCTGAACTCCCCGTACTCGGTCCCCGGTTGGAACGAGACCATGTTCTTCCACGCCCGGTCGCCCGGGAACGGGGAGGGCGTCTTCGGCCATTGTGGCCGACCTCGAACTTTGTTGGGCCCAGACGATCGTCAAGCTCCCGGACGGCGAATTGCTGGTCGACCACTACTGGAGCCGTACGCCAGGCCGGCGGGGCCGGGCCACCGGCAAACTTCGGGTCGAGTGTCTCCAACCGCACCACCGGAGGCGCGCCTAGCGTTCGACGGCGCCGGCGAGCCGACCGATCTGGCACGGACGGTGAGCGGAGCGACCGGCGCCGGACCGGCCGTGGCAGTCCGTTTCAGCATCGAGATCACCGCGGCCGCAGCGGTGTGGGATATGCACAGCACCTCGGGTTTCGACAACCTCTCGTGGGCACCCGTACCACGACACGCAAGGATTCACTTCGCGTGGCCGGATACACACTCCGGCAGCGAAATCATCAAGAGCGAAGAGCGCACAGCGAAATTCGAGCTCGTCCGCGCCCTGTGGCGGCTCTCCCACGACGAAATCGACATCGCCACCTTCTGCGACCTGCACTGTCGCCACGGCGTCGCGCCGGAGGTGTGGATCGGTGATCCCGGAGTGAGAGCGGGGATCGTTGGCCCCGACGATGGAACCGTCATGGCTTATGAAGCGACCTACCACAATTTGGCGTCGCCGTCCCCCTTGGCAGTTACAGTGACAGTGACCACTGTGGGCAGTACGACGAACCATGCGGCCGTCGTCTATCGAGAACTCGGTTTATCCTGCGTGCCCAATACCCGCTGCGGGACAATAGATCCGGATGTCGGAATGCGAGTCAGCGCGGACGGTTCCGCCGGTGTCGTCAATATGCTCTCGACTCGATGACCGCCCGCGCACCGGCAAATCTTCGAGACGTGGGCACCATGGTAGTGGTCGGCGGTGGCCGTACACGGGTGGGAGCACTGCTGCGCAGCGATGCACCCTACGACGGGGACGATCTGTCGATCCTTGACGCCGTACCGGTGAGGACGGTGATCGACCTACGCTCCGAGTACGAAGCCGTCCGGCGCCCGTATCGCTGGTCTCCGACGGTCACCGTTCACCGGCACTCGCTCTATGACGCCGGGGACCTCAGTTCGCTCTCGCCGGCAATGACACTCACCGAGCTGTATCGCGACATGCTGACGGCGTCGAGGTCACGAATCGCCCTGTTGCCAAAGCTCCTCGGCCACGGCAACGCGACACTGATCCACTGCACCGCGGGGAAGGACCGCACCGGCATGGCCATCGGCGCGCTCCTTCTCCTGGTGGGCGTCGACCCCACCGATGTTGTACGGGATTACCGAGCGACCGAGGACAACATGCCCGCCGTCCTCGAGCGCGCGCACGACGCAGAGGTCATTCCGTCGACCCTGATGCGACCGGAGTGGGTGCAGGCGCCCGACGTCGCCATCGATGTCCTGATCGACGAGGTGACCCGGTGGCCCGGAGGGGTCCGCGCGTGGTTCCTCGATCACGGTGCGTCTCCCGACGACCTGGATTCGACGATCGCGTGGTTGACCACGCGAGAAAACTGACAAACCATGTCCCGAATGAACTCCACGTGCGCGCTTCGAATGTCCCCACTGCCGCTGATCTCAGCGCTTACCTGATTGTTGCAGGATCACCTCAAGCACAGCCGACGACGCTACCTCTAAAACCGACTATAGGACTGTGGCACAGGGGATTCCCAACGGAATCGAAGCTGAAGAACTCGATTTCCGCAACGTCTTCCTCTCCAAACGATAGATTCTCAAGGAGGCCGCGGTAATTCTCGGGGCGGTCGGCGCCCGCACCGGCCGCGTAGGTCTCGCCACCAGGATCGTCTCCCCGGCGCGCTGCCGCGCACTACACATGGAAGCCTTTAGCGCGACCATGCAGGCCGACCCTCGGCACCGGCTCGTTCTCGGGTTGGAACGAGGGGATCACGCGTTCCCTGCGCCACGAGGGTCTACGTACCGCGGGTTTCGACGGTATCTGCGACTACGTCGACATCAGGCACCCGACTCTGGTACTTCACATTCGGCATACTTCGTGCCGCCGACGCCGTGGCGCGCTCGTTCAACCGCGTGATCCTGCCGCCGATGATGACCCCCGAGGCCACTTCACGGTCGATGGCCCGCCTGCGGTCGGCGTGCGAGCGGATCGACTGGGACCCGGCAACCCTGCGGATCGTGCAATGCGTGATGCCCGCGCCGGACCTCGATGAGCATGAAACACGGGCACTGGCTCACGCACGCGCGGCCACCTACCTGCAGGCACCCGAGGACGGCGACGCGCTGGTCCGGGTCAGCGGATGGGATCGCGAGCCGGTCACGCACTTGCGGGCGGCACTTCGCGTGGCACAGGAGTCGTCCGGCGACGAGTTCGTCGACACCGCCTTTCACCGTCGACAACTCCTCGACGCCGCGGATCGCGTCCCCGACTCGTGGATGAACGACTCTTGCGCATTCGGAACATCTCGGGAGTGCGTCGAGCGTCTGCGCGCCTTCCGTGAGACTGGGGCCGATGAGATAGCAACCTATGGCAGCACTCCGGCGCAGAACGCGAAGGTCATCGCCCAGTGGCTCGAGTGAGCATCAGATGAGCCGTCTCCTGGGGCAGGGTCACCGTCCGTACAGGGCACCGGTCCACATGGCCACCAGCGGGGCGACCGCCGCTGACTCGTCAGGCAATTCGGGTTCGACTCCCAGACCGGCAACATGCAGCACCCGCTCGGTGCCCCAGAACAGCGACGTGGCGAGCAGTCGACTGTCCACCTCGGAACTGACCATCCCCTCGGAACGCTCACGGTCGATCTCCAGGGCGCCGGCGGCGACAAATCGTTCCACGATCGCCAGCCAACGTTCGCGTAATTCTGCGTCCTCGTGCCAATGGCGACTCGTGGCCCGCAGGACGAGTCGGTGTCGTCGCCACGCATCGGCCACCGCAGCGATGCTCGTTTCCAGTGCCCGTTCCGCATCGGTTCCGTCGGAAGGGATCAGGAACGGCGACACCTTCTCGAAGATGTCGTCCATTGCCCGCGACAGCAGTCCGCTGAGGACACCGAACTTCGATTCGAAGTAGTAGTAGAACGACGCACGGCTCACTCCCGCCTCGGCGAGCACATCGGCGACGCTGAGATCGCCGAACTCCTTACGGGCCATCAGCTGCAGTGTCGCGCCGTAGATCTCGTCGGCGACCGGCGCCCCTACCGGCGCAATCCCCTGGCGCCGCGCTTTGGAGCGGGTCGTGTTGGCCACGCCGTCGACGATACCGTCGTCGACGGCCACACGACCCGGAGCAACCTGCTCTGTATCGTTTATTTTATTTTCAAATCCCCATACACATTGTCAGGCCATCCTGTTAGTGTGAGGCAGTACACACTCCGAAAGCCGCTTCCGGCGGTCAAGGAACCGTCCACGACCTGACCGAAAGGACCACATCGTGTCATCCGCACTGACCTTGGCCGATGGCTGGATTCTCGAATCCACCGAGGGTTGGCCGCCCAATATGCAGCCGGCACCCGGGCCGTTCGATGCCAGCCTCACGGCCGAGATCATCTTCTTCTTCGTCGCCGGCGCACTGGTCGTCGTCTTCGCGCTGCCGTGGGCCATCCGAGCCGCCGTCAAGAGCAAGAACTACATTCCGCTGATCGTGATGGGCAGCGGTCTCATCTGCAGCCTGCTCGAGCCGATGCTCGATCTGTTGGGTCACCTGCACTGGGCCCGGAACCTACTGCCGGCATTCACCAACTTCGGTATCACCGTGCCCGCGTTGATCCCGCTGTGTTACGTCGCCTTCCTCGGACTCGAGGCCTATTTTTGCTACTTCGTCATCCGCAACGGCGCACGACGCAGTCACTTCATCATGTTGCTGGGTGTCGGCATCATCACCGACGCGCTCATGGAGACAATCGGCATCAATCTCGGGGTCTATCTCTACTACGGCACCCAGCCCTTTGAGTTCCTGAAGTTCCCGTACTGGTGGGGCTTCATCAATGGTGGTTCGTTCGTCACCATCGGCGCGATCCTCGCCTTCGCGGTGCCCCGCTTGCACGGCGCCTCCAAGCTCCTGCTGCTTCTGGTTGCACCGTTCGGCATGATGGTCGCCTACTTCGGCGTCGGCTGGGTGCACATCCTCGCCCACAACTCGGCGCTGCCGACCTGGGTTCGCTGGATTGCCGCGGCGGTCATGATGGTCATGATGGTCGGCTGGATGTGCATATTGCACCAACTCGTGGGACGCAAGGACGACGAATCCGCGCCGGCATGGAACCTATGGCGGCTCTTCGCCTACTCACGCTTCGGCTTCAGCAAGGCCAGCCGACAGCGCCTGTGGGAACGCATGCTCGACGACGCCGGACCGCAGGCGCGTGCCACACTCGCCCGCGACCCGGAGGATCCGGCGCAGGCCGTGGTCGGACCCACCCCGCCGGCACGCACCAACACTCCAGAGATGGTCTGAATCAGCGGATCTCGACACTCACCAGGAGTCGGCCGGCAGCAACCGCTGCCGGCCGACTCCTATTGCACCCTCGGCGAACTCCGTCCCACCGAAGTGGATAGCATTCGATCGATGAGCAAATCACCTGTAGACGAATCACCCATGGACGAACCACCGACAACCGAACTACGCAGAGCGCTACCAATTTTCGATGCCGACAATGCGAGTGCATCGATGGGTATCACCCTTGATGCACTCGACGCCGACGGAGCCGAATTCATTCAGGTGACCCAACCCTGGTTCGCGGGCATGGACGGCCACATATCCAGAGCATCCCTGGGGCCGCTGCTCGATGCCGTACTCGGCGCGATGGCCTACATCCACACTCCCGAGCGAACATTCGTCGTATCCGCACTGCACGCTGCGTTCGTCGGCGACTACGGGGACGGCGATGCGCTGATTGCACGTCCGACGTCGATCCTCACCGATGCCGTGTCGGACACGGTGGTCGTCACCGCGCAGGTGTCCCGCTCCGCTGACGACAATCAGGTGGTGGCCACGGCGAGCTGTCGTGCAGTTCCGATCGAACGCCCGCGAACCGACGTCACCACCGAACACGGTGTTCTCGCCCCAAACGATGCGATCGGCAGTGCGCCGATCGATCCCGGCGTCTCCGGTCGCGAACAACTCGACGCGTGCATCGGTGGGACGTCACTACCTGCACCGCTGCCACGGACGCTGCGGATGACGGTGACCGGGATTCACGAGTCGAGGGTCACCGGGCGGTGGCTACCCGCGACGTGGATGACCAATCCGCTCGGCTCCGTGCAGGGCGGGATCGTGTTCGCGGTGGCCGCCGAAGCCGCGTCACTGGCGGCCACGCTCGTGCGCGCTCCGCACCAGCAGCTGAGCTTCGGCGATGTCGCGGTCGACCTGTTGGCCTCACCGCAGCCCGATCTCGATATCGCGTGGACCGCGATGCTGGTCCGATCCGGCCGGCGCCTGGTCTCGGCGGAGGTCACGATCGGCGATCCGGCGCACTCCTCGGTCTACGCCCGGGCGCGCTGCACATTCTTCCGCGTCGACTGAACCAGTCGGCCTCACACCGGGATACGCACCCCTCTCGAAGTATCCCGGCCCGCCTGCTATCGGTCGATCAGAATGGGTGCCGTGTCCGCGACATCGGCACCGTGGGCGTGTGCCTGGACGCGGATCTCGTCCTCCTGCGCCATCGATTCACGGATCGCGCGCTGGGCATTCTCCGGCAACGACGGCAACAACTCCAGGACGCGCTCCCGGTGGCGGGCAACAGCCTTGCGCTCGGGCATACCCGGATTGGGCTGCACCTGCGGGATGATCTCCGAGAAGTCGTCCTTGGTACCGCCACCACCGATACCCGCGGCCTGCATCGCCTCTTC
>NZ_RKMH01000018.1 GCF_003797185.1 Gordonia oryzae
GGCCGAACTCACCCGCGGCGGCGCCTGCCCTGCGTTGCCCTGGCCGTAATCCACCCACAAGAACGTCAGGAGATCCGACTTTTCTTGCGAACTCCAACTGCATCTGAATATGAGCGTTCTCTTTCCGCAAACGCTCCAACTCGGCGCGCTCATCGACATCCAGCGGCCGTTCCTGCTCGCCACCCTCGTCGCGTGCCTTCTTCACCCATTTCCCCAATGTCGTTTCATGAACACCGAGATTCTTGGCGACCGACGCAACCGAATCGCCAGAATCCAACACCAATCGTACCGCCTCGGCTTTATACTCGGCCGTGAACGACCGCCGCGTCGAACCCATCAATCAAATCCCTTCAGTGACTACCGGAACCATCCGGCTGTCCACCAAAGCGGGAACGGTTCAGACACCAATCAGGTCGCCCGCATGTAGACGACCGCAGCTCGACTGCCTCCAAATAGCTGTCACTGTTCCCAACTGCGCTGTCATCCGACACGGAGCGACGAATTCGAGTGGCATCTGGGCCCTGTCGAGGACTCGGTGCGGGCCGCGGCCCGCTATTGGGTACAGCGTCGAGCCGCCCGACGCGCGGTCACACGCTGACCGGTCGGAACCACCTCACACGGGCAGTGCACCGATGTCGGCATCGGCGGAGACGAAAAGCCGGTAGGTCGCGAGTTCACGAGCCCGGCGTCCACGCCATTCGAGGTAGCGGTCGATCACCGGGGTCCGGCCGAGGACCCGATAGCCGACGGTGCTGCGCCCCACGCCGCACCGAATGCCCGCGGAAGGCGTTGCGGCAGTCTGCGATCCCGCATGTCACGGGGTCCGAGGAATCCTTCGAGCATGCTCAGTAACCGTTCCCGTATATAGCGCGCAGCGAGGTGGGGTGCGTGTCGGTAGTGCAGCTCGGACTGAGCGTCGACCAACGCCCTGGACAACTCACCTCCGACGTCGGTGACCCCGTTCTGGCACAACAGGATCGCATAGCTGAGTTGATGCTGCTCACGTTCGTGGTCGAACAACCAGTCCTCGTCGACGCCGTTGAGCCAACCCACGTACTTCCACAGGTGCATGATCGCGCGGGACTTTTTCGTCGTCGACGGGCACACCGAGGGTTCGCACGCCCATCATGAGTGCACCACTGAACAGGTTGAGGGTGGAGCCGAGATCGGTCTGGTTGATCAGCAGCCCCCACTGCGTGGCATCCCAGCGCCCGTTCTTCTCGAAGGCCTCGTTGACCAGCGCGTGCATCAGCAGGACGTGCATGGTGAGTTTCCACCCGCCGTCGCGGGCCATGCCGCCGGGCGCGCCCACCGCGTTCGCCCACGTCTGGGTCTCGCCGAGCCGACGCGTCGCGGTACTGCGGACAGCCCGCCGGTCTCGGCGACCAGGTCGACCGGCCCGCCGAAGCGGTAACCGCCGATCAGGGACAGGGCGAGCAGGACGTCGTTGGCGTTGCGTCCGAACCGCCGGAAGACCTGTGCGCCATAGCCGACGAGTTCCGGATCGACCCACGACGGCGTGGCCTCGACGCGGGCGAAGAACTCGCGCAACGCGGTGGGGACGCCGTCCTCCAGGGCTCGGTGGACCGGGCCATCGAGACACGATCTGGGTGCTCCCGCGGCAGGCGCATCGCCGCGACCAGCGCTGCCGCCGGTTCGTCACGCACCATCAGCCGCCAGCCGAGCAGCGACATCTCCACGGCCGTCAGCTCACGCAGGCGCCAATACGCGCGCAACGGCCGCCCGATCAGCCGCCCACGGTCGGGTGACGCCCGGAATCGGCGGGGCGGTCCGAGATCCTGCGGCACCACAACGGTAATGCGACGAAACTACGTACTCCGGTGGAGCCGGATCGAGCGCGGCATCTCGGGTGAACTCGTCGAGAATGCCCCGCTCGTGCAGGCTTTCGATGTGCCGCACGTACTCCGGTCCCGACGACAACCGCGACTTGGTTCCCGGCATCACGACGTTGACGCGCACACCGAGATCGCGCAGATCACCGGCCGCGGCGCGCGCAAGAGCGTTCACCACTCCTTTGGCAGCGGGATGTCCACTGCCACCGAAGGTTCCGAGCGATGCGGCCGAGCCGGTCAAAACGATCGACCCAGATGCTGCTCGGCGAACACCCGCCCGGCGATCGAGTTGAGGTGGAACGAACTCATCAGGTGGGCGTCGATCTGCTGCCGGAACTGGTCCTCAGTGATCGTCAGGACCGTCGAGACCGGCGGCTCGGCGATTCCGGCATAGTTGATGGCGATCTCAAGCGCACCGAACCCCGACAGCGCGGCGTCGGCCATCTTCTCCACGACGCCCGCCTGCCCGGCCGGCCCGCAGACCCCCACCGACTGCCCACCACCGCCGATGATCTCCTCGACGGTCGCGGCGACGGCCTCGTCGTCGCGACCGTTGATCACCAGTGAGACCCCACGCCCGGCGAGCGCGTATGCCACCGAGATTCCGATGACCCAGAGCGGCACCCGCAAGCACCGCGACCCGGCCAGCGAGATCGAGCTCGACCGTCATACCCCGCTGATGATCGGAGTGATTGGCAGCGCCGTGACCGGGACCGAGCGGCCGCGGTCGGTGAAGCTGAAGTCGGCGCCCGAACTGAAACGAGTGATCGCCACCTCGCCGCTCTCGGGCTGTTCGTCGTCGCCGAGCGCGAACCGCACGCTGAGCCCGCTACCGGTAGACGTGCTGTCGGTGGACGTGCTCTCGGTGATCACCCACCTCGGGTCGACGGCCACCCCGATCGCGCGCAGCGGCTCGATATGGTCGTGGGTCAGCAAGGTGATCCATCCGCCGTCGGTCCGTGCGTCCGACTCACCGGGGATCGTCACCACGACCTCATCTCCCTCGACATCGACCTCGATCCCGCTGTAACTGCGGGGTCCGAGCACCGGCTCCAACGCGATCACCTGTGCCAGCGCTGCAGCGTCGGTCCCCAGGCGCAGCACCCGCCGCAGCCGATCCGCCGACAACCCCGCGATGCCGGTGAACTGTTTGCCGAAGATCTCACGCGCCTGCTCGTCGGAGTCGGCGTGGCGACGCACACTCGTCCAGAAGCCGAGCGCGAGCAATTGGTGTTGGAGGGCAACCTCTTCGGCGATTCGCGCCAACGCGGAGTGCGACCACTCCCGGAACTGCAGGTCCGCGACGAGCGGTCCACGATAGTCGACGAATCCGTCGTCGGCGTCCGGATCGATCGCCACCAGCTCGATCTGCGCGGCACGTGTGGTGAACATCGTTTCGGCGTCGGCCGGCAACGGGAGTTCGTCACGGTCGGGTTCGATCGTCACCGTCCACGCGCAGTGCGGATGCCGGTCGGCCGGACGCCGCGGCGGCCGGTGAATCGGCCGGATACGGGCCCGCCGATTGGTGGCGATCGCGGTCGCGTCGAATGTCGGGTCCTCGATGTCGTGGCACATCGCGGTGACGTACTCGTCGCCGAGCGGCTCGACATCCATCAGCGCGCCACAGTGATTCAGCACGAACGCGCCGTGGTGGTGGTCGGTGACCTCGTAGCGGAAGTCCATGAACTGCGGGGGCGCCCCGATGTCGAGTTGCAGGCATTTGAACATGTCCTCGACGCCGTCACCGTCGATACCCAACGCGGTCCGCATCCGGTGGGTGTAGACGGGGCTGGCGGCCATCCATTCCTCGATGGCCACCTGTGCCATCGTGTCCCGGCCGAAGGCGCTGATGAGGTGCGCCATCCCGCTGCGATCGATGAGTTGCCCCGACAACAGCAGCTCCGGGATGAGGTCGGCGAGCTGGTCGCCGGACAGATCGGAGTAGATGCGGGCTGGAATCTCCTGGGCTGTATCGGTCATGGGCTCAGGTCACCAGAAGGGCACCGGCGCCTTGCCGAACGGATACCAGCCCGGCTGATCGCCGGTGGCCTTCTCGATCCGTTTGAGCATGCCGTCGCTCATCGCATTGTTCTTCAGCATTTCGATGAACAGCGCGGAAACGTTGCCGTAGTCGAAGAAGTCGCGCTGCCAGGAGAACTGGAAGTTCCCGGCATACTTGAACCAGCTCCCCTGGATGCCGTCGAGCGCATAGTGGGAACCGTCGTCGCGGGTGCCGGAATAGATCTGCTTCCACAGCCCGATCATCGAACCAGTCTGATCGTCGATCACCCATTCCTGATACGGGTAGGTCCAGCCCTCGAGGCCTTCCATCTCCTGCCCGAGCGCGATCTCACGGATCTCCTCGCGCCCGACGGCCATGAAATCCTTGTCGGGGCCGTAGTTCCAGCCGTACGTGGCGTCCTCGGTATAGAACTCCGCCAACGGTTTCCAGTCGCCGACTTCCTCGGCGTCGATGTTGGCCTGCAGCCAACGCTGCTTCATCTCGTCCAGTTCGGCACGATCGAAGGGCATATAAGGTCCTCGTCATTCGTTGTCGTCGTCGATGATTTTCAATGCTTGGGTCGGGCAGTACTGCACGGCGGCGAGCACGTGCTCGCGCAGGCTCTCGTCGGGCTCCGTGTCGAGGATCTCGGCATGATCGCGGTGCGCGACGAAGACCTCCGGGGCCTCCATCTCGCACATCCCGTGGCCCTGGCACAGGTCGAGATCGATCTCGATGCGCATCACGACTCCGTATCCCGGACCCGTTTGCGGTAGCGCACCCGACACGGTTGCGCGAGCTGCACCACCATCTTCGAGTGGTCGTTGTGATAGCTATCGGCGGGCTGGGCCATCTCGAACTCGTAGTTCTGGAACAGCACCGAGAAGATCGCCTTGAGTTGCATGATCGCGAATTGCGCTCCCACACAACGGTGTCGGCCGGCGCCGAAGGGAATCCAGGTCCAGCGGTTGACCAGGTCCTCCTGGCGTGGCTTGAGGTAACGATCCGGGTCGAAGGTGTCGGGATCGGGAAAGTCGTCGGCCAGCCGATTGGACACCGCAGGCGAGACCGCGATCGTCTGACCGGCTTTCACCTCGAACTCCTCGATGTGGAAATCGTTGCGCACCAAGCGCATCAGGATGATCAGCGGCGGATGCAGACGCAGCGCCTCTTTCAGCGCGTTCTCCAGCAACGGCATCTGCCGGGTGTGGGCGAAGGTGTACTCCGGGCGCTCGCCGGGCGGCGTGTCACCGTAGATCTCGTCGAGCTCGTCGTAGACGCGCCGCAGGTACTCGGGATTGCGAAGCAACTCGATCAGGGTCCACGCGGCCGTGCCCTGGGTGGTGTGATGGCCGGCGAACATCATCGAGATGAACATGCCGGTGATGGTGTCGGCATCGAATCCGACCTGGATCAGGACGTCCATCAGGTCCCGATCCTCTTTGTCCGACACAGGGTTCGTGACGCGCTCGTGCATCACGCCCTGGATGTAGGTGACGAGTTCGGCGCGTGCGGCGTCACGGCGTCGGAAGCTCTCGATGTCGGCGTGGGCATCGACGTAGGCGATGGGGTCGGTGCCCTTCTCCAGGTCGTGGAACAGTTCGGAGACATGCTTGTCGAGTTGCTCGCGGAACTTGCGGCCGATCAGGCACGCCGAGGAGGTGTAGAGGGTCAGCTCGCCGAAGAACTCGAGCAGATCGATCTCACCCTCATCGCCCCATCCGGCGATGATGCGCTCGGCCTCGTTGGGAATCGTTACCGCATGTTGCTTCATGTGTGCGCCTTTGAGCGCCGAGTTGTGAATCGCCTTGGAGCGCTCCTCCGGGCTCGCGTCGAAGACCACGCCCTCACCGAAAACCGGTGTCATGAACGGGTATGCGGCGGCCTGGTCGAGATCCTCCTCGGGCGCCCGGAAGAACTCCTCGTTGGCCGCGGCACCGGAGACGAGCACCACCTCACGGTCGGCGAGCTGGAACTGCCCGACGTCACCGCACTCCTCGCGAACCCGCCAGAACAGTCCGATCGGGTCGGTGGCGAGCTCGTCAAGATGACCGTGTTCACCGTCGCCGCCGGACACGCGTTTCGGGGTCGTGAGGGTGGTCATTGCTCGGATCCTCTCGGGGGGAGTTTGCTCTTGGGGATGGCGCCTTCGGCCTCCACCTCGACCGCACGCATGTGCGCGCCGCGCGGCATCGCGATCATGGCCGCGACCGCCTGCGCAATGTGTTCCGGGGCAAGGAAATTGCCGTGCCGAGCCAATCCGTGCGTGATCCAGTCGTTGAGCATGTTCTCGGTGGTCTTCTGGTCGAGATTCATGCCCATGCCGGTGAGGGTCTGGCCCGGGCGCACCACCCCGGCGCGCACGCCGGTGCCCTCGAGTTCGAGTTGGATGGTCGCGACGAGACCGTCGATGCCGGATTTGGCGGCCACATACGCCGACGACCACGGCCGGGGGTGCAGTGCCACATCGGATCCGATGAACACGACGTCCCCGCGCGTCCGCTCGATCATGCCGCCGATGACCGCGCGGTAGAGACGGTAGGCGCCGGTGAGGTGGATGTTGATCTGATCGGCGAACTCGGCGGGCGAGGTCTCGTACGACAGGCCGACGGCGAGGTCACCGGCACCGGCGACGACGATTTCGAGATCACCGATCGCGGCCTGCGACTTGGCGACACACTCGAAGACCGACGCCTCGTCGGTGACGTCGAGGGGCACCGCGACGGCGTCCCCGCCCGCGGTGATGATCTTGTCGGCGAGCTCTTGGAGACGGTCGACACGGCGCGCGGCCAGGGCCACCGGATGCCCTTGCGCTGCCAGCCATTCGGCGGTGGCCGCGCCGATGCCGGAGGATGCGCCGGCCACCAGGACCGGGCGTCGTGCGGGATGCGGGAGGAAGGCCATCAGCGCACCGTCACTCGTAGGGGAAGTTTGGCGAAGCCGCGGACATTCACCGAGTGCACACGCACCGCGTTCTCGATGTCGATGTCAACCGATCGGATCGACCGGGCCACCTCGGTCAGCCCGATATTGGCCTCCAACCTCGCCAGGTGGGCGCCGAGGCAGAAATGGGTGCCCATGCCGAAGCTCAGCAACGCCTGACCGCAGTCCCGGCCGATCCGGTAGCGGTCGGGGTCATCGAAGACGTCCTCGTCGCGATTGGCCGAACCGACCAGCAGCAACACCCGTTGACCGGCGGCGATGGTGTGCTCACCGTAGTCGACGTCGGCGGCGACCCGGCGCAGCACCATCTGCGTGGAGTTGTCGTAGCGCAGCGTCTCCTCGGTCCAGTCGGGTACCAGGTCGGAGTCGGCGATGACACGCGCCATCTCGTCGGGATTGCGCCAGGCCCAATACAGGGCATTGGCAAGCAGCTTGGTGGTCGTCTCGTTGCCGGCCACCACCATCAGCACCATGAATCCGACGATCTCATCATCGGATAGCGCAGTCTTGTCCCCCGACTCGTCGTCGATCTCGGCGGTGAGTAGTGCGGAGACGAGGTCATCGCCGAGATTGGTGCGGCGTTCGGCGATCAACGCCGAATAGTATTTGTGCAGTTCGATATACGCGTATACCGCCGCTTCGGGGACGTCGAGCACCCCCTCCTCGCGATGCAGCAGCAGATCCGACTGCGTGCGCAGAAACGCCCGATCACTCTCGGGCACGCCGAGCAACTCCGACACCACGTCCATCGGGAGCAGCCCGGCGAAGTCGGCGATGTAGTCGAATTCGCCTTTGTCCAGGCACCGGCTCCAATATTCGCGGGTCAGGGCGGTGATCCGGCCGGAGAGGTCGTTGACGCGGCGCGGGGTGAAGCCCTTGCTCACCAGTTTGCGGATACGCATGTGCTTGGGGTCGTCGAGTGCCAGAAACGACATCGACTTGTGTGCGTCGGGACCGTATGACGCCGGGTCCAGTGACACACCCCAGGCGTTGGACAGGTTCACCGAGTCGCGAAACGCACTACGCACGTCGATGTGCCGGGCCAACGCCCAGAAATCCAACTCGGAGTTGTAATACACCGGCGCCTCGCGGCGCAGGCGAGCATAGGTGGGATAAGGATCCTCATGAAAGCCGTAGGCGTACGGATCGAACGGAATGTGCTCCTGCATCCCGGCCACGGCAACGGTGTCGGTCATCGGGTGTGCTCCATCATCACGATTGCTTCTCCATCAGCAGGTGGGCGGCGGCGACCAGACGTTCGGAGGTCTGCTCGTAGCTGAGGTGGCCCATCCCGGCGTGCACGAGCCCTCCGGCGTACAACATCTCCAGCGCGTCGACAACCGGCCCCGGGTTCTCCGGGTCCACCTCGAGCGCCCTGGCGAGACGTTGGCGGATGAATCCGCCGATGCGCAGACGCAGGTGTTCGACGTCGGGGTCGGTACCCAACAGCGCGACGGTGACAGCGCCGCCAAGTTGGCCCTCGCCGGCGACCACGAGGGAGACATCCCGCAGCACGGCGGCCACCCGGTCGGCCGGATCGAGGGCCGGGTCGGGGTCGGGCACGCCTTCGGCAAGTCGGCGCCAGAACACCTCGGCCACAAGGTGACTCTTCGACGAGAAGTAAGTGTAGGCGGTGGCGGGCGCGACACCGGCCCGCTTGGCGACCACCCGAACCGTCAACCCGTCGAAGCCCTCGTCGTTGAGCACGTCGACCGCCGCGTCGGTCAGCCGGGCAACGGTTTCGGCCTGCTGGGCGGAGAGTCGCCGTCGGGTCGATTCCTGAGATACGGGACTGGACATGTGACCGACGCTACACTAGCTTTGAACTCGAGTCCAGACACCTGTCCAGATGGAGTTCCAGTTCATGTCACTCAGACCCGCATCCGCCTCGGACCTACTCATCGACGGCAAGCTGATCCCCGGCGGCGGTGGCACTTTCGATGTCATCAACCCCGCCACCGAGGCCGTGATCGGCACGGCGGCCGACGCCGACGCCGCCGACATGGATGCCGCGATCGCCGCCGCCCGACGCGCCTTCGACGAGACATCGTGGTCGCGCGACCACGCATTCCGCGCGCGATGTCTCCGTCAGTTACGCGACGCCCTGCTCGCGCACATCGACGAACTCCGTGAGCTCACGGTCGCCGAAGTTGGTTGCCCAGTGTTCCTGACGCACGGGCCGCAGCTGGAAGGACCCATCAACGACCTCGGCTACTTCGCAGACCTCGCCGAGAACTATTCGTGGACCACCGATCTCGGCGAGGCCAAGCCGATGGGTCTGAAGAACCATCGCGAGGTGCGCAGCGAGGCGGCCGGCGTCGTCGGCGCGATCACGCCGTGGAACTTCCCGCACCAGATCAACTTCGCCAAGATCGGGCCGGCACTTGCCGCCGGATGCACGGTCGTCCTCAAGCCCGCTCCCGACACCCCCTGGTGTGCGGCACTGGTCGGCAAGGTGATCGCCGAGGAAACCGACTTCCCGCCCGGCGTCGTCAACATCGTCACCTCCAGCGATCACGCCGCCGGCGCCCAACTCGGCAGCGACCCTCGCGTCGACGTCGTCTCCTTCACCGGGTCCACCGTCACGGGTAAGAAGGTGATGGCCGCTGCCGCGGAATCACTCACCAAGGTCTTCCTCGAACTGGGCGGGAAGTCGGCGTTCATCGTCCTCGACGACGCCGATCTCGCGGCCGCGTGCTCGATGGCCGCGTTCGCCGTGGTCACCCACGCCGGGCAGGGATGCGCCATCACCACCCGACTGCTCGTCCCGCGCGAGCGACTCGACGAGGCGATCTCCGCCACTCGCGACAGCCTCGCCGGGCTCGCGGCGGGCGACCCGACCGACCCCGGAACCCTCTGCGGGCCCTTGATCTCTGCTCGCCAACGTCAGCGTGTGGAGTCCTACATCGCACTCGCACGCGCGGAGGGCGGCACCATCGAGATCGGCGGCGGACGACCCACCGATAAACCCACCGGATTCTTCGTCGAACCCACGTTGATCTCCGGAGTCGACAACTCATCCCGGGTCGCCCAGGAAGAGATCTTCGGGCCGGTGTTGGTGATCCTCCCCCACGACGGCGACGACGACGCCGTCCGCATCGCCAACGATTCTCCGTACGGCCTCTCCGGAGCGGTGTGGGGTACCGACGAGGATCGGATCGACAAGGTCGTCAACGGCGTTCGCACCGGAACCATGTCCGTCAACGGCGGCATCTGGTACGCCGCCGACGTGCCCTTCGGCGGGTACAAAGCATCGGGTATCGGCCGCGAGATGGGCGTCGCCGGCTTCGAGGAATACCTGCAGACCAAGGCCGTCGCCCGACCCGCCTGATCCATCACCCAACGAAAAGAGCAGCAGCACATGACGTCTTCACGATTCACCGACAAAACCGTCATCGTCACCGGCGCCGCCGGCGGCATCGGCGAGGCCTACGCCCGAGCACTGGCCGGCGAGGGCGCCAATGTGGTCGTCGCCGATCTCAACGACGAGGCCGGCGAGAAGGTCGCCGCCGACATCGGCGGACGCTACGTCCACACCGACGTCTCCGATCCCGACTCGGCCGCGGCACTCGCGCAGGCCACCGTCGACGCGTACGGCCGGATCGACGGTCTGGTCAACAACGCGGCGATCTACGGCGGGATGAAACTGGACTTCTTGATCACCGTCCCGTGGGACTACTACAAGAAGTTCATGAGCGTGAACCTCGACGGCGCGCTCAACGTCACCCGTGCGGTGTACTCGCACATGACCGGCGGGGGCGCGATCGTGAATCAATCCTCCACCGCGGCATGGTTGTACAGCGGCTTCTACGGTCTAGCGAAGGTGGGCGTCAACGGGCTCACCCAACAGTTGGCCACCGAGCTCGGCGGTCAGAACATCCGGGTCAACGCGATTGCCCCCGGCCCCATCGACACCGAGGCGACGCGCAACACCACACCGAAGGAGATGGTCGATGACATCGTGAACCGCTTACCGCTCAAACGCTTCGGCACGCCCGAGGATCTGGTGGGCATGTGCCTGTTCCTGTTGTCCGACGAGGCCGGCTGGATCACCGGCCAGATCTTCAATGTCGACGGCGGGCAGGTGATCCGGTCGTGAGCAGCGACCCTGCTGGCTCTCTGCGGCTCGGGTATGTCGGGCTGGGAAACATCGGTGGCCCGATGGCTGGCAGCCTCGCCACGTGGGCCGGCGGGATGACGGTGTTCGACTTGTCCGAAGACGCCGTCGCCAAGCTTGTCGACCAGGGAGCCGATCGCGCGGAATCGCTGTCGGACCTGGCCTCTCGCACCGACATCATCGGGATCTGCGTGCTCGACGACGAGCAGGTCCGCACAGTCGTCAGCGGCGACGGCGGGTTGTTGAGCACCGCGGCTCCGGGAACGATCATCACCGTCCACTCGACGATCGCTCCGGAGACGGCAGTCGATCTCGCTGCCGCGGCCGCCGAGCGCGGCGTGACAGTGCTCGACGCCCCGATCTCCGGTGGCGCGGCCGGCGCCGCCGAAGGCCGTTTGGCGATCATGGTCGGCGGCCCGCGCGACGCCTACGAGAAAATCACCGAACCATTCGCGCTCACCTCCGACATGGTGGTCCACGCCGGTCCGGACGTCGGTGCGGGCACGAAGATGAAACTGGCGCGAAACCTGCTTCACTTCATCTCGTTCACCGCCACCTCCGAGGCCGCCCGCCTCGCCGAGGCAGCCGGTATCGACCTGGTGAAACTCGGAAAAGTGGTCCGCCACACCGATGCCATCACCGGTGGTGCCGGCGCCATCATGCTGCGCGACACCACCGCCGAGATCGCATCGGACGATTTCTGGTACGGCATCTTCACTTCGGTTCGAACCCTGGGCGAGAAAGATCTCACGCTGGCGTTGACCCTTGCCGATCATTTGGGCGTCGACCTTCCCCTCGGCCGGTTGGCACGCCGCGACCTTGCCGACGCGCTCGGCGTCCCCCACCACGAAGGAGAGCTCTTATGACGTCCGAGCAGCGCCAGAAGTCACTCGACATGATGTCGAAGGTCTACGGCTGGGAGATGTCCGACGGACCCGGCGACTACTTCGCACACACCGCCGATCAGGTGTTCGGCGAAGTCTGGTCCCGCGAAGGGCTTTCCATCCGCGACCGCCGACTTCTACTCTTCGGTGCCCTTGCGCAGTCCGGCCAGATCGATGTCGCCGAGATCCAGGCGTCCTCGGCGCTGGCCAATGGCGAATTGACGCCGGAACAGCTGGAGGAGATCTCCCTGTTCCTCTGCTACTACGTCGGCTGGCCCCTGGGCACCAAGATGCACTTCATGTTCGGCAAGGTGATCGACAACCATCGAAAGTCCCAGAAGGAATAGCCGACCATCGAAGGGCGCTGACGCCCTCCCGCCCGACGGTGTTCCCATCCCGATGAACGAGACCTCGAGACCCGTTGCAACGATCGGTATCCGGTCCTCTGTTATCCGATTTCAGCTGTACCGCAGGCCATCTCGAGGCTCGCCGCACGCGGCTCGCACCTCGACCATCGGGAGGGAAGGGTCTTCGATTGTCGGGGGGGTTGCGACCATCGGGGGAAGGCCCGCCGCCTGGGGCGTCGGGGGAAGGGGTCCGGCCATCGGGCAGGGAGGGTTGCTCGACCATCGAGGGGAAGGCGCCTCTAGTCGTCGCCGTCAAACTCAGGAAGGCTCGTCGAACCGTGAACAAGGGTTAAGGTCGAATGATGTCGTCACGAGTGACCTTCATCGAACTGACCGGCGGGAATGGCCACAACATCCTCAGCGCCAGCCCCGGTCCCAACCTGACAGCACACGGGTACGACGAGCGCGAATATGCCGCCGTCGGACGAGCCCGCCGATTCGAGAGCACCTCGTCCGGTGCCGTTACCGAAGCCGACGCCGCAGAATTCACCACCCGAATCCTGGTGCGGCGACCCGCGAATGGCTCCGATTTCAACGGATACCTCGTCGTCGAATGGTTCAACGTGTCCAGCGGAACCGACGCCGCACCCGAGTACACCTACCTCGCGCCGGAGATCGTCCGATCGGGCTACGCGTGGGTGGGGGTTTCCGCGCAGTACACCGGCATCGAAGGCGGTGCCGGGTCGGTCGGAATGGAGGACGGTGACACGCCAACGCGTCTCGCCGACAAGGACCCCGATCGATATGGGTCACTGCGCCACCCGGGTGACGGCTACAGCTACGACATCTTCGGCGCCATCGGCGGCGCACTCGCCGCGAACCATACCGAAGGCCATCCGCTGGCCGGACTCACCGTGCGCCGACTACTGGCCGCGGGCGAATCCCAATCGGCCATGGCACTGACAACCTACGTGAATCATTTCGCCAAACAGCACAACATCTTTCATGGAGTTCTGATTCACAGCCGATCGCTCGGAGCACTACCGCTCGGCGAAGCCGGTAAGCCCGCCGACATCACCGAGGCCTATCGCGGGTTGCCCGTGCGACTATCCACCGATCTGACAGTTCCGGTCTTCGTCCTACAGACCGAAACCGACGTTCTCACCAACTTTCAGTATGTGCAAGCCCGGCAACCTGATTCGTCATTCTTACGCGTATGGGAAATGGCCGGGACATCGCATGCCGACCTCGCCCAGATCGGCGAGTACGAGTCGATGCTCGGTTGTCCGGCACCGGTGAATCGCGGCCAGCAGCGCTTTGTACTGCGTTCGGCACTGCACCATCTGCGGTCGTGGGTCGACGAGGAGTCGGAGCCACCGGTCGCCGACCCGCTCCTGGTGGTCGACGCCGGGGATGGCCACCGGTTCGAACTCGACCAGGTCGGCAACGCGCGCGACGGTGTGCGCACTCCGTGCGTGGACGTACCGACCCAGATCCTGCGCGGCGTGGTCGAGGACGACGTGCCCCGGATCTGTGTGCTGTTCGGTGTGACGACGCCCCTACCGCCGACGGTCATCGCGGATCTCTACCCGGACCGGGACAGCTACCTCAAGCGTTACACCGAGGCGGCCGACATGGCGATCGAGGGCGGCTTTGTCCGCCCGGACGACCGCTCCGAAGTGCTCGCCGATGCCCGCACCGATCTGGTGGCCGACGCCGACGCCTTCCGCTAGGTGAGAACACATTCCAGTCTGGTTGCTGCCCGCTGTTCACCACGGGTCGCACGACCCTGGGAGTCGCCGCGCGCGTCCAAGGACCCTCAGCTCACACGCAGGACTGACATTGTGAACCGCGGTCACCGCGATGGGGAACGCACGGTGATCGGCTCTCCGTGACCCGTGGCGTCACGCGCGGTACCGTCGATGCATGAACAGCGTCGTTCCCGAGCAGAATCCCTCCGCGCCGACACCGTTCAGCGAGTCTGAGGCACAACGGGTCCGCTCGATCTGGGGCACGTTGGGACTGCCGGGTCTGATCGACGTCCACACCCACTTCATGCCGCGGTCGGTGATGGACAAGGTGTGGGCGTACTTCGACTCGGCAGGCCCGCTCGTCGGACGCGAATGGCCGATCACTCACCGAGCCGACGAGGACGTCCGGGTGGCTGCGTTGCAGGCGTTCGGCATTCGCGCGTATTCGTCACTCGTGTATCCGCACAAGCCGGACATGGCCGAGTGGCTCAACGGATGGGCCGCCGACTTCGCCACCCATCACCCCGACTGCCTGCAGACCGCAACCTTCTACCCCGAGGAGCCGGCGACCGCCTACGTTTCGAAGGCCATCGCCGCGGGCACCCGGGTCTTCAAGTGCCACATCCAAGTCGGCGCCTTTTCACCACTGGATCCGCTGCTCGACGGGGTGTGGTCGCAGATCGCCGACGCGCAGGTCCCGGTGATCATCCACTGCGGCTCCGGACCGGCACCGGGCACCTACACCGGGCCCGAGCCCATCGCCGGGCTCCTCAAGCGATTCCCGTCGTTGCCGCTCATCGTCGCCCACATGGGCACACCGGAATACGAGCAATTCCTCGGCCTCGCCGAACGATTCGAGAATGTGCGACTCGACACCACGATGTCGTTCACCGACTTCTCCGAAGAGGGCGCACCCTATCCGGCGGACCTGCTTGCGCGTTTACGCGACGCCGGTCCGAAGATCTTGTTCGGCAGCGACTTTCCCAACATCCCTTACACCTACACCCACGCCCTGGCGGCCGTCATCCGGCTCGACCTCGGCGACGACTGGGTGCGCAGAGTGCTCTACGAGAACGCTGCTGAGGTGTTCGGGATCAACTGACTCCAGGACCACCGGGAGTTTCGCCTGACCCGCGCATGTCGCCATCCGACCCTCAGCGGCGGGTGTGGTTACTCTAGGGCAGTGACACCTTCCTCCGGCGATGACGGTATCAACGCAGCTCTAGAAGCCTGGCAATGCTCCGCCATGGACCGGCTACGGCGACAGGTACCGAGCATGTACCGGCGGGACGCGTGGTGGGATGAGAAGTACCCAATGCCCAGCAACCTGCCATATGACGATGTGCCGCAAGCACTTCAGACGGTCACCCGCAGCCGGGGCCGCACCGTGGAGTATCTGCGGCACGAGGGCGAGCTGCGGCCGGGCGAGTCCGTCCCTGACCACTGGTTCGACCTCGCAAGCTCGGGACATGCCGGGGTACGACGCGCCGCGGATGCCCTCCGAGATCACTTCCCCGATACCGCGACCGCGATGACAAAGCTCGTCACGGATGTCAAGGTCGCCCGTTTTTCGCTCTCGATGAACCCACCTCGGACCGCGGTCGGACTTTTCTACTTGACGCGCGCCAAGGACGATGGACGTCCACTGGCCCTGCTGGGTTTCCCGCCGAACCCGTCCGCCGTCGGGGCTCCACCGTTCTGGCCGACCGTCGCCGCGCGGCTCCGCGGACTCGCCGCCGACGTGCACGACGGGCTCCTCGTCTATCCCCAACTGGACTGTGGGCCAGTCCCATCTGCATACCTTCAGACGCTCGACATGTACGCCCAGAACAACGCAATTCTCGACAACGCCGACTCGGTGGAGGCCTATCTGGAGGACGGGAGACCCGTCGACCTGCCGGAGGTGCCGCCGCCACCAAGGATGGTCGTGGCCGCCAACAATGGCATCAACACCGTATTCATGTTCGACACCTCCGATCCGCAGGGCAATGCCTGGTCGTTCGGGGAGACGGTGCTATTACAGTCGCCGCTACCGATCGACACACTGCTGGACGACATGATTGCCGAACGCCTGATCAGCAGTTGCCGCCCAGTCGACTCGGCTCGGTAGTCGGCACCAGAGATCGAGATGCCCTCGATGCAGCCTACCCCCGCGCCGCGATCCGCACCCGAACCTCCGGACGCCGCAGCGGCGGTACGGTTTTCGGCGGCTGGCGACGCTCCGGGAGCTCACCGAGCAGGGTGCGCGTGGCGGCGGTCACCGCGATGACCGCCGCCTCGAACACCTCGGCGTTGGCTGCCGACGGATGACGTATGCCGCTCACCTTGCGAACGTATTGGCGCGCGGCTGCCTCGATTTCTTCCTCGGTCGCCGCGGGTTCGAGTCCGCGCAGTTCGGTGATGTTGCGGCACATGAGGTGACCTCTCAATCGGCGATGTGGACGACGGCTTTCCCCAGGATCCGCCCCTCGGCGAGATCGGTCAATGCGGTCGGCAGCTGATCAAGGGTGTAGGTGGTGTTGACCTGCGGACTCAGCCCCGCGGCGATCATCTCGGTCAGCTCGTCGTGCAGCAGTGCCGGCACGCCCGGGTGCGTGCGCACGTACTCACCCCAGGCGGCGCCGACAACGGCGATGTTGCGAAACAGCACGCGGTTCAGCTTGACGGTCGGGATACCACCGGCTGCGAAGCCGATGACCACGTACCGACCGTCGGGGGCGACCTGGCGCAGCGCCTCGTCGAACACCTCGCCGCCGGACGGGTCGATCATCACGTCGACGCCCTCGGGCGCGATCTTCTTCAGTTCGGCTCCCCAGCCCTCTTCGAGCTGGACGACCTCGTCGGCGCCCGCGCTGCGCAGCAATTCCTCGGCACCCTTGCGGTGCACGATCGCGATGACCTTGGCGCCCATCGCCTTGGCCACCATGATCGACGCGGTCCCGACCCCACCCGCGGCACCGAGCACCCCGACGACCTCACCGGGCGCGGTCTGTGCGCGCAGTTTCAGCGCGAACAGCGCGGTCTGGTAGTTGATGCCCAGAGCGGCGCCCTGATCGAACGTCAGCCCCTCGGGCAGGGGCAGCAGCTGCTCGGGCGAGGCGGCCAGCTGTTCGGCGAAGCCACCGACGATGGACGCGACGAGAACCTTGTCGCCCACCTTTACCGACGCCCCCTCGGGAGCCTGGCGCACCACGCCTGCGACCTCGGTGCCGGGCGTGAACGGCGTCGGCATGCGGAGCTGGTACTTTCCCTGACTCATCAGCAGGTCGGGGAAACAGATCCCACACGACTTGATGTCGACGAGGACCTGGCCCTCGGCGGGCGTCGGGTCGGGGACGTCGGTCAGTTCGAGGGCGGAAGGACCGGACTCTGCGGTGAGCACCTGAGCTTTCATGGTTGTCCACCCTACGCCGGGGAGAACAATCGCTCGGTCGGTAACCGCAGAGATGCCCTAGGATCGGTTTTCATGACCGCCTCGCCGGCATCGCAGCCGCTCTCCGCTCCCTCTCCCGAACGTCGTCAAGTCGCCGACGACGCGCCGGGTTTCATGCCGCTCGACGAGGCGCAGGCGCTGTTCGAGATCGCCGGTGAGTATCTGACACAACCGGATTCGACGAAGGTCGGCGTGGAGATCGGCACCTATTGCGGCAAGTCGACGGTATTCCTGGGCTCGGCGGCCGAGGCGGCAGGGGCGGTGATCGTCACCGTCGACCACCACCGCGGCTCCGAGGAGCATCAGCCCGGCTGGGAGTATCACGACGAGTCCCTGGTCGATCCGCATTCGGGCACGCTGGACACCTCGGCCCGCTTTCGGCGCACGATGTTCGACGCCGGCCTCGAGCAGACCGTGATCGGGATGCTCGCGCCGTCGACGGTGGCAGCCCGGGCCTGGGGCACGCCCGCCGATTTCGTGTTCATCGACGGCGGCCATTCGATGGAGGCCGCGCAGAACGACCTCGACGGGTGGGCACCGTGGGTGCGCATCGGTGGCGCGCTGCTGATCCACGACGTGTTCCCCGACCCCGCCGACGGCGGGCGGCCCCCGTATGAGATCTACTGCCAGGCCTTGGAGACCGGACAGTTCACCGAGGCCCGCGCGGAGGGTTCGCTACGCGTCCTGCGACGCGACTCCGGCGAGGTCGGAGCCCCGTTGCCGCGGGGCTGACCGCCGCCGAACACCTGGATCCACCCGCCTGCGAGTGCCCGCACCTTACCCAACACGTCCGGATAGCGCTGCAGGTGCGCGCCGCCGTTAAGATCGATTGCGGCACCGGTCATCCACCCCGACGCTGGGGAGGCGAGGAACGCGATCGTCGCGGCGATGTCCTCGGGAGTACCCGCCCGACCCAACGGCGTGTTCTCCAGGTACTCCTCGGTCAGCCCGGGGACGAAGGCGATTCCGGCGGTCAGCGCGGTCTCGACGAGTCCGGGCGAGACAGCGTTGACGCCTACACCCCGCTCGGCGAGTTCGAGAGTGGCCACCTCGACGAGCATCAGCACCCCGGCCTTCGCCGCACAGTAGCACCCCATCCCGGCACCGGGCTGGCGACCGTTCAGCGAGGCCACGCAGACGATCGAAACACTCTGGGCGACATGCCTTCCCGCATACTTGAACACCAGGAACGTTCCGGTCAGGCAGACGTCGAGGGTCATCCGCCACGCCGTCGACTCCAGGTCAGCGAGTGCTCCCGGCATCGACAACCCTGCGCAGTTGACGACGATCGCGAGGTCGTCAACACCGTCGAAACCTGCAGCGACAGAAGCCTCGTCGGTGACATCGAGATGTACCGCGGTCGCGATGCCACCCAGTTCGGCGACAGTTGCCAACGCGGCAGCGCGGCATTGACGTCGGCGACGACGACGCGATGGCCGTCCTCGTGCAGCCTTCGCGCGGTGGCCTTTCCGATGCCCGACGCACCGCCGATCACCAGCGCCGTACTCACGCGGTCACCGCCGAGGTAGCGAGATAGCGTGTGAGAAAAAGGATCTGGTGGGACACGACCGGCTCGAACCACGAATCCGCCACCTCGGCGAAGATCCCGAAGTGATCACACGGGTAGTGCCGGACCTCGGCCCGTGCGGCGAACCCGGCCTTGGCCGCCGCGTGGGGCGGCGCTCCCCGATCGAGGTCGGCGATCTGCATGAGGACCGGCGCCGCCACATCCTGCGCGGCCTTGTCGGCGCGAAATGAGCCTAGCTCCAAGCCGATCGACGCATCGACCTCGTTGCGCCAGCTCGGGCCGGCGATCGCGAGATAACTCTCCAGGTAGCCGTCGCTGGTCAGCGCAGCCCTGTCACCGGGCTTGCCGACGACCGGCATCATCACCGGATCGCGACCCAATGCGGCACGCAGCGCACTACCGATACCTACGGCCGCGGATCGCAACATCGAGCCCGCACCCACCTGCGGGTAATGGTGAACACCGGCCGCAAGCCCGTTGACCATCGGCACCGCCGCGATGACCGCGGCCACGTCGTCGCATCCCGTCCGCGCACGTTGCGCTGCCACGATCAACACGTGCCCGCCGGATTGCGACAGTCCCCACAGTACGATGCGGGAGGCGTCGACACCGGGTTGACGGCCGGCGGCATCGATGGCGGCGTGGTAGTCGGCGACCTGACCGGACATCGAGACGCGTTGGCGCGGTTGGCCGCCGGAGAGCCCGAAACCACGGTAGTCGAACGCGAACACCGCCAGACCTGCGTCGGCCAGGTGCCGCGCGAACGGCTCGAGTCCGGAATCCTTGGTGCCGCAGAAGCCGTGGGCCATCACCACCACCGGCACTCCCGCGTCGGTGGTGAATGCGTTCCCGGTGGGTGCGAAGAACCACGCATCGCAGTTCGTTCCCCCAGACTCGAAACTTACTGTGCGACGGTCGGTGTCGGCGGTGGTCATCGTGCCTCCTGCAGCGGCGTGGCGTCGACGCCCGCCCAGCGGACGGGCCCCTGCTCGGCGGCACGCGCACGCCCCGCGGGCAGTTCCTTGGTGCGGATATTGTGTTCGTAGAGATAGTGGTCGAGTTGCTGTGTGTGCCTTGCCGTGTGCAGCATGTGCCCAGTGAAGTACTGCTGGTCGGAGGCAATGGTGTCACGCATCTGCGGCACCGACGGCGGTCGGTACTGCCCGACCGCATAGGCCCCGATGACCCGGGCCTGGCATTCCACGAACGGAAACAGCGTCGGCGTGGACTGGGCGAACCCGGCGAACACGACGTCGTCGATGCCGGGATAGAAGATGCGCTTGTACAGGTCGATGTGGTTGTCGGGGGCGCTGATCACGTCGGGGTCGAAGAACGGGAAAGTGATGTTGTATCCCGTGGCGTAGATGATCACGTCGAATTCGGCACTCGTGCCGTCGACGAAGTGCGCGGTGTGGCCGTCGAGTCGCTCGATGTTGCCCTTGGCGGTGACGTCACCGGAGCCGAGTCGCAGCGGCAGCTCGACCGACTGCGTCGGATGTGCTTCGAAGAACTTGTGATTCGGGGTCGGCAGGCCGTAATCCTCGGGGCGCCCAGCGGTCATGGGCTGCATGATCTGGGTGAACTTGCGCTGCCACGAAAACGGAATATAGGGCGAGGTGTGGTAGTACTTGTCGGCCGGTTTGCCCGCGAAGTACTTGGGGACGATCCAGGCACTTGACCGCGTCGAGATGGTGACCGTGGTGTCGAGCGCCTTGGACGACAGTTCGACGGCGATGTCGGCGGCACTGTTGCCCAAGCCCACCACCAGGATTCGTTTACCGGCGAAGTCCAGCGGGGTGCGTGGGTCGATATAGGAATGGGAGTGGATCTCGTCACCGGCGAATTCGCCCGGGAAATCGGGCCACCGCGGATCCCAGTGGTGCCCGTTGGCCACCACCAGCAGGTCGACGCGGCGCGTCTCGCCGCGCTGCGTCGACAGCTCCCACCCACCGCCGTCGAGCCGGCGGGCGCGGGTGACGCCATTGCCGAACTCGATGTTCTCGCGCAGCCCGAAGGCGTCGGTATAGTCGTCGAGGTATTGCTTGATCTGGGTGTGGTGCGGGAAATCCGGGTAGTCCGACGGCATCGGGAAATCCCGGAACGAGAGTTGATGTTTGGACGTGTCGATGTGCAGCGACCGATAGGCGCTCGAGTGCCCGTTGGGATTGCCGAACGCCCAGTTGCCGCCGACCCGATCGGAACTCTCGAAACAGGTGTACGGGACGCCGTAGTCGGTGAGCATCTTTCCCGATGTCAGACCGCTGATTCCGGCGCCGATGATGGCGGTACGCGGGAGATCGCGCATGGGAGCCCCTGTGGATAGTTGACAAATCTCTGAATCTGTCTACCGCACGAAACGGCGTGGAGTAAACACTTTCACGAAACTGTCCAGCCCGGTTGTTAGAGTTGGTGTCCATGACAACGGCCCCGGCCACGAGCGTCGCCGACCGCCTGCTCGATGCGGCCGAGAAGTTGCTCGCCGACAAGGGCATTCGGGCCACGACGATGCAGCAGGTCGCCGATGTCGCCGGGGTGTCGCGCGGGTGGCTCTACCGACACTTCCCCGACAAGCAGTCGATGGTCGGGGCGACGATCGTGCGCCTCACCGATTCGTTCTGGAGCGACGCGCGCGTCGAACTCGAAACCCTTGGGGACTTCACCGAGCAACTCGTGGCAGGCGTGCGGATCGGCCGCGGCGCCTACGACGACCCCGGGACGTTACTACTGCGGCTGCGCACGGAAGAGCCGGAGGAATTCGCCGCGTGCGCGGGCGTCGGCGTCAGCGCCCTCGTCCCCGACCTGGCACTGCTCTGGAAACCATTCGTCGACACCGCGATCGAGAACGGAGAAGTGCACCCCGACCACGACGCCGGCGAGGTATCGGAGTGGGTGGCCCGGATTCTCATCAGCCTCGGCACCGTTTCCGGCACCACCGTCGACGCCGACGACCCGGCATCGGTGCGACGACAGGTGGAGCGCTTCGTCATTCCGGGGCTCGCGGCCGCGCCGTAGCCGGAGCGCTCGAAAGCGCTGTCGGCGATGGGGAGGGCGCTGTCGGCGAAGGGGGTTACACCACCGCAGGGGCGAGACCGAGCTTGCCGGCGAGTGTGGCGAGGTAGCCGCGGGCACGCTCCACCGAGTCGTCGGGGAGGCCGTACAGGACCTGCGTGACCCCGATCTCGCGCCACTTCTCCAGCTTCTCGGCAACCGGCTTGACGTCGAGGACGACGACCTGCGGTGCGCCGTCACGGCCGGCGTCGGACCAGATCCGGTGCAGCAGACCCACCGAGCCCTCGATGTTTTCTTCGCCCGGCGTGGTGATCCAGCCGTCGGCGCTGCGCGCGATCCATCGGAAGTTCTTCTCGTTGCCGGCGGCGCCGACGAGCGTGGGGATGTGCGCCTGCGGCTTGGGCCATGCCCAGCTGGGCCCGAAATCGACGAAGTCACCGTGGTATTCGGCCTCCTCGTCGGTCCAGAGCGCGCGCATGGCCTCGAGGTATTCGCGCAACATCGTCCGCCGCAGTTTCGGCGGCACGTTATGATCGGCCAATTCGTCGAGGTTCCAACCGAATCCGACTCCGAGCGTCAGCCGACCGCCGGACAGGTGGTCGAGAGTGGCCAGGGTCTTGGCGAGGGTGATCGGATCGGACTGCACCGGTAGCGCGACCGCCGTGGCGAGCCGAATCCGCTCGGTGACCGCCGCGGCCGCGGCAAGTGTGGTCCAGGGGTCGAGGGTGCGCATGTAGCGATCGTCGGGCAGCGAGGAATCGCCGGTCCGCGGATGGGCCGCATCGCGGCGGGTCGGGATGTGGCCGTGCTCGGGAACGAAATACGACGCGAACCCGGCCTCTTCGATGAGCGGGGCCAGGACCTGCGGCGTCAGGCCGCGGTCGCTGGTGAACTGCACGATCCCGAAATCCATACCCTCACCTTAGACACAGGCCTGGACACGTGTCTAGAACAAGTTATCGTCGTGTTCGAGTACTCGTCATGCCTTAGCCGGGGCAGATGTCGGGATACTGGACCCCCTCGGCGAATTCGTCCCACGTGCCACGATCGATGTGATTGTCGGCCGCGCAGACGCGGCTCGCCACGGCTCCGGCGTCGATCGTCCACCACTGCAGATCGGATCGGCCGCCCGCATAGATGACGTCGTTGGGCGCGATCATCGGCTCGCGGACGTACGCCGATTCGGCGGTGATCGACTCGTCGCGCGCAATCGGCTTCGGCGCATCGGGCGTCGAGATGTCCCACAGCTGCACGCTCAGGTCGGCGCCCACCACCAGGGTCGCGCCGTCGGCCGAAACCGACAGCGACGTCACCCGAACTCCGGTCGGAACACGCACGCGCGCAGACGATTCCGAACCTACCGCAGTCACCGAGATGGTCTGGTCGTCGGCGCCGCCGTAGATAAACCGCCCGTCGTGGCTGAATACCGCCGCATTGACCGCGCTCGTGTGCGAGGTCATCTGTTGCGCCAGGTGAGGATTGCGCGGGTCGTCGATGTCCCACCGGGTAATGCGATGTGCGGCATCGGCGACGACGAGATCACCACCGTCCGGACCGAATTGGACGTCCTCGATGAAGCCGTCCGTCGTAGCGAACGGCTGTCCGAGCATCCGTGGCGCATGCGGATCGGCGATGTCCCACAGCTGGATCGAGTTGTCGCTGCTGCCGGTGACCAGCAGGTCCCTCGTCGGGTCGAAGGCCAGCGGGAAGGTGTGCCGGGTCTGCACCGGCAGCGTCACCAGACGACGCGGCGCCCGACGATCGGCGATGTCGTAGAGATCCACCTCACCACCTCCGGTGAACGCGCTGGCGAGAATGGTTCCCGTCCGGTTGAACGCGGTCACATAGCCGCCACTGGGTCGCGGTTGCTCGGAGATGCGGGACAATTCGGTCGGCGCCCGCCCGCGCGGCAGGTTCCACAGGGCGATCGTCTGGTCGGCGGCACTGGTGGCCAAGGTCGTTCCGTCAGGGCTGACCGAGGTCTGGGTGATGGGCAGCGAATGCGCGGGCTGTGGTGCGGCCGGGATGTCCCAGGCCTGGATCGTCCCGGCGCCACCGGCGGTGAGAACGACCTGGGGCGCGATCTCGCGGGCGGTGAAGAACGCGCCACCGGAGGTCCGCATCGGCACACCGAGTTCGGTGAGCAGGTCGGCCGACGCCGATGTCCCGTCGCTGCCGACGTCCCAACGGCGCGCGAACCCGTCGAGACCGGCCGAGATCAGCGACCGCCCATCCGCGGAGAATCCGACCGACCAGATCGCCGCGCCGTGCGCCCGAACGCGGCCCAACGCGATGGGCGAGCGTGGATCGGCGATGTTCCACACCGCGACCGTCCCGTCGTCCCGGCCGGCCGCCAGTAGCGTGCCGTCGGGTGAGATCGCCACCGAATGCCAACCGCTGTCGATACCGTCCCGCAGTTCCGAGAGATGCACCGGCGCAGCCGGATCGGCGATGTCGGAGAGGCTGATGGTGCCGTCGTCGGAACCGGCGACGAGCACCGGCCGGGTCGGCGACAGCGCAACCGTGCGGACCGGACCGGTGTGCTCACCGATCTCCGATACCGCGCGATATCCGCCGGGCGCGGTGGTGTCCCACAAGGTGACGACCCCGTTGTCATGGGTGGTCGCCAGCACCCGGCCGGTGCGGTCGTAGCGCAGGATGTACGACGTCCCGGTGCCGTACGGCGACTGTAACGTCTGGGTCCGCACGGGGTGGGCGAGGTCGGCGATGTCCCACACCGCGATCTTGCCCTCGCCGTCGGCCGAGGCCAGGGTCGGCGAGCCGGGCCGGAAGTCCACCGAGGTGACAAAGGAGCCGTATCCGCGCAGCGCCGGACCCGCCGCCACGATGTCGCGCGGGTTGTCGGCCCGCCACAGGCGTACCGAGCGGTCGTAGCTGGCCGTCGCCAGCAACCTGCCCCCCGAACCCGTGCCATCGGCGCCGCCGGAGGTCAGGCCGAGGTCGTACACCGCCCCCTGGTGGCCCGCTCGCGCCGAGATCGGCAGCGGCAACTGCTGGGTCTGCAGCACCCGCATCCGCGCCAGCGGGTTGTCGGGGTGGATGCGCCACGCGCCCACCGCAAGTTGGGCGGCGAGGCCCGGATCGGTCTGGGCCAACCGACCCGCCGACGACAGCAGCGCCGAGAACCGCGCATTGTTGCTCTCGCGTGCCAGCGCGACGTTGGAGAAGATGGCCACCCCTGCGGCGACCACCGAGATCACCGCGAGCAGCGAGACCGCAGCGATCGCCCATCGCCGGCGGCGGCGTTGGATGTCGATGTGGTGGCGGCCGGTGGCGAGGAAGTCACGAGCCACCGAGCCGAGCACCGGGTTTTCGGCTACCTGCGCAGCCCACTCGTAGCGCGTCGGGTTGTAGAGCAAGGACGTGTCGCGGCCTTGTCGGTCCCATTCGGCGGCATCGGTGGTGACGCGCTCGAGGACCGGAGCGCTGTCGCGGGTGCGTTCGATGAGTTCGCTCAGCCGCGGCCAGGCACTGAGCACGACATCGTGGATGATCTGAACCTGCTGGTCGGAGACGGTGACCAGGCGTGACTCCGACAGCGCCTCGATCACCGCGACCGTCCCCGCGCGATCGTCCCCGAGGGCGACGAGATCGGCGAACCGACGCGGACGGCGCGCGGTCACCCCGTCGGAGATGTGGATCAACGACAGCAGAAGCCGCTGCGCGGTGACGCGGTGGACCGGTGTCAGGGCCTGCCACATGGCCTCAGCGGATTCGGCAATGGCCGAGGAGACCCCACCCGCCTCGTGATAGCCGCTGACCGTGAGCGTGGCCCCCGCACGGGTAGCCCACATCACCGACAGCACATGGGCCACCAGCGGGAGCTGCCCGGCGCGGTCCTCGATCGGACCGCGCCGACCGGTCAGCCCGCGCAGATCGGACAGAATGGTCGGGGCGAGGCCCTTGTCGACGCGGATTCCCGACACCCGTGCGGGCGCGGCGATGACCTCTTCGAGTTCGGTGTCGGTCATGGGCGGCACCACGATCGATCGGTGTTGCCACGCCGAGGCAACCGGCTCGAGCGTGGACGCCATCTCGTACATGTCTGCGCGGGCCCCGACCACGACCACGGTTCCCGGCCGCGACGCGAGCCCGCCCAAGGACTCCATCAGCTGCTGCACGCGCGGGGCGCGGCGCGACTGCCCGACGAGCACCTGCTCGAGCTGGTCGACCACCTGCACGGTCAGCGTCGGCGCGGCGGCGTGATCATCGAGCCCGGTGCCGCGCTGATCGGATTCCTCGACGCTGCTTTGTTCGACTCTGTGTTGGTCGGGGTCGGGTTGGTCGGGGTCGGGTTGGTCGGGATACTCGTCTCCGCCCGTGCCCTCGGCACCCTGCCCATCGGCGTTGTCGAGCAGCGCGACGGCCGGTCGCGCATGTACTTTCCAGCGATTCTCCGGACGTTCGGCGAGCCGGGCGAGGCCCGCGCGTAGCAACGACGACTTGCCCGCCCCCGAGACCCCGGTGACGAGCACCACCGCCGGTGAGAGCTCACGGTCACGGTCGGCGGCACCGATGACTGCCGCGAGTTCGTCGAGGACGCGGTCACGGCCGAAGAAGACCTCGCGGTCCTCCGCGGTCATCACCCCGAGTCCGGGATACGGGCAGGCGAGCGTCGGGATCGGCTCGGCGGTGCGCCGCTTCGACGGACCTGGGTCACGGGTGCGGGTGCCATTGGCCGCTGACCACCAGCGTCGCCAGTCTCTCAGCGACGATGTGTCGGCACCCCGCGACTGTGCTTGCAGGATGAGCCACACGAGGACGGGTTCGAGAGTCTCGAACCGGGCCGGGAGGTGACGTCCGCGACGCCAGTCCGACAGGCGCTGCACCGACACCTCACCACGCCCGGGGGCAAGGCGGGCGGCGCCGGCGATGGTCGCGGCAAGCGTCGGCGATCCAGCCGCGGTGAACAACGCGTGCAGTTGGGAACCGAAGCGTCCGGGGCCGTCGACCACGGATGCATCCGACAGACGCGTCGTCATTGGCGCTTTCCCCTCCCCCGGTCTCGGGTTCCCTGCGAATCTACGAACCAGGTACGCGCAGGCCACATCATAGAGTGGTCATACCCCCGATCCGGTGCACGGTTTTCCGGTCCGGAATATTTGTGCACTCACTCTACCAGCGGTTTTCCGGCAACATCCGGTTCCGCGGGTGGCATGGACCCAGCACAGTCCAATTGACTGAAGGCACTCCCCGGTCGGGGTCACGACCACCGGGTCGAGTGTCGGGGGTGCGCTCTCGTCGCCGACGTGGGGCGGCGACGAGAGCGCATTCGAGAGAACGCGGGGGTCCGCCCAGGTCGACGCCACTGGGTCGACGTCTCAGGCTAAGAACGCCACCGGGTCGACGACTCAGCGTCGTGCGGCCATCCAGCTGCCTACGTCGCGGAAGATCCCGTTGGCCGCCGACGCCCGGCTGACCGCGTCGGCGGCGAGGACCACCGCCGCCGAGGTCCAGCAGCTCTTCTCGACCGGCCAGCGTTTTCCGTCGGCGAAGACCAGACCGGTCCAGTACGAGCCGTCGGGATCGCGCAAGTGCTGGATCGAGGCGATCAGTTCGACGGCGTCGGAGGTATCGCCGAGCGCGTCGAGGGCCAGGGCCAGCTCCGAGGTCTCGGCCCCGGTCACCCACGGCCGGTGGTCGACGCAGCGCACACCCTTGCCGGGCACCACGAACTCGTCCCACCGACGCGCGATGAGTTCCTGGCCCGCTCGTCCGCGCAGCGCACCACCGAGCACCGGGTAATACCAGTCCATCGAATGCTCCGACGGGTCCTCGAAGACCTCGATCCGCTCGCGAAATGCCTCCCCGAGCGCCGCGAACGCACGTACCCAGTCGTCGTCGGGCTGATCGATCTCGGCGGCGATCCGGATCGCGCAGTCGAGGGCGTGGTGGATGCTCGCGTTGCCGGTGATGAGGGCTTCGTCGAACATCGCGTGCGTGCGGTGGTCACCGCCCCAGCGAAAGGCGCCGTCGGGACGCTGGAAGCGACGGACGAGCTCGATCGCCGACCACACCGTCGGCCACATCCGATCGAGGAACGCGGTGTCGCCGGTGATCAAGTAGTGATGCCAGACGCCGACCGCAATGTAGGCGCAGAAGTTGGAATCGATGCCGTGGTCGGTCACCGTCCCACGCACCGTCTTGATCGGCCACGACCCGTCGGGACGCTGGTGTCGCCGCGACCAGTCGTAAGCCGCCTCGGCCTCGGCACGGAAGCCGGTGACACTCAACGCCATCGCCGACTCGATGTGATCCCAGGGATCGGTCTGTCCGCCGGGGAACCACGGCAGTGCTCCGGAGTCCTCCTGCATGCCGACGATGGCCGCCCCGGTCGCGGTGACCTGCTCGGCCGTCAGCACACCGGCGATCGCCGGTGTGGCCCGACTCATTCCGGCTTGCGTAGATACAGGGCGACCGACTTGCCGATGACCGGGTTCAACACCTGCTCGCCGACCCGCGTCAGCCACGGCTTGCTCATCATGTCCCACACCAACAGTTGGTGGTAACCCTTGACCAGCAGGTTGTCGTTGTTCTCGACGCCGACCGCACACTTGAGCCACCAGTAGGGCGCGTGCAGGGCGTGGGCGTGGTCGGTGCCGGTGACCTCGAGGCCGGCGGCCTCGAGCTTGCCGGCCAGTTCGGAGGCCCGGTAGATACGAACGTGCCCGCCCTCGACCTCGTGGTACGCGTCCGACAGCGCCCAGCACACCCTTTCCGGCCAGTACCGCGGCACGGTCACCGCGGCGACCCCACCGGGTCGCAGCACCCGCGCCATCTCGGCGATGGCGCCGTCGTCTGTCGGGATGTGCTCGAGGATCTCCGACATCAGCACGACGTCGAAGCTGTTGTCGGCGTAGGGGAGTCGGAGAGCGTCACCAACCTCGGCGCGGGCTTTGGCCTCGGCGGGTACGTGCCCCTCGGCCATCATCGCGTCAAACATCTCGGCCACATCGGCCATGTCGGACTCGGACTGATCGAAGGCGATCACGTCGGCGCCGCGTCGGAACATCTCGAACGAATGCCTGCCCTGCCCGGCCCCAATATCGATCGCCTTGGTCTGCGGACCCACACCCAACCGGTCGAAATCAACTGTCAGCACGCACTCGTCTCCTTTGTGTTCACCCGGTCGAGCCCAGTTCTGTCTCGCGCTGTTCTGTCGAGCACCGTCTGATAGTGCTCTGCGGTCTTCGCGGCCACGGCCGCCCAGCTGTAGCGCTCCTCGATGCGGGCGCGCCCCGCGGCGCCCATCCGGGCGCGGAGGTCGGCATCGTCGAGTAGCCGCCCGATCTCCTGGGCCAGCTTGCCCGAATCCCGGGGCGGCACCAGGCGGGCGGCGCTGCCGTCGGTGCCGACGACCTCCGGGATGGCGCCGGCACGGGTGGCCACCAGCGGGGTGCCGCAGCTCATGGCCTCGACTGCGGGCAGCGAGAAGCCCTCGTAGAGCGAGGGCACACAAGCGACTTCGGCAGACGCGAGCAACTGCGCCATCTCTTCGTCGGTCAGTCCGGAGACGACCTGGACCCGATCGCCGATCGCGAGGTCCTCAATGAGCTTCGCCGAGGGCCCCTCGGGGTCAAGTTTTGACACCAGGGTCAGCGTCACGTCCCGTTCGGCGGCGAGTTTGGCGATGGCCTCGAGCAGATACGACACTCCTTTGAGCGGGGCGTCGGCGCTCGCAATGGACACCACGCGGCCCGGAATTCGCTGTCCGGCCGGTTGGAAGACATCGGTGTCGACGCCGAGCGGGATGGTGGTGATGCGACCCGACGGGATGTCGAAGGCCTTGCGGATGTCGACCTCGCTGCTGCGCGAGACGGTCAACAGCTCGGGGATGCGTCGCGACACCCGGCCCTGCATGCGCAGGAAAGAGTGCCAGCGCCACGCGGTGATCTTGCGCCACCCCGTTGCGGCCTTGACCGCGAGCGTGCGGTCACGGGTGATGGGGTGATGGATCGTGGCGATCAGCGGGAAACCGGCCTTCTGGATCTGCAGCAGTCCGTAGCCGAGGCACTGGTTGTCGTGCACGATGTCGAAGTCATTGCGCCGGTCGGCGAGCAGCCGTGCCACCCGCAGGCTGAAGGTCAGTGGCTCACCGAAACTGGCCGTCCACATCGACCCCACCTCGAGCGCGTCGATCCAGTCCCGGTATTCACCGAGCCGCGGCGTGCGGAACGGGTCGGGTTCGTCGTACAGGCCGAGGCTGGGCACCTTGGTCAGACGAACACCGGCGTCGAGTGCGACCTGGTCGAGATCGGGATACGGCTGGCCGGAGAAGATCTCGACCTCATGTCCGAGTAAGGCAAGTTCGCGGCTCAAATGCCGGACGTAAACCCCTTGTCCCCCGCAATGCGGTTTGCTCCGGTAGGAGAGCAGTGCGACGCGCACGTCGTGTACCCCGTTCTTCTCGTGTGACCCGATCGCCGCTGAGACGCCCACCGGTCGGCGGGCACCAGGACCTCAGGCCGGTTCGGCCTCGGCGGCCTTTTCCAAGGCCCGGATATCGACAAGCTTCACACGTCGGCGGCCTGCGGTCTTGCCGGCATCGCGTTCGGCCAGGTCGATGCGTTTCCACCCGGCCAGATCGATGCGATGCGCTCCGCGGTCGGTGACGAGGGCGGCGACGTCGTCCCGCGACGCCGTCGGCTCGGGCAGGGTACCGGCCACGAAGTCGCCGATGACCGACTCGGCCGTCTCCTGACCGCACAGGCGGTTGCGGCCGATCCCTCCGGTCGCCCCGCGCTTGATCCACCCGGCGACGTAGACGCCCGGAATCACCTCACCGTCGACGCCCGCGGTCACCCGGCCCTCGGTGTTGGGGACCACGCCGTGGCCCTCATCGAAGGGCAGGTCGGTGATCGGTACGCCGCGGTATCCGATCGCCCGCAGCACCAGTCCGGCGTCGATATCGTCATGATCCTCGGTGGGGGTGATGGCCACGTTGGCACCGGTGGCGTCGGCGTACACGTTGCGGGCACACGTCACCGACTGCACGCCGCCGGTTGCCTCGTCACCGGAACCGTTGATCGAGCGCGGTGACGCCATGAACCGGAAGACGATGCGACGGTTGCCCGGGGTTGTCGGACGCCCGGAGAACTCGCGGGCCAGCCGGATCTTGGTGGCAATCGTCGAGTCAAGCGTCCCGTCGTCGAGCGCTTCCTGCGTGGCCGCGTCGAGGACCAGCTCCTGGGGATCGACGATGACGTCGACCCCGTCGACGTCGCCGAGCGCGAGGAATTCGCTGTTGGTGTACGCCGCCTGGGCGACGCCGCGCCGTCCGAGCAGCACCACCTCGGTGATCTGCGAGTCCCGTAGGGCGGCGAGTGCGTGGTCGGCGATGTCGGTGCGGGCCAGGTCGTCGGGGTCGGTGACGAGGATGCGCGCGACGTCGAGCGCGACGTTGCCGTTGCCGACGACCACCGCGCGCTGCGCCGACAGGTCCACGGCAAGATCCGCGTAGTCAGGGTGTCCGTTGTACCAGGCGACGAATTCGGTGGCGGGCAGGGAGTTCGGCAGGTCCTCGCCGTCGATGCCCAGGCGCCGATCGGTCGGTGCGCCCACGGCATAAATGACCGCGTGGTAGCGCTGGGCGAGTTCGTCGTGGCTGATGTGTTTGCCCACCTCGACGTCGAGGTGATAGGTGAAGTTCTTCTTGGCCGCGGTCGAGGCGAAGCCAGATTCGACGCCCTTGGTGGCGGCGTGGTCGGGGGCCACCCCCGCGCGCACCAGGCCGTAGGGCGTGGGCAGCCGGTCGAACATGTCGACCGAGATCTGAGGTCGACGGACAAGGTCCTCGGCGGCATAGAACGCGGCCGGCCCGGCACCGACGATCGCGACGTGCAGAGGTCCGTCCGGGAGTTGCGGCGCCTTCTTCGGCGGCACAAGACCACCCTCGACGTCGTGGTCGTTGTAGTAGTCGGCGTTGATCTGCAGGTAGGGTTCGTCCTTCTCCTCGAGCTGATCGTCGGGAATGATGGCCTCGACGGGGCACTCGTCGATGCAGGCGCCGCAGTCGATGCAGGTCTCCGGATCGATGAACAACATCTCGGCGGTGAAGAACTCGGGCTCGTCGGGCGTGGGGTGGATGCAGTTCACCGGACACACGGACACGCACGAAGCGTCGTTGCAACACGGTCGAGTGATCACATGCGCCATCTGGGGTTTCCCTGCTTCTCTCCATCTAGAACGTGTTCTAGTTTAGCGGTTCACTGTATCTTAACTCTGACACAGTGGACGAGACACGAGGACTTCGAGTGAACACAGCCGCCCGGCCCGATGCATCCACACAGGTCCCCCGCGATCCCGCCACGATGGCCCCACTCCCCGATCGTAAGACCGGAGCGCGGCACTTCGAGGCCGAGTATCGGGTCCGTACCGGCGACGTGGACCAACAGATGCGAGTACGGCTCGATTCAGTCGCGCGGTACCTGCAGGACGTCGCCAACGACAACATCGAGGCCACCGACTTCGGCGACACCGATCCGTTCTGGATCGTGCGTCGCACCATCATCGATGTCATCGTCCCGTTCTCCTGGCCCGCGTCGATCACCGCGCAGCGCTGGTGCGGCGCCCTGTCCACCCGCTGGACCAACATGCGGGTGCGCCTGACCGCCGACCACGAGACAAATCGCTTCAATCCTGATCCCCGCCCGGCCGGGCTCATCGAGACCGAGGCGTTCTGGATCAACGTCAACGATCTCGGGATGCCGTCACGACTGTCCGACGATGCCTTCGAGATGCTCTCGTCGATGACCGACGAACACCGCCTGCGGTGGAAGTCGATGAATCCCCAGACCGCGCCCGCCGCGGAGATTCTCGATGTGGAGGACCGTCCACATGTGTTGCGCAGCACCGATTTCGATCCGTTCAAGCACCTCAACAACGCCGCCTACCTCGAGGCTATCGAGGACGAGCTCGTCGAGCACCCCGATCTCATCGACGGTCCGCACCGGGTGGTCATCGAGTATCTGCGCCCGATCGTGCCGGGCACACCGATCACGCTGCGCCGCGTGCGCGAACCCAACCAGCTATTGGTGTGGATGATGGTGCCCGCAGACGACGACAGCCCGGACGAATTGCGGGTCGCAGCAACGGTGTCGGTGACGCGCGCAGCGTTCACTGACGACGCAGTGTGATGACCTGACCGGTCTCCGAGGTTGCCAGCAGCTCCCCCGGCCGGCCGCGCACGACAGCGAGCGCGGTCAGAGGGTGGCCGACGCTCGAGGAACAGACACGATGGCCACGAAGGTCGACGAGGTGCACCTGGCCGGCGGCGGACGCGACTGCCAGCGTGGTCGAGTCGACGACAGCGAGGTCGTCAAGAATCGCGGGCACAGGAGCCGTCAGATCGGCGGCCGACGACGTATCCGCCGGATTGTCGATCGGCACCCGTAACACCCGGCCGGTGCTGCTCGTCGTCATCGTCAGGAACAGGTCATCACCGACGGCGATGAGCCCGTTCATCCCGGTACCGTTGATCACCGGTGTCGGTGCGAGATTGTGAGGGGCGCGCGCGGACCATTGTGTGTCGATCGAACCGTCCGCGCGCAACCGAAGCAGACCGAGTGCACCGTCGGCGACGAACACTGTCCCGTCGGACTCGACGACAAGTCCGTTGGGCATGCCGAGCCCCGTCGCGAACACTCGCGCGATCGGCTGTGCCGCACGCGGATCGAGGCGCACCACAGCTCCGGTGCGTGGCGCACCGGGGATCATGTTGACCGTGGAATCGCCGGACGCGACGTACACCATCCCGTCGGGTCCCTGCCGGATCGAACCGGGCGCGGTTACCGCGATCGAGGCACGCAGCCGCCCTGAGTCGTCGTATCGCTCGACGACGTTGCGCAGCGTCCGGGATACCCACACCGATCCGTCGGCGACAAGCAGGTTTTCCGCCCATCCGTCGAGCCCGGGACTTGGCAGCCACGTCCGTGCCGAGTAGACCGGACAGGACGCGGCGTCGGCACCCGCGGGCGCCGCCCATCCCGCGGTCACCGCGACCAGCGCGGCTCCGAGAGCGATCATCGCCCGACTCATCACACGCACGTACTGCTCCTTCAGTCGCCCTACGAATACCCGCCGCTCAGTACCCAGTCCATCAGAGTCGTCGGCGCGGCGCACGGGTCAGCGGCAGCCGCGCCGCCCACCGGCTCGACCCAGAACGAGTAGATGCCGCGACTCGGTGCACGGGCGGTGACCCCACACGCCGTTGGGCGGCGCGGGTAGGTCGAGGTGAAGGCGGCCTGGCCGGCGATCTCCACGTTGGTGGTGGTATAGCCGAGCTTCTTCGCGGTGTCCTTCTCGACGGTGACGGTGCCCCACTCGAACCAGTTGAAGGTCACATACGCCGCCACCGGGCCGTCGACGTACCACCGGCAGTTCGCCCCGAAGAAGATGGCATCGGCGCCCGTACCGCCGACCGCCTTGGCGATCTGGTCGGTGCGCAGGATCTGGCATTCCAGGGTGAGCTGATCGTACTGGTCGGTGTCGACGTTGCCGGACTGGTCTCCGCCCTGGGAGTTGGCCTGTGGCACCGACAACGGCGTTCCGTCCACCGATCGGGAGCATCCGGAGGCGACGACGGCCACCACCGCCACGATCAGCAGGACCAGGACGGCGCGAAGCCGGTGGCGGCGCCTCATTTCGCACGCTCGATCGACATCGTCGACAGTTGATGTGCGGCGGTGCAGATCGCATCGGGGTCGGTCGGTGTGGTACCGGCGACGCCGGTCCCGGAACTGACCGACCATTCGAAGAAGTCCGCGCCGAACTGGATACCGATCTCGCAGATGCCCGGGTCGGAGGCGATGAAACCCTTGTGCCCGTTGATGTCGATGTCCTTGATCGATTCCCGGGAGAGTTGCTCGGTGGCCCGCTCACGGCCGATGGGCGAGCCCCGGTACCAGTTGAACGAGGCCACCGCGCCGGTGCGACCGGGGCCCGAACTCCATTCGCACACAGACGGATTGTCGACGACGAGGGATAGGCCGCCGAAGTTGGTGATCTTGCCGACCTCGTCGGTGGTGACGCCCCCACACTCCCCGAAGTACGGTCCACCGCCGGCCGGCCCCGGGGCCTGCGGTGTGTTGCGGGTCGGCGCAGAGGAGTCGTCGGAGTCCGACGAACACGCACCCAGGAGGACCAGGAGCACCGCGAGTACCGCGGTCAGTCCGAGAAAGCCTGCACCACCGCGGAATTTGTCGAGTTCGCGTCGTTCTCGCTTGGTGGGACGACCCGCCCCGCGATCCCGTCGCGGTTGGCTGGCCAGGATCTCGCGCGGTGGCGGTGGCGGGCTGTGGTCGATATAGCACTCGGCTGCTGCCGGCGCCGACACCCGCTTGCTGATCAGCTTGGTGACCTCGACGATGCGTTCCCGCCCGGCCAGGCGCACCTGCACGCGGTCGCCGACGGTGACCTGCTGGGCGGGTTTGGCCGGGACGTCGTTGACGCGCACATGACCTCCGCGGCAGGCGGCACCGGCCGCCGATCGCGTCTTGGTGAGACGCACTGCCCAGATCCAGCTGTCGACGCGGGTGGACGCCACGGTCAGCCCTCCCGTCGCGGACGGCGCACGGTCTCCCCCGGTGACATCGACCTGGCCTACTTCTGCCGGGTCAGCAGGTAGTAGCCACCGCCGATCGCCGCGAGCGCGAAGACGATGGCCAGCCATTCGATGCCACACACCCAGAGCAGCACGAAGATCGCGACGGCCGGGGACACGGCGACCAGACTCATCACCGGATGCTGCCGCACCACCTGACCGACGGCTTTGCTCTTGTTCGCATCGATGGCCATCACGTCGGAGTCTCCTTGTCGGCGAGAGTTGCCGCATCCACTGTATCGAGCGGGAGGCACCGGCGGACGCGCCGTGCTGCTCCCACCGACGAGGAGAACCCTCAGTTGGCCGGGCTGACCGTCGGGACGCCGCCGGAACTCTGCGTGACGCCGGAGTCGGCGCCGGTGTCCGTGCCCGCCGACGAGGTCGGCGCTGCCGACGGTGCGCTGGTTCGCGTCCCCGACGAACTGCTCGACTGCGACGACCGGCCGGTGCTCGACGTGATTGTGGTGCTCGACGTCGTCGTGCTCGGTGTGGTGCTCGACGAGGTGGTGTTCGAGCTCGACGAGGTGGTGCCGGTCTCATCATCGGCGACAGCGCTCCGCACGGCCCGTGCCGTGGTGGTCGTCGTCGCGGCCAACACCCGGGCCGACGACGTCGTCAGCGCAGGTGCGCTGCTCACATACGGCCCGAGCGGCGCCAGGCCGAACGGGAAGGTGATCCGCGGGACGGTGATGACCGGGATGACCTGGGAGGTGTCGAGACCACCGGTCACGATCTGCGGCGGCGCAGCCATGTTGGGGCGGGTCTCGCCGTTGATCGTCGCGGTGGGGTAGATCGTGATCGTCGACCCGAGCCAGTTCACGGTGATCGGCGCCGACAGTCCGTACTCACTCGTCAGCGCCAGCAGCGAGTCGCCGCCGAGGGACAGGCGGGCGATGTCCTTGCTCAGGGTTGGTGTCTTGCCGGCGAAGATGTCGGTGATCACCTTGCTGAAGACACCAGAGGGGTCGGTCAACACCGCCGACGGATCGGTCAACGCGAACTGCACCTGCGGGATCGACAGCGACTTGCCGGCTGCATCCAACTGTGTGAACCGGAAGTCAAAGGTACCCAGCACATTCGCGCATGCACCGACACCCTCGGCATAGGCAGCGGTGAGTCCGCCGTAGCAGCCGACGGTCTTGATGCCGGGAATCGCCAACCCGGTCGGCTTGGAGAGAATCACGATCGGGATGTCGTCGGTGGTCCACGCATTGGCGATACCGACGAGCGCGAACGCGTATGCGGTTCGCCCGCCACTGGCGCCGGCTGTGGCAAGACTCACCGGTAGATAGGAGATCGCTGTCGCCTTACCGCCGGTGGAAGCCATCGCGAACTGGAAACCGTCGCCGATCACTGTGGCATGTCCGAGGGGGGTGGCGGCGTTGGGAAGGGAGCTGTCGATACCGAACAAGCCAAGGATCGTCTTGACGGCCTGGTTGTCGGCGATCGATTGAGCACCCTTATAGATGGCATCCGGCGTGAGCTCGAACTGACCCGGCATCACGATGGCGATGCCCGTACCCGTGGATCCCGAACAATCGGCGCCGCCACTCGAGGCACCGGACCCGCAGGCCTGAATGCGCCACTGCTCGAGCGCCGCCTGCGATCCCTTGTTGTTGATCAGCACTGCGACAACATTGCCGATACCCGCCGCCGGATTGAGGGAGGTCATCGCATTCAATCCGCTGATGATGTCCTGAGTGCTGGCTGCCCGCGCCTGTCCCTCGCCCATACTCACACCGAGTCCGATGGCCAGCACAGACAACAGCGTGACCACCGCAACCCCAAAGCGCCGGCGGCGTGGTGGCCGCGAGCTCGGCGGGGAAATACGTTCTGGGCGCGCGGTTTCGCGGCGGGTCAGCACATCGGCCATGGTGTCCAACTCCTGGTTCCTGAAGAGAAGCTGAGACAGTAAACCACGGCTAACCCGAACTGCGCACCCAATTCATCATCAGGCGAAAGCGTCCGCACGCGGCGGTCGCCTCGTGCGCGTTCCGGCCGGCCCCTCCGACAACGGTTACCGCGTCGTTGTATGCGTAGGTACACCTTGTATGCGCAGATACACCGCACGTCCGCACTTCTCCTCGCCGGTGTGTGTCCCGACGGAGCCGACCCCGCCCTCGCCATCTCTGCCACCGCCGACGGATGGAGAGTGGGCCGAATCGGGTGCCGATTGATGGGCGTGGGCACCGGATGCCGATCGGCGCAGGGAGCATCGAGGTCTGGACCACCGTGGGGAACGTCACCACCGATCCCGGTCGAGCCTCTCCCCCTCGGCTCCCGCGTCAGCGGCACAACCGAAACCGACGACCCATCGACCGTCGGACAACTCGACCCGACCCAGCATCATCGGCTCGGGCAGGGCGGCGAGGAACTCGCCCAGTGCTGAGGGGGAGAGTACCCACCGCTCTCCGTGAATCGACTTGCCGCACTCCGGGTCTCGGATGAGACCCGGCTTTGGGGGAACGGTGTCGAGCTTCACCAGCCGATAGTTCGATGCGGTGCGCACCTCCCCCGCCCACCGGGCACCGCGCCCGGACAGCTCGTGGGTGAGCGGGCCGCCCCGCATATGCGCACCGAAGACCGCCACTTCCACACCGCCGGCGTGCGATTCCGGCCACGCTGCGCGCGGCACGCAATCACCCCCGAACCGGCGGGCGAGATCCATGATCGCCGCATCGCGATGCGCCTTGGCCAACAGCGTGATCCCGAATTGCGCTGTACTGCCGTCCGGCTCGGCGATCGTACCGGCGGGCACGGCGACCGCACAAAGGTCGAGGAGGTTGCAGAAATTGGTGTAGGTTCCCATCCGCGAGTTGACGCCGACCGGATCGGCGGACACCTCGTCGATCCGGGGGTGGAGCGGCGCCGTCGGCACCATCAACGCATCGGCGTCAGCCCACTCGCGCATTGCCCGCTCCTGCAGTTCGGCCAGTCGACGGCGCGCCCGCAGCAGGTCGACGGCGCTGAACCGATCGGCGGCGGCGATGATCGCCGCAACCGTCGGATCGACGCCCGCGGCCACCGGATCGGCGAGCCCGAAGAGGAATTCCCCCACCGCGTCGTATCGCTGGGCAACGAGTGCGTCATCGTAGAGCAGTGTGGCGGCGGCGAGGAAGGCCGAGAGATCGATGGTCTTCACTCGGAAACCGGCGTCCTCGGCGCGTGCGACCGCCTCGGCGAAGGCGCTCCGCCACGCCGAGTCGAGCTCGGGAAGTTGTTCCGGGACGGCGAGTACCGGCGTCTCGGGTGCCGCGAAGTCAATGTGCCCACCGAACGGCCGGGGGCCGCGCGCGTCGGCCATGGCAGCCATCGCCCGATCGGCGGTATCGAGGTCGGCGGCAAAGATCGTCACGACGTCGTACTCGGCGCAGGCCGGCACCACACCGGCAGTGGAGACCACGCCCACCGTCGGCTTGACCCCGACGATGCCCTGAAGCGCCGCGGGCACCCGGCCCGACCCGGCGGTGTCGGTGCCGATCGCGATGTCGGCGAACCCCAACGCCACGGCGACCGCAGAGCCGGAGCTCGATCCACCGGAGATCCGTTCGGGCCGCCGCGAATCCCGCACCACTGCATAGGGACTACGCGTTCCGACCAGTCCGGTCGCGAACTGGTCGAGGTTGGTCTTGCCGATCACCACCGCACCCGCCGCGCGCAACGCGGCGACCGCCGGGCTATCGGTGTCGGGGGTGTAGGCGTAGCCGGGACACGCTGCGGTCGTGGGCACACCGGCGACGTCGACGTTGTCCTTGACCGCCAGCACCATTCCGGCCAGCGGCCCGCCCGCGGCGAGCGACTCCGCGTACTCGGCGGCGACGTTCGATTGCGGGCGCAGCGTGATGAAGACCTCCGGGCGGTCGGCCTCGGCGATATGTGCGTAGAGATCGTCGATGCGTGTCATGCGGCGAACTCTCCTCCCTGCGACCAGCGTTCACGTTCCGCGGCGCGCGCACTCTCCATTGCTCCGCGGGTGGCGTCAATCTCGTCGGCGTGCGCGTCGAGGAATTGTTGGTGTGCCGATAGGGAGAACATACCGTCGGTGATGCGGACGGAGTCGCCGCGGCCCGCGGCGACGTCGGCGCGCATGTCGAGAAGTTCCTCGGCGCTCACCGGATACCAGCGAATACGGTCGAAGAAGCGCAGCAACCACGGGTGCTCGGGATCGAACCCGGGTGTGGTCTGCGGGTGGCGGTGATTCCACACCTGGGTGGTGCGGCCGACGAACTGGTAGCCGCCGGGGCCCTCCATCCCATAGATGCAGAGGTAGGCACCACCGATGCCGACGGCATTCTCCGGGGTCCAGGTACGCGCCGGATTGTATTTGGTGGTCACCAGCCGATGACGCGGGTCCAGCGGAACCGCCACGGGTGCACCGAGATACACGTCGCCCAGACCGAGCACCAGGTACTCGGCATCGAAGACGATGCGGTGGACGTCGTCGACGGAGTCGAGCCCGTTCATCCGTCGGATGAACTCGATGTTCCACGGGCACCACGGCGCATCCGACCGTACGCCGAGCATGTACCGCTCGATGGCCTCGCGGGTCGCCGGATCGTCCCACGACAAAGGCAGATCCACCACACGACTCGGCACCACGAGGTCGTCGGCGGGCGGGAGTTGCGCCTCGCATTCGCTCAGCCACTGCAACATCGAGGTCTGAGACCAGACATCTGGGTCGGCCTTGACCTGCAACGAACGAATGCCCGGGGTGAGGTCGATGAGCCCACGCGGCTGCTCGTCGGCGATGCGTTCGCTCAGCGCGTGCACGCGGGCCCGCAGCTCCAGATCCAGTCGCATGTCGCCATATTCGACCAAGATGTTGTCATCACCGCTGCGCCGGTAGGTCACCTCGGTGGTGCCGTCGGCGGTGGTCGTACGACCGAGAATGCCGTGATCGGCGTCCCCGCCGGTGGACAGCACGTGCGGGAAACTCGCGCGGCGGTCGCGACCCAGCGACGACGGCGACGCCGCCGCCTCCGAGCGCACCGCCACGAAGCGGACCGTGTCGCCGGGCTTGAGCTGCCCGAGCTTCCATCGTTCGGCGCCGACCACGGTGACCGGGCAGACGAACCCGCCCAACGATGGGCCGTCGGGCCCGAGCAGGATCGGGGTGTCCCCGGTGAAGTCCAGTGCGCCCACCGAATACGCGTTGTCGTGGATATTGGACGGGTGCAGGCCGGCTTCGCCGCCGTCGCTGCGCGCCCACCGTGGTTGGGGACCGATCAGACGGATGCCGGTGCGATCGGAATTGAAATGCACCTCGTAGGCGGTCGACATCAGGTCGTCGATGTCGGCGGTGGTGAAGAACTCCGGCGCGGAGTGCGGACCGACGGTCACCGCGAGTTCCCACGAATTGGTCAGCGCGGGGATCTCATCGGTGAGGATACGGGTGATCACTCCCGATCCGGCGGACCCGATCGTCAGTGAGTCGCCGTCGGCGAGGGTCCGTCCGTCCTTGCCTCCGAATCGTCCCATGGTGAAGGTGGATCGACTGCCGAGGTACTCCTCGACGTCGATGCCGCCGGCAATTGCGACATACACTCGCATGCCCACCGCCCCGACGACCCCGATGTCGAGGACCTGTCCGGCCTCCAGATGCAGCGGAACCCATTGCGCAGCAGGTGTTCCGTCGATGGAGATACTCGCCGGCGCACCGGTCACGGCGACAACGGCGGGTTCGTCGACGCGCAGTCGGGGGCCGGCCATCGTGGCTTCGAGACCGGCAGCCGAGTCGGGGTTGCCGACCGCTTGATTGGCCAGCCGGAACGACAGATCGTCCATCGGCCCCGACGGCGGCACCCCGACCTTCCAGTAGCCGGTGCGACCGGGCCAGTCCTGCACGGTGGTGAATGGTCCAGCCCGCAGGATCTCGCACGCGGTCATCGGGTCACCACTACGCGCACCGCAGTCGGGTCGAAACCGTTGCACGGGTTGTTGACCTGCGGGCAGTTGCTGATCAGCACGAGGGTGTCGACCTCTGCGCGCAACGCCAGGCGACGGCCCGGTGCCGAGAGGCCGTCAACGATGCCGAGCGATCCATCGGGATCGACGGGCACATTCATGAAGAAATTGACGTTGCCGACGAGGTCGCGTTTACCCAGACCGTGCCGTGCACCGCCGATCAGGAAGTTCTCCACGCACGCATGCTGATGTTTGGTGTGGTGCCCGTAGCGCAGGGTGTTGGATTCCTGCGAGCAGGCACCGCCGAGGGTGTCGTGATTGCCGACCTCATCGGCGACGATGGTCATCATCGGTGCCGATTCCTGGTCCCGGATCACCGTTCCGGTGGTCAGAAAGATGTTGCCCTGCGCGGCGATCGTCGCCTGTGCGCTGTAGCGGATCGTATGATCGTGGGCGCCGTAGAAGAGAGTGTCGACCGCCTGGTTGCCGTGCAGGTCGACGATGGTGAGAACGTCACCCGCGGTGACGATTCCCGACCAGGGGCCGCGTTCGCCGACGATCTCGTCGAGGGTCACCTCGCCGGGAACGAGTGCGATCTCGGCGGCCGGTGCCGACGTCGGGTCGAGGGTCGGATCGAGTGTGGTGGTCATGGTTGTCCCTGTGGGTGTGATCGGGGGGGTGTGATCGGGGTGGGTGTCGACGTCAGAAATGGGCTGCGCGGTGGGCGTCTTCGCTGTTGGCGACGGCCCGTTGATATTCGGGGTCGCGGCGCCCGGCGTCGGCGACGAGTGCGTCGAGGTCGGCCGTCGCGCGCCAGGCGAGCACCTCGAGCGGTCCGACCTCGAAATCAGTTGCGGGGTCGAGAGGGTGGTTGGTGTTGGCAATGGCGACGATGCACGGGAGATGGAAGATCAGCTCCACCTGCGTGTCGGCACCCGCCGACCCGGTGGAACGCAACGAGCCGTCGGCGTCGACGGTGACGCCGTGGAAGAACGACAACGACGGTGCCACGTCGACGGGCGTCAACCCATTCTTCGCGGCCGCCAACACGAGCATCTCCCGTCCCGCCGGACTACCCGAATGCGGGCTCCCGGCACCATATTTTGCGATGTTTCCGGCGAGCGTCGAGGTCCCGCAGAGCGCGTCGTGATGACGGCTGTCGTCGGCGACGATGGTCGCCAGCACCCGCCCCTGGTCACTGAGCAGCGGGTGCCCTGTGGTGAGGTAGGCCTGCCACGGCACCTTGACGGTGTCGGCGACGTTGAGACGTTCATGGGGTGCGTCGGAACGCCATACCAACAGGTGCGAGCAGGCATTCCCGGTGATGTCGCGCAAGCGAAGTCGGGTTCCACGCGCGAGCACTTTGGTGGTGTAACGACCACCCGGGACGGTCTCGGCCCAGATGAGGTCGGTGGCGTCGACACCGGCGGGCGGGTGCGGCCATCCGGTGGCGGGCACCACCGGCATCGAGTCGGTCAGGGTTGTGGCCTGAGCCCGGGCGTGCGCGCGAGCGCCGGCGGTGGTGGCGGTGGCGGTGGCATTCATGGTGAGAGTCCTTGGCATCGAACAGGTGTGGTGGTTCCCGGGGACCGACGCGGGAGTCAGTCGACGGTGGCGATGTCGCTGGTCTGGCGGCTGGTTGCAGCCCGGCCAATGGTCGTGACCGGCTTGGGATGCTCTTTTCCCCTGGGGTAGCAGGCGATTCCGACGAGCACCGTAATCGCGATCGAGATCGGTCCGGCCCAACGCAGTATCGGCATGTCGCCCGCGGGGTCGAAGATCTCGGTGCGCGGCCAGGCGAGGTTCACGACCATCAGCGCCCCATAGATCACCGCTCCCAAATTCACGACGATGCCGAATCGCCCGAGTCCGAACAGCTTCTTGCCCTCCGCGTCGACCTCGACGGTCCCCTTCGGCCAGCCCTGCAGCCGTCGATACAACATTGGTCCGGTGACCGCGAGGTAGGCGAGGTAGATCAGGATGATGCAGACACTCGCGAGGGTCGCGAAGATCGCCGGGTTACCAACGTTGACCAGCAGGGTCGCGACGCACAGTAGCCCGATCAGGATGGACGGCGCGATGGGGGTTCCGGTGCGGGCGTTGACACGTGCCAGTCGCGCGGAGAAGGGCAGCCGGCCGTCGCGGGCCATCGAGAACATCAACCGCGAACATGCGGTCTGGATGGCCAGTGTGCAGATGAAGATCGCAACCGCGACGTCGCACAGCAGGACCTTGCCCCAGAAACCACCGAGCACCGAATCCAGCACGTACGGAAGGCCTCCGGTAGCGAGTTCGTCACCGAGTGTCGGCGCGGCCATCAACGCGCCGAGCAGCATCAAGCCACCACCGATCGCCGAGACGGTCAACGCCATCCGGATGGTGCGCGGGGCGACCCGTCGAGGGTTGCGGGTCTCCTCGGCGAGCTCACCGGCCGACCCGAAGCCGACCATCACGTACGCGGCCATCAGACCCGAGACGATGAACGCCCAGATGTAGCCGGGTTGCGCTCCGGGTAGTCCGGTGTCGAAGACGACGTCCGGGCCGCGCTTGGCGTGAGTGAACAGTGCCAGCACCACGGCGGTGACGCCGACGAGCTCACAGGTCACGCCGATGTTGTTGACACGGCTCATCCACCGCACCCCGACGCAATTGATCGCGGTGACGGCCACAAGCAGCACCGAACCGAGCAGGACCGCATTGGCCGCACCTGATGTACTGGTGAGCGTCGAGTCGTCCCCGATGATCTGGAAACCGGTCCACACTGTTGGCAGGACGACCTGCAGGGCGATCGCCGCCGCGGCCGCGGTGACGATCTGCGCGATCATCATGAACCACCCGCCGAACCAGCCGACGACTTCTCCGCCCATTCGGCGCGACCACTGATAGATCGCACCCGAGATCGGGTAGCGCGCGGCGATCTCGGCGAAGCACAACGCCACCAGGAACTGGCCGCCGTAGACGATGGGCCAGGTCCAGAAAAAGGCCGGCCCACCGAATCCGAAACCGAGACCGAACAATTGGAAGATGGTCGTGAGGATCGAGACGAACGAGAAGCCGGCTGCGAACGAGGCGAACTTACCCAGCGAGCGGTGTAGTTGCTGGTCGTAGCCGAGGTCGCGGAGGTCGTCGGAGTCACCCCCGCCCGACGACGACGATGCGGGAGTCGGGGTGGGCTCCGGGGATGAGTGAGCAGTCATGGTCATGGCGATGTCCTTCGGTAGGGCTCCCCGTTGAGCACTGTATCTGTCACTTGATAGATAACCGTCGATCTATTTCTGTCGGATGATAGATATGTTGCGGGACGGGAAACCCCCGTGACAGCCGTGTTACGCACCGTTGCGTTAGGCTGATTCTGTCGCGAAGCCGACCAGCATGCTCCTCTTCCCCAGGAGCCGAGCGCGAGGAGCCAGCCGCCATGTCCCGTACCGCGCCTCACCGCGGCACCGGCCCCGGGCGGCCTCGCCTGACCGAGCCCAAGCGGCTCGGAGCCACCGCACGCGAGGAGATCCTCGACGCCGCAGGCGAGTTGTTCGTTCGACACGGGTACAGCGGCACCTCGACGCGCATGATCGCCGATGCCGTCGGCATGCGGCAGGCCTCGCTCTACCACTACTTCAAGAACAAGGACGACATCCTCGCCGCGCTGCTGGACACGACTGTCGTCGGTGCGCTCGAAACCGCGCGACAACTGCTTGACTCCGATGCCCCCGCCCTCGACCGGCTCCTTGAACTCGCGCGCATCGACGCCCACCAATTGGTCGACGCACGCTGGAATCTCGGCTCGCTCTACCTACTCCCCGAGGTCGCCGACGAGCGATACGCCCATTTCCGCTCCGCACGACAAGAATTGGCCGCAGCGTACGAGGCTCTGGCCGCCGCTGCCCTCGACGATCCCACCGACATGCGCAGACTGCTACCCTTCCGCCTCGTCGAATCGGTGATCATGCTGCGCTCTGACGAACAGCGCGGCGAACTCGGCGATCACACCGTCGCCACTATGGTTGACACCATCGTCGGCGCGATCCGCATGCTCGTCACACCCTGACCTCGAGCACCGGACTGCGTGGACCACACCCACGACGACCTATCTCGGGCACTCCCGCGCCCGGCGACCGGGTCGTTCGGTCGCCACGGCCCACCGGGCGGCGGGATAGGGTAGGACGCATGGCAGGGCGGAGCATGCGTTTCGATCCCATCGCCGAGGCGAAGGACAACTGGGCCGAGGCCGGATGGGGTGACGTCGCCGATGGAATGGTCGCCGTCACCTCGGTGATGCGCGCCCATCAGATTCTGTTGGGACGCGTCGAAACTGCCTTGCGCCCTTACGATTTGACGTTCTCTCGCTTCGAGTTGCTCCGTCTGCTCGCATTCTCGCGGCACGGCGCCCTGCCGATCACGAAGGCCAGCGACCGACTCCAGGTCCACGTCACCAGCGTCACCCACGCGATCCGTCGACTCGAGGAGGCGACGCTTGTCCGGCGGCTGCCCCACCCCACCGACGGCCGGACCACGTTGGTGGAGATCACCGACCTGGGGCGTTCCACCGTCGAGGACGCCACGACAACACTCAACCGCGAGGTGTTCGCCGACGTCGGCATGGACGGCGACGAGATCCGGGGTTTGGTCGGCGCCATCCATTCGCTGCGTCATCACGCGGGGGATTTCTGAGGGTGGTCGTCGTCCGACCGATCAGTATGACAATTCCGCCGGATTCCGGACGAAACGTCATACTGATCACGCCGCCGACGAGCGCAGGGCAGCCGCGACCTCCGCGGCAACCTGGTCGGGGCGATCGATGAGGTCGGCCCACGTGTAGTTGAGTACCTGCCAGCCGGACCGAATCAGGGCATTGCGTTTGGTGCGATCACGCTGAAAGGCGACCGCGTCACGGTGGTAGGCGAAACCATCGATCTCCACCGCGACCTTCTGGTCGGGAAACGCGAAGTCGATCACGTACCCGCACGTCGGCAGGTTCGCCACCCAGCCGGAAACACCGGCCGCACGAAAGATCTTCACGGTGAGCCGCTCGGCTTGCGACCGCGCGCCGTCGCCGATGAGCCTCAAGTAGGCCGACGTCTTGGCCGCGCCATGCCGCTTCGGGTAACGGGCATGAACGTCGGCGAGGGACTGAGGGGTCACTCGCCCGGACAACAATGCCGAGTCCATGAACGACAGTCCCAGGGCAACTGACGCTTCGAGCACCGTGAGATCGGCCGCCGTCGTCCGAAGGCCGTCGTGCACGACGATGTCGTCGTCATGGAGTTCGCGATAACGGGTCACCGCCGTCGCCGATGATCGGCGAGCGCGGCCTCGGGTCTGAGTGAAGACCAGGTGTTTTCGCGGTTCCTCGGAGCACAAGCCGAGCCACCACGCTGCCGCCGCGCCACCCAGAACGGCATTCCTGTGCACCGAGAGCACCGCGATCCGCGCTTGCGCCCGAGGACCCCGGGCGTGTCCGGCGACGAGGTGAACGCCGTGCGCCACTTCTTTCCACGCGCCGGACGCCACGCGTCGCGCGATGGCCGACTCGCTCACACCGCAGTCCAGCGCTTCTCTTGTGGTGAACACGCCGTCGCGACGGACCGACAACTCGTGAATGTCCATGGGGATTGGACGCGAGCAGACCGCATCCGGTTCCATCGGCGACGTCGTCGTTGATCAGTATGACGTTTCGCCCGGATTCCGGAGGAAACGTCATACTGATCAACGGCTGACCTCAACGCAAGGTCGTGATGATCGCCGAAAAATCCAGTCCCGCGTTCTGCTCGGCAAAGGCCCGATACAGTTGCGCCGCATGGGTTCCCAGTGGGGCACGGGAACCGGTGTCGGCGACGGCGTCCATGGCCAGGCCGAGGTCCTTGTTCATCAGCGCGGTGGCGAAGCCGGGCGTGAACTCGTTGTTGGCCGGCGACGCCGGCTGCGGGCCGGGCACCGGACAGTTGGTCTCGATGGCCCAACAGTTTCCGGTCGCTCCGGTGACGACGTCGTAGAGCGCCTGGTCGGAGAGGCCGAGTTTCTCGGCGAGGACGAAGGCCTCGCCGACGGCGATCTGCTGCACGGCCAACAGCATGTTGTTGCAGACCTTCGCGGCCTGTCCGGCACCGGTGTCACCGCAGTGGATGATCTTGCCCGCCATGGGATCCAGGGTGGTGCGCGCCGCGGCGAAGGCCTCCTCGCTGCCGCCGACCATGAACGCCAGGGTGCCCGCGGCCGCGCCCTTGACACCTCCCGACACCGGGGCGTCGACCTGCGCGAAGCCGAGATCACCAGCGCGCGAATTGATCTCACGGGCATCGGCGACCGAGATCGTCGAACTGTCGATGAACAGCGTTCCGGTGGCACTCGCCGGGAGGATCTCGTCGTAGAGTTGCTTGACGATTGCGCCGCTGGGCAGCATCGTGATCACGACCTGCGCGACCGCAACGGCTTCCACCGCGGTCGGGAAGGTCTCGACGCCGGTCTCCTGCGCCGCTTTCACCGCCTCGGGCACCGGATCGAAGCCGTGCACCGTGTGCCCGGCCTTGACCAGGTTCGCCGCCATCGGCCCACCCATGTTACCCAGCCCCAGAAAGGCGATCGTCGTCATTGTCGAATCTCCATATCGAATCTCTCGGTGATGTCAGTTCGAGAAGCGTGTTGCGATGGACCGGCCCACCACGACTCGCATGATCTCGTTGGTCCCCTCCAGGATGCGGTGCACGCGCAGATCCCGGACGATCTTCTCGACTCCGTACTCGGCCAGGTAGCCGTAGCCGCCGTGCAACTGCAGCGCCTGGTCGGCGACGGTGTAGCACGAATCGGTGACGTAGCGCTTGGCCATCGCACACTGTTCGACCTTGTCCGGGGCGCCGGCGTCGAGTGCACTCGCCGCGTGCCACAGCATCAGGCGCGCGGTCTGCAGCGAGGTCGCCATGTCGGCCAGCGTGAAGCGGATGGTCGACTCGTCGATCAGCGCCGCCCCGAAGGCTTTTCGGGAGGCGACGTAGGCGGCCGCCTTGTCGAAGGCCGCCTGCGCACCACCCAACGACGACGCCGCGATGTTGAGCCGGCCGCCGTTGAGGCCGTTCATCGCGATACCGAATCCGATGCCCTCGGTGTTACCGAGGAGACTGGTCGCCGGAACCCGCACCTCGTCGAGGATCACTTGCGCGGTGGGTTGGGCGTGCCACCCCATCTTGTGTTCCTGGGCACCGAAACTCAGCCCCGGCGAGTCCTTCTCGATGAGAAAGGTGGAGATGCCCTTGGGCCCGGCATCCCCGGTCCGCGCCATCACGACGTAGAGATCCGACGAACCCGCACCGGAGATGAACTGTTTGACGCCGGTGAGCACGTACTCGTCCCCGACCCGCTCGGCACGGGTCGACAACGCTGCCGCGTCCGAACCGGCACCCGGCTCGGTGAGGCAGTAGCTGGCAACGGTGTCCATGTTCGCCAGCCTCGGAACCCACTGTGCGCGTTGTTCATCGGTGCCGTACTCGTCGACCATCCACGTACACATGTTGTGGATCGACAGGAAGGCGGCGACCGCCGGATCGGCGTAGGCGAGTTGTTCGAAGATCCGGACGCCGTCCAGTCGGCGGAGCCCACTACCACCGGCATCCTCGGCACAGTAGATCGCACCCATGCCGAGCTGCGCGGCCTCGCGCAGCTCGGCGACCGGGAAGTGGTTGTCGGCATCCCACCTCAGGGCATGGGGGGCAATGCGTTTCGCGGCGAAGTCGGCCGCGGTCTCGACGATGACACGCTCGTCGGCGTCGAGACCGGTGTCAACGAAAGTCGTCATCGCCGATCAGTCCATCGTCGGGATGACGAACTCCGCGCCGTCCTTGATACCCGACGGCCAGCGTGAGGTGACGGTCTTGGTCTTGGTGTAGAACTGGATCGACGCCGGACCGTGCTGGTTGAGGTCGCCGAAGCCTGACCGCTTCCAGCCGCCGAAGGTGTAGTAGGCCACCGGAACCGGGATGGGAACGTTCACCCCGACCATGCCCACCTCGACGCGGGCGGTGAAGTCGCGGGCGGCGTCGCCGTCCTGGGTGAAGATCGCAACACCGTTGCCGTACTGGTGATCCGAGGCGAGCGCGAGCGCCTCCTCGTAATCGGCGGCGCGCACGATGGCCAGCACCGGTCCGAAGATCTCGTCGGTGTAGATCGACATGTCCTTGGTGACGTGGTCGAACAGCGTCGGGCCGATGAAGAAGCCGTTGGACAGGTCCTCGTCACCGAAGGTCTGCTCGTTGCTGCCCCGCTCCCGACCGTCGATCACCAGGTCGGCACCCTCCTCGACACCCTTGCCGATGTAGGTGCGCACCCGCTCGAGTGCGGCTGCGGTCACCAGCGGCCCGTAGTCTGCCTTCGGGTCAAGGGAGTGCCCGACACGCAATGCGTTGACCTTGTCGACAAGCTTGGCGCGCAATCGTTCTGCGGTCTGTTCCCCAACCGGCACGGCCACGCTGATCGCCATGCACCGTTCTCCGGCGCTGCCGTAGCCGGCTCCGATCAACGCATCGACAACCTGATCGAGATTGGCGTCGGGCATGATGATCATGTGGTTCTTGGCACCACCGAAGCACTGCGAACGCTTGCCCTTCGCCGCGGCGGTGGAGTAGATGTACTGCGCGATGTCGGAGCTGCCAACGAAGCCGAGTGCCTTGACCTCGGGGTGATCGAGCAGCGCGTCGACGGCCTCCTTGTCGCCATGGACGACCTGGAACACACCATCGGGAAGGCCGGCCTCGGTGAAGAGTTCGGCGAGGCGGACCGGAACCGACGGGTCCCGCTCACTGGGCTTGAGAATGAAGGCGTTACCGCAGGCGAGCGCCGGGCCGGCCTTCCACAGCGGGATCATCGCCGGGAAGTTGAACGGGGTGATACCCGCTACCACACCGAGTGGCTGACGAATCGAGTGCACGTCGATGCCGGACCCGGCGCCCTCGGTGAACTCGCCTTTGATCAGATGCGGGATGCCGATCGCGAATTCGATGACCTCGATGCCGCGCTGGATGTCGCCGAGAGCGTCGGCGTGGGTCTTGCCGTGCTCAAGCGAGAGGGTGGTGGCGATCTCATCGGCGTTCTTGTTCACGAGATCGACGAAACGCATCAGCACCCGGGCGCGCCGTTGCGGGTTCCACGCGGCCCACTCCTGCTGGGCCTTCGTGGCGATCTCGACCGCCTTGCCGACCTCGTCGGCACTGGCAAGCGGAACCCGCGCGGCGACGGCGCCGGTACTCGGATTGAAGACGTCAGCGAAGCGACCGCCGTCGACGGTCACCTGAGTGCCGTTGAGGTAGTGCGGGATGGAGGTGGTGGTTGTGCTCACCGCGAGATCACCTGGACTTCTGCTCGGGATTCTGTGGACACCCCAATACTAGGAGATCCAAGTAATTGCGCAAGGGTCGGCCGCCACGAACCGGAGGCGACGGCGGCGAGCAGCACGGACCGGATGGTGGCGCGCGGGAGAATCAGGGTGGCCTCGCCACATTTCTGTAAGGAGTTCGGGTCCGCCGCCATTCTCTACGTCACCGCAACCGGCGACCGCCAGCGAGACCCTCAACCCCGGCGGTCAACTGAGGACCAAGAGGCTCACAGCCCGGGCGCCACGCAGCTCGGCGAGCACGCCCGCCGCGACAACTCCTCGGTGGTCAAGCCGAGCGTGATGGCCGCGACGTGGGCGCAGAGTCCGATCCCGGTGATCGATCCGGTAACCGCCTGATCTGATCACTGCCAGCCAACGCTCCGTGCTCGGGCCGGGACTGGGGTGCCGGCGCATCCCCGACCGGTTCGACCCGCGCGTCCTCGGCGCCAGCGTCCTCGGTGACAGCGTCCTCGGTGACAGGGTCCTCGGAGATAGGGTCCCCAGGGGCGGTGGGCGCCGGCTGGCCGGGCAAGGTGCCGCACCGCACCGCCGATTCCTTGGCCAGCTCGATGACCGACCGAATCATCACCGCCAGCACCACCCCGAGGAACAGGGCCGTCGTCGTCGACACCTTGAGGTTCTCGCCGAGAAGCACGACGCCGAGAGCCATCGCCACCGCGGGTTCCATCACATTCATCGCCGGGAACGACGTCTGCAGGTCACCGGCGCCGAAACCCTTCTGCTGGGCGAGAATCGCGCCGGTAGCGACCACCACGAACAGATACAGCTCGGGGTGGACGAACATGTGCATCGGATGGTGCAGTAGTTGGTAGACGATGGTCTTGATCAGCAGCGCCGACACCCCGAACAGGGTGCCCGCGGCCAAACCGTAGAACAGCGCCCGATAGTGCGGGGTCGAACGCTCGGCACAGACCACACACGCCACGATCACCGCGGCGACGGCGGCGACCGTCGCCCACACGACGAGGTCGTGCGGGCGGCGCATCGACGGCTCGGGGCGAGAGATGAGCAGGAACGTCGCCACGCAGACAACCAGCACCGCACCCCACGCCCACTCTGGCTTGGCGGGATGACGCCGATCGGCCCATGCCTCCAGAGGAAGGGCAAACAGCACCGCGAGCACGACGAGTGGCTGCACCAGCAAGATCGATCCGAGACCGAGCGCGACCGCCTGGAGCGTGAACCCGACGATCGCGATGAACGCCCCCGCCCACCAGCCACGGGTGATCGCACCCGACGCCCGGGACGCGCGCTGACGCAGCACCGTTCCGGCGGCGATCAACAGTGCCGCGAGAACCGCGAGTATCGCCGGAACCCATGAATGCACGTCCACAAGGCTAACGGTGCGCCTACCCGCGAGGCGAGGTTTGCCCGCCGTAAGTTGGATGCATGCGGTTGCGATCAGAACTGGAGTTACTCGGGACCCTCGATACCACCACGATCGAGGCCGTCTGCACCGACCCATCGCTGGCCGAGCACCTGGTCGTCGCATGCCTGGACGAGGCCGCCGACGCCGACACCGCCGCCGAACTGGCCGAGACTCGCGCCGAGGCGGATGCCGATGATACCGGTCGGGATGAAGGCGAGAGGGACCACGCCGCCGAGCCGGCCTGCTTCCACCGCCAGGAGGCCGCGGCGTGGCGGGCCACCGCGCGGGTGTTGGCCGGATCACAGCGCTCTCGCGACACCCCGCCGTCGCGCCCGGCGATAACGACCCGCAACGTCCGAGGAGTGGCGTGAGCCACGCCGAGACCGCCGGACCAAGACGGACGTTGGTCCTCATGCGACACGGCAAGTCCGGTTACCCGCCGGGCGTCGGCGATCATGGGCGCCCACTGGCCGACCGCGGTCGGCGCGAGGCAGCCCTGGCCGGTCGATGGATGACCGAGGAGGGACTGTCGGTGGACGCCGTGCTGTGCTCGACGGCCACCCGTACCCGGCAGACCCTCGACCGGACCGGGATCAGCGCCCCGACCGTCTACCTCGACGACCTCTACGGCGGCAGCCCGTTCGACGTGCTCGAGGCGTTGCGCATCCACGCGCCCGCGGACGCCACCACCGTGCTCGTCGTCGGCCACGACCCGGGTATGCCGACCACCGCGCTCACCCTCGACCCCGAGGGCAGCATCGATCGATTCCCCACCTCCGCCTATGCGGTCGTGCACATCGGCGTGCCCTGGGAGACGATCGGCGTCGACCACGATCCTGATGCCCGCCTTCTCGGCGTGCGCGTTCCGCGCGACTGACCTCGCATCGGCGCCACCGTCAACGCCTTGCGCGGTCTGCGATCTCGGATTTGTCCGGCGGGATTCCGCGCCATACTATCGATTACGCAATCACGTAATCCGCCAATTCATCGTTGAAACCAAGCGATGAATGACTGAGGAGCCCCCGTGTCGACCAACGCATTCTCCGGCACCGACCAGCCGCTGTATGAGATCAAGTCCAACCTGTTCAAGGCCCTCGCCCACCCGGCGCGTATCCGGGTCCTCGAGGTCCTCTCGGCCAACGACTCGCCGACCCCGGTGAGCGAACTCCTCACCATCATCAACATCGGCCCGACCACCATGTCGCAACATCTCGCAGTGCTCAAACGACACCACGTCGTCCGTTCGACGCGCACCGGCAACGCCGTGTTCTACACGCTCGCCCACCCGAAGGTGTCGGAGTTGCTGCTCATCGCCCGAACCTTCCTGGCCGACACACTCGACGAGCAGCGCGAGCAGTACGACGCGATCGCTGCGTTACCGCCAGTCGTCCGGGCCTGACGGCACGCGGCGCACGTCCATCACCGTCCCCCGACATTCCCAGGGACGGTGTGAACTCGCCCGGCCGGGCCTGGCCGTCGCCGAGCAGGCCATTGCGGCCGAGGAGATTTGGGAACCACGGCGCATACGCCGCCACTCCGTGGAGGACGGGGCGCAGCAGGTCACGGACGGCGGCGCGATGTGAGTACAGTCCGTAATGGTCCCTGTTCGTCCACCGAACATTGTCCACCGAGATATGTCCACCGAGATATGTCTGTCGAGTTGTGTTCACCAACTCACTTCCACAGCATAATCCCTGCCTCAGCCGACGTGGGTCGTCGACCGGACCGCGCAGTGGAGAACCCGATGCGGTTGCGCGTCACCGAGCGACGCCAACTCGCCCTCGAGTGCCACCGTGCGGGTGAACGCGACCGAAAGCACCGAGCGCACCGCCACACGACTGGATCGCCCTGGAGGCAGACGTTGCGCCGTTGAGGCGCTTCTACGCCTTCCGATAGTCGCGACGAGTTACTCGCGGCGATGGCCGAGCATGCATGCCACCACTATCGTCGTCCGGATGCTCGGCACGTACGTCACCGCCTGATCATCCGCCGGTCACCGGCGACACCGGTACGCACGGCACCGGGCGCAGATGAGTCGGGTCGAGGGCGTTGAGCACCAGCGCGGCAGATCGGCGGTTCGCCACGATAGACAGATGATCGGCGTGATCGATCGGACAGCCATCCTGCACAACGATAGTGGTGACATCGGTGCCGGGCGGTCCGGGAAGGATACCCGACGAGTACGGGGTGACGATCTCGTCGTCGCGCGTCACGATGTTGGTGTACCGCACCCCCGGCAGGTAGGGCGTGGGTAGGCGGACCGCCTGGTTGAAGTTGAGATCCGCCGGCGCGGGTGTGCATTCGGGACACGCCGGATGAGCGGGCGCCGCGATCCCTAGTCGCGCGCGGAATGCGGCGATCGTCTCGCCGCGGACGTCGTCGTCGTCGGGGCCCTGACGCCAGTACGGGGCGAGCGACACGTAATGTGCCACATGGCCCCGCCCACCAAGATATTTCAGCCAGTAGGTGGGGATCTCGGTGCCCAACGAATGTCCGACGATGTCGACCTGGTCACTGCCGGTCACGGCGCGCACGTGGTCGATGAATTCCTTGATCTGCCAAGCACTGTCGGGTTTGGGACCGAGTCCGCCGAGCGCCGAGACCGGCCACAGCGTACTGAGGGCACCGTAGGTGGGTGCGAACACGCAGTAGCCGGCGTTGACCAACACCGGCGCAAGCGTGGCCCAATTCGTCTGCTGCCCACCGCCGCTGCCGTGAACCAGGATCACCGGCCGCGGGTGGGCGGCCGACGGGCGGCACGAGTAGTCGTTGGTGCCGGGCAGCGACCCGCCGGGATGGGCGAGTTCGGCGGAGATACCGGCCAGGAAGTCGTAGGTCACCGGTAACGGGGTGTGCAGCCGAGCCTGAGCCGTCCCGATCCCGGGAGCCCCGATCCCGAGCACGCAGGCCACGACCATCGCCGCAACGGCGACGAACGTGACGCGACGTAGTCTGCCCCGTCTCCCTGGCGGACGGCAAGGCCCGGAGCGGTGCATGCGGTGATCGGGAACAAGCGACACGCCTTACGGTAACCCCGGGCGGCGAAGGTCGAAAAGACCTTGCTCCCCCGCAGATGAGCCGCAGTTGATGCCGTCAGCCATAACGGCGGCGGGCCACCACGTCTCGGGCCTCGGGCTCGCCGTATACGGCGAGCCAGTCGAGCAGATCCGGATACGTCGCCGGATTGGCGGCGAGATGGATGTGCAGGCCGCTCGCCGTTGCGGCGATCTGCGCGAGAACGGCCGGGTCGGTGGCGGGATCGGCGGCCTGCGCGGCCGTGAACCCGTGGCCAGGTGCTCCCGGCCTCGCCACGAGTTCGGTCGGCGAATCGACCGGCGGCTGAGCGCCCAACCCTCTTGGCCCCGTCGGCGGGCTCGGGAACCGCTGCCCCGGAGGCGGATTCGGGAACCGCTGCCCCGGAGGCGGGCTCGGGAACCGCTGCCCCGGAGGCGGGCTCGGGAACCGCTGCCCCGTAGACGGATTCGGGAACCGCTGCCCCGGAGGCGGGCTCGGGAACCGCTGCCCCGTAGACGGTGCACCGGAAGTCGCGATGCGGGTGCGCCAGAGGTACGCGATGTGGGCGATCGTCGTCGACGTCCCGGCGAACGGATCCATCCCGGTTCCGAGGAGCACTGTGTACAGGGTGGCGACGGCGAAGAGGAGGATCGCGACCGGCCAGAACAGGAAGACGAAGACCAGCGCGAGGAGGACGATCACGCCACCACCGATCAGTGCGCGCAGTCCCGCGCCCTGCGGATTGGGTCCGGTAGGCGCGGCCGGGCGCGTAGATGGACCCGACGGCCAACCACCGAAACCGGGGTTCGGGGCGCCAGGGTTGTCGCCGGGACCGGGAGGGATCGTCATGTCCTCACCCACATTCCGCCGCGATGTTGCGGGTGTCGCTCCGGAAGCCCGACTCGCTGATGAGCCCCGACGAGGAGTCGACGTCCTCCCCGTCGGAGCGGACGCCAGAGTCATCGTAGTCCTTAGCCGCATCGGCGAGTGCGGTGAGCTCATCGGTCACGTCGATTTCGGAATCGTCGTCGAAGGCGTTGAGCGCGGTCCGATACGCCGAGCAGAGTTCCGAGCGGCTCGTCGAGTACCCGCCAACCGCCGATGATCCACCGCCGCAGCCGCTGGCGAACACTCCGATCAGGCCGACAAACACCAGTGCTCCCACGATCGCCGGCAGCAGTGGGATGCGGCCGGCCACCTCGGCTGCCGGTGTGGGCCGGCGCGGCGGTGTCGGGGGTGCGGTCATCGGGAAAGCTCCTGCGAGGACAAGGATGTGACGAGCGCTCAACGGTATCAACGACGACCCGTTCGTCGGTGTCGTCCGTTTGGACGTAATCACCTGGACGCGCCGGCCCCATAGCCGTCCGCTCAGTCCGGCTCGTCCCCGTCTCCCGCAGCGCCGTCCGAGTCCTCGACGAGATCGAGGCGAACCCCCAACATGCGGATCGGCCGCCCCTGTTCGAACTTGCCCAGCAATTCGACGACGACCGGGATGATCACGGCCGAGTCCGTGCTGGGAGCGGGCAATTTTTGCAACTTGGTCCGCGTGTAGAAGGTGGAGGTCCGCACGGTGACGGCCGCCCGAAAGGCCACTCGCCCCTCCGCGACGATCTGGGCTCGTAGTTCCTCGGTGAGTTCGGTAGCTGCCGTGGCGATCTCGTCCGGATCGGTGAGATCGGTGGCGAAGGTGCGGGACTTGGAGTGGGATTTCGCGACGAACGGTTCGCCGGTGATTGTCGAGTCGCCACCGCCACGGCAGAGCACATAGAGCCAGTTGCCCTGGTGCGGGCCGAATCTCGCGATGAGGTCCTCGCGAGCGGTGGCGATCAGCTCGTCGACCGTACTCACCCCCATCTCGGTCAGTTTTTCCGCGGTGCGCGGGCCGACACTCCACAGGTCGCGTGTGGGGGCAGAACCCATGAGCGGCAGCCAGTTCCGACTGTCGAGCAGGAACACGCCGCCGGCCGGGTCGCGTTTGGCGAAGCCGGTGGCCATCTTGGCACGTTGTTTGTTGTCGCTGATACCGATACGACACGTCAACCCGCTACGGTGCGCGACCTGTTCGCGCAGTCCGGCCGCGAGGGTGCGGATCTCGGCGTCGGTCCCCTCGTCGACCCCGGCGTAGGCCTCGTCCCAACCCCAGACCTCGATGGGGTGCCCCGACTCCCGCAGGATATTCATGACCTGGGCCGACGCCGCGTCGTAGGCCGCCATGTCGAGCGGCAGATACACCGCATCGGGCAGCTTGCGGTAGGCGGCCCGCAGCGGCATCCCCGCGCGTACACCGACCGCACGCGCCTCGTAGGACGCACAGGTCACGACCTTGCGCGCCTCGGTCGGATCCCCATTACCACCGACGATCACCGCCACACCGACCAATTCGGGGCTGCGCAACCGCTCCACCGCGACCTGGAACTGGTCGAGGTCGATATGCAGGAGCCACCGATAACGCACGGGAGTCGGCGATCGGCGGCTCGACTCACTCACCTTCGCCACGATACCGCCGACGCCGTGGTTCCCCGAGCGTGATCGGGTGTGGGCGACAATAGCGTGAGCCGAGCAACCTGAGCCCGACCTGTTCGCATGCCGGCGCCGACGAGTGCCGGCGGTAACGCACCAACGTCAGATCCGAGGTGCCTGGGGCCAACCGGTCGCCGACGGCCAACAACAGGTTCTCGTCGGGCACCGAGAAGAACGACGACGCCGTGCTGACGGTGATCTCGAACCACGCCCGGCGTATGCTCGTCAGCCGACACCACCTGCGCGAGAATCATATTCATCATCATGCGATCGCGATGCAACGGCACCCAGCAGAAAGAACCGCAGCACCAGATCCGATCGGGCGGCCTGGTCTCCCTTGGCAGCAGCGGACACCACGAATCCCTGGACACGCACCGGCGACCCCTCGAGGTGTCAATACAACTCCGGGCGTCGATCGGCGAGATACCGCCAGGTCTCGCGTGACCGTCGAAGAGTGTCGTGGTCGGCGGTGGCGATGGCGACCCGCTCGTCGCGGCCCGCAGAGACATCGATGATCCCGCCGGGACCGACCATCTCGCTGAGACCGCCGAACGACAGATCTCGTTCGCTGCCAACATAATTTGCGTAGGCCAGGTACACCTGGTTCTCCAACGCCCGCGCCGGCAGGAGGATCTGCTGCACCTTGTCGTAGTCAGGCATGTTCGCCGTCGGCACACACACCACGTCAGCTCCGCGGATCGCCAAGTCGCGCACCATCTCCGGAAACTCGACCTCGTAACAGATGAGCATACCCAACCGCCAAGAACCGAAGTCGACCACCGGCGCGCGCGTCGTTCCGGCGGTGACCATCGCGATGTCGAGATCGCCGAACAGGTGCGTCTTGTGATGGGTCGCGATCGTCACGCCGTCGGAGTCGATCAGCCGAATGGCATTGTATACAACCTCTTTCGCACCGGCGCTCGTCTGATGAGCGTCGGTCACACGCTCGGCGCACCCGTAGAGCACCGCGAGACCATATCGCGAACTCAGTTGCGCCACCGAGGCGGCGATCGGGCCGTCGGCCTCGTCGGATCGTGCGCGCGCGGCCGCGGCGCCGATGTTGTAGCCGCACATGAACATCTCGGGGGTGATCAGCAGGTCGGCCCGCCCGGCCACATCGGCCATAATGGCCTCAAGCCGCTGAAGGTTCTCGGTGATGACACCAGCGTGATCATCACGGTCGGAATCGGGAAGCGGTGAACACTGCCAGAGGGCCAGGCGCAGCGTGTTGGGCCATCCGGCGTTGGGCGACTCGGCGTGCGGCGATGCGGAATCCAGCGACTTGTCGGTCATGGTCATTCCCCGATGTCGATCGGTCCGAGTTCGGCGTAGCGGTCCCCCGGCCCCGGATTGTCCGGAAGGCACCGTCCGCCGAAGTGCGTCATCACGCCCCAGACCGCGTTGAGTCCGGTCTGCACCGCCCCCTCCACCCACGCCGGGGTGAAGGAGACGTCGTCGCCGGCGATGAAGATCCCGCGCTCGGATTCGGGAAGAAGGTGTTGATCGTGGAAGTGGCCGTACATGCGCGTGTTGTATCGGTAGTGCCCGGGCAACGCACCCTTGAATGCGCCGAGGAAGTTCGGGTCGTCCTCCCACGAGACGGTGATCGGACGGCCGACGATGTGTTCGGCGATGTCGAGATCCGGATAGATCTTGCGCAACGCCGACAGTGCCAGCGACACACGACGTTCCACGGGGTGTGGCAGCATTTTCAGCGCGTCACTCATCCACGAGTAGGACAGGCAGATCACCCCGGGACGGTCGGGGCCGTTGTCGAACAGATAGGTACCACGGGTCAACCGATCGGTCAGCGTCATGCTGAGCACGTCGCGTCCCGTACGCGGATCCCGGTCGGTCCAGAACGGCCGGTCGACCATCACGAACGTTTTCGACGATTGCATGTACCGGGTGCGGTCGAGGGCCATCCACAGGTCTTGACTGAACAGTGCTTCGTCGCATTCGATCTCGGTGGAGAGCAACCACGCCTGGCAGGTCGCGATCACCGCACCGAACACCCGCGAGTCACCCCACCGGTCGGTGACCTCGATGCGATGTGGTCCGAGCCGACGCAAGGATCGCACCCCGGCCCGTGGCGCACCCTGATGCAGCGACGACAGGCTCGTCCCCACCGGCCAGTGCGTGATCCGCTGCGGCGCATCGGCCCACAATGCCCGCGGCACCTGCTCGGCGCCGCCGACGATCAAGTGCTGATCGGAGTCACAGTTGGTCAGCACCACCCGCAGGATCTCCAGCATCGAGTTGGCGAAGTCAGAATCCCAACCGCCGGTACCGAATCCGACCTGACCGAACAACTCCCGGTGACGGAACGACAACGAACCGAACTCGGTGGAGGTCGCCAGGAAGTCGTAGAAGCTGCGGTCGTCCCAGTCGGCGACGAGCGCATTCCATCGGCGCTTGAGCTCGACGGTGTCGCGCTCACGAATGGCCTGCTGCAGACCGGCGTAGCCGGCGATACGTTCGAGCGCCGCGTCCCATGCGTCGGATATCTCGCGGTAGACCGGCGGCAGGTCGTCGAGGGCACGGGCATAGAACGTCTCGCCGCCGATGTCGATCACCGTGCTCCCGGCGGCCTTGGTGAGCGGGTTCGGGAACGGCGCCGTCCGCAGGCCGAATCGGTTCACATACCCGAAGAAGGCGCTTGAGGAGATCGGAAAGCGCATGCCGCCGAGCTCGGCGACCTCCGGCTCACCGGGCACGAACGGCTCCGACCGCAACCGCCCGCCGATGCGATCGGGCTCGTAGACCACCGGCCGCAGCCCCATCCGCATCAGCTCGTAGGCCGCGACCATCCCTGCCATACCGGCACCGATGACGGCGACCTCAGCACCATGTGCATCGGGCGGCACCTCGCCCAGTCCGGCGGGATGGGCGATCCAGTCGTCGTAGGCGAAGGGGAAGTCGGGGCCGAATATGGTGATCGGGGCAGCGGACGGATCGCCGTGTACCGACGTCGGGTCATCTGGATTTCCCACGCCTGTAGAGGTTAGGCGGTGCGCGACCATCGGTATTCAGGTGACGCAGGACACACCGAGCCTCGGGAACCATCGGCGGGGACGCGCCGACCTCTCCTGCAATGACCTGGGGAGTACTCCGACCCCGAACTCCAGTCCACCAGCCCAGCACGAAAGCAGGACGAACACGTGGTGACGACCGAGCCCAACGATGTCTCCGATCCCCTCGAACCCCGGACCCCTGGTACCTCGGACCGGCTCGACACACGTGGTGCCACAGGCCGTTCCGCAGCCGACCGGTGGCGCCCCCTGCTACTGCGCTGGCACTTCTACGCCGGCATCCTGATCGGTCCGTTCCTGCTCGTCGCGGCTGTCACCGGCACCCTGTATGCGCTGATCCCCCAAATCGATCGCGCCGTCTACGCACACGAACTGACCGTCGACCGCGTCGGCGACACCATGCTCCCGCTGTCGGCACAGGTGGATGCCGCACGGCGTGCGCATCCCGAGGGCACCATCGTCTCGGTGACACCGGCCCCGCGCGCCGGGGAGACCACCCGGGTGGTGCTCGCCGCCGACAACCTGCCCGCCGACCGCACCCGCACCGTGTTCGTCGACCCGTACACCGGGGAGGTCCGCGGGGCGCTGCCGACCTTCGGCGAGTGGCTGCCGGTCCGGGCATGGTTCGACGATCTGCACCGCAATCTGCATCTCGGCGATCTCGGTCGCAACTACAGCGAGATCGGCGCGAGCTGGTTGTGGGTGGTGGCCCTCGGCGGGCTGATCCTGTGGATCGGCCATCGGCGTCGCACCCACAAACTCGCCCGGCTGGCCGTCCCGGACCGCGCCGCACCCCGGCGCGCCCGCACCCTGAGTTGGCATGGTGCGGTAGGGGTGTGGATCATCATCGGTCTGATCGGATTGTCGGCGTCTGGACTGAGCTGGTCGCGCTTTGCCGGGGAGAACATCGGTGACCTGCGCAGCGAATTGTCGTGGACGACGCCTGCGGTGTCGACGACAATCCCCGGCGCCGCCGGCTCTGCAGACGCGGCCGCACACCACGATTCCGGTGCCGCCCAGACCGGTCTGGCACCGCTCGGCGCCGACGACTTCAGCAAGGTCTACGACACCGCCCGCGCCGCCGGGTTGGTTGGCCCCATGAACATTTCGGTGCCCGCCGAGCCGGGAGCGGCCTGGTCGGTCAAGGAGAACGCCCGCGGCTTCCCGAGCCACTACGACGCGATCGCCGTTGACCCGCATACCTTCGCCGTCACCGATCGTGTCGACTTCGCCAGGTGGCCGTTCATGGCGAAGATGACCACCTGGGCGATCAGTGCGCACATGGGCCTGTTCGGCATCGTCAACCAGATCGCGTTGGTGGCGTTGGGGATCGGACTCATCAGCGTCATCGCCCGCGGCTACCTCATGTGGTGGCGACGTCGACCCACCACGCAACGAACCTCCACGAGCAATCGACATCTCCCCCAGGCACCGCGCCGTGGTGCGCTGAACGGTCTATACCCGGCGGAGGCACTCGCCGTCGTCGCCATTGCGGCGGGACTCGGCTGGTTCATGCCGTGGTTCGGAATCCCGTTGGCGCTGTTCGTGATCGTCGACACCGCGCGCGGGGTGTTCACCACACGCCGAGGCGCCCGCGCCGAGGCCGACACCGCGGTCGGGGCAGCCCGATGATCGACGACATCGTGCTGCGGTGGGCGGTCTCCCTACTGTTCGCGCTGGCCGCGGCGCAGTGCGCCTACCTGATACTCACCCGTCGGATGCCGTGGCAGGCCTACGTCGGGCACGTGCTGCACCTTGTCATGTCGGTGGCCATGCTGGCGATGGCGTGGCCGTTCTCGGCGGACTGGCCGACCACGGGACCCATGTGGTTCTTCGTCGTGGCGGCAGCGTGGTTCCTGGTGAGCCTGGCGCTGCAACCGAGCCTGCGGCCCACCGACGACTGTGGTTGTGTGCCACCGACAAACACACCATTGGGGCGACTCACCGCGGTGTATCACGCCACGATGATGGGTGCGATGGCCTGGATGTACGCGGTGATGAACGGCGCCGTTCTGCACGACGGACAGACGACGCACGCGATGGCCTTGGGGACGGGTTCATCGGCGTCGGTGACCGTTCTCGCGCACAATCACGACGAGATGCCCGGGATGAACATGCCCGGCATGGACATGGGCCATCACGCCGCGCAACCCGGCTACGTGACACCCGTCAACTGGATCCTCAGCATCGGTTTCGCCCTCGCCGCGGCGGTCTGGTTGTACCTGTACTTCGCTCGTCGTCGGGCGGCGGTTGCCTCGAAAGATCTGATGACCTTCGCCGGGGACCTCTGTCAGGTGTTCATGGCGCTCGGCATGGCACTCATGTTCGGGGTCATGGCCACGTAGATGGTCGCAGGACTGGTTGAGGCCGCACCACGTCGATCTCATCATCCCAGTTGATTGACACAAGTGTGTCGATCGTTCTACCTTTGTGTCAGCACACTGGCACAAGGAGTTGTACATGTTCCTCGCCCCGTTCATCCTCATCGCGGCGATCATCTACACCGTGGCACGCACCCTGACCACGAATGACTCGGCCCCGCAGTCGACCAGCTACCTCAGATATCGCGCCACGATGCGCAAGCGCCTCAAAGCCGCGATCATCCCGCCGATCGCGGCTGCCGTCATCCTGACCACATACGGGATCGTTGCCCAGGCACTCGACCCGACGAACCCGAACGTGGTCCCCGAGCCCCTACGAATCACCCTCGGCCTCCTCTGGTGGCCCGGTATCTGCCTGTTCCCGCTGCTGGCCATGCTGCTCACAGAAAAGACCACCCGCCCATCCGGACCTCCGGTGGCAACCCTGGCACCTCGAGGCACACGGGAGCTGATCCCGCGGTGGCTCCTGCGCTTCGTCTCGTCCATCTGTCTGATCGCCGCGCTCACACCGCTGATCCTGGTCTCGCCGCTCGGTGCCACCCGCATCATGCGGAGCGCGAACAACCCGCCTACCGTCAACTACTCAGTCGACGGAACGGACATCTGGATGGCATACGTCGTCTTCCTGGTCGCCGCCATACTGACCGTGTCGGTGATCCGCGTCACCATACGACGACGCGACATCGATCCCATCACCGGCAGCGATGGGTGGAGCCGCAGCGGCACCGCCGTCCGTGCGCTGTGCGTGCTCTACATCCCAGCGGCGTTGGTCATTGTCAATGGACTCACCGTTCCACGGAACGCAGCACTGGCATACCTCGATCACATCCGCGCGGGCGGCGAGTCGATCGATGGATGGCCGAGGTGGTTGGCATCAACTGCTCCCGCCTACATCGCCGACGGCACGAGTGCCATGCTGATGCTCGGCGTCGTCGTCGCGCTGGTCATCTTCGCGCGACCGCCTATGCCGCGGGCACTCGCCTTGACCGCGGAATCTCCGATCCCAGCTCCGCATCACAACACCAACGACCCCAACGACCCCAACGACCAGGCGGCCGCACGGTGACACCCCCGCGGATCAGGGTCGAAGAGGAGGATCCCACGCCGGCATTCGAGCAGATCCGGCGCCAGATCACCGGACATATAGCCTCCGGCGCCCTCCCTATGGGCGCGAAGCTGCCGCCACTGCGGCAACTCGCCCGTGACCTTGGAATCGCGGTCGGTACCGCGGCGCACGCCTACCGCGAACTCGAGGCCGCCGGTCTGATCGAAAGCCGGCGCGGCGGCGGCACCCGCGTGATCGCTGCGCCGGATGACACCCAACTCTCCGAATTCGACACAGCCGCCCTCCGAGCGGCCGCGGCGCACTACAGCGCCGTGGCCGACCGACTCGGCGCATCCCGATGGGCCGCGCTCGACGCCGTGATCGCAGCACTGCGCTCCGGCGGACCCACACCCCACGAGTGACAACGGCGTCACCACGATGTGCACACCTCCGCACTCGGCGGGGTTGCGTCGCAAGCAAACCCACGAACCGATCGTTGTCGGCGACCTCACCGCGATCACATTCGCTGTGATCGGGTCATCGCCCAGCCAGCCCGACGTCGCTACCTTCGGTAGGGTCACCTGCGTACTGAACACCCGGCGGCACTTGGCCAACAGCCACCGACAACAACAGCCCCCGCACTGAAAAGTGCAGGGGCTGTTGGTCTTTGAACGGTGCCCAGCGGCGTCGGGCTAGCGGTAGTCGCCGCTGGAGAAGCCGTAGTCGTCGAGCGGCACCGCAGCGCCGGCGGGAGCACCGAAGGTGCCGTCCGGGCTGTAATAGGTGTCGTCGTAGGCGGGCATCGCGTAGGCCGCGGCGCGCGCCTCCTCGGTCGGCTGCACCTGAATGTTGCGGTACCGGTTGATGCCGGTACCGGCCGGGATCAGCTTACCGATGATCACGTTCTCCTTGAGACCGATGAGCTTGTCGCTGCGGCTGTTGATGGCCGCATCAGTGAGCACACGGGTGGTCTCCTGGAACGACGCCGCACTCAGCCACGAGTCGGTGGCCAACGACGCCTTGGTGATACCCATCAGCACCGGACGACCGGCCGCGGGCTCGCCACCCTCGGACACGACGCGACGGTTGGCGGCCTCGAACTCGGCACGCTCGGTGAGCGAACCGGGCAGGAACTCCGTCGACCCCGAGTCGATGATCGTCACACGACGCAGCATCTGACGCACGATGGTCTCAATGTGCTTGTCGTGGATCGACACACCCTGGCTGCGGTAGACCTCCTGAACCTCGTTGACCAGGTGCACCTGCACCTGACGGGGCCCCATCACGCGCAGCACCTCGTGCGGGTTCGCCGAACCCTCCATGAGCTGCTGGCCGACCTCGACGTGGTCGCCATCGGCGAGCAGACGCTCGGAGCCGTCGTCGTGCTTGAACACACGCAGACGCTGACGCTTCGAGATCTTGTCGTAGACAACCTCTTCCGATCCGTCGTCGGGGACGATCGTGATCTTGTAGAAGCGATCATCGTCCTCGAGACGCACCCGGCCGGAGACCTCCGCAATCGGCGCGACACCCTTGGGCACGCGCGCCTCGAAGAGCTCCTGCACACGCGGCAGACCACCGGTGATGTCGTCACCGACGCCACCCTGGTGGAAGGTACGCATGGTCAGCTGGGTACCGGGCTCACCGATCGACTGGGCCGCGATGATACCGACGGCCTCGCCGATGTCGACGAGCTTGCCGGTGGCCATCGACCGCCCGTAGCACATCGCACACACGCCGGTGCCGGTCGCACAAGTCAACACCGAACGGACCTTGACCTGCGTGATGCCCGCTGCGAGCAGGGCCTCGATGGCCGGATCACCGAGATCGTGACCACGCTCGACGACGACGTTGCCCTCGGCGTCAAGGGCATCGGCGGCCAGCGTACGTGCGTACGCACTGGTCTCGACGTGCGCGTCACGGATGATCGAACCGTCGGGCTGCTTCTCGCCCAGCGGGACAACGATTCCGCGCTCGGTGTCACAGTCGGTCTCGCGGACGATGACATCCTGGCTGACGTCGACCAGACGACGGGTCAGGTAACCCGAGTCGGCGGTACGAAGTGCGGTGTCGGCCAGACCCTTTCGGGCACCGTGGGTGTTGATGAAGTACTCCGCCACGGTCAGGCCCTCGCGGAAGGAGGACTTGATCGGACGCGGGATGAACTCACCCTTCGGATTGGTCACCAGACCCTTCATGCCCGACAGGTTGCGGACCTGGGTCATGTTTCCGGTCGCACCCGACTTCGGGATCATCGTGATCGGGTTGTCTTCGGGGTAGTAGTCCTCCATGGCCTTACCGACCTCTTCGGTGGCCTGCTTCCAGATCTCGACCAACGCATCGCGCCGCTCGTCCGGGGTCAGGGCACCGCGCTGGAACTTGCGCTCCAGACCATCGGCACGCTCCTCGTAACGCTCGAGGATCTCGGCCTTCTGCGGCGGCACGAGCACGTCGGCCATCGACACGGTCACGCCCGAACGGGTCGCCCAGTAGAAGCCGACATCCTTGAGCTTGTCGACGGTCTGCGCGACGACGATCATCGGGTAGCGCTCGGCGAGATCGTTGATGATCGCGGCCTGCCGCTTCTTCGGCATCTGCTCGTCGACGAACGGGTACTCGATCGGCAGCAGCTCGTTGAACAGCACCCGACCCAGCGTGGTCGTGATGGTCCAGGGCTGTCCGAATCGCCAGCCGTCGGCGAACTCCTGCGCCTCGATCTCCAGTGGCGGTCGCTGATCGGTCAATCGCACCTTGATGCGCGACTGCACGGTCAGCACCCCACGGTCGACGGCCATGATGGCCTCGGCCGGGCTGGAGTACACGCCCACCTCGGGGTGCTCGGCGGTGGCGGACTGGTACTCGCCTACCGCACCCTCCTTGAGCGAGGTCAGGTAGAACAGGCCGGTCACCATGTCCAGACGCGGCATGGCCAACGGGCGACCGGACGCCGGCGACAGGATGTTGTTCGAGGACAGCATCAGGATGCGGGCCTCGGCCTGCGCCTCCGCGCTCAGCGGCAGGTGCACGGCCATCTGGTCACCGTCGAAGTCGGCGTTGAAGGCCTCACAGACCAGCGGGTGCAGCTGAATGGCCTTGCCCTCCACCAGCTGCGGCTCGAAGGCCTGGATACCCAGACGGTGCAGCGTCGGCGCACGGTTCAGCAGCACCGGGTGCTCGGCGATGACCTCTTCGAGGACGTCCCACACGGCCGGACGCTGACGCTCGACCATGCGCTTGGCGCTCTTGATGTTCTGGGCCTGGTTCAGGTCCACCAGACGCTTCATCACGAATGGCTTGAACAGCTCGAGCGCCATCAGCTTGGGCAGACCGCACTGGTGCAACTTGAGCTGCGGGCCGACGACGATGACCGAACGACCGGAGTAGTCGACGCGCTTGCCGAGCAGGTTCTGACGGAACCGGCCCTGCTTGCCCTTGAGCAGATCCGAGAGCGACTTCAGCGGGCGGTTACCCGGTCCGGTGACCGGACGTCCTCGACGGCCGTTGTCGAACAGGGCGTCCACCGACTCCTGCAGCATCCGCTTCTCATTGTTGACGATGATCTCGGGAGCACCGAGGTCGATCAGCCGCTTGAGACGGTTGTTGCGGTTGATGACGCGACGGTACAAGTCGTTGAGGTCGGAGGTCGCAAAGCGGCCACCGTCGAGCTGCACCATCGGACGCAGCTCCGGCGGGATCACCGGAACAGCGTCGAGAACCATACCCAGCGGCGAATTGCCCGACTGCTGGAACGCGGCGACCACCTTGAGTCGCTTGAGCGCACGCAGCTTCTTCTGCCCCTTGCCGCTGCGGATCGTCTCGCGCAGCGACTCGGCCTCGGCGTCGATGTCGAAGGTCTCGAGGAGCTTCTTGATCGCCTCGGCGCCCATCGATCCGGCGAAGTACTCGCCGTAACGGTCGGAGAGCTGGTGATAGAGCTTCTCGTCGATGATCAGATCGCCGGGAGAGAGCTTGACGAACTTGTCCCACAGCTCTGCGAGACCATCGAGTTCACGCTGCGCGGCGTCACGCATGCGACGCATCTCGCGCTCGGCCCCGTCCTTGACCTTGCGGCGGACGTCGGCCTTGGCGCCCTCGGCCTCGAGTTCGGCGAGATCGGCCTCGAGCTTCTGCTGACGCTCGTTGAGGTCGACGTCACGCTGGTCGGCGACGGCCTTCTTCTCGACCTCGATCTCCGCCTCGAGCGTGGAGAGCTCGTTGTGGCGCAGTTCGTCGTCGACGGAGGTGATCACGTAGGCGGCGAAGTAGATGATCTTCTCGAGATCCTTCGGTGCCAGGTCGAGCAGGTAGCCCAACCGGCTCGGCACACCCTTGAAATACCAGATGTGGGTGACCGAGGCGGCCAGCTCGATGTGGCCCATGCGCTCGCGGCGAACCTTGGCCTTGGTGACCTCGACCCCGCAACGCTCGCAGATGATGCCCTTGAAGCGCACACGCTTGTACTTGCCGCAGTAGCACTCCCAGTCGCGAGTCGGTCCGAAGATCTTCTCGCAGAACAGACCGTCCTTCTCCGGCTTGAGCGTGCGGTAGTTGATGGTCTCCGGCTTCTTGACCTCGCCGTAGGACCAGTTGTGGATGTCATCGGCCGTAGCGAGACCGATCTTCAGTTCGTCGAAGTAGTTGACGTCGAGCACTCTATGCCTTCCCTGAGCAAGCTCTTTGATTCGACTAATGGGGGTACCTGCCGGGGCCGTGGCCCCGGCAGGCGTTGATCAGTTCGCCAGGTCGTCGACCGTCGCGGACTCATTGCGCGACAGGTTGATTCCCAGGTTGGCGGCGGCGCGTTCGAGATCGTCGTCGTCGGAGTCGGCCATCTCGATCGCGGCACCGTCACTCGAGAGCACCTCGACGTTGAGGCACAACGACTGGAGCTCCTTGAGGAGCACCTTGAACGACTCGGGGATACCGGGCTCCGGAATGTTCTCGCCCTTGACGATCGCCTCGTACACCTTCACCCGGCCGACGACGTCGTCGGACTTGATCGTCAGCAGCTCCTGCAGGGTGTAGGCGGCGCCGTAGGCCTGCATCGCCCAGCACTCCATCTCACCGAAGCGCTGCCCACCGAACTGGGCCTTACCGCCGAGCGGCTGCTGGGTGATCATCGAGTACGGACCGGTCGAGCGCGCGTGGATCTTGTCGTCGACCAGGTGATGCAGCTTGATGATGTACATGTAGCCGACCGACACCGGGTACGGGAACGGCTCACCGGAACGACCGTCGAACAGCATGGCCTTCCCGTCGCCGTTGACCATGACCTCACCGTCGCGGTTGGGCAGCGTCGAGGACAGCAGTCCGGTCAGCTCCTCCTCACGGGCCCCGTCGAACACCGGGGTCGCGGTGTTGGTGTCGGGGGCCGCCGAGTACATGTCCTCGGGCAGCTTCGACGCCCACTCCGGGACACCGCCGGCCACGTCGACGTTCCAGCCGGCCTTGGCGATCCACCCGAGGTGGGTCTCCAAGATCTGGCCGATGTTCATACGACGCGGCACACCGTGGGTATTGAGGATGATGTCCACCGGGGTGCCGTCCGGCAAGAACGGCATGTCCTCGGCGGGCAGGATCTTGCCGATGACGCCCTTGTTGCCGTGGCGGCCGGCAAGCTTGTCGCCGTCCTGGATCTTGCGCTTCTGTGCCACGTAGACGCGGACCAGCTCGTTGACGCCGGGCGGCAGATCGTCATCGTCATCACGGCTGAACACCCGCACACCAATGACCTTGCCGGTCTCACCATGCGGGACCTTGAGCGAGGTGTCGCGCACCTCGCGGGCCTTCTCGCCGAAGATGGCACGCAAGAGACGCTCCTCCGGGGTCAGCTCGGTCTCGCCCTTCGGGGTGACCTTGCCGACCAGGATGTCGCCGTCGCGGACCTCCGCACCGATGCGCACGATGCCGCGCTCGTCGAGATCGGCGAGCACCTCGTCGGAGACGTTCGGGATGTCGCGGGTGATCTCCTCGGCACCGAGCTTGGTGTCGCGGGCATCGATCTCGTGCTCCTCGATGTGGATCGAGGTGAGCACATCCTCCTCCACGAGCCGCTGGCTCAGGATGATCGCGTCCTCGTAGTTGTGGCCCTCCCACGGCATGATCGCCACGAGCAGATTCTTACCCAGGGCCATCTCACCGTTTTCGGTGCAGGGCCCGTCGGCGAGGACCTGACCGGACTCCACGCGCTGCCCCTCGTCCACGATCGGACGCTGGTTGGCGCAGGTGCCGTGGTTGGAGCGTGCGAACTTGCGCATCCGGTAGGTGTTGCGGGTGCCGTCGTCGGCCATCACGGTGATGTAGTCGGCCGAGACCTCTTCGACCACACCGGTCTTGGACGAGACGATGACGTCACCGGCGTCGACGGCGGCACGCAACTCCATGCCGGTACCAACCAGCGGCGACTCGTTACGCACCAGCGGCACAGCCTGACGCTGCATATTCGCGCCCATCAGGGCACGGTTGGCGTCGTCGTGCTCGAGGAACGGGATCATCGCGGTCGCGACCGAAACCATCTGGCGCGGCGAGACATCGAGGTACTCCACCTGTGCGGCATCGACGAACTCCACCTCGGAGCCCTTCTTGCGGACCAGGACGCGCTCGTCGGTGATGTTGCCGCTCAGGTCGTAGCTGGTGTTGGCCTGACCGATGAGGTAGCGATCCTCTTCGTCGGCGGTCATGTACTCGATGGTGTCGGTGACGACGCCGTCGACGACCTTGCGGTACGGCGTCTCGATGAAGCCGAACGGGTTGACACGCGCGTACACCGACAGCGACCCGATCAGGCCGATGTTCGGGCCTTCCGGGGTCTCGATCGGGCACATGCGGCCGTAGTGGCTCGGGTGCACGTCGCGCACCTCGAGGCCGGCGCGCTCACGGCTCAGACCACCTGGGCCCAGCGCCGACAGGCGACGCTTGTGGGTCAGACCCGACAGCGGGTTGTTCTGGTCCATGAACTGCGAGAGCTGGCTGGTGCCGAAGAACTCCTTGATCGCCGCCACGACGGGACGGATGTTGATCAGGGTCTGCGGGGTGATCGCCTCGACGTCCTGGGTGGTCATGCGCTCACGCACGACACGCTCCATACGCGAGAGGCCCACGCGGATCTGGTTCTGGATCAGCTCGCCCACGGTGCGCAGTCGACGGTTGCCGAAGTGGTCGATGTCGTCGACCTCGATCGGCACGTCGAGGCCCTCGGGGCCGGCGACCTTGGCGAACGACACGGTGTGGGGGTCGGCATCGTGCAGACGCACCAGGTACTCGACGGTCGCGGCGATGTCCTCGCGGGTCAGCACCGCCTCGCCGGTCATCGGGTTGTCGGTGAGACCGAGCTTCTTGTTGACCTTGTACCGGCCGACGCGCGCGAGGTCGTAGCGCTTCTCCTTGAAGAAGAGATTCTCCAGGAGGTTCTCCGCGGACTCCTTGGTCGGCGGCTCGCCGGGACGCAGCTTGCGGTAGACCTCGAGCAGTGCCTCGTCCTGGTTGGCCGCGTTGTCCTTCTCCAGGGTGGACATCATGATCTCGGAGAACCCGAAACGCTCGCTGATCTCCTCGGTGGTCCAACCGAGTGCCTTGAGCAGCACGGTGACCGGCTGGCGACGCTTGCGGTCGATACGCACACCGACGGTGTCGCGCTTGTCGACGTCGAATTCGAGCCATGCGCCACGACTCGGGATGACCTTGACGGTGTGCAGGGTCTTCTCGGTGGTCTTGTCGATGGTGGCATCGAAATAGACGCCGGGGCTGCGCACGAGCTGGCTCACCACGACGCGCTCGGTGCCGTTGATGATGAAGCTGCCCTTGTCGGTCATGATCGGGAAGTCGCCCATGAATACGGTCTGCGACTTGATCTCACCGGTGTTGTTGTTGATGAACTCCGCGGTGACGAACAGCGGGGCCGCGTACGTCATGTCCTTGTCCTTACACTCCTCGACGGAGGCCTTGACCTCGTCGAAGTGCGGGTCGGAGAAGGACAGCGACATCGAGCCAGAGAAGTCCTCGATGGGCGAGAGCTCGTGCAAGATGTCCTCGAGGCCTCCGGTCGGGCTCTCGTCTCCGCGCGAGATCGCTTTCGCGCGCCATTCGGGAGAACCGACGAGCCATTCGAAGGAGTCGAGTTGGAGGTCAAGGAGGCCCGGTACCTCCAAGGGTTCGCTGATCTTCGCGAACGAGGCGCGGTGTGGTGCGCCAGGGATGGTGGTTGAGGTGGACTGGCGGTCGACTGCCAAGGTGCGTCCTTCCAACACGATGTGTTCACTGCCGTGCGTTGTGTGGCGTGGCTGATGGGCCGTTCGCTGGTGACAAACCTGGATCGGCGATCACCGCAGCCCACACAAGGTGGCCGGAAGGAGAATCGTGAGATGGACAGGAGGCAGCCAGCGCAACGTCCAACTATAACAGGAAAAGAAGGCACCGTGTCAAGCAGTGATCACACTGCGGCACAGACGCCGTGAACCGAACTCGCGCTGTGTGGCTGCCACCCGCGATATTCGCTGGTGACAGATTGGCCCGCCGACGCCGTCACGTCAAGCGGTACGCGCAGATTTGTGGAAGAAATAGTGTGTCGAACCTGCTGGAGAGCGGATCCGGGCGCGCCGCACGCCGTCCGCGCCGCCCGAAACGGTGCCGACTTCGGGTTTGTGTGTCCTGCAGGGCACACAAACCCGAAGTCGACACAGATTCGCGAGGCCTCAGATGTCGGCGTAGCTCTTGATGAGCCACTGATCGCCGTGCTTGACCAGACCGAGCTGGTAACGACCGATGACGCTCTGCGTTGGGGCACCGTTGGCGGTCCCCGAGGCGACGAAGTTCAGGATCACCTCGGCGGTGGCGCCGTCGGAGTCGCCAGACAGGTTGATGACGCCGACGGCGTCGACCTTGCAGTCGTTGGTGACGTCTTGCTGCCCGAACTGCTCCTTGATGGTTGGCAGGCCCTGGTTGAACTGCGTGAGGGCGTTGCCGGTGAGCGCTGTCCGTGCCGAGGCGGCCCACTTGTCGAAATCCTTGCTGCGCGCGCCCTGGACCTGACAGAACTTCGACTGCGCCTGCGAGGTCAGGTCGGTGGTGGCAGCCTGATCGAGGAATGCCTTGTTGTCGCCGACATTCGCGCCCGGATGCAGCGCAAGGACGACGGCGACGATCGCGAACACAGCGGCCGCACCGGCGATAATCACAATGGCCCGACCGGAAAACCATCCCCGCTCGGCCCGACGAGCGGCAACCAGTTCCTTGTCGGCCGCCCTATCGCGACCCGCTCCGCGTCGATCGAACCCGTTGCCTCGCTGCGCGTTTGCCTGGGCCTGCGCGCGGCGCGCGGCGTCGGGCTGCGGCTTGATGGTCGACACCCGCGACACCGGTCGCGTCTTGCCGGTCGGACGTCCGGTCTCGCCGGCGAGGTCGTCCGGCGCCCCGGATCCGGGGGCGTCGGTGTCTGCGTCGTTCGCCGTCATCGAGATCGGCTCTGTCTCGTGCCCGGCCGTCTCGTGCCCGGCTGTCTCGAGCCCGGCCGTCTCGGACTCGCCGGTCTCGGACTCGGCTGTTCCGGACTCGGCTGTTCCGGACTCGTCGGTGACCGGGTCGTCGGCGATCGACTCCTCCCCGACCGGGTTCTCCGTGGCAGACTCCACCGCGGCAGACTCCTCAGCGGCGGACTCCTCAGCGGCGGACTCCTCAGCGGCGGACTCCTCAGCGGCGGACTCCTCAGCGGCGGACTCCTCTGCGGCGGACTCCTCTGCGGCGGACTCCACCGTGGCAGACTCCACCGCGGCAGACTTCTCTGCGGCAGACTTCTCCTCTGCGGAGATCGCCGTCACCTCGGTGGCCATCAGGTCGGTCGCCGTCACATCGGTGACCTGATCAGTCACCGCCTCGTCCACAATCTGGTCGGCCGGGCGCCGCGACCCGGCAATCTTCGGGCGGTAGCCGGGCTTGCGCTGCCCTGGTGTGCGCGCCATCAGTTACCCCCTGTCGGCGCACCGGTCGGGGCGGGCGTACTGCCTCCGCTGCCGGTTCCGGTACCCGACGATCCGTCGTCAGCGTAGGAGATCCCGTCGAGCGGACTCACCTTCACCGCCTTCCACGTGTCACCGAATTTCCGCATCCCGACCAGGAATCCCATGGTGTTCGCGGTCTCCGACGCCTGCCCGGGCGTCTTGCCAGTCACCGCGACGTACACGAGAACCTGCGCGGTCCCCTCGTCGGCATTGACCTGCGTCGGCGCCGACCGCACCACACGCGAGGTCGTCGACCCCACCTGGCTGCCGGCCTGCTGAAGCTGCGGGTCGAGCGTGCCGGCCACCTGCTGCCGGACCTGGTCGAGGGCGTCACCGGCGAAACTACTCTGCAGACGCTGGCTGAAAGCGTTCATGTTCTTGGGATCGATCGTGGTGACATTCAGCATCGCCTGTTCGGCGGCCCCCGTCGCGTCGTCGCGTGCCTGCTGCGTCGGCGCCACCGCGTAGGCCTCGTAGGCCCGATACCCGAACCAACCTGCGCACGCTATCGCGGCGACCAGTACGCCGATCACCACCACGCCCAGGATGTTGCGGAGCATCGCGGCATTGCCCGGCGTCGGCCGGTTCTTGACGGCCGCGGTACCGGCAGCGGAGACTCGTCCGCCCGCCGCACCGGGCTCGTCGGTCCCCTGCCGGGGCGTGCGGGACCGCTGCGGGTCACTCTTCGTCGTCATCGCGCGTCACTGTAACGATTGGACCTGAGAGGTTGCCAATCGCTCCTTCATCGTCGAACAGAGGTCGTAGACGGGCCGGGAACAGCCCGTCATCCAGCGTGTTTCGTCACTGGCCGACGCCGTAACCGAATCCACCAGGGTTCACCGGACGCACACCCAGTAGATAGGCGAGCTGGGTGGCCAGCGGATTGAGGTTCAGTTTGTCGGGGTCCTTCTTGGGCGTGTTGTCCCACGGCTGCGGGGTGTCGGGATTGGCGTACTGCACCCGGTCGGCGCTGCGCACACCTGTCGGATTACCGAACGGCACCTCACACGACGCGTTCGTGTTGAACGGGAAATCGTCGTAGCGGATGTCGAAGGTCGGGTCCTTCTTCTTGATCTCGTCGATCATCTTGTAGGTGCTCTCGTACCCCTTGGTACACGCCGGCGGGTTGTTGGTCTCGAGCACGACGCCGAAGTGGATCTGCCCATCGCCGGGTGCCGGACTGTGGCTGCCCGCCGAGAGCGCCGAGAGCATGGCGAACGTCCCCGAGGTCATGAAGGTCGCAGGTTGGATCGTGCGCGACACCTCGGACAGGTCGCCGACCACCTTGCCCAGATCGCCGCCGTTCTTCTGGATCAGCGCCGAGATCTGGGTCGCCGACGCCGTACCCGTGGTGAGCAGTCGTCGCAGATCGGGGTCCGCCGACGCGAGAGTGGCGGTGATCAGGTTCAAGTTGCGCGACCACGTGAGGATCGCATCGGACTGGTCGGCCTGGGTGGAGAGCACCACATTTGAGTTCTGGATCAGCGAGATCGTCTGCGGCAGGTTGTCCGCGCCCGCCTTGGCCAGCGTGTTCAGCGAGTCGACGAGGCGGGGGAGGTTGTCACCCTGCCCGTTAAACGCCTTGCCGAGTTCGGTGATCACCGTGTGCAGGTCGTCGATCGGGATCGAGTTGGTGAAGTTGATGGCCGAGGCGACGACATCCTCGAGCGGCGCCGGAATCGAGACATTGTCGGGTGAGATCGTCGACCCGTTCCCCAGATACGGCCCGGACGTCGACCCCGACGGCTGCAGATCGATGAACTGCTCACCGATCGCCGACCGCTCGGCGACGACGGCCTTCGACGACGCCGGGATCTTGGGTCCACCGGAGTTCAGGTCGAGTGCGACGTCGACGCCATCTGCGGTCAGCGTCATTGCGCCCACCCGGCCGACAGGGATGCCCATGTAGGTCACCTCGGCGTTGGTGAAGATACCGCCGGACTGCTTCATTTCCGCTGTCACCGTGTAGTTGCCGATTCCGGCGAGCTTGTCTAGCCGCGCGTATTTCGCTCCGACGTAGACAATCGCGACGATGCCGACGACGGCGAACACCAGGAGCTGGATCTTGGCGAGCTTGCCGATCATGCGCCCACCCCCATCTGTGCGAGCGTCTTGTCCAGCAGTCCCTGCCCCTGCGCGGGGACCGGGGCAAACGACGCCGGGTTGGCCGGGTAGGTGCCGCCCGACGGTGGCGTGTTGGGGCCCGGACGCGAGTTCGCGGCCGGCGGCAGCAGAGTGATCGTCGGCCAGCCGTAGCGCGGCCCGTTGCCCTTGTAATAGGGATTCGACGGGTTCACCGGCACGCTGTGCCGCTCCGGCGGCGAATAGACCGGGTTGCCCTGGCCCACACCGAGCGCCTCGAGCTGGTTCAGCGTGCGCAGATCCAACGTCATGAACAGATTGGTCGAGTCACCCTGCACCGCGGGCAGCAATGAGTCGGGGAACGGGTGGGTCAGCATCAGCGGCGCGGAGGTGATGAGATCCGGTGCCGCCTTGGACAATTCGGTCAACACCGGTCGTAGCGCCTTGAGATCGGTGATCATCGACTCGCGGGCGCGGCCGAGGACATCGGTGCCCACCTGCCCGAGTTTGTCGAGTTTGGTCAACAGGTCGACGAACTGCGGACGCTGCTGCTCGAGGACGGCGATACCGGCGGGCAACTGCGCCAGGATGCGGTTGATCTGATCGGTCTGCGCATTGGCCCGCGCCGAGAGCGTGTTGAGCCCATCGATCGCGCTGATGATGTCGTCGCGCTGCTTGTTGAGACCCGAGATCAGCTCCGAGGCGTTGTTCAGCAAGCTCTTGACGTTGTCCGCGCGGCCGTCGAAGGCCTTGTTCAGCTCGGTGACAATGGGCTCCAACTGGTTGATGCCACCACCGTTGAGCAACATCGACAACGCGCCGAGCACCTGCTCGATGTCGGTGGCGGTGCGGGTCCGGGCCAGCGGGATCGGCTGGCCGTCGGGCTGGCGCGGCGCATTGCCGGCCTCCCCCGGGTCGTCGAGGGCCACGAACTTCTCGCCGAGCAGACTGGTCTGCTGGATCGCCGCCTGCGCCTGATCAGACAGGTCGATCTCGTGCTTCACCTTGATGGTGACCAGCGCGTACCACTGGCCGTCGGGGACCTCGACCCTGGTGACGCGGCCGACGGCGACGCCATTCTGCTTCACCATCGACTGCGGGACCAGATCCAGGATGTCGCTGAACGCGATGGTGTAGGTCCGCGGGTTGTCGCCGACGTCGACGCCACCAGGCAGCGGGATCGACTGGATGCCGTTACTGCCGCACCCGGCCACCAGCACCACGGTGGCCAGGCTCAGCAATGCCCCGGTCAACCGACCGACCGATGTCCCGGTCAACCGACCGACCGATGTCCCGGTCAACCGACCGACCGATGCCCCGGTCAACCGACCGACCGATGCCCCGGTCAACCGACCGACCGATGCCCCGGTCAACCGACCGACCGATGTCCCGGTCAACCGAGCCCACAGCGACGGTAGCGAGTGCTTCGTCAGATACCCCATGTCAGTTACCCCCCGCTCCCGGTCGGGCCGTCGTCGACGCCGGGCGACTCGCCGACGACCGCGCGGAGGTCGAGGCCGGCGTGCGACTCGTGCTCGGCCCCGGGTTCAAAGCCGTGTCCGGGGTGCCGGGCACGGTGCCCGGCACCGGATACTGCTGCAGCTTGCCGTTACTCATGATGCCGAACGGCAGGATGGGCAGAATCGGCGTGAGGACCTTGTCGTTGACCTGGTTGGCGATGGTGGTGCACTGATTGATCAGCGGCGCGAGGGTATCGCTGAACTGGGTCGCGGCCGGGTTGCCCGGCAGCAGCTGACCGAGGTCGAGGAACTTGCACTGCGCCGCAAGCAGATTCTGCAGATCGGGGATCGTCAGTCGCATCGCGAGCGTGCCGGACTCGGCGTCGTAGGCGTTGATCAGGTTGCTCAACGTCAACGGGAGCACCGTCAAGATTTCCTTCAGCGACGTCTTGGTGTCGAGCAATGCCTGCGTCGTCGGCTGCAGATCCTTCAGCGTCTGACCGATCTGTTCGCGGTTGTCCTGGATGAACCCGGCGACGTCGCCGAGGGCTATCGACAACTTGTTCAGCGCGGTCGCGAGCTGCTGGCGCTCACCGGCGAGGAAGCTGTTGAAATCGGCCATCTGCGTGTTGAATTGGCGCACCTGCGTGTCGTTCTCGCGCAGAGCGCCGACAAAGGTGTCGAGGTTTTTGACGGTGTCGAACAGATCGCCGTGCGAGTCCGACAGGGTGGTGCTGGCCTTCGAGAGATTCTCGATCGCGGCGCGGAGCTTCTCACCGTTGCCCTGTAGGTTGTCGGCACCGGTAGTGATGAGCTGGCTCACGGCCCCCTTGCTGTTGGCGCCGTCGGGGCCGAGCGCCTGGGACAGCTTCTGCACACTCGAATAGACCTGGTCGATCTCGACGGGGACCATTGTCTTGTCGAGTCCGAGGGTGACGTCCTTGCCAGCCTCGGGTCCCCCGGAGTAGGCGGGCGTCAGCTGAACGAAGCGATCGGCGACCACCGACGGCACGATCTGAACGGCTTTGACATCGGCCGGCAGACGCACACCACGATCCACCGTCATCGTTACCTTGACGGAATCACCCTCGGGCTCAACGGAATCCACCTTACCCACCGACACCCCGAGCACGCGAACGTCGGTGCCCTCGTAGATGCCGACGGAGCGGTGGAAGGTGGCGGTCACCTTGGTTGTGCCGATCAGCGAGAAGGCCCACCACAGCACCCCCGCGACGATCAGCGCGATGATCACGCCGAACACGATGTAGACGATGTGGCGCGGGGTGAACCACCGGCCGGGGCCGGAGGTGTTCGTCAGATCCGGTGCGGTGGTCATCCGGTGGCCCCCGTTCCGCCGTTGTTTTGGTTGGCCTGTTTGTTGGGCAGTCGGGTGGTGTTCTGCTGCGGCAGCGCCGGGGGCAGCAGGTTGGTGACCACCGCCTCGAACCACCGACCGTTGCCGAGCACGTTGGCGTAGAGCCGATAAAACGGCGCCATGTTCGTGATCGTCGCGCGCAGGTTCGCGTTCTGTTTCGTCAGCAGTTCGTTGACGCCCTTGAGCGAGTCGAGTGCGGGCCCAATCTGCGCCTCGTTGTCACGCACGATGCCGGTCAACGCCGTCGACAGCGTCGTCGTCGTGGCGAGCAGCGCCGAGATGTTCTTCTGCCGGCTGTTGAGTTCGTCGAGCAACTGCCCGGCACCGGCGATCAGCCGCACGAAGGTCTGGTTGCGGTCGGCGAGGATTTTGGAGGTGTCCTTGGTGGCCTGCAGCAGCTTCTGCACCTCTTGGTCACGACTGGCGATCGTGTTCGACAACCGCGCGATGCCATCGAGCGCGGGCCCCATGTCGCCCGCGGTGCCCGAGAACGCATTCGACAGCGAGCGCATCGACTGGGTCAACCGGTTGGTGTCGAGGTCCTCGATCTGCGTCGTCGCGTCGGAGAACGCCTCGATGACGTCGTACGGCGAGACCGTATCGGTCAGCGGCACATCGGGATCGGCCTGCTTGCTGCCGCGCGGGTTGAGGCTCAGATACTTCTGTCCCAGCACCGTCTTGATCTGAATGGACGCCTGCGTCTGGTTGCCGATCCACGTGTTGGACACCCGGAACCTGACATCGACCCGGTCGCCGTCGAGGGTCACGTCCTTGACCTCGCCGACCTTGACGCCGGCGACGCGGACCTCGTTGCCCGCCTTGAGGCCCGCAGCCTCGGTGAACTTCGCGGTGTAGGTGGCGGCCTGTCCGACCAACGGGAGAGAGGTCAGATAAAACGCGGAGACCGCGGCCATCAGCAGGATCAGGATGCCGATCCCGCCGATCGAGACCGGACTGCGCCGACCGGCGAAGCGGCGATTCGGATGGGCCTTCTGCGGCGCCTGCGAGGCGGTATCGTTCGCGCCGGTCTCGTTGGTGCCGTTGCCGGAAATGCGGTTATCGGTCATCTCGTCTCTCACCCCCCTGGCCTGTTGTCTTTCCAGCAGCGGGTCGCCGCGCTGGTGTAGAGCACATGATTGATGTCGGGCAGCGGCACCGCCGGCTGGGTCAGCAGGGTCGACTTGCCGTTGCCCGCCACGACGTCGATGCCGCACAGATAGAACTGGAACCACGACCCGAAGGTCGCCGCGCGGCCGATCTTCTGGAGCTTGACCGGCAGATTGTTCAGGATCTGGTTCACGTCTTTGTTGCGCGCGTTGATCTGGTCCGCCAGCGACTTCAGTCCCGCGATGTCACCCTGGATCGACGGCCTGGTCTGCGACAGTATCGACGCGGTCACCGTCGTCAGATTCGATACCGATGCGATTGCCGATCCGACCGAACCACGTTGCGCTGCAAGCCCGGTCACGAGTTGCTCGGTGTTGTCCAAGAGCGATTTGAAGTTCGCGTCGTTGCGATTGACGGTGCTGAGCACCGATGTCAGGTTGGTGATGAGTTCACCGATCACTTTGTCGCGGTCGGCCAGCGAGTTCGTCAGCGACGAGGTGCTCGAAATCAACGTGGAGATGTTGCCCCCCTCGCCCTGGAAGATCTTGATGATCTGGTCGGCGAGGTTGTTGACGTCGGCGGCCGAGAGCTCACGGAAGAGCGGCTTGAACCCGTTGAACAGCTCGGTGAGATTCACCGCGGGATGCGTGTCGCTCATGTTCGGGTCGGTACCGAAGGTGAAGCCCGGCGCCACGGTCACCTCCGAGGTACCCGCGCCCCGCTCGACGGCCAGGTAGCGCAGCCCGGTGAGGTTGCGGTAGCGGATATAGAGCTGCGCACCCTGCGGCAACGACGACCGATTGATAGTGAACTTCACCATCGCCTTGTTCTGGTCGTACACCGCGACATCGGTGACCTGACCGACGCGCACACCGGCGATACGCACGTCGTCGCCCTTGTTGAGCAGGGCGGCGTCGTCGAACACGGCGCTGTAGTTGCTGTCACCGTCGCCGCCGGCGTTGGCGATCGTCAACGCGAGCAGGCTGGTAGCGATCACGGTGATCACGCAGAACGTGATCAGTTTGATCAGCGGTCCCACAATGGACTTCACTGGATGTGCACCTCCGCGCCGGCCAGCGCCGGACCACCGATCATGGTGATCCAGGTCGGGACGTCGTTCGGGCGGGTACCACTGGCCGACCCGTAAATCAGCTTCAGTTGGGTCCGATACGACGGGTCGTCAAACGGCGAGGGCTTGATCAGTCCGACCGGGGTGGTGGTGAACTGTGGCTGCGGCAAACTCGGCATCGTCCGCGGGCCGGGGTTACGCGACGGCGGCTGGTAGGAGCCGTCGGCCAGTCCCCCGCCGGGGTACTGCGGGAACGGGCGGCCGTCAGTCGGCGGCTCGTAGCAAACCGCGGGCGGATCGATATCGAAGAACCGCGGCTCGTCCTGGTTCGGGAGATAGCGTCCGCGGGGGTTCACGAATTGCAGGTTCACGCGCACACCGGGATTGGCGGTGCCGGCACCGACGATCTTCTGCGACTCCGGGATCAGGGTCGCGAAGTTATGAAAGGTGCACTGGAAGGTCGGTGATTGCTTGGCCAGTCCGGTGAGTAACTGCTCGGAATCGACGAACAGGTCAACGAGGTTGTTTCCGTTCTGCTGCAACCAGCCGGTGGTGTCGGTGGCTGCGACACCGAGGGTGGCGATCAACGTCCGCAGGTCACCTTGCCGCTCCACGATGGTGTTGGAGGTGGTGCGGAAGTTGTCAAGGGCGTCGATGACATCGGGCAGCGCCTGGGAGTAGGTCTGCGAGAAACTCGCCAGACCCCGCAGGGTGCCCTGGAGGTCGGGCAGCACCGCGTTGATGCCGACGAACACCTTGTTGAGGTTGTCGATGGTGGTGCCGAGTTCTTCGCCGCGGCCCTGCAACGCCTGCGATAGCGACGTCAGGGTCACGCTGAGATCCTGCGGCGGGATGGCCTGCAGAACCGGGAGCAGCTTGTCGAACAGTTGCTGCAGTTCCTGCGCGTTACCACTCTTGTCGGTCGCTATGACGTCGCCGTCGTGCAGCCCCGGTCCACCGGACGCGGGCAGCTGCAGATCGACATAGCGCTCGCCGAAGAGCGTCTTGGGCAGGATCCGCGCGGTGGTCGTCTGCGGGATCTGCGTGGCCATGTCGGGGTTGAGCCCCAACTCGACGTCAACCAAGCCGTTCGCCGCCGGCGAGACACTGCGGACCTCACCAACGACGACCCCACGCGCCTTCACGTCGGCATTCGCGGGCAGCGCATTGCCGACGGAGTCGGTGGTGAGCGTGACGGTCGTGAAGTCGGTAAACGTCTTGTTGAACTTCATGATCGTCACCGCGAAGAACAGCGCGACAACGACCAGGAAGGCCACGCCGAGGAGTCTGCGGCGCACGGTCCCCATCGATCAGCCTCCCACTCTGACGGTCGTGGTGGTGCCCCAGATCGCCAATCCGAGGAAGAAATCGAGCACCGCGATCAGGACCAGCGCGGCGCGGACGGCGTGGCCCACCGCCACACCGACGCCCGCGGGACCCCCGCTGGCGTAGTAGCCGTAATAGCAGTGCACCAGGATGATGACGAACGCGAAGATCAGCACCTTGCCGAAGGACCACAGCACGTCCGCCGGCGGCAGGAACAAGTTGAAGTAGTGGTCGTAGTTGCCCGCAGACTGGCCGTTGAAGATGACCGTGATCTCCCGGGAAGCCAGATACGACGCGAGCAAGCCGAGCACGTAGAGCGGGATGACCGCGATGAAACCGGCGATCACACGTGTGGACACCAGGAACGGAATCGACGGCACGGCCATCGATTCCAGTGCGTCGATTTCCTCGGAGATCCGCATGGCACCGAGCTGGGCGGTGAAGCCGCACCCGACCGTCGCCGACAACGCCAGCCCCGCGACCAGGGGTGCCACCTCCCGCGTATTGACGTAGGCCGACAGGAAGCCGGTCAGCGCCTGCGAACCGATCTGGTCGAGCGCCGAATATCCCTGCAAACCGACAACGACGCCGGTGAACCCTGACATCAACACCATCACACCGACGGTCCCCGCGACGACGGCCAGGCCGCCGGTACCGAAGGCCACCTCGGCCAGCAGACGCAGCACCTCGCGCGTGTAGTGCACCAGTGTCTTCGGGATCCACGCCAACGTCCGTCCATAGAAGGACATCTGCTCGCCCGCGCCGTCGAGTACCTTCAATGGCTTGCCGGCCAGTTTGCGTACTTCGTAGAAGTAATACTCGGGACGACTCTTGGCGATCGTCACGCCACCACCACCGGACACGCCTAACTTCCCTTCGGCGGGACGATCTGCAGGTAGACCGCCGTGATGATCAGGTTGGCAAGAAACAGCAGCAGGAAGGTGATGACGACGCTCTGGTTGACCGCGTCACCCACACCCTTGGGTCCGCCCTTGGGATTGAGTCCCTTATAGGCGGCGATGACCCCGGCAAGTACGCCGAAGATCGCGGCCTTGATCGTCGAAATCCACAGGTCGGGAAGCTGTGCGAGGGCACCGAACGACGCCAGGTAGGCGCCCGGGGTGCCGTGCTGGACGATGACGTTGAAGAAATACCCGCCGCCGATACCGACGACCGCGACGAGTCCGTTGAGCAGCACGGCGATCAGGATCATCGCCAACACACGCGGAACCACCAGGCGCTGCACCGGGTTGATGCCCAGCACCTCCATCGCGTCGATCTCCTCACGGATGGTGCGCGAACCGAGGTCGGCGGCGACCGCCGACCCGGCGGCGCCCGCCACCAACAGCGAGGTCACCAGTGGCGATCCCTGTTGAATCACCACCAGCACGCTCGCCGCGCCCGTGAACGACTCGGCACCGAGCTGCTTGATCAGCGAACCGGTCTGTAGCGAGACGATCGCGCCGAATGGGATCGCGATGAGCGCCGTCGGCAAGATCGTGACGCTGGCGATGAACCAGGCTTGCTGGATGAACTCACGCCACTGAAAGGGCCGTACGAAGGTCTGACGCGCGACGTCGACGAACAGCTGGACGATGTTGCCCGCCTGGGCAAGGGCACTCGTTCCGGCTTGCGCGATTTTGTCGGCGCCACGCGTGGTGGCATTGGCCATTCTCGGTTAGCTCCGCCCGTCGCCGTGTCGGGGTTTGGTGGTGTCGATCTGCTGGGTGGGCTGGTCGCTCTGGGCGGCCAGCGGCACGTCCCACTGTTGAGTGGGCGCCTCGTTACCGGCGAACTCGTAGACGTCGGTGGGCGCTTCGGCGGTGGCCACCCCCCCGGCCGAACTCCACTCCCCCTGGCCGGATCCGCCGGCGTGAGCGGACGCGCCGGCACCGCTCTCGGCCAGGTCGGCACCGTGGGCGTGTGCCTGGGCCCGGATGTCGTCCTCCTGCGCCATCGATTCACGGATCGCGCGCTGGGCATTCTCCGGCAACGACGGCAGCAGTTCCAGGACGCGTTCGCGGTGACGGGTAACAGCCTTGCGCTCGGGCATCCCCGGATTGGGTTGCACCTGCGGGATGATCTCCGAGAAGTCGTCCTTGGTACCGCCACCACCGATACCCGCGGCCTGCATCGCCTCTTC
>NZ_RKMH01000001.1 GCF_003797185.1 Gordonia oryzae
CCGCAGAATCCATCATCGAGAAAGTCCAACGCGGACGCGACGCCCTCAACCAGATCAAATCCCAGACAGACCACTAGCGGGCAGGGGCGTTGATTCCCTGGAGGCTCAGCCTTGTCTCGTACCGATGCTCACGCACCGCTCGCAGTCCGCCTGCATCGCGGCGAACTCGCCGCTTTTGCCGAGCATGACCATTCGAGTGCGGAGGGCGATCTGCCTGCTCGTCCGCCCGTCGATCCCGTGTCGGCCCGCACCGCGTGCCGGTGGGTGTGGCGCTACTGCGGTGTCCACGTCTGCGCGTGTTCTCCGTGCCACGCTGGCGACCACGCTCGTCGCCGCAATCGTGTGGTGCGCAGGCAGGGTCGGCGTCGTCTCGATGAGGCGCTCAACGAATGGCGCGCTGGGGAGAGTGTCGGCGTCGATGATGTCACCGCACCGATATGGCGGCGCGAGTAGCGTTCGGTCGTACCTGGTCTCACGCCGACGCCTGCGCCCCATCGAGGGAGCGCAGGCGTCGGGTGTGCCGAGACCGTGTGGTGATCTGTCAGTGCGTGGCGAACGGATTCGCGGTGACCGGGATGTCCAGGGCGATACCGACTTCTGGGGTGAAGAGTTGTCCGTCGTGGGTCGACAGTCCGGCGGCCAGCGAGGCGTCGTCGCGGCAGGCTGCCTCCCACCCCTTGTCGGCCAGGCGCAACACGTAGGGCAGGGTGGCGCCGGTGAGGGCTTGGGTCGAGGTGCGCGCAACCGTGCCGGGCATGTTGGCCACGCAGTAGAAGACGGTATCGTGCACGGTAAAGGTGGGGTCGTCGTGGGTGGTAGGGCGTGAATCCTCGAAACAGCCGCCCTGATCGATCGCGATGTCGACCAGTACCGAGCCCGGCTTCATCTGTGCGACAAGGCTGTTGGGTACCAAGACCGGCGCCTTTGCACCCGGGACGAGGACCGCGCCGATGACCAGATCGGCCTGCTTGATCGCCTCGGCCAAGGCCAGGGACGTCGAGTAGCGGGTATGCACCCGACCACCGAAGCGTGCGTCGATCGCACGCAGCTTGCTGATGTCGAGATCGAAGACGGTGACCTGGGCGCCCATGCCCACGGCGATTGTCGCTGCGTTGACACCGCTGACGCCACCGCCGATGACGACGACGTTGGCCGGCTCGGTCCCGGGGACGCCGCCCATGAGGACTCCGCGACCACCTTCGGATCGCATCAGGTGGTAGGCGCCGACCTGCGGGGCGAGGCGGCCCGCCACCTCACTCATCGGGGCCAGCAACGGGAGCGAGCCGTCGGCGGCGCGAACGGTCTCGTAGGCGATCGAGGTGGTCTGCGATGCGAGCAGCGCGTCGGTGCAACCTCGGCTGGCGGCCAGATGCAGATAGGTGAACAGGGTCTGCCCGGCACGCATCCGCGAGTACTCGGCAGCGATGGGTTCCTTGACCTTGAGGATCATCTCGGCCTGATCCCAGACTTGGTCGGCGGTGGAGAGGATTTGCGCCCCGGCGTGTTTGAAGTCGTTGTCGGCGATCGCCGATCCGAGTCCGGCGCCGGCCTCGACAACCACCTCGTGGCCGCGGTGGGTCAGCTCGGCGACACCGGCCGGGGTGGCCGCGACGCGGTACTCGTTGTTCTTGATCTCGGTGGGAATGCCGATCCGCATGGTGGGGTGCTCCTCGGTGTTGGTGGTCTGTGTTTCGACGACGGTGATCGTCGGCCGGGATGTACTTCGCCGAATGTTTCTCGATCAACTAGCTTCAAGAGTGAAGTAGCTTCGAAATGTGCACAAGGCTGTCGAAAGTAATTCTCCAGTTCGTCGGTCTGGAGAAGATCCATCGCCCAGGAGGTATCTGATGCCCGCTTCACCGAAGGATGTTCGGCCACAGCTCGACGAGGTCGATCGCCAATTGTTGCGGCATCTACAAGCCGACGCCCGGATCACCAACAGCGACCTCGCCACGCGCGTCGGGATCGCTGCATCGACCTGCCACGGTCGTGTCCGTCGGCTGCGGGATCTCGGTATCATCCGCGGCTTCTTCGCCGACGTCGATCCCGCTGCGGTGGGTCGCCCGCTGCGTGCGATGGTCGCGGTCAGCCTGCAATCGGATGCCCGTGGACAGATCCGCAAGTTCGTCGGTGAGATCACCGGCCACAACGAGGTGATCGACGTGTTCTTCCTCGCCGGCTCCGATGACTACCTGCTGCACGTCGCGACCGCAGACACCGAGGAATTGCGTCGCTTCGTGGAGATGCTCAATGCCCGCCGAGAGGTCGCGGGCACGACCACCTCGCTGGTATTCGACCACCGACGCGGCGACGCGCCGATCTACTGACCCGCCTGCGCACAGCCATTTGGGCGCCCTCGTGTACCGGCCGTGGCGCCTGCGAGCGGGCCGGTCGACGCGTCCCCATAGACTTGACGCGGGCCCAATCGGGTCGTACGCGGTAACCCGTCAAGAGAGGCTGACATGGCGCAGGGCATCAGGGTTGGGGTCTTCGGCTCCAACGGCAAGGTCGGCAGGGCGATCGTGTCGGGCATCGAGGCGGCCGACGACCTCACCTACACCGTCGGTGTCGACAAAGGCGACGCTCCGGAGTTCTTCACCGACACCGACACCCAGGTCGTCGTCGACTTCACCCACCCCGACGTGGTGATGGACAACCTGAAGTTCCTCATCGGCAACGGGATTCACGCCGTGGTCGGGACCACCGGCTTCACCGACGAGCGCCTGGCACAGGTACGCGAATGGCTGGCCGAGGCACCCGGCGTGGGCGTGCTCATCGCGCCGAACTTCGCGATCGGTGCAGTTCTGAGCATGCGCTTTGCCCAACAGGCGGCCCGCTTCTACGACTCCGTCGAGGTGATCGAACTGCACCATGCGGCCAAGGCCGATGCGCCTTCGGGCACCGCCTATCGCACCGCGTCGTTGATCGCCGAGGCCCGTGCGGCTGCCGGCGTCGGCCCCAGCCCCGACGCCACGACCGCGGAACTCGACGGTGCGCGCGGTGCCGACGTCGACGGTGTGCGCGTGCACTCGGTGCGCCTCGCCGGCCTCGTCGCCCACCAGGAGGTCCTGCTCGGCACCGAGGGCGAGACCCTGACCATCCGTCACGACTCGCTGGATCGCACATCGTTCGTCCCGGGTGTGCTGCTCGGCGTACGCAGCATCTGCGAGCGGCCGGGACTGACCGTCGGTCTCGACGACCTCATGGACCTGTAGGGGCGCAGCTCATGGCTCCCGACCCCGATCCGTCGCGTCCCGATCCGACCGGATCGGATGCGGATCAGTCGTCCGCCCGGTCGAAGAAGGTCCGCGAGCGCGACGCCCGTCCGATCGTGTGGATGATCGCCTTTCTGGTCATCGCGATGTGCGTGTACTTCGTGCTGCTCGGGCAGCGTGGCGTCGACCTGATCACCAGCGGGACCGCGGTCGGCATCGGCATCGGGATCGGCGTGCTGATCCTGCCGTTCCTGGGGATCTGGATGATCGCAGCCACCCTGCGGGCGGGTATCGAGCATCAGCGGCTGGCGCGCGCGATCGCCGAGGAGGGCGCCGAACTCGACGTCTCCGAGATGCCGCGCCGACCGTCGGGCCGCATCGAGCGTGAGGCAGCAGACGCACTGTTCGCCCGGATACGGCAGGAGTGGGAGGCCGACCCGGACGACTGGCGCAACACCTATCGCATCGCCCGCGCCTACGACTACGCCGGAGACCGCGGCCGGGCCAGAGAAATGATGAAACGCGCTGTGGCGCAATACCGGGGTCGAGCCTGATGGCAACGCTGCTGATCGTGCACCACACGCCGTCGCCGCACTGTCAGGCGATGTTCGAGGCGGTCGTGTCCGGCGCCACCGACCCCGAGATCACCGGTGTCGAGGTGGTGCGCCGCGCCGCGCTGTCGGTGTCGGCCAGTGACTTCCTCGGCGCGGATGGCTACGTATTGGGGAGCCCGGCCAACCTCGGCTCGATCTCGGGTGCTCTCAAACATGCCTTCGACGGTTCGTACTACCAGATCCTCGATTCGACGCGGGGCCGACCGTTCGGGCTGTACTTGCACGGCAACGAGGGCACCGAGGGAGCGCAAGCCGCCGTCGACCGAATCACCACCGGGCTCGGCTGGGAGAAGGCCGCCCAGTACGTGATTGCGTCGAACAAGCCCGACAAGGCGGTGCTGGAGGCGTGCTGGGAGCTGGGCGCGGCGGTGGCCGCTGGCATCATGGCGACCTGAAGGGGTGACAGGCCCCGCCCTCGGTGGGAGAGGACGGCCGAGCTGATCGGCTCGACCGGGCAGAGGTTCACCTACACTTGCTCCCGTGAGCACGGCGATCCACGGCAACGCGCCGACCGGCACGATCCCCACACCATACGAGGACCTGTTGCGGTTGGTGCTCAACACCGGCACCCCGAAGGCCGACCGCACCGGGACCGGTACGCGCAGCCTGTTCGGCCATCAGTTGCGCTACGACCTCGCCGCGGGATTCCCGCTGATCACCACCAAGAAGGTGCATCTCAAGTCGATCGTCTACGAGTTGCTCTGGTTCTTGCGCGGAGACTCCAACGTGCGATGGCTACAGGACCGCGGGGTCAGCATCTGGGATGAATGGGCCGACGCCAACGGTGATCTCGGCCCCGTCTACGGAGTCCAATGGCGAAGCTGGCCGACACCGTCGGGGGAGCACATCGACCAGATCTCGGCAGCGCTGGACATGCTGCGGACCAACCCGGACTCGCGCCGCAACATCGTCTCGGCCTGGAACGTCGGGGAGATTCCGCAGATGGCGCTACCGCCCTGCCACGCGTTCTTCCAGTTCTACGTCGCCGACGGCAAGCTCTCCTGCCAGCTATATCAGCGCAGCGCCGACCTGTTCCTCGGCGTGCCGTTCAACATCGCGTCCTACGCGCTGCTGACCCACATGATGGCCCAGCAGGCCGACCTCGACGTCGGCGAATTCGTCTGGACCGGCGGCGATTGCCATATCTACGACAACCACGTCGAGCAGGTGACGCGCCAGCTGTCGCGGGAGCCCTTCCCGTATCCAGCACTCGCGTTGCGCAAAGCGGATTCGATCTTCGACTACGACTTCGATGATGTCGCGGTCGTCGATTACCAGTCGCACCCCGGGATCACGGCGCCGGTGGCGGTCTGAGCCGTCGTGGCCCGAGGGTGCGCACCCGCATTGCGCCGCACGAGTTGTCGGGGGTGGCCGTTACGCTGGGTTGATGGGCGGCATCACACTCATCTGGGCGCAGGATCGGGTCGGCGCGATCGGCCGCGACAACACCATCCCGTGGCGCGTGCCCGAGGACATGGCACGGTTCCGCGAGGTCACTGGCGCGCACTCGGTCGTGATGGGACGCAAGACCTGGGAGTCACTGCCCGAGCGTTTCCGGCCGCTGCCCGGTCGGCGCAACATCGTGGTCACCCGCTCGCAGACCTATCGCCCGGAAGGCGCTGAGGTGGTCCATACCGTGACCGAAGCGCTGCAGCTCGCCGGATCCGAGGCGGTGGTGATGGGCGGTGGAGAGATCTACACGGCCGCAATGGAGTACGCGATGCACCTGCGCGTGACCGAGATCGACATGCTGGTTACCGACGCCGATGCGTTCGCCCCGGCGATCGACGAGAGGTGGCACGCGACGACCGAGACCGACTGGGCACAGTCGAGCACGGGGACGTTCTATCGGTTCGTCGACTACGTGCGGCACACGTCCTGACGTGGCCGCCGCTCTCACCACGGCTCAGGTCCGCCGCATCGCGCTGACGGCACAGGGATTCGCCGACCGGCCGCCGACGGGGGCCGTAACCATGCGCCTGGTCGAGCGAGTCGTGGCCCGCACCAAGCTGTTTCAGATGGATTCGGTCAACATCGCGGTGCGGGCGCACTATCTGCCGCTGTTCAGTCGGCTCGGCCCCTACGATCAGGCACTGCTCGATCGGGCCGCCTGGCGGCCCGGGCGTGGGCGCCGTTTGTTGACCGAATACTGGGCGCACGAGGCCGCGCTCATCCCCGTCGACGATTGGCCGCTGTTCGGGTTTCGGATGGCCGAGCACCGCGACGGACGCTACCGTCACACGCGAGACACCATGCGTCGCAACCGTGAACTCGCCGACGACGTGCGCGCCGTGATCTCCGAGACCGGGCCGGTGACCCCGCGGCGCATCGAAGAAGTCCTCGGAATCGAGCGCGCACCGCAGGCCGCGGGCGGATGGTGGAACCGCGGTGAGGTCAAACACCTCTGCGAGGCGATGTTCGCCTCCGGTGAGTTCGCCGCGACCCGCGACGACGTCTTCGGACGTCATTACGACCTCGCCGAGCGGGTCGTCGGTGCCGATCGAGTGCACCGGCGTGTCGAGCGGGACGAGGCGCACCGCGAACTCGTGAGGCGTGCAGCATCGGCGTTGGGGGTCGCCACCGTCGCCGACCTCGCCGACTACTACCGGCTCAAGACCGCAGACGTGCGTCCCGCCGTTGCCGACCTGATCGACTCCGGTGTCCTGCAGACGGTTTCGGTGGACGGGTGGCGCGACCGCGCGTACCTTCACTCCGCCGCGACGGTCCCCGTGCGGGTTCGCACAGGTAATCGTGAACGGGGAGCCATTCTGTCGCCGTTCGATCCGCTGGTGTTCTTCCGGCCCCGTACCGAACGAATCTTTGATTTCCACTATCGCATCGAAATCTACGTTCCCGAACACAAACGCGTACACGGGTATTACGTCCACCCGTACCTGCTCGGCGACGAGATTGTGGCGCGCGTCGATCTCAAGGCCGATCGGCAGCGCGGGGTGCTGATGGTTCCGGGAGCATTTTCCGAGGCCGGGCAACGTCTTTCGGAAGTCGCGTCGGCATTGCGACGCGACCTGCAGGTGTTGGCCTACTGGCTCGGTATGGAGTCGGTCGAGATCGGGTCCCGCGGGGATCTTGCCGGTACGCTGCGTCGTCTCTTCGACTGACAAGCCGGAACTGCGCACGGTAGCGCCTCGACGGGGGTTCCCGGCGTCGATTCGTGCCGGGTCGGCGGCACCGCTGCGGCGATGACCGCGGCGAGGGAGTCGGCGGGCGGATGGGCGGGGCGCAGCCCGCCGCCGGTGGGCACCGTCTCGGCGAGGTCGGGATCGCAATGGATCACCGGGAGACCGGCAGCGGCGGCATCGCGCGGGCAATTCGGCGACAAGGGTACGGATGTGGTGCTCCTCGGCCGCCGTGGCCCCGAAAATCGAGGTGCACCCGGGGTCGCCGCGACCGAAATGATCACCGGTGCGCTCGCAGACGATCTGACTACTCCCCGATGTGCGGCAGCGGTGCATCACGGTGGGATCGGCACGACCTTCGGACGTTTGTTCGCGGGCCCTCCGACACTGATCTGTTCGGTGTCGTTCGACCAGCCGATGTGGGGTGGGCAGGTGGACCCGGCTCGGGTTTGCGGCCACCTCACGTTCGCCGACCTCGTCGCGGATTCGCTGACCAATCCTCTCCCGGCGGTGCTGCGCCCAGAGACCTGTGATCGGCCGGACCGGTTCGATGCACGAGACTGGCCGGGCACTGCGACGTCGCCGCACCCACATGCGACATTGTCGAGACCGCCGCATGAGCCGGAATGGCATCGGTCAGTCGGCGATGACATGCTTGTGCACCGACCACGCGAATACATCCGTACGCACTAATCCATCCACATAAAGAGGTAAGACACGACGATGACGGTGACCTTCGGCGATCACGACTATGCACTGGTGATGTTCGACCTCGACGACACGCTCGCACCCTCGAAGAGTCCCCTCGACGCACTGATGGTCGAGGTGTTGCGGCGGCTGCTGCAGCGGTCGCTGGTGTGCATCATCTCCGGCGGGCGCTACGAGCAGTTCCGCGCCCAGGTCCTCGACCGGATCGGTGGCGTTGAGGAGGTTGCCAATCTCCATCTGATGCCCACATGCGGCACCCAGTACGTTCGGTACTCCGATGGTCAGTGGGAAACCGTGTACGCCGAGAACCTCACCGACGACGAGAAGCAGCGCACCCTCGACGCCCTGGAGGCCGGTGCGAAGGAACTCGGGCTCTGGGAAACCGAGACATGGGGTCCGATCCTGGAGGACCGCGGCAGCCAGATCACCTACTCGGCGCTGGGACAGTCGGCGCCGGTGGACGCCAAGAAGGCCTGGGACCCCGACGGCGCGAAGAAGGAATCGTTGCGGGCCTATGCCGCCGAACGACTTCCGGATCTGGAGGTCCGCAGCGGGGGCTCGACATCGGTAGACGTGACCCGCAAGGGCATCGACAAGGCCTACGGCGCACGCAAACTCATGGAGATCCTCGACCTGGGCCTCGACGACATCCTGTTCTTCGGGGACCGGCTCGACGAGGGTGGCAACGACCGCCCCGTCCAGGACATCGGTATCACCTCCATCGCGGTCGAGGGCTGGGAGGACACCCACGGCAAACTCGTAGCACTGCTGGATAACTGAGCCACCGGGTCTGATCGGCATCGGGAGTCGGGAGTTCGGTCCAGAGCTGACGTGTCCGGTCGCGCGCGTGGTGATCCGGCGGTCACGCGGTATGAACGGCCGTGATACCGGCGCGGTCCGCGTATCGGCCTGGTCGGCGACGAACCGCCAGTCCATCTGTGCCGCAGAGGGTGACACGGTCGGCATGGCATCTCCGTGGGCGTCGAAGTCGTCACGCCGGATCTGCCGGTTGGTTGCCATCGGTGCCGGAAAGAGCGCGGCACCCGCGGTGTGCTCGTGTACGCCGGGACATCATCGTGCGGCATATCCGCCATGTCCCCGGGGTTGATGTCGCAGGGTGCTCGCGTCGGCGCAGGTCGATCCGGCGATGACATCGACTCGGACGTCGAGATTCACCCACTGCTCACCGCGCTGGCCGTCTCGCATGCCGGGCGTGAGTTCGGCACGGGGTGCGCGGAATCGTCGAGGACGCCGGTGGGAGAATCGATGACTGCGTTCTGCTCCCGCCGGGGGAGAGGCGATGACCGGCGAGAGTCATGTGGAGAGGAGGCGACGTGTCCGAGATGGTTCCGTTGCGGGTGCAGATGGTGGCCGCCACCGAGTTCACCGCGCCATCGGAGGTGCCCTGGACCACCGACGCCGACGGCGGAGAGGCGCTGGTCGAGTTCGCCGGGCGAGCCTGCTATCAGAGCTGGGACAAACCTAATCCGCGGACCGCGACCAATGCCGGCTACCTGAGGCACATCCTCGAGGTCGGGCACCTCTCGCTGCTCGAGCACGCCACGGTGACCTTTTACATCACCGGCATCTCCCGGTCGTGCACCCACGAACTCATCCGCCACCGGCACTTCTCGTACTCCCAACTGTCCCAGCGGTTCGTCCCCGAGCATGACTCGAACGTGGTGGCACCACCGGCCATCAGCGGCGATGCGGAACTAGAGCGTCTGTTCACCGAGGCCACCGACGCCAGCCGCGCCGCCTACACCGAACTCCTCGCCGCGCTCGAGTCGAAATTCGCCGACGTCCCCAATGCGATCCTGCGTCGGAAACAGGCTCGGCAGGCCGCGCGGTCGGTGTTGCCCAACGCCACCGAAACCAAGATTGTCGTCACCGGCAACTACCGCGCATGGCGCCACTTCGTCGGGATGCGCGCCACCGAGCACGCCGACGTCGAGATCCGCCAGCTCGCCGTCGAATGCCTGCGCCAGCTGATGCAGGTCGCGCCGACGGTCTTCGGTGACTTCGAGATCGGCACGCTCGCCGATGGCACCGAGGTCGCGACCTCACCGTTCGTGCTCGAGGGCTGAGGTCCTCCCAACGCGGCACCGGCGGCCACAAAGCGCTGGTGGCGCGCCTTTCTGCGACACGCAGTGCCCGTTGGCCGCAGGCCACGGCGCCCCGGTAATCTTGACCACCATGAGCGCAACCGAGTCGCAGCCACAGGCGCACCCGTTCGGGACCAACGTCGTGGCGATGGTCACCCCTTTTCGTCCCGACGGTTCGCTCGATCTGGACAAGGCCGCCGAGCTCGCCGATCACCTGGTTGGCAAGGGCTGTGATGGACTTGTGGTCAGCGGCACCACGGGCGAGTCGCCGACCACCACACCCGACGAGAAGATCGAATTGCTGCGCGCCGTGCTGGATGCGGTGGGCGACCGCGCGCGCATTACCCAGGGCGCGGGTAGCTACGACACCGCCGAGAGCATCCGCTTCGCGCAGGCGTCGGAGAAAGCCGGTGCGCATGGTCTGCTCGTCGTCACGCCGTACTACTCCAAGCCGCCGCAGGCGGGTCTGCTCGCGCACTTCCGCGCCGTCGCGGATGCCACCAGCCTGCCCGTCCTGATTTATGACATCCCGCCCCGCTCGGTGGTGCCGGTTGCCAACGAAACGATGCTCGCGCTCGCCGAACACCCCCGGATCAAGGGCGTCAAGGATGCCAAGGGCGATCTGCATGCAGCCGCGGGACTGATCGCCTCCAGCGGCCTCGAGTACCTCTCGGGCGAGGATGCGCTCAACCTGCCGTGGCTGTCGATCGGTGCGACCGGCTTCGTCAGCGTAATCGGCCATCTCGTCGCAGATCGCTTGCGCGACATGCAGATCGCCGTCGAGAAGGGTGATCTGCAGACCGCCAGATCGATCAACGTCACCATGCTCCCGCTCGTCAACGCGATGGGCCGGCTGGGCGGGGTAACGATGGTCAAGGCGTCGTTGCGCATCCTCGGGCTTGATGTTGGGGACCCGCGCCTACCGCAGGTACCCGCCGACGGGCCGCAGATCGAGTCGCTCATCGCCGATCTGCGCACGGCTGGATTGCTGGACCGATGACCGGCCCCCAGCGCCGCCGCAGCGCCCGACGCCAGGCCGGACCGCCTGCACCACCCACGGATGCCGCTGGCTCGCCCGCCGTGGATCCCCCGAAGGCCTCAGCGTCTGGCGCAGGGGCCGAAAGTGCGACTGCGCAGCAGGATTCGGCCCGCCACGCCGCGTCGGCGCCGACGGAAAACCGAGGTGGGGGACAACCCCGTCGGTCCGGTCGGCATGAGCGCCGCGACAACGCGCGAGGTGCACGAGGCGGTGGTGGTGGCCGGGATCGAGGCACCCCCACGCCGCCGGCACCCGTCGATCGACTCGGTACGCCGCGCCGACTGCCGAAGGGCGCGCTGCGTGTGGTCGCCCTCGGCGGCATCGGTGAGATCGGCCGCAACATGACGGTGTTCGAGTACAACGGCAAACTGCTGATCGTCGACTGTGGGGTGTTGTTCCCTGAGGACGCGCAGCCGGGCGTCGACCTGATCCTCCCGGACTTCCGCTACATCGAGGACCGGATGGACGACGTCGAGGCGGTCGTCTTGACCCACGGGCACGAGGATCACATCGGTGCGGTCCCGTTCCTGCTGCGACTGCGCGGCGACATTCCCGTCGTCGGATCCAAGTTCACGCTGGCACTCGTCGCGGCCAAGTGCCGCGAACATCGGTTGCGTCCCAAGCTCATCGAGGTCCGCGAAGGCGAGCGAACCACTCACGGCCCCTTCGAGTGCGAGTACTTCGCGGTCAACCACTCCATCCCGGACGCGATCGCCGTCGCGATCCGGACCCCGGCCGGACTGGCCCTGCACACCGGCGACATCAAGCTCGACCAGCTGCCACTCGACGGCAGGCTCACTGATCTGGCCGGATTCAGCAGGCTCGGCGACGAAGGTGTCGATCTGTTTCTCGTCGACTCCACCAACGCCGAGGTGCCGGGATTCGTCACCCCCGAACGGCAGATCGGGGGAGTGCTCGACCAGGTGATCGGCAAGGCGCGTGGCCGGGTCATCGTCGCCTCCTTCGCCAGCCACGTGCACCGCATCCAACAGATCATCGACGTCGCGCACACCCATAACCGCCGGGTCACCTTCGTCGGCCGTTCGATGGTCCGCAACATGCAGATCGCCCAGGACCTCGGTTACCTGCACGTGCCCGACGGCGTCGAGGTCGACATGGACACCGCGGCAACCCTGCCCGACCACCGGGTGGTGCTGATCTCCACCGGATCGCAGGGTGAGCCGCTCTCGGCGCTGTCACGGATGGCTCGCGGGGAGCATCGGCAGATCAACATCCGCTCCGCCGATCTGGTGGTGCTCGCCTCGTCGCTCATCCCCGGCAACGAGAACTCGGTGTTCGCGGTCGTCAACGGCCTCGCGAAGCTGGGCGCCACGGTCATCACCCAGCAGAGCGCCAAGGTGCACGTCTCCGGCCATGCATCGGCCGGTGAACTGCTCTACCTCTACAACGCGGTCCGGCCGAGCAACGCGATGCCGGTGCACGGCGAGTGGCGTCACCTCCGGGCGAATGCCGCGCTCGCCGAGGCCACCGGAGTGAATCCGGATCGGATCATGCTCGCCGAGGACGGCGTCGTCGTCGACCTCGTGGACGGGCAGGCTCAGATTGTCGGCCGCGTCCCGGTCGGCCACGTCTACGTCGACGGCCTGTCGGTCGGTGACGTCGGTGAATCGACGCTGTCGGAACGACTCGTCCTCGGGGAGGGCGGATTCATCGCGATCACCGTCGCCGTCGACTCCACCACCGGGCGTGCGGTGAGCACCCCCGAGGTCTCCGGTCGCGGTTTTTCCGACGATCCGGACGCCCTCAAGTCCGCCGCCGACCTCGTCGATCAGGTGCTCGACACGCTGGCCGCAGAGGGCGTCTCCGACACCCACCGGATCGCGCAGGGCATCCGCCGGACGGTGGGCCGGTGGGTGGCCGACACCTATCGGCGCCGACCGATGATCGTGCCGACGGTGCTCGCCGTGGGCGACTGACCCAAACGCGGCGATCTCTCAGAACTCCCTGCGCGTCAACGACTCCGGAAGGTTCGACGGCGACCGTCCTGGTCGACGTCCCGTGGACAGCGTCGGCTACCGATCTCATCGACATCGGTTCCGCCTATCGCCAGTTCGTGGGTAAACCCGGTGGCGCGGCTGGTCTTTCGCGATTCGCTGCTGTCCATCCACGGTGCGGTCGCCGACGGCCCGGCGGTGCTCGTCCAGTGCCCCGCGGCAAGGACCGGACCGATTGGCCCGCCGCAGTGCTGTTGACGATCTGCGAGGTCGACCGCTCGATCGTCGACGCCGACTACCTCGCCAGCACCCGGTTCTGGCACGCGTCGGACGCGGGCCCGCTCGACGGCGTGAAGCTCGGACTGTTCGATACCGTGTTCGGCGCGGTGCAGACGACCTACGGAATCTGTGACAACGACGTGCATCGCGGGCTGGGTCTGGCGACGCAGGCGATGCCGGTGTCGACGCGCTGCGCCACATACTGCTGATCCCGGCACGCTGACACCGACCCGGCCGTGATACCGGGGCGCGGTGATCGACGATCGTCGGTCGCAGACAGTAGCGTAGGGGAGTGAGCTTCGCCCAGGATGAACGCCGTGCCCTTGTCGACTCGATGCGTGAGGTGGGGCCCGACGCGCCGACCCTCTGCGCCGGATGGACCGCGCGCGATCTTGCCGCGCATCTTGTGGTCCGGGAGCGCAGGCTCGACGCCGCGCTGGGAATTCTGATCAAACCCCTCGCCGGGTATACCGAGAAGGTGCAGGCGTCGGTGGCCGCCGACACCGACTGGCACAAACTTCTCGCCGATCTCGCCTCCGGTCCACCGATCTTCTCACCCATGCGCCCGCTGGACCGCTGGGCGAATCTGGCCGAGATGTTCATCCATCACGAGGACGTGCTGCGCGGTGCCGTCGACCCCGACAGTCAGTGGGTTCCGCGCGTCCTCGACCCCGGACTCCAGGACGCACTGCGGATGCCGTTGCGGTCGATGAGCAAGATGACACTGCGCTCGATGCCGGCTCACGTCACGCTGCGCAGTACCGACGGTGCTGATCTGGCCTCTGGCGGCAGAGGTGAGCCGGTGACGGTGACGGGTAGCACCGGGGAGTTGTTGCTGTTCGCCACCGGTCGTACACCGGTGGCGGTGACCTTCGACGGCGATTCCGGACGGATCGATGCGGTGAAGGCGGCGGCTCACGGCTTCTGATCGCCGCACTGTGCTGTTGTACCTCTGAGCGTGGCGGCTTCCGGAATGAGACGGTGCTGACACCGCCACGTCGCGGGTCACGAATTCGACACGCGCCCGTGTTGCCGGTGTTGCCGGTGTGACTGAGGTGATCATTGCCGACTAGTCTGTCGGCATGGCTTCGAGAGTACGCACTGGCACGCGCACGCCCGCCTCTCGCGCGTCGGGGGGCTCCTCATCCGCACGGTCGGGGACATCGGCGCGCTCACGAACGTCGGCGTCGGCGTCTCGGTCGAAGAATGGCGCGAGCGCCAAGGCGACCTCGAAGGCCGGGAAGGCGCGTTCGGCCGGCACGCGTTCGTCCCGGTCGGGTGCGCGAAACGCCGCTGCGGGCACGACACGCACGTCGGGCTCCTCACGCGGGACGTCGCGGTCGAGTGCCTCCGCGTCGGCCGACATCTCGCGGCGGAGTTCGGGTGCTGTGGGTGCTGTGGGCAAGGGTGTCGGCAAAGGTATCGGTGCCGGGTGGGGACTTCTCGCACGCGGAGTCGGTGGTGTCGCGCGTGCGGGTTCGGGGCGCCGGCGACCGTCGAACCGGCGTACCGGGTTCGATGAGTTCGACGACCATGACCTCTACAACGATGACTCTTACGACGGCCAAGACGACGACGTCGAGGTAGCCGCAGAGTACGACGATCCCGATCTCGGCGCCGACCCCCCTCGCAGACGACGCGCAGGCGAACGACATGCACAGCGCGGCCGCGCGTCGGCCACCGGCGACGCTGGCGGCCACACACACCGGCGCGATGGCGTGGCCCTCGGGTTGCTGGCGCTCGCCGTGCTCATCGCGGCCGGAGTGTGGTTTGGTGCCGCCGGTCCTGCCGGTGCCTTCATCACTGCGCTGATGCGAGCGATCGTCGGGTCGTTGGCGGTCCTGATCCCGGTTGCACTGGTCGCTACGGCGATCGTCCTGATGCGACGACCGCCGAACCCGGAGCGTCGGGGCCGCTACATCGGAGCCGCGCTGCTCATCGTGTTGCCGTTGCTGGGACTTATCCATCTGGTGGCGGGGTCGCCGACCGATCTCGACGGTCGATCGAGTGCCGGAGGGTTCCTCGGGTTTGCCGTCGGCACGCCGCTCACCGCCGGTGCCACGGCGTGGGTGTCGGTGCCGATTCTGTTGTTGTGCATGGCCTTCGGTGTTCTCGTCATCAGTGGCCGGACGGTGCGTGACGTGCTCGACGCAGTGCGCACCTACCTCGGCCTGACCGCAGGCGTCGACGACTGGGACACCGACGATGAACTGCCGTGGGATGCCGAGGTCGATCTGGTCGAGGACCCCGACTCCTACGATCGTGACGACCTCGGGTCCGACGATCGGTTCGGCGCGTCGTCCACACGTCGCGGTCGCCCGGTGGCCGACCCGGGATACTCGCCCGATCCCTACGACAACTACCCACCCGACCTCAACGCGGAGAGCCCGCGACGCGCACGTCGATCTCGTCGCCCGGCGCCGGTGAGTGCCGGCGACGTGCTGGCGTCGGCGACGACGGAGAGTTTTGGCGATGACGCCACCACCGATCCGTTCGTCGACGAGGTCACCGAACCGCTTGGTGAGCCACCGGCGCCGCGGCCCGCGCGCAACCGGTCCACCGCAAGGGCGAGCGCGGATACCGCGACGTCCACACGCGCCACGCCGCCCGTGGCGACTCCACCTGTCCCGGCGCCGACCCTTGTCGCCGACGACGCGGACGAGCCGTTCACGGTCGAGCCCGCCGACGGCGACTATCGGCTTCCGCCGACCACGCTGCTGATCGAGGGTGACCCGCCGAAGCAGGGGAGCAGCTCGAACGAGGACATGATCGACCGTGTCACCGGTGTCCTCGAACAGTTCAAGATCGATGCAGCGGTCACCGGTTACACGCGGGGACCGACGGTCACCCGCTACGAGGTCGAACTCGGTCCGGGTGTCAAGGTTGAGAAGATCACCGCCCTGCAACGCAATATCGCCTATGCGGTGGCCACCGACAATGTGCGACTCCTTGCGCCGATCCCAGGTAAATCGGCGGTCGGTATCGAGGTACCCAACTCCGATCGCGAAATGGTGCGTCTTGCCGACGTCCTCACCGCGCCGTCGACGCGCAAAGACGGTCATCCGCTGGTCATCGGGCTCGGCAAGGACATCGAGGGTGACTTCGTCAGTGCGAATCTCGCGAAGATGCCGCACCTGTTGGTGGCCGGCTCGACCGGGTCGGGAAAGTCGAGCTTCGTGAACTCGATGCTGGTCTCTTTGCTCACCCGGGCCACACCCGAACAGGTGCGGATGATCCTCATCGACCCGAAGATGGTCGAGTTGACGCCGTATGAGGGCATCCCGCATCTGATCACTCCGATCATCACCCAGCCGAAGAAGGCCGCGGCCGCATTGGCGTGGCTGGTGGAGGAGATGGAGCAGCGCTACCAGGACATGAAGGCGTCCCGGGTGCGTCACATCGACGACTTCAACGCGAAGGTGCGTTCGGGTGAGATCACCACTCCACTCGGTTCCGAGCGCGTGTACCAGCCGTATCCCTACATCGTGGCGATCGTCGACGAGCTCGCCGACCTGATGATGACCGCGCCGCGCGATGTCGAGGACGCGATCGTGCGTATCACCCAGAAGGCTCGCGCCGCGGGTATTCATCTGGTGCTGGCCACCCAGCGTCCGTCGGTGGACGTGGTGACGGGCCTGATCAAGACCAACGTGCCCTCCCGGCTGGCCTTCGCGACGTCGTCGCTGACCGATTCGCGCGTCATCCTCGATCAACCGGGCGCGGAGAAGCTCATCGGCATGGGCGACGGACTGTTCCTGCCGATGGGGGCCAACAAGCCGATCCGCATGCAGGGCGCGTTCATCACCGACGAGGAGATCAGCGCCGTCGTCGACTACGCCAAGGAGCAGGCCGAGCCCGAGTACACCGAGGGCGTGACGGCTGCCAAGGCAGGCGACAAGAAGGACATCGACTCTGACATCGGCAACGATCTCGACGATTTGCTCCAGGCGATCGAATTGGTCGTCAGCAGTCAGTTCGGTTCGACCTCGATGCTGCAGCGAAAACTGCGTGTGGGCTTCGCCAAGGCCGGACGTCTCATGGATCTGATGGAGACCCGCGGGGTCGTCGGACCGAGTGAGGGATCCAAGGCCCGTGAGGTGCTGGTGAAACCGGAGGATCTGGCCGGTGTCATCGCGTCGATCACCGGCGGTGGCGATCAGGACGGCGATACCGCGCCCGAGTAGAACCGGCCCCGCGATTTCCGGCGTCGCCGTGCGCAGCGAGCTGGTCGCGTGCGCGTTGCCGAGGCCCGCGACGTTCGCAGGAGTACCGATGGGTGACCGTCGAAGAGCGCCGCCGTCAACAACGGTGACCTCGGGTCCCCTACCAACGCCTGCTCGTCGGCCTCCGAGGGCGCCCATAGCACGATTGGCGCCGACCTGATCGATCGGACGATCGGGACCGCCGTTTCCGCTGCTGACGTGCGGCATCGACTGGGCTGCGGTGTGCAGGTCTCTCCATGGTCGCTGCGGGGGTCCGGAGTCGCGCCAGGTCCGCTATCGTTCGGGTGGCGGTCGGGCAGGTCGACGCCGTGATTCACACGGTCGGGTGTGTGTGCCAGGCGAACCGCTCGAATCAGACATCAGATAAGGTGGTCGTAGATCGAAGAGGGGAGTATCCCCATCTCGCGGCGGGTCCGTCAATACGGTCTCGGATTCCGAAGGTGCCGATCACCTTCGGGCCGAGGCCCGGATCCCCGGTCGTCTATCGGCGGGAGAGACCTCTGGCATCGCAACCGTCTTTGTGCTGCGCGCTGGAGGTAGATCGCTCATGCAAGTCTCGTACACGATGTGGATCATCACGTGCCTGGTGATCCTGGGTCTGTTCGTTTTCGACTTCTTCGCCCACGTCCGGGTTCCGCACGCTCCCTCCCTCAAGGAATCGGGCATGTGGTCGGCCGTCTACATCACGATCGCCGTCGTCTTCGGCGGATTCGTGTGGTGGAAATGGGGATCGACCTACGGCGGTGAGTATTTCGCCGGGTACGTCACCGAGAAGGCCTTGTCGGTCGACAACCTGTTCGTCTTCGTCATCATCATGTCGAAGTTCGCCGTGCCCAAGGAGTACCAGCAGAAGGTGCTGCTGCTGGGCATAGTCATGGCGTTGGTGCTACGAGGTTTGTTCATCGCCGTCGGCGCTGCCGCGATCAACGCCTACAGCTGGGTGTTCTACCTGTTCGGTGCGTTCCTGATCTTCACCGCGATCAAGCTCCTGCGCGAGAGCGACGATCCGGTCGAGCACGAGGAGCAGCGCGAATCGCGTATGGAACGGTTCGTCAAGCGGGCTCTGCGTACCACCGACACCTACGACGGTGACCGCCTGTTCACCCGGATCTCCGGCAAGCGGATGGCGACCCCGATGTTGTTGGTGCTCATCGTCATCGGCTTCACCGACATCCTCTTCGCCCTGGACTCCATCCCGGCGATCTACGGACTGACCCAGCAGCCCTACCTGGTCTTCACCGCCAACGCGTTCGCCCTGATGGGTCTGCGCCAGCTGTACTTCCTGCTCGGCGGCCTGCTCGACCGCCTGGTGTACCTCTCCTTCGGCTTGTCGTTCATCCTGGCCTTCATCGGCGTCAAGCTGGTGCTGCACGCGTTGCACGAGAACACCTTGCCGTTCATCAACGGCGGCGAGCACCTGTCGGTCCCGGAGATCTCCACCCCGCTCTCGCTGGGCATCATCGTCGGCACCCTGGTGATCACGACGGTCGCGAGTCTGGTGAGTTCGCGACGACAGAAGACGGTTCCGCCCACGTGATGAGGTCGGTGCGGTGCGGACCGCCGTCGTTCCGTACCGCAGCCGGTCCGTACCGCCGTCCACCACATAGCAATGGTGTGCCACGGCGGCATCCACGGTCTCGGTCATCAGGCTACAAGTCGGGCCGTAGGTCTCCTACGCCTCGACCATGTTCGTGATGTCTCGACACGCTCGGTCGGCTTGCCGGGGTGGAGGATGTCGGACCGAGGGGAGGCCTCGACTCTCGGTGAGCAACTCGCCGCCCGTGCTGCGAACCGCTCGTGCTGCGAACCGCTCGTGGCGCGATAGGTCGCGCGAGATCAGTCCTCGAACGGTCCGTATACCTGGGTGAACTCGACGATGCGCACCGAATCGACGGCCTGGTGCGCGTTGAACGGGTCGTTGGCCATGAATGCCTCGGCAGCGTCGATGTCGCCGTCCACCCGGATCATGATCAATGCTCCGGAACCATCGGGATAGGGGCCGCTGAGGAGGACGTGTCCGGCTTGGTACTCCTCCGACAGCCATTGACGATGGATGGCACGGTGGGCGTCGCGGATGCCTGCCGCTGCCGGCTCGTAGCCATAATGAACCGCATAGATGGTCACGAAGGAATCTCCTTGCTTTGGTGAATGTGGTGTGACACGTTGGGGTTTGGGCTCACTATGCCGATTGTTCGGCGGCCTGCGCGTCGAGGTGCACCAGCATTCTGGTGTTGCCGAGCGTATTGGGCTTGACATAACTCAGGTCGAGGAATTCCGCGACACCGGTGTCATAGGAGCGGCACATCTCCTCGAACACCTCTCGAGTGACCGGCGTGCCCTCGATCTCACGGAATCCGTGCCGGCCGAAGAATGCGGTCTCAAAGGTCAGCACGAAGACGCGTGCGAGTTGCAGCTCGCGCGCCACATCGAGCAATCGCGCGACGATCCGGTGGCCGATACCGCGCCCGGCGCACTCCTGATCGACGGCGACCGTGCGAACTTCACCGAGATCGGCCCAGAGTACGTGGAGTGCACCACAACCCACGACGAGCCCATCGAGTTCGGCCACCCAGAACTCCTGTACGGCCTCGTAGAGTGTGACGAGGTTCTTCTCCAACAGGATTCGCCCGGCGTACTGGTCGATGAGTTCCTTGATGCGGGTCACGTCGGAGGTGCGGGCACGACGGACGACGACCTCGCCACGGGAGTTCATGGGTTCATCTTGCCCCCAGGACCGCCGGGCGCGTCACCGGGAGGTACGCCCATCGACAGGAGGCGCGACGGGGCAGCGGCGAGTGTGGCCCCGAGTGCGCGCGGGTCCGCCGGTCGCCGAGCGCGCATCGGTCGATATCCTGGTGATCGTGCGAATGAACGACACGCGTCCGACGCCGAGTGCAGGAGTCGGCGCCCGGGACGCGGTCTCATGACCGATCGAGTGCGCCGGGCGGTCAACGAACGCGGTCTCGCCGACGTCGGGCGGGGACCCGATCACATCACCGATCCTGTTGACCCGGTGCCCGTCGTCAACATCGCCAATGTGCTGACTGTCTTCCGGATCGTCTTGGTGCCGGTCTTTCTGGTCGTGCTGTTCATCGACGGCGGACATGACACATGGTGGCGGGTCGGTGCCGCGATGATCTTCGGTGTCGCCGCGATCACCGACCACATCGACGGGCGCCTGGCCCGTGGCCGCAATCTCGTCACCGACTTCGGCAAACTCGCCGACCCCATCGCCGACAAGGCATTGATCGGTTCGGCTCTGATCGGACTGTCACTTCTCGGGGATCTGTCGTGGTGGATCGCCGCGATCATTCTGGTCCGCGAACTCGGTGTCACCGCACTGCGGTTCTGGGTCCTTCGGCACGGGGTCATCCCGGCCAGCCGTGGCGGCAAGCTCAAGACGTTGCTGCAGGCCATCGGTATCGGATTGTTGCTCTTCCCGTTGAGCGGATCATTACATCTGGTGGCGGTGATCATCATGTGGGTGGCCGTCGTGATCACAGTGGTCACCGGATTCGACTACGTGTGGCAGGCGCTGCGCATACGTCGTTCCGCCCGTCATCGGGCCGGGCGGACCACACCGCCGCACCACGTCAGCCCCATCACCGAATCGGGTTCCGAGCGACACTGATCCACGCAGGAACGTCATTGGCGCCGGCGCCGGCTTCCCGAGTGTGTATCCGAAAGTGGGACATGCCCCGGCTCGCCGCCGGACAGACGCGGCGGCGGCCACGGAATTCGACTACTGTCGTCCACACGCGCGCTCAACGGTTGCCCGCGCGTGAGCTTCGGGAACGACACACCCCTGTCGGGCGTTGAAGTGCACGATGCTGGTTGGCCAACGCGATGTGGAGCCTCGTCACGGGCATTTCATCGCTGCAGGTGGCGATGCTCGGAAGTGCGAGACAGACAGGGAGGAAGCTCGATGGCAATGCTTTTGCGAGAGGCGCTCGGCGATAGCCTGCGTCGTGTTCGCACCCAGCAGGGCCGGACGCTACGTGAGGTGTCCACTGATGCGCGGGTGAGTCTGGGTTACCTGTCCGAGGTCGAGCGGGGCCAGAAAGAGGCATCCAGCGAATTACTGGCAGCCATCTGCGATGCGCTCGAGGTGGAGATCGCGGATCTGCTCCTCGACGTCGGCACGGCCATGCGTCCCGCTCATGCTGCGGTGTCGTCACCGGCTGCCGAGAGTGCCGACCGGGAGGCGGTGATCGCTTCCAAGGTGGTCATAGCCGCACCCGAGGTGCGTGCCCGCGCGACTGCGCTGGCCGCAGCCTGACGTCACATCATCGACGGACGCTTCGGTCCGCCGGTGTCGACGTCGTGCGTGGTCTCCGGTCACCGATGTAGGTCTGGCATCTGCTGATGTCGTATGTCCGGGTGACGGAGCGACCTGAGTGCGCGCGGCCCGCGCCATCCGGGTATGCCGGGGGTAGTTCCCCAACTGAATGCCGGACTGCATCGCACCACCGATCGAGACGCTAGATTGGTGTGCAGACCGACGCGAAACCGTTCTGAATGGAGCTGACGAGAAGCATGGCGAACCCGTTCGTGAAGATGTGGCGCTATCTGATGGCACTCGGCAACTCGACGATTGACGAGAATGCCGACCCGAAGATCCAGATCCAGCAGGCGATTGAGGATGCGCAACGGCAGCACCAGGCTCTCTCGCAGCAGGCGGCGTCGGTGATCGGCAACCAGCGTCAGCTCGAGATGAGGCTCAACCGCCAACTCGAAGAGGTCGAGCGGCTGCAGGCCAACACCCGGCAGGCACTGACCCTGGCAGATCAGGCCAACGCCGCCGGCGATGCCCAGAAGGCCCAGGAGTACACCAACGCCGCGGAGGCATTCGCCGCTCAGCTCGTCACCGCCGAACAGGGCGTCGAAGACCTCAAATCGCTGCACGACCAGTCCTTGCAGGCCGCGCAACAGGCGAAGCAGGCCGTCGAGCGTAACGCCATGCTTTTGCAGCAGAAGCTGGCCGAACGCTCCAAGCTACTCAGCCAGCTCGAGCAGGCCAAGATGCAGGAGCAGGTCAGCGCCTCCCTCAATCAGATGAGTGAGCTCTCGGTGCCGGGTAACACCCCGAGCCTCGACCAGGTGCGGGAGAAGATCGAGCGGCGCTATGCCAACGCGCTCGGTTCCGCCGAACTGGCGAAGAATTCGGTGCAGGGCCGGGTGGCCGAGGTCGAGCAGGCCGGTGTACAGATGGCCGGACATGCGCGTCTCGAGCAGATCCGTGCCAGCATGTCCGGCGGTTCGCTGCCGACTGGGGGAGCGGCCTCCCCGGCGGCGCAGCCCGCACCGGGCCTGACCAAGCCGACCACCGAACCGCCGCAGACGGGCAACTGACGTCCCCGCTGCCGCCGACGTCGTCCCCGGTGGCTCCCCGGAAGGTTGCCATTGTCGCCGGTCCGGACGCCGGACACGCTTTTCCTGCATTTGCCCTGGCGGAAAAGCTTGCTGCACAAGATATCTCAACCACAGTGTGGACAGGTGCCGTCTGGCACGAGGTGGCGCGTTCGCGAGGAATCGACGTCGCGGAGTTGCCGGGGCTGCGTGCACTCGCCACCGACGATGACTCCGACGCCGGTGCCAAGCTCGCCGCGCGGGCGGCGCGTATGGCGGTTGGTCTCGCCCCGTTGCTGGCGGCGCGGGGCACCGATTTGGTGATCTCCGACGTCATCACCGTCGGCGGACTGTGGGCTGCGGAGCTGTGCGGGATCCCCGCGATCGAATTGTCGCCACATCCGCTCTACCTGCCGTCGCGGGGACTGCCACCGATCGGCGCCGGGCTGAGTCCCGGTGGTGGGGTGGGCGGACGACTCCGCGACATCGCGCTACGCACGGCGAGCAACGTCTCCGTCCGGGCCGGTGAGCGTCAGCGTGCGACAGCACGGCGGGGGATCGGTTTGGCCGGGCTGCGGTCCGGCATACCCCGGGTGATCGCGACCTTACCTGCACTCGAGGTGTCCCGACCGGATTGGCCGCCGCAGGCGCACATCGTCGGGCCACTGCTGTGGGAACCCACCGACGCGATCGTCGAACCGCCGTCGGGCTCGGGCCCGTTGGTGGTGGTGGCGCCGTCGACCGCGGTGATCGGTGCGGCCGACATGCTCACCGAGACGCTGGCCGGATTGGCTGTACTGGCATCGAGAAGTCCTGTGCGCGTGGTCATCTCGTCGCTCAACCCGCCAGGCTCCGAGGGGTTCGGGGCGCCCGGGCTGTCGGTGACGGCGGGCCTGGGACGGCAGGATCAACTCGTCGCCCGAGCCGACGTGGTGGTGTGCGGTGGGGGGCACGGGTTGTTGGCGAAGTCGTTGTCGGCAGGAGTACCGGTGGTCACGGTGCCGGGCGGCGGTGATCAGTGGGAGTTGGCCAACCGTGTGGCCCGGCAGGGCAGTGGGCTGGTGGTGCGGCCGGTCCAGGGGCATGCGATTGCCGATGCGGTCGCCACGGTGCTCGGCGATCCGGGGTACGCGCGCGCGGCGGCGGCCGCCGCCGCGTCGATCTCGGACGTGGTGGACCCGGTTCGCGTGGCGTGCGATGTGTATCGGCGGTCGGTCGCCGGTGGCGATCTCGGACGTGGCGATCGGTACCGGACGCACGGAGGGGAAGTGCCGCGATGCGACTGACCGAGTTCACTGAGTTGATCACCGAGGAATTCGGCACGATGTCGGCGGATTCGATCCTGTCCGATCACGTGCTCACCGAACTCGGTGGGCGGACGGGCGCGCAGGCGATCGAGGCCGGCGTGGATCCCCGCGACGTGTGGGTGGCGATCTGCCGTGACTTCGACGTGCCGCGCCACCGTTGGTAGGCAGTCGTGCTGCCAGAACTCGTCGCCTGCCGCGTGTCGGACTTGCCATCGAACACATGTTCACGCAATTCTGTAGGGGTGTGGAACCAACTCGGCATCGCGTGCGTCCAAAGCTCTCGTGAGGACGTGAACGGTGTTGTCGGACCCCGTCGCTAACGTCCTTCGCGAATCACACAGATACCGACGACCCACCCGATGAACGCCGGAGTCCCCCGGCGCACAGACACGAGGAGACAGCCATGGCAGCAGCGCCCCAGGATCGTGAAAAGGCACTCGATCTCGCACTCGCACAGATCGACAAGAACTTCGGCAAGGGCTCGGTCATGCGACTCGGCGAGGAGACTCGGCAGCCGATCGAGGTGATCCCGACCGGCTCGATCGCCCTCGACGTCGCGCTGGGTATTGGCGGACTGCCGCGCGGCCGCGTGGTCGAGATCTACGGACCGGAATCGTCGGGTAAGACCACGGTCGCCCTGCATGCGGTCGCCAACGCGCAGGCACAGGGTGGCATCGCGGCGTTCATCGATGCCGAGCACGCACTGGATCCGGATTACGCGGCCAAGCTCGGCGTGGACGTCGACGCCCTACTGGTGTCGCAGCCGGACACCGGTGAGCAGGCGTTGGAGATCGCCGATATGCTGATTCGCTCCGGTGCCCTCGACATCCTGGTCATCGACTCGGTTGCCGCACTGGTCCCCAAGGCCGAGATCGAGGGCGAGATGGGCGATTCGCACGTCGGTCTGCAGGCCCGCCTGATGAGCCAGGCGTTGCGCAAGATGACCTCGGCGTTGAGCAATTCCAACACCACCGCGATCTTCATCAATCAGCTGCGCGAGAAGATCGGCGTGATGTTCGGTTCGCCGGAGACCACGACGGGCGGTAAGGCACTGAAGTTCTACTCGTCGGTGCGTCTGGATGTCCGTCGCATCGAGACCCTGAAGGACGGCACCGACGCTGTCGGCAACCGCACCCGCGTCAAGGTCGTCAAGAACAAGGTGGCACCGCCGTTCAAGCAGGCCGAGTTCGACATCCTCTACGGACACGGCATCTCCAAGGAGGGCTCGCTCATCGACATGGGTGTGGCCGAAGGCTTCATCCGCAAGTCCGGTTCGTGGTTCACCTACGAGGGTGATCAGCTCGGTCAGGGCAAGGAGAACGCCCGGAAGTTCTTGCTCGAGAATGACGACATCCGCGACGAGATCGAGAAGAAGATCAAGGAGAAGCTGGGCATCGGCGCGGTGGTCGACGCCGATGACGTCGCACCGGCACCGGTGGAATTCTGACCGGCGCTGACAAGCCCAGCGGTGCCACCGGCCCCACAGCGTGGGATGTGGCGTTGCGGCTGCTGGGTGTCCGGGCGCGGTCACGCGGCGAGATGCAGGAGCGACTGGTTCGGCGCGGCTTCGACGCTGACACGGTCGCCGAAGTGATGCGGCGTCTGGACTCCGCGGGTCTGCTCGACGACGAGGACTTCGCCGCCGAGTGGGTGTGGTCACGCCAGACCCACTCGGGACGCGGGCGTGTGGCTCTACGTCACGAGCTCAAGGCCAAGGGTGTAGATGCGGCGACGATCGAAAGTGTGTTGTCCAACATCGATCCCGAGGACGAGCGCGCTGTGGCCAGCCGCCTGGTCGCCAAGAAGCTGACTCCACGTGTGCTCGAGCAGGTGGCCGATCGCGCGGTGCGGGACAAGCACTTTCGTCGGCTCGTGGGCATGTTGGTCCGTCGCGGATATTCGCAGTCGATGGCGATCGAGGTCGTCGGCGAGCACCTCGACGCCGCAGTGGAATGAATGCGGCCGAACGCGAACTTGCCGGCGCGACGCAGCAGGACAGCTCGATCACAAGTGACGTTTCACCCGGAATCCGATCGGCAATGTCATTCCGATCGGCAACAGCAGCTGATCGGCGCTGAGCGGGGATGCGTTATCGAGGACCGACGCCCGGAATGTTCTCCATCGCGCCGAGGTCCACGTCCTCGCCGTGGGGGACCTCGGTTCTGCGGCGCCCGCGTCGCAACGTCTTCTCGATGAACGTCGCCAGCGACGACAGGCCGAAGTTGATGACGATCATCACGACCGCCACCACGACGAGTGCGGGCAGGTAGTTGCCGTAGTACGACGCCGACTGGATACCCGACCGGACCACCTCGACGTAGCCGATGGCGTATCCCAGTGCGGAGTCCTTCAGTGCGATCACCATCTGTGAGATCAGTGCGGGCAGCATCGCGGTGATCGCCTGCGGAAGCAGCACGATACGCATCATCTGGGACTTGCGCAGTCCCAACGCCACAGACGCCTCGGTCTGTCCTTTCGGCAAGGAATTGATGCCCGAACGCAGGATCTCGGCGATTACCGACCCGTTATAGAGCGTGAGACCCGTGACGACCGCTGCGAAGGCCAGCTGCGACGACGGGAACACCGCGTAATCGGCGAACAGGTAGTAGGCAAAGATCATCAGAATCAGCACCGGAATGGCGCGGAAGATCTCGACGAACATGCCCGCCAGTGTCCGCACCCACAGGTGATCGGACAGTCGGCCGATACCGAGCGCCGAGCCCAGGACCATGGCGAAGATGATCGACAGGAACGCCGCTTTCAGCGTGCCCCACAGCCCCGGCAGGATATAGGTCGTCCAGGTGGTCCCGGTGACGAAGGGATTCCATTTCTCGGCGGTGAGCTGTTGGTTGTCGGTCAGTACGACGACCACGTACACGACGATGGCGATGATCACGGCGAGGAAGATCGCGGCGATGATCGCATTGCGAATCCGCGCCTTGGGGCCGGGTGCGTCGTAGAGAACTGTTGCGCCGCTCATCGTTTCACCGCCAGTCGTCTGGCGAGGTAGCCGAAGACGGCGCCCTCGATCAGGGTGATGATCATGAACCCGATGGCGATGATCAGGAAGATCGCGACGATCTCATTGGCGTGGTCCTCGATCTGTTCCTTCATCAGCAGCGAGGCCTCGGCAACCCCAATCACCGAGGCGATCGTGGTGTTCTTGGTCAGTGCGATCAACACGCTGCCCAGCGGCCCGATCACCGAACGCAACGCCTGTGGCAGGACGATGATCCCGAAGACCTGCGTGAAACCCAGGCCCAGGGAGCGGGCTGCCTCGGCCTGCCCGATCGGGACGGTGTTGAAACCCGATCGCAGTGTCTCGCAGACGAAGGTGGCCGTGTAGAGGATGAAGGCCAGCACCGCCAGGCGGAAGTTGTTGTTCTCGATGAAGGTGCTGTTCTCGGGAGCCAACGCCAGACCGAGGTTCTGATACAGGCCCACCGAGCAGAAGATGATGATCAGCGTCAGCGGGGTGTTGCGCACGATGTTGACGTAGGTGGCGCCGAACCAGCGCATCACCGGGACGGGGGAGACCCGCATCCCGGCCAGGATGATGCCCCAGATGAGCGCGCCGAGCGCCGACCAGAAGGTGAGTTCCAGGGTCACCGTGAACGCGGGCCACAGTTGTGGCCCCATGTCCGACCAGAGTTCATTCATGGTTGGTCACCTGCCTTCCTCAGCTCAGGCCCGGCGGGCACGGGGTGGACGTGGAGTTGACGATCTTGTCGACGGCCTGCGGTCCGGGGTCGGGCAGGAACTTGTAGCTCGATCCGGGAGCTGCGGCGCGGGCCGTCATCTCGTCGACATGCCGATTGCCGATTGCCTTGCGCAGCGCTGCTTCCCATGCGGATTCACCCCCGGCCGGTCCGGGCTGCAGCATGGCGTCGAGTGCCTCATCCACGGCGGTGATCGCGTCGGGGTAGTTCTTGGCCATGCCGATGCCGTAGTTTTCGGTGGAGAACGGCGCACCTCGTTTCTTGAGGACTTTTTTGCCGCCGCTGGCGACGCACGCGTCCTTGGGGTAGGTCATCCCGACGAGCTTGAACTCGTCGGGGAAGAAGTCGGCGTAACCGGCGAGGATGACCTCGTCGGTGGTCAGCGCGTCGACCTTGCCTCGCCGCACGGCCTCCACACACGAGGAGTACGAGTCGTACTCCTGTAGCTGCACACCGGGCAGCTGTGCCTTGACGTTCTGCGCCGACGTCGATCCGGTGACCGAGCAGAGCTTCTTGCCCTTGTTCAGATCGGTCAGCGAGGTGATCGAGTTGTCGTCCTCGCGGACGAGCAGGGCCTGGTAGTTGATCAGATAGGGGCCGGCGAAGTTGACCTGCTTGGCGCGGGAGGCGTTGATCGAGTAGGTGGCCGCGATCATGTCGACCTCACCGTTGTTGATGAGCGTCTCACGCTGGGCCGACGGCGTCTCGCGCCAGGTGATCTCGGGATGAGCCACCCGGAGTTGATCGGCGATGTGATTGACCACGTAGGTCGACACAGACGGGTCGAATCCGGTGACGCTCCGGTCGGGGTTGCGGATACCCAGGCCGGGCTGGTCGTATTTGGTGCCCAGAACCACTCTCCCGTTGCGGATCGAGTCGAGCAGGTTGCGCGGTTCGGAACTGCCACAGGCGCTCACACAGGTGGCAAGAACCGCGGCAACGAGCACAGCGACGCCCAGGGCCGCATTTCGGCCGCGCCGCCGATGACCGGAAGTTTGTGGAAAACGTTGCCGCATATGTCTTGTCGATGATCCCGGGGTGTTGGTGGGGTTGTCCATCTCAGTGACCCAGGATCTTCGACAGGAACTCCTTGGCGCGGTCGGACTGCGGGTTGTCGAAGAAGGACTCGGGGTCGGAGTCCTCGACGACGGCGCCGTCGGCCATGAAGATGACGCGGTCTGCGGCCTTGCGGGCGAAGCCCATCTCGTGGGTGACCACGAGCATCGTCATGCCCTCCTTGGCCAGCGAGACCATCACGTCGAGGACCTCGTTGACCATCTCCGGGTCGAGTGCCGAGGTGGGCTCGTCGAAGAGCATGATCTTGGGGTTCATGGCCAGGGACCGAGCGATGGCCACGCGTTGTTGCTGCCCGCCGGACAGCTGTGCCGGGTACTTGTCCTTCTGGCTGGCGATACCGACGCGCTCGAGGAGTTGGAGGGCGTGCTTCTCCGCCTCGGCCTTGCTCTGTTTGCGGACCTTCGTTGGCGCGAGGGTGACGTTCTGCAGGATCGTCTTGTGCGCGAACAGGTTGAACGATTGGAAGACCATGCCGACATCGGCGCGTAGGCGGGCCAGGTCTTTGCCCTCGGCGGGTAGTGATTCGCCCTCGATGCGGATCTCGCCGCTGTCGATCGGTTCGAGGCGATTGATCGTGCGGCACAGAGTGGACTTGCCCGATCCCGAGGGGCCCAGCACGACCACGACCTGACCGCGCGGGACGTTGAGGTTGATGTCCTTGAGGACGTGCAGCTCACCGAAGTGCTTCTGCACCTTCGTCATGGTGATCATCGGCGGTGAATCGGCCGCGGTCGCCGCATCCGGCGCCGCGTTCGGAGATTCGGTCATACGTAGCAACCCTAATCGGGATAAGTCCGAATGACGCGGTAAATGCGACACCTGCGTGTTCGGTTCGGGAAGCCGATGGTCACGTGTATATCTCCGCCCCGACCCGCTGGAGGTGATCGGTCGGCGACTCCACAGCCGATTTGCCCCCGCCCCGTACTCTGGACCGAGTGAGTATCGACCTGTCCGAATCCTCAGCGACCTCACCGGATGCCGGTGTGGGCGGTGACGCCGTGCGTCGCTATCAGGTCCGCACCTATGGCTGCCAGATGAACGTCCACGACTCCGAGCGGATCTCGGGGCTGCTCGAGGAGGCGGGTTATCTACCCGCCTCCGACGACGACGACGCCGACCTCGTGGTCTTCAACACGTGCGCTATCCGTGAGAATGCCGACAACAAACTCTATGGCAATCTGTCGCATTTGGCGCCGGTGAAGGCCGCTCGGCCGGGTATGCAGATCGCCGTAGGCGGTTGTCTTGCGCAGAAGGACAAGGACGCGGTTTTAGGTCGGGCGCCCTGGGTCGACGTTGTCTTCGGCACCCACAACATCGGGTCGTTGCCGGTGCTACTCGAACGCGCGCGACACAACGAAGCCGCGCAGGTCGAGATCCGCGATTCGCTGGAGGCGTTTCCCTCGACGCTGCCGGCCAAACGTGAATCCGCTTATGCCGGTTGGGTTTCGGTGTCGGTAGGGTGTAACAACACCTGCACGTTCTGCATTGTTCCGTCGTTGCGCGGGAAAGAGGTCGATCGCCGGCCCGGCGATGTGCTCGCCGAGGTGACCGCCCTCGTCGATGCCGGTGTGCTCGAGGTGACCCTGCTCGGGCAGAACGTCAACGCTTACGGCATGTCCTTCGCCGACCCGGGGACCCCGCGTAACCGCGGTGCGTTCGCCGAACTGCTGCGGGCTTGTGGTGACATCGACGGACTCGAACGCGTGCGGTTTACCTCGCCCCATCCGGCAGAGTTCACCGACGACGTCATCGAGGCGATGGCCCAGACACCGAATGTGTGCCCGCAACTGCACATGCCGTTGCAATCCGGGTCGGACCGGATCCTGAAGTCGATGCGACGCAGCTATCGGCGGACCCGGTTCTTGGGCATCCTCGACAAGGTGCGCGCGGCGATGCCACACGCCGCCATCACCACCGACATCATCGTCGGCTTCCCCGGTGAAACCGAGGACGACTTCGCTCAGACCCTCGAGGTGGTCGAACAGGCCCGCTTCGCCAGCGCCTTCACCTTCCAGTACTCGCCGCGACCGGGAACACCCGCGGCCACGATGGACGACCAGGTGCCGCCTGCAGTGGTTGCCGAGCGGTACCAGCGACTGATCGAACTCCAGGAGCGGATCTGTCTGTCAGAGAACCAAGCCATCATCGGACGGCAGGTCGAGTTGCTCGTGGTGGCCGACGAGGGTCGCAAGAGCGCACACTCGCACCGCATGACCGGTCGGGCGCGAGACGGTCGGCTGGTCCATTTCCGCCCCGGGGATCTCGCCGCGGCGATTCGTCCCGGTGACATCGTGACGACCGAGGTCACCGAGGCGGCGCCGCACCACCTCATCGCCGACACCGGCGTGGCCGGGCATCGGCGCACCCGGGCCGGTGACGCGCACGAACAGAGCCGGACCCCGACGACCCCGCCGGTCGGTGTTGGCCTCGGCATTCCCGGCATCGGTCCCGCGCCGGTCGTCGCGGACGACAGCGGCTGTGGTGCCGGGGCATGCGGGGCCGGCACGACCGCACCCGGTTCCGAGGTTCCCGGGCGCGTGATGGCGACGGCAGGACAGTGAGAGACGAGGACATGAGTATCGAGCGCCAGAACCCGAAGGATTCCGATCACCGCGAGGGCGACGACGCCGCGAACGTGGTCGACTCCGATGCTGCGGGCAAGCGTGAGCGCCACGAGAATCTGCGGGGTGACAAGGCGCTGTCGGAGCTTCTCGGTCGCGACGTCCGGCGGCCGTCGGGATCGTCGGAGAGCCTCGCCGATCTGGCTGCCTACGAGAACGACCTGCGCAAGGCCGAACGCAGGGTGGCCGGTGAGATCGATCCGGGTGCGCGCGCCATCGTCGTGGCGGTCGCGGTGCTCCTGGCGATGGTATCGCTGGTGTTGCCGCACACCGGGTCCGCCAGCGGGATCGACGTGCTGACGATGTCGGCGACTGCAGTGACCGAGCGGGTGGCGGTGACCTCCCGGGTTTTCGTGTACCTGCTGTTGATCTTCGGGATCGGCGCGTCGATGCTCGCACTGCTCACCCGGCGCTGGATCATCGCGTGGGTCGCATTGTGCGGGTCGGCGGTCGCCTGCGTGGCCGGGCTGCTGGCCTGGTGGACCCGCAACACCCCGGGCGTCGGCGGCATCGAGCCGCCGTCCGGCGTCGGAATCGGGCTGATCCTCGGCTGGATCGCGGTCTTCGTGCTCAGCTTCCACTGGGCGCGGGTCGTGTGGGCACGCAGCACCTATCACCTCGCGATCGCCGAGCAGCGCCGGGTTGAGGCCGCCAGACGCGAGGAGGTGACCCGTCGCATCCGCGGGCGGACCGACTTCCGGCCACCGACCGGGGACTCCGGGGCCTGACCAGCCGGGACTCCGGGGCCTGACCAGCCGCTGACCCCGGCTGGGCTCAGCGTTCCTCGATTGCCGTCTGGGCGGCTTGTGCCCACTCGTGCCATTGCGCCGCCTGCTCGCGTAACTTGGCCGCCTCCCGTGCCTTGCCGCGCTCCTCAGCCTTGCGGGCCTGCTCCTCCAATTGTGCCGCGCGCTCGGCGAATTGGGTGGCGCGTGCCTGCGCCTGGGGATCGGTGCGCTGCCATTGTGCATCCTCGGCATCGCGAATTCGCTTCTCCAGGGCTCGCGCCCGGCTCTCGAGGCTGTGCATCTGCTCCCGAGGAACCTTGCCGATCTCGTCCCACTTGTCCCGGAAGGCACGGAACTCACGGCGGGCCGCATCGAGGTCGACCGCGGGATCGATGGCGGACTCGGCGGCGGCGAGCAACTCAAGTTTTGCATGACCGTTGGCGGTGAACTCGGCGTCGCGCTCGGAGGTGATCGCATTGCGTGCGGCAAAGAATACGTCCTGCGCCGCCTTGAACCGCTGCCACAGGGCTTCGTCGGCGTCGCGGGGGGCGCGGCCCGCGGCCTTCCATTCGCCCAGCAACTCCCGGAAGTGGGCCGAGGTCGGACCCCAGTCGGTCGACGACGACAGTTCCTCGGCCCGCGCGATCAACTCCTCCTTGCGTGCCTTGGCGCCGGCACGCACCCGGTCGAGCTCGGCGAAATGAGCGCCCCGTCGGCGGTTGAAGGCGTCGCGAGCCTTCGCGTACCGCTTCCACAGCACGTCGTCGGTCTTGCGGTCGATCCCCTTGATCGACTTCCATTCGTCGAGGATCGCTCGCAGCCGGTCTCCCGAGGTCTTCCACTGGGTGGACTCCGCGCCGATGACCTCGGCCTCGGCGGCCAGTTCTTCCTTGCGGGCGATCGCGGCGACACGGGCGGCCTCCCGCTCGGCCTTGAGCGAATCGGCGACCTCGTCGGCGGTCCCGACGATCGCCGACAACCGCGCGGCCAGCGCATCGACGTCACCGATCACCGCGGCATCGGGGAGGGTCTCCAGCAGATGTTTGGCAGCGGCTTGCGCCTTGCGCGGATCGCCGGAACGCGCGGCGAGTCGTTCCTCGAGGATCTCGACCTCGGTGGCCAGGTCGTCAAAGCGCCGCCCGAAGTGTTCGAGCCCGTCGTCGACGGACCCGGCCTGCCACGACCCGATCTGCCGTTCGCCTGACGAGGTCTTCAGCCACACGACGCCGTCGGCGTCGACCCGTCCGAATCGGTGGGGATCGGTGTGTGGCAACGGGTTCGGGGTGACGACCGGGATCGGGGCGGACGCTGCCGGCCCCGGTTGCGGGCGGGGCCGCGGGCCGGGGCGGGGACCCGGACGCGGACCGGGTTTGGGGATCGGGGGCCCGGCTGCCGGTCCCGTGGTGGGTTCGGTGGTGTCGGTGTTGCCGGTGGCGTCGTGCCCGCCGGTCTCCGGTGTCCTGTCTGGTCCGCTCATGTGCAGGTGCCCCTTCCCGCCTCGTGGTGCCGCGCGTCACGGCTGCCGTGTCACTTCGATCCCCGGCCGCGTCGGCCGCCGGGCTGGAGTCCATTCAAGCAGTTCGGAGTTCATCGCGTGTGGGCTGCGGAACAATGGGTACCGCTCGTCGCCCGATCGGTGGGTTCGAGCCGAGAGGCCCGCCCGGGCTGCGCGCCGTGGCACTGCGCCGTCGACTAGCGTCGAGCACGTGTTCACCTGCGCGGTATTCGTCCCGAGTGCGCCCCTGCTGGTACCTGAACTCGCCGGTCCCGACGCCGACGACACGCGGCCGGTACGTGAGGCGACGCGTTCGGCGGTGCGGGCGCTGGCGGACTCGGCCACCCGGTGGGTTGCCCTCGGCGCCGACGACGTGCCGGTCGTTCCGGCGAGCGGTCGCGCCGCAGCAGTGCCCACCGATCGACCGCGATGCGGCACCGATGTGGCCGTCACCGGGACCTTCGCGCGCTTCGGTGTTGACCTACCGGTGACCCTGGATCCCGCCGCGGAGGAGGTTGGCGTGCAGGTCGACGCCGAGCGTGTACGACCACGATTGCCGCTGTCGATGCTGATCGCCGCTTGGCTGCGGGAACAGGCGGGCGCCGACCGCGTGACGCCGGTGGTGCTCGACCCGTCGGCGAGCCCCGCGCAGTGCGCGGCGGTGGGGGACGAGATCGCGGCGGAGCTCTCGGCGGTGTCCGAACCGGTGGGTCTGCTCGTGGTGGGTGACGGCGCGATCGCGTTGTCGCCGAAGGCTCCGGGCGGTGGCGAACGCGCATCGGCGGTGCGTGTGCAGAAGCGAATCGACTCCGCTCTCGAATGCGGGGATGTGGAAGCTCTGGCCGACCTCGACGTGCGGGAGTGCCATGCCGAGGGCGTCGGTGGACGAGTCGCCTGGCAGGTCGCGGCGGCGGTGACCCGGGCATCGGGCGCACACACCTGTGTGACTCCCGCAGACATGCATCCCGCCCGGGTGGACGCCGCCCGGGTGGACGCCGACTTTTTCTATGCCGCAGCGCCGTTCGGTGTGGGATACGTCGTCGCACGCTGGACCCCGATTTCGGCCGGACCACGAACAGGATCCGCATCATGACCGGCGGTGATATCGGGTCGCCCGTTCCGGTTGCGGTGGTGGGTCCCACGGCGGTCGGCAAATCCGATCTCGCGCTCGATCTCGCCGAGGCCCTCGACGGGGAGATCGTCAACATCGACGCGATGCAGCAGTACCGCGGTATGGACATCGGCACCGCGAAACTCGCCGTCGGGCAGCGCCGCGGCATCACCCATCACCAGATCGATGTTCTCGACGTGACCGAGATCGCCACGGTCGCGCGATATCAGGCCGCGGCCACGCACGACATCGAGGAGTTGCTCTCGGCCGGCCGGACCCCGGTGATCGTCGGCGGATCGATGCTCTACATTCAGGGCTTGCTCGACGACTGGAAGTTTCCGGCGACCGACCCGCAGGTGCGTGCGCGTTACGAGGAGATGCTGGCGCAGATCGGCGTCGCCGCTCTGCATCGCAGGCTCGCCGAGGTCGACCCCGCCGCGGCCGAATCGATCCTCGACACCGACGGCCGCCGGATCGTCCGGGCACTCGAGGTCGTCGAACTCACCGGTGAGCCGTTCGCCGCGTCGGCTCCCACGATCGGTGAAGCGCGCTGGGGCACAAGGATTGTCGCTCTTGACAGAGAGACCGCTGACCTCGACGAGCGGATCGCTGCGCGGACCGCGGAAATGTTCGCCAACGGCCTGGTCGACGAGGTGGCCGCGCTGGCCGAGGGCGGTCTGCGTGAGGGGCGTACCGCGCGCCGGGCGATCGGATACGCCCAGACCTTGGCCGCCCTCGACGGCGAGTACGACCTCGACCGGGCCGTTGAGCTGACCGTTATCGGCACCCGGCGTTATGTTCGCCGGCAACGTTCCTGGTTCCGACGTGATCACCGGATCGCGTGGTTCGACGCCGCGGCCACCGACCTGACCGATGGGGTACTGGCTACTCTGGACCGGTGACGACCAGCGCCTCGACCACCGCCACCGAATCGATGAGTGGACTGCCGTTCGTGAAGGGCCACGGTACCCAGAACGACTTCGTCATCCTTACCGACCCCGCGGCCGAGATCGCACTGAGTGCCGACCTCGTCGCCGCTTTGTGCGATCGGCAACGTGGTATCGGCTCCGACGGACTGTTGCGGGTTGCGCGATCGGGTGCGCTGGTGGCTGCGGGGGTGCTGGAGTCCCTTCCGGGCCAGGTGAACCCTGACGACTGGTTCATGGATTATCGCAACGCCGACGGCTCGATCGCCGAGATGTGCGGTAACGGGGTCCGTGTCTTCGCCCATCACCTGCGTGCGTCGGGACTCGTGGGCACCGACGACTTCATCGTGGGCTCGCGCGCTGGCGCGCGTCCGGTCGTCGTACATTCCTTCGACCGACTGCGCGCCGACGTCAGTGTGCAGATGGGCCCGGCCGCCGTGGGGGAGCCGTCGACGGTCCGCATCGGCGACGATCTGTATCCCGGCGTCGCCGTCGACGTCGGCAACCCGCATCTGGCCTGTGTCGTTCCCGAACTCGATGCCGACGGACTGGCCGCCGTGGACTTCTCCCGGGGTGTGGTGATCGACCCCGAGGTCTTCGCCCACGGAGCCAACGTCGAACTGCTGACCGTCCCGGAGACTGTCGACGGACGCCTGCACGCACGGATGCGGGTGTTCGAACGCGGTGTCGGCGAAACCCGAAGCTGTGGAACGGGTTTGGTGGCCGCGGCGGCCGCCGCGCTAGGTCATCGGGGCGAGCGGGTCGGAGAACTGGTGATCGACGTGCCGGGCGGGCGGGTCGAGGTGCGCATCCTCGCCGACGACGCGTGGCTGCGCGGCCCGTCGGAACTGGTTGCCGACGGTGCGTTGCGCGCCGGGTGGGACGGGTCCTGACACGACCGGCAAACGGTTCCGACGACGGCCGGGTGGTACGGCACGGGTCATGGAGTCGTCGCCGCGTCCGCGAAATAGTGGTGTGCGAAATAGTGGTGTGCGCCGCAACGTTGCCGCATGCGACCATGGAAGGCGTATGAGCGACACGACACACACGGGATATCCCATCCCGGCCCCTGATCTTTTCGAGAACACCGGTATCACCGAGGACTCCGACGACCAGCGCATCACCGGAAGTCACCTGACCGACGAGCCGACCGCCGGTGAACTCCAACTCTCCGAACGCGCTTCGCTGCAGCGCGTCGCTGGTCTGTCGACCGAGCTCACCGACATCACCGAGGTCGAGTACCGGCAGCTCCGACTCGAACGCGTCGTACTCGTCGGCGTCTGGACCGAGGGCACCTCGCCGCAGGCGCGGGCGGCGATGACCGAGCTCGCCGCACTGGCCGAGACCGCCGGGTCGGCGGTTCTCGACGCCGTTATCCAGCGACGCAGTGCCCCCGACCCTGGCACCTACATCGGATCGGGCAAGGCCGAGGAATTGCGTGAGATCGTGCTGGCCACCGGCGCCGACACCGTCATCTGCGACGGTGAGCTCACCCCCGGTCAGCTCACCGCGCTGGAGAAGGTCGTCAAGGTCAAGGTGATCGACCGGACCGCATTGATCCTCGACATCTTCGCCCAGCACGCCACCTCCCGCGAGGGCAAGGCACAGGTGTCGCTGGCCCAGATGGAGTACATGATGCCCCGACTGCGTGGTTGGGGTGAGTCGATGTCCCGGCAGGCCGGTGGCCGTGCCGGTAGCAACGGTGGTGTCGGCCTGCGCGGACCCGGTGAGACCAAGATCGAGACCGATCGCCGGCGGATTCGCGAGCGCATGGCCAAGCTACGACGCGAGATCCGGGACATGAAAAAGGCGCGTATGACCAAGCGATCGGCTCGCAGCCGCAGCGCGGTGCCGTCGTTGACGGTCGCCGGCTACACCAATGCCGGGAAGTCGTCGTTGGTCAACGCAATGACGGGCGCGGGCATGCTGGTGCAGGACGCACTGTTCGCGACCCTCGATCCGACGACCCGCCGGGCCACGCTCGACGACGGGCGTGAGGTGGTCTTCACCGACACCGTCGGCTTCGTCCGCCACCTGCCGACCCAACTCGTCGAAGCGTTCCGCTCCACCCTCGAGGAGGTCGTCGACGCCGACCTGCTGTTGCACGTCGTCGACGGCAGCGACGAATTCCCCGCCGAGCAGATCGCCGCGGTCCGCCGGGTGATCAACGAGGTCGTCGCCGAGGAGGGGGTGTCGGCGCCGCCAGAGCTGCTGGTGATCAACAAGATCGACGCGATCGACCATACCCGGATGGCCGAGTTGCGGGCGATGGCCCCCGACGCGGTGTTCGTGTCGGCGCGCACCGGTGAGGGGTTGCCGGCGCTATTCGATCGGGTTCGGGACTTCGTCGGCCGCACCGACGTCGAACTGACACTCGCCGTGCCCTACACCCGGGGTGACCTGATCTCGCGCATCCATCAGGAGGGGGAGGTACTCGCGAGCGACCACACCGCCGACGGCACCCGCTTGACGGTACGGGTGCCACAGGCTTTCGCCGGTCAGCTCGCCGACCTCGTGGTCACGCGATCCTGAGGGTCACCGGTGCCGATCGAGTCACGGTGATGCCGCGGGGGCGGGTCACGTTGCACACCCACGTTGCACACCCCCGCGACGATCGCCTCGCGCGCGCCCGCGACCTGATGCTCGCCCACCTCTCGGTGCCGCCGCTGAGCGGCGGCCGCGGATGCGAGGCGAACTCCTTGCGCGGCTGTTCCGCGCCGATGACATTCCCGCAGGGGTGTGTACCAACTTCCGGGTGAACCAGGCGACGATCGCGCTCGCCGAGGGGTGCTCGATCACCGCGACCGCGCACGACTGCGGGTGGGCCCAAGCGCTGCGCGACAACGCCATCGGCCATCGACCTGCGGGGGTCGGTGGCCGATGGTTGTCGGTGTCGGGCTACCCGGTTAGTCGGCGTCGAGATCGGTGGCGACCAACGTGGCGATCGCGTCGACGGTGGCCGGGTCCTCGGCGGTCACGACCACGTTGGTGCCCTTCTCGGCGCCGAGCGTCATGATCATCAGCGCCGACCCGGCATCGACGGGCTCGCCGCCCTCGACGGCCAGGGTGATCAGGCCGCCGGCGTTGGCTGCGGCCTCGGCGATGATCGTCGCGGGGCGGGCGTGCAGTCCGACTGCGGAGCCGACGGCGACTGTGGTGCTGGGCATGATGAGTTCTCCTTGACAGTTCGGATGGGGTGTACGCGCATGGGATCTAATCGGATGGGATCGGTGGTGAGGGACGGACCCTCTGCGGGCGGGACCTTCGATTGTGCCCGCGTTGGTCGGTAGACGTGGGCGAACCGCGCCATCAGGCGGGGGGCTACGCCGGGGTGGTAGCGGCGGCCGAGCGGACGCGGTTGCGGCCCCACTGCTTGGCGGCGATGACGCACAGCGCCGAGAGAACGGTGCCCGCGGCGAGGGCGACGAGGAACCACCACCAGGCGTTCATGGCGAAGAAGACGAATACACCGCCGTGCGGGGCGCGCAGTTCGACGCCGAGGGCCATGATCAGCGCGCCAGACAGAGCCCCGCCGGCCATCATCGACGGGATCACCCGCAGCGGATCGGTCGCGGCGAACGGGATGGCACCCTCGGAGATGAACGAGGCGCCCAGAAGCCACGCGGCCTTGCCGTTCTCACGCTCTGGTTCGGTGAACAGCTGCGGACGCAGGACCGTGGAGGCCAGGGCCATCGCCAGCGGCGGGACCATACCGGCACACATGACCGCGGCCATGATCTCCAGTTGCGCCGAGCCGCCGATCGCGAGGCCGGTGGTGGCGAACAGATAGGCCGCCTTGTTCACCGGGCCGCCGAGGTCGAAGCACATCATCAAGCCCAGCACGATGCCCAGGATGATCGCCGAGCCACCGGTCATGCTGCTGAGGCCGTTGTTCATCTCGGTCGTAAGCCACGCCAACGGCCTGCCGAGGAACATGAACATCACCGCACCGACGACGAGGCTGCCGAAGAGCGGGATGATCACCACCGGCATCAGGCCACGCGCCCATTGAGGCAACGGAAGTCGCGAGATCGCCAGGCAGACGACGCCGGCCGCGAGGCCGCCGATCAGGCCGCCGATGAAACTGGCACCGACGGCCACCGACACCAGGCCGGCGACGAAGCCGGGCGCGATACCGGGCCGATCGGCGATCGCAAACGAGATGTAGCCGGCCAACGCCGGGACCAGCATGCCCATCGCCAGCGAACCGATCGCGAAGCTCACCGCACCCAGGTAGGTGCCGAGTCCTCCAGCCGGGAGATTCCAGAGTGTGTTGTGCAGCGCGATGTAGGCACCGTCGCTCATCGTCTTGTCGATGTTCTTGTTGGCGATCTGGTAGCCGGCGAGTAAGAATCCCAGAGCGATCAGCAGACCACCCGCGGCGACGAACGGGATCATGTAGCTGACGCCGGTCATCAGGGCCTGTTGAACCTGCTTGCCCAGGCTCAGTCCGCCCTTCTCGGTGGCACCGGCACCGGCACCGTCGCCGTCGCCGGCGCGCACCACCGCCGCGTGTGGATTCTTCGCTGCCGCAAGCGCTTCGGCGATCATTGCGTCGGGCTCGTTGATGGCGCGCTTGACTCCGGACTCGATGACCGGCTTGCCGTGGAAGCGGCTCTTACCCTTGACGCCGACGTCGGTGGCGAAGATGACGGCGTCGGCGCCGGCGATGACGTCCGTGGTGAACGGCGTGGTGCCCGAGGACCCCTGGGGCTCGACGTGGAAGTCGACACCGGCGCGCTCGGCGGCGTACTTCAGCGCGTCGGCGGCCATGTAGGTGTGGGCGATCCCGGTGGGGCATGCAGTGATCGCGACGATCGACATCGGCTTGTCGCCCCTCGGTGCGTCCGGGGTCGACGAGTCGGCCGGAGCGGACTTCTGGGTAGCCACAGTGTCGGTCGGCACCTTCTGCGTTGTCGCCTTCTCGGTACTCGAGCCCGCCGCGGGAGCATTGATCGCACCGTCGACGAGGTCGACGATCTCGTCGTCGGTGCGCGCTGCCCGCAGCGAGGCGACGAAGTCGGGACGCACCAGCGCACGAGCGAGCGAGCTGAGCAATTTCATGTGTTCGGAGGCGCCGCCCTCGGGGGCGGCGATGAGGAAGACGATGTCGGCCGGACCGTCAGGAGCGCCGAAGTCGACCTTTCTCGACAGTCGCGCCATCGCCAGGCTCGCCTGCGACACTGATGCGGCGCGGGCGTGGGGGATGGCGATCCCACCGGGTAGACCCGTGGCGGACTTGGCTTCTCGGGCGAGCGCGGCGCGCGCGAGGTCGGCGGGTTCGCTGGTGCGACCGGCTTCGCCGAGGTTCTCGGCGAGGTGGTTGATCACCGCCGACGGGTCGTCGCCTGCGTCGACGTCGAGATTCACCGTGGCTGCGGTGATGATCTGGTCGGACATGGGTTTCCTCACTGCTCTGTCCTGTGGGGGGTGCTGATGCTGGATCGGGTTGTGGAGTTGTTCGGGGGTCAGGGGTTGTGTGTCATGTGGTGGGGGCGGCTCCGGCGAGATCGGTGATCACGACATGGTCGGGATCGAGGTGGTCGGGGCGGGGAGGCTGGGTGCCGGCGAGTGCGGCCGCCGCGGCGCCATAGGCGACCGCGTTGCGCAACCGCCCGGGCTCGTCGGCGCCCCGGGTTTCGGCGATCAGATAACCGGCGAGCGAGGAGTCGCCTGCGCCGACGGTGCTGCGCGGGACGATCGGCGGCGGCGTGGCGAACCAGCTGCCGGACTCGGTGGTCAGTAGTGCGCCGGCCGCACCGAGGGTGGCCAGCACGGCGCCGCCGATGCGGTGGGCCATATCGGCCGACGCCGAGACGATGGGCGACAGATCACCCTCGGCGGCGGCGCGACGCAGGATCTCCGGATCGGTGCCACTGACCTCGGCGAGTTCGTACTCGTTCGGCTTGATCAGGTCGATGCGTCCGGTCACCGCTGCCGACAGGGGAGCACCCGAGGTGTCGATGGCGACGCGGTGTCCGCGAGCGATGAGCTGGTCGGCGAGTACGCGGTACCAGTCGTCGGTGACACCCGGTGGCAGCGACCCGCACAGGGCCACCCAGTCGGCACCGGTCGCTCGGGCCAAGACGAGGTCGGTCAGCGCACGCACCTGATGGTCAACGAGGACCTGGCCGGAGGCATTGATCTTGGTCGTGGTGCCGTCGGGTTCGGCGATGGTGATGTTCGACCGGACCTCACCGGGCACGGCGAGGGTCTCGTGGCGGAGTCCGACCTGGTCCAACGCGGTCAGCAGTGGATCGCCGGCGCGGGCCGGCAGGACCGCGAGAGTGGTCAGCCCCGCCTCGGCGATGACGCGGGAAACGTTGACGCCTTTGCCGCCGGGCTCGGCGCGGACACCGATGGTGCGCTGGACTTCCCCGCGTAGGAGGGGGCCGGCGATCTCCAGGGTGCGATCGAGGCTCGGGTTGGCGGTGACGGTGAGGATCATGCGATCACGACCTCGATGCCGCGCGCGGAGAGAGACGCAGTGAAGGTGGGATCGACACCGGCGTCGGTGATGAGAACATCGACGTCGTCGAGGTCGGCGAAACCGGCGAAGTCCTCGCGGTTCATCTTCGAGGAGTCCGCGAGCACGATCACCCGTTGCGCCGAGCGCACCAGAGCCGACTTCACCGCCGCCTCGTCGGGGTCCGGCGTGGACAGTCCTTGACCCTCGCTGACCCCGTTGGTGCCGATGAAGGCGACAGTGGCGTGAAACTGCCGTAGTCGGGACACGGTGTCGGCGCCGACCGCGGCCTGTGTCAGACTGCGGACTCGTCCGCCCACCAGATGCACTGTGGCGCTGGGATGTTCGGCAAGAAGCGTGGCCAGGGGCAGGCTGCTGGTGACCACGCTCAGGCGTCGGTCGGTGGGGATGTTGAGTGCGGCCTGGTAGGTGGTGGTGCCGGCGTCGAGCGCGAGCGAGCCGCCGTCGGGCGGCAGAAAACGCATCGCCGCACGGCCGATCGCCACCTTCTGATCGGCATGGCTGGCCTCGCGCTCGCCGATGCCCTGCTCGTCGAGGATCTGGACCAGTCCGGGACGAACCGCACCACCGTGTACGCGCTGGAGGTGGCCGGCGCGTTCGAGGCTCGCCAGATCGCGTCGCACCGTCTCGCTGGTGACCTCGAAGCGGTCGGCGAGCGCGCTCACCGAGGCGCGGCCCTTCGAGCGGACCAGCTCGGCGATGGCCTGCTGTCGTTCTTCCGCGTACACGATTCTCCGATCTCCTTCCGGCCACCGACCCATGTGGGTTTCTGTGGGACTCGGTGTTGGTATATCTGTGTTTACGCCTGTTTGTGTTGACAAGTCAAGGATTTCTTGTAACTTCGATCACAGGCAGTGGTGATATGTCGGCGTCTCACATCCTTCGGACACCTCGATGGATCACACAGAACGACCGCTTGATGAGTACGACCCGCATGACCGCAGCACCGAACGACCGCAGCACCGAACGACCGCAGCACCGAACGACCGCAGCACCGAACGACGAGGAAAGGCCGGAACCGTGGATCAACAGGTTCGCCAGCAGCACACGCAGACCGAGCGCAGTGCGTCGGATGCCGACATCACGCTGCACGGGACGCCCGTCGTCGGCGGCAAGGCATACGGGCCGGTCGTCCGTCCGGGCGAGCGGGTGGGCCTCGAGTCTGCCGATCCCGGCCCACAGCTGGTGGACGAGGCTGACCGTGAGGCCGAGAAGTCCCGCTTCGTCGCTGCCGCCGCCGTGGTTGCCGCGCGACTTCGTGAGCGCGCCTCGCACGCCTCGGGTGCCGCGGCAGAGGTATTGATCGCCACCGCGGGCCTCGCCGAGGACCGCGGATGGATTGGCACGGCCACCAAGCTGATCGCCGGCGGCACCCCGGCCCCGGCCGCTGCTGCCGCTGCCACCGAACAGTTCGCCACGATGTTCGCCAAGCTCGGCGGGATCATGGCCGAGCGCATCACCGACCTCAACGATGTCCGAGATCGGGTGGTGGCCGAGGTGATCGGCGAGCCTGAGCCCGGAGTGCCCGTGCCAGACGAACCGTCGGTGCTCCTCGCCGACGACCTCGCACCGGCCGACACCGCCGGACTCAATCCGACACTGATCACCGCGTTGGCCACCCGGCTCGGTGGGCCGACCAGCCACACCGCGATCATCGCCCGCCAACTGGGGATTCCGTGCGTGGTGGCGGTGGCCGACCTTGGCGACGTGCCTGCGGGGACGCCCGTTCTCGTCGATGGAACCGCGGGAACCGTTGTCGTTCACCCCGATCCGGCGCGGGCCCAGGACGAGGTCGAGCAGAGTCGCCGCGAGGCAAAGGCGATTGCGGAATGGACCGGACCCGGGCGCACCGCCGACGGTGTGGAGGTGGCCATCCTGGCCAACGTCGCCGATGGCGTCTCGGCGCGGGCGGCGAGGGCGTACCCCGTCGAGGGGGTCGGTTTGTTCCGCACCGAACTCGCTTTCCTCGATCGGTCCGACGAGCCGTCGGTGGACGAGCAGGCGAGGCTCTACCGCGAGGTCATCGAGGCCTTCGGCGGCACAAAAGTCGTGGTCCGGACGCTCGATGCCGGCTCGGACAAGCCGCTGAAGTTCGTCGACCACGGCACCGAGGCGAATCCCGCACTGGGCGTACGAGGCAATCGGATCGCCGCGACACGTCCCGAGATCCGTGCCGGTCAGCTCGACGCGATCGCCCGCGCCGCGCAGGAGACCGGCACCACCCCCTGGGTGATGGCGCCGATGATCGCCTCGGCCGCCGAAGCCGCCGAGTTCGCCGCCGAGGTCCGCCGTCGTGGGCTGGTGGCGGGGGTGATGATCGAGATCCCCTCGGCAGCGATCCTCGCTCCGTCGATCCTCGCCGAGGTCGACTTCGTCTCGATCGGGACCAACGATCTGACGCAGTACACGATGGCCGCCGACCGCATGTCGGCCGAGCTCGCCGGGCTTACTGATCCGTGGCAGCCGGCGGTGCTCTCGCTGATCGCCACCGTTGCCGAGGCGGGCACCCGCAGTGCGACACCGGTCGGTGTGTGCGGTGAGGCCGCCGCCGATCCCCTGCTCGCATGCGTCCTGGTCGGACTCGGCGTCACCTCGCTGTCGAGCGCCCCGGCCGCGGCGCCCGCGGTAGGAGCGAAGCTCGCCGGCGTCGACCGCGAGGCGTGCCGCGTCGCCGCGCAGGCCGCATTGGCGACCGACTCACCGGCCGATGCGCGTGCTGCGGCTGCGGAAGCGTTGCGCGGCTGAGTCATTCGGCTGAGTGGTCCTGCGGCGGATGTGACTGAAATCAGATACGCCGCATCACCGTCACGACCTTGCCCAATACGGCGGCGTCGTCTCCGGGGATGGGCTCGAAAAGTTCGTTGTGCGGCATCAGCCACACATGGCCATCCTTGCGTTTGAAGGTCTTGACCGTCGCCTCGCCGTCGATCATCGCCGCGACGATGTCGCCGTTGTCGGCGACGCTCTGTTGACGAACGACTACCCAGTCGCCGTCACAGATGGCCGCGTCGATCATCGATTCGCCGACGACGCGCAGCAGAAACAGTGACCCGTCGCCCACGAGCTCGCGCGGCAGCGGGAAGACGTCCTCGACGGCCTCCTCGGCCAGGATCGGCCCGCCGGCCGCGATACGTCCCAGAACCGGCACGAACGTCGGCGTGGGGAGGTGTGACGCATTCGGGTTGTCGTCGGTGGGCGTGGGATCGCCGTCCTGGACGTTCACCGCGCGAGGTCGGTTGTGATCCCGTTTGAGCAGGCCTTTGCGCTCAAGGGTCCGGAGCTGGTGAGCCACAGATGAGGTGGACGCGAGGCCGACGGCGTCGCCGATCTCGCGGATACTCGGCGGGTACCCGCGTTCGCGCACGGACTTGCGGATCACATCGAGCACGCCCTGCTGGCGCGGGGTGAGCGCGGCCTCGACGGCCACGGGATCGATCGGGCCGGTCGCGACGGCGTCATCGGGATCGGTGACGGATACCGCGTCGGGGTCACCCGAGCGGCCCTTCTTCTCACTCATCGGGTTCGCATCCTTTCGGTCGGTGCGCTGATCCTCACGGGGTACGCCCTGGTTGACGGGCCCTGTGGAGCCCTGACCACCGGCCAGGGTAGCTGAGGCGATAAGCAACCTCAAACATGTGTTCGACGTGTCGCGAGAAATTGTCGGGGCCGCGTGGTAGAAATCGAACATCCGTTCTTCGAATACACGATCGAGTTAGGGAGACGCCATGCCGACCGTACTTTTGCCCTCCGTGCCGGGCGCCGACGACCTGGAGGTTCGGTCCCGTCGGACGGGCTACCGCGCGGCCGCCGTACGCCGCGGGTCGTCGATGCAGACCTGCGCCACAGTCGAACACCGCGTGCCTGAACACCGCGTGCTCGAACAGCGGTCATCCGACCGCTGCCGCCCGGAATGGCGCATGCTCGAGCGCGACCCGGCCCGCCGGCGGCCGGTATATGCGGGCCCGGCCCGGACCGGTGCGCGCCGCCTTCCTGCGGTTGGGGGCACCCGTTGCGCGACTCCGGTCGGCCCGCGGGTCGCCGCGCACCGCAGCGCTCGCCGTACCGGTGCCATGGTCGCGGTGCTGACTGGTGTCGCCCTGGCACTGCTGGTGTGGCTGGTGGCCGTGGCCGGTAGCGACTATCAGCAGTCGACCGCACCGACGCCCGCGGCCACCGAGGTGGTGCACGTGCGTGCCGGAGAATCGCTGAACTCGGTTGCCGCACGGGTTGCGCCCGACCTGCCCCGGCAGGCCGTCATCGACGAGATCGCGCGGATGAACGAGATATCCGGCAGCGGGCTCCAGATCGGTCAGGCGCTGCTGGTACCCGCCTACCGGTGACGACCGGGGTAGGAGATCACACGGCTGTTCCGCCGCGGTGGAGCGGTATTGTTGGCGTATGCGCTGCCCGTTCTGCAGGAATGATGACACCAAGGTCATCGACTCCCGAGTTGCCGACGAGGGGCAGGCGATCCGTCGGCGCCGCTCGTGCAGCGCATGCGGTCGCCGGTTCTCGACGGTGGAGACCGCTGTCCTCGCCGTCGTCAAACGCAATGGTGTCACCGAGCCCTTCAGCCGCGAGAAAGTGATGCGTGGGGTCCGACGCGCGTGTCAGGGACGTCAGGTCAACGAGGACGACCTTGCACAGCTCGCCCAGCAGGTCGAGGAGACTGTTCGTGCCTCCGGAGTCGCCGAGATCCCCAGCAACGAGGTCGGATTGGCGATCCTCCAACCCTTGCGCGATCTCGATGAGGTCGCCTACCTGCGATTCGCGTCGGTGTATCGCTCTTTCGATTCCCTTGCGGACTTCCAACGCGAGATCGACGATCTGCAGGGCAATCTGACCCACGGCCGGACGACGCCCGCAGCCGGAGTCGTGTCAGCCGAGTCGGTCCAGAGTACGTAGCGCGCGTTTCTCCGAGATCGGATAGCGCGTTCCGAGTCGCTGCGCGAAGAGCCCGACCCGCAACTCCTCGACGAGCCAGTGTGCCTGTTCGTTGACCGCGTCTCGCCTGCCGTCGGGCACCTGTGCGAGCCGCTGATTCCAGCGCTCCACCACCCGATCCAGCGACTGCATCCCGGCGCGATCGCGCTCGGCGGATGCCGGCAGATGCTCCAGGCGCTCACGCGCGGCCCGTAGATAGCGGGGAAGCTCGCTCAGGTGCTCACGCGGGGTGGCGGCGATGAAACCGTCGAACACCAGATGGTCGAGCTGTTCGGTGACATCATCGGCGGCGAGTTGTCCCGCGTGGGTGTCGATCACCGCCCGCAATCCCATCAATTCCCGCAGCGCATCGACCGCGAGGCGCAGATACTCTGGAGCGGCATCGGTTACCGCTGGTCGCAGCCGGTGGGCGAGTGCGGCGAACGACTGGGGGGAACGTACCGTACGCAGGTCGTCGGCGTCCACGAGATCACGGATTGCTCGGCGTGTGCAATCGCCGAAGAACCGCGCCGACTCCTGATAGGGGCTCTGGCTCAACGCGATTCGACCAGCAGGGGCGAGACCGGCGGCAGCCTTCGGGCTCAGCGAGGGAATCGCGTTCTCCAGCAACGCCATCACCCCGGCCGCCAGGGCGGTGCTGGCCTCGGCCGCCGTTGCCGCTCGGGCCACCGTGACTGAGTCGGGGTGGCCGGGGCGGCGGTTCACGTGCAAAGTCGGGTACCGGGTGATCGTTTGGCCGGCGACGTCGGCGGACTCGCTCGATGCGAGTGTTCCGATGCCCTCGTCGGTCCACGTGGTGAACACGGGCATAGCCGTGTGCACGGTGGCGGCGGCTGTCGGTTCTGTGAGTTCGGCGAACGATGAAGTACGGGTGAGAATCTCGCCCCTGTCGTCGATGACCGCGAAGTGGATCCGCAGATGCGTCGGCAGTCGGTCGGGGTCGAAGTCGGTAGGTGAGACCGAGTGGCGGGTGATGGTCGACAACTCCCGTGCCAAACCCCGGATCAGCGGCTCCGAGCGCGGGCTCAGCCGGGACAGCGCCAGATCGGCGAACCGTTGGGCCGGTGCCATCGTCTTGCGCAGCGACTTCGGCAGCGTCTTGACGAGTTCGGTCGCCAACTCCGAGCGCATCCCCGGGACCAGCCAATCGAATCCGGCGTTACGCACATGGGGCAGAAGATCTTTCGGGATGATCACGGTGACACCGTCGTCGGGCGCGCCGGGCTCGAAGCGATACCGCAGCTCCAACCGGGTCTGGCCTTGCTGCCAGACCCCGGGATAGTCGGTGTCGGCGACGGCGACGTCAGCCGCCACATCGGCGGCGGTGAGGTCGAGTAATCGCGGCTGCGCAGACCGCGTTTTCTTCCACCAGGAGTCGAAGTGCCGCGCCGAGGTCACCTCGGCAGGGATGCGCTGATCGTAGAACTCGAACAGTTGCTCCTCGGAGAGCACCACGTCGCGACGTCGGGCGCGGTGCTCGACGTCGGCGGCATCGCTGAGTAGTTGTCGATTGCGCTGGAAGAACTCGTGATCGGTCTTCCAGTCGCCCTCGACCAGCGCGTGCCGGAGGAATAGCTCCCGGGAGACCGCTGGGTCGATGGGGCCGTAGGTCACCCGGCGTCGCGCAACGAGGGTGACCCCGTAGAGGGTGGCGCGCTCATAGGCCATTGCCGCGCCCCGCCGCGACGACCAGTGCGGCTCGCTGTAGGTGCGTTTGACCAGGTCGCCGGCCAACCGTTCCACCCACAGCGGGTCCACCCCGGCGACTGTGTGCGCGAACAGCCGTGACGTCTCGATGATCTCGGCGGCCATCAGGAACGACGGCGGCTTCTTGGTGACCGACGACCCGGGGAAGATCATCAGCGTGGTGTTACGGGCCCCGGTGTACTCGCGGCCCTCGGCATTGCGTGCGGCTATATTGCCGAGCAGCCCTGCGAGGATCGCGCGATGGATGGCATCGGCGTCGATGTCGGTGCGTGGAGTCTCCCAGTCGAGGTCGGTGACGATGCCGCGCAACTGACGATGCAGGTCCTGCCATTCCCGGATGCGTAGATAGTGCAGGAACTCGCGCTCGCACAGTCGCCGGAATTGATTGCCCGACAGCTCTGTGCGCTTCTCCCGTAGATATGCCCACAGCGCCGGGTAGGCGAGGAAATCCGAGCCCGGGACCGCAAAGCGGCGGTGTGCGGCGTCGGCGGCCTCCCGGTGCTCGGCTGGTCGCTCACGGACATCGGGCAACGACAATGCCGCGGCAATGACGAGCACGTGCTCTAGACATCCTTCGTCGCGGGCGCCGACGAGCATACGAGCGATCCGCGGATCGACCGGAATACGAGCCATGGTCGCCCCGACCGGTGTCAGCCGGGGCGCTGTGTCGGAGTCCGACCGGGCTGTGCCGCGTGACTTCTGGCCGCCGTTGGTAATCGCGCCGAGTTCACTCAGGACTGCCATGCCGTCGCGGATCGCTCGGGCGTCGGGTGGCTGCACGAACGGGAAGTCGGCGATGTCGCCGAGGCGTAGCGCGGTCATCTGCAGGATCACCGACGCCAGGTTGGTACGCAGGATCTCCGGGTCGGTGAAGGCGGGTCGAGCCTCGAAGTCCGCCTCGGAGTAGAGCCGGATGCACACGCCGGGCGCGACGCGACCGCAGCGCCCGGCACGTTGGCGGGCGCTGGCCTGCGAGATGGGTTCGACCGGCAGCCGGAGCACCTTGGTGCGCGTCGAATAGCGGGAGATGCGTGCGGTGCCCGAATCGATGACGTAGCGGATGCCCGGAACTGTCACGGATGTCTCGGCCACGTTGGTGGCCAACACGATTCGACGGCCGTCCGACGGCGAAAACACCTTCTGTTGGTCGGCGATGGACAACCGTGCGAACAGCGGAACCACCTCCGCGCCTGCGGCGACATGACGCGACAGCACAGCCGCGGCCTCTCTGATGTCGCGTTCGGTGGCCAGGAACACCAGGATGTCCCCGCGACCGTGCATGCCCCACAATTCGCCGATCGCGGCGTCGATTCCTTCGAACAGGTCGAGATCGGCGTGCTCGCCGCCACCGGTGTCGTCGCCGGAGTCCGGACTCTCCCGCAGCGTGAGCGGGCGATAGCGCACCTCGACCGGATAGGTGCGCCCCGACACCTCGATGATCGGCACCTCGGTGTTCGCGGTGGCGAAATGCCGTGCAAAGCGACCGGGTTCGATGGTCGCCGAGGTGATGATGACCTTTAAGTCGGGACGGCGGGGCAGCAGGCGGCGCAGATAACCGAGGATGAAGTCGATGTTAAGGCTGCGTTCGTGGGCCTCGTCGACGATGATCGTGTCGTAATGCCGCAGCATCGGGTCCGAGGAGATCTCCCGCAGCAGGATGCCGTCGGTCATCACCTTCACCAGCGTGTCGGAGCCCGAACGATCCGAGAACCGCACGGAGTAGCCGATGGCGTCACCGATGTGGGTGCCCGTCTCGTCGGCGATCCGGCGCGCCACCGAACTGGCCGCGATCCGACGCGGTTGGGTGTGACCGATCGCCCCCCGCACACCGCGGCCGAGCTCGAGGCAGATCTTCGGTAACTGGGTGGTCTTGCCCGACCCGGTCTCCCCGGCGACGACGACCACCTGATGGTCGGAGATCGCCGCGGCGATTTCCGCACGCGCCGCCGACACGGGGAGTTCTGCCGGATACTCGATGACCGGGATCGCAGCGCGTCGAGCGGTGATCCGTTTCTCGGCGCCCTCGATCGCACGGAGCAGGCTGTCCAGGCGTTCGGGTGCCGCAGCGGCTCCGCGCTTGTCCGGTCCGCGCTTGTGGAGACTGACGTTGTCAAGTCGGAGTTTGTCGAGTCTGCGGCTCATCGCGTGCTCGTCGACGATGCTCAGCGAAGCGATGCGCTCGCGTAGTTCGTGAGGATCGACGTCCTCCGGGTGGGCGGTGGAGCGGGCAGGGGAGGAGGACATGATGTCTTCCAGGATATGGGGTCCGGCGGGGGTGGGCCGGATCGCACCGGCTCTTGCCCGCCCCCGCGACGCACGAGCGCGGCGGCGACCGGCATCATGGTGACCATGGCTGGTTCGCTGTGGCATGGCTTCGCCGACATGGGTTCGGTGAGCACCGATGGTCCGTTCGTCGTCACCCGCGGTGAGGGGGCGCGCATCTGGGATGCGCAGGGCAACTCCTACCTCGACGCCACGGCGGGGCTCTGGTTCACCAACGTCGGTCACGGTCGCACCGAAATCGCCGACGCCGTGCGCGCACAATTGACGACGTTGGCCCACTACTCCGGATTCGGTGACCTCACCGCCGATATCACCGACGCCCTCGCCGATCGGCTTGCCGCGCTGGCACCGGTGCCCGGAAGCAAGATCTTCTTCACCTCGGGTGGCAGCGATTCGGTCGACACCGCGGCCAAGTTGGCGCGTCGGTATTGGACCGAGGTCGGCAAGCCGGAGAAGACTGTGCTCGTCGGCCGCACCAAGGCCTACCACGGCATGCATGTCGCGGGTACCTCGCTGGCTGGCATCCCGGCCAACCACGACGGCTACGGACAACTCATGCCCGACGCGGAGTCGGTCGGCTGGGACGACGCCAAGAGTCTGCTCGGGCTCATCGAACGGGTCGGCGCCGATCGGGTGGCCGCCTTTTTCTGCGAACCGATTATCGGTGCGGGCGGGGTGTATCTCCCGCCCGAGGGGTATCTCGCCGAGGTGCGCCAGATCTGCCGTGATCATGACGTCCTGTTCGTCGCCGACGAGGTGGTGACCGGTTTCGGCCGCATCGGCGGCGACAGCTGGTTCGCGTCGTCGCGGTTCGATCTGCAGCCGGATCTGATGACCACTGCCAAGGGACTGACGTCGGGGTACGTGCCGATGGGCGCGGTCTTCGTAGCGCCGCGGATTGCCGAGCCGTTCTACGCCGGCGGCGTCTGGTGGCGCCACGGCTACACCTACGGCGGTCACGCCGGAGCCGCGGCGGCGGCGATGGCCAACCTCGACATCATCGAACGCGAGGGACTGCTCGCCGAGGCCACGCGCCTGGAGACCGAACTGGCGACGGTGCTACGCCCGCTCGCCGATCTCGACGCTGTAAGCGAGGTCCGCACCGGGTTGGGTGCGGTCAGCGCCGTCCAGCTCGCCGATCCCGCGCGCGCCCAGGACGCGGTGGCGGCGATGCGCAGACACGGGGTGAGCGGACGCGCCGCCGGGCAGGGTGCGCTCCAGATATCCCCGGCCTTCGTGATGAGCACCGCAGAGGTCGGCGACCTCGCGAGCCGCATCGGCGACGCTCTGAGCTGACTCCCGGCGCTCGCACGCCGGCTACGGCTCCGGCGACGACTCGGGCCCGGCGCCTGCGCGCACGCAGACACCGGGCCCGATTCCATCTGTCACCGACGGTCTCGCACAGGCCGATCAGACGCCGCTGAGTACCTCGGTGGTGGCGATCGCCTGGCCGACGCCGGCCACGATCGAGGCGACCTTGAGCGCCTCGAAGATCGCCTCGCGGTCCACGCCCGCCTCGCGCAGGGTGGCCTCGTGCGCGCCCACGCAGTGCTCGCAACCATTGATCGAGCTGACCGCGAACGACCATAACTCGAAGTTGGCTTTGTCGACGCCGGGATTACCGATGATGTTCATCCGCAGACCGGGGCGCAGGTCGTCGTATTTGCCGCCGAGGAATCCGCGGCCGCGATAGAAGACGTTGTTCATCCCCATGATCGACGCGGCGCCCAGGGCGGCGTTGTAGGCCTGGGCGGACAACGTGTCGGCGGCCTCCTCGCCGATCTCGGCCAGCACCTTGGCATTTCGCGTCGCCGCAGCGGTCGCGAGCAGGGTGCCCCATAGCTGCTCCTCGTTCAGTGCGGTGGTGCGGCTGATCGAACCGAGGTTGAGCTTGAGGTCCTTGGCGTACTCGGGAAGGGCTTCCTTGAGATTGTCGATGCTCATGCCGTGCTCCTCTCAGACGCTGGCGGTCAGTAGTTCGCCTGCGTTGATGGTGGGGTCGCCCTTGCGCCAGTTGCAGGCGCACAGTTCGTCGGACTGCAGCGCGTCGAGGACGCGGAGCACCTCATCGACGTTGCGGCCCACCGACCCCGCGGTCACCGAGACGAACTGGATCTCGTTGTTCGGATCGACGATGAAGGTGGCGCGGTCGGCGACGCCGTCGGCGTTGAGAACACCTGCCGCGGTAGCCAGTTCGCGCTTGAGATCGCTCAGCATCGGGAAGGGGAGGGTCTTGAGGTCCTCGTGCTGGGCGCGCCACTGGAAGTGGACAAATTCGTTGTCCACCGAGGCGCCGAGCACCTGGGCGTCGCGGTCGGCGAACTCGTCGTTGAGCTTGCCGAAGGCGGCGATCTCAGTCGGGCACACGAAGGTGAAGTCCTTGGGCCAGAAGAAGATGATCCGCCACTTGCCGGGATGATCATCGCTGGAGATCTGGGTGAAGTAATCGTCGGGCTGCTGGGCGTCGACCTTCGACAGGTCGCCGCCGATCACAGCGGTGAGGTTGTAGGCGGGGAACTGATCGCCGATCGTGAGCAGAGCCATGGTGTGCAATCTCTCCTTTGGTTGCGCGGCGGCCGGCGATCCGGACGGATCGGCACGGCCGTACCGATAGTGCTTCGCACCGACCATTGTGCGTGGGAATCGGTGAAAGTGAAACGTGATGATTAGCACTAGAATGATAGGTATGTCAGATAAAACTTATCAGCCGTCGCTGGCTGGCCTGCGTGCCTTCGTCGCGTTGGCACGCAGGCTTCATTTCGGCTCTGCGGCAAACGAACTGGGGATCAGCCAGCCATCGCTGTCGCAGGCGTTGGCGGCGCTGGAGGCTGGTCTCGGACGCACACTCATCGAGCGCACCACCCGGCGTGTCTTCTTGACGCCGGAGGGGCTGACCCTGCTTCCTGCAGCGATCGCGGTCACCGACGCTGCCGAGGAATTCTTGTCGGCGGCGGCCGGCGCCGACGACCCGCTCTCCGGCGCGGTACGTCTCGGGGTGATTCCTACGGTCGCGCCCTATGTACTGCCGCGGATGCTTCGGGGGTTGCCGGCCAGGTTCCCTGGTCTCGAACTGCGGGTGGTCGAGGATCAGACCGCCCGTCTGCTCACCGCGCTGCGCGAGGGCTCGCTGGACGTCGCTGTCCTGGCTCTGCCCGCAGAGGCCCCCGGGATTGCCGAGATCCCGATGTACGACGAGGATTTCGTGCTCGCTCTGCCGGTCGGCCATCCGCTCGCCGGCCGAAAACGCGTCGATCCGAGCAAACTCGCCGAGCTACCGCTGCTCCTGCTCGACGAGGGGCACTGTCTGCGTGAGCAGGCTCTCGAGGTCTGTCGACTGGCCGGGGTCTCACCCGACCTCGGGCATACCCGCGCGGCGTCGCTGGCCACCGCTGTGCAATGTGTCGAAGGCGGGCTGGGGGTGACGCTGATCCCCGAGACTGCTGTCGACTCCGAAACGGCGGCAGGAGAACTGGCGATCGCACGATTCACCGCGCCGCGTCCGGGACGGCGGATTGGGTTGGTCTATCGGGTGTCGTCGGGTCGCGACGAACCATATCGGCGGCTGGCCGCCGTGATCGCCGGACTGGTCGAGGAGATCGCGCCGGTGCGGATTACCGCGTAGCCGATTCCGATCTGACCGCGCCGGCGATCAGGCCGGGTTCGTGGCCACGGCGTGGGCGAGCTCTTCCCACTCATCGAGCAGGCTGGAGTCCACGTCGCGGATCATCGCGCCGACGCCGTCGGTGATGTCCTCGATCTGCTCGGTCGCTACCGCGAGCGGAAGTCCTTGCCGCAGAGCGCGGTAACAGTCGGAGAGATAGCGCAGCACGACGCCCTCGCTGCGGGCGAGGCCATAGGCGGAGATCAACTCGGTGAAGGTCATTGCCCGTTCGAGCATCTCGCGCAGGACCGACTTCGGTTTCGGCGGGAACGACGACACCCACGGATGGCCTCGGCGGTAGACGTCGAAGGCGTAGGTGATCTCCTCGGCGAGGGGCCGGGGCCAGGTGATCTCCTCCAGCCGCGACATCCGCTCCTCGTATTCGATGCCGTCGGCCTTCATCTCCGCGATCGCGGCGTCGCGGGCGAGTTTGCGCTGCGCGAGTAACAACGGCCGTGGATCCTCGAGTGTCGACTCGAGGATCGACACCACGTCGAGGGCGTACGTCGTCGAGTCCGGGTCGAGGAGCTCGAACGCGGCGAGCGCGAACGCCGACAACGGATTGGTCAGCGCGAAGTTCTCCGGCATGTCCACCGACAGCGCCACGTGTCTGCCTTCGGCGTCGGGCCGGTCGAGCTGCACCACGATGCCGGCGTTGCGGAGATCGCGGTAGAGGGCGATGGTGTGACGGATATGACGCAGCTGTCGATCGCGGGGCTCGTGGTTGTCCTCGAGGAGATGCCGCGTCGCCGCGAAACAGTCGCCGGGCCGGCCGAGGACCTCCATGAGCATCGCGGTGGTCATCTGGAAGTGCGAGCGCAGCGGCTCGTCGGGGGCCTCGGCGAGCTGAAGGAAGGTCTTCTCGCCCCAGGAGACGAATCCCTCGGGAGGCTTCTTGCGGACAATCTTGCGCAGCTTCTTCGGGTCGTCACCGGCCTTGCCGACTGCTCGCGCGTTCTCCACGTCATGTTCGGGTGCCTGGGCGACGACGTAACCGATCGTGTCGAATCCGGCGCGACCGGCCCGTCCGGCGATCTGGTGGAATTCCCTGGCCCGCAATCGCCGTACTCGGGTGCCGTCGTATTTGCTGAGTCCGGCGAACAACACGGTCCGGATCGGGACGTTGATCCCGACTCCGAGCGTGTCGGTGCCCGCGACGACCTTGAGCAGACCACGCTGGGCCAGACGTTCGACGAGGCGTCGGTATCTGGGCAGCATGCCCGCGTGATGGACCCCGATTCCGGCCCGCACCAGCTTGGACAGGGTGGAGCCGAATCCGGTGGAGAACCGGAAATCGCCGATGGCGTCTGCGATCTCGGCGCGCTCGGCTTTGTCGCAGATCCGCGCCGACAACAGTGCCTGTGCCCGCTCGACCGCGGCGGCCTGGGTGAAATGCACGACGTAGATGGGGGCCCGTCCGCGATCGATGAGGTCCTCGATGGTCTCGTGGATCGGCGTCATCGCATACGCGTACTCCAGCGGTACCGGGCGCTGCGTCCCGGTGATCGCAGTGGTGTCGCGGCCCGTGCGGCGCCGTAGATCATCGACGAAGAAGGTGACATCGCCCAGCGTCGCCGACATGAGCAGGAACTGCGTGCGGGGGAGCTCGATGAGTGGTACCTGCCACGCCCAGCCCCGGTCGCGCTCACCGTAGAAGTGGAACTCGTCGGCGACGAGCACGCCGATGTCACTGTCGGGGCCGTCACGCAGCGCAAGGTTGGCGACGATCTCGGCGGTCGCGCAGATGATGGGGGCGTCGGGGTTGACCGCGGCGTCTCCGGTCAGCAACCCGACCTGCTCGGCGCCGAACTGCTCACACAGGTCGAAGAACTTCTCGCTCACCAGCGCCTTGATCGGGGCGGTGTAGAAGGCACGCCGGCCATGACAGCGAGCGAAATGGATCGCGCCGGAGGCCACCAACGACTTGCCCGACCCGGTTGGCGTGGCGAGGATGACGTTGTTTCCCGACACCAGCTCGAGTAGCGCGTCCTCCTGATGCGGGTAGAACGCGATACCGCGGCCCGCCCACCAGTCGGTGAATTCCTCGAAGGCGGTGTCCTCATCGGCGGCGGGGGCCAGGAACTCTGGGGTCGGGGGCACTGGGGTCGGGGGCACTGGGGTCGGGGGCGAGGACACATCCGGGTCGGCGATCCGGGCGTCGTCGGCCGGATCGGGTCGGCTTAGATCGCAGATGGTCGGCCACCGCTGTCGTCGTCGGGATCGCTGCCGCGCTGATGATCGCTGTCGTTGTGATGACCGCCTTGCGGCTGATCGCCGGCACCCTGATGCAGGTCTGCGAGGAAGCGCTCGAGCTCGGCGCCCAGTTCGTCCCCACTGGGCAGCGATTCCTCGGTGGCCAGCAGCGACGCCCGTTCGGTCTGCGCCTGCTGGAATGCGTCGTATTGCTGCTCGAGCGCCGTCACCACCGTCTCGATCTCGGCGTTACCCGAGACCTCGGTGTCGACTTGCTCGCGAACCTTCACCGCGGCCGTGTCGAGCGCGGCGACGGGCAGATCCAGGCCGGTGATCGCCGTCACGGCCGACAAGAGTCGCGACGCGGCGGCGGGGTAGTCGGTCTGGGACAGATAATGCGGCACGTGCACCGACAGCCCCGAAGCGCGGCGTCCACCCTGCCCCAGGCGTAGTTCGAGCAGCATCGACGCGCTGGCCGGCACTTTCATCGCGGTACCCCATCGCGGCAGGTCGCCGAGGATATCGGGATCACTGCCGTGGGCGGTGATCGATGCCGGCCGGGTGTGCGGAACGGCCATGGGGATGGCATTGAGCCCGACGACATCGGTGACGCCGAAGCGGTCTGCCAAGCGCCGTACGGCCTCGGTGAATTTCTCCCATCGCAAGTCCGGTTCCGAACCGGACAGCAGCAGAAACGGGCGGTCGTTCGCGTCGCGGACGGCATGCAGGGTCAGCGTCGGCATCGCCACATTGATGAACGTCTCCCCGCTGAAGTCGACCATGGGACGACGGGAGCGGTAGTCCATCAGCTCATCGGTGTCGAAGGTCGCCACCAGATCGGACTCCAGGCTGTTGCGCAGATGAGCTGCGGCCAGTGCGACCGCGTGGCCTGCGTCGGCAAACCCGTCGAGCGCGTGGATCAGCACCGGGCCCGTGTCATGGCGTCCCATGGCGGGCGCGGGAAAGGCCAGCTCGTACAGCGCGCCGTCACCGCGCGAGGCATCGTCACGTGAGCCGTCGTCGGCGCTCCGCTCGTCCATGTCAGTCCTCCTCGATGTGGCCCGTCGCCCCAGGTGAACGTGGGCGTGAACCACGATTGTCTCGCATCTACGCCGCTGTAGACCAATTTCGCAGCTCGGCGCCGTATCGCACACGGTTCTCGCGTCTCCGCCACTACAACCGTCCTCTTCGGGCGACGATTCCCAGCCGGCGGGTGCGCCACGCGTGAGCCACGAGTGGCACAGTGATTCCATGACGGCGATTCCGATGACGACCTATCGCGGGAACCCATGACACCTCAGCGCCGAGCGCGCCGTGGGCACATCCGTGTGGTCGGTGTTCTGCCTCGGCTCGTGGGTATGTCGGTCTGTGCGGGCGTGTTGTTCACCGGTTGTACGACAGACGGGCAGGCGGTGGGCAATTCGGCCGCGGACCTCTCCGATCGTGCGGTGCTACCGGCCGATTTCCCTGTCTCGGGGGCGACTCGGGTTCCTGGGATGGCGGTGCCTTTCGCCCTGGCCGGAGTGAGCGGTAATGATCCGGCGGTGGCCTATCCCGTCGATTGCGCGCCCCGGGCTCCGTCGTCCGCCGGTGCCGTCGTCACCTCGGTGATCGTGGCCGGGGGAGCCTCGTCGTATACCTCCGCGATTGCACGCGCGCCCGATGGGCTCGCCGAGGTGCTTGCCCAAGCCGGTCGGTGTCCGGAAACCCGTACCGGTGGGCAGCGGGCCGGCAGCATCGTTGCGACCCGAATACAACCGGCTCCGCCCTCACCGGCCGGGGTTGCCACCGCCGCGCTGCAGCGCACCGCGTTCACCGGCGACACCTCCCACTCCGCGGCCACGAGCAGTCTGACGTTGCTCGGACAACGCGGTGACATCCGCGTGTACGCGCAGTACCGATGGGCTGGTGACGGCGGCATCGACCCGGCGGCCGTCCGCAATCTCGACGCGCTGTTCGCCAAAGCGGTGGCTGCTGCCCTCTGACCTCGGTGTGTGCCGACGGTTGTGGACGAGCGGAGGTCGGGGGATCACCGGTCCGGAGCGGTCTCGACCGGCGGGGACCGGACAGCGCCGAGGATCACGATCACAGCATGACGACGCCACAGACACCGCCCTCACCCATCGATGCGACCACCGTGCTCAGTGCCGTTCCCGCGCTGCTCGGATTCATCCCGAGACACTCGCTGATCGTCGTCGTTCTCCAGACCCCGAACAGCGTTCGGGTTGCCATGCGCTACGACCTGTCGCTGACGGCCGACGGGTACGCCGCCGACGATCTGCTCGTCGTCGCCGAGAGCCTCGGCCACATCGTCCGCCGACACGACAGCGGACCGGTCCTCGCGGTGATCGCTGACGATCGGTATTCGCCCGACGACGACCGCTACCGTCAGGTGTTCTCTCTGGCAGATGACTGCCTCGCCGATTCCGGTGGTCTCGCACAGGGTTTCGTCGTCACCGCCTTCGAGCAGCATGCGCCCTGGCAACTGATCTGGAGACGCGGTGCCGGTCCCACGGGAGCCGGGGTGGGCGGCCGACCGGTCGGCGGTACTATGGCCGATCCCTACACCTCACCGACCGCCGTCGCCGAGGCGGTGTTGACAGGTCGACGGATATTGCGCGATCGCGGCGAGATGGCCGCGATGCTGACTTCGTTGCCGCACTGCGACTCCCCGAACTGCGGATTCCCGAGCAGTGATTCCCCAACTCGAGCAGAACACGTTGCAGGTCAATCGATTTCGGCGCGAACCGAGATGCGGTTGGCGCCACGGCGAGGGGAGCGGTCGACCCGTCCGGCTCGGGCTGGTGGTGAACCCTACGGTGGTATCGAACCCCACGAAGGGCGAAACGCCGAGCTGTTGCGCGCCGTTCTGTGCGCGATGCAGGCGCCGGGCGTCCCCGACTGCGCGACGATGACGGTGCTGCACCGCGCGATCACCACACTCCCGGTGCGCGACGCCGCACTGGCCTGCGCGGTCACCGACCTGAGGGCAGGCGCGGAACACTTATGGCGCACACTCACGCGCCGATTGCGAGGTACCGGACGTGCCAGTGCCGCAACACTTCTCGCGCACCTGCACTACATCGGCGGGGAGGGGGCGTTCGCGGGTGTCGCGCTCGACTGCGCGTTGGCGGCCGACCCTGGGTGGAAATTGGCGAACCTGCTCGACCAGGCGTTGCGCGGCGGCGCGGCACCCTCACTACTCTGGGGCATGATCGATGAGTCGTACGGCATCGCCACTGATCTCGGGGTGGTGATCCCCCGCGCAACACTGCGTGCCGTCGGCTAACCGGCCGGGCCGTCGAATCGTGGGACCAACCAGCGTGGCCCGAGCAGCGCTGTGTGCGCGTCGCCGGGGGTCAGGCAATCGCGGTCAGACCTTCTCGACGAAGATCGAATGCGCCATCTCCGCAGAGAGGACCAAACCCTCGTGACCCGGGGTGTCGACCTCGACGCGCTGCGGGGTGCAGGTCACCGTCACCCGGGCGTTCGGGACGACCCCGGCCTCACGCAAGTCGGAGATCAACTCGCGATCGGACTGGGCGTGCTCGGCAACGCGGCGCACGATCACCGCGACCGGGTCGCCCTGCGGGATATCGGAGAGTCGGGTCGCGGTGTCGATGGCGGTCGCGGCCTCGGCGCCGAGTGCCTCGAGGCCGGGAATCGGGTTTCCATAGGGTGAGGTGGTGGGGTTGTCGAGTACCGCCAGCAGGCGTCGTTCGACGTTCTCGCTCATCACGTGCTCCCAGCGACAGGCCTCGTCGTGCACCTGGTCCCATGGCATTCCAATGACGTCGACGAGCAGTCGTTCGGCCAGCCGGTGCTTACGCATGACCGCGATCGCGAGACTGCGACCCTTGCCGGTGAGTTCGAGGTGACGGTCGCCCGCGACCCGCAACAGCCCGTCGCGTTCCATGCGCGCCACCGTCTGTGACACCGTCGGTCCGCTTTGGTCGAGACGCTCGGCGATACGAGCACGCAGCGGAACGATCCCCTCTTCTTCGAGGTCGTAGATCGTCCGCAGGTACATCTCGGTGGTGTCAACAAGATCGTTCACTGTCCGCAGTCCCTTCGTCGTCACCAAGGGTACCTTGAGCAGCACGGGCATCGGCGATGTCGTCGAGGGCCCGGAACATCCCCGTGGCGCCGTCGGCTGTGGGTGTGAGTGTCCTGGGTGTGAGCGTCGTCGCCCCCGTGCCGATCCGCATCGGGCAGGCCTCGGACCCACTAGCCTGACATTCGTGCCGAGTCTGTGGAGTTCTCGATGAGTGCAGCGGTGATCTGGAGTGAGGACTTCCTGGCCTACCGGTGGGCGCACTCCCATCCGATGAACCCCGTGCGTCTGGCGTTGACGATGTCGTTGGCGCGCAGTCTGGGGGTGCTTGACGACGTCGAGCTCGCCGATCCGTTGCAGATCGACGATGACGCACTGATCCCGGTGCACTCCCGCGACTACCTCAATGCGGTGCGGGCCGTCGGATCGGGCACCGCGTCGTTGTCCGGGCCGTTGCTGGCGCGACTGTTCGGACTCGGCGACGCCGACAATCCCGTCTTCGGCGGGATGCACGAAGCCGCCCGGCTGCTCGTCGGCGGAACGCTCGCCGCCGCGCAGGCCGTCGCATCGGGATCGGTGCGACGGGCGGTCAACATCGGCGGCGGCATGCACCATGCCCTGCGATCGCGGGCTGCGGGGTTCTGTATCTACAACGATTGTTCGGTCGCCATCCGATGGTTGCTCGACCACGGCTACGACCGCATCGCCTACGTCGACATCGACGCCCATCACGGTGACGGGGTGCAGGCCGAGTTCGTCGCAGACCCGCGTGTCATGACCATCTCGCTGCATCAGCATCCGGCCACCCTGTGGCCCGGTTCCGGTTGGCCGACCGAGATCGGGGAGGGGGACGCACACGGCACCGCGGTGAATCTCCCGTTCATGCCGAATACTCCGGATCGGTTGTGGCTGAGAGGATTTCATGCGGTGGTGCCCTCAATGATCGCCGAGTTCGCACCACAGATCCTGATCAGCCAATGTGGCGCGGACAGTCACCGCGCCGACCCGCTGACCGATCTGTCACTGACCGTCGACGGACAACGCGCGGCGATGATCGCCATGCGTGACCTCGCCGAAAAGTACTGTGAGGGAAGGTGGATCGCGGTCGGTGGCGGGGGCTACGGCGTGGTCAATGTGGTACCCCGCAGTTGGACACACCTGCTCGGCGTGGTCCTCGACCGCGACATCCCCGTCGAGACCACGATCGGTGAGCAGTGGTGTCAGACCGCCACTGAGGTCGCAGACACCATCTACCCGGAGTATTCGGCGGCACCGGTCGGCACCATGAGCGACGACGGCGACGTCGGCTACGTCGCCTGGGACGGTGATACCGGCCAGCAAGCACCGCCCGGTATCGACGAGTCGGCGTTGCGACAGACCGATCGCGCCATCATGGCCACCCGCAAGGCGGTATTCCCGCTGCACGGACTCGACCCGGAGGATCCGCGTGACTGAGAAACCTGCCTCGGACGGCTCAGGACAGGTGGACGTCGATGCCGACATCACCACCGGCGCGCGCACGGTGGAGGGGGCGGTCGCGCGCGGGCCCTGGGATTACCCGCGTCACTGGATCGCCGACGTCCTGGCCTCCGATGGTGGTGTGGTTCATCTGCGGCCGATCGTCCCCGACGACGCCGATCGCGTCGTCCGGTTCCATGCCGGGCTCAGCGAACGCACCCGCTACATGCGGTACTTCGGCCCCACCCCGACGCTGCCGCCGCGCGAGGTGGTGCGGACGACCACCGTCGACCACCAGCAACGGGTGGCGCTGGTCGCGGTGCTCGGTGGTGAATTCATCGCGATCGGCATCTACGAGGGCCTCGCCGCCGACGGCAAACCCGAATCGGCCGAGGTCGCCTTCGTCGTCGCCGACGCGCATCAGGGACGTGGGTTGGGGCCGATCCTTCTCGAACACCTCGCCGGCGCCGCAGCCGAGAACGGATTCACCCGATTCGAGGCGGAAGTGCTCAGCGAGAACCCGAACATGGTCGCGGTGTTCCGCGATGCGGGATACCAGATCTCGCGCGCCTTCGACGGTGCGACGGTGCACGTCGAGTTCACCATCGACCCGACCGAGGCGTTGCTGTCGGTGCGCAACGCCCGCGAACGTGCGTCCGAGGCGCGCAGCGTCGCCAATCTGCTGCGACCCATGTCGGTGGCGGTGATCGGTGCATCGGCCGACCCGAAGAAGGTCGGCAACGCCCTGTTGGCCAACATCATCGCCGGCGGATTCGCCGGACCGGTGTTCCCGGTCAATGGGCCCGGCCACCGCGGTGATGACACCGGCGAGCAGGCACACGGCGGAGCCGCGGCCGGTCACCACGCGGTGGGACGTCGGGTGGCGCATGGCAATCCGCGACTGAGAGACCGCCAGCGGCCGCCGTCGGTGCGGGGTATCCGTGCCTACGAGACGGTGCGCGACATCCCGGATCCCGTGGATCTCGCGGTCGTGGCCGTGCCCGCCGCAGTCGTCGGCGACGTCCTCGATGACTGCCTCGTCAAGGGCGTACGCACTCTGGTCATCGTGTCGTCGGGGTTCGGTGAGGCCGGTGAGGAAGGTTTGGCGAGTGAGCGCCGCCTGCTGGAGCAGGTTCGCGAACACGGCATGCGTCTGGTCGGACCCAACGCTCTCGGCGTCGCCAACAACGACCCACAAGTCGCACTCAACGCGACATTGGCACCCCGTATCCCCGCGGCCGGCCGGGTCGGCTTCTTCTGTCAGTCCGGTGCGCTGGGTATCGCCATCCTCGACACCGCCGCGCGCCGTCAGATCGGTTTGTCGACCTTCGTCTCGGCGGGTAACCGCGCCGACGTCTCCGGCAACGATCTGTTGCAGTACTGGGACACCGACAGCGCGACCGATGTGGTACTGCTCTATCTGGAGAGTTTCGGTAACCCGCGGAAGTTCTCGCGCATCGCGCGCCGCGTCTCGCGAACGAAGCCGATCGTGGCGGTCAAATCCGGCAAGGGGGCGCTGACCGCGGTGCGTGCCGCCCGATCGGCCGCAGCCACCCTCGACGACCGCATCGCGCAGATGGTGCTCGAGCAGGCCGGCGTGATCCAGGTCGATACCATCCCGGAGTTGTTCGACTGCGCAACGATATTCGCCTATCAGCCGCTGCCGCGCGGGCCGCGCACCCGGATCATCGGCAACTCCTCGGTACTCGGCAGCCTCGCCGCGGACACCGCCCGCAACGGTGGTCTGGACGTGATCGGCACCGTCGACATCGGGGCCGGTGCCTCAGAGGAGGAGTTCGAGTCGGCGGTGGCCGCGGCGATGGCCGACGAGCAGGTCGACGCGATCATCGTGGTGTTCGTGCCGCCGGTGGCGGTCGACGCCGACTGGCACGCGCGCGCACTGATGGCCGCGGCCAACACGCCCGACGCCGATGCGGCCAAGCCCATCGTGACGACGTTCCTGGCGGTCGAGGGCATTCCGCCCGGACTCATGCGTCCCGGCCCGAACGGCCTGCCGGAGCGGGGGTCGATACCGTCCTACGGCAGCCCCGAACGCGCGGCGTCCGCGCTCGCCAATGCGTGGCAGTACGCCCGCTGGCGCGCCCGGCCCGAGTCGACCGTCATCCGGCCTGCCGACGTCGATCCCGAAGCCGCCCGCATGTTCGTCCGGGAGGAAATGGCGGGCCTCGAGGCCACCGATGGGGAACGCACCTCACCTGACGAAGACACCCCCGATGCCGAGCCGACCGGTCGACTGCTGAACGAGGTGGCCGCGGCCCGGCTGCTGACCTGGTACGGCATCGATGTCGTGGCATTCGGTGAGGTACGGACGATGCACGAGGCCAGTGCGGCCGCCCGCGAGCTGGGTTTTCCGGTGGCGGTCAAGGCCACCTCGCCGGGTTGGCGGGGTCGTCTCGACCGCGAGGGTGTGCGGCTGGATCTGCCCGATCCCACCGCGGTGGTGACGGCGTTCGCCGAACTGACCGAACTCACCGGCGATCGCGTCCTGCACGTGCAGAAGATGGCGCCCAAGGGGGTGGGGACCGTCATCGCCATGCGCGATGACCCGTCATTCGGGCCGCTGATCTCCTTCGGCTTGTCCGGCAGCACCTTTGAACTCCTGGGTGATCGTGCGTACCGGGCGGTGCCGCTGTCGGATCGAGACGCTGCCGATCTCATCGATGCGCCTCGCTCGGCGCCGCTGCTCGACGGATTTCGCGGTGAGCGCCCCGCGGACAAATCCGCTCTCGTCGACATCCTGCAACGCATCTCGACCCTCGTCGAGGACATCCCGGAGATCCGCGAGGTCACCTGTGATCCGATCCTGGTCTCACCCGACGGCGCCGCGATTCTCAATGCCCGGATACGCATCGGTCCGGTGCCCTCGAGGAGGGACACCGGACCGAGGAGGCTCAGCTAGGCCAAATGAAGTGGGGGCAGCCCCGGGTCAGCTGGCGTAGGCGCGCAGGCGTTCGGCGCGATCGCCCTGACGCAGCTTGCCCATCACCTCGCGCTCGATCTGCCGGACACGCTCGCGGGAGAGTCCGAACATACGGCCGATCTGGTCGAGCGTACGCGGTTGACCGTCGTCGAGGCCGTAGCGCATGCGGATGACCTGCTGTTCACGCTCGTCGAGCGTAGCGAGAACGGCGCGCACGTCCGAATGCAACAGGCCCGCGATGACTGCGTTCTCGGCTGAGGTGGCCTCGGCATCCTCGATGAAGTCGCCCAACGGGGCCTCTTCGTCGCTGCCGACCGGCATGTCCAGACTCACCGGATCGCGGCTGTGGTCGAGGAGGTCGGCGATCTTGTCGGCGGGAATGCCCGACTCGTTGGCCAGCTCGTCGTCGGTCGCCTCGCGGCCGAGCTGCTGATGCAGCTCGCGCTTGATGCGGGCGATCTTGTTGACCTGCTCCACGAGATGGACGGGCAGCCGGATGGTGCGGCTCTGATCGGCCATACCGCGGGTGATGGCCTGACGAATCCACCAGGTGGCATACGTCGAGAACTTGAATCCCTTGGCGTAGTCGAACTTCTCCATGGCGCGGATCAGTCCGAGGTTGCCCTCTTGGATGAGGTCGAGCAGCGGCATACCACGACCGGTGTAGCGCTTGGCGAGCGAGACCACCAGACGCAGGTTGGCCTCCAGGAGATGGGCACGCGCTGCCTCCCCCTCGCGGATGACGGTGTTGAGGTCGCGCTTCTTGACGGCACTCAAACGCTTACGGGTCGCCAGGACATGCTTGGCGTATAGGCCCGCCTCGATCTTCTTGGCGAGCTCGACTTCTTGTTCGGCATTGAGCAACGCTGTGCGGCCGATGCCGTTGAGATAGACCCGGACGAGGTCGGCGGCCGGCGATTGGGCGTCGAGATCCTGCTCTGTCATGGCAGGACGAGTGGAGGTGGTGGGCTCGGCGGAGAAATCGGTGGTGGGGGTGGTGGAGCGAGCAACGGTGGAGCGTGACATTCCGGCCTCCTGACTTGAGTGCATTCTGCAAAGGTCCAACGCCGCTGCGACGCCGATAGTTCCCGCCGCCGGACTTCCTTACCTTTCGGTCACCACGCTGACCTGCTGATATCCCTATCTCGCCGGCCGTGGTTCTGAGAAGTTGCTGAGATCAGTGAATCCGTGGAAGACGATTCAGGTCTGGGGCGGTGTCTCCGAGGAGGTCGAATCGATCGTCCGGGCAGTGGTTCCGAGGGGAGCCGGGCCGACGACTGAGTGATCGGACCCGTGCAGGTACTGCGGAACCTCCCCGCGTTTGCGCGGCGGCCGGTCGTTGGCGATCAGCACCGCCACCCACGGCAGCGGGATCGATGCGGCGATGATGGCCAGTGCCCACCAGCCCGAACCGGTCGACGAGTACACGATGCCCGCGATGATCAGAGCCGGGACACGGAACGCCATCAGTGTCAGGTATTTGCGGACACGGGCGCGATGCTGCTCGTCATACGGTGTCGGGGCGCCGGTGATGAGGAACGCATCTGCCTTCGATCGATCCGTCCCGGACCGCTCGCCGTTGTCGTTCCGTTCACCCATCACCCCACTGTCCCACTTTCCCCGAACGGTCGCACTGTCGGCTATGTCCGGGTATCCGGTTCTGATGCGTTCCCGAGTGTCTTTGCCTGGCAGGGGTGACCCGGTCCAGCCCGGGTGGCGCACAATGGTGGGTATGCCCACCGAAACCATTGAGCGGCCCGACATCGACGAACGCATCGACACCGATGTGCGGACCGACACCACCACCGAGGAACGGTCCGATACCGACGCCACCGATCGCGGTGACGACGACCGGCCGAAGTTCTTTCACTACGTGAAGAAGGACAAGATTGCCGAGAGCGCGGTCATGGGTACGCATGTCGTGGCCCTCTGCGGGGAGACCTTCCCGGTGACGCGATCGGCCAAGCCGGGCTCACCGGTCTGCCCGAAGTGCAAGAAGATCTACAAGCGGATGCGCAAGGAGTGATCGCCGACGGCGACGATGTACCGAAATTTCAGAGATCGGGCGTGATCTCACGAATCGTCGGGTGAATGACCGCGTGGCCGGCTGCGTCGACTGATCGGGCCGGTCGACAGGCGCTCGGGCAGCGTTTTGAGCTGCCCGGTGACCTCGGCGGTCTGGTGCTGAACCCAGTCGCGGACCTGAGCGGTCACCGCCGGCCTCGCAGGCCACAGGGACTGGACCGCGGCGTTGAACTCGGCGCCGACCACGATCGCGAACCCGAGGAAGAACGTGAAAAGCAGGAACGCGATCGGGGTGGCCAGAGCGCCGTAGGTGTAACCGGCCCGGGTGATCGCCGCCAGGTAGAGCCGCAGGAAGTAGCTGGCCACCCAGAACACGATGCCCGCGACGATCGCGCCACCCACCAGGCGATGCCAGGGCAGCGGATTGGGCAGTGCCAGGTGATACAGCGTGGTCAGCACCAGCATCAGCAGCAACGCCACGAACGGGAAGTACCCGAAATCGATCGCATTGGTGACGATGGGATCCCAGGATTCGGGGACGATCTCCCGGAGATAGTTGGGACCCAGGGCGACCAGGGGGAGTAGTGGGACCGCAACGGTGAGAAAGCCGAGATAAAGCAGCAGGGCGAAGATGCGCTGCCACACCGGGTTTCGGACCTCGTGCTGGTCGTGGGCGCGCACGATCGAGGCGACGAAGCACGACACCGCCGACGAGCCGGCCCACAACGACAGGATGAAGCCGACCGAGATGACCCCGACCCGTCCGCGGCCCAGGACATTGTCGACGGTCGGCTTGATCAGGTCGGTGACCACATTGGGTGAGAAGGTGCGGTTCGCGAACGCCAGGATGCGTTCGGAGATCACATCGACGGTGTCGGGACCGAACCAGCCCGAGAGATAGCCGACGCTGCCGAGGAGTCCGAGGAGTAGGGGAGGTAGCGACAGCGCCTGCCAGAATGCGGCTTGCGCGGCCCAGCCCACGATCCCGTCGTCCCAGGACTTCACGATCGTCCGCCAGATCAGGGTCGGGATGTCGCGTACCACCCGACGTCGCGGCCGCTCTGGCGGTTCGACCGTCGGGTCGTCGCGCCCGAGCTCCTGGTCCGTCCGCGTGCCGGCGTCCGGTGGGCGTGAGCCGCGGCGGGTGGTCCCGGGGAGCCCGGAGTCCGCGATCGCCCGATGGTTGGGGTCGGGTGCGTCGAGTTCGACCGAGGCCGGTGCCGGGCGGCGCTCCGCGTGCAGCGGTGCGGTAAGGAACTCACCGCGGTCGGGGTGTGGTGCGCGAGGGGGTCGGGGGAGAGTGTCGGTTGCCTCATCTCCGCACGATCGCCCGGCCGACTCGGGGACCGGGTCACGACGTGCTCCCGACGACGTGACGTCGTCGGGAGTCATCGGAGCGGGGTTGCGTCGTCGGGTGCTGATGGTTACAGCATCCACGATCGGCGAAGGTGATGCGCGCCACCATCGCCCCGAGGTGCCCAGTGCAACGTGTTCGCGCGTGGACTCCTCGGCGTGTTCGGCGCACCCCGGACGCAGCGGAGCCGCGCATCGACACCGCAATCTAGCTCGCGCCTCGACGCCCACGTGTGCCCCACACCGTGTCGCCCACGCGTCGGAATCGCTCGGTAGCATGGGCCCGTCCGTGCGGTGTGCCGGCCGATCGCCCGGCATACTGTGTCGCCCGGGTTCGACCGGGAACACCGACGGATTCCCCGTCCACCGACCCCCGGAGTCAGCTGCCCGTGACCGCTGCCGAAGACATTGCCGCCGCCATTTCGGGCCCCCCGCTCCGCGCCTGGCAGCGGCGTGCGCTGACCCGATACCTCGCGCGAGGACCGAAGGACTTCCTGGCGGTGGCCACCCCGGGTGCGGGTAAGACCACCTTCGGTCTGCGCGTGGCGCGGGAACTCCTCGACGACCGGACGGTGGAGCAGATCACCGTGGTCACGCCGACCGAGCACCTCAAACATCAGTGGGCCCAGGCCGCCGCTCGTGTGGGCATCGCGCTCGACTCCCGGTTTCGCAATGCGACCGGTCAGACCAGCTCCGACTTTCACGGTGTTGCGTTGACCTATGCGCAGGTCGCCGCGCACCCGTCCCGCCACCGGGTGCGCACCGAGAACCGGCGCACGCTGGTGATTCTCGATGAGATCCACCACGGCGGCGATGCGAAGTCGTGGGGTGAGGCGATCCGCGAGGCTTTCGACGACGCCGAGCGTCGACTGGCGCTGACGGGTACGCCGTTCCGATCCGACGACTCGCCGATCCCGTTCGTCACCTATGAACCCGAAGAGGGTGGGGTGCTGCGCTCCCGCGCCGACCACACCTACGGCTACTCCGACGCCCTCGCCGACGGCGTCGTGCGACCGGTGGTGTTCCTGGCCTATTCGGGTCAGGCGAGTTGGCGCACGAGTGCGGGCGAGGAATTCACCGCACGGTTGGGCGAGCCGCTGTCGGCTGAGCACACCGCACGCGCGTGGCGGACGGCCCTGGATCCGCACGGGGACTGGATTCCCTCGGTGCTGCAGGCGGCCCACACCCGGCTGGGACAGATTCGCGCGGGCGGCATGCCCGATGCTGGTGGCCTGGTCATCGCCACCGATCAGACCGTTGCCCGCGACTACGCCGAACTGTTGCAGGCGATCACCGGAAGGATGCCGTCGGTTGTGCTCTCCGACGACCCGAAGGCGTCGTCGCGGATCGCGGAATTCGCCGAGTCCGACGACGAGTGGATGGTGGCGGTCCGGATGGTCTCCGAGGGAGTGGACGTTCCGCGGCTGGCCGTCGGCGTCTATGCGACGAGTTCGTCGACGCCGTTGTTCTTCGCCCAGGCCATCGGCCGATTCGTCCGGTCCCGGCGCCCAGGTGAGACCGCGAGCGTGTTCCTGCCGTCGGTGCCGGTGTTGCTGAATCTCGCCAGCCAGATGGAGGCCGAGCGCGATCACGTGCTCGGCAAGCCGCATCGGGACAGCGATGGCCTCGACGACGCCCTGCTGACCGACGCCAACAAGCAGAAGGACGAGCCGGGCGAGGAGGAGAAGGGTTTTCAATCCCTCCACGCCGACGCCGAACTCGATCAAGTGATCTTCGACGGCTCCTCATTCGGCACGGCGACTTTCTCCGGCAGCGATGAGGAGTCGGACTACCTGGGTCTACCCGGCCTGCTCGACGCCGATCAGGTGCGCGCGCTCCTGCGTCAGCGGCAGGCCGAGCAGGTCCAGACGCGTTCGGTCGCCCCGGCCGCCGACGCGGTCAAGCCCGCCGGCGCGAATTTGCACGCCTTGCGCAAGGAACTGAACACGCTCGTCGCGATGCACCACCATCGCACCGGGAAACCGCACGGGGTCGTGCACAGCGAACTGCGCAGCAAACTCGGCGGACCACCGACCGCGATGGCCTCGGCGGATCAACTGCGCGAGCGGATCGCCGCCCTGCGTGAATGGCGCTGATCTCCCGCAGATGACGAGAGGGGCCCGGCAGGAACATTCCCGCCGGGCCCTCTCGTGGTGTGGGTCGATCAGACGAGCTCGGCGGCCGACTGATCCACGGTGGCCTGCATTTCCACGAGGCGAGCCTCGTGCTCGTTGAAGTGGTGCCGGCAGAAGAGGAGTTCGCCGCCGTTGGGGAGTACGGCGCGCACCTTGGCTGCGGCGCCACAGCGATCGCAGCGATCCGATGCGGTCAGTGGCAGGAAGATCGGGGGTGTGGTCGCGATGTCTGGCATTGTTTCCTCCGTCCCGGTCCGGCACCTCTCGTGCCATTCCTTCGTGAGCCGGCACATCCGGGCGATGCGCCAACCTCACTGTGTCAGACGTTTTCGGCTTTCGTATTGTTCCGAAGCCCCGGCGAGTTGTGTCGTCACTCACCCGTTACACCGGTGGCGGCGCCCGCAACATGGGATCCACAGACTGTTACCCGCAGTGCGACGCGGCTCACATCGTGGAGCAGGTGCGGACCCAGAGCCCCGGTATCGGCCTGCCGGAGTCGCCGCCGGCCCCCTCACGAGTCGCGTTCGGCATTCCTCGCGCAGGGAGCTGACGGCATCGGCGGACTCCACCTCGGCGTCGCGTAGCGTGTAGACGAACGCCGCGACCCGCGCGAAGCTGATGCCCCGCGATCCCAGACCGACCAGGGAACCGAGGCTCGCAGCGACGAGGAGTAAGCGGTGCCCAGCGGCTGGCCAAGGTGCTGCCGGGGAATGCCACTGACGGTGAACCGCACGCGCCTGGTGTATCTGGAATTGCGATGTGACGCACCACCTTTGAGTCGGCATTGCCAAATCGCCAAGGAGGGATGCCCAAGACCAGGGTGGTCTCGAGTCGGGGCAGAATCAGGGTCGCTGCTCTATCAGATCTGCGTCGCATCAGGCGGCGGCGATCCCGACCGGACACTGCATCGACGCGCCCCGCACAGGTCGATGACACGGCGTCGCATCGGGGGTGTTCGGGGTATATCGCGCGAAAGAGGCGTGTCCGACATCGTAGGGGCGCTGCCCCTCCCAGCCGCGAATCCGTCCGATTGGCGGTCTCACAGCCCTTGACAGAGCTGGGGAATCGGCTCGCATACGCCGATTGCCCCGGCTAGCGTGCCGGGACAATCGGGTGGATCAAGAGGGGGCCGGTCAGTCCAGGTAGTCGCGCAGGACCTGGGAGCGGCTGGGGTGGCGCAGTTTCGACATCGTCTTCGACTCGATCTGGCGGATGCGTTCGCGTGTGACGCCGTACACCTGGCCGATCTCATCGAGAGTGCGCGGCTGGCCGTCGGTCAATCCGAAACGCAGGCGCACCACGCCGGCCTCGCGCTCCGAGAGCGTCTCGAGGACCGATTGCAGCTGGTCCTGCAACAGGGTGAAGCTCACCGCATCGACGGCGACGACGGCCTCGGAGTCCTCGATGAAGTCGCCGAGCTGTGAGTCACCTTCATCGCCGATGGTCTGATCCAGCGAGATCGGCTCACGCGCGTACTGCTGGATCTCCAGAACCTTCTCCGGCGTGATGTCCATTTCCTTGGCGAGTTCCTCCGGCGTGGGCTCACGGCCAAGGTCCTGGAGTAACTCTCGCTGGATGCGACCGAGTTTGTTGATGACCTCGACCATGTGCACCGGGATGCGGATGGTGCGGGCCTGATCGGCCATGGCTCGGGTGATCGCCTGACGGATCCACCAGGTGGCGTAGGTCGAGAACTTGTAACCCTTGGTGTAGTCGAACTTCTCGACGGCACGGATGAGGCCCAGGTTGCCTTCCTGGATCAGGTCGAGGAAGGCCATGCCGCGACCGGTGTAGCGCTTGGCCAGTGACACGACCAGACGCAAGTTCGCCTCGAGGAGGTGATTCTTCGCGCGGTTGCCGTCGCGGGAGATCCAGTTGAGATCGCGCTTCTGCGCGGTGCTGATCTTCTCGCCGGACTCCATGACCCGGCGCAGTCGCTCGGTCGCGAACAGGCCGGCCTCGATGCGCTTGGCGAGTTCGACCTCCTCCTCGGCGTTGAGTAGGGCGACCTTGCCGATCTGCTTGAGGTAGGCGCGCACCGAGTCGGCGGACGCGGTAAGTTCGGCGTCCTTGCGGGCCTGGCGCAGGGCCTCGGATTCCTCCTCATCCCAGACGAAGTCGCCGGCGGTCTTGCTGTCGTCGGAGGACTTGGCGGCCGCGGCGGTGGCTGGAGTGCCCGCCGCAGGAGCGGCGGGGGTGTCTTCGGACTCCTCGTCGTCCTCGTCGTCCTCGGCGTCGGTGGAGCCCTCGGTGTCGTCTTCGTCGTCGGTGAGATCGTTGTCGTCGATCTCGACGTCGTCGAGTACGGCGTCGGGGCCATCGAGCTCCTCGATCGAGGTGGGCTCGGTATCGGTGTCGTCGGGGGAGTCCGCGTCACCGGCCGCCTTCGGCGGGGCGACCTTCTTCGCGGCGGTCTTACGGGCCGGAGCCTTCTTGGCGGTCTTGCGAGCGGTGGCCTTCTTGACCGCCTTCTTGGCGGTCTTCTTCGCGGGCGCCTTGTCAGCCGATAGAGCGGTCGACGTCGTCGGGTCGGAGACCGTGGTCGGGTCGGAGACCTCCGCGTCGTTCTGGCGGGTCTGGGTGGCTGCCACGTACAACCTTTCGGATGCGAATCTTTACTGTCCTCGCGGCAGCGTCGGCCGTCGCGGATGAGGGCTTGGTGCGGCGCACATGGCACCGATGCGGACCATTGTAACGACACCACCCCCACCGATGTGACAAAGGCCAGGTCAACGTCGGTGTTGGAAGGTCACGAACTACACGCGGAGGCCCTGATCGACGGCCATGGCCGCCCCGACGATGCCCGCCGTGTTGAGCAGGGCCGCGGCCTCGACGGGGGTGGAGTTGGTCAGCAGCGGAATCCATTTGGCCGACTTGCGACTGATCCCCCCGCCGACGATGAACAGTCGCGGCCAGAACAGCGCCTCATAGGTCTTGAGGACCTCGGAGACCTTCTCGGTCCACTTCTCATACGACCATCCCTTGTCTTCCTTGACCTTCGACGACGCCTGGTGCTCGGCTTCTTTCTTACCCACCTGGAGGTGGCCGAGTTCGGTGTTGGGCACTAGTTTTCCGTCGTTGAGGATCGCCGATCCGATACCCGTTCCGAAGGTCAGCAGCATCACGACGCCATCGACGCCCCTGCCCGCCCCATAGGCGTCTTCGGCCATACCGGCGGCGTCGGCGTCGTTGAGGACCGAGACCTTCCGGCCGTCGAGACGTTTGCTGAACAGTTCATAGACGTCGGTGCCGATCCAGCCCTTGTCGATGTTGGCCGCGGTGCGCATGATGCCGCCGGTGATGACCCCCGGCAGGGTGATGCCGACCGGTCCGTGCCAGTCGAAGTGCGCGACGACCTCGGCGACCCCGCCGGCGACCGCGTCGGGGGTCGCCGGTTGCGGGGTGAGCACCTTGTACCGTTCACCTATCAGGGCACCCGTGTCGAGATCGACGATGCCGCCCTTGATGCCGGAGCCGCCGACGTCCACGCCGAAGGCGAGATTGGTTGCCGCTGAGATCTTTTCGTCCGTGTTCCGCTCTCCTTCGGGTGCGGAGACGGTGGGGGAGCCGGGCGTGCCAGACTCGGTCATGGCGGGTCCTCTCGGTACGGATCGATGCTGATCGGGTATCACGCGTCTTTAGGCTATCCAGGCGAGCATCGTGGTGCAGCGAGGATGGGCAATCCATCACGGGACGTGTCGGGCGTCCGGTGAGCCCCGTCTCACCGGACGCCCGAACGTCCGCTCCCGGCGCCGGATGTGCTCACATGGACAGGTGGAGCAACGAGGCAGTGATCCTGTCGGCCGGAACGTCGCATCCGATGACGTGCCGTTGGCGAATGTGACAGTCGAGAGTCCTGCCGCACTGGCCGAGCTCGCCGTCGACATCGCGGAGGCCGCGGCCGACCATGTTCGTCACCGACGTCGGGAACTCTTCGGCGGGCCGGGTCGACGGGCCGCCGCCGACATCATTGACGCGGTGACCACCAAGTCGACGCCGACCGACCCGGTCACCTTGGCGGACACCGAAACCGAGCAACTGATCCGGGATCGTCTCCGCGCGGCCCGGCCGGCCGACGAGATCCTGGGCGAGGAGTCCGGCGGCGCCGTCGATGTGCCGACCGGGGTACGCTGGGTCGTCGATCCCATCGACGGGACCGTCAACTTCATGTACGGCATCCCGGCCTATGCGGTGTCGGTGGCCGCGCAGGTCGACGGTCGTTCGGTAGCGGGCGCGGTGGTCGACGTCGCGCGGGCGGTTACCTATCACGCGGCTGAGGGCGGCGGCGCGTTCTTGCGCGCCGGTGGTCACACGGTGCCGTTGCGCTGCAACGACATCGAGCGAGTCGAGCTCGCCCTCGTCGCCACCGGATTCGGATACGACGCGGAGCGCCGGTGGGAGCAGGGGGCGATCGTGGCGCAATTGCTGCCCCGGGTACGCGACCTCCGTCGCATCGGCGCGGCGGCACTCGATCTGTGCATGGTGGCCAGTGGGGCGGTCGATGCCCACATCGAACACGGGCTGAGTCCCTGGGATTGGGCGGCCGGCGGATTGATCGCCGCTGAGGCCGGAGCGGTCGTTCATTTGCCACCGGCCGATTCGCGGTCCAGCGACGGCCACGCGACGATCGCGGTGGCTCCCGGGATCGCCAATGCCTTTGTTGCGCTGCTCGACGATCTCGGTGCGCGACGGGCGCTTCCGGCTCGCGACTGACGCTTCCCGCGGACCGCGGGCGTCGCTCAGCAGGGTTGGGCGTGAACCGCTTTCACCAGACCCGGATCGACTCCGGCCTGCGGGTTCTTGGGGTCGGCCGAACGCAGCGCCTCGAGTGCGGCTTGCGCGTCCTGTGACTGCTCGCGCGGCTTGTAATACTCACCGAGTGCCACGTCGACGTCGGTACCTCGACGGCCGTCGTTGATCAGTTGGGCGCACGGGATCGCCAGCCACACCGACGCGGCGGCGGCCTGTCCGGCGGGTCCGAACCGGATCTGGGCGACGCAGTCCAGATCGTGATTCGGGTAGATCGGGTCGTCGCCGAATGCGGTGTCGCTGGCCGGGGTGAATCCCTGGGCGGTGAGGTCGTTGGACACCGATTGGGCCTGGCCACGTTGGGTGGATGCGTTGAGGACGCGCACCTGGAAGGTCGACAGCGCGGCCGGTGCAACCGACAGCATCTGATCCCGGTTCGATACGGTGCGGGATGGGGTTGCGCCCGTGGGCGCGGGGGGCTGTGCGGCGGCGGTGGTGGTCGCCGAGGCCGAAGTACTCGCGGGCGACGGCTCGTTGCAGGCGGTGGGGGTGGTATCGGAACCCGAACCGGCCAGGGCGACCGACCACGCGATGATGCCGAGAATCACCAGGACGGCCAAGAGGATGAGGATCGCGCGCGCGTTCCGACGCTTGTAGGGCCGACCGTTGTGGTCGGTGGGATAGCCGGTCGTAATCTGCGAGACCACCGTGAACTGCGCTCCTTCACCAGGGAAGGGTCGAGCGCGCCGGCGATGAATGCCGGGCTCGACCGCCGATTCTGGCCCAACTGTAGAGGGTGGCCGCCGCGACGGAGCGCAGGCTGCGCCGAGGAGGGGATGGTCGTCGGCGACGCTTCATGCGCCGGTGTCATTCGGGTGCACACACTGTTGACTCTGAGGTGGTCATGCACTAGGCTTCGGGCGCCCGCACTCCAGAGTCCGCTGGAGTTCTGGCAAGGATTTGTGATCAACATCACAACTGTCTGGTCGATGATCGGCAACGAATCGCACCGGTCATGACGTTGTAGTGACGCCGGCAAGACAATCCCGGCGACTTAGCGCCCCAGCGGTCCAGGTCACGAGCCGACGACCCAAAGGTCGCGCTCCTTCAACCAGGTAAGGCACACAATGGCTACTGATTACGACGCCCCACGGCGCACGGAGTCCGAGGACCTGAACGAGGACTCGCTCGAGGAGCTGAAGGCACGGCGCAGTGAGGCGCAGTCGGCTGCTGTCGACGTCGACGAAAGCGATACCGCCGAGTCTTTCGAACTGCCCGGCGCTGACCTCTCCGGAGAAGAGCTCTCGGTTCGGGTCATCCCGAAGCAGGCTGACGAATTCACGTGCACCAGCTGTTTCCTCGTCTACCACCGCAGTCGTCTGGCCCGTGAGAGCGGCGCGAGCATGATCTGCGTGGACTGCGCCTGATCGACCCCACCGCGCGGATCCGCCCTCAGGGCGGATCGTGGTGGGGCCCAGGCGTCACCACGTCACCGGCGGTTGCTCGTCGGATGTTCACCCGTTGTCGGCGGCCGCGTCGGCAACACCCAACGCGCTCAACAGCTCGGTCGGCCTTCGCGTCGAGACCAACCAGTACGGAGTCGGATCGTCCGGGTCGTCCAGCACGAGCAACACCATCGTCTTCACCCATGCGTGATGGATGAGGAATGCCGCGGGGTCGAGCTGCCGGCCCAGGGCGGCACTCTTCGCAGATGCCGGCACCGATGCCCCGCGTGCGATGACCGACCGTGGCAGTCGCGCCTTCCCGGCGTGCAGCTCACCGTCTGCGGTCACCCGAATTCGGGTGTGTCCCAGCGACACCAGAACCAACGCACACACGATCGCCGCGCCGAGGTAACCGAGCAGACCCCACGGCGAATCATGCGCCGACAGCTGGATCTCATGACCCACCACGCCTGTCACCACCACGGCGGCCAGCCACCACCACCACGGCACCGATAACCGCTCGGTGTACCGATCGCCGTCACCGTTGCTGCCGTCACCGCGAGGATCGGTCCCCGACACCGAGTTCGTCGAGACCACGGAGTGGGACTCATCGACAGCCTCCGTGTGGGAGACGTCCGTGCGGGGTTCGTGGCTGCTGGGGTCGGTGGCGCTGCGGGATTCGGTGGCGCTGCGGGATTCGGTGGCACTGCGGGGTTCCGGGTCGCTCACACCCCCAGCGTAGTCTTCCCCCGTGGCCTCAGAATTCCCCCCTGTGACCGGGTCCGACCCGTCCGATGTGATCCCACCGGTCCGGATTCGACGACTCGACCCCGACATCGCACTGCCCGCGCGCGCCCATCCCGGTGATGCTGGGGTCGATCTGTGTTCCACCATCGATCTCGAACTCGGGGCCGGGCGTCGGCATCTCGTGGGCACGGGCATCGCGATCGCACTGCCATACGGCACCGTCGGCCTGGTCCATCCCAGGTCCGGACTCGCCGCGCGCGCCGGGCTGTCGATCGTCAATGCACCCGGCACGATCGACGCCGGGTACCGCGGTGAGATCAAGGTGTGTCTGATCAACCTCGATCCGACCGAGACCATCCACATCTCGCGCGGTGACCGCATCGCGCAGTTGGTGATCCAACGAGTCGAACTTCCCGGGTTCATCGAGGTCGCCGAACTCGACGCGACGAGCCGTGGTTCGGGCGGATACGGGTCCAGCGGCGGTCACGCAATCCTGTGAGGCGTGCGCCCGGTCCTGGACTACCCTGCAGTGGCGAGGGTGACGCGGTGCCAACCGTGAAAACGGCGAGGGGAGATACCAACTGATGGCTAACGAGGAGCGGGGGGCAGGGGACTCGCGCGACGGGGAGTTGCGGGTCGGCCAGGCCCGCGGGCCGTACGACATCGAACTGCTTGACACCCCGCCCGAGGAACTGGCCAATTCGCACCTGGATCTCGGGTCGGTGCTGGTCCCGGTCGTCGAGGGCGGACAGGTCACCGTCGAGATGTCGGCCAACCACCAACCCGAAGCCGTGTATCTGGTGACCCCGCACGGCCGCATCAGCGTGACCGCCTTCGCCGCGCCGCGCTCTCCGGGATTGTGGCGCGAAGTCGTCCGGGAACTCGCAGCGTCTCTGCGGGACGAAGGTGCGACCACCAGCGTCGAGGACGGGCACTGGGGACGCGAGGTACTCGCCGAGGTACCCGGTGGAGCACACCGATTCATCGGGGTCGACGGTTCACGATGGATGGTGCGATGTGTCGCCAGTGGCCCGGCTGAATCCGCGGGTCCACTCGCGCAACTTGCGCGTGCCGTCCTCGCCGAGTCGGTGGTTCGGCGCGGCAAGGATCCATTGCCGCCCCGAGAAATGCTGCCGATCGTCCTGCCACCCGTCCTCGCCGAGCAGGTCGCCGCCGCCCAGCAGCAGATGTTCGCCGACGACTCGGCTGCCGGGGTACCGAACGATTCCGGCGGCAACTCCGACGACAACCTCGTCGCCCCGAACGCCCCGAACGCGACGAGCGAAACCACCGCCCCCGCACAGCTCCCCGAGCAGCCGACCGCCGAGACCGAACACATCTCCGGCGGTGCGCTCGACCAGATCGAGCAGGCGACCGTCATCCGCGAGGTGCCGACCGCAGTCGACAGTGGGGCACGGGAGGGCGCACCCGACGCCGACGACGCGCCCCCGCCGTCGGCGGGTTCGGCGATGCAACGCTTCCGCCGTCGCCGCGGCAAGCGCTGACCACCGGCTCGCCCCGTACCGAGCGTGCTCACTGTTCTGTTGGTGCGGCATCCTCATCGAGAAGGTACTGCCATCCGGTCGCGCACGCGCGCCCCAACACCGCCGGATCGGTACCCCACTGCGCCAGGCCAACCCGCTGTAGTCGCGCCCGTGGTGCTGCGCGGCACCACGACTGCGCGACGGCCCACGGATGGAGCGGATCGTCGTCGGCGGCCACCACCGCCAGCGGCACGGACAGCGTGGCGATCCGGTCGAGGTCGGGGGCGCGATATGCCGCCGCCCGTTCGAGCTGGGTAACGAGTCCGGGATATAGGGCCCGCCACGACCGGGCGAGCTCATTGGCCAACCATGTCGGACTCGTCGACGACATCGCATCGATCGTCGCGTCCAGGCCGTCGGTACGTAGGGCTGTCGCGGTCATCGCCGCGCCGGTCGCGGCAAGTGCAGTACTCGGCTCTCCACTCCACGCCGGCATCGCCGCCCACACCCCGACGCAACGATGCCCGCCCGGACCGAGTGCCCACTCCAGCGCCAGGGCGGCACCGATGGAGAACCCGCCCACCAACACCCGGGCGTGGTCGGCAGTGAACCGCCGCAGCGCGTCGCGGTGTCCGCCGATGAGATTGTCGGTCGGCTCCAGGGCGATCAGGTCGACGCCGATTTCGCGGGCCGCGGGACCGAACGCTCGGCGGACGAAGTCGGCGTCCGAACCCGTCCCCGGCATCACGATGAGGATGTCCGCCGGAAAAGATTCGGCCGGCTCGCTATCGCTCCCGGCGCCGGTACATTCGGCCCGCTCGCCATCGCTCCCGGCGCCGGTACATTCGGCCCGCTCGCCATCGCTCCCGGCGCCGCGACATTCGGCCCGCTCGCCATCGCTCCCGGCGCCGGTACATTCGGCCGGCTCGCCATCGCTCCCGGCGCCGGTCAACCTGCGGGTGTGGATCCGGTAGTCATTCGCGGGCATGCACAGATCATGCCGCGCGTTGTACGCGATGAGGACATGGGTCTACGCTGAGTCGAAAGTACCCGCGTCGGAAGAGACGAGAAGGCCGAGAACCACAGCCCAGCAGGCTCGTGCCCTCCGCGCGGAAACGAAGTCTCTTCTGGAGGTTGTGATGCCGACGGCCGGTTATCTCAAGCGGCTGACCAAACGGTTGACCGAAGATCTCGGCAATGCTGATGCCGAGCAGATCGCCGCCGAGTCCGAGGCAACGGGAGCACAGCGCGCCGTCGAATGTAGTCGCGGCGACGAGGTCACCATGCACGGCGAGTTGCGTGCGGTGGAGACGTGCTCGCGTGCCGCCAAGAGTGGAGTCAAGGCCGAGTTCTTCGACGGGACCGACACGGTCATCCTGAAGTGGCTGGGACGCAACCGCATTCCCGGCATCGAGCCGGGCCGCAAACTCACCGTGCGTGGCCGCCTTGCCGAGCACGATGGATTCAAGGTGGTCTACAACCCATACTACGAGCTGTACGGCTCGGACGAAGGGTAGCTCCTCCACTCCGATCCGCCCGCCGCAGCGGTCACTGCGGGACCCGCATCGCCTCGTGTAATGCCGGTTCGATTTCGGCAGGCGCGATGAACACCAGTTCGTCGCCACCTTCGATCGGATCGTCACGCTCGGGCACGATCACCCGACCACCCCGCAGGATAGCCACCAGAGCAGCATCGCGCGGCAGGCTCAGCTTGTGGACTGGCCGGCCGGCCAGCGGTGTGTTGGCGGGCAGCGTCAACTCCACGAGATTTGCCTGACCCTGCCGGAATGTCATGAGCCGCACCAGATCTCCGACCGACACGGCCTCCTCGACGAGAGACGCGAGCAGTCGTGGCGTCGAGACGGCGACGTCGACACCCCATTCCTCGCCGAACAGCCATTCGTTGCGGGGGTCATTCACCCGTGCGACCACACGATTGACCGCGAACTCGGTCTTCGCGAGCAAACTGACGACGAGATTGGCCTTGTCGTCGCCGGTGGCAGCGATCATGACGTCGAAGGACTGCAGCTCCGCCGACTCGAGGTTCGACAACTCGCACGCGTCGGCGAGCAGCCACTGCGCACCGGGCACCGCGTTGGTGTCGATGTGCTCGGCCTTGCGCTCGAAGAGAGTGACCTCGTGGGAGTTGACGAGGAGTTCGCGGGCGATGGAACGGCCGACTGCACCGGCCCCGGCGATGGCGACTTTCATTCTTGATACTCCTCAGTCGGCGTCGATCGGCGACGCGGCAATCGTACGGGTGACGGCGAGGCGCTCGAGCAGCACTGCGGCGAACACCACGTCGTCCTGCTGCAAGACCGTCTTCGCTTCAGGCAGAACAGGATTGCCGACCCGATTGATGAATGAGATGCGTGCTCCGGTGAGTTCCTGGAACTTCACCACGGTCGTCCCGATCCACGACTCGTCGATCTCGAGTTGGGCGATCGCGAGCGTGCCCGACGGGTCGCGCCACTCGGTCGTGGTGGAAACCTCGCCGAGCGCGGAGACGAACCGCTCAGTCGTCCACGGCACGGTGGCCACCGTCGGAATGCCCAGCCGCTCATAGACCGCGGCACGTTTCGCGTCGTAGATGCGCGCGACCACTCGCCCCACGTCGAAGGTCTCCCGGGCCACGCGCGCGGCGATGATGTTGGAGTTGTCGCCGGAAGACACCGCGGCGAAGGCGTCGGCCTGCTCGATCCCGGCCTTGATCAACACATCACGATCGAATCCGACCCCGACGATGCACTGACCGGTGAACTCGTCGCCGAGTCGGGTGAACGCCGAGGGGTTGCGGTCGATGATCGCGACCTCGTGGCCGCGTTTGACCATCGCGCGAGCCAACGACGAGCCCACGCGGCCGCAGCCCATGATGACTACCCGCAAGAAAATCGATCCTTCCTTCCCTGCGCATGCCGCCGGGAGACGACGCGTCGCCGGAGAGCCGGCACTGGACCGGTGTCGGTCCGCGCAAAGATGAACCTACCCGTAGCAGGCGTGTCGTGACGCGGGTCCTGGTGGCCTTCGTTTGACCCAGGTCTTAATGTTGCGTGGTGCCCACCGTGTCAAAGGTGTCCGTTGCGACAAAGCGACTGCTTCTGGGACGACCGTTTCGCAGCGACAGTCTCGGCCACACGCTGTTACCCAAACGCATCGCGCTCCCCGTATTCGCCTCCGACGCGATGTCCTCGGTCGCCTACGCGCCGCAGGAGATATTTCTGGTGCTCTCCGTTGCCGGGCTCTCGGCGTTGGCCTACACCCCATGGATCGCGATTGCAGTCGCGATCGTCATGGCGGTGGTCGTCGCCAGCTACCGGCAGAATGTGCACGCCTATCCCTCCGGCGGCGGCGACTACGAGGTCGCCACGGTCAACCTCGGGCCCACGGCGGGGCTGACCGTCGGTAGTGCGCTGCTGGTCGACTACGTGCTGACCGTCGCAGTGTCGATCTCGTCGGCAGCAGAGAACATCGGATCGGCGATCCCGTTCGTGTCCGAACATCGCGTGTCGTTCTGTGTGGCCGCCATCATCATCCTGGCCGCAGTAAACCTGCGTGGACTCAAGGAATCGGGCAGCGTACTGGCCATTCCGACCTATGCGTTCATCGTCGGTGTGCTCGGCATGCTGATCTGGGGATTCACCGAGATCTTCATCCTCGGACGAGAGATTCGTTCGGAGACCGCGGGATTCGAGATCCGGGCCGAACACACCCACCTGATGGGCATTGCCTTCGTCTTCCTGATCGCGCGGGCCTTCTCCTCGGGATGCGCGGCACTGACCGGGGTCGAAGCCATCAGCAACGGTGTGCCTGCGTTTCGGAAGCCCAAGTCCCGAAACGCGGCGACCACTCTGCTGCTGCTCGGGTTGATCGCGGTTGTCTTGCTGTTGGGCATCGTCTTCCTTGCAGAGCGGATCGGCGCCAAATACGTGATGAACCCGGCGGAGGACCTCATCGGGGCGCCCCCGGGCTACCAGCAGAAGGCAATGATCGCCCAACTCGCCCACGCAGTGTTCGACACTTTCCCGGCCGGGTTCTACTTCGTCGCGACCGTCACTGCACTGATCCTGATGCTGGCCGCCAACACTGCGTTCAACGGATTCCCGGTGCTCGGTTCGGTACTCGCCCAGGATCGCTACCTGCCCCGGCAGCTGCACACCCGTGGCGACCGGCTGGCGTTCAGCAACGGCATCCTGTTCCTGGCAGTCGCCGCGATCGCATTCGTGGTCGCCTTCGGCGGTGAGGTGACCTCACTGATCCAGCTCTACATCGTGGGCGTGTTCGTGTCGTTCACGCTGAGCCAGACCGGCATGGTGCGTCACTGGACCCGATTGTTGCGTACCGAGACCGACCCGAAGGCGCGCCGCCGGATGATGCAGTCGCGGGTCATCAATACCGTCGGCCTGGTGATGACGGCAACCGTGCTGGTGGTTGTGCTCATCACCAAGTTCACCGCCGGTGCCTGGATCGCCATCCTGGCGATGGTCATCCTGTTCGTGCTGATGAAGGCGATCCACCACCACTACGCGAGCGTGCAGCGCGAACTCGAGCGCACCCCCGCCGACGACGAGGCAGTGCTCCCGAGCCGTACCCACTCGATCGTGTTGGTCTCGACGCTGCACCTGGCCACCAAACGCGCGTTGCTGTTCGCGCGGGCCACCCGACCCGATGTACTCGAGGCGGTCACGGTGAATGTCGACGACCGTGACACCCGCCGACTGGTCTCGGAATGGGAAGACAGCGATCTGCGGGTGCCGCTCAAGGTGATCGCGTCGCCCTACCGCGAGATCACGCGCCCGATCATCGACTACGTGCGGCGTGTCCGCCGAGAATCGCCGCGCGACGTGATCACCGTGTTCATTCCCGAATACGTGGTGGGTCACTGGTGGGAACAGATCCTGCACAACCAGTCGGCGTTGCGGTTGAAGACACGTCTGCTGTTCGAACCCGGCGTGATGGTGACCTCGGTGCCCTGGCAGCTCACGTCGTCCGATCGCCGCAAGGCCGACCTCGACTACCACGCCCCTGGTGACACCCGCCGGGCACTGGGTGGCGGGCCCACGTGACGAGTGCTCCCTCCTTTGGCGCGCTGACGCTGCGGGTACGCCGACCCGCCAACGGTGGGTCGGCCATCGCGCATGCCGACGACGGCCGGGTCGTTTTCGTGCGCGGCGCGATCCCGGGTGAGCTGGTCACCGCGACCGTCGTCGAGGACAGGTCCGGATTCCTCGTCGCCGAGGTGACCGAGGTACTTGAGCCGTCGACACATCGACGCGACCCGCTCTGCTCGGCCGCCGCGCACGGCGCCGGCTGCTGTGATCTCGCGTATGTCGCCGTCGAGCACGCCCGCACCCTGAAGAGCGAGATCCTCACCGACGTCCTGCGGCGGATCGGCGGGTTCACCGACGACGCCCTGGCCGCACTCGATGGCGGGCCGCCGACGGTTGCCGCGCTCGATGACGCCGGAACCGGCTGGCGAATTCGGACACGCATGGGCGTCGACGCACACGGCCGCGCCGGTCTGCACCGGCGCGGCGCTGCCGGCCTCGTCGTCGGCCACCCCTGCGCCCAACCCGATTCGCGCCTGACCGACCTCACGGCGTTCGACGGCCGGTTCACCCCGGACGCCGACCTCGCGCTCGTACTCGACGACGACGGCGCGCGGCACCTCATAGAGATCGCGCCCGCCGACGACGCGGCCAAGGAGGGTCGCGGCGGTCGTCGATCCGATGGCGGTCGTCGTGCCGCACAGCGGCGTCGTCGGCGCCACGAGCGGGCGCGCAGGACACGAGTGGTCGAGGGACTTCCCGCTGCGCGCCACCAGGTGGGCAAGCGGACCTGGGACATCCCGGTGACCGGATTCTGGCAGGGCCACCGGGCCGCCGCGGGCGTGTATGCGCAGACCGTTGCCGACCTCGTCGCGCGCCACACCGACTCAATAGGGACGTGCTGGGACCTCTACGGCGGCGCCGGGATCTTCGCCGCCACCCTGACCGACACCCTGCATGCGCAGGCGGTGCACATCGTCGATTCCGACGCCGGGGCACTGGCCGCCGCCGAGGCGACCTTCGCAGACGACGACGGCATCGAGGTGCACCGAGAAGAGGTCGCCGCCGCCATCGGCGGACTCCCCGCCGCTGGGGTCGTCGTACTCGATCCTCCGCGGACGGGGGCCGGTGCACAGGTGATCGGACAACTCGCCGCGGCCGGTCCGGACGTGGTGGTGCACGTCGGTTGCGATGTCGCGAGATTCGCCCGCGACCTCGCATTGCTTGCCGAGAACGGGTATCAGACCCGCGAGATCCGCGGGTTCGACGCATTTCCGCTGACCCATCACATCGAGGCGATCGCCGTGCTCGTGCGGTCGAATTCACGCCCGTCGTCGCGCTCGGCGGACCGGGGTGCGTCACCGGCGACCGTAGACTGACACACATGCTCCCGCATGCACCTATCGGTCTGGGTAGCACGCCGGGTACGTACCACGTCGCCTGGGAGCGAGACGATCAGTGATGGAGGATCAGATGGGCCTGCTGGAGCGCATCAACTCACCAGCCGACCTGCGGGTGCTGTCAGCCGCAGAGGTTACCGCGCTGGCGGGCGAGATCCGTGAGTTCCTGATCGAGAAGGTGTCGGCGGTAGGCGGTCACCTCGGGCCCAATCTCGGTGTCGTCGAGCTGACGCTGGCCATTCATCGTGTGTTTGATTCACCGATCGATCCAGTGATCTTCGACACAGGCCACCAGTGTTATGTCCATAAGATCGTCACCGGGCGACGCGAGGGCTTCGATACGCTCCGGCAGCGCGGCGGATTGACTGGCTATCAGGAGCGGTCCGAGAGCCCGCACGACTGGGTGGAGTCCTCACACGCCTCGGCGGCACTGTCCTACGCCGACGGGCTTGCGAAATCGTTCGCGCTGACCGGTCAGGACGACCGGACGGTCGTCGCGGTGGTCGGCGACGGGGCGTTGACCGGCGGAATGTGCTGGGAGGCGATCAACAACATCGCCGCCGCGGATCGTCGCGTGGTGATCGTGGTCAACGACAACGGCCGGTCCTATGCGCCGACGATCGGCGGGCTGGCCCGGCACCTGTCCGGGCTGCGGCTGCAACCCGGTTACGAGCGGGTCCTCGACGAAGGTCGGCGCGTGGTCAAACGATTGCCGGTGGTCGGCAACCCGGCCTACGCCGTACTGCACGGGGTCAAGAGCGGTCTGAAAGACCTTCTCGCGCCGCAGGAGATGTTCACCGACCTCGGGCTCAAGTACGTCGGCCCGGTTGACGGCCACGACGTCGAGGCGCTCGAATCGGCGTTCACGCAGGCACGCTCGTTCGGTGGGCCGGTCATCGTGCACACCGTCACGCGCAAGGGCATGGGCTACGCGCACGCCGAGAACCATGAGGCCGACCAGATGCATTCCACCGGCGTCATAGATCCGGTGACCGGCCGGGCGAAGTCCGTGGCACCGCAGGACTGGACGTCGGTGTTCTCCGCGGCACTCGTCGAGGCGGGGGCCGCCCGCGAGGATGTCGTGGCGATTACCGCCGCGATGCCCGGTCCAACAGGACTGACACCGTTCGCTGACAAGTATCCCGACCGGATGTTCGACGTCGGGATCGCCGAGCAACATGCCATGACCTCGGCGGCCGGGCTGGCGCTCGGCGGTCTGCATCCGGTGCTCGCGATCTACTCGACGTTCCTCAACCGTGCATTCGATCAGCTACTCATGGACATCGCGCTGCTCGAACTCCCGGTCACACTGGTCCTCGACCGATCGGGGATCACCGGTCCCGATGGGCCGAGTCATCACGGGATGTGGGATCTCTCGCTGCTCGCGATGGTCCCGGGGATGCGGGTTGCATCCCCCCGCGACGCGGTGCGGCTCCGCGAAGAACTCGACGAGGCGCTCGCCGTCGACGATGGGCCCACTGCACTGCGATTCTCCAAAGGTGCTGTACCCGAAGATATCCGCGCTGTAGTGCGTCTGGAAGACGGGGTCGATGTGTTGCGTCGGGGCACCCCGTCGGCCGAACCGATCGGAGGGGACGTACTCATCGTCGCGGTCGGGGCGTTCTGCTCGCTGGCCCTCGATACCGCCGAACGGCTGCGTAGTCAGGGCATCGAGGCCACCGTCGTTGATCCGCGGTGGGTGCTCCCGATTCCGGCGTCGATCACTGAGATCGCCGGCCGGCACCGGTTGGTGGTCACCCTCGAGGACAGTGGTGTCCACGGAGGGGTGGGGTCGGCGGTGACGACGGCGCTCGGTATCGCCGAGGTTGGCGTTCCGGTGCAGAACCGCGGTATCCCACAGCGATTCATCGCACACGCCTCACGCGCGGAGATCCTCGCCGAGTTGGGATTGACCGCGCAGGATCTGGCGCGCTCGATCACCGCGACCGTCTCGGGGATGCACGTGACCCCGGGGCTCGACCGTCACGAGTTCGTCGACACCGGACTCGACGCGTCGCCTGCGGATCGTTCGCCGCGTGAGGTCGACGGCCCCGACCCGGAGTAGACGGCACCGGAGTCATTCGACCAGCGGTGGTTCGGGACCGCCTGCGCTGCGGAGACAAGCACTGTCGCGTGGTTTCTTTCGGCGCGAAATAGTCTCGGGTGATCAGCCCGGGTCGGGCGACGGCGAGGTACTCGACGTGGCCTCGTTCAGCGCTGCGGTGATCGGACCGACCGTGAGTGCACGCTGCCACTCGCGGGCGCCGCCGGCCGCCAGTCGGGCGTCGACAGCCTCCTCGGTGATCGGGAGATCGATTCCCTCCCAACACAATTGGCGCACCAGGTCGGGTGCCAGCAGGTTTTCCGGCGGTAGTGTGTGTTTCTCGGCGATGTGTTTGGCCAGCGGCCGGACCATGCTCGCGCGTGCCGCGGCCTCCGGGTTGCGTTGATCCCATCGGCTGATCGGTGGGGGGCCGGTGGCCGGAGTCTTGCGTGGCGGGAGTTCGGCATCGGGCAGATCGCGTGCGCGCAGCAGGGCCGAGAGCCAGATTCCGGCCTGTCGGCGTTGTCGTGGCCCGCCGAAGACCGGCAGGCGGGTGAGCTCGTCGGTGGTCGACGGTGCCGCGGCGGCGGCGGTGATAATCGCCGAGTCCGGCAGCACCCGCCCGGGAGCGACGTCACGTCGCTGCGCGATCTCCTCACGCGCCGACCACAATTCACGGACCGCGGCCAGGCCCCGGGCGGTCTTGACGGTGTGGATGTTGGTGGTGCGTCGCCAGCGATCCGTGCGCGGCGGCGGCGGCCGACGGCGTAGCACATACGCGAATTCCTCGGCCGCCCAGTCGCTTTTGCCCGCGTCGCGCAGTGCCGCATCCATCGCGTCGCGCAACTCGATGAGTACCTCGACGTCGAGTGCGGCGTAGTTGAGCCAATCCGCGGGCAGTGGTCGCTTCGACCAGTCGGCGGCCCCGTGAGCCTTCTGTAACCCGAGTCCGAGGAACTGCTCGACCATTGCGGCAAGATTGACCTTGGTCAGCCCGAGCAGTCGGCCGGCGAGTTCGGTGTCGAAGAGAGTGGTGGCATCGAATCCGAGTTCGCGAAGGCAGGGTAGATCCTGGTCGGCGGCATGCAGAATCCATTCGGGTGCGGCGAGCGCGTCGATCACCGGCCGTAGTGCCTCGGGTTCTTCGATCGGGTCGAGCAAGAAGCTGCCCGCACCGGTGCGACGGATCTGGATCAGATAGGCGCGTTGCGAGTAGCGGTAGCCCGATGCCCGCTCGGTGTCGAGCGCGACCGGGCCGGTGCCCGCCGCCAGTCGTTGTGCCGCATCGGCGAAGTGGGCGGCCGACGACAGGATCGGCGGCACCCCCTCACGCGGAGTCAACAGGGGGGTGACGGGCGGGGAGGCCGACTCGGGCTCGCCGGCGGCCCCGGACGGGTCTGCGTCGCTCACGTTGAGCCGAGTTCGGTGACCCCGACCGGCGGCAGACCCGCGGCCGACGACAACACCTCGCAGAACCCTTCGAGGTGACCGCCGAGTCCGTCGGAGGTCGGCGCGGTCCAGGAGGCGCGCAACTCAAGTTGATGAGCACGTGGGGGGCCGGCGATGTCGCCGTAGCGGACCGATGACGTCGAGGTGACGGTGCCGCCCAGCGCGGTCACCTCCACCCGGCCGCCGGAACTCGCGAGCACACTGCCGTCCGAGGCGGTCTGGCCGACCGGGACGCCGAGCGCATCGGACAACCAGCTCCACGCGACCTCGGGAAGTAACGGGTCCATCGCGAGCGCCGCCTCGACCTCGGCCTGGATGTAGGCGACGAGTCGCATCGTCCCGTTCCAGGCGTCCTGGCCGTCGGGATCGTAGAGCAGGATCAGCCGTCCGAAGGCGCTGCCCTGGCCATCGGCGTCGATGTCGAGGTCGGGAGAGTCCGGTGTGCGCACCTCGGCGCCGACGGCGTAGCTGTAGGGGGCGAGACGCTGCGGCGGACGGATCGGCCCGACCTCGATCTCGCGCCGGATGCGCGCGGAATGCAGCGACTCGACCGCGGTGCGGAAGTCAGCAGGCTCCATCGGAGCTCCGGAGGAGGTCACGCCACCGACGGTATGACGGAGACCACGGTGGGCGTCGGAGGCGCGCCGTGGTGATGGTGACCACCGGGCGCCCGGCGAGCACGCCCGACCGGGCGATGCCGATAGGCCCCCGCATGGCAGAGTGAGCGGTGATGTCGCACGCACCTGGTACCCGCCGCAATCACTCCCGTATGCCGCTCGTCGCCGCCGCACGCGGGCAGTCGCCCGCCCGACGGCCGGTGTGGTTCATGCGGCAGGCCGGGCGATCGCTGCCCGAGTACCGGGCGATCCGCGCCGAGATCGGAATGCTCGAGTCGTGCTTCGACGCCGATCTCGTCTGCGAGATCACCCTGCAGCCGGTCCGCCGCCATGACGTCGACGCGGCGATCCTGTTCTCCGACATCGTGGTGCCGCTGAAGGCGGCGGGGGTCGATCTCGACATCGTCGCCGGTACCGGCCCGGTCATCGCAGCGCCGATCCGCAGCACCGCCGACGTCGAGGCGTTGCCGCGTCTGGATCCATCCGCGGTGGGTGCGGTCGCGCGCGCGGTCACGAAGATCCTCGATCAGCTCGACGAGGCCACCGCGCTGATCGGTTTTGCCGGTGCCCCGTTCACCCTGGCCTCCTACCTCATCGAGGGTGGTCCGAGTCGCAATTACGTCCACACCAAGGCGCTCATGCGCTCCGATCCCGACACCTGGCATGCGCTGATGGCCCGGCTCGCCGACATCACGATCACCTTCCTGCAGGTGCAACTCGACGCCGGGGTCGACGCCGTCCAGGTCTTCGACTCGTGGGCCGGTGCGCTCTCGGAGGCCGACTACCGCACCTTGGTGGCGCCGCACGTCGATCGTGTCTTCGCCGAGCTCGCCGAATATGGGGTGCCCCGAATCCACTTCGGTGTCGGTACCGGTGAGTTGCTCGCGGCGATGGCCGAGCCCGCCGATGTCATCGGTGTCGACTGGCGGGTTCCGTTGGAGGAGGCGGTACACCGCGTCGGGCCGGGTAAGGCGGTGCAGGGCAATCTCGATCCCACCGTGCTGTTCGCCGGCCCCGCCGTCGTCGAACAGGAAATCCGACGCGTACTCGACGACGGCCGTCGGGCCGTGGCGGCCGGCGCGACCGGCCACATCGTGAACCTCGGTCACGGTGTGCTCCCCGACACCGATCCCGACGTGCTCACCCGCGCCGTCGAGTTGATCCACACCCTCTGATGCCGGTGCGGGTCGCGATCGTCGGCGGGGGAGTCTCCGGCCTGGTCGCGGCCTATCGGTTGCGTCGCGCACTCGGCGACGACGCCACGATCGACCTGTATGAGCGGCGCGAACGGCTCGGTGGCGTGCTGCACACCGTCGACGTCGCCGGGCAGGCCACCGACGTCGGAGCGGAAGCGTTCCTCGTGCGCCGGCCGGAGGCTGTTGCGCTGGTTGACGAGCTCGGTCTGGCCGATCGGCTCGTCTCGCCGACGTCGCGCCGCCCGGCGATCTGGTCCGGCGGGCGGCTGCATCCGATGCCCGCCCCCGCCCTGATGGGTATCCCGGCCACGACAGAGGTGATGGCGGGTCTGGCCGTTCCCGCCGACCTCGCTCGCATCGCCGCCGAACCCGACCGTGCCCTGACCTGGCGGCCCGGCGACGACGTGGCTGTTGGTGATCTGGTGGCCGACCGGTTTGGCGCATCGGTCGTCGCGCGCAGCGTCGATCCCATGCTCGGTGGCGTGTACTCGTCTCTGGCCGCCGACATCGGTGTGCGCGAAGCGATCCCGGCGCTGGCCGCGCGACTCGACGCGGGCGCGCCGAATCTGTCGGCGGCCGTCGGTGGGCTAGTCAATCCGGTCGGTACCGGTGGCCCGGTGTTCGGAACACTCGTCGGTGGCTATCGGGTGCTCGTCGACGCGCTCACCGCTGCCGCGCGGCCGGCCTCGCGCACCGATCGACAGGTCGTCGCCGTCCACACCGACGGCGATCGGTGGCGGGTGGGCACCGAGTCCGGAACCGATGCAGACTACGACGGTCTGGTTCTCGCTGTGCCCGCATGGACGGCGGCCCGACTCCTCGCCGGGATCGGCGATGAGTTCGTCGCGACCCTGGCGGCGGTCGAGTCGGCATCGTCGGTGGTGGTCTCGATCGCGTTGGCGCCGGGCACGACGCTGCCCGACCACTCCGGCGTGTTGGTGGCGACCGGAGAAGATCTGCGGCCCAAGGCATTCACGTTGTCCTCCCAGAAGTGGCCGCACGTGGGCGGTGATGGTGCGCCGGTGTCGGTGCGCGCCTCCTTCGGTCGCTACGGCGACCCGGTGGCCGACCCCGCCGACGATCCCCATATCGATGAGTCCCTGCGGTCGTGGGCGCTGACCGATCTGGATCGGATCTGTGCCGACGCCGGGGTGGCCGCCCCCTCGGCGCACGTGCTCGAGGTCCGCGTCCAGCGATGGGACGGCGGGCTGCCCCGTTACGCGCCCGGACATCTGGCCCGGATGGCCGGGGTGCTCGACGCACTGCCGCCGCGACTGGCGCTGGCCGGCTCCTCGTATGCCGGGGTCGGCGTGCCGGCGTGTATCGCGACGGCCGGTCGAGCCGCCGAGGTGATCCTCGCCGCTGTCGACTGAGGGCCCGGATGGGCCTTCCGGCCTGGGTGTCGACGGTCCGGCCTGCGGTGGCACCATGGGGTGCATGAGCCGCTTGGACTATGCCGCACTGAATTCGACGATCCGCTATCTGATGTTCTCGGTGTTCGCCGTGCGCGCGGGTGAGCTCGGCGACGACCGCGACTCGATCAAGTCCGAGGTGACCGGCTTCTTCAAGTCTCTCGACGACTCCGGCGTCGTTGTGCGCGGTATGTACGACGTGTCGGGGATGCGCGCCGACGCCGACTACATGATCTGGTGGCACGCGGAGAAGCTCGAGGAGCTGCAGGCCGCCTACAACCGATTCCGACGCGACACGCCGCTGGGCCGGGCGAGTGATCCGGTGTGGAGCAATGTCGCATTGCACCGCCCGGCCGAGTTCAACAAGAGTCACGTCCCGGCCTTCCTGGCCGGTGAGGAACCGGGCAACTACATCTGCGTCTACCCGTTCGTCCGGTCCTACGAGTGGTATCTGCTGCCCGACGAGGAACGCCGCAAGATGCTCGCCGACCACGGCATGGCCGCCCGCGGCTACAAGGATGTTCGCGCCAACACCGTCGCGTCGTTCGCGCTCGGCGACTACGAATGGCTGCTCGCCTTCGAGGCACCGGAGTTGCACCGCATCGTCGACTTGATGCGCGATCTGCGCGCCACCGAGGCCCGCATGCACGTGCGTGAGGAGACGCCGTTCTTCACCGGGCCCCGCGTCGAGCCGGGAGCCCTCGTCGACGCGCTGCCCTGAGCGCGAACGCACCGCGCCGAGGGGGTAGTCCGGGGTAGTCCCGGTTTCGCGTTCGCCGACGAGCAGATCGCCGAGATTCTCGACGCTGCGCGGACTGGCCCAGCTCGTGTCGGTGGGTGCCTCCGGTCTCGTCGTGACGCCGCTGCCGCTGATCTACGACCGGCCCAACGCCCGACTGCTCGGGTAAATCGCCAAGGCCGACCCGCATTGGCGTGGGGCGACCACACAGACAGAGTCTGTGGCGATCGTCCCGACCTCCGACGGCTACTTCTCACCGTCGCCGTATGCCACCAAGGCCGAGACCGGCCGGGTGGTGCGGACCTGGATCAGAGACCGTGCATGTGCGCGGACGGCTCCGATTCCACACCGAGCACGACTGGCTGCATCCGTTAAGCCCCGCTGTCCTCCGGTTCGAGGGTCAGGCTGATGGAGTTGATGCAGTAACGCAGGTCGGTGGGGGTGTCATAGCCTTCGCCGGCGAACACGTGGCCGAGGTGGCTGCCGCAATTGGCGCAGAGCACCTCGGTGCGGCGCATGCCCAGCGAGTCGTCGGGACGTTCGATGATCGCGTCACCGGCCAGCGGTGAGAAGAATGACGGCCAGCCGCAGTGTGACTCGAATTTCTGCTCGCTGCGGAACAATTCGTGTCCGCAGGCGCGGCAGCGGTAGACCCCGATGCTCGTGGTGTCGGTGTATTCGCCGGCGAACGGCGCCTCGGTACCTGCCTGGCGCAGCACCCGGTACTCGGCGGGGCTGAGGCGTTCGCGCCACTGGTCATCGGTGAGATCGGCCAGTTCGGCCGGGTCCTGCACATGCTTGCGGGCGGGGGTGTCGGTCATCATTCCACCGTACGAGCTGTGACCATCGCCCGCCAGCACGGTCGGCTGGATGGTCTATCGGGTCGCTGATGGGGTCGGGTTACCGACCGGTTCGCGCTGATCGTCGGCAGGCGGCTGCGGCGCCGAGAAGTCTCGCCAGCTACCGGCCACGCCGTCGCGACGCATGTCCAGATATCGGAAGAGCAGCGAGCAGAACACCGCGATCATCAGAAGCGACCACCCCCAGGTGACCTTGTTGTATTCGATCTGCCTGCCGAAGGCATCCCAGCGCACCGAATAGAACGCGTCGAAGGTGAAGCAGCCGTATACACCGAGCCACGCCGGCCAGTTGCGCATCGGTGAGCCAGGGATGAACACGGTCATCAGCAGCGGGAACAACAGCATCGAGTAGTAGCCCTGCCCGAGTGAGCTCACCAGAAAGGTGGTGCACAGCAACACCCCGGAAGAGGTGGCGAGCCACAGTAACTCGTTGGTGCGACGGTAGTAGCGGTAGAGGAACCACAACGCGAACACGGCCATCACCGTGAATGCGATGCGCAGGAGCAGCACGAGCCAATCGGCGACACCGAAGTACGCGCCGTTTCCGCCGATCGAACTGTTGTAATAGTCGCGGGTCTCGCCGAGGTACGGCACCGTGCGCGTGAGGAACGACGTGGGATCGGCCGACACCGGCCACGCCACCAGATTCAGCACCACCGGAATCCCGATGGCGGTCACCAGAATTCGCCATCGACCCACCACTAGTGGCAGCAACAGCAGAGGAGCGAGTACCGGTTTGACCGCCAGTGTCAGCCCGATGGGTACGCCGGCCCACCAGTCTTGTCGGCGCAACATCAGCATCAGGAAGCCGAGGAGGCCCAGCAGGACGAAGGCGTTGAAGTTGGTGAAGATCAGCGTGTGCGCCACGGTTTCGGTGCTGAAGAAGAACAACATCACGGTGGGCATCACCCACGTGCGGGCGCCGAAGCCGAACAGTCGGGTGATGAGGTAGGCGCACACGATCAGCACGACAACGCTGACCGCGATGAACAGCCACCGTGAGCGTTCCGGGTCGATGACCGCCAGCGGGGACATGAGTAGGGTGCCCGACGGCGGATATAGGTAGTGCGGACTGACCGTGTCGAGGTTCTCGCCGTAGACCGCCCGGCGGTTCAGAAATGCCAGGGCGGCGTTGTAGACCGGCTTGAAGTCGTCTGTGCGGTCACCGTTGACCCCGAGGATCACCGACCGCTGGACGATCATCATCAGGGAGATCGGCCACAGCACCATCGGGATGATGCGCTGAGCCGGCATCTGCGGGTAGAGATACCTGTCGAGAATGGCCACCCGCGAACCGTACTACGTGCATGGTGCTGGTCTCGACCGGCCGGTGGTGGTGTCGGTTCCGCCGCGTGCGGGCCGACGGCCGCATCAGCTCGGGCAACCCCGTTCCGCCGGGCCGCCCAGTGTCGCTGAGGCGACGTAGTCGGCAACGGTGTCGGCGACGCAGCTGCTGCGGGCGAGTGCGGAATAGCCCAAACCGTTCCAACTGACCTTGACCGGTGAGGCGGATGCACGAGTGAACAGTGCGCCGAGGGCGTCGGCGCCGGTTCCTCCGTTGATCGGGTCGCCGGGATTGTCGATGATCAGCGGTGAGACCGGGAAACTGCTCGGCGGGGTCACCGCCTCGCCGGCGGACCAGCCGCTACAGCGCATGAGCGACAGCGCGGCGTCGGTTCCGGTGAGCGGATTGTCTTTGGACCAGGTGGTGATCAGGCTGCCGATCTCGTTCCGGCTGACCGGTCCGGTCACATCGTTGCAGCCGCCGACGATCTGGCCGTCGGTCAGGCGCAGCGACTGTGCCTGACCGACGAGGTTGGACAGTGCGCCGGTATCGCCGCGATCAGCGGCGGCGATCGCCGAGGCAACGCCGCCGATGCCGTCGGGTGAATTCGCGGCGAGTGCGAGGCCGGTGGTGATCCCGGCGAGCGCCTGGGTGTCCGAGAGCGTCCCGAGATCGCCGTTGCGTCCCTTGTTCAGGACGTCGGCGATGGTCGAGACCCCGCCCGAGCCCAGGGCGCACGCGCTGCCCAGAGCGGCGCAGCGTTGGGTGAAGGTGGCGAGCGCGGCCTGGACGCCGGTCGCGGCGGCGGCGGCGGCGTCGCGGGCGTTGGCGCCGAACGGGGTGGGGGTGTCGAGAACGATGCGCCCCGACCGGCCGCCGTAGAGCGAGGTGTAGCCGATGACGACGTCGGAGCCCTCGCCGATCCCGATCAGACCGAGCTGGGGAACGCCCCATCGCTTGCGCAGGGTTTCCAGGTCGGAGGCGGCCGCCCCGACACCGAACGCCAGTTGGTTGGGGGCCAGGGTCTCGGTGCACGAGTCGGCGGCGTCGGAGGCCGCAGACGCGAGCTCGCCGATGCGCCGATCGTCGGACGCTCCCCGAATCAGGCCGTTGTCGGCGTAGGTGGCGCGGGCGGCGCGGGTCAGACAGTCCAATGGTGTGCTCTGCGGGATTCCGCGCCGGTCCACGGCCACCACCGGATGTGTGTCGAGCAGGCTGCGTCCGGCGCCGGAGGCCAGCAGCAGCAGTGCACGCGAGGAGGGCATGTCGGTCCCGGAGGTGAGGACCAGGGGTGCCGCGTCGGCGGGCGTCGTGGGCGAGGTGATGCGGGTCAGGGCGAGCGAGAGCGTCGTCTGCGACCGGTCCGCGTCGACCGGGGAGGCCAGCGTGGCGCATTGCACGGCCAGCCCGGTCGGTGGGCGTGTGCCGTACTCGTCGGAGACCTTGGCCGCACAGTCCTGCCACGGCAGGTCGGTGGCCGGGGCACGCAGCTCCGGTGCCTTCGTCGGGGCACTCGACGACGCGGGCGCGGTCTGACCACCGCTGCCGCCACCGCCCGGCACGAGGGCCGGACCGGGATCGGGGCCGATGGCGCACGCGGAGATGCCGAGGGCTACCGCGGCCAGGAGAGCCGCGACGGAGACGCCGTACCGTCGCCAGGCCCGGCCGCAGCGTCCCGTTCGCGCTCGCGCCGGTGCGGTGTGCGACCGTCCCCGGAACACCGGGCCACGTCTTGCCAAGGCCATGTCGGCGAGCGTAGCCAATCGCTCAGCTCGCGCGGGTCCAGCGGGTGTAGACGTACCCGTCGTCGTCGGAGAGGAGATGGCCTGGGCGCATCTGCGCCAGCTCGGGCAGCGCAGCGGCAGTCACGATGCGCGCGGTATTGCCGGCGACGATCGTCGGACTCGTCGTCAGGCATAGTTCGTCGAGCAAGTTCTCGGCGACGACCGCCCCGAGGAGGCTGGGTCCGCCCTCACAGAGCACGCGCGGCAGCCCGAGCGCGGCAAGGTGATCGAGCACCCGACCGATGCGGACGGCTTCGCTACCACAGTCGACCACCGTCGCCCCGCGATCGGTCAATGCGCGACGGCGCTGCTCCGGCGCGTCGGAGCAGGTGAGCACCACGGTCGCGGGATCGGCCAACGGCGGATAGTCGGGGTCGATCGACAGTGAAGTGCTGATCAGGGCCAGCGTCGGGGCGGGCGGTTGGCCCCGGTCAGCGCGCATCGCGCCGAACGCCTCATCACGCCTGGGTTGCCGATAGCCCTCGGTCAGCGCGGTGCGGGCGCCGACCACCACGACGTCGGCGAGCCCGCGCAGGAGGCGGAAGATTGCGCGGTCGCCCGGGCCGCCCAGGCCGCCCGAACGGCCCTGCACCGAGGAGGCGCCGTCGACGGAGGCGACCATGTTGGCCCGCACGAACGGACGGTCGAGCGTGTCGGGGTAGGGGTAGAAGCGCGCGAGTTCGCGCAGATTCTGGGTCTCGTCGGGCGCTCCGGATGTGACCTGAGTCGCTTTATGCTGGTAGAGCATCATTCCTCATGGTCGGCAGTGACTAGGCTGCCCACCATGGTGGCACGTCTATCCGACCGGAATCCGGTGGTCTCTCCCGAGCAGCTGATCGAGGAGATGGTCCCGCCGTCCACCTTCGACTCCGTGAGCTTCGATTCCTACATTCCCGACCCCAATGAACCGTCGCAGGCCGAGGCGGTTGCCAGGGCCCGTGACTTCGTCGAGCGAGCCAAGAAGTCGCGCAGCGGCAAGAAGGGGTTGTTCTCCCGCAAGCAGACCTCGCAAGGGGTGGGCCTCTACCTCGACGGTGGGTTCGGCGTCGGCAAGACCCACCTGCTGGCGTCGATTTATCACGCCATGCCCGCTCCGAAATCGTTCGCCACGTTCGTCGAACTCACCCACCTCGTCGGAGCCCTGGGCTTCATGAATGCCGTCGAGCGACTCTCGGAGCAGAACGTCTTGTGCATCGACGAGTTCGAGCTCGACGATCCCGGCGACACGATGATCGTCTCGCGGCTGCTCACCGAACTCACCGCCAAGGGCGTCTCGATCGCCGCGACGTCGAACACGTTGCCGGGTCAGCTCGGCGAGGGCAGGTTCGCAGCGCAGGACTTCCTGCGCGAGATCAAGAAGCTGTCCGCGATCTTCGAGACCATCCGCGTCGACGGCCCCGATTACCGCCATCGTGACCTGCCGCCGGCACCGGAGCCACGCTCTAGCGAGGATGTTGCCGCACTCGCCGAAGCCACCGAGGGGGCGACCTTCGACGATTTCGATGAGCTCTGCGCGCACCTGGCCAAGCTGCATCCGTCGAAGTACAAGGAACTCGTCGACGGCGTCTCGCTGGTGTGTATCAGCGGGGTGCATCCGGCCAAGGATCAGTCGGTGGCGTTGCGGATCGTGGTGCTCGCTGACCGCCTTTACGATGCGAACATCCCGGTGACGGTGTCCGGCGCCAAGCTCGACGAGATCTTCACCGACGAAATGCTGGCCGGTGGTTACCGCAAGAAGTACCTGCGGGCGACGTCACGTCTGTTGGCGCTGTCGCGATTCGCCGAGTCGGCGGTGTGACATAAGCGGTTGACACAGGCCGTAAGGGGAATCAGATCGGAACATTTCTCCGGAATTGTTCCAGTGTGTCGTTGACCACACCCCGTCGACGTGGCTAGCATGGCATCAGCCTGGGTCCACCGACGGGGAAGAGGTCGAAGGCGTTGCAGAACAAGGATTTCGAGCACGCCGAGGCCGTAGAAGCCGTGACCGGTGGCTCGTCAGTGGCAGCGTTGTCCGCTGACGACTTCTACGACCTGCCCACCATGACCGAGCTCCTCGAGTCGGTGCGGGAGTTTTTGCACGGACAGGTGATGGCCGAAACCTCCGGTAGTACCCGCTTCCATGCTCGTGTCGCCGGCAATGTTGTGGCCATCGTCGAACGTCAACTCGCGGCCGGTGCCGGGCCGGCGCAGCGCTTTCACGCCGACCTCGCCACCTTCGGCTGTGCCGACGCCACCGAACTCGTCGCAGGGTTACGCGAAGGACGATTCGCACCCGAGGATGCGAGGATTTCCGCAGTGCTGCGCGCGGCGGTAAAAGCCAAACTGCGCGTGGACAATCCCTCTCTGATCGGAGATGCATGACCTTCGAAGTGCCCGCGCGCGTGCGGCCGCTGCGCGATGCGGTGTACGAGTTCATGGTCGAACTCGTCGAGCCGCGCGAGCCCGAACTCGACGCCGGCGGCCCCGATGCCGACGCGATCATGGCCGAGCTCCGTGCCGAGGCCACACGCCGAAACCTCTGGGCGCTGGGGCATCCGGCCGAGATCGGTGGTGGTGGTCTACCGTTCCTCGACTACGTTTACGTCAACGAGGTCCAAGGCCGCAGCGAGTACGGGCAACTGGCGCTGGGGACCTGGACCCTGCAGGACTCGATCATGCTCAACCGCCACGCGTCCGCCCGGTGGCGTGATTGCTACCTCGAACCGCTTGTGCGGGGCGAGATCTCGCCGAGCTTCGGGATGACCGAACCCGACGTCGCCGGATCGGACCCGACCGGACTGCGCACCACCGCGGTCCTCGACGGCGACGAATGGGTCATCAACGGCCGCAAGTGGTTCACCACCGGCGCCGCCCAGGCCGCCTACACCACCGTGATGTGCCGTACCGAGCCCGACGCCCCCGGCCATCGGGCGTTCTCCATGATCATCGTCCCCACCGATCACCCGCGATACCGGATCGTGCGTGACACACCGGTTCTCGGTTTCGCCGGGCACCACTTCGAGGTCGACTACGACGACGTGCGGGTGCCCGCGGAGAATCTGCTCGGCGAGCGTGGTAATGGTTTCGTCATCGCGCAGGAAAGGCTTGGGCCGGGACGCATTTTCCATGCGATGCGCTGGCTCGGTCAGGCACAACGGGCCTTCGACCTCATGTGCCACAGGCTGATCGGACGCAGCGCCTTCGGCGAACCACTCGCCGACAAACAACTGATGCAGAAGCATGTGTTCGACTCCTACACCGAGATCCAGGCCAGCCGTTTGCTGACGCTCAAGGCGGCCGAGCAGATCGATCGCGGGGAGCAGGCACGCGTGGACATCGGGGCGGTCAAGGTGTTCGGTGCGCACATGCTGCACAACGTGATCGACCGCGCAGTGCAGGTGTACGGGGCCGCGGGCGTCACCGACGACACCCCGCTGGGCAAGATGTATCGCAACGCCCGCTTCGCGCGGATCTACGACGGCGCCGACGAGGTGCACATCTCCACCGTGGGGCGGCGCATCCTCGCCGAGTACCGCAACGGCGGGAATTGGGAGTTCGGGCTGCGTTGAGGGGACTTGCCTTTCGCCTCATCCGATGAGCGACAACAGTTCCCACTCGTTCTCCGACACCCGGCGGCCGATAGCGGCCAGTTCTACCGAGCGGCTGGTGCCCGTGCGGTGCCGTTGGGTCTGGTGCAGGCAGATGATGCCCCAGCGCAGCGTGCCGTAGACCTGCCACCAGAACAGCGCGTCCCGGTCGACGAGGGCTCCGCCGGCGGCCTCGTAGGCGCCGATGAACTCGTCGAGCCCGCCGAGCCCGCCGACCATCCCGGCGCCGCCGAATCGCCAGGCTTTCACGCACATCCAGGCGAGGTCCTCGAGCGGGTCTCCGATGTGGGCGAGTTCCCAATCCAGCACCGCGGCAAGTCCATTGCGGTCGACGATCACATTGCCGATACGGAAGTCGCCATGGGTGACGGTGCGTCCGGCGGTCGGGGGTCGGTGGCGTTCGAGCCAGGACAGTGCGAACTCGAAGGTTGGGAAGACCCGGTCGGCGGCGTCGAGTTCGGGACGCCAGGAGGCCAGTGGATCGTCCTCGGGCAGCCCGCGAACCGCGTCGATGTCGATCGAGTGCACGGCCGCCAGCGCTGCCCCGAGCTGGCCGGTGAGCGCGGCGCGTGCATCAGAAAATTCGTAGTCGCGCAGGATCTTTCGTGGAATGGTTGCGCCGTCGATGTGATTCATGATGACAAAATCACCGCCGATGTCGGCGTGGTCGGTGCCCTCGGCGATCACCGTGGGCGATGGCACCCCGACGGCACCCGCAGCGCGCATGAGCCCAGCCTCGCGCGGCAGCGACGACGCCTCGCGTCTCCCCGGCGGATCCAGCCGCAGGACCAGCGCCCGTGATTTGCCGTCGATCGTCGCGACGAACGACCACGTCTGCCGGGAGGCCCCGGCCGGAATGCGCACGAGATCACCGATCTCGATCGATTCCGCGCCGGTGGTCTCCCGCAGAACGTCGGCCAGGCCCGCGGCGACCCGGTCATCGGCGTGACCCGGTCCGGGGTCGGGAGTCGTTGCGGCAGAGGAGGACATTGGTTGATTCTAGAGTCCGGTGCGGCCCTGACGGCGGTTATCGGGGGATCAGTGCGTTGGCCTTGTTCGGCTCATCTGTCCAGCAGTCGGCTCCGCACGGGTCGGCTCAGCACGTAATCGAGTTCGACGCTGCCGTTGAGGTCAAAGGTCTTCACCCCGACACGGGTGAATCCCATCTTGGTGTAGAACCGTTGCGCCCGAGCGTTTTCCTGATTGACGCCCAGCCAGATCGACGCCGCGCCGCGAGCCCGGGCACGTTCGACCGCCGTCTCCATCAACAACCTCGACGGCGACTGCGTGCGTCCACGCGCATGATGATCGGGCAGCACATAGATCTTGGAGACCTCCGAGGATGGTCGGTCGGTGATGACTGCGGCGACGTCGGCGTCGGTGGGTTCGCGGTGATGCACAAGGGCATAGCCGACCGGAATGTCGTCGTCGGTTCGCGTGAGCAGCACGTCGGACTCGGGCGCGTCGATGTACCTGGCGAAGTCGGCGGGGGCGAGGTTGTCTCGGATGAATGCGTCGATGTTCGCCGGCGCTGAGTGCGGGGGACAGGCCAGGGGAAAGGTCGCGGCAGCGACGGCTGCCACCTCGGCGGCGAACCGTGGATCGGTGATCACCTGAACGGTCACCATCATGGGCTCAGGTTGGGCAGACACCGGCTAACCACTCCTTTCGGGCGCCACGATGGACTGTACGCGACCGGGTCCGGGCAACGGGCAACCCCTTGCGCGGGTTCTCCGCGCAAGGGTCGACTTGCTCAGGCTACTTCGTTCCGCAGGTGCAGTTCTCGCCGCACTTGCAGTCCGGGCCGCAGGTGCAATCGGGGTTGTCGCAGGCGGGGGCGCTTATATTGCTCATCATGCATACAACTCTAGACCGCGGTACGACCTGAGACTAGCGGACCTAGGTCGGGCGGAACGGCCACCACGAGGTGTACCTCCGGAAACCGGTGTCCGGGCCCTGGGCGGGAAACGGTGCGCCACAACTCGACGAAACCGGCGGCGACGAGGATGCCGGCCAGTGTGTCGGGGTGCCAGCGCCAGGCTCGTGCCACCGCGTGGTCGAACTCGTGTGTTCCTTGCTCATCGGAGCTTTGCGCCGCGACCAGGACGAGTGCGTCCGGTGGGAGTCGACGTCGCCAGGAGGCGAGGACCTCACCGACCTCGTCGGGGGAGAGGTGGATCAGGCTGAAACGCGCTACCAGTGCGTCGACCTGCGATAGGTCGATGTCGGCGAGGAGTGCATCACCCTGCCAGAAGTCGATGTGCGGGTGGATCTCCCGAGCGATCTGAAGCATCGCCGAACTGGGGTCGACGGCGCTGACCACACAACCTGAGGCTGCGAGATATGCTGCCACGTGGCCGATTCCACATCCGACGTCGATGACCCCCGGATACTCGGCGCGGGTGCGCGCGGTGTGGATGAAGGCGTCGGCGACCTGCTTTTCCAGTGCAGTGGTGAAGGCCGTGGGGAACGCCGTCGCATACAGCGATGCCAGTGCGTCGTAGCCGGGTTGTGCGGTCACTGTGCGGTTCAGTTCTTGACGAGCGCGCCGTCGACGATCGGGTTCTGCCCGGTCACCGCACGTGTCCATGGTGAGCGGAAGAAGAGCACCGCGTCGGCGAACTCGCGAGGTGTGGTCACCGACCGCCGCGGAGTGGAAGCGACGATCGCGTCGGTGGTGCACAGCAGGCCGCCGGGGACCATGGTGACCGAGATGCCGGCGGCGGCGGAGAGCGTGCGCGTGAGGGCAGGCAGTGCCGCCTTGGCGGCGGTGTAATCGTGGTAGGGGACCACCGGGTTCTGCACCAGATTGGTTCCGATGGTCACGATGCGACCCGCCCCGCACGCACGCAACCCGGGTAGAGAGGCTTGCACGGTGGTGAGCGCGCCGCCGACGATGCCGCACAACTGTGCATCGAGCTCGGCCACGGTGAGGTCGTCGGCGTGGGATCGCGCGTCGCCGTTGAACGAGTAGTCGGGCAGCGCGTTGGTGACCACCGCCGTGATCGGATGATCGAAATGGTCTGTGGCCGAATCGATCATGGAGTCGACGGCAGCTCTGTCGGTGATGTCGGCGGCGATCACCACCGCCTGGTCACCGATCTCGTCTGCCAGGGTCCGCGCGGCGTCGGCGCTGTTGCGGTAACCGATGACGACCCGTGTGACCTGGCCGGCGGCCGCGCGGACCATCTCGGCACTGAGACCGCGAGCACCGCCGGTCACCACGACCACGTGATCGGAGATCAGAAGTGCGCCAGACATGACCATCCCTTCGCCAGTGCGAACTAGAGCAGGTTCGACGGGTCTGATCTCAGCCGGCGGGGCTGTCGGCGCCGGTGTCCGAGAGCCATCGGAGCGAATGTGCGATCGTAGGGCAAGAATCGGGGCCGTCGACGGCCCGCGGCGGGTGGACATCAAACGACCAGCTGTGCAGCGGGTCGTTCCGGCGGGCTTTGCGTGGTGCGCGATACAAGGATTGAACTTGTGACCTCTTCCGTGTCAGGGAAGCGCTCTCCCACTGAGCTAATCGCGCGGGATATGAAATTGGTGGTGGAGGTGGCGACGGGAATCGAACCCGTGTGCACGGCTTTGCAGGCCGTTGCCTCACCACTCGGCCACGCCACCCTATGCGAGTTGCCCCGCGCCGAGCGGATGACGGGATTCGAACCCGCGACCCTCACCTTGGCAAGGTGATGCGCTACCAGCTGCGCTACATCCGCACGCTCGTCGCAGTGGACCAGGCCACTCGCAACGTGCTGCGCAACCATATTCGATCGTTCACCGATACACCAAATGCGCAGGCAAAAAGAGTCGCGACGAACAAAAAGCCCGCCGGGGTTCCGGCGGGTTTCTCGTGGTGCGCGATACAAGGATTGAACTTGTGACCTCTTCCGTGTCAGGGAAGCGCTCTCCCACTGAGCTAATCGCGCGGGATATGAAATTGGTGGTGGAGGTGGCGACGGGAATCGAACCCGTGTGCACGGCTTTGCAGGCCGTTGCCTCACCACTCGGCCACGCCACCAGAGGCGAGTCGGCTCGCGCCGAGCGGATGACGGGATTCGAACCCGCGACCCTCACCTTGGCAAGGTGATGCGCTACCAGCTGCGCTACATCCGCATGCTTCGCGAGCGATCTTGTGGACCGTTGTGCTCGCGATGCGGGACAGAACACTATCCGAACGTTACGGAGTTACCAAATCGCCTGGTCGGGGGGATCTGTGGGTGTCGTCGTCGCCAGACGCGGGGTGGGGGATCGGTCCGGTGAGCGAGGATGACACGAGTGCACTGTGCGATTTTGGCAACGGGGTGACCGGCGTGTAATCTTCTGCCTCGTGCACCGGCGTCCCGAGCGCCGGAAACACGGTCCCGTGGCTCAGTGGAAGAGCGTCCCGTTCACACCGGGGAGGTCGCTGGTTCGATCCCAGCCGGGACCACCAGGTCACAGCGTTACCTCGCCAGGCCCGGGCCGTAGTCGGCACTCTCGAGGTCGGGTTGCCCCGTGCATACCGCTTCACACTTGCGGTGTAGATGCGCGAGTGGACACTTGGCTCTGGGCGACTCCGATGGCCGCCGCTTCGAGCTGTTCCCAGCCTTCTACGCATGTGACCTCGTCAGCAGCATAGTTCATAGCGTCGACTCGATTGTGGGCTTACCTCTCGGATTCCGGTCTCTGCGTCGCCGTAAGGATATTGCGCGTGGACTCGATCGCTGCGATCCGCAGCAGGTTCTGTTCACCGAGCCTGTTGCCCGATATGTGTGGTTTGCGGTCCGGTGAGTCAATGATGGTGGTCGGTTTCCGGCGCGTCATCCGACATTTCCGGGTACGCGACATAAGCCCTCAGAGCCGAACGGGTGTTCAGACCGGGGTCGGCGCGATGCGTGGAGGGCGATCATCGGTTGTATGGACATCTCCGTCGTCCACACCGAAAGGATAAGGTCAGCGCATGCTCATCAGTGAAAACCTGTGGCAGGATCTGCCCAACGAGGTGGCTGCGGCGGTGTTCGCGCCGTGGCCGAATGTTGTTAGCCGGGGGCGTCGTCGGGCTCAAGAAGCCGATGAGCCCGCAACCATCGACGAAGGCTGGGACCGGTTCGCCTACATCGTCACGTGTCTCGCCCAGGGCAGCCGGTCCATGAGCGCGAACATCCGAGTTGACGGTGGATGGACGCGCCCCGATGTCGAACTACCGCAGGTCGTCGACGATGTCATCGACGAGGCACACGCAGGCATCGACGCGGAGAACTTCCCGGCCGCGATTATCGTGTGCGCGGACAGGACGACAGGAACCGCTCGCCGCACCGTCGTGACTGGACCCGCCGTCTGGCGATGGTCTGTCGGGATGCGTGGTGAACTCGACGCGTACCTGGCGGATCTGTTCGGAGAGGTTGTTGCGCAACCTGATTCCGAGTGGGAGCCATTGAGCGTCGAGCACGTGGTGCGGCCCGGTGTGCTGGCGCGATTGCGTGCGTCCGCGCTGACCGCGGAGGGAATCGAGGTCACGGTTCCCTCGAGCGTCACACCGTGGGGTGACAACCGGTACCTGATTCTTGACGACGGTCCGGGTGTCGCCGGCGACATCCGGATCTGGCCCGAAGGGGCCAGCAACGACGTCCAACCGGTACGTGTGCGCGTCGAGTGTCTGGAAGCGCAGGATGTGTATCCGCCTTCGCGCAGCACTGGCAAGTCGACGCAGGATCTTGTCGGTGGATGGCGCCTGCAAACCGTCGAGGCACTCGAACTCGACTGGAGCGAGGACCTTGCCGAGGACGCGAACGATCGATGGCTCGACGGACAACCCGATCTCGCGGGCGCGGTGCGCAGTTCCACAGCTCCCATCGAGGCGCCGTTCGCCGTCGAGCTGACGATTCGGCCCGACGGTTCGTTTTACGAACTCGCCGACGACACCGACGACGAGATCCCCTTCTGGTCCGGAGAGGCGGCACTCGAAGGACTGGGCTACACCTTCAATGGCTTCCTCGGAACGCAAGATGGCCGCGACTACGTGTTGGACTACGAAGAACTCGGGTACCCGCCGACGGTCCGCCGATGCGATGACATCGAGATCGTCGAAGAACTTGTTCGCGAGGGCACCACTTTGAACCGCATCCAGAACGTGATCGTCGATGGCATATATCGGTATCGGGTGATCTTGCGGTACTTACTTGCTTCGTGACGGTTATCTGCGGCCGGTGTGGAACTCAGCGCCGAGGATGCCGACTGTATCCGTATAGCGCTGCGCGATAACCACGTTCGTAGCTTTGGGTGATCTGAGGGATCTCGCCGTCGGCCAATGCTGCCGACGCGTGGTTGGCGGCCCAAGCCCGCGGCAAGGACGCGAGGTAGTCCGATGCCTCGTCGTATCCGCGCTGGAATTCCGCCTCGTCGAGAGTCGGGTCGCTGATCGCCGATTCCGGCGGAATGGCGGTCGGGAAGGCGAGTACGCGGGAGTTGCTGGTGGTCATCTGGTGGTCCTCTTCTCGGCGAGAGTTCGGTACAGGGTGGCGCGGCTGACCCCGAGGGTCGTGGCAATCATCGGAACGGGATTCCCGTTGTCCCGCATGCGTTGTGCAAGTTCGACCTGGTCGTCGGTCAGCACCCGGGGGCGTCCGAGCGGGGAGCTGCCGCTGTGTCCGGACGGCCGGGGTGGGGTCCGTTGGCGGGTCCGGGCGGCCTCGTCGTTCACCACGGCCAGCGAGGCGAGGACGCCGACGAGCGTCGCTCCGACGTCGTCGTCGGTACGCAATCGCTCGCGAATCGAGCGGACACCGATACCGCGGTCGTCGAGTGTGCGCACGGTCGCGAGTAATTCGGCAGTGCTGCGTCCGAGTCGGTCCATCCCGACAACCACGATGGTGTCACCGGGGCGGGCGTAGCCGAGCAGCGCGTCGAGCCCCGGGCGGTGTGCGGTGGGGGAGTCGTGGCGCGAATGGTCGGAGTACACGCGCTCCGGACTGACGCCGTTGTCGATGAGCAGATCGATCTGCTCATCGAGTGCAGGGGAGTCCGAACTCTCCCGCGCGTAACCGAGGAGCATCCCGGGGTGCGCTCCCGGATCGGTGGTGGGCATGCCGACGAGGGTATCTCAAAAGTATTGCTACTGAGATGAGGCGCGCGGTGAGATATGAGACTGCCTCAGCCGATGGCAGCTGTCTGTTGGACAAATTTCGTCCAAACGAAGGATTTCGAGGTCACGGGACCGTGCCGAAGGCCCAACCGGTTATGAGACGAGCAAGATTCGAGACGCAGATTTATGAGACGGGCGCGACGGAGATTGTCTGCCACATGGAGTGGGTGGCACCAGCGTCAATCTGGATGACATCAGGACCGGCATTGGCTATCTCGACACACACGAACTCGCGCCAGTGTGGACCGACGTCGGCCATGCCCTGGGCGACCTCCGCGCCGGGATTCCAGACGACCGCCGTGCGCGCCTGGCGTCCCTGGATCTCGATCACCCGATCGAAGCCGGGGTCGATGATCCGGTAGGTGCCGCCCGCGCCCGGGTACAGTCGGTCGCTGCGTGCGGGGGAATCCGGCAACGTCCATTCGCCGTGCTGCGGATGGATCGCGCCGCCGTCGAACTTGTCGGCATAGGTCAGCCCGGCCAACCCCTCGACGCGGACATCAGCGACGTCGGAGACGCGAAAGTAGTTGTGCAGCGCCTCGGTGAGCCGCGCAGTCGTCGCACCCGGGTTGTGGGTGTGGATGCCCTGCTCCAACGTTGCGCCGACCCGCACGGTCATCGACAGGCGCAGGCCGAGGTGATCGAGTCCTTCGGGCGCCAGCGAGACCTCGACCTCGCCGGTCTCGGCGACCACGGATCCGGTGATCGCCCATCGTGCGGTGCGCGCGTAACCGTGCGAGGGAACGTCGCCGGTCTGGCCCTCGCGTGCGAAATACGGCCAGCAGACCGGGATTCCGCCGCGGATGGGCGTCGGCAGATCGGCCAACACCGGGGACACCCACACCACGTCGTGGCCCGTTCCGACGGGGCGGAACGACAGCACCTGCCCGCCGAACACCGAAATCGCCGCCCGCGCGTTCGGCGTCTCAATGAGGTGGGCGTCGAGCCCGTGAACAGTGCCCGGACGGATCTGCCGGGAACGGTGGGAGGAACTCTCGCCCGATTCGGTCACCGGACCAGCGTGACACATCGTGACGATCCATCGACCGATGTGGCCGACGCCGGCCTACCGGGCACTGTCACACCGGAGGGCTGCGCGCTGCCGGTGACCGGTCGTCGTTCTGAACCAGCAGACGACGTGGCCGTCGGCGCCGCGCATGACGGCTTTGCCAGTTCACTCCAGGGTTGGTTGCTGGCGGGTCGATCACTCGATCGCCTTGCGTGTTCCACGCTGCCACGGTGGCGTGGAGGTCGTCGATCGCGAAGGTGATCGCTGCCGCAGTCATCACCACGCTCCACCGGATCCTGGTGCAGCATCACCGGGAGAGTCCCCGGGAGTGGAGGACGCGACGAAGTCGGTGGTGCCGGTGGAGGACGCGACGAAGTCGGTGGTGCCGGTCATCGACCGCCCGCAACGTGTCGCGGTAGAAACGCAGGGCATGGACGAACTTGGTGGTGGACACCACTATGCAACCCATCTGGCAAGGGCTGGACGCCGGTGATGTTGCCGCTACGGAGAGGACACTTCAGGTGATTGCCGCGCGGAGCAGGGCGCTCCTGGACTGACCGGCACTTGCCGAGATCCGGAGGGCTCCCCGCGATGTCCGCCGATTTCACGGGTCACGGCGTAGCGTCGGCGGGTATGACCCGCGTTGATGTTCACGCCCCCGTCGTCTCGATCGCCGGCGGCGCAGTCTCCGGCAGCACTACCGATGGGATCTCGGCATTCCTCGGAATCCCTTACGCCGCACCTCCGGTCGGGCCCGATGCGTTTGCCGCACCCAAGCCTCCGCCATCGTGGGACGGCGTTCGGGACGCCACCGCCTACGGCCCGACCGCACCGCAGGCGCCGTATCCCGCACCGATCGCTGCACTTCTCGACAACGTCATCGTCGACGGCGAGGACTACCTGAATCTCAACGTCTGGACCCCGGACCCGGGCGGCGCCGGACTGCCGGTGATGGTGTGGATCCACGGGGGCGCATTCACCCGTGGTTCTAATCGGATCACGATGTACGCCGGGGACACCTTCGCCCGCGACGGCGTCGTCTGCGTCGGAATCAACTACCGGCTCGGCACACCGGGATTCGCCTCGGTCGCCGGCGCTCCGGAGAACCGCGGACTGCTCGATCAGATCGCCGCATTGCGGTGGGTACGCGAGAACATCTCCGCTTTCGGCGGCGACCCCGACACCATCACCGTCTTCGGCGAGTCCGCCGGTGCCATGAGTGTCGCCTCGCTTCTGTCCTCGCCGCGGGCGGACGGATTGTTCGGGCGGGCGATCATGGAGAGCGGCAACGGCAATGCGGTCGCCGATCCCGCCGATGCGCGTAAGGTCACCGACCGACTTGCGGCGCTGCTGCGCGTGGATGCCACTGCCGATGCGCTCGGTCAGGTCTCCGGCGACGAACTATTGAAAGCGCAGACCAGGGTCGCACTCGAACTCATGCTGGCCCCCGATCCGCAGGTCTGGGGTGAGTCGACCGTGAAGGTTGGCCTCGGCATCATGTCGCAGTTCCCGGTGATCGACGGCGACGTGGTCACCGCCCGGCCGGTCGACGCCATCGCGGCGGGCGCCGGAGCCTCGGTACCGCTGCTCGCCGGCTGGAATGCCGACGAGTTCCGATTCTTCATGGTGGCCACCGGTGGGGCGTCGGCGGTCACGGAGGAGGGGGCGGCGGTGATGCTCGGCTCGACCGACGGTGGCGCCGAGTTCCTGCGGAGCCGCCTCGATGCGGGCGTCAGCCCCGGCGACGCGTTGAGTGAGGCCCTGAGCCGCGCCGCGTTCTCGGGCCCGACCACCACTCTCGCCGAGGTGCGTAGCGGTGCTCGGGGAGAGCCCGCCTCCACCCATCTTTACGAGTTCGGATACGAGAGCCCGCAGGGCGACATCCGCGCCGGGCATGCGGTCGAGATCCCATTCGTCTTCGACCACCTCGACCAGGCGCACGCACTCGTGGGACCCGAACCCGACCAGCGGATCGCCGACGACATGCACGCCGCGTGGGTACGGTTCGCCACCTCGGGCGATCCCGGATGGTCCCCGTACGCCGAGGGCGACGAGATCCGTCGATTCGACTGACCACGTAACCCGCCGACGTCGGCGTGTCCGGGCCCGCAGTCCTCTGATCGGCCCAGGATCGTCGTACGGTGTTAACCATGCCGAGCAGCACGACCCTCGTCGGGCGGCAACCCCGCACCGTCGGGTGGGGACTGGTTGGTCTTGCCGCGATTGCGGCCATTACGGTGTTCGCCTGGCAGATCACCGTCATCCCGATGCACAACCCGTTCTATGGCTTGTTACACAACGGCGTGGACCTGCGGGTCTATCGCGCCGGCGGCCACACCGTCCTCACCGCGGCGCCGCTGTATCACCACTCGCTGATCGCCGATCTGGACTTCACCTATCCACCGTTTGCCGCGGTGCTCTTCGCCCCACTGTCCCTCGTTGGATTCGCTGGAGCAGCACTGTTGTGGTGGGCGGCAATTGGCGTCGTGCTGGTGATCACCGTACTCCTGGGATTCCGCAGTCTCGGCTACCGTGCCGACGCGCGACTGTGGACGTTGTCGGTGCTGTTGGCTATCGCGGTCACCGCACTCGAGCCGGTCCGCACGACGATCTGGCTCGGCCAGATCAACGTGTTCTTGATGTTCCTGATCCTCGCCGACCTCGTCTTCTGTGACCTGAACCGGCCGCACTTTCGCGTCCGGGGCTTTTGGGTCGGCATCGCCGCGGGGATCAAGCTCACCCCCGGATTCTTCGTTCTCTACCTGCTCGCTCTGCGTCGCTGGCGCGCCGCGATCGGGGTGGTCGCGGGCTTCGCGGTGACCGTCGCGGTTGCCTTCGTGGTCATTCCGGGCGACTCCGGCGACTACTGGACCACCTACCTCGGATCGGCCGACCGAGTCGGTCGCGTCGATTCACCGGCCAACCAGTCGATCAACGGCCTCATCTCGCAGTTGCTCGCCTACTTCGGTGCGACGCACTTCCGTCACCCTTATATCGACGGCGGAACCGTGTTCGAAGCACCCACGTGGGTGTGGGTCCCGGTCGCCGCGATCGTCGTGGTGGCCGGGCTGTGCGCAGCGGTCATCGCCTATCGCCGCGGCTGGCGGTTGTTGTCGGTGACCATCACTGGCATGACCGCGGCGGCGGCATCGCCGTTCTCGTGGGGCCACCACTGGGTGTGGTTCGTACCGTTGCTGATCGTCGCGATCGACGTGGCCTACCGCGGCACGCTCGCCGACCGCCGACGCCTGTGGTGGTGGGTTCTGCCGGTCGCGCTGGTACTCGCCACGTTCGCCTGGTCGTACAACTGGTGGACCAGCGGGCGCTATCAGAGTTCCGATCACGCCATCGCGATCGGCGTGTTCATGATGCCGCGCTGGCCGAATGCGCACTGGTATGACGGTGCGGCCGTCGTCTTCTACTCCGGTGCGTACGTCGCGGTGCTACTCGTCACCATTGCGGTGACGCTTGTCGTCGGGTGCTCCCGACGCTCGGTATCCGATGAACCCGACGTCGATGGGTATTCTGGCGGCACGCCGGACGACGAATCCGGCGATCACGCGGATCGAACCGACAACCGGGATCGACCACAGCAGGACGGGGGTGGACAGTGCGGGCGTGGGAACGACTTCGCATCTGGGGACGGCAGCGCCGCTACCTCGTCCGGCGCGACCCCCGATTGAATCTGACCTACCGGATCGGTGTCGGCGTTCTCGGTGCGATCGTTCTGGCCGGTGGCATCCTCGCGATCCCGTACCCCGGACCCGGTTGGCTCATCGTCTTCCTCGGTCTGGGCATCCTCGCATCGGAGTTCGAGTGGGCGCACCGGCTGCTGCGCTTCGCCCGCGCGCGTTACGACGCGTGGCTGGAGTGGATGAAACGCCGGCACTGGTCGGTGCAGGCGATGTTCGGGCTGGCCACCTGTGTGGTGGTGCTGGCCTCACTGTGGTTACTCGGCGTGTTCGGAACGGTCGCGGGATGGTTCGACGTCCACGCCGACTGGGTCCAGAGCCCGATCCTGTGACGCGGGCCCATCCTCCGGCATGTCCGAGTACCCGGCGCGGATACGATCGACCACGAAATCGAAAATTCGGCGGCACCGGTGACCGGTGCCGCCACATGTGTGAGGAGCGTTCGCCGTGCCCGACGATCTCAAGGTGAGTCACCCAGCCACGATCCGTGTGCCTGCTGGGACCACCGCGGGCACCGCACTGCGTGAGCACGATCTGCCCAACAAGGGGCCGCAGGCGATCGTCGTCGTCCGCGACGGGGCCGGCGGACTGCGCGATCTGTCCTGGACCCCGGAAATCGACACCGACGTCGAGCCCGTCGCCGCCGACACCGAGGCCGGGCGCAGCGTGATCCGGCACTCGACCGCCCACGTCCTCGCCCAGGCCGTCCAGGAATTGTTCCCCGACGCCAAGCTCGGCATCGGCCCGCCCATCAAGGACGGGTTCTACTACGACTTCGATGTCGCCGAGCCGTTTACCCCCGAGGATCTCGCCGCGCTCGAGAAGAAGATGAAGCAGATCATCAAGTCGGGCCAACGATTTTCGCGTCGGGTCTATGCCTCCACGGACGAGGCCCGGGGCGAACTGGCGAACGAGCCGTTCAAGCTCGAACTCATCGACGACAAGGGCGCGGCGGCAGACAGTGAGGTGATGGAGGTCGGCGGAGCCGAACTCACCGCCTACGACAACCTCAATCCCCGTACCGGAGAACGCATCTGGTGCGACCTGTGCCGTGGTCCGCACGTGCCGACCACCAAGTACATCGCGGCGTTCAAGCTCACCCGCAGCTCGGCGGCCTACTGGCGCGGCGATCAGGACAACGCCGACCTGCAGCGCATCTACGGCACTGCCTGGGAATCGACGGAGGCGCAGGACGCGTACCTGGAGTTGCTCGCGGAGGCCGAGAAGCGCGATCACCGCAAACTCGGCGCCGAACTCGACCTGTTCAGCTTCCCCGACGAACTCGGTTCCGGGCTGCCCGTCTTCCACCCCAAGGGTGGGATCATCCGCAAGGAACTTGAGGACTACTCACGCAAGCGCCACACCGAAGAGGGCTACGAGTTCGTCAACACCCCGCACATCACCAAATCCCATCTCTATGAGGTGTCCGGACACCTCGAGTGGTATGCCGACGGCATGTTTCCGCCGATGCAACTCGACGCGGAGTTCAACGACGACGGCACGGTGCGCAAACCGGCGCAGGACTACTACCTCAAGCCGATGAACTGCCCGATGCACAACCTGATCTTCCGGTCCCGGGGCCGGTCCTACCGTGAATTGCCGTTGCGGCTCTTCGAATTCGGCTCGGTCTACCGATACGAGAAGTCCGGCGTCGTGCACGGACTCACCCGCGTGCGCGGTATGACGCAGGACGATGCGCACATCTACTGCACGCGTGAGCAGATGCGCGATGAACTACGGTCGCTGCTGACCTTCGTCCTGGACCTCTTGGCCGACTACGGGCTTGACGACTACTACCTCGAGCTCTCGACCAAGGACCCCAAGAAGTACGTGGGCGACGACGAATCCTGGGAGATCGCGACCAACACCCTCGCCGAGGTGGCGCGCGAGTCCGGCCTGGACCTCGTACCCGACCCGGGCGGCGCCGCGTTCTACGGCCCGAAGATCTCGGTACAGGTCAAGGACGCGCTGGGGCGCAACTGGCAGATGTCGACCATTCAGCTCGACTTCAACCAGCCCGCCCGGTTCGACCTCGAATTCACCGGCGGTGACGGCGCCAAACACCAGCCTGTGATGATCCACCGTGCGTTGTTCGGCTCGATCGAACGCTTCTTCGGCGTACTCACCGAGCACTACGCGGGTGCGTTCCCGGCGTGGTTGTCACCGGTACAGGTGGTCGGCATCCCGGTAGCCGAGACATTCGTCCCCCATCTCCAGGGCGTCGTCGACGCTCTCAAGAAACGCGGAATCCGCGCGGAGGTCGACTATTCTGACGACCGCATGCAGAAGAAGATCCGCACCCACACCACCGGAAAGGTGCCGTTCATGCTGCTCGCGGGCGAACGTGACGTCGCCGCAGGCGCGGTGAGCTTCCGCTTCCGCGACGGAACCCAGATCAACGGGGTACCTACGACACAGGCTGTCGAGACGATCGCCGAGTGGATCGGCGCCCGTCGCAACGATTCGCCGACCAGTGAGCTCATCGCCGCCGGGGCGGGTGGGGGCCACGATGGCTGACGAGCATGGGGCCGGTGAGACGAGCGCCGGCGAGCAGATCCGGGATTGTGGTACGGGTGATCCGGATCGGTTGCAGCGGTTGTGGAGTCCGCACCGGATGACCTACATCACCGCCGACCCGCCCGCGACCGCATCCACCGGACATCCCTTCCTTGACATCCCGACCATGACCGACGAGGACGGGTTGATCGTCGCCCGCGGGGAGCACGTGTACGCGGTGCTCAATCTGTACCCGTACAACCCCGGCCACACGATGGTCGTGCCGTATCGCCAGGTCGCCGATCTGGAGGCGTTGATGCCTGGGGAGTCGGCCGAGCTGATGGCCTTCACTCAGCGGATGATCCGCACCATCAAGTCGGTCTCGAATCCCAACGCGTTCAACGTCGGTTTGAACCTCGGTTACGCAGCGGGGGGATCGTTGGCCGAACACCTGCACCAGCACATCGTTCCGCGCTGGGTCGGTGACGCGAACTTCATCACGGTGGTCGGCGGCGCGAAGGTGATGCCGCAGTTGTTGCGAGACACCCGTCACCTCCTCGCCCAGGCGTGGGAACAGTTCGGTGAGGGGCGGGGCGAGCGGTGAATCTCGATCGGGGAGAAGGAGCGCATCGGTGCTGAGCATCCGGGGCCGCGCGTCGGTATCGAAGGTGACGCTGCCCATTGGTCGCGCGTTGCTGCGCACCGGACTCACACCCGACATGATGACGTTCATCGGCACCGTGGCCTCGGTGGCCGCGGCGCTGACGCTGTTCCCGATGGGGCAGTTGTTCTGGGGCACGATGGTCATCTGGCTATTCGTGATGTTCGACATGCTCGACGGTGCGATGGCGCGTGCCCGTGGCGGTGGCACCCGGTTCGGTTCGGTGCTCGACGCGACCTGCGACCGGATCGCCGACGGCGCGATCTTTGCCGGACTGGCCTGGTGGGCCGCCTGGACTCACCCGCATCAACTGCTCGTCGTTGCCACCTTGATCTGCCTGGTGACCTCCCAGGTCATCTCGTATGCGAAGGCTCGAGCAGAAGCCGCAGGCCTCAACGGCGACGGTGGTCTGATCGAACGACCCGACCGGCTGATCATCGTGCTCGTCGGGGCCGGGTTCACCGGCCTGGGTCTGTGGTGGGCGATCCACGTCGCGATGTGGTTGCTCGCGGTCGGGTCGCTCGTCACCGTCGGTCAGCGCATGTGGTCGATCGCGGCGTCACCCGGTGCGCGCGAACTCATCCCGATGGGCGCGGCGGCCACCGATGCCGACCGGCCGGACGGGGCGGGAACCGAACCCGGCGCGGACGCGCGGTGAGCGGGTCGACGAGGGTGGGGTCAGCGCTGGACCGCTTGACCGCGCATGCCGCCGACCTCAGCTATCGGGCCGGGTGGGCCGGCGTCCGCCATGCCCCGGACGGTCCGGCGCGCGCCGCCTTCGACCGGGCCGGTGCAATCGCCGGCCGACGTCGTGGCGGACCGGAGCAGTTGCGCCGCAACCTCGCACGTGTCCTTGGCACCAGCGGCACCCAGGTCCCCGACGATCTCGTCGTCGATGCCATGCGCTCCTATGCGCGGTACTGGTACGAGGCCTTCCGTCTGCCCGCGCAGGATCTGGCAGCCACCGCCGAGACCGTCGTCGTCCCACCATCGGATCAGGCGCGACTCGATGCAGTCCTCGACCGCGGCAAGGGTGTGGTGCTGGCGCTGCCGCACTCGGGCAACTGGGATATGGCAGGCGTTTGGCTGGTGCAGAATCGCGGGAGTTTTGCCACCGTCGCCGAACGACTCAAACCGGAATCGCTGTTTCGTCGGTTCGTCGACTACCGGGAGTCGTTGGGATTCGAGATATTTGCGCTCTCCGGCGGAGAGCAACCACCGTTCGGTCTGCTGGCCGAGCGCCTGCGCGCCGGCGGAATCGTGTGCCTGCTCGGCGAACGCGACATCGCGCGCCATGGCGTCGGGGTCACCTTCTTCGGCGAACGCACCCGCATGCCCGCCGGCTCGGCGCGCCTGGCCATCGAGACCGGAGCCGGTCTGTTGCCGGTGCACCATTGGTTCACCGATGCGCCCGGCTCGCAGATTTCCGTCAGCACCGAAATCGATGTATCCGTCGGAGTCGAGGCAGCGACCCAGGCGCTCGCCGACGCCTTTGCCGAGAACATCGCCGCACACCCCGCCGACTGGCACATGCTGCAGCCCTTGTGGGAGGCCGATTGGTCGGCGCGCCAGCGTGATCGGGTACATGGGGCCGGGGAGAACACATGAGGATCGGCATGGTGTGCCCGTACTCGTTCTCCGTGCCCGGCGGAGTGCAGGCGCACGTCGCCGAACTCGCTGCGGTGTTCATCGACCGCGGCCACCATGTCAGCGTGATCGCTCCCGCCGACGGTGACACCGACCTTCCCGACTACGTCGTCTCCGGTGGCCCGGCACTCGCCATTCCCTACAACGGTTCGGTATCGCGGTTGAACTTCAGTCCCAACGGATATCGACGACTGCGTCGCTGGATCGCCGACAACCACTTTGACGTGTTGCACGTCCACGAACCCAATGCGCCGAGCCTGTCGATGATGGCACTGATGGTGGCGTCCGGTCCGATCGTCACGACATTCCACACGTCGACGTCGAAGTCCTTGTGGCTCAGTACTTTCCAAGGAATACTACGGCCCTATCACGAGCGTATCTCGGGTAAGATCGCGGTGAGTGAACTGGCGCGACGATGGCAGATGGAGTCGCTGGGTTCGGACGCGGTGGAGATCCCCAACGGCATCAACGTCGGATCGTTCGCCGACGCCGAGCCCCTCGACGGCTATCCGTGGCCGGGGCGGACGGTGCTGTTCCTCGGTCGCTACGACGAGCCCCGCAAGGGCATTGACATCCTCATGCGCGCACTGCCCGCGGTGGTCGAGCGATTCGGTGACCTGCGGGTCCTCGTGGTCGGCGGTGGCAATCAGAAGGCGCTGCGGCGCCGCGCCGGAGATCTCGCCGACCACCTGGTGTTCCTCGGCCAGGTAGACGACGCCACCAAGGCCCGCGCGCTGACGTCGGCCGAGGTCTACTGTGCGCCGAACCTCGGCGGCGAGAGCTTCGGCATCGTGCTCGTCGAGGCCATGGCCGCCGGCGCCGCGGTGATCGCCAGCAAACTCGACGCATTCCGGCGGGTACTCGACGATGGCCGGGCGGGCCGATTGTTCGCGGTCGGCGCCGCCGACGAACTGGCGTCGGGCCTCATCGAGCTACTTGCCGACGATCGGTCCCGCGCCGATCTGGTGCGGGCCGCACATGCCCGCGCGGCCCGCTACGACTGGTCACGGGTCTCCGATCAGATCATGCGCGTGTACGAGACCGTCACCGTCGGTGCCGGTCCGGTCGTGGTGTCGGACTGAGGTCATGGTGCGCGAGTCGAGGGGACGGTGCGGATGCAGGCGTTGATGACCGTGGTGGTCGTGATCACTGTGGCGATCCTGGTGATCATCGGTGCCTGGGCCTACAGTCGCGCGAATCGGCTCGACCGGCTCAACGTCCGCGTCGACCTCGCGTGGCAGGCGCTGGAGGCGGCCCTGGAGCGGCGAACCGTGGTGGTGCGGTTGCTCACCGCGTGGATGGAGGACTCCGGTGTTCCGGAGACAATCACCGCCGCACGGCATCTCGCCGCCTGTGCCGACGCCGCCGAATATGCTCCGCGAGCCTCGCGTGAGGATGCCGAGAACGCGTTGTCCACGGCGCTGAACCGGGTAGACCCGTCGGTCCGCCCGCCCGGACTGATCGCCGAACTGGCCGACGCCGAGACCCGGGTGATGATGGCCCGCCGCTTCTACAACGACGCCGTACGCGACACTCGCAATCTGGCCGACCGGTTCCTGGTGCGGCGTCTACGACTCGGTGGACGTGCGCAGCGTCCCGAGTACTTCGAGATCGTCGAGCGGGTAACCACTTCCGGCACCGCCGACTGATCAGCGTCGGCCAAACCGAGGTGTGTGGCGAGTACGCCGGACACCTCACCTATCCTGGTGGGACGCGCTGCGCAGCCCTGACGGGTAGCGCCTTCGCCGAGCCTGCAAGAACCGCGAATCAGGAGACCTCCAGTGAGCCAACCCCAGTCCGGGACCACCCCCGGGTCTGATGCGACGTCCGCGATCAACGGACACCACGGCAGCCCCGAGTCCGGTCAGGGCACCGCACGGGTGAAGCGTGGCATGGCCGAGATGCTCAAGGGCGGTGTGATCATGGACGTGGTCACCCCCGATCAGGCCAAGATCGCCGAGGATGCCGGTGCGGTCGCGGTGATGGCGCTCGAGCGTGTGCCCGCCGACATCCGTGCCCAAGGTGGCGTCTCACGGATGAGTGATCCGGACATGATCGATGGCATCACCGCCGCGGTGTCGATCCCGGTGATGGCCAAGGCCCGCATCGGTCATTTCGTCGAGGCCCAGATCCTGCAGAGTCTCGGTGTCGACTACGTCGACGAGTCCGAGGTGCTGACCCCGGCCGACTACGCCAACCACATCGACAAGTGGGCGTTCACGGTCCCGTTCGTCTGCGGTGCCACCAATCTCGGTGAGGCGCTGCGTCGTATCACCGAGGGAGCGGCGATGATCCGGTCCAAGGGTGAAGCCGGTACCGGTGACGTATCGAACGCGACGACGCACATGCGCAAGATCCGCGACGAGATCCGCAGGCTCACCTCGCTGCCGACCGACGAGCTGTATGTGGCCGCCAAGGAGCTGCAAGCGCCCTACGAGCTGGTTGCCGAGGTCGCGCGGGCGGGTAAGCTGCCCGTCACCTTGTTCACCGCCGGCGGCATCGCGACCCCGGCCGATGCCGCGATGATGATGCAACTCGGCGCCGAGGGGGTGTTCGTCGGATCCGGCATCTTCAAGTCCGGCAACCCGGCGCAGCGTGCGGCCGCGATCGTGGCTGCGACGACCTTCCACGATGACCCCGACGTGGTGGCAAAGGTCTCGCGAGGACTCGGTGAAGCGATGGTCGGGATCAACGTCGACGACATCCCCGCGCCGCACCGCCTCGCCGAACGAGGTTGGTGACTCGTCCTGACCGTGAGTATCCGTCAACCGAATGGCCGTTTCCCGGTGTGGTCCGACGCCGTCCGGCGAGGTCTCGCCGGTAGGATCTGCTGACCATGGATTCGGTGAGCATCGTCCGCGACGAGGCGACCTCGGGCACCCACTTCGTGGAGGATCTGCGTCTGGAATGGGCGGTGCGATGCAGCGTCGGCCGGGTGCGCGAGACCAACGAGGACGCCGCACTGGCCATGCCGGGTACGTATCTGCTCGCCGACGGCATGGGCGGTCACGACAGCGGGGAACTCGCCAGTGAGGCAGCGCTGCTTACTCTCTCGGCTGCCACGAGTGCCGGCGAGCTGATCGAGACGCAGAAGGCACTCATCGACCTCCTCGACGAGGCACAGGCCCGGATCTCCGACATCGAGACCTCCTCGGAGCGCCGCGCGGGAACCACGACGACCGGTGCGGTGCTGGTCACCGTGGAGGGCGAGCCGCACTGGCTGATCCTCAACATCGGCGACTCGCGCACCTACCGGTTCCAGCGCGGCACTCTGCAGCAGCTCACCCGGGATCACTCACAGGTCCAGGACTTCATCGACGCCGGGTTCCTCACACCCGAGGACGCTCGGACCGATCCGCGCCGTAACGTGATCACCCGAGCGCTCGGCGCGGGCATGATCGAGCCCGTCGCCGACTACTTCAGCACCGTCGCGTTGCCGGGCGACATCCTGCTCTTGTGCTCGGACGGTTTGACCGGGGAACTTCCTGACGACGAGATCGCCCGCATCCTCGGTGACGCCGACGGCGTCGTCGACGCCGCGGACGAACTCGTCGACGCCGCACTGGAACTGGGCGCTCATGACAACGTGACCGTCATCGTCGTCGAGGTCCACGAATCGGTCCCGACGATCCGGATCCCGGCCGTCAACGGCGACGCGGACAGCGCTGTGGCGGACGGCGCTGAGGTGGACGGCGCTGTCGCGGACGATGCTGGGGTCGATGGCGCCGCCGTCGCGGGGGCGGCTGTCGAAGAAACCGGAACCCACGACGCAGGGGTCGACGACGCAGGAGCCCACGGTGCCGAAGACGCAGGAGCCCACGGTGCCGAACACGCAGGAGCCCACGGGGCCGAAGACGCGGAGGCCTCGGAAACCAGGGCCGACGGGACCGCAACCGACGGGGGCAACGCGGAGCCCACACCGGAGAAGTGATCGGGTCAGATGAATGATTCCTGAACCGGACCATCCGGCGTCGGAGCATTCGGGGAGTGCTCCAGTGCCCGCGGGGATGACCTACGTCGAATACTGCGGTGAGCGCTATCCGTTGATGGGCGACCGACGGTTCACCGTCGGGCGCGAAGCCGACCTCTCGGTTGACGACAACCCCTATTTGCATCGCCGATTTCTGGTGCTGCACAACGAAAACGGACTTTGGTGGCTCACCAACCTGGGCACCCACCTCTCGGCGAGCGTGTCGGCCGGCGACGTCGGGTTCTCGGCGACCCTCGGCCCGGGCGCGCGTATGCCGCTCGTCTTTGGCGAGACCACGATCGTGTTCACCGCGGGCCCGACCACCTACGAACTCAGCGTCTACGCGACGGCCCCACAGGTGCGCCCGGTGACCGAGCAGTCCTTCGCCGGGGGGCGGACCACGCAGGGCGTCCCGATGCTCACCGCGAGCCAGAAACTGCTCATCGTCGTGCTCGCGGAAGAGATCCTGCGCCGAGAGGGCACCGGGGCCAGCGCGATCCCGTCCTCGGCGAAGGCGGCCGCCCGGCTGGGGTGGCCGCTGACGAAGTTCAACCGAAAGCTCGACAACGTCTGCGACAAGCTCGATCAGCTCGGGGTCAGCGGGATGCGCGCCGGGGGTGGCAAGCTCGCCAGCAACCGCCGTGCCCGCCTGGTCGAGTATGCGGTCGCCTCCCGCATTGTCACCCGCGACGATCTCCCGCTGATCGACGCCGAAGCCGCGCGCAACGCCGCGAGCTGATGGCTGGGCCCGTTCCCCCTTTCTGGGGAGCGACGCATGGGTAGTCGTGTCGACAACTCCCCATCGGCCCGAAGTCACCCCTTCTGACCTGCTCTTATCTTATGGGTAGTTCTACCCATGGGCAGGGGAGTTCTCCCCATCGACCTCTCGTCGGATCGCTCATAACGTCTTCTGCATCGGGGCAACGGAGCCCAACGCATCACGCGAACTCAGGAGGACACCATGACCGCAGTCGTTTCCCACATCCCCGCCAATCAGCTCGCCCAGGCCGCTCGTCGCCGGGCCGAGGCCGACCGCCGGCGCACCGAGGCACTCGCGCGGCTCGCCGCCCGCCGGATGCCGTTGCCCGGTCAGCAACCGAAGCCGGCCAACCCGCTCATGCGACTGGTGCCCGAGGCGCCGCAGCCGGTTGAGGAGGCCACGGCTCCCGACCTGTCGCGGCCGAACCTGACCAACCGGGAGATCGAGGTGCTGCGCACCTGGCTGATGGTGGACTCGAAACCCGCTGTGGCCCAGGAGCTCTTCATCTCTCTCGGCACGGTCAACACCCACCTGACCCGTATCCGCGCCAAGTACGCCGAGATCGGCCGCACCGCGCCGACCAAGGCTGCCCTCGTTGCGCGCGCTGTGCAGGACGGTCTGGTTCGTCTCGACGAGCTGTGACATATTTTGCTTGCAGCGCCTGGGGGAACCACGCCGCGTCTTCGGCACAGGCCCTTTCGAGTGACAACCGAACCCATACGGGATACTGGTCCGGTGGCAGAGATCGAGGACGTCCTCAGGGTCGAGCGTATCGAGACCGACATCTATCGAGGCGGGGCCTTCGAGAGTCAGCTCCAACGCACCTTCGGTGGACAGGTCGCCGGCCAGTCGCTGGTGTCGGCGACACGGACCGTTTCCGACGAGTTCTCGGTGCATTCGTTGCACGGATACTTCCTGCGGCCCGGCAACCCCGATATACCAGCGGTCTTCCTCGTCGACCGCATCCGTGACGGCCGATCCTTCGTCACTCGTCGGGTGACCGGAATCCAGAACGGCGAGGCCATCTTCACGATGTCGGCGTCGTTCCACGTCACCACCGACGAGGGCATCGAACACCAGGACCCGATTCCGCCCGCACCGGCCCCCGAGGATCTGCCCGACCGGCAGGCCGAGGCCGGTGACGACGAGAAGGCGGTGTTCAAGGAGTGGGACAACTTCGACATCCGGATCGTCCCGGCCGACAAACTGGTCACTTCACCGTTCTTGGTCGCCCAGCAACGGGTGTGGTTTCGCTACCGCAAACCGCTGCCGGATGATCAGACGATCCACGTGTGCACGCTGGCCTACATGAGTGACATGACCCTCTTGGGGTCGTCGAAGGTGCCCCATCCCGGCGTCGAGCCCCAGTCGGCGTCCCTCGACCACGCGATGTGGTTCATGCGGAGCTTCCGCGCCGACGAATGGTTGCTCTACGACCAGACCTCGCCGTCGGCCGGTGCCGGGCGAGCTCTGACGCAAGGTCGGATCTTCGACCGGGCCGGACGGATGGTCGCCGCGGTGACCCAGGAGGGCCTGAGCCGGACCGGACGCGTGATGCCCGCCGATCAGCATGCCCGGCAACAGCGGTGAGTGGCACCCGACCTCGGATCGGGGTGCTGGCGCTGCAGGGTGACGTCCGCGAGCATCTCGCCGCCCTGACTGGTGCCGGTGCGCAGGCGTCCACGGTCCGCCGCGCGACCGAGCTCGACCTCGTCGACGGGCTGGTGATCCCCGGTGGTGAATCGACCACGATGAGCAAACTCCTGGGGATCTTCGAGTTGTTCGAACCGCTGCGTGAGCGGCTCGCCGAGGGCATGCCAGCCTACGGTTCGTGCGCCGGGATGATCCTGCTCGCCTCCCACATCCTCGACACGCGCCCCGACGCCCGGCACCTCGACGCCCTCGATATCACGGTGCGCCGCAATGCTTTCGGGCGTCAGGTAGACTCCTTCGAGACCGATCTCGATGTCGAGCACATTACCGACGACGGGCCGTCGATGCGCGCGGTGTTCATCCGCGCGCCCTGGGTGGAGGAGGTCGGGGCCGACGTGGAAGTGCTCGCCCGGGTGCCCGGTGGTCCGGCCGCCGAGCGGATCGTCGCGGTGCGGCAGGGCAACGTGCTGGCCACCTCGTTCCACCCCGAGGTGACCGGTGACCGGCGGGTGCATGCGCACTTCGTCGACATGGTGCGCCGTTGACGCCGGTGGCGCGTCGGTAGAATCGATCTCCGACGTGTTCGACAGTTAGTGACGTGTTCCACAGAAGTCTTGCCCGGATCACCCCTTCGGGGGCTCCTCCGGTGCACGGGAAGGATCGGGAGAGCGTATGAGCGGCCATTCCAAATGGGCGACCACCAAGCACAAGAAGGCCGTCATCGATGCCAAGCGTGGCAAGATGTTTGCCAAGCTGATCAAGAACATCGAGGTCGCCGCGCGCACCGGTGGCGGTGACCCCGCGGGTAACCCGACGCTCTACGACGCGATCCAGAAGGCCAAGAAGTCGTCGGTGCCCAACGACAACATCGAGCGGGCCCGCAAGCGCGGCGGCGGCGAAGAGGCCGGCGGCGCCGACTGGCAGACCATCACCTACGAGGGCTACGGCCCCAACGGTGTTGCGATCCTCATCGAATGCCTCACCGACAATCGCAATCGCGCCGCCGGCGAGGTGCGGACCGCGATGACCCGCAACGGCGGCAACATGGCTGATCCCGGCTCGGTGGCCTACCTGTTCACCCGCAAGGGTGTGGTGACGCTGGAGAAGAACGGTCAGAGCGAGGACGACATCCTGATGGCCGTCCTCGACGCCGGCGCCGAAGAGGTCAACGACCTCGGCGAGACGTTCGAGGTGGTCAGCGAGCCGACCGATCTCGTCGCGGTGCGTACCGCCCTACAGCAGGCCGGCATTGATTACGAATCGGCCGAGGCCGACTTCCGCGCGTCGGTGGAGGTTCCCGTCGACGCTGACGGGGCGCGCAAGGTATTCAAACTGATCGACGCTCTCGAGGATTCCGACGACGTCCAGAACGTGTACAGCAATGTCGACGTCAGCGACGAGGTGCTCGCCGAACTCGACAACTGAGTACCCGACAGCGCACCCCGCGTCGGTTCAGCCGTCAACCGCGCGGTCCCCAACGGTGCGGCGCCGGGTGGTCCGCATGGTCGTAGCAGACCTCGCCGTCAGCAGCCGGGTGCTTCTGTCGAGCGATCGTCGGTTCCGGCAACAGCACCTGCATGACCGCATCCCGTGAATTGTCCCGGTTCGGGCGGGGACCGTTGGTTGGGCCACCTCCGATTCGGTGGTGGCCCGCTCACGGTGGCGTGTCTCGACTTCGACGGCTGAGCAGCCCAGCGACGAGCGCGGGCGGTCGGTGTTGAACCAGAGCGCCCGATCGTCGATTCCATCAGCGCGTTGTCGGGGGCTCTCGCCCCCCGGGATTCGGTGGGTCCGGTGTTGTCGGCCTCCTGCACAGTCGTGGTCGACGCCAAGGACCGATATTGCCCCCGGCGTCGCCGTAATGCACCAAACCTGTTGTAGCGAAGTCGAATACAGACCTTCCGCGAAAGGCGGCGCTTGCTTGATGGCACCGGTCACCGGCGGCGTGCGTGTGCCGGTCATGACGCGCCATCCGAGGATCCACCTGGGAACCACTCGACGAGAACGACACGTAGTCGAAGACGGCCCATGTCCACACATAGATGAAGTCCGCACCCATCACTGATCCGGTCGATCTCGCGTATCCCATTTCCGGCCAACATGATCCGGGAAACCGCATCGTGCGAGCGTAGGTAGGCGGACTCCGGCGACCTGGATCCGGTACTCGGTGAGTACCCGGCTGATCGGAATAACAGGCGGCGTTCTCACGTGGCGAACGTCGTGTCGAGGTAGATGAACACGCGTTGCAGGCGGAGTGTGATCGTGAGTTCCGTTGTGAAAGATGGCCATTCGCTCCATAGGGGTCGAGGCGGCCGCTGTCGGTGCTCGGTTCGGTCGGCGGCGAGGCGGGCGGGGTGATCACTCAGGTAGAAGGCCCCGGGCCGTGGGGCTTGTTCAGTGGTGGGGGCCTCGTGTCGTTGGTTGCGAAATGACCTGTCGGAGAGTTTATCCCAGAGGTGTGGTAGTCAGCCTCGGTGGCCGCGGAAGCCATCGCATACCTTATGGCGCGGCGCCGCGAGGTCGTACCGCGAGGTGGTGAACGCGTCGAGGTGGTGCGGTCCCCACGACAGTCGCGGTGAGGGCGTCCGACGTCGTCGGCGACCTGGACGACGTCGGCCGTGTGGGCGCGGTACTTCGGCGATCCGCGGCGCCAACAGGTCCGGTCGGCCGCCACTGCACCGTCGATCCCGAGCACCGGTTGACCGGGCAGGCCGCGCACCTCTCGGCGCATGTGACGACCAGGCCCTCGGGGTCGATCGGGCGGTAGGCGGCCGCGGCCGCATTCTCCACGGTTCGGCCGTGTTCGTTCGCTACGGGTTGCCGTGTCGATCCCACTCTCCGTCGGTCGGCGTCGCTAGAATCTCGAACAACTGTTCGCTGTCGGTGGAGGAGTGTCGAGTGCGGGTGATGGGCGTCGATCCAGGGTTGACCCGGTGCGGGATCGCGCTGGTCGAGTCGGGCAGTGGTCGCAGCGTGACCGCCCTCGACGTCGATGTGGTGCGCACACCGACCGACATGGAACTCGCCCAGCGCCTTCTGTCGGTGTACACCGCGGCCAGCCACTGGCTCGACATCCACCAGCCCGATGTGGTGGCGATCGAGCGTGTTTTCGCCCAGAACCAGGTGTCGACGGCGATGGGCACGGCGCAGGCCGGCGGGGTGATCGCGCTGGCCGCAAGTCAACGCGATGTGCCGGTGCGTTTTCACACCCCATCGGAGGTGAAGGCGGCGGTCACCGGCAGCGGCCGTGCCGACAAGGCGCAGGTCACCGCCATGGTGACCCGTATCCTCGGGATGCAGACCAAACCTCGCCCCGCCGATGCCGCCGACGCCCTCGCGCTCGCGATCTGCCATTGCTGGCGTGGACCGATGATCGAACGGATGGCGCAGGCACAGCAGCGCGCTGAACAGATGGCCCGGGTGCATCGGAAACGGGTCGCTGCGGCGCGTGCGGTGACGCTACCGTCCGGGCGGAAGGGGACAGGTTCATGATCGCGTCGGTACGCGGACCGGTGGTCGAGGTCGCCCTCGATCACGTTGTCATCGACTGCGCCGGGGTGGGCTATCGGGTGTTGGCGACCCCCGACACGCTCTCGCGGATGCGGCGCGGTGACGAGATGACGCTGTTGACCTCGATGATCGTGCGTGAGGACTCGATGACCCTGTACGGTTTCACCGAACCCGACGCCCGCGCGCTGTTCGCCCTGCTGCAGACGGTCACCGGTGTCGGCCCACGTCTGGCGATGGCGACGCTGGCGGTGCTCGAACCCGATGCCCTTCGGCGGGCGCTGGCCGATTCCGACGTGAAGTCGTTGACGAGCGTGCCGGGTATCGGGAAGCGGGTCGCCGAGCGGCTCGTCGTCGAACTGCGTGACAAGGTTGCCCGGCCGGTGGCCGACGCTGCCGCTGGTGCGGAAGCGCGGCCGGTCGGGGTCGCCGGGCAGGTTGCCGAGGCGCTCGTCGGACTAGGCTTCAACGCGGCGCCGGCGGAGAAGGCGGTCGCCGCGGTGCTCGCCGAGCAACCGGATGCGGACGCGTCGATGGCGCTGCGTAGGTCGCTGGTCCTGCTCGGGAAGTCCGCATGAACCCCGACGACCGCCTCACCGACGACGGACTCGAGGAGGAGCGGGGGGTCAGTGCGACCCCAGTGCGCTCCGACGGTGACCTCGACGCCGGGCTTCGTCCGCGATCGCTCGCCGAGTTCATCGGCCAACCGCGCGTGTGTGAACAGCTCGAGCTGGTGCTGCACGGCGCGAAGAAGCGCGGTAGCACTCCCGACCACATTCTGCTGTCGGGGCCACCCGGTCTGGGCAAGACGTCGCTGGCGATGATCATTGCCGGGGAGATGGGTGCGGCCATTCGGGTCACCTCCGGGCCCGCCCTCGAACGTGCCGGCGACCTCGCGGCGATGCTGTCCAACCTGGTCGAGGGTGACGTGCTGTTCATCGACGAAATCCATCGGATCGCCCGGCCCGCAGAGGAGATGCTGTATTTGGCGATGGAGGATTTCCGGGTCGACGTGGTCGTCGGCAAGGGACCCGGTGCCACATCGATTCCGCTCGACGTGGCACCGTTCACCCTGGTCGGGGCCACGACCAGATCCGGATCGCTGACGGGTCCGCTGCGTGACCGCTTCGGGTTCACCGCACACATGGAGTTCTACGAGGCGGGCGAGCTGGTCCGGGTACTGCGCCGATCGGCGGGCATCCTGGGCATCACCCTGCAAGCCGATGCCGCCTCGGAGATTGCGAGCCGCTCCCGGGGCACGCCCCGCATCGCCAATCGGTTGTTGCGGCGGGTGCGTGACTACGCCGAGGTCCGCGGGGACGGGGTCATCACCGTCGATATCTCTCGTGCGGCGCTGGCCGTGTACGACGTCGACGAACTGGGCTTCGACCGCCTCGACCGCGCTGTCCTGGATGCATTGATCCGGGCGTTCGGTGGCGGGCCGGTGGGGGTGTCGACACTGGCGGTGGCCGTCGGCGAGGAACCGGCGACCGTCGAGGAGGTGTGCGAACCGTTCCTGGTGCGCGCCGGGATGGTCGCACGCACACCGCGTGGACGTGTGGCGACCGCAGCGGCGTGGCACCACCTGGGACTCACACCACCAGCCGGTGCTCTCGACGCGACCTTCGGGGTCCGCCCGCGCGAGATGGGCGGCCCGTCGCTGTTCGACGCCATCTGAGCGCCCGCGGCGAGGAAGGTCTGAACCTGTCATCGCGCCGTTGTGCCATGTATCTGCCACGGCGGCGTTCGCCGCGTTGGGAGGCGACTCGCCCCTCATGGCACACTGGATGCAGTGCGTGCGCTCGGCGCAGACGTTACCGGTGGTCATCATCACTCCGGGGCAACGGGTCGCGGGCGCGTGACTTCGCCGGAGCCCCTTCGCCGGCGACCCGCCGAGCGTGGCATCAGCGCGTCGCGTCGCGGGTAACGATCTCGATACGACAAGGACGACGACACCTCGATGGAATCTCTGTTTTTACCACTCTTGCTGGTCCTGATGGTCGGCTTCATGTACTTTTCGGTGCGCAAACAGAAGAAACGTGCCGCCGAGGCGCAGGAAATGCAGAACTCTGTCCAGACCGGTACCCGCATCCAGCTGTCGAGCGGACTCTTCGGCACCGTGATCGACGCGACATCGTCGGAGTACGTCGACGTCGAGATCGCGACCGGCCTGGTCACCCGATGGAACCGGCTGGCCGTCATGCGCGTGATACCCACCGACGAGGCCGCCGCGACCTACCCCGGCTACACCCTGCCGGTCGACGAGGCGACCGACGATGCGTCCGAGGCGATCACCCCCACCGATGTCACCACAGATCGGCCCAACCTCGATAAGTCGGGCGGCGACACGTCCGCCGACTCGGACAAGTAGGCACCACCCGACACCAACCGCCGGCCGCTTGACCGATCCGAATGGCCACGGAGGAGGGCCGTCGGGGGCGGTGGCCCGCCGTTCTGCGCGAGCGGGGCAGTAGAGTGGCCACTCGATCGCGCGATCGAGGCCCTCGGTCTGTTCGCGCCGCGTCGTCCGCGTCGACGAGTGTGCCCAGGTGCGCCGGTCGACGCTCATCAAAGGAGATCGAGTACGTGAGTTTTTCGCGTGGGGCCGAGTCGAAGGGAACCGCCGCCGATTCGACCGGTACGGCGGGTCCCGGCGGTCGGAAGGCGCCCGGGCAATCGGCCCGATCGCGATCGGCGGGGGGATCGAAGAAGGGTACCCGGCGCCGTTCGCCGGGCCGCTCGTCGTCGATCGAGATCCCACCGTGGCAACCGTTGACGGCGTTTGTCGCGCTCCTCGCCCTCGTCTATCTCCTCGTTTTCCTCACCGGTGGTGGCTCGCCGGAGCCGAAGCTGGGCATCGACCTGCAGGGCGGGACCCGCGTGACATTGACCGCGCGCACCGCCAACGGCCAAGCGCCGACCCGCGACCAGTTGAACCAGGCCAAGCAGATCATCGAGCAGCGCGTCAACGGGCTCGGTGTGAGTGGCTCGGAGGTCGTGATCAGCGGGAACAACCTGGTCATCACCGTGCCCGGCCAGGACGGCTCGCAGGCCAAATCACTGGGCCAGACCGCCCGGCTGTACGTGCGGCCGGTCGAGACCTCGGCGCCGGCGACGCCGCAGCCGCCCAACACCACGCGCGCCGAGAGCTCGAACCAACTCCCCGCCGATCAGGTGGCCGCGGAGATCACCCAGGAGAAAAAGAACCGGCAGGCCCCCGCCGGCGCCAACACCCAGGCGCTGCAGGGCTACATGTCGAAGATGAACTGCGCCAACAACGCCAACGACCCACTGCTCGGCAACGACGACCCGAAGCAATACCTGGTCGCCTGCTCCACCGACGGCAAGACCGTGTACCTGCTCGGGCCGGAGATCATCGACGGGCGAGATGTGAAATCGGCCAGCGCGGGCACCGACCCGCAGACCGGTGAGTGGATCGTCAGCCTCGAATACAAAGGCGCCGCCGCGACGACCTGGCCGGAGTACACCGCCAACAACATCGGCAAGCAGACCGCGTTCACCCTCGACACCCGCGTGGTGTCGGCACCGGTGATCAACCAGGCGATCAGCGGGGCCACCCAGATCACCGGCTCGCCGTTCACCGAAGCCGAGGCCACCGACCTCGCCAACGTGCTCAAGTATGGCTCGCTGCCGTTGTCGTTCTCCACCCCCGACACCGAAACCGTCTCGGCCACACTGGGTCTGTCCTCGTTGCGGGCGGGCCTCCTGGCCGGAGCGATCGGGTTGATCGCGGTGCTGATCTATGCGCTGGCCTACTACCGAATGCTCGGTTTCCTCACGGTCGCGTCGTTGCTGCTGTCGCTGGTGATGGTCTACGGCATCATCGTGCTGCTCGGTCGCTGGATCGGGTTCACGCTCGATTTGGCCGGCATCGCCGGTCTGATCATCGGCATCGGTATGACCGCCGACTCCTTCGTGGTGTACTTCGAACGCATCAAAGACGAGATGCGTGAGGGACGAAGTTTCCGGTCCGCGGTCCCGCGTGGCTGGGCGAGCGCGCGACGCACGATCTGGTCGGGTAACGCCGTGAGCTTTCTCGCCGCGGCGGTCATCTACATCCTCGCCGTCGGCGAGGTGCGCGGCTTCGCATTCACCCTCGGCCTCACCACCATCCTCGATATCGTGGTCGTATTCCTGGTCACGCACCCGCTCGTCGTGCTCGCCAGCCGCTCGGAGTTCCTGTCGCGGCCGCGACTCAACGGACTCGGGGCGGTCAGCGAGGTGGCGCGAGCCCGCAGAATCTCACGGGGCGAACGGATGTCGAACCTCAGTCCGTCCACGACCGCGGCCAGCGCGGCAGCGACAGGCGTCGACTCGACATCGACCGACTCGACCCCCTCTGGTCCGACGAAGGGATCGGCGAAATGACCGGCAGTAATCGGACCACCGGCGCACCAACCGGCAGTACGACGACGGGAGTGGAGTCGGGTACCGCGACTGCGACGACTGTGATGATCACCGGCAGTGATGCCGACTTCCACGCCGACACCTCCCGGTCGTTCCTCTCACGCCTCTATACCGGTACCGGCGCCTTCGAGGTCATCGGCAAACGCCGTATGTGGTACCTGGTCACCGCGCTGATCCTCGCGGTCGGCATCATCTCGATCGGCGTGCGCCAATTCACCTTCGGTATCGATTTCGAGGGCGGCACGCAGATCTCGATCCCGGTGTCGCAGGGCATCACCAGCCAGTCCGTCGAGGACATCGTGGGCAAGGCGCTCGGCAGAGCCCCGGATTCGGTGCAGACCGCCGGATCGGGGTCGAGTGAAACCGTGCAGGTGCGCACCGACGCGCTCAGTGCCGAGCAGGCGCGCGCGGTGACCGTCGCCCTCACCGACGCGTATGCGCCGACACTCACGGCCGCCGACGTCAGCATCGCCGAGGTGAGTTCCACGTGGGGACGTGAGATCACCGAGAAGATGTTGCTCGCCCTCGCCGTATTCCTGGTGATCGTGTTCGTCTACATCGCGGTGCGCTTCGACCGGGAAATGTCGATCGCCGCGCTGGCGACCCTGTTCTTCGACATCATCTGCACGGCCGGCGTGTATTCGCTCGTCGGTTTCGAGGTCACCCCGGCGACCGTCATCGGTCTGCTGACCATCCTCGGTTTCTCCCTCTACGACACCGTCGTCGTGTTCGACAAGGTCTCGGAGAACACCCGGTCGGTGCTACAGACGACGCGTCGCACCTACGCCGAGCAGGCCAACCTCGCGGTGAACCAGACTTTGATGCGCTCGATCAACACCACAATCATCTCGGTGCTGCCGATCATTGCATTGATGGTCATCGCCGTGTGGCTGCTCGGGGTCGGCACCTTGAAGGATCTCGCGCTGATCCAGCTCGTCGGCGTCGTGGTCGGCACCTACTCCTCGATCTTCCTCGCCACCCCGCTGCTGGTGACCCTCAAGGAACGGCGTCGTGAGATCGCCCGCCACACCGCCCGCGTGCTCGATCGACGCGCGGCCATCGCCGCCGGGCAGGACCCGGACGCCGCCGGCACACCGGCACGTCGCCGTCCGTCCCGGGCGTCGACCGGTCGGGGAGCCGCCGAGAACGACACCCCGACGGTACCGAGCGGGAAACGGCGACGCACGCGATAGTCTCGGCAGTCGTGGCATCCAGATGTCGGCAATCCAGGCGTTGGCAGGGCACGACCACACCGGTGATGAGATCCGCAGTCCTGTTGGTGATCCTGCTGGTGGGCGCCGGTCTGATTGCGGGTTGCTCACGTGACAATGCACCCGCGGCGATCAACTACGTCGTCGATGCCGACATCCGCAGCTACAACCCGAACACCGAGAACGGCAACGCCGACGGCGCGTTGATGGCGTTCACGCGTGTGCTCCCCGGGTTCAGCTATCTCGGCGACGCCGGACAGGTCACCCCCGACCGTGATGTCGGCACGGTCACCCGCGAGCCCGGGACCCGGCTGATCCTGAAGTACCAATTCAATCCGCGCGCAACGTATTCCGACGGAACGGCGATGGACTGCGACGACCTCGTGCTGGCCTGGGCAGCGATGAGCGGGCGATTCGGCCGGTTCACCCCGGCGACCACCGCGGGCTATCGCGACATCGACTCCGTCGACTGCGCGCCCGGAGACAAGACGGCAACCGTCACCTTCGCCGCCGGACGTGACCACTCCGACTGGGCCTCGCTGTTCGGCGCCGGCACGCTGCTGCCGGCGCAGGTGGTGGCCCGCGCCGCCGGGGTCCCCGACGTGGCCGCACCGATCCGCACCGGCAATCGCGCCGCGATCGCACGCATCGCCTCGGCCTGGAACACCGGCTTCGACCTCGCCCCGGGAGATCTCGACCTCGCGCGCTTCCCGTCCGCCGGACCGTACAAGATCGCGAGCTACTCGACATCCGGCGGAGTGGTGCTGGTGGCCAACGACAAGTGGTGGGGTGATCCGCCGGCCACCTCACGCATCGCGATCTTCGGCCGCAGCAGCGACGCCGCCGGCCGTATCGCCGACGGTGACTACGACGTCGCCGACGTCACCGCAGGTCTCGTCCCCGGCGCCGGCGAGATGCGGTCGGGCGCCACGTCGCCTTCGGCCACTCCCGGTGCAGGACTACGGGTCGGGGCGCCCGGTCAAGCGCTCGGCGTCGAGGGTCTCGCGTTGTCCGGGCGCGGAGTGTTCGCCGACGCCCGGGTACGACGCGCCTTCGCCTCGTGTGTGCCACGCGATGCGCTCGCCCGGAAGTTCGGATACGGGGCCCAGATGTGGAACATGCGGGTACTCGCGCCGGGAGACGAGTTGGCCGCATCACTGAACGGCGAGTTCGGCGCGCAATACGCACGTCCCGACCTCCCGCGCGCACGTGACCTGCTGGCCCAGGCGGCCGATGATGGCGGGGGCCGGCCGGCCCGGACGGTGCGTATCGGCTATGCTGCACCGACCGAGCGCTGGACACAGATGGTCGCGGCCATCGCCACCGCGTGTGCCCCCGCAGGGATCACCGTCACCGATGTCGGTGCCGACACCCGGGGGGTCGGAACACTCGGTTCCTCGGCCGATGCACTGCTGGTGGCCAACGGCGCCGCCTTCACCGCCGTGGGGGCCGCAGACGAGACCCGCGATGCCTACCAACTGCGGGGAGACGATCCACTCGACCTGACAAACTTCTCGAACCCGCAGGTCAATGACGCGATTGACGCGTTGGCGGTCACCGATGTCGCATCCGAGCGTCTCGCGCTCGTTCGCACCATCGAGAACGCCGCGTGGGCTCAAGTCCCCTCGATCCCGCTGTTCGCCGCCCCCCGCGCACATGGCTGGAAAGATCGGATCACCAACGTCGTCGCAGGTGCGGGGCGAAGCGGAACGGGATGGAACATGGACCGATGGATACGCAGCCAGTGAGCAACGGTAGAAATGACCCGATGCCCGACGACTTGATGCCCGACGACCCGATGCCCGACGACCCGATGCCCGACGACTTGACGCCGGATACCGCGACTGGCGACGCCCTGGCCCGGGCGCGAACCGCGATCGCCGAACACGGCCGCATGGTGGCCGACTTCCCGGCGCCGGGAATCGATTTCAAGGATCTGACGCCGGTGCTCGCCGACCCCGACGGGTTGTCGGCGATCGTGACCGCGCTGACGCACGGATGCGGGTCGGTCGATCTGGTGGCGGGCATCGACGCCCGCGGGTTCCTGCTCGGTGGAGCCGTCGCGCGGGAACTGGGGGTCGGAACCCTCGCCGTTCGCAAGGGCGGGAAACTTCCGCCGCCGGTGTACTCGATCGACTACGACCTCGAATATGGCAGTGCGCGACTGGAGATCCCGGCGAGCGGAATCGACATAACCGGATCGCGGGTACTGCTCGTCGACGACGTCCTCGCCACCGGCGGCACCGTGGTGGCGGCGGCCGAACTGCTGCGTCGCGCCGGCGCCGAGGTGATCGGGGTCGCGGTGATCATGGAAATCGCGGCGCTCGGAGGTCGGGCTCGCATCGCCGACGGATTCGCCGACGTTCCGGTGCACGCGGTCACCTCCGACTGATCGAACTATGAGAATCGTTGGCGGACATGGGTGTTGGTGAGTATCGCCGCCCCCTCGTCGCTTGGGGTGACGCGCCGGAGCGGTGGCTGGCCTACCTGGATGCCCCCAGTCATATCCCAACCCCTTGCTCAGGGTACGGCCGCGGTGCGCGGCGGCGTGCGCCGGGGACGGCCACCTCATACGTCTGTGGCCGGTCGGCACACGATTGATCGCGAGGGCGGCCGTCTCGGGGAACCGCGACGGCCTTGATTCGCAGATCGCGGAGCGGGCGAACCCGGGTCCTGGTCGGTCCACCCCCGCCCGTGCTACCGGCCAGTGGTTGACGTCCGACCCCTGCGGCCCGCAGGTGACCCGGTAGTCGTCGGCGTCGTCGACGGCCTGCCAGTTCGCCGTGGCCCCCGACACGGACGACGGATTGTCGGTGTTCGACGCGCTGACCCAGGATCTCGACCCGACGCCGCCTGGGTGGTGCGCTGCAATCCCGGCTTGGCGCGGGCCCACGCGGATCTGTGGCGATCGCCCAGCCGCGATGCTGCCACTGCTGCCCGGCTCGTCACATTCCGGCCGGACCGCCGGTGCTTCGGAAAGCGCGGATTAGACTTGCGACATGTGTGGTGGGACCGACCGGAGGTGTAAGGCAACGACCCGGTGCGTCCACCGCGCGCGCCGCCGAAGCCAAGGGAGGGTCTGATGGCCGACGAGCCCAACACCGCGGGCCCGACCACCGACGCCGGACCCGCCGAGGTGGGGTCCGCAGTGACCGAGCCGGCAGTGACCGAGCCAGCAGTTGCCGGGTTCGCAGCGGGCGACCCCAACGATGCGTGGCCACAACATTCGTCGGCATCGCGGCGGGTGCGTGCCCGCCTCGCGCGCCGGATGACCGCGACCCGTAGCCCGGTTCGGCCGGTGCTCGAACCGCTGGTCACCCTGCACCGGGAGATCTACCCGAAAGCCGACGTCGCATTGTTGCAACGCGCCTACGACGTCGCCGACGAACGTCATCAGGGGCAGAGCCGCAAGTCTGGTGACCCCTACATCACCCACCCGCTCGCGGTGGCCACGATTCTTGCCGACCTCGGTATGGACACCATCACCCTGGTCGCCGCGCTGTTGCATGACACCGTCGAGGACACCGGATACAGCCTCGAGCAGTTGGAATCGGAGTTCGGTGCGGAGGTCACCCACCTCGTCGACGGCGTGACCAAACTCGACAAGGTCGCCCTCGGCAGTGCTGCGGAGGCCGAGACGATCCGCAAGATGATCATCGCGATGGCCCGTGACCCGCGTGTGCTGGTGATCAAGGTCGCCGACCGGTTGCACAATATGCGCACGATGCGCTTTCTGCCGCCGGAGAAGCAGGCCCGCAAGGCGCGAGAGACACTGGAAGTTATTGCGCCCCTTGCTCATCGGCTGGGTATGGCGACGGTCAAGTGGGAGCTCGAGGACATCTCCTTCGCGATCCTGCACCCCAAGCGGTACGAGGAGATCGTGCGGCTGGTTGCCGACCGCGCACCCTCACGCGACACGTACCTGGCGCGGGTGCGCGCCGACATCAACAACGCGCTGTCCTCGGCCCGGATCACCGCGACGGTCGAGGGCCGGCCCAAGCACTACTGGTCGATCTATCAGAAGATGATTGTCAAGGGCCGCGACTTCGATGACATTCATGATCTCGTCGGCATGCGCATCCTGTGCCACGAGGTGCGCGACTGTTACGCCGCTGTCGGTGTGGTGCACTCGCTCTGGCAGCCGATGGCAGGCCGGTTCAAGGACTACATCGCCCAGCCACGGTTCGGGGTCTATCAGTCCCTGCACACCACGGTGATCGGCCCCGAGGGCAAACCCCTTGAGGTACAGATCCGGACCCACGACATGCACCGCACCGCCGAGTTCGGCATCGCCGCGCACTGGCGATACAAGGAGAGTGGCTACAAGGATCGCAAGGGTCGAAAATCCGACGTCGCCGAGGTCGATGCCATGGCATGGATGCGCCAACTCCTCGACTGGCAGCGAGAAGCCGCCGACCCGGGGGAGTTCCTGGAGTCGTTGCGCTACGACCTTGCGGTCAAGGAGATCTTCGTGTTCACCCCGAAGGGTGATGTGATCACGCTGCCCGCCGGGTCGACACCGGTGGATTTCGCCTACGCGGTGCACACCGAGGTCGGCCACCGCTGCATCGGCGCACGTGTCAACGGCCGGCTCGTCGCCCTCGAACGGACCCTCGAGAACGGCGAGGTCGTCGAGGTGTTCACCTCGAAAGCGCCCACGGCCGGGCCCAGCAAGGACTGGCAGAACTTCGTCGTCTCACCACGTGCGAAGGCCAAGATCCGGCAGTGGTTCGCCAAGGAGCGTCGCGAGGAGGCGCTCGAGCAGGGCAAGGACGCCATCGCCAAGGAGGTCCGTCGTGGGGGATTGCCTTTGCAGCGATTGATGAGTGCGGACTCGATGGCTGCGGTCGCCAAGGAATTGCGCTACATCGACGTCAGTGCGCTCTACACCGCGGTCGGTGAAAACCACGTCTCGGCCCGACATGTGGTGAACCGTCTCGTCGCCGCTCTCGGGGGCATCGACGAGGCCGCCGAGCAAATCGCCGAGCGCTCCACCCCGTCGACGATGCCCAGCCGTTCAAGGCAGGGCGGTGATGCCGGCGTGGTCGTTGAGGGCGTTGACAATGTGCTGATCAAGCTCGCCAAGTGCTGCACTCCGGTACCCGGTGACGAGATCATGGGTTTCGTGACCCGCGGTGGCGGGATCAGCGTGCACCGCACCGACTGCACCAACGCCACTTCGTTGCGCGATCAGTCCGAACGGATCATCGACGTCTCCTGGGCGCCGTCACCCGAATCGATCTTCCTCGTCGCCATTCAGGTCGAGGCACTCGACCGTCACCGGCTCCTGTCCGACGTGACCAAGGTGCTAGCCGACGAACGGGTGAACATCCTCTCGGCTTCGGTCACCACCAGCCGCGATCGCGTCGCGATCAGCAAATTCACCTTCGAGATGGGCGACCCGAAGCACCTAGGACACGTCTTGAACGTCGTCCGCAATGTCGAAGGCGTCTACGACGTGTACCGGGTCACCTCGGCTGCCTGAGAAGTCGCCGGCCTGATGGGTCTCGCCACGGCCGGGCCGTGGCGAGACCGAGGTCAGGAGACCGTGGCGGTCTCGATGGTGATCGGCAGCTTCGGTGAGCCGTCGTCGGCGGTGCGCTCGTAGGCGCCGGTCGTCTGGTTGGGTCCGATGCCGGGGTTCACGCCACCGGCGAACACCTTGTCGATGACCTTCATACCGGCAGGTGCGACGGTTCCGACCACCGCGTAACTCGCCGGCAGGGTGCCGTCCTGGATGAGGATGAAGAACTGTGCCGACCCGCCGGAATTCGCCTCACCCTGCTGGGCGCTACCGCTGTTGGCGATCGCGACGGTCCCGCGCGGGTAGGTGACGGCCTGCTGGCCGGTCATCGGATTGGCCTGACCGGACGGCTTGAGATCGGTCGGCGGCTCGTCGGGGCTCGTCCAGCCGGGCTGGCCGAGCCCGGTACCGGTCGGGTCGCCGCACTGCAGGACCTTCAGAGCCGCGGTCGTCATCCGATGGCACGGGCTGTTGTCGTAGTAGCCGTGGTCGGCGAGCGAGATGACTGCGCCGGTGTTGCACGGAGCGCCGGTGCGATTGAGCTCTACGGGCACGACACCCTGCGTGGTGGTCAGGGTGAGCGTGGACGTGCCGTCCTTGGCCTGCGTCTTGTCGGGCATCGGCGTGGTCTTCTGCTTCGACTCGCCGGCCTTCACCTTGTTGATCTGCTCCTGATAGAGCGCGCGCTGGTCGGGAGCGGTAACCTCGGCGGGAACCGTCGTCGGGATCTGCTTGAAGTTGCTGTCCTTGGCAACGTAATCGCACGTCGTGTGCGAGGCGTTGAATCGATCGGTCTGGATCTTGTCGACGATGAAGTAGGTGGCGGTCGCGAGTACCGCGACGACCACCACACCCGAGACCGAACCGATGAGGACCTTGCGTTTGCGGGCCGCGGCGCGTTCGCGCTCCAACCGTTCCTCGAGTTTGCGTTTGGCGGCCTCGCGCCGTTGCTCGTTGGTCAGCGCCCGGTCGGCCGTCGCCGCCTCCGCAGGACCGTCGCCCGCGGGATCGGAGGCATTCTCGCTCAGGTTCGGCCCCGACGGGTTCGCGGTGGCCGGGTCATCGTTGTCGGCATCATTGTGGGCACCCGGCTTCTCGGGTTCCTTGTTGCTCGCCACGCTGTGACCCCTCCTCGGTGTGCGCTTGGTGTCGTATGCGCTCTGCTCGTCGTCCGACTCCCGCCGGACACCCCATGCAGTGTGCCAGTATCTCCTGTGAACTCGCCGCACCGGGTCGAGGACACAGCCGGGCGTGGCGACGCTCGCGCCACCAAATGAGCTGGTACGCCGACCGCGGCCGAGGCTGCCGGATTCCCATGAGACACAATGGAGCCATGCTGATCACCGGCTTCCCCGCGGGCATGTTCCAGACCAACTGCTACATCCTCGCCCCGGCACCCGGTGGCGAGGCCGTCGTCATCGATCCCGGGCAGGACGCGGCACCGATGGCGAAGAAGGTGCTCGCAGAGCACGATCTCACCCCGGTGGCTGTCCTGCTCACCCACGGTCATCTCGATCACACGTGGACCGCCGCGGATCTCTGCGACGAGTACTCGATCCCGGCCTACATCCACCCCGAGGACCGGCCGATGCTCGCCGATCCGGGCATCGGTCTCGGCCATGCACTCTCGTCGGTGATCGGGTCCCTGGAGTTCCGGGAACCGGACAAGGTGCTCGACTTCGTTGACGGCGAGACGGTGGAGATCGCCGGGCTGCGGCTGGCGGTCGACCACGCACCGGGTCACACGCAGGGCTCGGTGCTGCTGACCCTCGACGTGCCGGTCGACGAGAGCGGTGCCGGTGACACCGTCCCGGTGTGTTTCTCCGGTGACGTAGTGTTCTCCGGGTCGATCGGCCGTACCGATCTGCCCGGCGGCAACCATCAGCAGCTGCTCGACTCGATTGCTGCTCGGCTGCTGACCCGCACCGACGACACCCAGGTACTGCCCGGGCACGGACCGCAGACCTCGATCGGTGCCGAACGTGCGAGCAATCCGTTCCTCGCCGGTCTCGCCGGTGGCGTCGAGGGCACCAGTACCGCGAAGAAGGGACGAATGGGCCTGTGACCAACGATTTCGCCGCACCTCGGGGTATCCCGGACTACTACCCGCCGGCCTCGGCCGACTTCCGCAAGGTGCGCGACACGCTCACCGAGGCGGCACGGCGTGCGGGGTACGGCCACATCGAGTTGCCCGTTTTCGAGGACACCGCGTTGTTCGCGCGTGGCGTGGGTGAGTCCACTGACGTCGTCAGCAAGGAGATGTACACCTTCGCCGACCGCGGTAGCCGCTCGGTCACGCTGCGCCCGGAGGGCACCGCAGGCGTGATGCGCGCGGTCCTCCAACACGGTCTCGACCGTGGTCAGTTGCCGGTCAAACTCTGTTACGCGGGTCCGTTCTTCCGGTATGAGAAGCCGCAGACCGGTCGCTACCGCCAGCTCCAGCAGGTCGGCGTGGAGGCCATCGGCGTCGACGACCCGGCCCTCGACGCCGAGGTCATCGCCATCGCCGACGAGGGTTACCGACGACTCGGGCTCAGCGGCTTCCGGCTGGAAATCACCTCCCTCGGCGACGACGAGAGCCGACCCCGGTATCGGGAAGCGTTGCAGCAGTTCCTCTTCGGGCTCGACCTCGATGAGCCCACCCGTCAACGGGCCGAGATCAATCCGCTGCGTGTGCTCGACGACAAACGTCCCGAGATCAAGGCAGCCACCGCCGACGCGCCGCTGCTGCTGGACTATCTGAGCGACGACGCGCGGGCCCACTTCGACACCGTGCTCGCGCACCTGAACCGGCTCGGCGTTCCCTACGAGATCAATCCGCGGCTGGTACGCGGACTCGACTACTACACCAAGACCACCTTCGAATTCGTCCACGACGGACTGGGCGCACAGTCGGGGATCGGTGGCGGTGGGCGCTACGACGGTCTCATGCAGCAGATCGGCGGCAAACAGGATCTGTCGGGGATCGGATTCGGCCTCGGCGTCGATCGCACGATGCTCGCCCTCGAGGCGGAGGGCGTGGCGGGTGCCGACGCCGCGCGCGTCGAGGTCTTCGGGGTTCCGCTCGGCGCCGATGCGAAAGCCGAATTGGTATCCGTCGCAGGGACTCTGCGGGCTGCGGGGATCAGTGTCGATCTCGCCTACGGCGATCGCGGCCTCAAGGGTGCGATGAAGGCCGCCGACCGGTCGGGCGCACGGCTCGCACTCGTGCTCGGCGATCGCGAACTCGCCGAGCGCACTATCGAGATCAAGAATCTCGCGACCGGCGAGCAGCATCGGGCCTCGCTCGACGGCCTCGTCGACGAGGTGCGGGGTCTGCTGGGCTGAAGCGCACGCCGATCCGTATGACGTTTCCCACCGGAAACCGGAGGAAACGTCATACGGATCGGCCTCACCTCGCGTGGTGCATCCGCTCGGCGAGAACGTCCAGGCTCACCCCGCCGAGCGCCAGCGCGCGGGTGTGGAACTCCTTGAGCGTCCAACCCGGATGTGCGGCGAGGGCGGCGTCGCGGGTCTGTTCCCAGACCCGTTGTCCCAGTGCGTAGGACGGCGCCTGGCCGGGCCAGCCCAGGTAGCGGTCGAGTTCGAAGCGCAGCACCGCGCGGTCCATGGCCACCGAAGAGGTGAGAAACGTCCAGGCCTTCTCGGCGTCCCAGGTGCCGCCGCCGACCGACTCGGGGGCACGCAATCGGCAGTGCACGCCGATGTCGACGACCACGCGTGCCGCGCGCAGCCGCTGCGAATCCAGCATGCCCATGCGGTCACCCGGGTCGTCGAGCCAGCCCAGTTCGGACATCAGGCGTTCGGCGTAGAGCGCCCAGCCCTCGCCGTGCCCGGAGGTGAACGATGCCAGTTTGCGCCACGAGTTGAGGTCATCGTCGACGATCGCCGAACCCAGCTGGAGGTGATGACCGGGCACTCCCTCGTGGTAGACGGTGGTCTTCTCCTGCCACGTGTGAAACACGTTCTGCCCCGGGGGGACCGCCCACCACATGCGGCCCGGCCGGCTCAGGTCGGCGGTGGGCTGGGTGTAGTAGATGATGCCGGTCGACGACGGCGCGAGCCGGCATTCCAGGCGGGTCAGCCGGGACGGGATCTCGAAATGGGTGCCGGCCAGTCCGTCGACGGCGGCGTCGGAGGTCGCCTGCATCCAGTCGACGAATGCCTGCTTGTCGTGGATCTGATACCGCGCATCGGCATCGAGTGCGGCCAGGGCGTCGCCAACCGTCCCCCCGGGCACGAGTTGCGCGGCGATGGCCTGCTGTTCGGCGACGATCTCGCGCAGTTGGGCCAGACCCCAGGCGTAGGCCTCCTCGGGGTCGGCGTCGGCACCGAGATAGTGCCGCAGATGCAGTAGGTAGCGGTCACGGCCGACCGCATCGTCGTCGGCGGCGTCGGGAGCCACCCGGGTGCGCAGGTGGCCGGCGAAGTCGGCGAAGGCCGAACCCGCTGCGGTGGTGGCAGATTCGAGGTCGGCTGCCAGATCGGGGTAGGCGACGATCGAGCCGGTGTTCGCCGAGATCGCGGTGAGTGCCTGATCTACCTGCGCGGCAACGAGTTCCACCTGCCGGCGGGCGAACGGCGGGCCGGTTGCGCGTCGTTGTTCGAGGCCGGCGATCGCGGTGGTCAGAGCGTCCGGGATCGCCGCGATCCGGCGCACCATCGTCTCCCGCGCCGCCGGCGAATCGGTGTCCATCAGATCGAAGATGTCGCGGATCGCCTGTAGCGGGGAGGCGATGACGTTGCAGACACCGGTCAGCTCTCCCGCATCGGCGAGGGCGAGCTCACGGCGCAGCGACGCCGTCATGGTCGCGACGGTCACCTGGTCGACGTCGTCGGACACCTCGGCGGCGCCGAGCGCGGCCAGCGTCGCCCGGGCGTGGTCGGCGCGGGTGGCGACGGCATCGGGGGAGAAGTCGGTGAGCCGGTCGGCCACGGCGTCATCGATCCCGAGTTCGGTGGCCAGAATCGGGTCGTCGGCGGCCATCGTGCGCAGGTGGGCGTCGGCGATCGCATCGACGGCGGTGCTGATGCGTGCGGACGGCATCACAGGTCGTTGGTGGCGAAGGTGTCGCAACGCTTGGGGTCGCCGCCCTGATAGCCGACGGTGAACCACCGCGCGCGCTGCTGCGCCGACCCGTGCGTCCAGCCCTCGGGGTTGGAGTTGGCGCCCTGGATGGTGTCGTCGCCGATGGCCTTGGCGGTCTGGATGACTCCGGCGATGTCGCGCTGGGTCAGTTGTTGCAGCCGATTGTCGTATCCTTCGTCGCTGGCGTGATGCGCCCATACGCCGGCCAGGCAGTCGGCCTGCAACTCGACGCGCACCGATCCCGACAGCGGTCCCTGTGAACCGAGTTGCTGGCCCTTGCGCAGCGCTCCGGTCAGGTTCTGCACGTGATGGCCGTACTCGTGGGCCACGACGTACTCCTGCGCCAGGGCGCCGTTGCTACCACCCATCTGGACGAGGGTGTCGAAGAAATCCGGGTCAAAGTAGGCGGTCTTGTCCGCGGGACAGTAGAACGGGCCGGTCGCTGAGGTCGCCGCACCGCAGGCGGTGTTCACCGACCCACTGAAGATCGTGGTCTTCGGTGGCGTGTAGTTCGACATCAGCGTCGGCCAGACGTGGTCGAGACTGTTGGTGGTGGCCACGATTCGGCAGATCGCGTCACCCTGATTGGCCATCTCCACGGTGCAGGACCGGATGTGCTCGTCAATCACCGACGATGAGGCCGAGTTGGAGCTTCCGCTTCCGGCGGTGCCGCCGCCCATGATGTCTCCCGGGTTGACCCCGAACAACAACGCCACGATGGTGATGATCAGCCCGGCACCGCCGCCCAGGGCGATCCGCCCGGCGCCGCCACCGCCACCCCCGCCGGAGACGTTCCCGGTGTCGAGCGGCCCGCTGCCCTGAAATGTCATGGCGACAGCGTAACGAGACGATCCACCTGGATCGCGTCGAATAGTTCGAGACTCGCCGACGCCGCAGGCATAGGCAACAACCGCCCGGGCGGTGGCTGCCTGCGGGCGGTGGCCGCCTACGATTGTCGTGGGTCGATGCGCCCACCGAATCTCGACGTCTCCACCCTTGAGGAAGGACCTTCGTGCTCCGCACACATCTCGCCGGTTCCCTGCGCCGCGCCGATGCCACGCAGACCGTCACCGTCGCCGGTTGGGTGGCCCGCCGCCGCGATCACGGGGGCGTGGTGTTCATCGATCTGCGTGACAGCTCTGGACTCGTGCAAGTGGTGTTCCGGGACGAGGCGGTCGCCGCGGTCGCGCACCGGCTGCGTGCCGAGTACTGCATTGCCGTGACCGGTGTCGTCGAGGTTCGACCCGAGGGCAGCGAGAACCCCAACCTGCCGTCGGGTGAGATCGAGATCAACGCCGCGCACCTCGAGGTGCTCAACGAGGCGGCGCCGCTGCCGTTCCAGCTCGACGAGAACCCCGGTGAGGAGACCCGCCTACGCCACCGGTACCTCGACCTGCGCCGCGAGGGTCCAGGATCGGCGCTGCGGCTGCGCTCGAAGGTCAACGCCGCCGCCCGCGGGGTACTGCTTGCCCGCGACTTCGTCGAGATCGAGACCCCGACATTGACGCGCTCGACCCCTGAGGGTGCCCGTGACTTCCTGGTGCCCGCGCGCCTGCAGCCGGGTTCGTTCTACGCGCTCCCGCAGAGTCCGCAGCTGTTCAAGCAGTTGCTGATGGTTGCGGGTATGGAGCGTTACTTCCAGATCGCGCGCTGCTACCGCGACGAAGACTTCCGCGCCGACCGTCAGCCGGAGTTCACCCAGCTTGACGTCGAGATGAGCTTCGTCGACCAGGATGACGTGATCGCCCTCGCCGAAGAGATCCTGGTCGCGTTGTGGCGCCTGATCGGGGTGGAGCTGACCACGCCGATCCCGCGCATCACTTACGCCGATGCGATGCGCCGTTTCGGCAGCGACAAACCCGACCTGCGTTTCGACATCGAACTCGTCGAATGCACGGAGTACTTCTCCGAGACACCGTTCCGGGTGTTCCAGGCGCCGTACGTCGGCGCCGTCGTCATGCCCGGGGGAGCCTCGCAGCCGCGACGCACCCTCGACGCCTGGCAGGAGTGGGCCAAGCAACGCGGAGCCAAGGGCCTGGCCTACGTGCTCGTCAACGACGACGGCACCCTCGGCGGCCCGGTCGCCAAGAACCTCTCCGACGCCGAACGTGACGGTTTGGCAGCACATGTCGGGGCCGCGCCGGGCGACTGTGTGTTCTTCGCCGCCGGGCCCGCGAAGGCGCAGCGAGCGCTGCTCGGCGCCGCACGCTCGGAGATCGCGACGCGGCTGGGACTCATTCCTGCGGCGGGTGAACCGATCGACCCCGCGACCGCGGACTGGGCATTCACCTGGGTCGTCGACGCTCCGCTGTTCGAGCCCGCCGACGAGGCTAGTGCCGCGGGCGACGTCGCGGTCGGCTCCGGAGCCTGGACCGCCGTGCACCATGCCTTCACCTCGCCGACCCCGGAATCGTTGGAACACCTCGAATCCGATCCCGGTGCAGCGCTGGCCTACGCCTACGACATCGTGTGCAACGGCAACGAGATCGGCGGCGGATCAATCCGTATCCATCGCCGCGATGTGCAGGAACGGGTCTTCGAGATCATGGGCATTGGACCCGAGGAAGCGCAGGAGAAGTTCGGCTTCCTGCTCGACGCCTTCGCCTATGGGGCTCCGCCGCACGGCGGGATCGCCTTCGGCTGGGATCGCATCACCGCGCTGCTCGCGGGTGAGTCGTCCATCCGTGAGGTCATCGCCTTCCCCAAGTCCGGTGGCGGCGTCGACCCGCTGACCGACGCTCCTGCGCCGATTACCGCACAGCAGCGCAAGGAATCGGGTATCGACGCCACGCCGGCACCGAAGAAGGGGCCCGACGCGCTCCCTTCTGGGTCGGCCGAGCCCACAGCATGACCGTCGACCCCGATGACCGCCCACCCCGGGTGGTCGTCGGGTGAGCCCGATCGCACGTCGGGCGCACGGGTCACATCTGTGATGTGATTTTCCGCAGGCGGGCCCGCGGTACACGGACACCTGTGGCGCCCGGACCCGCGCCGAGGTGACGTGAAAGGTTGGTGGGCTGCTGTGACCATCAAGGTCGCGCTGGAACATCGTACGAGCTACGCCTTCGACCGGCCGGTGAAGATCTTCCCGCATGTGGTCCGGCTCCGGCCGGCACCGCATTCGCGGACGCCGATCGAGGCCTACTCGCTGAAGGTCGAACCGGGTGAGCACTTCCTCAACTGGCAGCAGGATGCATTCAGCAATTATCTTGCGCGACTGGTGTTCCCGGAGCCGTCGACATCGTTGACGATCACGGTCAGCCTGCTTGCAGACCTGACCGCGATCAACCCGTTCGACTTCTTCATCGAGGACTGGGCCGAGCATTACGGGTTCGACTACCCCGACGATCTGAAGGAGGACCTCGAGGCCTACCTGCGGCCGGTCGGGGTCACCGACGGCGAATTTGCCGGTGCGCCCGTGCATCCGGCGATCGCCGAGTTCGCCGCCGCGCACCGGCCGACGTCGAGGATTCGGGTGATCGATTTCCTCGTCGGGCTCAATCAGGCGGTGCAGCAGGCGGTCGGCTACACGGTGCGCCTCGAGCAGGGTGTACAGAGCCCCGAGTACACGCTGTCCAGCGCGATCGGATCCTGTCGTGATTCGGCGTGGTTGCTCGTGGCCCTGTTGCGCGAGTTGGGGCTCGCGGCGCGCTTCGTCTCCGGCTACCTCGTCCAGTTGACCTCCGACATCCGATCCCTGGACGGACCATCGGGCCCCGACGCCGATTTCACCGATCTGCACGCGTGGACCGAGGTGTACCTACCCGGCGCCGGATGGGTCGGCATGGACCCGACATCGGGACTGTTCGCGGGGGAGGGACACATCCCGCTCGCGGCGACCCCGAGTCCCGGTGCCGCCGCACCCATCACCGGATCGACCGGTCCCTGCCACGCCACCCTGGACTTCTCCAACACGGTCACCCGATTCCACGAGGACCCGCGGGTCACGTTGCCCTACACGGCCTCCCAGTGGGATCGCGTCTGCGAACTCGGTGCCCGCGTGGACGCGACGATGGCCGAGAACGACGTCCGGCTCACCATGGGCGGCGAACCGACTTTCGTCTCCATCGACAACCAGACCGACCCGGAGTGGACGACCGCCGCCGACGGCCCGCACAAACGACTGCTCGCCTCCGACCTCGCCGAGCGTCTGCACCGCGACTATGCGCCGACCGGACTGGTCCAGCGAAGCCAAGGCAAGTGGTATCCCGGGGAGCCCTTGCCGCGCTGGCAGATCGCGATCATGTGGCGCGCCGACGGCCGGCCGATCTGGACCCGGCCGGAGTTGCTCGCCGATCCGTGGACGAATCCGGCGCGCGCCGCCGAGTCCATTGCCATCGAGACCGCGGGACCGGTACCCACCGCCGAAGGGGCGGAGCGTGCTCAGAAGTTGTTGCAGACCTTCGCTTCTCGCCTCGGTGTGCCCTCCTCGCAGGTGCTGCCGGCCTTCGAGGACCCGTTGGTCCGGATGCGTGAACTCGCCGCGCTGCCACCGGGTGACCCGGGAACCGACCCCACCACGCCGACCGCACGCACGTTCGCGCGGGCCGAGGCCGCCGTCGAGATCGACGATCCCGACGTCGACCTCGAACCGCCCGCCGACTCGACCGCTGCGCGTCGGGAACTGCTGGACCGCCTCGATGCCAACGTCGTGTACCCGACGGCATATGTGTTGCCGTTGAGCCGATCCGAGGACGAGACCGCCTGGCACAGCGCACGGTGGACCACCCGCCGCGGCCGACTGGTCCTGACCGCGGGCACCTCTCCGGCGGGACTGCGGCTGCCGCTGAACTCGCTGTCGTGGGGGCCGGCTCCCGCGGTGTTCGTGTCCGACCCGTCGGCGCCTCATGACGCCTTGCCCGACAAGGCTTCCGACGATCTGGGCTACACCGTGCTGGCGATGGACCCGGCGCAGTTCGTGCCGCGGACCGCGGTGGTGGCCGAACAGCGTGGGGAGAACCTGTTCGTGTTCATCCCGCCGACCGCGGCGCTCGAGGAGTATCTCGCGATCATCGAGATGATCTCCGACGCCGCCGAGGCGACCGGTACCGCCGTGGTCATCGAGGGATACGGCCCGCCCGCCGACCCGCGTCTGACCACGCTGACCGTGACCCCCGATCCGGGTGTCATCGAGGTCAACATCCAGCCGACGTCGAGTTTCGCCGAACAGTCGGAGCTGTTGGAGTCGCTCTACGATCACGCGCGCCGAGCCCGGCTCGGTACCGAGACCTTCGACCTCGACGGCTCGCACGGCGGTACCGGCGGTGGCAATCACATCACGCTCGGCGGCCCCACGCCGGCGGATTCGCCGTTGTTGCGGCGCCCGGACCTGCTGGTATCGATGCTGACCTACTGGCAGCGTCATCCGGCCCTGTCGTATCTGTTCAGCGGCAAGTTCATCGGCACCACCTCCCAGGCCCCGCGGGCCGACGAGGGCCGCGAATCGGCGCTCTACGAACTCGAGATCGCCTTCGCCGAGATCGACCGGCTCGCCGAGAAGACACCGGTCGCGGTCAAACACGCCAAGGGGGAGCCGCACGCGCCGACGGTCGGGGTCGCGCCGAATCCGTGGGTCACCGATCGCGCCCTGCGTCATCTGCTCACCGACATCACCGGCAACACCCACCGCGCCGAGTTCTGCATCGACAAGCTCTATAGTCCCGACTCAGCGCGCGGCCGGCTCGGGCTGTTGGAGCTGCGCGGGTTCGAGATGCCCCCGCATCACCGGATGGCGATGGTGCAGTCCTTGCTGGTGCGCTCGCTGGTGTCGTGGTTCTGGGAGCAGCCCTATCGGGCGCGGCTGATCCGGCACGGCGCCGATCTGCACGGCAAGTATCTATTGCCGCACTACCTCATCGCCGACATCGCGTCGGTGGCCGAAGAATTGCGCGAAGCCGGGTATCCGTTCGACACGGCGTGGCTGGATCCCTTCACCGAGTTCCGTTTCCCCCGGCTCGGGACGGTGCAGATCCGCGATCAGGAGATCGAACTTCGCGGTGCCATCGAGCCGTGGAACACCCTCGGTGAGGAGGCCACCGGTACCGGCACCGCACGCTATGTGGACTCCTCGATCGAACGGGTTCAGGTACGCGTCACCGGTGGCGACGATGATCGATACGTGTTGACCTGCAACGGTTTCCCGGTTCCTTTGCGCGCGACCGGCCGGGCCGGTGAACGGGTGGCCGGTATCCGGTTCCGGGCCTGGCAACCGCCGAGTGCGCTGCATCCGACGATCAGCATCGACACCCCGCTGACCTTCGATCTCGTCGACACCGTGAACGGACGGTCGGTCGGCGGTGCCACCTATCACGTGGTGCATCCGGGCGGGCGCGCTTACGAGCGACCGCCGGTGAACGCGGTCGAGGCCGAATCGCGCCGTAACGGTCGGTTCGAGGCCGCCGGGCATACGACCGGCACCCTCGACATCGGCCTGTTGCGGGAACGGCTGGCCCGTGCCGCGATCGACGCCGGGGTCCCGGCGATCCTCGACCTACGTCGGGCACGTACAGTTCTCCGGTGACCGATTCTGCGGGTGGCCCACTGCCCGCGGTGTTCGACAGGTATCGCTCCGACGGCTACGCGCTGTTCGATCTCGCGCGGATCGATGGGGGGGTCCTGCGCGCCGCTGCCGGCACCGTCCACCATGACGAGATGCTCGACGTCGGCGGCGCGGTACGTCCGGGCTGGGACGAGCTGGTGGCCGGCTACGGCATGCGCGGTGATGAGCGACTGCGGACCGCCGCCGCCCGCCTGGCGTCGGCGACCCGGGACGAGGGCGTGGTGTACAACGCCGTGCAGGACGGCACGACCGTCGCGCGGCCGTGGTCGGTCGATGCCGTCCCGCTGATCATCAACGGCGTCGAGTGGGCGGTGCTGGAAAAGGCGATCACCCAGCGCTCGATGCTGCTCGATCTGATCTTGCGTGACCTCTACCGCGACCAGCGACTGATCACCTCCGGTCTCATTCCCCCCGAGATGGTGTTCGCCCATCCCGGGTATGTGCGCAAGGCCGCTCGTCTGGAGGTTGCCGGTCCGCATGCGTTGTTCCTGCATGCCATCGATCTCGTCCGGCGCGGCGACGGACGATTCGTCGCCTATGCCGACCGCACGCAGGCGCCGTCGGGAATCGGTTATGCGACCGTCGACCGTCGACTGGTCTCGCGTACCTTCCCGCAACTGTTCCAATCGTGCGCACCGCGTCCGATGGCGACCTTCGCCGGAACGCTGCGTCTGGCTCTCTTCGATTACGCACCGCCCGGGGTCGACGACCCGACGGTGGCCGTGCTCAGCCCCGGCAGCATGTCCGAAACCGCCTTCGATCAGGCGTATCTCGCGTCGATGCTCGGCTTTCCGCTGGTGGAGGGCGCCGATCTGACCGTGCGCGACGGTGCGGTCTACATGCGTTCGCTGGGCCGCTTCAAGCGGGTCGACGTGTTGCTGCGCCGCATCGACGCCGCGTATTGCGATCCACTCGACCTGCGCACCGATTCACGTCTGGGCGTCGCTGGTCTCGTCGAGGCGATCTCACGGGGCACAGTGACCGTGGTCAACACGCTCGGCAGCGGTGTTTGCGAGAACCCCGCCCTGCACACGGTGCTCGAGGCGGCCGCGCCGGTGCTTCTCGATGAGGACTTGGCGCTCGGGTCGATACCTACGTTCTGGGGGGGTGAGGAGCTACAGCGATCCAAGGTGCTCGCCGAACTCGCCGACCTGTCGGTCACCAACGTGCGCACCGGCGAGGAGTTCCTCGGCCCCCTGACCGATGCGCGTACCCGCGACGACCTCGCTCGCCGCATCACCGCGCACGGCGCGGAGTGGGTCGCGCGCTCCCTGGAGGCGCATTCGGTGGCGCCGACCATCACCCCCGGCGGGACCGGGCGCCCGGGCGTGGTGCGCGCCGCGCCGGTCTCGGTGCGCGCGTTCAGCGTCGCGCAGGGCCCGACGTATGCGGTGATGCCCGGCGGACTCGGTTCGGTGCTGGCCGACGGGGTGGGCGGGGCGGCGCTGCAGACCGTGGCCGCCAAAGATGTGTGGGTGACCAACCCGGAGGTCGGCGGTCATGTCTCGCGTCGTTCGGAAACACGCGGGGAGACGGCCGAGGGGGTCATCGAAATCCGTTCGCCGCGCTCGTCGGCGGCCGAGTACGTCGACACCGCCGTGGCGGCGAGCCCGCGCGTGCTGTCCGACATGTTCTGGTTCGGCCGCTACGGCGAGCGGACCGAACTGGTGACACGCCTGACGAAGGTCGCCCGCGAACGATGCCAGGACTTCCAGTACCGGCCGTGGATGCAGGGCACCTCGGCGGTTCCGCTGTTCCTGCACGCGGTGGCGACGACCACCGGAACCGCCGAGCACCTGCACACCGCCGACCTGCTGGTCGACAACGGCCAGCGCTCGCCCGAGCAGGTCAACGCAGCGATCATGCGCATCGTCGAACTGACCGTCGATGCGACGGTGCCGGGCACCGTGGCCTTCGCCGTGGACCGGCTCGTCGCGGCGGCCCGCGCGGTGCGCGATCAGATGTCGACGAGTACCTGGATGGTGCTGACGTCGATAGAACGGGCGGTGGAATCGCTGGCCCGGCAGGTGGCCAGGTCTGCCGAGGTCGACCAGACCACCGGCGCGCGCACCGCGGGCATCTTCGGCGATGCCTCGCTGGATCTCGGCCCCGATCTGGCCCGCACACACGAGGACATCATGCACGGGGTGCTAGGGCTGGTCGGGTTGCAGGCGGAGTCGATGGTCCACGATGCGGCCTGGCTGTTCATGGACGTCGGACGCCGGATCGAACGGGTCATCACCCTCGCCGATCTGACCGGGGCGCTTTTCGAAACACCCCACGAGACCGCCGTCGAACAGGCGCTATTGGAGGCCTATCTGATCGCCGGTGAGTCGGCGGTGATCTATCGCAGGCGCAGCCGTGGTCTCTACCGACTGCTCCCGGTGGCGCAGCTGTTGCTGTTCGACGAGACCAACCCGCGCGCGATGATCTATCAGCTCGACCGCATGCGCGCCGACCTGACCGGCCTGCCCGACGCGTTGCGGTCGGCCGCGGCCGAACGTCTCGTCGAGGAGATGACCGCCGAACTACGACGTATCGATCCCGCTGATCTCGGCGCCGTCGGTGACGACGGCAGGCGCAGTGACCTCGTCGAACTGATGACCACGTTGCGCGAGGGTTCAGTCGAATTGTCGGAGGTGCTCGCCCGCAGCAGGTTCGCGTTGCCACGTCCTGCTCAGCCCATCTGGGGCTTCGGGAGGGGTGACACGTGACCAGCCCGCGATCGGCTGCATCGACGACTCGTCGCTACCGCGTGACCCACCGCACCGCCTACACCTACGACGCGGAGGTCTCCTCGTCGTACGGGCGGTGCTACCTCATTCCGCGCGATCTGCCGCACCAGCGGGTTCTGCGCAACGCCGTGAGCGTCGACCCCGAGCCGGACGACCGCTCGACCGGTCTGGACGTGTACGGCAACACCGACACCTACTTCCACGTCCACACCCCACACACCGAACTAGTGGTGACCGGGACCTCGGACGTCGAGGTCGACCCGATCGACCCGGGTCTGATCGCCAGCCCAGCGGCGCGTGTGCCCTGGGAGCAGGCCCGTCCGACGATCCTTGGCCCGCAACTGGCGACAGAATTCACCCTCGATCTCGATCCGCCGGAGATCACCGAGGCGGTCATCGAGTACGCGGGAACCGTGTTCACCCCCGGCCGGCCGCTCATCGAGGCGGTGACGGACCTGACGACCCGCATCTACCGTGACTTCACCTACAGATCGGGGTCGACGGCGATCAGCACCAGCGTCGACACCGTCATGTCCCGACGCGAAGGCGTATGCCAGGACTTCGCCCGGGTGGCCATCGCCGCCTTGCGCTCGGTCGGGCTCGGCGGCCGCTATGAATCGGGGTATTTGGCGACCGATCCGCCCCCCGGGCGCGAACGCATCTTCGGTGCCGACGCCAGCCACGCGTGGGCGGCGGTCTGGCTCCCCGACGGTCGCTGGCTGCCTTTTGATCCGACCAACGACAAACTCGTCGATGAACGGCATGTCACCGTCGCCTGGGGTCGCGACTACGACGACGTGCCGCCGCTGCGTGGGGTCATCTACACCGATGCCACGCGCAGCGAGATCACGGTATCGGTCGACGTCAGCCCGCTCGACGCGGACTCCGGCGCGCCGGTGAGCCCGATCCGTCCGGACGTCGACGATGACACCGGATCCGCGTGAAGTTCGCCGAGGCCGGGTACCCCACGAGCGTGCGGGGATGTCCTCCGATCGGTCACGCAAACTCAACGGCCGGTGACGACTGTCGGTGGCATTCGGTACGGTGGGGGATGCCATGACGGTCATCACAGAAAGCCGCATCACCAGCGTGGTGAGTGCCGCAGAGGCCCTGTTGTCGCATCGCGCCGGTTCGCCGGTCGTGCTCGCCGAACCGGAGGATCTCGGAGGAAGTGGGCGGACCATCGTGGTGCGCGTACGCGTCGCCGAGAACCCCCTGTCGATGGACCGCACCCTCGTCATCAAGGCGCTCCCCGAGCACGAGGATCCGCATGCGTTCCACCGCGAGATCGCCTCGTACAAGTACGCGACGGCACTGCCCATCGAGTCCCGACCGGGACCACAGCTGATCGCCTCCGACCCGGATGCTCGGCTCATGGTGCTCTCCGATCTCGGCCGCGGCAACGCGATGACCACCCTGCTCGGTGGTGTCGACGTCGTCGAGATCTCCCGCGCGGTGAGTGCGTGGGGTCAGGCGCTCGGTCGCATGCACGCGGCCACGGTCGGCGGTGAGGTCGACTTCGATGCATTGGTCCGACGCGGGCCCTCGGGGACCGAGGGCCGCGACCTCCTCGGCGAGGAGGCCCGACGCGCGGTCCGGATCGCTCGCTCGCGAGCCGCCGACCTCGGTGTCGAGATGGGTTGCGCGGTCGTCTCCGCGCTCGACGGGGCGTGCACCCTGTTCGACGAGGGCGATCATCGTGCGTTCAGCCCGTCGGATGTCGGTCCGGAGAACATCCTGCTCAACGAGGCCGGCGTGCAATTCATGGACTACGAATGGGGTGGGTTCCGTGACGCAACCCTCGACATCGCCTACGCGTTGGTGACCTCTGCGGCGCAACTCGGCCCGCACGCCCTCGAACATCGCGACCAACTCGAGACCGCGATGGTCGACGCGTGGCGTTCGGAGGTGCACACCATCTGGCCGGCGCTGCGCCGCGACGGCGATCTGCAGCGCAAGCTGGTCGTCGCCCGGCTGCTGTGGGCGTGGCTGTCGACGGTGTGGTTGCTGCCGGAGGAGGATGCCGACCTCACATCTACGGACTCGGCAGCACCGCAGGAGTTTGCGACCGCTGACCACGCCCACGACTGGGCGCTGCATTCCAACGATCCGCGCGTGATTGTCGCGAGGTGGTCGGATCTGGCCGCGTCGGCGCGCTCGGTCAACGCCGACGTCGCCGATTTCGCCGCCGCGATCGGCATAGCGTTGCACCGGGTCTGGCTGTCCTGACGCGGGAATGAACGGACTTTTCGACACTCCCGATCCCGAGTCACCCAGCAGCGGACCCGCGGTCGGCGTCTCGGCACCGCTCGCCGTCCGGATGCGGCCCCGCTCACTCGAGGAGATCATCGGTCAGACCCATCTGCTGGGTTCGGGGTCGCCGTTGCGTCGGCTCATCAACGGTTCCGGTGCGGCGTCGGTGCTGCTCTACGGCCCACCGGGTACCGGCAAGACCACGATGGCGTCGCTGATCTCCACCGCCGCCGGCGGGCGGTTCGAGGCGTTGTCGGCGTTGTCGGCGGGGGTCAAGGAGGTGCGGGCGGTCATCGAGGTGGCCCGCCGACGACTCGTCGACGGCGAGCAGACCGTCCTGTTCATCGACGAGGTCCATCGCTTCTCCAAGACCCAGCAGGACGCGTTGCTTGACGCCGTCGAGAACCGGATCGTGTTACTGGTGGCCGCCACCACGGAGAATCCGTCGTTCTCGGTGGTCTCCCCACTGCTGTCACGTTCGTTGGTGCTGCGGTTGCGGTCGTTGACCGACGACGACATCCGTGAGGTGCTCCGCCGGGCGGTCACCGATGAGCGAGGTCTCGGCGGGGCGGTTCGCGTGACCGACGCCGCCTACGATCACCTCGTCGCTGTTGCCGGTGGTGACGCTCGACGTGCGCTGACCGCACTGGAGGCCGCCGCCGACGTCGTGTCCCAAGATCGGTCGGATACCGATGCGCAGGCCGACGCGAGCGAGATCCCGGTAGTGGATCTCGCCGACGTGGAAGCGGCCATCGACAAAGCCGCGGTGCGCTACGACCGAGACGGCGACCAGCACTACGACGTCACCTCGGCGTTCATCAAGTCCGTCCGTGGGTCCGACGTCGACGCCGCGCTGCACTACCTGGCACGGATGATCGCCGCGGGGGAGGACGCGCGATTCATCGCGCGGAGGTTGATGATCCACGCCAGCGAGGACATCGGGATGGCCGACCCGATGGCCCTGCAGACCGCTGTTGCCGCCGCGCAGGTGGTCGCCTTGGTCGGTATGCCCGAGGCGAAACTGGCTCTGACGCAAGCCACCATCCACCTCGCGACCGCTCCGAAGTCGGCGGGCGTCGTCGGCGCGATCGGAGCCGCGCTGGCCGACGTCGAGGCCGGTAAGGCCGGCGCAGTACCGCCTCATCTGCGCGACAGTCACTACGCCGGCGCGAAGAAGATGGGCAGCGGCGTCGGCTACCGCTATCCGCACGATGACCCCGATGGGGTTGTACCGCAACAGTATCCACCGGACGAGCTAGTCGGTGTCGACTACTACCAGCCGACTGACCACGGTTTCGAGCGCGAAATCGGGCCACGGGTGGGCAAATTGCGGTCGATCATTCGTAGAGCAACCTCGAAACGACGCTGATTCGCGGACCGGTGCTGAGCGCAGTGGTTCCTGGCGTCGTCATAGCGATCTCCCCATCGAGACGAGCCGACCGAACACCCACGATGTCGATCACCGGAACCCCTTGGGAGAGGGTAGGGCCGCCCTGATGGTTCCGCAGGTGATCACCTGCATGTCCCGATGTCCGGTCGGCCGAGGATCTCCTCGAGAGCGATCCCGCACTCCGGCGCCGCCCAAGGAGACAGGAGCACCAGCCATCGATGCGGTCCACCCCCTGATCGCTTCGCCGCCGGTGGCGATGTGGGTGATCAGCGATCAGCCGACGGTGACGGTGGCGTGGTGGCGGATCGGGAAGTTCACCGAGTGTGCGATGAAGCACCACTCGTGGGCGTCGTGGTGGGCATCGTGGGCGTCGGCGACCATCGACTCGTCGGCAACGGTGACCGTCGGGCGCAGCGTCGCCGAGGTGAAATATCCGCCGTTTCCCACTTGCGCCATGACGGCGCTCGCCTCATCGGCGTAGCCGGTGACGACGACGCCGCGGGTCACACACGCGTGCAGATATGACAGCAAGTGACACTGTGAGATCGCGATGAGCAGCAGATCCTCGGGATTATGGTGTGCAGCATCGCCGCGAAACGCCGGATCCGCCGACCCGATCAGGTCGGGTTTCCCGGCGACACCAGCGCGGACGGTGCGGTCGTAGTCGCGGTACCCGGAGGTCCCGGAGCCGCGGTCGCCGATCCAGGTGGTGGTGACACGATAGTGGTGTTCGCCGGACATAACCCGAGTATGACGAGCCGATGACGGCCGCGATACCCGACGCGGTCGGAGAGCGTGGGGCCTGCCGACGGTAGGCTGGTAACCCGCAGATACGCACATCGCCGAACTTTCGAGGACTCACCCAGTGCAGACGCATGACATCAGGAAGCGATTCCTGGATCACTTCATCAAGGCCGGGCACACCGAGGTGCCCAGCGCCTCGCTGATCCTCGACGACCCCAACCTGCTGTTCGTCAACGCCGGCATGGTGCCGTTCAAGCCGTACTTCCTCGGTGAGCAGACCCCGCCGTTCGACCGCGCCACCAGCGTGCAGAAGTGCGTGCGCACCCTCGACATCGACGAGGTCGGCATCACCACCCGTCACAACACCTTCTTCCAGATGGCGGGCAACTTCTCCTTCGGTGACTACTTCAAGCGCGAGGCGATCACCTTCGCCTGGACGCTGCTGACCAACAGTGTCGAGGACGGCGGATACGGCATTCCGGCCGAAAAGCTGTGGCCGACGGTTTATCTCGATGACGACGAGGCGGAGTCGATCTGGCGAGACGAGATCGGTGTGCCGGCCGGACGCATCCAGCGACGCGGCATGAAGGACAACTATTGGTCGATGGGCGTCCCCGGTCCGTGCGGACCGTGCTCGGAGATCTTCTACGACCGCGGTCCGGCGTACGGCATCGAAGGTGGACCCGAGGCCGACGAGGACCGCTACATCGAGATCTGGAATCTCGTTTTCATGCAGAACGTGCGCGGCCCGGGCGGCGGTAAGGAGGGCTACGAGATCCTCGGCCCGCTGCCCAAGAAGAACATCGACACCGGCATGGGCATCGAGCGCGTCGCTTGCCTGCTGCAGGGTGTCGACAACGTCTACGAAACAGATCTGCTCAAGCCGATCATCGACCTCGCCGCGAGCGTGACCGGCCGCGCCTATGGGGCCGGCGACCACGAGGCCGACGTCCGGTTCCGGGTGATCGCCGACCACACGCGTACCGCCGCCATGCTCATCGGCGACGGCGTGCTGCCCGGCAACGACGGCCGCGGCTATGTGCTGCGTCGGTTGCTGCGCCGCGTGGTGCGTTCGGCGAGGTTGCTCGGCGCCGGGAGCACAGCGAGCGGGCCGAATGTCAGCGGCGCCGGGAGCACAGCGAGCGGGCCGAATGTCAGCGGCGCCGGGAGCACAGCGAGCGGGCCGAATGTCGACGGTGCGGATCAGGCCACGATGGGGGTGTTCATCGGTGCCGCGATCGACCTGATGGCGCCGTCGTATCCAGAACTCGCCGACAAGCGTGAGCACATCGTGAGTGTTGCGGTCGGCGAGGAGGCATCGTTCGCCAAGACACTCGCCGCCGGGTCGAAGTTGTTCGCCGACGCCGCCGCGGCGACCAAGGAAGCCAACAAGAGCACGCTTTCGGGCAGCGATGCGTTTACCCTGCACGACACTTACGGCTTCCCGATCGATCTCACCCTCGAGATGGCCGCCGAGGCCGGGTTACAGGTCGACGAGGGCGGCTTCACCGAACTCATGGCCGAGCAGAAGCGGCGAGCCAAGGCCGACGCGAATGCCCGGAAGACCGGGCACGCCGACGCCGGGGTGTACCGGGAATTCCTCGATCGCGGACCCACCGAGTTCACCGGATACGGAGAGCTCGTGTCCGAGGCGCGCGTCGTGGGTCTGATCGCCGACGGCGTGCGGGTCCGCAGCGCCGGTGCCGGTCAGGAACTGACGGTGATTCTCGACCGCACCCCGTTGTACGCCGAGTCCGGTGGCCAGATGGCCGACACCGGCTCCATCACCACCGGGGCCGGCGCTCGGCTGACCGTCAAAGATGTTCAGCGGGTGGGCAAGTCGGTGTGGCTACACAGCGTCATCGTCGATGCCGGGGAGATCGCCGAAGGCGATGAGGTCCTCGCGAGCGTCGACACGAGCTGGCGCCACGGTGCCACGCAAGGGCACTCGGGTACCCACATGGTGCACGCCGCGCTGCGTCAGGTGCTCGGACCCGGTGCGACACAGGCGGGTTCGCTGAACCGTCCCGGATACCTGCGCTTCGACTTCCATGCATCGGGACCGCTGTCGGCCGAGCAACGCACCCAGATCGAGGAGATCTCCAACGAGGCAGTCGAGGCCGACTACCGGGTCAACACCTTCCAGACCGGTCTCGCCGAGGCGAAGGCGATGGGCGCGCTCGCACTGTTCGGGGAGAACTACGGCGACGAGGTGCGTGTCGTCGAGATCGGCGGCCCGTTCTCGATGGAGCTGTGCGGTGGCACTCACGTCGCATCGTCGGCGCAGATCGGACCGGTCACGCTGATCGGCGAGTCCTCGGTCGGTTCGGGGGTGCGCCGCGTCGAGGCCTATGTCGGCATGGACTCCTTCCGTCATCTGTCGAAGGAACGCGCCCTGATGGCGGGTCTCGCGTCGTCGCTGAAGGTGCCCTCCGATGAGGTTCCCGCGCGCGTCGAGCAACTTGTGACGCGATTGCGTGACGTCGAGAAGCAGTTGGAGAAGATGCGCGCCGAGGCGGCACGGGCGTCGGCGGCCACGCTGCTCGATCGGGCGGTCACGGTCGGGTCGACGTTGCTCGTTTCGGGTACGCTACCCGGCCTCGACGCCAACGGATTGCGGTCGGTGGCCGGAGATCTGCGCGGGCGGGTCAAGGACCGTGCCGCGGTGATCGCAGTGTTCTCACCGAGTGAGGACGCCGGGCAGGCCAAGGTGCCGTTCGTCGTCGCCACCACAGAGGCCGCCCGCTCGGCTGGGCTCAAGGCCGGTGACGTGGTCAAGGAGATTGCACCCCTTCTCGGTGGTCGGGGCGGCGGCAAACCCGATCTGGCACAGGGATCGGGTTCTGATCCGACGGGCGTGGACCCGGCGATGCGACGGATCTCCGAGCTCTTGCACTGATGGCAGATCCGGAGCACGACAACCAGCGGACGCGGCGGGGCCGGCGTCTGGGCATCGATGTCGGCAGTGTGCGGATCGGCGTCGCGGTGTGCGATCCCGACGGCATACTCGCGACTCCGGTCGAGACCGTGCGACGCGACACGTCCGGAGGGTCGGACGTGAGGAGAATCGCCGAACTCGCCGCTGAATACGAGGTTGTCGGCATCGTGATCGGTTTGCCCAAGACGCTGCGCAACAGCGAAGGTGTGGCGGCGGCCGCCGCGCGGACGTTTGGCGACGACCTGACCACCGCGATTCACCCGGTGTGTGTCGAGTATGTCGATGAACGGCTCACGACGGTGACTGCGGCGCAAGCGTTGCGGGCGAGTGGCCGATCGGCGAAGGCATCGCGTTCGGTGATTGATCAGGCTGCGGCGGTCGCTATTCTGCAGGGATGGCTGGACGCGCGACGATGAGTTCGTTGGCGACGTCGTTTCGTCCACCGATGGCAGGGGCCGATCGGTTCAGGTCCAGTGTGATGCGCGACATGCGCACGTGTCGGGGGATGGGTGGGGCTTATGCCGCACCGTCGAAGTGGGATCAGGGAGGGTATCCGCGGTGAGCGACGAACGGCATCGGAATCGCCATCGGGATCGAGTGGACCATCCCGCCGACGGCATGGACCCCGATCGGTTGCGGTATTTCACGCAACCGGTGGATGGACGATCCAGCACCCGGCATCGCCGCCGCCGCACCGGACCGCCGGGCACCTCGTTGGGATCGTGGCCCGTCCCGCCGTCGCCGGAGGCACCCGACGATCGGGTATCCCGGCTTGGGAATGGTCCCCGGCCCGCGGCACCTCCGGCTGCAACACCACAGGCAACGGCACAGGTGCCCGCGCCGCAGTCCGCGGACGGGGCGACCCCGTCAGCGCCACAGCCAACGCTGCGTTCACGCGCTCAGCGGTCGGCTCCTCCTACCGCGCCGATCCCCGCGCCTCCTCAGGCCGAACCGCAGCAGCCTGAACCGCGGCAGCCTGAACAGCAGCAGGTCGAATCGCAGCAGCCTGAATCGCAGCAGGATGAGCAGCAGGTCGAATCGCTGCAGGCCGACGTGCAGCAGGTCGAATCGCAGCAGGCCGACGTGCAACAGCCTGAACCGCAACAGCCTGAACCGCAGCAGGCTGAATCGCAGCAGGCCGACGTGCAGCAGGCCGAACCGCAGCAGCCGCAGCCGGAGCCGGAACGAATCGACGGCGACGACTCGTCAGCCCGCGAGACCACAGACCGGTCGGTAGGTCTGCGGTGGGAGACAGATGTGGCGCCGGGCGCGCTCGCCGGGCTGGCCGAACCGACGTTGGCGGTTCCGGAGGCCGACACCAACCTCACCGATCGAGCCGACACCGAGTCCAGGTGCTCGGACAATCGCGTTGATCACGACCTGACAGCTCCGCACGATCTGATCGAACCGGCCGACGACACCATCCTCGCACCAGTTTCCGGCGACTCCCGCCCAGACCTCGACGATCATCCGGAACGTCGTCCGGCGGCGGTCGCGCGTCGGCGCCGACGCCGGATCGGTATGGCCGTGGTCGCCGTCGTGTTGCTGGCGCTGGTCGCCGGAGTCGGCTACTGGGGCGCGGACAAGGCTGGGCTCTTCGACTCCCGAAAGGACTACTCGGACGCCGCGGGAATCGCCGACGTACTCGTGCACGTCCCGGCCAACGCGTCGATCAAACAGATCGGCCGAATTCTGGTCGACGACAACGTCGTTGGCAGCGTCCGCGCCTTCGTGGATGCCGCCGACGGAGCCTCCCTGCCCAGTGGCTACTACAAGTTGCGGACCCAGATCCCGGCGAGAGAGGCGGTGAGGATGATCACCGACTCCGACTCGACCAACCGGGTCGGGCGCATCGTCGTTCCGCCCGGGACCCCGTTGGACACCAAGCGCGACACCTCGGGGCGACTCACCCCGGGCATCTTCGCGACGATCGCCGACCAGACCGGCGTCGAGATCAATGGACAACGACTCGGGGTGACCGAGCAGCAGTTGTCCGACGCGGCCGCCACTGCGAATATCACCGCGCTCGGTGTCCCGAGCTGGGCGCAGGATTCGGTAACGGCGCTCAACGGCGACCATCGCCGGATCGAGGGCCTGATCGCGCCCGGCACGTGGGAGGACATCGATCCCCACGACAACGCCACGCAGATCCTCAACGCCCTGATTACCAAGAGTGCCCTCATGTACGAGGGCTGGGGTGTGGTGAGCAAGAACAAGTCCGGGCTCAGTCCCTACCAGACGTTGGTGGCCGCATCGTTGTTGCAGGGCGAGGTGCAACCCGACGATTACCCAAAGGTGGCGCGCGTCATCCTGAACCGACTCGCCAAAGGTCAACGGCTGGAGTTCGATTCGACTGCCAACTACACGGCCAGCGTCGTCGACCTGAATCTCCATGACGATGCGCTCAAGGCGGATACGCCGTGGAACACCTATGTGCGTAAGGGTCTACCGCCGACTCCGATCGGTGCGGTGGAGGAGCCGTCGGTGGAGGCGATGGAACAGCCCGCCGACGGCAACTGGCTGTACTTCGTGACCGTCGACTCCAAGGGGACGACACTGTTCACCGACGATTTCGATCAGCATCGGCGCAACATAGCCACCGCATGCCAGAACAAATTCATCACGTGCCGGTGACGGGTTCACTGGGCGAGACCGGATCGGTGCTCGCGCGCCCGCCGCTGCGAGCCCCGGTGGGCGGGCGCACTGCCCGCCGCGCCACGGTGCTCGGCTCCCCGGTGTCGCATTCGAGATCCCCGGATCTGCACCTGGCCGCCTACGGTGCCCTGGGGTTGGGGAACTGGACCTACACGCGACGGGAGTGCACCGCAGCGGATCTGCCGGGGGTCGTCGCCGCGGCGCCGGCCGACCAGATCGGTTTCTCGGTCACGATGCCGGGCAAACTCGCCGCGCTCGCCGTCGCCGACGAGCGCACCGAACGCGCGGTCCTGGTGGGTTCGGCGAACACACTGGTGCGGACTGGGAACGGTTGGCGTGCGGACTGCACCGACATCGATGGCATGACCGGAGCACTCGAACACCTCGGTGTCGACGCCAGCGCCGTCGGTGCCGACCTTCCCGATTCGGCAGTGCTCGTCGGGGCCGGCGGTACGGCGCTGCCGACCATCGCGGCGCTCGCCGCGGTCGGGATCGGCGAACTCACCGTCGTCGCGCGCAGCGCGCAGCGCGCCGCCGACGTGCTCACGCTGGCGCGCGATCTCGGGATGTCGGTGCAGGTGGCCGCGTTCGCGAGTACCGACGATCTGAACCGGCGTTGCCGTGACGGCGCGGTCACCGTCTCCACGGTCCCGGCGTCGGCTACCGCACCGGTGATCGACGCCGTGGCGGGCTCGGCGCGTCTGGTTGAGGTCATCTACGACCCGTGGCCCACCCCTCTGGCCGCCGCGGTTCGGGCCGCGGGTGGTCGGGTGGCCGGTGGACTGGTGATGCTGCTGCACCAGGCGTTCAGCCAGGTCGAGCAATTCACGGGGCTGCCGGCACCGCGCTCGGTGATGGTCGAGGTGTTCGCCGGAGCCGACGCGGCCTCCTGAGGCGCGCACAGAGACGCGACGGTCCACAGGCCGACGCGGGCGGGCTGTGCGGCGCAGGAGCCCACCGACGCCATCGATCACACTGGCGGCATGGTTGCGACGGCTCTGGTGGTGATGGTTTGGCTTGCAATGGTCGCCGAGTGCGACCGGCGCACCGCGCGCATCCCGAATCGATTGCTGTGGCCGGGCGTGCTTGCGGTGGTCGTCGGCGGGCTGATATCCCCGCACGTGCTGATCGCGGCCCTGGCCGGCTCCGTTCCGTACCTACTGGCGTTCGCCCGCCGCTGGTGCGGGGGAGGTGACGTCAAACTCGGATTCGTCCTCGGAGGCATCCTCGCGTACCCGGTCGCGGCACTGCTGATGGTTGCCCTCGCCCAGGTGGGAGTCCTGATCGGACATCGACGTGGCGGCCCGGTGCGACGACCACACGGCCCCACGCTGATCCTTGCCGCGGTCCTCGTCCTGGCGTTCGGTTGAGCCTCGCGCGCGGGTCGTCACCGCCGGTGACCGGGCCCGGTCAAGGCTGTCCGCGGGCCGCGTGGCCCGCATGGAACAATGGGTTCTCGTGTTGCGCTGGATAACAGCCGGAGAGTCGCATGGCCCGGCACTCGTGGCGATCGTCGAGGGTATGGTCGCCGGAGTTGAGATCACCTCGTCGGATATCGCCGAGCAGTTGGCCCGTCGCCGTCTCGGATACGGACGAGGGGCCCGGATGAAGTTCGAGGCCGACAAGGTGACGGTGATCGGCGGCCTGCGCCACGGACGGTCGATGGGCGGGCCGATCGCGGTCGAGATCGGTAACACCGAGTGGCCCAAATGGGAGACGGTGATGTCGGCCGATCCGGTCGACGCCGCCGAACTCGACGGCAGCGCGCGCAATGCGCCCCTCACCCGCCCGCGTCCCGGGCACGCCGACTATTCGGGGATGCTCAAGTACGGCTTCGACGATGCGCGCCCGGTCCTCGAGCGGGCCAGTGCCCGCGAAACCGCCGCGCGGGTAGCGGCGGGCACCGTCGCCCGCAACTTCCTACGGCAGGTACTCGGGGTCGACATCGTCTCGCATGTGATCTCCATCGGGGCCAGCGAGCCCTACGACGGCCCGCCGCCCCGGATCGCCGATCTCGACGCGATCGACGCGAGCCCGGTCCGTGCCTTTGACTCTGACGCCGAGGCAGCGATGATCGCCGAGATCGAGGCGGCCAAGAAGGACGGCGACACCCTCGGTGGTGTGGTGGAGGTCGTCGCGACGAATGTGCCGGTCGGGCTCGGCTCGCACGTGAGTGGCGAGACCCGCCTCGACGCCAGACTCGCCGGTGCACTCATGGGAATCCAGGCGATCAAGGGGGTCGAGGTCGGTGACGGTTTCGCGACCGCGCGTCGCCGTGGCAGCGCCGCACACGATGAGATGGTCCCTGGACCCGACGGGGTGCTGCGATCGACCAACCGGGCCGGTGGCCTCGAGGGCGGCATGACCAACGGCGAGGACGTGCGGGTGAGGGTGGCGATGAAGCCGATCTCGACGGTGCCGCGCGCCCTGTCGACCATTGACATGAGCACCGGCGATCGGGCCAGCGCCATCCATCAACGATCCGACGTGTGCGCGGTGCCCGCGGCGGGTGTGGTCGCCGAGGCCATGGTCGCTCTGGTCCTCGCCCAGGCCGCGTTGGAGAAGTTTGGCGGCGATTCGGCCACCGAGACCGGGGAGAATCTGCGCGGCTACCTCAAGCACGTCGAGTCCCGGCCCCCGCGTTCATGACATCGCAGCCGGTGACCGGCGGCCCCGATCGTCCAGTGGCCGTGCTCGTCGGGTTCATGGGTGCCGGAAAGTCCACGGTCGGACGGATACTTGCCGACAGGCTCGGCGTCGACTTCGTCGACACCGACGCCGAGATCGTGACCCGCACCGGCCAGAGCATTCCGGAGATCTTCACCGGTGCCGGGCCCACCCGGTTCCGCCAGATCGAATGCGACGTCGTCACCGACGTCCTGCAGAACCACCGCGGCGTGGTGGCCCTCGGCGGGGGAGCGGTGACCACCGAAGCGGTCCGTGACGCGCTCGACGGATACCGTGTCGTCCACCTGAAAATCGGTGCCGAGGACGGCTTCTCACGCGTCTCTGGTTCTGATCGGCCACTGCTGGCCGACGGCGATCCGGCCGCGCGCTACCGTGAACTGCTGACCGAGCGCGCCGAGATCTACAGTGGCGTCGCGACCATCGAGGTCGACGCGGCCGACGGTGACGTGCAGGATGTCGCCGATGTCATCATCGCCGCGATCGCCCGCGAACTCGTACCCGAGAGGACCACATGAGCGACTCGATGACCACCGAGCCGGTACGAATCCGCGTCAATGCCGGATCGCCGTATGACGTCATCATCGGCCGCGGTCTGCTCGGTGAACTCGCCGATGCTGCCGCCGGCGCCGATCGGATCGCGATTCTGTATCAGCCGACGCTCGCTCAGACAGCGGAACAGATCCGCGAATACTTGTCCGGCAAGGGATTCGACGCACATCGTGTTGAGATCCCGGACGCCGAGGCCGGCAAGGATCTCGCGGTCGCCGCATTCTGCTGGGACGTGTGCGGCCGGATCGGGCTCAAACGCAACGACACGATCATCTCGTTGGGCGGTGGTGCCGCGACCGATCTGGCCGGATTCGTCGCGGCCACCTGGATGCGGGGAATCGGGGTCATCCACGTTCCCACGACCCTGCTGGCGATGGTCGACGCCGCGGTCGGCGGCAAGACCGGCATCAACACCGATGCCGGTAAGAACCTGGTGGGCGCGTTCCACGAGCCCACAGCGGTACTCATTGACATCGCGACCCTCGAGACGGTACCGAGCAACGAGGTGATCGCCGGTCTGGCGGAGGTCATCAAGACCGGATTCATCGCCGACCCGACGATCCTCGACATCATCGAGGCCGACCCGGCCGCGGCCACTGACCCGACCGCCGACGTCCTACCCGAGCTCATCCGTCGATCGGTGCAGGTCAAGGCTGATGTGGTGTCCGCCGACCTCAAGGAGTCGTCGCTGCGGGAGATCCTGAACTACGGTCACACGCTCGGTCACGCCATCGAGCGTCGGGAACGCTACCGCTGGCGCCACGGTGCGGCGGTGTCGGTCGGGCTGGTCTTCGCCGCCGAACTCGCGCGACTGGCCGGTCGGCTCGACGACGCGACCGCCGATCGGCACGCGGCGATCCTGTCCCTCGTCGGATTGCCGACGACCTACGACGTCGACGCCCTCGGTGATCTGCTCGCCACGATGGCGGGCGACAAGAAGAACCGCTCTGGGGTCATGCGATTCGTCGTTCTCGACGGTCTCGCCAAACCCGGCCGCCTCGAGGGCCCCGATCCGTCCCTGGTCGCCGCCGCGTACTCGGCGGTCGCCGCGGAAGCGGTGCCGGGCAGGGCGACCCTGCTCTGAGCCTGATGATTCCGGGCCGGATAATTCCGAGCCGGACAATTCTGGGCCTGACGAATCTGAGCCGGACAGCCAGGGGCGGCGTCGGCGTCTGAACAGTGGGTCGGCTCGCCCGTCTACTTCGGCGAGCCGTACCCCGGTGGGATGCTGGCGCGTGCCGGACTGGAATCGTCGGTGGCCGACTGGCGCCAGGGACCGTGGGGATGATCCGCGCGAACGACCCGACTTTCGTGTGGTGGAGCACCCCGATACCGACTGGTCGAATGCGAGCTCTGGGCTGCCGACGAACGGTGCGCCTGGGTGACTACGTGTGCATCGCTGCCTGCAGAGGTCTCTCGGTACGACGAGTAGTGCGCGTTGATGCGCAATCTACCCTTCGACGACACTCTCGGGAATCGCCCGTTGCCTGGCGGGCCGGCTTCGCCGCTAAGTGAGTCGCCGCACGTTGCCCGAGGACCGGACGAGGTGCGTCAGACCCGCTCGATCTGCTCGGTCGGCTGCGCGTCGGGGTGTACCGACCAGTCGTCGTCTTGTGCGTTCTTGCGCTGATCGCGGCGCATCAGCCAGCGACCCACCGCCGCGCCGACGAACGCCGGGACAAAGATCAGCAGCGCGGTGAACGAGCCACCGGCGATCAGTTCGACCCACAGGCTGGCCTGACCGATCCCGGCGAAGACGAAACTGCCCAGGAGCCACGAGATGAGACCCGCGACGACACCTGCGAAAACGCCGGCCTTGAGCCAGCGGACGGTCAGATCCTCGTAATCGTCGGGATCGAGGTTGGCCCGCGCGTCGGCGATGCCGTCGATTCCGCCCCAGACCAGGGACACCAGCACGACCGCCGCGACCGCGATCGTCTTCCACACCGTGGAGTGCAGGGGAGCGTGGATGATGGCCAGTCCGAGTGCCACTCGGGCCGCGACGTGTACCGCGGTCATGACGACTCCGCGCAGCAACCAGGAGGAGAACATGCCGATCACGTTACTAGAGGGTCAGCACATCCAGTGCTCTTGGCCACACTTTGCGTCAAGTCGTCCGCCCGGTGCCGAAACGTGTCCGGCTAGCGTGAACCGATGACCCCTACACATGACTACGCTGGTCGTCGTGATCGGCTGCGTGACCTGATCGGTGGCGGTGACCATGCCGTCGATGCCTTCCTGGTCGGCGATCTCACCAACATGCGCTACCTGACCGGGTTCACCGGCTCCAACGGCGCGGTGTTGATCTCGGCCTCGGGTCCGGCGGGTGACCGGATCTGCACCGACGGCCGCTATCAGACCCAGGTCCGTGAGCAAGCCGGTGACCTCGATGCCGTCCTCGCCCGAGACTGTCCACCGGCACTGCTGCGCGTCGCCGCCGACGCCGAGGCGCGCCGAATCGGTTTCGAGGCCGATGCGCTCACGGTCGCCGAGCACCGGGCCCTCGATGCGGACGCACCCGATGGTGTCGAACTCATCGGCCGGACCGGCCTGGTCCAGGGCCTACGGGAGATCAAGGATGCCGGGGAGATCGCACTGCTGCGGCAAGCCTGCCGGATCGGCGACGAGGCACTTGCGGCGCTGATCTACGGCGGGGGCTTACGGGCGGGTGCCACCGAGCGAGAGGTCGCCCGTGCCCTGGAGTGGGAGATGTACCGCCACGGTGCAGATGCGGTGGCCTTCGAGACGATCGTCGCCGCCGGCGCCCACTCGGCGATCCCACACCATCGCCCCACCCATGACGTGCTCGCCGACGGCGACTTCGTCAAGATCGACTTCGGTGCGGTGTTCGGTGGTTACCACTCGGACATGACCCGGACCTTCGTGCTCGGTCACGCCGCGCCGTGGCAGCGTGAGATATACGAGCTCGTCGCCACCGCGCAGGCGGCCGGGCGCGCGGCGCTGCACCCGGGCGCAGACCTGCGCGTGGTGGACGCCGCGGCCAGGGTGGTGATCGCCGACGCCGGTCACGCGGAGAACTACGTGCACGGTCTCGGACACGGAGTTGGCCTCGAAATCCACGAAGCGCCCGGAATCGGCAAGCTCGCAACAGGTACACTGCCATGCGGCGCAGCGGTGACCGTGGAACCTGGGGTCTACCTCCCGGGCCGAGGTGGAGTCAGGATTGAGGACACCCTCGTCGTCACCGACGGCGATCCGGAGCTGCTGACCGCCAGCGACAAGACATTCACCGTCATCTGACGGTTCTCGACGTCAAGAAGGAAGAGACGACGCATATGGCGACCACCGCCGATTTCAAGAACGGCCTCGTGCTGCGCATGGATGACCAGCTCTGGCAGATCCTGGAGTTCCAGCACGTCAAGCCCGGCAAGGGTCCGGCCTTCGTGCGCACCAAGATCAAGAACATCCTGTCGGGCAAGACCGTCGACAAGACCTTCAACGCCGGGGTCAAGGTGGAGACCGCGACCGTCGACCGTCGTGACATGACCTACCTCTACAACGACGGCACCGACTACGTCTTCATGGACGCCCAGGACTACGAGCAGTACTCGCTCGCGCCGGCAACCGTCGGTGACGGCGCGCGGTTCCTGTTGGAGAACATGACCGTGCAGGTCTCGCTCAACGACGGCACCCCGCTGTTCGTCGAGCTGCCGGTCACCGTCGAGCTCGAGGTCACCCACACCGATCCGGGCCTGCAGGGCGACCGCTCCACCGGTGGCACCAAGCCGGCCACCGTGGAGACCGGTACCGAGATCGCGGTTCCGCTGTTCATCAACACCGGCGACAAACTGAAGATCGACTCGCGCGACGGCAGTTACCTCGGCCGCGTCAACAACTAGCGAGATCCCCAACACGTGAAGCAGCCCGGAACCCGACACAAGGCGCGTCGCCGCGCCATCGACCTGCTGTTCGAGGCGGAGGCCAAGGACGTCAGCCCGGCCGAACTCATCGCCGAACGGCGGGAGCTGGTCCGTACCGACGAGAGTGTCGGACAGATCCACCCTTACACCGCACGGGTCATCGACGGTCTGGTGGCCGACCAGGCGCAGATCGATGCGGTCATCTCCTCGCACCTGAAGGGCTGGACCCTGGCCCGGTTGCCGGCGGTGGACCGGGCGATCCTACGCCTGGCCACGTGGGAGTTGTTCCACGCCACCGACGTCGACCCGGTCGTCGTGGTCGATGAGGCGGTCGAACTCGCGAAGGAACTGTCCACCGACGACTCGCCCGCCTTCGTCAACGGGGTGCTGCAGACGATCGCCGACCTTGCTCCGCAGGTGCGGGCCGCGCAGGCGGCGGGATCGGATCGCGACAGCCACTGAGCCGCCGCGGCCCGAGTCCACTGAGCCGCCGCGGCCCGAGTCCACTGAGCCGGCACGGCCCGAGTCCACTGAGCCGGCACGGCCCGAGTCCGGTTCGGCCCGAGTCCGGTTCGGCCCACATGATCCCGGCGTGTAGTCTTGGCCGCGACAGACATCCTTTAACGATCCGTCCCGTGAGGCGGAGAAGGAGGTCGGCGTGGTCACGCCCACCGACGGTACCCCCTCGGGTAGACGAGTTCTCCTTGACGCCGGGGACGTCTCGCGGACCATCGCCCGCGTCGCGCACCAGGTGATCGAAAAGAATGCGCTGGACGCCCCCGACGCCCGCCGCGTCATCATCATCGGCATTCCCACTCGTGGCACCACTCTCGCCGACCGCTTGGCCGTCAAGATCGGAGAGTTCGCCGGACGCGAGATCCCCGTCGGCTATCTCGACATCACCCTGTATCGCGACGATCTGCGCGACAAACCCCACCGTCCTCTCGAGCGCACGATGGTGCCGCCCGGCGGCGTCGACCACGCGATCGTGATCCTCGTCGACGATGTCCTGTACTCCGGTCGTACGGTGCGGGCCGCGCTCGACGCCCTGCGCGACCTCGGCCGCCCCGACGCGGTGCAACTCGCCGTCCTCATCGATCGTGGTCACCGCGAATTGCCCTTGCGTGCCGACTATGTCGGCAAGAACATTCCGACCTCACGCGAGGAGAGCGTGGCCGTGCACCTCGTTGAGCACGACGGGCTCGACGAGGTCGTGCTGAGCGCGGCCGGGGCGGGGGAGCGCTGATGCGGCACCTGCTGTCCACCGAGGGCCTGTCGTCGGCGCAGGCCACCGAGTTGCTCGACGAGGCCGAACGCTTCGAGCAGGCACTGACCGGACGTGAGGTCCGCAAGCTGCCGACGTTGCGCGGGCGCACGGTGATGACGGTCTTCTACGAGAACTCCACCCGCACTCGGGTGTCCTTCGAGACCGCAGGGAAATGGATGAGCGCCGACGTGATCAACGTCTCGGCTTCGAGTTCCTCGGTCGGCAAGGGCGAGTCGCTACGAGACACCGCGATGACCCTGCGCGCCATCGGCGCCGACGCGCTGATCGTTCGGCATCCGGCTTCGGGTGCGGCACAACAGATCGCGCAGTGGACCGAGGGTCGCGACGGCACCGGTCCGTCGGTGATCAACGCCGGCGACGGTATGCACGAACACCCCACGCAAGCGCTGCTCGACGCACTCACGCTCCGTCAACGGCTCGGCTCGCTTCAGGATCGCCGCGTCGCGATCGTTGGCGACATCCTGCACTCTCGGGTGGCCCGCTCCAACGCGCATCTGCTTTCGACCCTCGGTGCGGAGGTGGTGCTGGTCGCGCCACCGACACTGCTGCCGGTGGGCGTCGAGGCCTGGCCGGTGACCGTGTCGAGCGACTTCGACGCCGAACTCCCGGCGGTCGACGCGGTGATGATGCTGCGCGTCCAGGCCGAACGCATGAACGGCGGTTTCTTCCCCAGCGCACGCGAATACTCGGTGCGCTACGGGCTTTCCGAGAGGCGCATGGGGCTACTCGGTGACGACGCGGTGATCCTGCACCCGGGACCGATGTTGCGCGGCATGGAGATCGGTTTCTCGGTCGCCGACGCTCCCGCGGCGACGGTCTTGGAACAGGTACGCAATGGAGTCCATGTGCGGATGGCGGTGCTGTTCCGCTTGCTCGTCGGGACCGAACAGTCAGGAGTATCACAGTGAGCGCCCCGAGGAACATCGGAACTGTTGTCCTGCAACAGGTTCGGCCGTACGGCGAGGAACTGGTCGACGTGGTCGTCGTCGACGGTGTGATCACCGCGATCGGGACCTCGGTGACGGTGCCCGAGGGGGTCGAGTGCATCGACGGGGCCGGTGCCGTACTCCTGCCTGGCTTCGTCGATTTGCATACCCACTTGCGGGAGCCGGGCCGGGAGGACACCGAGACCATCCGCACCGGCTCGAGGGCCGCGGCGCTCGGTGGCTACACGGCGGTGTTCGCGATGGCCAACACAGACCCGGTCGCCGACAACTCGACGATCACCGACAACGTGTGGCGTATCGGGCGCGAGGTGGGCCTGGTCGATGTTCACCCGGTCGGGGCGGTCACCGTTGGGCTGGGCGGTGAACAACTCGCCGAGATGGGAATGATGGCGGCCGGCGTCGCGGGTGTGCGCATGTTCAGCGATGACGGCACATGCGTCCACGACCCGCTGATCATGCGCCGCGCTCTCGACTACGCCACCGGACTCGGAGTGCTGATAGCCCAGCATGCCGAGGAGCCGCGACTGACCAAGGGTGCTGTCGCCCACGAGGGACCGAACGCCGCACGGCTGGGCTTGACCGGATGGCCTCGCGCCGCCGAGGAATCGATCGTGGTGCGCGATGCGCTGCTCGCGCGAGACGCCGGGGCGAGAGTGCACATCTGCCACGCCTCCACCGAGGGCACCGTCGAGTTGGTGCGGTGGGCCAAGGAACAGGGCATCTCCATCACCGCCGAGGTCACCCCGCATCACCTGCTGCTCACCGACGAACGGCTGGCGACCTACGACGCGGTCAACAAGGTGAACCCGCCGCTGCGGGAGGCCCGCGACACCGCCGCGCTGGTGCGGGCGCTGGCCGACGGCATCGTCGACTGCGTGGCCACCGATCACGCGCCACATGCCGCACAGGATAAGTGCTGCGAGTTCGCCCTGGCCAAACCGGGCATGCTCGGGCTCGAGACGGCGTTGCCGATCATCGTGACGACCATGGTCGAACCCGGATTGCTGGACTGGCGCGGGGTCGCCCGGGTGATGAGCGAACGGCCCGCGCAGATCGTCGGACTCACCGATCAGGGTCGTCCCATTGCCGTCGGCGAACCGGCCAACCTGACCCTGATCGACCCGGACTCGCCGTGGGTCGTGCGGGGAGACGAGCTGGCCAGTCTCTCGTCGAACACGCCGTACGAGGAGATGACGATGCCGGCGCGGGTGATCGCCACGCTGCTGCGGGGGGTCGTCACCGCCCGCGACGGGCAGGCGAGCGCATGACTGAGATCGTCCTCGACCTGATCATCGTGATCGTCGTGCTGGCCGCGTGGCTGGCGCTGGTGGCCCTGTTGCTGCGGGGCTGGCGTAATCGAGGCCGGCGTCAGGCCGACGCGATCGGCGAGATCCCGGTGTTCCCCGACGATCCGGGTACCGCGCTCCTCGGCCCGGATTCCGGACTGTACCTCGGTGCCACCCTCGCACCGAGCTGGCAAAATCGGGTCGCCGTCGGCGATTTCGGGGATCGTGCCGCCGCCGACCTCTCGGCGTTCACCGACGGCATCGGCATCGAGCGCGCCGGCGCGTCCACGATCTGGATACCGCGGTCGGCGATCACCGCGGTCCGCACCGAGAACGGCCACGCCGGGAAGGTGATGGGCCGCGGCGGCGTGCTGGTGATCCGCTGGACACTGCCGTCGGGAACCGAGATCGACTCCGGCTTTCGCGCCGACGACAAAGCCGTCTACCCGCCGTGGATCGCCGAATTCACCGCAGCACCGGCCCCCAGTGACACCCCGGCCCACTTGACGACACTGACCGAAACCGAACAGGGGAAAGATCAATGACCACAGCGGTTCTGGTGCTCGAGAACGGTCAGGTATTCACCGGGCAGCCCTACGGAGCCACCGGCGAGACGCTCGGTGAGGCCGTGTTCTGCACCGCGATGACCGGATACCAGGAGACCCTGACCGACCCCAGCTATCACCGTCAGATCGTGGTGGCCACCGCACCGCAGATCGGCAACACCGGATGGAACACCGAGGACGGCGAATCGACCGGCAGCGCCGGCAGTGACGGCATCGACGGTGACTCCGGCAAGATCTGGGTGGCAGGTTATGCGATCCGCAATCCCACACGGCGCGTGTCGAATTGGCGGGCCACGTCGAGCCTCGAGGAGGAACTCACCCGCCAGGGCGTGGTCGGTATCGCGGGCATCGACACCCGCACGGTGGTGCGCATCCTGCGTGACCACGGATCGATGCGTGCCGGGGTGTTCTCCGGGCCGGCGCTCGCCTCGACCGAGGAGATGCTCGGGCGGGTACGCAGCCAGCCGTCGATGACGGGCGCCGACCTCGCCGGCGAGGTGTCCACCGACCGCGGCTATCTCGTCGAGCCCGCGCGGCAAGCGCGACTGACCGTTGCCGCCATCGATCTGGGTATCAAGACCAACACCCCTCGGATGTTTGCCCAGCGCGGCGTGGCGGTGCATGTGCTGCCCTCCGACACGCCCTTCGCGGCCATCCGCGAACTGCGGCCCGACGGGGTGTTCCTGTCCAACGGACCCGGCGACCCGGCTACCGCCGATGCTGCCGTAGCGCTGACCCGTGAGGTCCTCGGAGCGGATCTGCCACTGTTCGGGATCTGCTTCGGCAATCAGATCCTCGGGCGGGCGCTGGGCCGCTCCACCTACAAGATGGCCTTCGGACACCGGGGGATCAACATCCCGGTCATCGACCACGCCACCGGCACGGTGTCGATCACGTCGCAGAATCACGGGTTCGCTCTCGAGGGTGAGGCCGGCGAGGAGTTCGACACCGACTTCGGCCGGGCCCGTGTCAGTCACACCTGCGCCAACGACGGGACTGTCGAGGGTGTCGAATTGCTCTCGGGCCGTGCGTTTTCGGTGCAGTACCACCCGGAGGCCGCGGCCGGACCCCACGATGCCGCCTACCTCTTCGATAAATTCGTCACCCTGCTCGAGGGTGACCGCGCCAACGGAACGAGGGCCTGATGCCGCGCCGTACCGACCTCTCACACGTCCTGGTGATCGGTTCCGGACCGATCGTGATCGGCCAGGCCTGCGAGTTCGACTACTCCGGCACCCAGGCGTGCCGTGTCCTCAAGTCCGAGGGCCTACGCGTGAGCCTGGTGAACTCCAACCCGGCCACGATCATGACCGATCCGGAGTTCGCCGACGCCACCTACATCGAGCCGATCACCGCCGAGTACGTCGAGAAGGTCATCGAGGCCGAACGCGACGCCGGACACCCGATCGACGCCGTGCTGGCCACTCTCGGTGGTCAGACGGCATTGAACACTGCTGTGGCACTGCATGATCGGGGCTCGCTGGACAAGTACGGCATCGAGCTGATCGGCGCCGACTTCGATGCCATTCAGCGAGGTGAGGACCGGCAGATGTTCAAGGACATCGTCGCCAAGGTCGGCGGAGAGAGCGCCCGCTCGGCCGTCTGCCACACCATGGAGCAAGTGCGCGAGACCGTCGCCGAACTCGGCTATCCGGTGGTGGTGCGACCCTCGTTCACCATGGGCGGCCTCGGGTCGGGCATGGCCTATGACGAGAACGACCTCGAGCGCATCGCCGGTGGTGGACTCGCCGCGTCACCGACGGCGAATGTGCTCATCGAGGAGTCGATCCTGGGGTGGAAGGAATACGAGCTCGAGCTGATGCGCGACAATCGCGACAACGTGGTCGTCATCTGCTCCATCGAGAACCTCGACCCGGTCGGGGTGCACACCGGGGACTCGGTGACCGTGGCGCCGGCGATGACCCTCACCGACCGCGAATACCAGAAGATGCGCGACCTCTCGATCGCCATCCTGCGCGAGGTCGGCGTCGATACCGGCGGCTGCAACATCCAGTTCGCGCAGGACCCCGCCGACGGCCGTCTCGTCGTGATAGAGATGAATCCGCGTGTCTCGCGGTCCTCGGCATTGGCCTCCAAGGCGACGGGATTCCCGATCGCCAAGATCGCCGCGAAGCTCGCGATCGGGTACAGCCTCGACGAGATCACCAACGACATCACCAAAGAGACTCCAGCCTGCTTCGAGCCGACTCTGGACTACGTCGTGGTCAAGGCGCCACGATTCGCGTTCGAGAAGTTCCCCGGCGCCGACGACACACTGACCACCACCATGAAGTCGGTGGGCGAGGCGATGAGTCTGGGCCGGTCGTTCGCCGAGGCGCTGGGCAAGGTGATGCGCTCGCTGGAGACCAAGGCGGCCGGATTCTGGACTGAGCCCAACCGGGCCGACCCGTCGACGGTGGACCTCGAGGCGCTCCTCGAGCAGTTGCGCACCCCCAAGGACGGCCGGCTCTACGGCATCATGCTGGCCTTCGATGCCGGCGCCACCGTCGAGCAGTTGTACGAGGCCACCGCGATCGACCCGTGGTTCCTCGCCGAGATCGGCGGGATCGCGGCGCTGGGCACCGAGATCCGCGACGCCGGGCAGCTGACGGCGGAGTTGCTGCGCGAGGCCAAGTCGACCGGCTTCTCCGATCGCCAGATCGCGGCGCTGCGTTCGGATTTCGCCGACGAGGACGCGGTCCGCGCATTCCGGCAGGCCTTGGGTGTCCGCCCGGTCTACAAGACCGTCGACACGTGTGCGGCCGAATTCGAGGCCAAGACGCCGTACCACTATTCGACCTATGAACTCGATCCGGCGGCGACCAGTGAGATCGCGCCGCAGCCCGATCGGCCCAAGGTCTTGATCCTGGGTTCGGGACCCAACCGCATCGGGCAGGGCATCGAGTTCGACTACTCGTGCGTGCACGCCGCGCTCACACTCAGCGAGGCCGGCTACGAGACCGTCATGGTCAACTGCAACCCGGAGACCGTCTCGACCGACTACGACACCGCCGATCGCCTGTACTTCGAGCCGCTGACCTTTGAGGATGTCCTCGAGGTGTTCCATGCCGAATCGGAGTCGGGTACCGTCGCCGGCGTCATCGTCCAGCTGGGCGGGCAGACCCCGCTCGGGTTGGCCGACCGGCTCGAATCCGCAGGTGTCCCCATCGTCGGGACCAGCCCGGCGGCGATCAATCTCGCCGAGGACCGTGGCGAATTCGGCAAGGTGCTGACCGCAGCAGGACTGCCCGCCCCGGCGTTTGGGACGGCCACCAGCTTCGATGAGGCGCGCGAGACCGCCGCTCGCATCGGCTACCCGGTGCTGGTGCGCCCCTCCTATGTGCTCGGCGGGCGCGGTATGGAGATCGTCTACGACGAGTCGTCTCTGGCCGACTACATCTCGCGTGCAACCGAATTGACACCGGATCATCCCGTGCTGGTGGATCGGTTCCTCGAGGACGCAGTGGAGATCGACGTCGACGCGCTGTGCGACGGCACCGAGGTCTACATCGGCGGGATCATGGAGCACATCGAGGAGGCCGGTATCCACTCCGGCGACTCGGCGTGTGCGCTGCCGCCGATCACCCTCGGTCGCGCCGATCTACAGATGGTGCGCCAGTCCACCGAGGCGCTGGCCAAGGGGATCGGGGTGCGCGGCCTGCTCAACGTCCAGTACGCCCTCAAGGACGACATCCTCTATGTGCTCGAGGCCAACCCCCGCGCCAGCCGGACGGTGCCCTTTGTTTCCAAGGCGACCGCGGTACCCCTGGCCAAGGCGTGTGCCCGTGTCATGCTGGGCACCTCCATAGCCGAGCTGCGCGATCAGGGCATTCTCGCCGCCGACGGTGACGGTGGCCACGCACCGGTGCATGCACCGATCGCGGTGAAGGAAGCGGTGTTGCCGTTCAACAGGTTCCGTCGCCACGACGGCACGGGGGTTGACTCGCTGCTCAGTCCGGAGATGAAGTCCACCGGTGAGGTGATGGGCATCGATGCCGATTTCGGTCGGGCCTTCGCCAAGTCGCAGACCGCCGCCTACGGGTCGTTGCCCACCGACGGCGCCGTCTTCGTGTCGGTGGCCAATAAGGACAAGCGGGCGCTACTGTTCCCGGTCAAGCACCTCGCGGACCTCGGATTCACCATCCTGGCCACCGAAGGAACCGCAGAGGTGCTGCGGCGCAACGGTATCGAGTCTCAGACGGTGCGCAAGCATTTCGAGTCGCGGCCGGGGGAGAAGACCATCCTCGACGCTATCCGCGCCGGTGAGGTGGCGATGGTCATCAACACGCCCTACGGCCAGTCCGGCCCGCGAGTCGACGGTTACGAGATCCGCAGTGCCGCCGTGGCCGCCGGAATCCCGTGTATCACCACGGTGCAGGGCGCCAGCGCGGCGGTGCAGGGCATCGAGGCCGCGCGGGGTAACCAGATGGGTGTCAAGGCGCTACAGCGGCGCCACGCGGCCCTGCTGAACGAGCCGGGCGGGACCGAGCAGTGACCGGCTTCGGTCCCCGTTTTCGCACTGCCGTCGCCGCACGGGGGCGGCTGTGTGCGGGGATCGACCCGCACGTCGAACTCCTTCAATCGTGGGGTCTCGAAGCCGATCCGGCAGGACTGGACCGCTTCGCCGACCTCTGTATCGAGGCGTTCGGATCGGTGGCAGCAGTCATCAAACCACAGGTGGCGTTCTTCGAGCCGTTCGGTGCCGCCGGTCTGGCGACCCTCGAACGGGTCATCGCCGGATGCCGGGACGCAGGCGCGCTCGTCCTCGCCGACGCCAAGCGTGGTGACATCGGATCGACGATGTCTGCCTATGCGCGTGCGTGGCTCGACGATTCGTCGCCCCTGGCCTCCGACGCGGTCACCGTCTCTCCGTACCTCGGATTCGGTTCCCTCGCACCGGCTCTCGATGTGGCGCGCCCGGCCGGGCGGGGAGTGTTCGTCCTCGCCCGCACCTCCAACCCGGAGGGTGCGTCGGTGCAACTGGCCGATGCCGATGGGCGATCGGTGGGGCAGCGGATCGTCGACGCGGCGGCGGCGGTCAACACCGACGGTGCGGGCACGGTGGGTGTGGTGGTCGGTGCGACCCGTGCGCACGGCCTCGATCTCACCGCACTCGCCGGTCCCGTCCTGGCCCCGGGCCTCGGCGCCCAGGGAGCACGCGCGGAGGATCTCGGTTCGGTCTTCGCCGAGTCCGACCTCGACTGGCTGCTGCCGGCGAGTTCACGCGGGGTGCTGGGCGCCGGACCCGACATCGGCGCGTTGCGCGCGTCGTTCGAGGCTGCACGTGATGAGGTGGAATCAGCGCTGTCGTGAAGCCGGCGCTCGGAGGAGGCCGTATGAACCGGACCATCAGCGTTGTGGTCGTCGACGATCACCCGTTCTTCCGGGACGGTCTGTCGCGAGGGTTGTCGGCCAGCGGTCGTATCCGGGTGGTCGGGGAGGCCGTGGATGCACCATCGGGGATCGCCTTGATCGGCGAGCTGCTGCCCGACGTCGCCGTCGTCGACTATCAGATGCCCGGTATGACGGGTATCGACCTCGTCCACGCGGTGGCCCGGGACGGAGTCTCCACCAAGGTGCTGCTGCTCTCTGCGGTCACCGACTCGGTGGTCGTCTTCGACGCGCTACGCGAGGGCGCGGCGGGCTACATGTCGAAGGATGCCGACCGCGACGCCGTCGTCGGAGCCGTCGAGCGGGTCGCGCGCGGCGAGACGGTCGTACCACCCGAACTCGCCGCCGGTCTCGTCACCCAGATCCGGGCACACGCCACTCCCGGCGCGCCTACGCTCAGCGAGCGAGAGAGCCAGGTGCTCAACGGTTTCGCGCGAGGCCTGTCCATCCCGCAGATCGCCGCCGAGCTCTACATCGGTGCGTCGACGGTCAAGACACATGCGGGCAACCTCTACCAGAAGCTCGGTGTCTCCGATCGCGCAGCCGCGGTCGCCGAGGGCATGCGCAGGCGCCTCATCGAATGAGTCGGGACACCCGGAGAGTCGGGACACCCGGAGAGTCGGGACATCGAATGACGTGGAGACCTCTCGGGCGGTGGCGGGCACGCGGGTTCACCGCGCCCGGACTCGGTGAACCGGCACTCGACCGCATCCTCTACGAACACGCCCTGCTCGGGTTGCGTGTGCAGGTGGTGGTGCGGCTGACGCTCGCAGTGTTCACGGCGCTCGTCGTCGCACTCGATCCACCCGCGCATCTGTTGGTGCCGACCTGGGCGGTCGTCGGCGCCTACGTGGTGTGGGCGGTGGCCTGCGTCGTGCCGGCACGCCACGCCGGCCGGCGGACGTTGTACTGGGCGTGGCTGGCGCTGCTGGTCGATCTGAGCGCCCTCACCACCGTCGCGTCGTTCGCCGCCGCTTCCGACGACACCAGTTGGACCTCGGACGTGTTGCTCACTGGCTTCGCGCTGCTCCCGATGGCGGCGGCGACGCAGTTGCGGCCGACGGTGTGTGCGGCTATCGCGGTACCGACCGCTCTGGTGTTCTTCGTCACCAGCGCTGCTGCGCGCACGGCCAACGGCGAACCCTGGTCGTCGGTGTCGTTGCACACGATGGTGATCGCCGGTCTCGGACTCGCCGCGGTGCTGCTCTCGCGGGTTTCGCGCTCGCGGGTGATCACCATCGCCTCGCTGGCCCGCGAGCGGGCGCAACTGCTCGAGGACGCGCTGCGCATCGAGGCGCGAGAGCGGCAGGCGCTGGCCGAGGCACTGCATGACGGCGCCCTGCAGTACGTGCTTGGTGCGCGCGCCGGGATGGACGCGGTCCGCCGGGGCGATCCCGTGGCGATCGATCGGGTCGAGGTCGCCCTCGCGGAATCCGGACGGTTGCTGCGGTCGACGTTGACGGCACTGAACCCGGCGGTCCTCGAACATCACGGGTTGGCCGTAGCGGTCACCGAACTCGCCCGCACCACCCAGGAATCCTCGGGAGTGACGGTGCTCGTCGACGCCGCGACGTGGCCGGATGTGGCGACCGCGGTCGACCGGCTGCTGTTCGCCACGGCCCGCGAGCTGCTCACGAACGTAGTCAAACATGCCCGTGCACATCGGGTGGAACTCACACTCGAATACACCGACGGGCATGCGCGGCTGATCGTCGTGGACGACGGGGTCGGCGTCGCCGAGGACGACGTGGCGGGCGAGCGTCTCGACGCCCAGATGGCCACCGGCCACCTCGGGCTCGCCTCGCGCCGGGTTCGGCTGGCCGCCGCAGGCGGATCACTGTCGGTTCGGGCTCGACCCGGCGGCGGGACCGTGGCGATCGCAACGGTCCCGTCAGAGCGCTGAGGTGAATCGCCGAGGCAGCCCCTGCGTGCCGCTCGGCTCCCACGACACGCGCAACGTGCGGGGAATGTTCCGGGCAATTCGACTTGACCACACCCGTCACATCAGTCCCAGAGCTGACGTCGGGGGCCTGGTCAGTCGTCGCCCGATGCGGTCGCCGGATGCTGGTGTTGCACTCGACACACCGCGCTCACCAGCGGTTATGGTCGCAATCATGCGGGTTGATGGGGTAGGGTCATGTCCGGTCGACCCGCCCTCCGGCGGGCGGTCAGCGGGCAACCTACAGCACCGCCCACGCGGCGCTTGGCAGGGGTGGCCCTCGCAAATCCCTGCTCACGTGGGTACGGTCGCTTTCGCCGCACCACATCGGTGAGTGCCGGTCGTGGCGATCCGTCGCAGCGACCCACCGCACGCGCTCACGAGCGGCCACACGCCACCGGGCACCATACGGGTGCCGGTGCAGTCCAGATCGATTACGAAAGACGGAGGAACCCGTGGCGCTTCCCCAGTTGACAGACGAGCAGCGCGCCGCTGCGTTGGAGAAGGCTGCTGCCGCCCGCCGAGCGCGCGCCGAGCTCAAAGAGCGTCTCAAGCGTGGTGGCACCGACCTCAAGCAGGTGCTCAAGGATGCCGAAGATGACGAGATCTTGGGCAAGATGAAGGTCTCGGCCCTGCTCGAGGCCCTGCCGAAGGTCGGCAAGGTCAAGGCGCAGGAAATCATGAACGAGCTGGAGATCGCCCCGACGCGCCGCCTGCGCGGTCTCGGCGATCGTCAGCGCAAGGCGTTGCTCGAAAAGTTCAGCTCCTGACCGAGCGCAACGAACACAGCAGCGTGATGGGCCAGCCCACGCGTACGAGGGGCCGACTGGTGGTACTGGTCGGCCCCTCTGCTGTGGGCAAGTCGACGGTCGTCGCCAGGGTTCGGGAGCTGGTTCCCGACCTGTGGTTCAGCGTCTCGGCGACCACCCGCGATCCCCGCCCCGGCGAGGTCGACGGACGCGATTACCACTTCGTTTCGCGCACCGACTTCGATCGCATGATCGCCGACGGCGAGCTGCTCGAATGGGCAGAGATCCACGGCGGGCTGCAGTGTTCGGGAACGCCGCTACGTCCCGTGGAGCAGGCGCTGGAGTCCGGCGTGCCGGTGTTGCTGGAGGTCGACCTGGTCGGTGCCCGCAATGTGCGACGCCGACTTCACGAGGCGCACCTGGTCTTCCTGGCGCCGCCGAGCTGGGACGAACTGGAATCGCGATTGCGTGGTCGGGGGACTGAAACGCCGGAGGCGATCGATGCCCGACTGGCCACCGCGCGGGCCGAAATGGCTGCTCAGGGCGAGTTCGATCACGTCATCGTCAACTCCCGGGTCGACCGCGCCGCCGACGAATTGGTATCCTTGCTGGTCGGACCCGGAGCAGCGGCGAGCTGACCGCCACAGGCGACGTCGACGCCGGTTCCCGCTCGGACATCAGCCCCACAGAGTTCCCACCGCCACAGACTTTCCACCTCAACATCTCCCAGGAGTTCGCGTGAGCACGCAGACCAGCTTCGACTTGACCGAGATCGCCGACGCGCCGGCGTACGACACCCCGTTGGGGATCACCAACCCGCCGATCGACGACCTTCTCGAGCGCGCCTCGTCGAAGTACGCGCTGGTCATCTACGCAGCCAAGCGCGCCCGGCAGATCAACGACTATTACAACCAGCTCGGCGATGGCATTCTCGAGTACGTCGGCCCGCTCGTCGAGCCGGGTCTGCAGGAGAAGCCTCTGTCGATTGCGATGCGCGAGATTCACTCCGACCTGCTCGAGCACACCGAGGGCGAGTAGAAGCCCGCGGGCTCGCAGATGGCAGCGACGACCGGCCCGACGGCACGGGACCGCAAGCGCATCCTGATCGGCGTCGGCGGTGGCATCGCCGCCTACAAGGTGTGCTCGCTGATCCGGCACTTCACCGAGAAGGGCCACGACGTCCGGGTCGTACCCACTCGCAACGCGCTGAAGTTCGTCGGCGCCGCGACCTTCGAGGCGCTCTCCGGTAACCCGGTCACCACCGAGGTCTTCGACGGCGTCGATGACGTCGTACACGTGCGGCTCGGGCAGGGTGCCGATCTGGTGATCATCGCCCCGGCGACCGCCGATCTGCTCTCCCGCGCCGCGACCGGTCGCGCCGATGACCTGCTCACCGCCTCGCTGCTGGTGGCGACGTGTCCGGTGCTGTTCGTGCCCGCGATGCACACCGAGATGTGGCGTCACCAGGCCACCCAGTCCAACGTCACTACGCTGCGGGAGCGCGGGAACATCGTCATGACGCCCGCCTCAGGCCGGCTCACCGGGACCGACAGCGGACCCGGGCGACTGCCCGAGCCGATGGAGATCGCCCTCATCGGTGAACTCCTACTCGACCGCGCCGACGCGCTGCCGCACGATCTCGCCGGGATACGCGTGCTGATCAGCGCGGGCGGCACCCGTGAGCCGCTCGACCCGGTCCGTTTCCTCGGTAATCACAGCTCCGGCAAACAGGGTTTCGCGCTCGCGCGCGCGGCTGCGCAGCGCGGTGCCGAGGTCACCGTGGTGGCCGGGTCGACAGCCGGGGCCGGTGAACCCGCCGCCGTCGAGGTCGTCCCGATCGACAGCGCGCGTGAACTCGCCGCCGAGATGACACAGCGTGCCGTCGACGCCGATGTGGTCATCATGGCGGCGGCGGTCGCCGACTTCCGGCCGGTGTCCACCGCGGAGTCCAAGATCAAGAAGGGCGACGCGGGGCCGGCGCCGGTCGAGTTGACCACCAATCCCGACATACTGCGCGGACTCGTCGAGGCCCGCGACGCGGGGGCCATCCCTGTCGAGACGGTGATCGTGGGTTTCGCCGCCGAGACCGGCGACGAGACCGGCGGGGTCCTCGACCACGGGCGGACGAAGCTCAAACGCAAGGGATGCGATCTGCTGGTGGTCAACGCCGTGGGAAACGGCAAGGCATTCGGCACCGAGGACAACACCGGGTGGCTGCTGTCGGCGCACGGCGGGGAGACCGCACTGCCGATGGGCACCAAAACACTCATGGCGAGCCGGATCCTTGACGCGATCCGTTCGCTGGTGCCTGATGGATCGGGCACCGCAACGCCCGTCACGCACATGTCATGACCCCTGTGTAGTTTTGTCTACGATGACCGGTGGCGTCCGCATGTCGCCGTCACGACCTCGAGAGGATCTGATGTCCAGCTCTGCGTCCCGCCTTTTCACCAGCGAGTCCGTCACCGAGGGGCACCCGGACAAGATCTGTGACGCGATCAGCGACTCGATCCTCGACGCCATCCTGGATCAGGACCCCAAGGCCCGCGTGGCGGTGGAGACCCTGGTCACCACCGGGCAGGTCCACGTCGCCGGTGAGGTGACGACCAGCGCCTACGTCGACATCCCGGGCATTGTCCGCGGCAAGATCCTCGACATCGGCTACGACTCGTCGACCAAGGGCTTCGACGGTGCGTCGTGCGGTGTGAACGTGGCCATCGGTGCGCAGTCGCCGGACATCGCGGGTGGCGTGTTCAACTCGCACGAGAACCGCAGCGGCATCTCCGAGGACGAGATCGACGCCCAGGGTGCGGGCGACCAGGGCTTGATGTTCGGTTACGCCACCAACGAGACGCCCGAGTACATGCCGGTGCCCATCGCGTTGGCCCATCGCCTGTCGCGCCGCCTGACCGAGGTCCGCAAATCCGGTGCCCTGCCGTATCTGCGCCCCGACGGCAAGACACAGGTCACCATCGAATATGACGGTGACAAGCCGGTCCGGCTCGACACGGTCGTGCTTTCTACCCAGCACGCTGCCGATATCGATCTGGACAACATGCTCACCCCCGACATTCAGAGCCAGGTCGTCGACCCGGTTCTGGCCGAACTCGATCTGCCGGGTCTGACCACCGACGGTTACCGACTGCTGGTGAACCCGACCGGCAAGTTCGTGCTCGGCGGTCCGATGGGCGATGCCGGGCTGACCGGCCGCAAGATCATCGTCGACACCTATGGTGGCATGGCGCGTCACGGTGGTGGCGCATTCTCCGGCAAGGACCCGTCGAAGGTCGACCGCAGCGCCGCCTACGCGATGCGCTGGGTGGCCAAGAACGCGATCACCGCGGGCCTCGCCGACCGCATCGAGGTGCAGGTCGCCTACGCCATTGGCCGCGCCGCCCCGGTGGGCTTGTTCGTCGAGACCTTTGGTACCGAGAAGACCGACCCGGTGGTCATCCGCCGCGCGATCTCCGAGACATTCGACCTGCGTCCGCTGGCGATCATCCGCGACCTGGATCTGCTGCGTCCGATCTATGGACCGACCGCCGCCTATGGCCACTTCGGCCGTACCGACGTCGACCTCCCGTGGGAGCGCACCGACCGCGCCGAGAAGCTCCGCGCGGCAGCCGGACTGTAGTCCCCGCGTTGGCGGCCGGTGGTGACCGTGCCGGGGCCCGAGAGCGCGCGCACTCCGCATCCATTGCCCGCGTCTTGCCGATGCTGGGGCTCGCTCACCTCGACCGGCCATTCGACTACCTGATTGACACCGACCAGGACGACGATGCCGTACCGGGCGTGCGGGTACGAGTCCGCTTCGCCGGCCGGCTCGTCGACGGCTTCCTTCTCGATCGGATCGATGGCTCCGACCACGAGGGACGACTGGGCTGGATCGAACGGATCGTGTCGCCGGAACCGGTGCTCTCGGCCGAGATCGCCCACGTGTGTCGCGCCGTCGCCGACCGGTATGCAGGCACGATGTCCGACGTCCTGCGGCTGGCCGTCCCACCCCGCCACGCGCGCACCGAGGCGCAACCGACCCCCATGCCGAGCACGGAGGTAGCGGCGCCCGACCGCAGTGCCTGGCAGGCATATCGCACCGGCGCGGCGTTTGTGGAGTCATTGGCATCGTCGAGTCCACGCGCGGTGTGGCAAGCCACCCCGGGAGAGAGCTGGCCGCACCGGCTCGCCGATCTGGCCGCGCTGACCGCCGCCGCCGGCCGCGGCGTGGTCATCGTCGTTCCCGACCAACGCGACCTTGATCGGCTTTCGGCGGCCTGCGAGCCGCTGCTTGGCGATCGCTGCGTCACCCTCGCCGCGGGTCTGGGGCCGACCGCCCGCTATCGGCGGTGGCTCGCGGTACGGCGTGGAGGAGCCGACGTCGTCCTCGGCACGCGCAGCGCGATTTTCGCGCCCGTGCACGATCTCGGGTTGATCGCGGTGTGGGACGACGGTGACGACAGCCTCAACGAACCGCGCGCGCCGTATCCGCACCCCCGGGAGGTCGCGGTGCTGCGGGCCCATTACGAGCACGCGGGGTTGGTGATCGGCGGCTACGCGCGCACCGCCGAGGCGCAGGCACTCGTCGCCTCGGGCTGGGCGCACGATCTCGTCGCCGAGCGGGCGGTCATCCGTGAACGTGGTGCCGCGATCGAGGCCATCACCGACGAGGACGTCCGTGTCGCGCGGGACCCGATGGCTCGCACTGCACGTATCCCTGCGGTCGCTTTCGATGCGGCGCGGCGCGCGCTGGCCGCCGACGCGCCAGTGCTGTTCAGTGTCCCGCGGCGCGGCTACATCCCGTCGCTGGCCTGTGCCCGCTGCCGCGAACATGCCCGCTGCCGGGCGTGCCACGGACCGTTGCAGATGGACGTCAACGGATCGTTGTCCTGCCGGTGGTGTGGTCGTCGCGACACCGCCTTCCGATGCCCTGAGTGCGGTGGCACCCGCGTGCGCGCCCTCACCGTCGGCGCCCGCCGGACGGCGGAGGAACTGGGCCGGGCCTTCGCCGGCACGCCGGTCGTCACCAGCGGCGGGACCGGCGTCGTCGACGAGGTGGAGCCGGGACCGCGCGTGGTGGTGGCCACGCCCGGCGCCGAACCGGTCGCGCCGGGCGGTTACGGGGCCGCGGTCATCCTCGATACCTGGGCTCAGCTCGACCGAGCCGATCTGCGGGCCGAAGAAGATGCCGTGCGCCGGTGGATGGCGGTCGGCGCGTTGGTCCGGGCCCGGCGGCAGGGCGGGACGATGGTCATCGTCGCCGACTCGACGCTACATCCGGTACAAGCGCTGATCCGTTGGGACCCGGTCGGTTTCGCCGAGGCCGAACTCGGGCGTCGCATCGACCTCGGCTTCCCGCCCGCGGTCACTATGGCTTCCATCGACGGCCCGGCCGAGCTGGTCACCGGATTCCTCGACCAGATCGAGTTGCCCGACGCTGCCGACACGCTGGGCCCGGTTCCGCTGCCCGTCGGTGTCCGCCCGCCCGCGGGCAGCACCGACTGGGACCGGTCCGACGGTCACGGCGCTCCCGACCAGATCGAACGGATACTGATCCGCACCGACCGCCGCCATGGTCGGCGGCTTGCCGAGGCCTTGCGTGCCGCGCACATCCGACGCAATGCGCAACGCGAGACCGGACCGATCCGGGTCCAGGTCGATCCGCCTACGATCGGATGAGCGCCGCGCACGTCGTGCGCGGATCGAGATGATCGTAGAAGTGGAGGAAACCGGCGTGAGAATCGTGTTCGCGGGAACACCGCAGGTCGCGGTGCCATCACTGCGAGGGCTCGTCGAGGGTTCCGAGCACGACGTCGTCGGCGTCATCTCCCGTCCGGATGCGGTCTCGGGACGCGGCCGCAAGGTGCACCGGTCGCCGGTCGCCGAACTCGCCGACGCCCATGGCATCCCGGTCATCACCCCGCGACGTCTCGGTGAACCCGAGGTCGCCGAGACGCTGCAGCTGTGGGCGCCCGACGCCGGGGCAGTCGTGGCCTACGGCGGACTGGTGCCGCCGTCGCTGCTCGAGCAGCCCACCCACGGCTGGATCAACCTGCATTTCTCGGTCCTGCCCGCATGGCGGGGCGCGGCGCCGGTCCAGGCGGCGATCGCCGCCGGTGATGCCACGACCGGAGCCAGCACCTTCCGGCTCGAGAAGGGCCTCGACACCGGACCGGTCTACGGGGTGCTGACCGAGACCATCCGTGACACCGATAGCAGCGGTGAACTCCTCGACCGTCTCGCCGACGCCGGGGCGGGTCTACTCGTTGACACCTTGTCGGGGATCGAGGCGGGTGCGCTGACGCCGGTGCCGCAGCCGGCCGACGGCGTCAGCCACGCCCCGAAGGTCGAGGTCGACGATGCCCGGGTGCGGTGGGACCTGCCCGCGCACATCATTGATCGCCGCATTCGCGCGCATACGCCGGCACCGGGCGCGTGGACCACCCACGGTGACGTCCGACTCAAACTCGGGCCCGTCACGATCGCGGATCCGACGGCACCCGAGGAGTTGGCGCCGGGTGAGGTCCACGTGACGAAGAAGGCCGTGTTCGTCGGGACGGGGACCACCCCGGTCCGTCTGGGCTCGGTGCAGGCACCAGGGAAGAAGCCGATGTCGGCGACCGACTGGGCTCGGGGCGCCCGCCTCGACGAGGGGAGTGTGCTCGGATGAGCAGACCACGCGGTGACCGCGACGGGACCAACCGCAGCGGGTCCAACCGCGACAGGTCCAACCGCAGCGGGACCGACCGAAGCAACCATCGTTCCGGTCCGGGACGCGGCTCCCGCAACGATCCGAAGGTGCGGGACAAGGCGGTCGATCCGGTCCGCGAGACCGCTCGCGACGTGTTGCGTGCGGTCCGTGAGCGCGACGCCTACGCCAACCTCGTACTGCCGAAGATGTTGCGGGAGCGCCACATCAGCGGTCGAGATGCCGCACTGGCCACCGAACTGACCTATGGTGCCGCACGCGCGCAGGGCATCCTCGACGCGGTTATCGCCGCCGCCGCGAACCGCCCGGTCGACGAGATCGACGGCAGGCTGATCGACGTGCTCCGCCTGGGCGCTTATCAGTTGTTGCGCACCAGGGTCGGTGCCCACGCGGCCGTCGACACCTCGGTGGACCTGGTCCGGTCCGAATCCGGTATCGGGCCCGCCGGATTCGTGAACGCGGTGCTGCGCAAGGTCTCTCAGCGCGACGAGGAGCTGTGGGTCGATCAGCTCGCCCCGTCCATGGCCGACGACCTGGTCGGTCACCTGGCCTTCCGGTATGCGCATCCGCGGTGGATTGCGGAGGTGTTCTACGACGCTCTCGGTGGGTCGTTCGGACAACTGCAGGCCGCGCTCGCCGCCGACGACGAGCGGCCACCGGTGCACCTCGTCGCGCGGCCCGGTTTCATCACGGCCGAGGAACTCGCGCTGACCAGTGGGGGAGAGGTTGGCAGATACTCGCCGTACTGTGTCTACCTGCCCGGCGGCGATCCCGGTGACGTGGAGGCGATCCGGCAGGGCTACGCCGGCGTGCAGGACGAGGGCAGCCAGTTGGTGGCGCGGGCGGTGACCGTGGCCGACATCGGCACCGACGGCGGTCGGTGGCTCGACATGTGTGCCGGGCCCGGCGGCAAGGCCGCCTTGATCGGTGCGCTCGCCGATATCGACAACGCGCACCTCGACGCCATCGAGGTCAGCGAGCATCGCGCCGACCTCATTCGCGGTGTGGTGCGCGATCTCCCGGTCGACGTCCATGTGGCCGATGCGCGCGATGTCACCGCCCACACCGGACTCGAGCCCGGCTTCGACCGAATTCTGCTCGACGCCCCGTGTACCGGCCTGGGATCGTTGCGCCGCCGGCCCGAGGCGCGGTGGCGCCGGCAGCCGACCGATGTTCCCGAACTCGTTGCGCTGCAGCGAGAGTTGCTGACCGAAGCACTGCGATTGGTTCGTCCCGGCGGGGTGGTGCTGTACTCCACGTGCTCCCCGCATCCGGCGGAGACCACCGACCTGGTGTCGAGCGTGCTCGAATCGGTCACGGCCGCACGCCAACTCGATGCGCGGCCGATCGTGGGCGCCACCGAACTCGGCGAGGGTCCGCACGTTCAGTTGTGGCCGCACATCCATGGCACCGACGCGATGTTCCTCGCCGCGCTGACGCGCTCCTGAGACGCGCGAACCGAGGAAGCGGACCGGACAGGGGCAGACGGCGACGCCCTCGGCTGTCGCTGATCGCCATACGCCGACGGCCTCGGTGACAGGGAGCCGGAGTGCGTTGTTGCTGGCAGATGGGGATGCGCTCTCTATCAATCAGTGAAGACTAGAGGCGAGCCGCTCGGTCGGGATCTGACTTTCCATTAATCTAACTCTCGCTTACCTACGTGGGCAGTCCTTCTTTGGACGTGTCGGCCTCGGCCGGGCAGCTCACCACCTGGCGGTGGTTGGTGGTCGTGCCGGGCGGGATGTGACTTGATAGGACCCTGAGTTCCGAGTGCCCCGTCGCTGACAAGTTCGCCCGGTCGGCGTCGGTCATCCAACACCGCACTGTGAGCAATGATGCGAGTGAAGGAGACCGCTCCACAATGACAGCAGTACCGGCCTGTGAGCAAGAGTCGATCATCGTCAGCATCGACACCTACAAGGACACGCGGCGATCCTGAGCATGCGCGGAGAATTCCTCGCCGACAAGCAATCCCCAGCCCAGCACGCGGCTGCGCATAGCTCTTGACCTGGACCGCGACCGTCGGCCGGTCTCCACGTTCGGCGTCGAGTGCACCGGCTTCTACGACGCCGACCTCGTCCGGCACTTGCTGGTCGAAGGCCACGGCGTTCGGGAGATCAACCTCCCCCACGCCAACACCGCCGCGCGTCGCGGCAAGACCCGACGCGGTCGATGCCAAGGCCGCGGCCCGCAAGGTCCTCGCCGGAGAGGCTCCGGTGGTGCCCAAGAACACCAGGGGCGCTGTCGAGTCGATCCGGATGCTCACCCTGGCCCGCAACTCCACCGTCAAGCCACGCTCGACGGCGCAGACCCAGTTGCAGAACGTGCTCGTCACCGCCCCGTACGCGTTGCGGGAGTAGATCAACGCCGAAGCCTCCGGCTCGATAGCCCGCGTCGCGCTCTGCCAGCGGCCGCGTCTGGACCTCGCCAAGCTCGCGGACCCGGCCCACGCCGCGAAGCTCACCCTCCGCCAGCTGGCGCAGCGCGTCGAGAGTCTGGACGCCGAGATCTCCGACCTCGACCGCGAACTCAAGACGCTCGCCGACGCCACCACACCGACGCTCGTCTTTAAGGCTGGCATAGGAACCGGGCGCGCCGCGCAGGTCCTGAGCAGTGATGGTGAGAACATTGCCCGCCTGCATTCCGACGCTGCGTTCGCCAGCTTGTGTGGCGCGGCTCCGATCCCCGTCGCCTCGGGCAGGACCCACCGCATGCGCCTACACCGCGGTGGTGACCGCCAAGCCAACCGGGCACTGCACATGATCGCCGTCGTCCGCCTGCGCTACGACCCGAATACCATCGCCTACGTGGAACGCAGACTCGCAGAAGGACTCTCTAAGAAGGACACGTCCGGCGCTGCCTGAAACGGTTCATCGCCCGCGAAGTGTTCCACGACCTCACCACCGGATTGGTCCTCCGGCCGCCGGTCTAAATGACGTTCAGTCCGTTGCTCCTTGGTTGTCCCTCGCGCGACGCGGTCGGTCAATGGTCATCTGTGGCGTGGCGCATTTGTTGCCGTGTGAGGTCGCCCATAGCGACCACACCCTGCGCAATCTGGGCAGCGAGTCGCGAGAGGTCGCTGTCGGCGTGTTCTGGAAAGTTGGAGGTTGCCGCGAGAGTGGCAAATCCGTGGCACAGTGACCATCCCGCCAGGGCGAGTCCTTGAACCTCGTCGTCGGTGACCTGCCCGGACAGACCTGCGGTGAGGTCGGTCCGGGCCGTGGCATACAGCACGTCAAACGCCGAACTCTTGGCGTGCATCAACTCGAGGTCATCGCCGCGGTACAGATTCGGGCGGAACATTACTTCGAAGTATCCGCGGTGGGTCAGGGCGAAGGCTATGTAGGCTTGGCCGCCACTGAGGAAGCCGTCAGTGGCAGCCGCTCGGATCATCTCTGCTTGGAGGCGAAATCCTTCAGTCGCCACGGCGGTAAATATTCCGGTCTTGTCGCCGAACTTGTAGGCCAGCGCAGCATGCGAGACACCAGCGCGCCGCGCGATACGGCGCATGCTCACCGCAGCCACGCCCACCGTCTCGACTTCCGCTACCGCACCGTCGATCGCCACGCGGTCGATCTGCCCATGATGGTACGGGCGCTGCACGTCGGCCATAGCCAGCTATCCTACCGGCCAGATTTGACCATTGATAAGTTTCGAACGGTGAGCCATACTCATTCCGTCACGAACTGTCCAGCGGCAAGATGCTCGCTGAGGAGGACCAATGGTCGAGAAGAGCAACTCGCGGTTCCCCATGCGGTCCTGGATGCCGGCTCGCGTGGCCCGGTGGGCTGGGATAGCTGGATTCGTCATCCCGGCCTTCACCCTGCTGACCTACCCAATCTGGTTGATGCAGCGCCCGCACCTAGACGGGGTTGAACTGGCGCAGTGGGCCATCCATCAGCATGGTCGCCTCGTCGCTACCATGCTGCTCGATGTCGTCGGCGTCACGATCTGGTACATTTTCGGAGCCGCGACCTGGACCTACCTGCGTGATCGGCTTCCGGCAACATCGCCGCTTCCAGCCTGTTTCGGTGTCAGCTTTGTTGGGTGCGTAACGCTGCTGCTGAGCGGGTTTACCGCGTTTGCACTCTTCCTGTACCGTCCGCACAGCCCCGAAGTGTCAACACTGCTGTACGACGTGACTTTCGGGCTGCTCGCGGTCTCCGGATTGCCGACCATCGTGGCCTCGGGATCTTGCTCGATCGCCGTATATGTGCACCGCGTACTACCTCGGTGGGCCGGGCACCTTGCGCTCGCGACCGCGGTAGTGCACCCGGTCCTATTGGCAACACTGACCATTCGCGGCGGGCCACTTTCACTTGAAGGGTTCGCGATCGCCGCCATGCCGGCATTTCTCTTTGTCTGGATCCTCGGTACTGCCCTTGCTATGCCCCGCTCTAGTGAGCAATCCGACTCTTGAAACTGGTCGGCTTGACATCTATAGGACCGTCGCGCGGTGTCGATCGACAGATGGGTCGCCGATGCGGCGGTGACCACCCAGGTCGGCTTCGTCGACGACGAGGTAAGCGCCCTGATCGGACGCGCCGGACGTGACATCGCCTCACGTCGGGGATGGTGCTCGCTCTCGAACAATGCTCGGCGGGAGTAGCGGCGATCTCGTCGTCAACCCCGACCGGTGGCCTGGTTCTGGCCGACGGACCCGTCGGCGCGCACGCAGCGGCGATCACCAACGACCGACCGCGTATCCGCACGGTGACATGACCGATCCGGGGGCATGACCTGCCCGGCAGTCACCGATCCGGCACCAGGGTGCCCTGGTGATACAGCGCCACCCAGTGCCCACCATCGTCGTCGCAATTGTCGTACCGCCAGAGTGTTGCCCGCCGCGACACCCTCTCACCCTGGTGCAGCGTATAGGTGACCAACTGGGTGGCAGGGGCGATACTGCGCACCGCGAAATCCTCGACGCGCCAGTTCTCTTCGAGGTCGGCCGGGGCTGTGGTGCTGGCATGCCGCCGGGCGAGCACCGACCACACGTGTTCGCGGTCGTAGCGACTGCCCGAGGCGCCGACCTCTGAGAAGTCCACATCGGTCATCCGGTCGAATTCGGCGCGGGAGAAGCCGCGCTCCCAGCGGTGAAAGATCGGTTCGCACCGCCGCAGGGCGCCCGCGACCCCACCGGAGTCCTCGCCCGCGACCCCACCGGTGTCGTTGCTCGAGCGCTCGTCGTCCATGGTGTCCAGTGTCGCACCGGCGGCGATCGGCGGGCGCCACACCCGACTTCGTCGGTGTCGCCCGGCCGCGTATGTTGTCTGCCATGAGTTCCCCGATTGCCCCGATGATCGCCCCGTCGATCCTCTCGGCCGACTTCGCCAACCTCGCCGCCGAGGCCGGCGCGGTCTCCGGACCGGGACCCTCGCGCGCCGACTGGTTGCACGTGGACGTGATGGACGCCCACTTCGTCCCCAACCTGACCCTCGGGCTGCCGGTCGTGGAGAGCCTGCTCAAGGCCACCGACATCCCACTCGATTGCCACCTGATGATCGACGATCCCGGTCGTTGGGCGCCGCCGTACGCCGAGGCGGGCGCCTACAACGTCACGTTCCATGCCGAGGCGACCGTTGACCCGGTCGCCGTGGCCAAGGACATCCGGGCCGCGGGCGGAAAAGCCGGTCTCGCCCTCAAACCGGGCACCGCGCTCGAGCCGTATCTGGAAATCCTGCGCGACTTCGACACTGTGCTCGTGATGAGCGTCGAACCGGGTTTCGGTGGCCAGAAGTTCATGCCCGAGGTACTCGACAAGGTGCGCGAGATCCGCACGATCGTCGATGCCGGCGAGTTGCGGCTGCTCGTGGAGATCGATGGGGGCATCCACGAGGGGACGATCGCCGAGGCCGCCGAGGCCGGTGTCGACTGCTTCGTCGCCGGGTCCGCGGTCTACGGTCCCGCCGATGCCGGTGCCGCCGTCGCGGCGTTGCGTGAGAAGGCAACGGCGGCAAGGGTACACGCTCACTGACACCGATGATCCCCGACGAGGCGGCGCTGGCCGCAGCGATGCGTGAGGCCGTCGCCGAATCGCGAGCGGCACTCGGTGGGGTGTCGCCGAATCCGGCGGTCGGCGCCGTGTTGTTGGCGCCGGACGGTACCGAGATCGCCCGCGGTCACACCCAGCCGCCGGGCGGTGCGCACGCTGAGATCGAGGCGCTGCGCCGCGCCGGGGATGCGGCGCGCGACGCGACCGCGGTGGTCACTCTCGAGCCGTGTAATCACACCGGACGCACCGGCCCGTGCGCCCAGGCGTTGATCGAGGCGGGGGTGGCCCGGGTGGTCTATGCCGTCAGCGACCCGAATCCGACCGCAGCGGGTGGTGCGGACCGGTTGCGTGCGGCGGGGATCGAGGTGATCGCGGGCGTGGGCGCCCTCGACGCGCGGTCGGGGCCGTTGCGCGGCTGGCTGTTTCGCCAACGGTTCGGACGCCCGCTGGTCACCGCGAAGGTCGCGTCCACCCTCGACGGCCGGATCGCCGCGCCCGACGGCACGAGTCAGTGGATTACCGGCCCGCTGGCACGCGCCCGGGCCCATCGGCAGCGCGCCGAACTCGATGCGATCATCGTCGGCACCGGGACCGTCATTGCCGACGACCCCGCACTGACCGCCCGGTTACCCGACGGCACGCTGCATGCCCACCAACCCATTCGGGTTGCCATGGGGGAGCGCGACATTCCCGACGGCGCCCGGATTCGTGACACCACGGTGGGCGGGTTCCGGCATGTCCGTACCCATGATCCGGTCGAGGTGCTCGCGGCGCTGGACAACACGACGTGGGTGCTGGTGGAGGGTGGTCCGCCGATCATCGGCGCGTTCCTCGACGCCGACCTCGTCGACGAGGTCGACAGCTATGTGGCGCCGACGATCCTGGGTGCCGGGCCGTCGGCGGTCGAACGGGCCGCGACGATCACGCTCGCCGACGCAACCGAACTACATCTGGCCGGCGTCGAACAACTCGGTTCCGACGTCCTGATCCGGAGTGTGTCCGACCGGCTACTGCCGTGAACGCTTGCGCGCGCCGTTGCGCCCAAGGATCCAGCCCGCGAGCAGGCCACCAAGCGCGACGATGGTGAGGATCAGCCACTGCCATGAGCTGATGGAGAACATCAGGAACCGCACCTGCACGTGCTGGGTGTTCTGGGCGATGAAGATGATCGCGACGATAGTGAGGATCAGCGGGAGCCAAAAGCGTTTCAGGAGTCCCAGGACGATCTCGGCGGCTGTTCGACCAGCGGATCCGGTGGATGTCGGTGTCGACTTGTCGGCCATGCTGGCGTCGCCTTTCGCCGTGTACCGGGTCCGAGAACCCAGACCTGGGTGGTCGTGAATCATAGCGCAGTGGCGCTCGTTCCTGTGCGACGGGTGCACCCGCTGCACCGCATAGGTGGAACACCGTACTGGTTGGGTCCGCGACCCTCGTGCTAGCGTCGATATGTAAGTTCTCGGGGCGGGGTGAAACTCCCCACCGGCGGTGATGGTGTCGCATAGGCGATACCGAGCCCGCGAGCGCCCGTCCAGCTGTGGACGGGGACAGCAGATTCCGGTGCGACTCCGGAGCCGACGGTCACAGTCCGGATGCGAGAGAACAAGACGGTCCTGCGCCGTCCTGTCTGCTCCGAGCGAGTTCGACAGGAGGTAGAAGGTGTTTACAGGCATCGTCGAGGAACTGGGCACCATCGTCGGCCGAGATGATCTCGCCGATGCGGCTCGACTCACCATTCGTGGCCCGCGGGTCACCTGCGACGCCGGATTCGGTGATTCGATCGCGGTCAACGGTGTATGTCTAACGGTCGTAGAATTCAACGACCAGCAGTTCACGGTGGATGTGATGGCTGAAACCCTCCGTCGCAGTTCGCTCGATCGTCTCGGACCGGGCAGCTCGGTGAATCTCGAACGCGCCATGCGCGCCGACGGCCGGTTCGGCGGTCACATCGTGCAGGGACACGTCGACGGCACCGGAATCGTTGTGGCGATCAGTCCCTCCCAAAATTGGACGGTCGTACGGATCGGCGTCGATCCGCATCTGAGCCGCTACCTCGTGGAGAAGGGCTCGATCACCGTTGACGGTGTCTCTCTGACCGTCTCGGCGCTCGGCGCCGGGAGCGGAGCGAGCGGGCCGGGTGACTGGTTTGAGATCTCGCTGATCCCCACCACTTTGCAGGAGACCACCCTGGGGTCGGCGTCGGTCGGCGCGGTGGTCAATCTCGAGGTCGACGTTCTCGCCAAATACGTCGAACGACTCCAGGCAACCCGCGCCGAGTCGATCCGAACCCAGAGCGCAGCCGGCACGGCAGAGGTGAAGTGATGAGCGAGGCCGTCAGCGAGAAGACCGCGAGTGAATCGACAAGTGCAGCAGTGTATCTCGATACCGTCGATCGTGCGATCGCCGACATCGCGGCGGGCCGGGCCGTCGTGGTGGTCGACGATGAGGATCGCGAGAATGAGGGTGATCTGATCTTCGCCGCGGAGAAGGCCACCCCCGAGCTCGTGGCGTTTATGGTGCGTTATACCTCGGGGTATTTGTGTGTGCCGATGGCCGGTGACGACTGTGATCGGTTGGGACTACCGCCGATGTATTCGATGAACCAGGACAAGCACGGAACCGCCTACACAGTCACCGTCGACGCCCGGGAGGGCGTCGGCACGGGGATCAGCGCCTCTGATCGGGCGACGACGATGCGGTTGCTGGCCGATCCGGCGAGCACCGCGGGTGATTTCACCCGTCCGGGCCATGTGGTCCCGTTGCGCGCCAAGGACGGTGGGGTGTTGCGCCGGCCGGGGCACACCGAGGCGGCCGTGGATCTCGCGCGGCTGGCCGGTCTCGCACCGGCGGGGGTGATCTGTGAGGTGGTGTCGCAGAAGGACGTCGGGTCGATGGCCCAGACCGACGAGCTGCGAATCTTCGCCGACGAGCACGATCTCGCGTTGATCTCGATCGCCGACCTGATCGCGTGGCGACGCCGTCACGAGAAGCACGTGGTGCGGGTGGCCGATGCCCGCATCCCCACCCGGCACGGGGATTTCCGCGCCGTCGGTTACACCAGCATCCACGATGACGTCGAGCATGTGGCATTGGTGATGGGTGATCTCGCCGGAGCAGACGGCAGCGGCAGTGATGTGCTGGTGCGGGTGCATTCCGAATGCCTTACCGGCGACGTCTTCGGTTCGCTGCGCTGTGATTGCGGTCCGCAGCTCGATGCCGCGATGGAGATGGTCGCCGCCGAGGGGCGTGGTGTGGTGCTCTACATGCGCGGTCATGAGGGGCGCGGCATCGGTCTGCTGCACAAGCTGCAGGCCTACCAGTTGCAGGACGCGGGCTCGGACACCGTCGATGCGAATCTGCAGCTCGGTCTGCCCGCCGATTCCCGCGACTACGGTCTGGGCGCACAGATCCTCGTCGACCTCGGGGTCACCTCGATGCGCCTGCTCACCAACAATCCGGCCAAGCGGGTGGGACTCGACGGGTACGGGTTGCATATCGTGGAGCGCGTGCCGATGCCGGTGCGGGCGAACAAGGAAAATTTGCGGTATCTGCGGACCAAGCGTGACCGGATGGGGCACGATCTCGACGGTCTGGAGAACTGGGACGGTCCCGACCACCTGGATCCGCAGGGCACGCTGGATTCGCCGTCTGGAGACGGCGGACCGGCATGAGCAGCAGAGTTTGATGAGCTGCGGATCTGTGAGAGCGGAGGACCTCTATGAGCGGACACGGTGAACCCACCCTCGAGTTGGGGGATGCAGGCAAGCTACGCCTGGCGATCGTCTCGTCGCAGTGGCACGCGACGATCTGTCAGGCACTGCTCGACGGTGCGGTGCGCGCCGCTGCCGAGCACGGGGTCGACGATCCGACCATCGTTCAGGTGGCCGGCGCCATCGAGCTGCCGGTGATCGTGCAGGCCCTGGCGCGTACCCACGACGCGGTGGTTGCGCTCGGCGTGGTCATCAAGGGGGAGACCCCGCATTTCGACTACGTCTGTGACGCGGTCACCGCGGGCCTGACCCGGGTGTCGCTGGACGAGTCGACCCCGGTGGGCAACGGAGTGCTGACCACGTTGACCGAGCAGCAGGCTCTGGATCGGGCCGGATTGCCGGATTCCAAGGAGGACAAGGGTGCTCAGGCCACGACGGCGGCGCTGGCCTCGGCTCTGACCCTGCGCGCGCTAAGTCGCGGCGAGGCCTATCCCGGCTCGGTGACGACGGCCGCTGCGTCGTGAGCGAGGTGCGACCGGGGCCCGTGGTGCCTGGTGGGTCGACGTACGAGTGGGACATGGAGTACCGTTCGCGGCGCCTGCGGCTGATCGGCATCGTGGCCGCCGCGGTGGTGGTGGTCATTCACGTCACCTTCGGTGTGCTGCTGACCATCTCCAACACCGGTCCGGTCAACATCGGCTGGTCCGATCAGGCCGCGCTCATCTGTATCGGTCTGGTCGAGGCGTGCGCCGTCATGTTGCTCGCCCGGCCCCGATTGCGGGTTGGCTCGCGTGGGGTCTCGGTGCGCAATCTGGCCACCGAGCGGCTCTTCGAGTGGAGCCAGGTACGCGGACTCACCTACCCGGAGAAGGGGTTCGGCGGCCAGCTCGAACTCCCCGCCGACGAGCACGTGCCGGTACTGGCGATCCAGGCCGGTGACGGCGCGCGCGCGATCGAGGCGATGGAGCGCTACCGTGAGATCGAGCAGCTCTACCGTCGCGGCCGGGTCGGGGACACGTGATGATCGAACTCGACGCCGTGGGGCAGACCGCACTCGGGGTGGCCTCTGTGCGCGCTTATGAGTCGCTGCGTCGTGACGCGCTGTTCACCGATCCGCTGGCCGTTGCCCTATTCGAATCCGCGTTGGTCGCATCCGGGGTCACCGACCCCGACGGCACCCTGCCACCGATGCCGCCGGCCACCGACGCTGCCGGCCGCGAACGCCTTGGCATGTACCACTGGATCGTCGCCCGCACCCTGTTCCTCGACGACATGTTCCGATCGGCTGCGCGCGACGGGATCGAGCAGTTCGTCATCCTGGGCTCCGGACTCGACGCCCGGGCTTTCCGGCTGGACCTGGGATCGGCGGCGGTGGTCTATGAGCTGGACCGCCCGCCGGTGGTCGAGGTCAAGGAAGCTCTCGTCGCTGAGCATGAGCTGGTCGCCGGCACCGGCCGACGGGTCGTGCAGGCCGATCTGATCTCCGACTGGTTATCGCCCCTGATCGAGGCCGGCCTGCACACCGATGAGCCGACGTGCTGGCTTGCCGAAGGGCTCCTGGTCTATTTCGAACCCGACGTCGCGCGGCGGGTGATCGATACCATCGGGCGGGCCAGCGCATCGGGATCACGCATCGGCGTCACCGTTCGCTCCACGCGCGGCACACGCACCGATGGCCCTTTCGCGCAGGTGGCCGCGCTCTGGCACCAGGATCCTGGCATTGTTCGGCGTTTCACCGACACCGGGTGGACGTGTGAGGTCACCGACACCGCCTCGGTGCTCGCCGCGGCGGGCCGAGCCATCGATGCTGAGCTCGGGGCCGCGGGAACCGCCGACGATGGTTCAGTGGGGCCATCGGCGAGTCTGCTCGCCGGCCGGTTCGAATCCCGATCCGTCGGCCGCGCCGACTAGCCTGGAACACGTGGCCGACCCGAGTACCTACCGTCCTGCGCCCGGGACGATCCCGACAGATCCGGGAGTGTACAAATTCCGTGATTCCCACGGCCGCGTCATCTATGTGGGTAAGGCCAAGAACCTTCGCTCTCGTCTGACGTCGTACTTCGCCGACATCGCCTCGCTGCATCCGCGTACTCGTCAGATGGTGACCACCGCGGCGTCGGTGGAGTGGACGGTCGTCGGCACCGAGGTCGAGGCGCTGCAGCTGGAATACAACTGGATCAAGGAGTTCGATCCCCGGTTCAACGTCCGTTATCGCGACGACAAGAGTTACCCGATGTTGGCGGTCACGCTCAACGAAGAGTATCCGCGGCTGTTCGTCTACCGCGGGCCGCGGCGCCGTGGCGTGCGCTACTTCGGTCCGTACTCGCACGCGTGGGCCATCCGCGAGACTGTCGACCTGCTGACCCGGGTGTTCCCGGCCCGCACCTGCTCGGCCGGGGTGTTCAAGCGGCACGGGCAGATCGACCGGCCGTGTCTGCTCGGCTACATCGACAAGTGTTCGGCGCCGTGTATCGGTCGGGTCAGCGCCATCGAGCACCGTGAGATCGTCAACGATTTCTGCGACTTCCTGGCGGGCCGCACCGACCAGATGATCAAGCGCCTTGAGCGTGAGATGGCCTCGGCCGCAGAGGCACTCGACTTCGAACGGGCGGCGCGTCTGCGCGACGACGTGGGGGCGATGCGGCGCGCGTTGGAGAAGCAGGCTGTGGTACTCGGTGACGGCACCGACGCCGACGTCATCGCAATGGTCGGCGACGAACTCGAGGTGTCGGTGCAGATCTTCCACGTCCGGGACGGTCGGGTGCGCGGTGAGCGCGGGTGGGTCGTGGAGAAATCCGATGACGACGACATCGGCGAGCAGGTCGGGCAGTTCCTCACGCAGTTCTATGGCGCCCAGGCCGATCTCGATGCGACTGTCGAGGTCGGCGAGGATCGCGAGCGTGGTGAGTCAGTGCCGCGTGAGGTCCTCGTTCCCGCGCTTCCCGCCGAGCACGAGGAGCTGACCGAGTTCCTCTCCGATCTGCGTGGCAGCCGTGTCAGTCTGCGGGTTCCGCAACGCGGCGACAAGAAGGCGTTGTTCGAGACGGTCGCACGCAACGCGGGAGAAGCGTTGACGCAGCACAAGTTACGCCGTGCAGGTGACCTGACGACGCGGTCGGCGGCGCTGACCGAGTTGCAGGAGGGCCTCGGACTCGACCAGGCCCCGCTGCGGATCGAGTGCGTCGACATCTCGCACGTGCAAGGTACCGATGTGGTGGCCTCGCTGGTGGTCTTCGAGGACGGATTGCCCCGCAAATCCGACTATCGCCACTATTCGATCCGCGAGGCGGCCGGAGACGGCCGCTCCGACGACGTCGGTTCGATCGCCGAGGTGACTCGTCGACGTTTCCTGCGCCATCGCGCCGATCAGGCCGACGGCGTCGCCGCGCAGGTGGCGGCGCAGGTGGCCGCCGACTCCGACTCGAAGAAGACGCGGCGCTTCGCCTATCCGCCGAATCTGTTCGTCGTCGACGGTGGTGCGCCGCAGGTGCATGCCGCGGCGACGGTTCTCGATGAACTCGGCGTCACCGACGTGGCGGTGATCGGACTGGCCAAGCGACTCGAGGAGATCTGGGTGCCCGGTGACGACGAACCGGTGATCCTACCCCGCTCCAGCGAGGCGCTGTTCCTGCTGCAGCGGGTGCGCGACGAGGCGCACCGTTTCGCGATCACCTTCCACCGCAGCAAACGCAGCAAACGTATGACCGAGTCGGTACTCGACGGCGTTCCCGGCCTCGGACGCTCCCGGCGCACCGCGCTGGTCACCCACTTCGGCTCCGTCGCCAAGTTGCGGGAGGCCACCGTCGACGACATCGCCGCGGTGCCGGGCATTGGCCCAGGGACCGCACGGGTGGTGCACGACGCGCTGGCCGGCGACACGCCAACGGCCACCGGAAATTCGGCGGCCGGACCGGTCGAGACCACTCGCGATGTGACGGCGGGATGGACGTGAGCACGAGCGGAGGTACGGATATGACCGACAGCGATCCCGTGCAGGGGGCATCGGTAGCAGGCGCCTCCGGCGCGGACGCCACCGACGGACTCGTCGTCCTGTTTGTCGCGGGCATGTCCGGCGCCGGTCGCTCCACGGTCGCCAACGTGCTCGAGGACGACGGCTGGTATGTCGCCGACAACGTGCCGCCCGCGCTGATCTCGACGATGGTCGACCTCGTCGCCAACAGCGACCCGCCGATCCTGCGGCTGGCCATGGTGTTGCGCGCTTCCGACGAGAACCTCGGCGCGCAGTTACGCACGCTGCGGGCACAACTCGCGGCCACCGGCACCCAGACGCGACTGCTGTTTCTCGACGCCAGCGATCAGGTGCTGGTCCGCCGCTTCGAGCAGGTCCGTCGTCGCCATCCGCTGCAGGGTAGCGAGACCTTGGTGGAGGGGATCGCGCGGGAGCGGGTGATCCTCGCACCCCTCAAGGATTCCGCCGACCTCGTGGTGGAGACCTCGACGCTGACCGTCGCCAAACTGCGTGAGGTGGTGGAGGATTCGTATCCGCACGACGCGAGTTCCCGGCTCAGCGTTGCCGTGCAGTCCTTTGGGTTCAAATACGGATTGCCGATCGACTCCGACCTCGTCGCCGACGTCCGCTTCCTGCCCAATCCGTATTGGGTGGCCGATTTGAGGGAACTCAACGGTCGCGACGCGGCGGTGCGGGAGTATGTCCTCGGACAGGACGACGCCGGGCGCTTCGTCGATCTCTACATCGAACTGATCGGTGTCGTGGGCAAGGGTTATCTCCGAGAAGGCAAGCGCTACATGACCGTCGGCATCGGATGCACCGGCGGCAAGCACCGCAGTGTCGCGATCTCCGAGGAGTTGGCGCGTCGCCTGCGGGTCGCCGCGGACGACGCGGGTGCCGCGCGCTACGACGTGCGGGTCATGCACCGTGATCTGGGGCGCGAATGAGTGCCATGCGGATCGCCGCGCTCGGCGGCGGACACGGCCTGTATGCGACCCTGACGGCGATGCGCTATCTGAGCCCGCACGTGACGGCCATCGTGACCGTCGCCGACGACGGTGGGTCGTCGGGCCGGTTGCGTTCGGAACTCGGGGTGATCCCACCCGGCGATCTGCGAATGGCGATGGCGGCGTTGATGTGTGCGCCGGCGGCCCTTGACGGTCTGGCCGGGCGGCGGGACCCGGCCGCCGACCGGCGGCACCACGAGTTGTGGGCGGAGACCTTGCAGCATCGCTTCGGTGGTTACGGTGCGCTCGCCGGTCATCCGGTGGGCAACCTGCTGCTGGCCGGGCTGACCGAGGTCCTCGGCGATCCGGTGGCCGCCCTCGACGAGATGATGCGTGTGTTCGACGTCGATGGTCGGGTGCTGCCGATGTCGTCGGTACCGCTGGAGATCGAGGCCGACGTCTCCGGACTGGAATCCGATCCGCGTATCTCCCGAGTCATCCGTGGCCAGGTGGCCGTGGCGACCACCCCGGGCAAGGTGCGTCGGGTGCGACTCCTGCCCGCGGAGCCGCCGGTGTGCGAGCCGGTGATCACCGCCGTCGACGAGGCTGACCTCGTCGTGCTCGGTCCGGGCTCCTGGTTCTCCAGTGTGATCCCGCACGTCCTGGTGCCGGACCTGCTGAAGGCGTTGCAGCGCAGCACTTCTCGTAAGGTGTTGATCGTGAACCTGGCGCCGGAGCCGGGGGAGACTCCAGGATTCTCGGTCGAGCGACACCTGCATGTGCTGCACGCCCACGCCGACACGCTCACGATCGATCACGTGGTCGTCGACGAGTCGTCGGTGCCCGCCGGGCGCGAGCGCGAGCACCTCGAGAGGGCAGCCGGGATGTTCGGTGCGAGCCTGGAGGTCGGTGATCTCGCCGTTCCCGGCCGCCACGTCCACGACCCGGCGAAAGTGGCCGGCCTGATCAAGCAACTGTGTTCGCGTGAAACGACCCGTTAGGCTGGCCCAGCGTGGTTGAGCGAGGGCAGGGTCTACCGGGGCGCGCCCTGGTAGTACAGGCATGGGGTCCACGGATGGCAGGAGGACCCGGCGATGACAGGAGGACAGGGACCGGTGGCGATGACCGCGGCGGTGAAGGACGAATTGAGTCGGCTCGCCGTGACGCAGGTGAGTCCGCGCAAGGCCGAGGTGTCGGCGCTTCTGCGGTTCGCGGGAGGCCTGCACATCGTGGCCGGACGAGTAATCGTCGAGGCCGAGGTCGACATGGGCAATGTAGCGCGACGGCTGCGCCGGGAGATCCACGACCTGTACGGATACACCTCTGAGGTCCACGTCCTGCGCGGTGGCGGACTACGCAAGTCGGCGCGTTACATCGTGCGGGTCACTGCCGACGGTGAGGGCCTCGCTCGACAGACCGGGCTGCTGGATCTGCGCGGTCGACCGGTCCGGGGACTGCCCGCGCAGGTGGTCGGCGGCAGTGTTGCCGACGCCGAGGCCGCCTGGCGCGGGGCGTTTCTGGCGCACGGGTCGCTGACCGAGCCCGGCCGGTCCTCGGCGCTGGAGGTCAGCTGCCCCGGTCCGGAGTCGGCGCTCGCGCTCGTCGGGGCGGCCCGGCGACTCGGGGTGTCGGCGAAGGCCCGTGAGGTGCGCGGCGCCGACCGTGTGGTCATCCGCGACGGTGAAGCGATCGGCGCGCTGTTGACGAGGATGGGCGCACACGACACGCGCCTGGTCTGGGAGGAACGCCGGATGCGTCGGGAGGTGCGGGCAACGGCCAACCGGCTCGCCAACTTCGATGACGCCAACCTGCGCCGCTCGGCGCGCGCCGCGGTCGCGGCCGCCGCCCGGGTCGAGCGCGCGCTGGAGATCCTCGGCGACGACGTCCCCGACCACCTCGCCGCGGCCGGACATCTGCGCATCACCCACCGGCAGGCCTCGCTGGAGGAACTCGGCCAGCTCGCCGATCCACCGATGACCAAGGACGCCGTCGCCGGCCGGATCCGCCGGCTGCTGTCGACCGCGGACAAGAAGGCGCATGCCGAGGGCATACCCGACACCGAGTCGGCGGTCACCGCGGATTTGCTCGACGAGGAGTGACCGAGAGTCGTCGACCCGATCGTTCGGTCGGCGGTACGGGTGTACCCAGTGCACCCGTCGCGCTGCCCGCGATCAGGCGTCCTACTAGGCTGGACCCGACACCGGTTGGCCATGAGCTGATCGGCCACCAGGAGCGGTGCGGGCAGATGACCCCGCGCCGAGACAACCGCTAAGGAGCACACCAGTGACTGTTCGGGTAGGCGTCAACGGATTCGGCCGGATCGGCCGCAACTTCTTCCGCGCCGTCGAAGCACAAAAAGCATTGGGCACCACCGACATCGAGATCGTCGCTGTCAACGATCTGACCGACAACGCGACCCTGGCACACCTGTTGAAGTTCGATTCGATCCTGGGCCGCCTGCCGCAAGAGGTCTCCCTCGACGGCGACTTCATCGTCGTCGGCGATCAGCGCATCAAGGCTCTCGAGGTCAGGGAAGGCCCGGCGGCGCTGCCGTGGGGTGACCTCGGCGTCGACGTCGTCGTCGAATCCACCGGCATCTTCACCGCCGCGGAGAAGGCCAAGGGCCACCTCGACGCCGGCGCCAAGAAGGTCATCATCTCCGCGCCGGCCTCCGGTGAGGACATCACCATCGTCATGGGTGTCAACGACGACAAGTACGACGGCAGCCAGAACATCATCTCCAACGCGTCGTGCACCACCAACTGCCTCGGCCCATTCGCGAAGGTACTCAACGACGAATTCGGCATCATTTCGGGTCTGATGACCACCGTGCACGCCTACACCCAGGATCAGAACCTGCAGGACGGTCCGCACAAGGATCTGCGTCGCGCCCGCGCCGCGGCCATCAACGTGGTGCCCACCTCGACCGGCGCGGCCAAGGCCATCGGACTGGTCCTGCCCGAGCTCAAGGGCAAGCTCGACGGTTACGCGCTGCGCGTGCCGATCCCGACCGGTTCGGTCACCGACCTCACCGCGACCCTGGAGAAGTCCGCGACCGCTGACGAGATCAACGCCGCGATGAAGGCCGCCGCCGAGGGGCCGCTCAAGGGCATCCTCAAGTACTACGACGCGCCGATCGTCTCCAGCGACATCGTCACCGACCCGCATAGCTCGCTGTTCGACGCCGGGCTGACCAAGGTCATCGGCAACCAGGTCAAGGCCGTCTCCTGGTACGACAACGAGTGGGGCTACTCCAACCGCCTCGTCGACCTGTCCGGCCTGGTCGGCAAGTCTCTCTGACCGACCGGTCGCTGCCGAACCCAACCGTTACGGAGCAATGCTGCAATGGGTGTACCCACTCTGAAAGATCTTCTCGACGAGGGCGTTTCGGGTCGCGGTGTGTTGGTTCGATCGGATTTCAACGTCCCGCTCGACGGGTCGACGATCACCGATCCGGGCCGAATCCTCGCCTCCCTGCCGACGCTGAACGCGCTCATCGATGCCGGCGCCAAGGTGATCATCACCGCGCATCTGGGCCGCCCGAAGGGCGAGCCGGATTCGAAGTATTCCTTGGCGCCGGTCGCCGAACGTCTCGGCCAGGAGCTGGGCCGCAACGTCCAGCTCGCCGGTGATGTGGTCGGCTCGGACGCGCTCGCGCGCGCCGAGGGACTCACCGACGGTGATGTCCTGCTGTTGGAGAACGTGCGGTTCGATCCGCGCGAGACATCCAAGGACGAATCCGAGCGAGAGGCGCTGGCCAAGGCCTTCGTCGAACTCGTCGGTCCCGATGGCGCCTTCGTCTCCGACGGGTTCGGGGTGGTGCACCGCAAGCAGGCCTCGGTGTACGACGTCGCCAAGCTCCTCCCGCACTACGCGGGTGAGCTCGTGGCGGCTGAGGTCAAGGTGCTTTCGGCACTCACCGAGGACCCGGGGCGGCCCTACGCCGTGGTACTGGGTGGGTCCAAGGTGTCCGACAAGCTCGGAGTGATCGAGGCGCTGGCACCGAAGGTCGACACGCTGGTCATCGGCGGCGGTATGGCGTTCACGTTCCTGGCCGCTCAGGGCCATGTCGTGGGCACCTCGCTGCTGCAGGAAGATCAGATCGAGGTCTGCAAGGATCTGCTGGAGCGATTCGGTGATGTCATACGGTTGCCCGCCGATGTGGTGGTGGCCGACAAGTTCGCCGCCGACGCGCAATCTCGGACGGTCTCTGCCGACGCCATCCCCGACGGATGGATGGGTCTGGACATCGGGCCGGAGTCGGTGCAGCGTTTCGCCGCGCTGCTCTCCGGCGCCAAGACGATCTTGTGGAACGGACCGTCGGGCGTGTTCGAATTCGAGAAGTTCTCCGCGGGCACCAAGGGGGTTGCCGAGGCGATCGCCGGCGCCACCAAAGCCGGTGCGTTCACCGTTGTTGGCGGGGGCGACTCCGCAGCCGCGGTGCGCACGCTGGGGTTGCCCGACGACGACTTCTCGCATATCTCGACCGGTGGCGGTGCGTCGCTGGAATACCTGGAGGGCAAGGAATTGCCGGGACTGAAGGTGCTGGAATCATGAGCGGATCCCGTAAGCCGCTCATCGCGGGCAACTGGAAGATGAATCTCAACCACCTCGAGGCCATCGCACTGGTGCAGAAGATCGCGTTTGCGCTTCCCGCCAAGTACTTCGAAAAGGTCGACGTGACGGTCATCCCGCCGTTCACCGACATCCGTTCCGTGCAGACTGTCATCGACGGTGACAAATTGCTGCTGACCTACGGTGCCCAGGATCTGTCGGCGCACGACTCGGGTGCCTATACCGGCGAGATCAGCGGGGCGTTCCTGGCCAAGCTCGGATGCACCTTCGTCGTCGTCGGGCATTCGGAGCGGCGCACCCTGCACGCCGAGACCGACGAGGTGGTGCTCGCCAAGACCAAGGCGGCGCTCAAACACGGCCTGACGCCGATCGTCTGTATCGGCGAGGGACTCGACATCCGAGAGTCCGGCGAGCACGTCGCCTACAACGTCGCGCAGCTGAAGGGTTCGTTGGCTGGTCTCTCTGCCGAGGACGTCGCGAAGGTCGTCGTCGCCTACGAGCCCGTCTGGGCCATCGGTACCGGTCGGGTGGCCAGTGCCGCCGACGCGCAGGAGGTCTGCGCGGCGGTGCGTACCACGCTCGCCGAGATCGCCGATGCGTCGACGGCCGCCTCGGTGCGGGTGCTCTACGGCGGATCGGTGAACGCCAAGAACGTCGGCGACATCGTCGGCCAGACCGATGTCGACGGGGCACTCGTCGGCGGAGCCTCCCTGAAGGCCGACGAGTTCTCCACATTGTCGGCGATCGCCGCAGGCGGCCCCCTGCCCTGAGCGCTCGCCCCAACGCGTAGACTGGTCGCGCCGGTCGCATTCCTCGTGAGGTGGCCGGCTCGACCATGTCGTCGGGCCCCGGCCGGACGCGACTCGATTCCAACCGACAAGGATCTGCCTGACGTGCTCGAAACAGTTCTGGACATCGGCCTGATCATCACCAGCGTGCTGCTGGTGATTCTGGTTCTGCTGCACAGGGGTAAGGGCGGTGGCCTGTCGTCGCTCTTCGGTGGCGGTGTGCAATCGAGTCTGTCCGGCTCGAGCGTCGTCGAGCGCAACCTCGATCGGTTGACGATCTTTGTCGGATTGGTGTGGTTCATCTTCATCATCGGTATCGGCGTCGACATCAAGCTGTCCGCCTGACCCGACGCACTTCCCTCGACCCGATGCGGCTGCCGCTGCATCGGGTCGAGCGCTTTCTGCGTACTTGACCTGTGCCCACCCGAGATACCCACCCGAGATGCCCACCCGAGATGCCCACCCGAGATGCCACTGGCACGCGCAGCCGCAATACTGGGGCAATGACCTCTCCTTCGCGCGGTGCCCCGGACTGGCGTCCCTCCATCTCGATCGTTGACCACATCGTCGTCGACGACGAGGGCCGCACCCTCACCGAGCCGCTGCGTGAGGACATCCGGTTACTCGGCGGCATTCTCGGCGACATGGTGCGCGAACACTCGGGGGCGGAGGTCTTCGAACTCGTCGAGTCGGCGCGGGTGGCGGCGTTCAAGATCCGGCGCGCCGAGATCGATCGTGACGAGTTGGCAGATCTGTTCGTCGATCTCGACATCTCGGTGGCGATGCCGATCATCCGCGCGTTCAGCAACTTTGCCCTGTTGGCCAACTTGGCCGAGGACATCCACCGGGAACGCCGACGGATGATCCACGTGCGGGCCGGTGATCCGCCCCAGGACAGCAGCCTCGACGCCACATACGCCAAACTGGCCAAGGCCGGACTCGGCGATGACGAGGTGGGCGATGCGCTCGCCGACGCGACGGTGGTGCCGGTGATCACCGCCCATCCGACAGAAACTCGCCGGCGGTCGGTGTTCGAGGCGCAGAACCGGATCACCGAGCTGATGCGATACCGGTCGCGGACCGAACTGACCCCGGCCGAGGAGGCTGCGGTCACCGAGGGAATCCGGAGGCAGATCCTCACGCTCTGGCAGACTGCGTTGATCCGCCTCGAGCGGCTCACCATCCAAGACGAGATCCGTTCGGGCCTGCGCTATTACGACGCGTCGTTCTTCGAGGTCGTGCCGAAGATCAACACCTCGGTACGTGCCGCGTTGCGGTCGGCGTATCCGAACGCCGGTCTGGCCGACGAGCCGATGCTGCGGATGGGCTCGTGGATCGGCGGTGACCGCGACGGCAATCCTTTCGTCACCAGCGATATCGTCGAGATGGCAACGACTCTCGCGGCCCGCACCGCGATCGGCAACCACCTGTCGGAGCTCGAGGCTCTCGCGCAGGAGCTGAGCATGTCGACCCGACTCATGACGACCTCCGACGCTGTCTACGAACTCGCCGGTGCGCCCCGCGAGGATGCGGCCGCCGATGAGCCGTTCCGTCTTGCTTTGCGCCACATCCGTTCTCGGTTGGTCGCGACCGCGACCGGGCTCTTCGGTGAGGAGGTGATGAAGACCTCGGACCTGTTCCTGCTCGACGGCGCCGACGCCTACTCGACCGCCGACGAACTGCTCGCCGACCTCGACGTCATCGATGCCGGACTCCGCGCTGCGGGCGACGACATCATTGCCGACGACAGGCTATTGCGACTGCGTGAGTCGGTGCGCACCTTCGGTTTCCACCTGTCCGGGCTGGACATGCGGCAGAACTCCGATATGCACGAGGACGTCATCGCCGAACTGCTGGCGTGGGCCGGCGTGCACCCGGACTACCGATCACTGGACGAGACCGAGCGGGTCGAGATCCTGACCAAGGAACTCGCCGCCCGGCGGCCGCTCACCCGACCCGATGCCGAATTATCCGATTTGGCAACCAAGGAACTCGGCATCGTCCGTGCGGCCGCGACCGCGGTGGCACGATTCGGACCGCAGTCGGTGCCCAACTACATCATCAGCATGTGCACCTCTGTCAGTGACATGCTCGAGCCGATGATTCTGCTGAAAGAAGCCGGGCTGATCGACATCGACAGTGACACCGGGAGACTCACCTCGACGGTTCGAATCGTCCCACTGTTCGAGACCATCGAGGATCTGCAGCAGGGTGCCGAAACCCTGTTGGGTGCCTTGGACATCCCGCTGTACCGCGACCTCGTCGACGGACAGTCGGGCATGCAAGAGGTCATGCTCGGCTATTCCGATTCCAACAAGGACGGCGGCTACATGGCCGCGAATTGGGCGCTCTATCGCGGCGAGCTCGATCTTGTCGAGGCCGCGGCCAAGGCCGGAATCCGGTTGCGGCTCTTTCACGGTCGTGGTGGCACTGTTGGACGCGGTGGTGGACCGAGCTATGACGCCATCCTGGCCCAGCCGCCGGGCGCGGTCCAGGGGTCGTTGCGTATCACCGAGCAAGGTGAGATCATCGCCGCGAAATACGCCGAACCCGTCAGCGCCGAACGCAATCTGGAGACGTTACTCGCCGCGACCATCGAGTCGTCGCTGCTCGACGTCGAGGGACTCGGAGACGAATCCGAGGACGCCTACACCACTCTCGACGAGATCGCGGCGCTGGCCCGCTCGGCCTACAGCGCGCTGGTGCACGAGACACCGGGATTCGTGGAGTACTTCACGACCTCAACGCCGCTGTCGGAGATCGGCGCACTCAACATCGGCAGCCGTCCGGCGTCGCGTAAACAGACCGAGAAGATCTCCGATCTGCGGGCTATCCCATGGGTGCTGTCATGGACACAATCCCGCGTGATGCTGCCGGGCTGGTACGGCACCGGCGCCGCCTTCGAGCAGTGGGTCGGCGACGACGCGGACCGTCTGGCCACCCTTCAGCGGTACTATGAGAAGTGGCCGTTCTTCCGCACCGTCATGTCCAACATGGCGCAGGTGCTCGCCAAGTCGGACATGGGACTCGCGCACCGATACGCCCAGCTCGTTCCTGACGAGCAGTTGCGCGATACCGTGTTCGGGATGATCGTCGACGAGCACGAACGCACCATCGCGATGTATTCGAAGATTACCGGTACCAACGATCTTCTTGCCGACAACGCGGCACTCAAACGGTCTGTGTACAACCGCTTTCCGTACCTCGAGCCGCTGAATCTACTGCAGGTTGAGCTTCTGCGTCGGTTCCGCGCCGGTGACGATTCAGCGCGAGTCCGCCGAGGGATCCAGCTGACGATGAACGGATTGGCGACCGCACTGCGCAACAGCGGCTAGGGCCTCTTTCAGGGCGTTCCCCCGATGGTCGAGGTGTCCGGCACCCCAGTCGCCGGCCCTCGAGACCTGTTGCACGACAGCTGGTTCCACCCCACAGATGAGGAGATCGCCACCGCGGACAGGTGACAATCACCTGCCCCGTCTGTCGGTTCCGCCATTGCGCCCTGCGATCGAGAAAGAGCGTCGGCACCCATTCGGCGAGGTATGTGCGTTGGTGATCGGCCCGGCATAGTGAGGTCAGGTTGCCGAGTACCGTCCTGCCTCCGGCTTCGGGGTTGGTGTGGTTCAAACGGTTGCCAGTGGTCGAGGTCGCACAGGTGTAACGGCTTGCTGCAGTTGGGATATCGGCACCAGGCGTCGTTGGAGAGCGCCGGTGTGCTGGGTGTATAGGTCAATGCCCCAGGTGGTGACGCGGTGTGGTCGCCATATCCTGTCGGATCCGCCGAGGTGCTTGGGGCCGGGCGGTGATCTGCGGGAAGAGTGGTCCGGCTGTGTGGGCGAATTCGGGGGTAGTGGATGGTTGTCGCGATCTCGGCCAAGGTCGCGGCGTAGTCGCGGTCGATCGGTCCGGATGGCGGAAACGTCGCTAAAGCCCTGACGGGGCTTAGGCGTCGGGGAGAGCGGAGGCCGCGGCGTGGTCGAGGAACCACACGGTCTCCTCGGTGCCGTGGGCTCCGGCGCAGGGCCAGTCGGCAGGGTCGGCGCCGGCGTGAGCTGCGGCCACCGCTTGGGCCTTGTCCTCACCGGCGACGAGAAACCACACAGCCTTGCTGCGGTTGACCACCGGCAGCGTGAGGGTGATCCGCCGCGGCGGTGGTTTGGGCGAGTCCTCCACGGCGACAACGGTCTTCTGTGCCTCGGCGGTGGCGGCAGTGTGCGGGAACAGGGAGTTGATGTGCCCCTCGCCGCCCATGCCGAGCAGGTGGAGATCGAAATGCGGGGACACATCGGCTCCCGCGTTCGCCAACAGGGTGGCGGCGTAACCGGCTGCCGCGGCGTCGATGTCGTCGCCGAACTCGCCGTCCGACGGTGCCATGGGATGTACCCGAGCCGGATCGACCGGCACATGGTCGAGCAGCGCGTTGCGGGCCTGTCCGTAGTTACGTTCCGGATCGTCGGTCGGGACGAATCGATCATCGCCCCAATAGATGTCAACCGTGGACCAGTCGATGTCACCGCTGTCGGCGGCGAGGGACGCCAGAATCGCGATGCCGTTACTACCGCCGGTCAGCACCACCGACGCAACCCCGCGTGCGCGCTGTGCGGCACCGATCAGGTCGGCGAACCGACGTGCCGCGGTGTCGACCAGAGTCTGCTTGTCGTCGAAAACCAATGTCTCGGTGGTCATGCCGGTTGTCCTTGCTGCCTGAGTTCCACGGCGCCACGAAGTGCCTGCTCGAACACTTCGTCGGTGTCGAGGCGCCGTAGTTCCTCGGCGAGATATACGGGCAGATCACGGTTGGTCATGGCGACCCGACCATCGGGCTTGCCGGGCACCGAGATCACTGCGTTGCCGTTCTGATCCATCGACAGGACCGTCGCGCCGTGCTCGCGCAGCAGGCGAACCTCGAAGCTTCCGATCGACCGAGTCGTGGGCACACCGAGCGCCGAATACAGCCAGCCCGCCAGCAACTCGATGCCCGGTGACTGGGCCGGTCCGGTCACCACCACCGACTGGATCGGTGTGTGTGGCGGGCGATCGATCGCCGACGCGAGCAGCGCGCGCCAATGGGTGATCTGGGTCCACGCGAGATCGGAGTCGCCGGGGGAGTAAGTGGCCAGCCTGCGTTCGAGAACACTCTCGGGATGAGCGGCCTTGCTGGCGTCGAGGATGCGTCGGCGACCGATCCGGCCCATCGGGTCGGCGGACGGATCGTCCGGCGCCGAGCCCGGCCACCAGACGACGATCGGGCAGTCCGGCAGCAGGAATGGCGTCACGACGCTATGCGGTTGATCGGCGAGTGGCCCGGACATCGACAGGATGACCACCTCCGATGCGCCCGCGTCACCGCCCACCCTGATCTGCGCGTGGAGCAGCGACTCGCCCTTCCTGGAGCCGCATGCCAGCACGATGACCCGGCTGGGATGTTCACTGCTGGCGCCGATCGCCGCTTCCACGGCGGCCTCGGTGGGTTCGCCGTGTTCGGCCACCACGACCAGGGTCAATACTCGGCCGAGGCTGATTGCTCCACCGGACTCGCGGATCTCAACCATCTTTTTGGCGACGTCGTTGGTCGAGGTCTCGGGCATCTCGATGATCATCGGGGTCCTCTCACATCGGTCGTCACGGTCGTCGCCATGCGCGGCCGGTCCGAGCCATCATGTCGTCAGCCGACTTCGGGCCCCACGTCCCGGCTTCGTAGGTGTCGGGCTTACCCGACTCCGCCCAGTTTTCGAGGACGGGATCGAGGATCTCCCAAGCCAATTCGACCTCGTCGTTCACCGGGAACAACGAGGGCTCACCGAGCAACACGTCGAGGATGAGGCGTTCGTAGGCCTCCGGAGACGCTTCGGTGAAGGCCGTGCCGTAGCTGAAGTCCATGTTGACGTCGCGGACTTCCATGCTCGACGCCGGCACCTTGGAGCCGAAGCGCAGTGTGATGCCCTCGTCGGGCTGCACCCGGATCACCAGCGCATTCTGCGACAGTTCTTCGGTCATGGTCGTGTCGAACGGTAGATGCGGCGCCCGTTTGAAGACCAGGGCGATCTCGGTCACCCGGCGACCCAACCGCTTTCCGGTCCGCAGATAGAATGGCACACCGGCCCAACGGCGCGAGTCTACCTCGAGGGCGATGGCCGCATATGTCTCGGTGATCGAGTCGGCCGCAAACCCCTCCTCGTCCTTGAGTCCCGGGACCTTCTCGCTACCCTGCCATCCCGGACCGTACTGACCGCGCGCGGTGTTCTCCTCGATCGGCAGGATGTTGCGGGTCGCCGAGAGCACTTTGATCTTCTCCGCCTGCAATTGCTTGGGCTCGAAGGAGATCGGTTCTTCCATTGCCACCAGTGCCATCAGCTGCAACAGGTGGTTCTGAATGACGTCGCGGGCTGCGCCGATCCCGTCGTAGTACCCCGCGCGGCCACCGAGGCCGATGTCCTCGGCCATGGTGATCTGGACGTGGTCGACGTAGTGAGAACTCCACAGTGGATCGAACAATTGATTGGCGAACCGCAGTGCGAGAATGTTCTGGACCGTTTCCTTGCCCAAATAGTGGTCGATGCGGAACACTGACGACTCCGGGAAGACGGCGTTGACAATGCCGTTGAGGTCTTTCGCCGACCGCAGATCGTGACCGAATGGCTTCTCGATGACCACCCGACGCCAGTGATCATCACGTTCCTCGGCCAGACCACTGCGCTGCAACTGCTCACACACTGTTGGGAAGGCCTTCGGCGGAATCGACAGGTAGAAAGCATGATTGCCGTCGGTCCCGCGCGTGTTATCGAGATCGGCCAGTGTCGACTTGAGACGCGCGAAAGCCTCGTCGTCGTCAAAAGAGCCCTGTACAAAACGGAATCCCTCGGCGAGTCGCTCCCAGACCTCCTCGCGGAATCCGGTGCGGGCGTGCTGACGGACCGCGTCGTGCACGATCGTGGCGAAATCCTCGTCGTCCCAATCACGCCGGGCGAAGCCGACGAGAGCGAACGACGGTGGCAGCAAACCGCGATTCGCCAGGTCGTAGACCGCAGGCATCAGCTTTTTGCGCGCGAGATCACCGGTCACGCCGAAAATGACCAGACTGCACGGGCCGGCAATGCGCGGAAGCCGCTTATCACGCGGATCCCGAAGTGGGTTACGCCATTGCGTGGGACCGCCGGTAGGCATGTGTTCAGGCCTTCGTCGCGGCGTCGAGTTGCTCGGCGGTGGCCGCGAGCAACTCGTTCCAGGCTTCCTCGAACTTGCGGACGCCCTCGTCCTCGAGGAGGACGAAGGCGTCGTCGAGGTCGACTCCGAGGCCGGCGATCTTGTCGAAGACCTCCCGAGAGGCTGCCGAGGTACCGATGATGGAGTCGGTGTTGACCCAGCCGTGGTCGGCGAATGCCTCCATGGTTTTGCCCGGCATGGTGTTGACGGTGTTCGGCGCGACGAGCTCGCTGACGTAGAGGGTGTCGGGATAGTCGGCGTTTTTGGTGCCGGTCGAGGCCCACAGCGGCCGTTGGGGATTGGCGCCCTTGTTCAGCAAACCCTGGAAGCGTGAGTTGACCTCGAAAACCTCCTGGTAGGCGGCGTAGGCCAGGCGAGCGTTGGCCAGCGCTGCGGTGCCCTTCAGTGCGGTCGCCTCGGGTGTGCCGATGGCGTCGAGGCGTTTGTCGATCTCGGTGTCCACGCGCGAGACGAAGAACGAGGCGACCGAGTGGATGGCCGAGACATCGTGGCCGGCGTGCGCGGCGGCCTCGATGCCCGACAGGTAGGCGTCCATCACGTCCTGATAGCGCTCCACGGAGAAGATCAGGGTGACGTTGACGCTGATGCCCTCGGCGAGTACCCGGGTGATGGCCGGCAGTCCGGCCTTGGTGGCGGGAATCTTGATCAACAGGTTCGGGCGGTCGACGATCTTGAAAAGTTCGATGGCTTGCGCGACTGTCTTGTCGGTGTCGTGGGCGAGTCGGGGATCGACCTCGATCGATACCCGACCGTCGACGCCGTGGGACTCGGTGAACACCGGGGCGAGGACGTCACACGCATTGCGGACATCGTCGGTGGTGACGGTGCGGATGGTGGCATCGACGTCGGAGCCACGGGCAGCGAGCTCCTTGACTTGCTCGTCGTAGGCGTTGCCGGTGGACAGCGATGCCTGGAAGATCGACGGATTAGTGGTCACGCCGACCACCGAGCGGGTGTCGATGAATTCCTGCAGACCTCCCGAGGAGATCAGGTCACGGGACAGGTCATCCAGCCACACCGATACACCGGCGGCGGACAATTCGGCGAGCTGGGCGTTCTGGGTCACGGTTCTCTCCTTGCGTGCATCGCGTCATGCCCTTGTGGGGCAAGCGATATCGGTGTGTTCGGTTGTGGTGGACGGCGTTCGGGCGGGGGTCAGGAGCCGACGACGCGCTGCGCGGCGGTGACCACGGCGTCGGCAGTGATGCCGAATTTCTCGTAGAGCACCGTGTAGTCCGCCGAGGCACCGAAGTGCTCGAGGGAGATGATCTCCCCGGTGTCGCCGACGACCTGGTACCACGGCATGGCAATGCCGGCCTCAACGGAGACGCGCGGCACCGACGGCGGAAGTACCGAATTGCGGTATTCCGCGTCCTGCTCGAAGAACCACTCGAAGCACGGCATGGACACCACACGTGCGCGGATTCCCTTGTCGGCCAAGGATTTCTGTGCCTCCACGGCGAGCTGGACCTCGGAGCCGGTTCCGATCAGAACGACCTGCGGCTCGCCGTCGGCCTCTGACAGCACATACGCACCGGCGGCGACGCCCTCGTACGAGGTGCCCTCAAGGACCGGTACGCCCTGGCGGGTCAGGCACACGCCGACCGGATGGTCACGCCGCGTCAGCAGGTGACGCCAGGCGTGGGCAGTCTCGTTGGCGTCGGCGGGACGGACCACGTCGAGGTTCGGGATGGTGCGCAGCGCCGCGAGGTGCTCGACCGGCTGGTGGGTCGGACCGTCCTCGCCGAGGCCTATCGAGTCGTGGGTCCAGACGTAGATCGGGTCGATCGCCATCAGCGACGCCAGCCGAACCGCGGGTCGCATGTAGTCGGCGAACTGCAGGAAGGTGCCACCGTAGGCGCGGGTGGGGCCGTGCAGCGCGATCCCGGACAGGATCGAGCCCATGGCGTGTTCGCGGATACCGAAATGCAGGGTGCGGCCGTAGGGGTTGGCCGTCCACGTCGTGGTGCTGATCGACGACGGCCCGAATGAGTCGACGTTGTCCATCGTGGTGTTGTTCGAGCCCGCGAGATCGGCTGAGCCACCCCACAATTCGGGCAGGACCGGTCCGAGTGCGGAGAGCACCTTGCCTGAGGCGGCGCGGGTGGCCAGCGCTTTGCTGCCCGGCTCCCAGCTCGGCAGCACGTCGGTCCAGCCGTCGGGGAGTTCATGCGACCACAGGCGATCGAAAAGCGCCTTGCGGTCCGGGTTGGCCGCGGCCCAGGCGTCGAAGCCCTTCTGCCACTCGGCATGGGCGGCGGCGCCACGCTCGGTGAGCGCGCGGGTATGGGAGATAACTTCGTCGGACACCTCGAAGTTCTTGTCGGGATCGAAGCCGAGGACCCTCTTGGTCGCGGCGACCTCGTCGGCACCCAGCGCCGACCCGTGGATCGCGCCGGTATTCATCTTGTCCGGGGCGGGGAAACCGATGATGGTGCGCAGCACGATCAGTGACGGTTTGTCGGTGACCTGCGCGGCCTCCTTGATTGCTGCTTCGATGGCGGCGACGTTCTCGCCGCCGGACACATGCTGCACGTGCCACCCGTAGGCCTCATATCGGGCGGCGGTGTCCTCGGTCAGCGCGATCTGGGTGTCGTCCTCGATGGAGATGTGATTCTTGTCGTAGAAGACGATGAGGTTGCCGAGCTCCTGCGTACCGGCCAGCGACGACGCCTCGGAGGTGACGCCCTCCTCGATGTCACCGTCGGAGGCGATCACGTAGATGTGGTGGTCGAAGGGGCTGGCGCCGGCCTCGGCGTCAGGATCGAACAGGCCGCGCTCGTAGCGTGCGGCGTAGGCCATACCGACCGCCGAGGCAAGTCCCTGGCCGAGCGGGCCGGTGGTGATCTCCACGCCAGGAGTGTGATGCACCTCCGGGTGGCCGGGAGTCTTCGATTCCCACGTGCGCAGGTCCTCGATGTCGGATAACTCCAGACCGAAGCCACCCAGATAGAGCTGGATGTACTGGGTGAGGCTGGAATGCCCGCACGACAACACGAATCGATCGCGACCGACCCAATGGGTGTCGTTGGGATCGTGGCGCATCACCCGCTGATACAGCAGGTAGGCCAACGGGGCCAGGCTCATCGCGGTGCCCGGATGGCCACTGCCACACTTCTGGACCGCATCCGCGGCGAGGACCCGAACGGTGTCCACGGCGCGCGAATCGACCTCGGTCCACCATTCGGGGTGGGCCGCAGTGGTGAGTTCGCGGATCTCGTCTGTGTCTGGCACTGTTCTGCAGTCTCCTGTACCTATCGGGGTGCGTGCGCTCGCCGCAGCGAAAATTCGATCAGCGGCGATTCGAGGGTCGACGACACACCGGACGGAACGCGAGCTGTCACATGTGGTGGACGTCGGAGGTGCCTCACTTCTCCCAGAGTAATCGGCTTCCGCCCGCTCCTGCCCGGCAACCTTTGTCTGCGGCGCGTATCGCGGCGCGTCGTCGGGAGCGCGGCCTGGTGGGCGCACGCAATTCTTCGATCGGGTGGGGCAGCGTCTACCATGCTGTGTAGTAGCCGTGGCGCGCTGTTCGAAAGCCGGTCAACTGCCCTGAGCGCGTCCTTCGGGCAGGTAGGAGTGGACGTGAGGATTGGGGAACGTGTGAGCGGAGACGGCGCCGCTCCCGGCGTATCCACCTCCGCTCGGCACACCCAGTCCCGTGAGTCCGGTGTAGCTGCGCAGACCGATACCGGCGTGGAGCACATCGGCGCGACGTGGCCGCGGCGCATCCGGGCCACCGTCCAGGCTTACATCGCGCTCACCAAACCGCGCGTCATCGAACTGCTCCTCGTCGCCACGATCCCGGTCATGCTGCAGGCCAACCGCGGCCACGTCGACATCGCGGTCATTCTGCTCACCCTGCTCGGCGGCTGGCTCGGAGCCGGCAGCGCAAACACGCTGAACATGGTCGCCGACGCCGACATCGACAAGAAGATGCGGCGCACCGCGCGTCGGCCGCTGGCCCGTAAAGCGGTCGCCACCCGCAGTGCGCTGATCTTCGGCATCGTGTTGTGGGTGGCGTCGTTCCTGGTGCTGTTCTTCGCCGCGAATCTGCTGAGCGCCCTGTTGGTGACGGCGACCGTCGGCTTTTACGTCGGCGTGTACACGATGATCCTCAAGCGGCGAACCTGGCAGAACGTGGTGTGGGGCGGGGCCGCTGGCTGCATGCCGACCCTGGTCGGCTGGGCGGCGGTGACCGGCAGCCTGAGTTGGCAGCCGGTGGTGCTGTTCCTGGTCATCTTCTTCTGGACGCCGCCGCATACCTGGGCGCTGGCCATGCGGTATCGCGAGGATTACAAGGCGGCCGGGGTGCCGATGCTCCCGGTGATCGCCTCCGACGAGCACGTGACCCGGCAGATGCTCTTCTATACGTGGGCCACGGTGCTGGCGTCGCTGGCGTTGATCCCGGCGGCGAGCTGGATCTACGCGGCGGTCGCTGTGCTGGCCGGCGCCTGGTTCCTCAGCCGGGTCCACAAGCTCTATCGCGACACCCGGCAGGGTGCCGAGGTCACGCCACTCAAGATTTTCCTGCAGTCCAACGAGTACCTGGCGATCCTGTTCTGCGGATTGGCGATCGACGCCGTCGTGAACCTGCCGGTGCTCGCGCACGTGTTCTAGGGCGCGCCTAGGGTACTTCGTCAGTTCGGCACGAGAACCGACGTCCCTGTCGTGCGCCGGCCCTCGAGGTCGGCATGTGCCTGTTCGGCGTCGGCCAGACGGTACCGCTGTCCGACCCGCACCTCGACGCCGTCGGCGAGGGCTCCGAGATACTCCGATGCGCGCCATGCCAATTCGTCGGGTCCGGCGATGAAGTGCGCCAGGGTCGGTCGGGTCACCGACAACGAGCCCGCGCTGTTGAGACGCTGCAGATCGAATGGTGGCACCGGGCCGCTGGCCGCGCCGAAGAGGACCACGAATCCGCGAATGCCGGTCGCTGCCACCGACTGGTCGAAGGTGTCGGCGCCCACCCCGTCATAGGTGACCCGCACCCCGTCGCCGTCGGTGAGACCTCGCACCTGCTCGACGAGGTCCTCGCCGTAGCGGAGCACGTGGTCGGCGCCGGCCGCGGCCGACAGGTCGGCCTTCTCGTCCGAGGACACCGTCGTGATCACCCGCAGACCCCTGCGCTTGGCCAGCTGTGTGAGGATCAGCCCGACGCCACCGGCACCGGCGTGCAGCAGGATCGCGTCGCCCTCGGCGGGATGCGTGCTGCCGTCGAGCAGATAGTGCGCAGTCAGCCCACGCAATAACGAACTCCCGGCGACCTCATCGGAGACGCCGTCGGGGATCGGCACCGCGCGAGTGGCACGGACCGCCACGAGCTCGCCATAGCTGGCCGGGGTGTCGCACCAGCAGACGCGGTCGCCGACACCACGATCGGAGACCTGTGAGCCGACCGCCACGATCTCACCGGCGCCCTCGGTACCGGGCACATACGGCGGTTGCGAGGGGTACAGACCACGGCGAAGGTAGGTGTCGATGAAGTTGACACCGACGGCGGTGACGCGAACGAGAACCTCGTCGGGAGCGGGGATCGGATCGTCGACCGTCGCATAGCTCAACACATCTGGACCGCCGTGCCGAGTGACCTGGATTGCGCGCATGAGTCGTTTCTACACCCGGCCGAGACGGCGGAATACTCATGGCTTCTCCGCGGCTCGGTTGACGGTGGGTTTCACCGGGCGGTGGACGCCGGTGACGTGGTCGTGGCGACAGGGCGATGCCGGAGTCGGTCTAGGGCCTTACCGTATCCACCGAACTTGAGGTGACACAGCCTGATTCGGTCTTCGTGCGGTTGAGGTCACGCTGTCGCGATGGGGCCCGATCGATATGCTGTCAACAACGCCGGACACGGCCTGCCGGGGCGGTAGAAGAAATCTCGGATGACGACCACATTCGTCTTTTGTCGCGCCCGATTCGCCGATCAGGGCCAACGCCGGCCCAATGATCCGCGCAGGGCAGCCCAGATCGTCCGGCGCGCGCTCGACGACCCTCAAGCGCCTCGTCGACGTCGACTCGGGCTGAAAGCCATCGACCGCGTCTCGGTCAATGATGCCCCGGCATCGGTCGTGGCGCGTGTCCACCCGACGGCCCCACCTCGGTATGCTCGATGACCATGAGCGAGCAGCCCGCAGCCCAGAGCGCCGAAACCCCCGCCGACGCCCCGACCGTGTCGGTACCGCGTGACGTGGTGTCCTCGATCGAGAAGTTCGTCAACCGGGAAGGCGGGTCGGCCAAGGCCGTCGTACAGCCGATCGGCGCAGCCGGCGTTCGGATCACGCTCGTCGGCGAACAGGGTGGCATCCTCGGCGATCGCGTGGTCGCCGATCTCGCGACCGCCACCGCGGTCGTGGATGCGGTGGCCGGCGTCGAGACCGCCGAGTGGGACCGCGATCTGACGTCCTCGACGACCGTCGAGCCGTCGCACTATCGCAAGATGGCCGGCTGGGTCGCCGGACAGAAGCACTTCCCGAAGCCGCGTAATCACGGCGTTCTCTGAGTCGGTATCCCTGGGAGCGAAAGCCGAGCTGGCCGGGGACCCGGCCGGCGTCCTCGGGCTCGACCGGGTCCGATCCGGCGCCGACGCGGTCCTCCAGAACCCGGTCAGCAGGTGATGGCGACACTCCACGACATGGACCAGAGACCACTCCGCGTCCGCCGATGGGCGGCGCTGCGCCCCCGGATCTCGTCGATCGATGAGCCGGCGGCGCTGGGCTGTGTCGCGATAGCGCGGTGAGGCCGCGTTGGCTCCACAGCCCTCAGGTGAGGGGTACTGGGTCTCCAGATGGGCTGTCCGACAACCGAAACCACAGCACCAGCCGAGTGGCTCCGATGAGCAGCAACGCGCTGCCCAGCATGTGCAGCAGCACGAGCAGGATGGGCAGGTCGGTGAAGTACTGGACCATGCCGATGATCCCCTGCAGGGCCAGCAGCCCCGCGTAGATGAGGGCGGCCCGGGACTGTGGCAAACGCATGACCCGCGTGATGACCACAACCGCGATTGCCATACCGATGAGGACGAACACCGAGTCGGCGTGTAGCTGCGTCGTCTGCGAGGGCGTCAGGCCGTTGCGGCGGGCATGGAGGTCGCCGGCGTGCGGGCCGGAGCCGGTGACGACGGTGCCGAGATAGATTGCGATCCACGTCACCGCGTACACGAGCCACGCCATGATCAGTCCGACCCGTGCGGCGATGCCCGTCACTGCCGATTCTCGTGCATACGGACTCGTGCGGAATACGAGCACCGTGGCTCCCGAGACCAACAGCATCGACAGCAAGAAGTGCAGTGAGACCACCCACGGGTTCAGGTCGGTCAGCACGGTGATGCCGCCGACAACCCCCTGAAAGGGAATGCCCAGCGCGAGCAGGACCACCAGGGCACGGTTGCGGCGATGCGACGACGCCTGACGCCACACTGCGACGACCGCGGCGATCGCGATGATGGCGAGCACCCACGTGAGCATGCGGTTACCGAATTCGACGGCCGCGTGATAGCCCATCGCCTCGTGCGGGACGAACGAACCGTCGGTGCACTGCGGCCAGGTGGGACATCCTAATCCGGAGCTGGTCAGCCGGACGGCTCCGCCGGTGACGACGATGCCCACGTTGGCGATCAGCAGAGCAATCGCCCAGCGATGGACGAATCGGGTCGTCGGCCGACCGAAGCCGGGGACACGGGCCAGGCCGGAGGGCGTAGTAGCGACGTGCGTGGGCCGGTCGGCGGCTGCGGGGGTCTTCTCTGAAGTCGTCATCGGGGTCCCGTAATCGTGAGAGCTCTCGGGGGAGTGGGCAGGTGGGGCGATCTCACTCGAATCGGAACCACCTGACCGCGAGGGCGCCGGTGACCGCCGCCCATGCCAGCAGAACCACCATGCCGACGACGTCGGCACTGCCGTGCGTGGCCTGCTCAAGGGCTTCGGTGAGCGCACCGGAAGGTACACATCGGGCCACCCACCACACGGCGTCGGGGATCGGTGACCGCATGACGACGACGCTGCCGATGCCGACCATCGCGAACCACAGCAGATTTGCGAGTGCGAGCACGATCTCGGCCTTCAGTGTTCCGCCCAGCAGGAGGCCCAGCGCCGAGAAGACGGCGGTGCCCAGGGCGATCACGAGCGCACCGATCGCGAGGCCGCCGAGACCGGGACGCCAGCCGAAACCGGCGCCGATGGCACCGATGATCACCGATTGCAACACGACCACGGCCACCACCGCCAGTGACTTGCCGGCGATGATGCCCCACCGTGGAATCGGCGTTGCCCCAAGACGTTTGAGTGCTCCATAGCGACGGTCGAAGCCGACGGCGATGGCTTGCCCGGTAAATGCCGTCGACATCACCGCGACCGTCATGATCGCCGGGACGAAGGTCGCCGCGCGTTCGGCCGTACTCGATCCGAGGTCGGTGTCGAGGGGTAGCAGGCACAACCCGATCAACAGGGTGATCGGGATGAACATGGTGAGCAGGAGTTGTTCACCGTTGCGCAGCAGCAACCGCAGTTCGAGTCGGGTCTGCGCCGCGAGCATCGCCACGAGCGGCGCCGCCCCGCCACGTGGGGTGAAGGTGCCCGGCGGGAAACGCACCGGGCCCGCGGTCGATCCCACGGTTGTCGGATCGGTCATCGCAACGCCCTGCCGGTCAGATCCAGGAATACGTCTTCGAGGCTGCGTGTCTCCACGCGCAGATCGGTCGCGAGCACATTGATCTTGGCGCACCACGCGGTGACCGTCGCCAATACCTGTGGGGTCATCGACCCGACGACCAGATAGCTGCCGGGCGCGGTCTCCGAGCACACATACCCCTCGGGCAGCGCCAGCATCAGCAACGCCAGGTCCAGTCCGCGCGGAGCGCTGAACCGCAGTTCGTTCTCGGCACCACGGCTGGTGAGATCGGCGGGCGTACCGGCCGCGACCACCCGACCGCTGTCGATGATGACGACGTGATCGGCGAGGTGCTCGGCTTCGTCCATCAGGTGGGTTGTCAGCAGCACCGACACCCCGTCGCCGCGCAGGCGGTCGATGATCTCCCACACGACGAGCCTGGCGTGCGCGTCGAGACCTGCGGTCGGCTCGTCGAGGAACACCAGTTCGGGGCGCCCGACGATGGCGCACGCCAACGACAACCGCTGCTGTTGGCCACCGGAGAGGCGGCGAAACGGTGTGCGGGCGGCATCGCGCAGACCCAGCGCGTCGAGCAGCCAGTCCGGGTCGATCGGGTCGGCGCAATACGACGCGCACAGCCGTAGCATCTCCTCGGCGCGCGCGCCGGGGTAGGCGCCGCCACCCTGCAGCATCACCCCGACGCGCCGGCGTAGTTGATCGTTGTCGTGCCGGGGATCGAGGCCGAGCACGGTGACCGTTCCCGCGTCGGGGCTCAAGAAGCCCTCACAGATCTCGACCGTGGTGGTCTTGCCCGCGCCGTTGGGGCCGAGGAGCGCGAGGATCGACCCTGCGGGGAGTTCCAGATCGAGACCGTCGACCGCGGTCCGGTCGCCGAAGCGTTTGACCAGTCCGCAGACCTGAAGGGCGGGGGCGTCGACGCCGATGACGGTCCGCGCTTCGGGGGACGGGCCGTCGAGGTGACGGTCCGTCATCGGATCGTCGCTCGACGGCGAGGAGGTCGCGCTGCGCACACTGGTCAGACTATGCCTTCGTGCGCACAGGTAAAAAACCGTCGACCCCGTGCACTCGCATTGGCGTGAACGCCGTCGATCACGCCGCGGTGTCGGTGTGTTCGGGGGTCGGGTGCTTCGACCAGCGCCGTCGCGGACGCCACCGCGGCCAGTTCTCGAAGAACAGTGCCGTCATCACCGCGACCATGATCACACCGGCAAGCAACCCCTGGGCGAGGACCACGCCGCTGGTGTTGGAGCTGGTGGGCATGACGACGATCGCGATGATGGCCGAGACGGTGATGGTCGCGATCCGGAACCACGGCCGGGTTGCCCAGGCCGCGAGTGGGATGACCGCCCAGAGTAGATACCAGGCCTGGACGAAGGGGAAGAAGACGACAACCGTCGCCATCGACACACCCAACGCTCCCAGCGGGTGCAGGCGTCCGGCCAACGTCGCGAGCATCCAGCGGACGACGAAAACCGCGGCGATGAACTGGCCCAGCGGCCGGACCACGTCGAGGATCGCCTGGGTTTGGTCACCGAGACCGAGGAAGACCCCGACCCGCCCGGCAGACACCGACAGCAATGTCGGCATCGACATCCACGACCGGACGACAGCGCCGGTGGACAACGTCGAGGTCCAACCGAAGCCGAGGCCGGTGCCCGCGCAGATGACCACCATCACCACCGCGAGCACGGCGCCGAGCAGGCTCGCGGAAGCAGCCAACGCCCACACCGTGGTGCGTGACCTCGCCCACCACTGACGAATCGGTGCCCCACGCAGCGCGGGCAGGCATGCACCCCACCGTTGGGCCAACGCGATCCCCACGAACCCGAGCGCGAGGACCGAGGTGAACTTCACCAGCGAACTGGTCGCGATCACCGCCGCGCCTGCGAGTAACAACCACCCGGCGCCGGTCGGACGCCACGATCCCGGGGTCCGCAGTCGCTGCGCACCGTAGATCGCGCGGAAGCACAACTCGATGCCGACCAGCATGAGCCCGAGCATGAGCGCCTCGTTGTGGATGCCACCCACCAGATGCAGGATGACCAGCGGGTTCATCGCACCCAACCACAATGCGGCCACTGGCGAGACCCCGCACCGCCGGGCCAGCCGTGGCAGCGCCCACACGATCAACGCCAGTCCGACCAACGCCACCAAGCGGTGCAGGAAGATGGCGGCGGTGATGTTGTCGCCGGTCACCGCGGTGATGCCCTTGCCGATCCAGATGAAGAACGGACCGTAAGGTGCCGGTGTGTCACGCCACAGGTTGGGTACCGATCTGGTCAGGACGTTGCCCACCCCGAGTCCATGCAGCGGGCTGACCGTATAGGGGTCCATCCCGCGATAGGCGATCGCCGATTGCGCGAGATACGAGTAGATGTCCTTGCTGAGCAGGGGAGGCGCGACGATGATCGGCGCGATCCACAGCAGCAGGGTGCGATCGGCTTGCTGTCGGGTCATCCGACGCGCCGGACTGCGGCCGCGGAGGACCTCGACGCTCAAGCGCCCGACCGCGAACCGCCCGATCAGCAGCCATGCGACGACCAGCATGATGGTGCCGCCGATCGACAGCGTCAGCGCAGTGCTCCACATCCGCGACGGCAGCGACAGCACACGCATGCCGGCAACCGGGTTCTGGAGCACCGGGATCTGCCCGGTGCCCAATGACCCGACGAGCATCAGGATGGTTCCGGTGGCGCCGAACAATTTGATGCGCAACACACGGCGGTTCTCGGCGGCGTCGAGGGGACCGACCTCGTGTTCCGGGCCGTGCAATTTGGCCACTGTAATGCCGTAGTCGCCACGACGATCGGGATCGCGCCGGATCCGCCGCGCGGGTGTGCTGACCCCGATGTAGTCCAGGGTTCGGCGCAGTACCGAGGCCGCTGACGCGGGTGATTGCGACACACGATGACTGTAGTGGGTGACCGCACCCCCGCCGACGAGGTGGCGGCCGCGATCTCGTCGGGCGCGGCAAGTGAGGTCGGGGCTAAGGGCACCCTTGCTGGCACGAGGGAATCAATTACGTCACACTCGTGTTGTGAAAACCATGCGCGGTGATGTTGTGCGGGGCGATACCATGCCCGACGCCGCCCCTCATGGTGTCCACGCCGATGGGCAGACGCGGGCTGCGGTCATCTCCCTGCTCGTGGAGGACGGCCCGCTGACGGCAGGGGAGATCGCCGACCGGCTCGGGATCAGCGCCGCCGGAATCCGCCGTCATCTCGATGCGCTGACCGCGGCGGGTGATGTCGAAGAAGCATCCCCGGCGTTCGGCCAACGAGGGGGTCGGGGACGGCCGGCGAAGTGGTTCCAGCTGACGGCGGTCGGCCGCGGCAAGCTGCGTCACGCCTACGACGATCTTGCCGGTGCGGCGATGCGCAAGCTGCGTGATCTCGGCGGCTCCGATGCGGTTGCGGACTTTGCCCGGGAGCGGGTGGAGCGCATCGTCGACGGCATCGACCCCGTCGCTGACCCGTCCACGGTCGCCGGAACCGTCACCGAGATCGCCGAGGCGCTGACCAGTGCCGGCTATTCGGCGAACACCCGGCAGGTCGGTGCGGGAATGCAAATTTGCCAGCACCACTGCCCGGTGGCGCATGTGGCCACCGAGTTCCCCGAGTTGTGTGAGGCGGAGACTGCGGTATTCACCGAGCTGCTCGGCACGCACGTCCAGCGACTGGCGACCATCGCCAACGGTGATTGCGCGTGCACCACCCATGTTCCGCTCCTGCATCCAGATCCACCCCCGAATGCCAGCGAACAGCCGGATTCCGAAGAACGCCAGCACAGTACGACCCCGACGAGTGATGCACAGCCCGCATCCGCTCGACACCCCCAGAGTCGAAAGGCTTCGCGATGACAGTCACCGATCCCGCGGTCACCACCGCCAGCGAGTCCGCCCCGGTCGGCAAGGCGGCGCTCACGCAGGAAGAGACCATCGCGTCGTTGGGTACGTATGGCTACGGCTGGGCCGACTCCGACGTCGCGGGCGCCAGCGCCCAGCGCGGTCTGTCGCCTGCGGTCGTCGCCGACATCTCGGGAAAGAAGTCCGAGCCGCAGTGGATGCTCGATCAGCGTCTCAAGGCGCTGAAGATCTTCGATCGCAAGCCGATGCCGCACTGGGGTGCCGAACTCGACGGCATCGACTTCGACAACATCAAATACTTCGTGCGTTCGACCGAGAAGCAGGCCACCTCGTGGGAGGAACTGCCAGAGGACATCAAGAACACCTACGACAAGCTCGGTATCCCCGAGGCGGAGAAGCAGCGGCTCGTCGCCGGTGTGGCCGCGCAGTACGAGTCCGAGGTGGTCTATCACCAGATCCGCGAGGATCTCGAGGCGCAGGGCGTCATCTTCCTCGACACCGACACCGGCCTCAGGGAGCATCCGGAGATCTTCCAAGAGTACTTCGGGTCGGTCATCCCGGCGGGCGACAACAAGTTCTCCGCGCTGAACACCGCGGTGTGGTCGGGCGGCTCGTTCATCTATGTACCGCCGGGTGTGCACGTCGACATTCCGCTGCAGGCATACTTCCGGATCAACACCGAGAACATGGGGCAGTTCGAGCGGACGTTGATCATCGTCGACGAGGGTGCGTACGTGCACTACGTCGAGGGGTGCACCGCGCCGATCTACAAGACCGACTCGCTGCACTCTGCAGTCGTCGAGATCATCGTCAAGAAGGGTGGTCGCTGCCGCTACACGACCATCCAGAACTGGTCGAACAACGTCTACAACCTGGTCACCAAGCGCGCCAAGGCCGAGGCCGGCGCCACCATGGAGTGGATCGACGGCAACATCGGGTCCAAGGTGACAATGAAGTACCCGGCCGTGTGGCTCACCGGTGAGCACGCCAAGGGTGAGGTGCTCTCGGTGGCGTTTGCCGGCGAGGGACAGCATCAGGACACCGGCTCCAAAATGGTGCATCTCGCACCCCACACCTCGAGCAACATCGTTTCCAAGTCGGTCGCGCGGGGCGGTGGCCGCGCCTCCTACCGCGGTCTGATCAAGATCAACAACGGCGCACACGGCAGCCGGTCTACGGTGAAATGCGATGCGTTGCTTGTCGATACCATTTCGCGCAGCGACACCTACCCGTATGTCGACATCCGCGAGGACGACGTCACCATGGGCCACGAGGCCACCGTGTCGAAGGTCAGCGACGATCAGCTGTTCTACCTGATGAGTCGCGGACTGACCGAGGACGAGGCGATGGCGATGGTGGTCCGCGGCTTCGTCGAGCCGATCGCCAAGGAACTCCCGATGGAGTACGCGCTCGAACTCAACCGTCTCATCGAACTTCAGATGGAAGGAGCCGTCGGCTGATGGCCGATCCGACATTGCCGGTAATGTCCGCCGGACCGGTCAACAAAGGCGAGCAGTTCACGTCGTTCGACGTCAATGCTTTCGAGGTACCCAGCCCGCGCGAGGAGGCATGGCGGTTCACCCCGTTCCGTCGGCTCCGCGGCCTGCATGACGGCACCGCCGAACGCACCTCGGAGGCGACTGTAACGGTCCGCGGAGCGGGTGACGGGGTCACCGTCGACACCGTCGGGCGCGCCGACGAACGCCTTGGCGCGGGTGGCGTTCCCTTCGATCGCATTGCTGCGCAAGCATATTCGTCGTTCACCCAGGCAACCGTGGTGACCGTCGGGCGAGAGGTCGAGCTCGGTGAGCCGGTCACCATCGAGGTCACCGGACCAGGCGAGAGCCAGACGGCGTTCGGGCATCTGCAGATTCGGCTCGAACCGTTCGCGCGTGCCGTCGTCGTCCTCGATCAGAAGGGGGGCGGAACGTACGCGGAGAATGTCGAGTTCGTCGTCGGCGACTCTGCTGCACTGACCGTCGTCAACGTTCATGACTGGGCGCACGACGCCGTGCATGTGGCCGCCCACCACCTACGGGTGGGACGTGACGCCACGGTTCGCCACTTTGCGATCAGCCTGGGCGGCAACCTCGTTCGCCTGTCCCCGGTGGTGCACTACGACGCGCCCGGCGGCGACGTCGAGTTGTGGGGTCTGTACTTCGCCGACGCCGGCCAGCACCTCGAACAGCGTCTGCTCGTCGATCACAGCCAGCCCAACTGCCGTTCCCATGTGGTGTACAAGGGCGCGCTGCAAGGGGATGCGACCGATCGGGCGCGGGAGGCGCACACGGTGTGGATCGGCGACGTGCTGATTCGCCCCGAGGCCGAGGGCACCGACACCTTCGAGTTGAACCGCAATCTGGTGCTCACCGACGGCGCGCGCGCCGACTCGGTACCGAACTTGGAGATCGAGACCGGAGAGATCGTTGGCGCCGGACACGCAAGTGCCACCGGCCGATTCGATGACGAGCAACTGTTCTATCTGCAGGCCCGCGGCATTCCCGAGGACCAGGCCCGACGGCTGGTCATCCGCGGATTCTTCGGCGAGATCATCGCCAAGATCGCGGTTCCCGAGCTCCGTGAACGACTCGAAGCGGCTATCGAGGCCGAACTCGAGATCGCCGGCGCCTGACCCGCCGACGCAGAAGCCTCGCACCGGACACTCAGCCCACACGCACCCACAGACACCCAACAAGGAATCAATCGTGAGCACACTGGAAATCCGTGACCTGCACGTCGACGTCGCCCAGAGCGATTCCGACGCCGAACCCATCCACATCCTCAAGGGTGTCGATCTGACCGTCAGTTCGGGTGAGACGCACGCGATCATGGGACCCAACGGATCCGGAAAGTCGACGCTGTCCTACGCCATCGCCGGGCACCCGAAGTACCAGGTGACCCAGGGTTCGATCGCCCTCGATGGCGAGGATGTCCTGCAGATGAGCGTCGACGAACGCGCGCGCGCCGGACTGTTCCTGGCGATGCAATACCCGGTCGAGGTGCCCGGCGTGTCGATGTCGAACTTCCTGCGGACCGCGGTGACCGCGGTGCGCGGTGAGGCCCCCAAGCTGCGCCACTGGGTCAAGGAGACGAAGGAGGCGATGACCGCCCTGGACATCGATCCGTCCTTCTCCGAACGCAGTGTCAACGAGGGCTTCTCCGGTGGCGAGAAGAAGCGCCATGAGATCCTTCAACTCGACCTGCTCAAGCCGAAGTTCGCGATCCTCGACGAGACCGACTCCGGCCTGGATGTCGACGCGTTGCGCGTGGTCAGCGAAGGCGTGAACCGTTACAAGGAGTCCGAGAACGGCGGTATCCTGCTGATCACGCACTACACCCGAATCCTGCGCTACATCACGCCCGATCACGTCCACGTGTTCGTCGGGGGACGCATCGTCGAGTCCGCGGGCCCGGAACTCGCCGACGAACTCGAGGACAACGGCTATGTCCGTTTCACCTCGGCGGCTGCGAGCCGCTGACCCGGTGCACGACGCCGGGTCTGTGAAAGGAGCACTCGTGACTCTCTCCGCAGACGCCGTCGAGACCGGGACCACCGGCCTCGACATCGCCGCGGTGCGTGCGGATTTCCCCATCCTGGCGCGCAACGTCCGCGACGACAAACCGCTGGTGTACCTCGACTCCGGGGCCACCTCGCAACGGCCACTGCAGGTTCTCGACGCCGAGCGTGAGTTCCTGACGACCCGCAACGCCGCGGTCCACCGCGGTGCGCACCAGCTCGCCGAGGAGGCGACCGACGCCTACGAGGCGGCACGGGAGACCATTGCCGGTTTCGTTGGCGCCGCACCCGACGAGATCGTGTTCACCAAGAACGCCACCGAGGCACTGAATCTGGTGACCTACACCCTCGGCGACGACCGCAGCGCAGCGATCCTGGGTGGCCGCGCACTCGGTGAGGGTGACACCGTCGTCGTCACCGAGCTCGAACACCACGCGAATCTCGTTCCCTGGCAAGAACTCTGCCGACGCACCGGTGCCACCCTGAAGTGGTACGGGGTCACCGGCGGGGATTCTGCCGATGCGGGCCGGATCGATCTGGACTCACTGGACCTCGACGAGACCGTCAAGGTGGTGGCGTTCACCCATCAGTCCAACGTGACCGGTGCGGTCGCCGACGTCGCCGAACTGGTGCGCCGGGCGCGTGCGGTCGGCGCGTTGGTGGTCCTCGACGCCTGCCAGTCGGTGCCGCACATGCCGGTCGACTTCACCGCACTCGACGTCGATTTCGCGGCCTTCTCCGGGCACAAGATGTTCGGACCGTCCGGTGTCGGTGTGCTCTACGGCAAGCAGGCGCTGTTGAATGCGCTGCCGCCCTTCCTGACCGGTGGTTCGATGATCGAGACCGTGTCGATGGAGGTGTCGACGTACGCGCCCGCACCGCAACGGTTCGAGGCCGGGGTACCGATGACCTCACAGGTCGTCGGACTCGGCGCGGCGGTCGACTATCTCCGGGGGCTGGGCATGAACGCCGTTGCCGCGCACGAACACTCACTGGTCGAGCGGGCGCTGTCGCAACTCGGCGAGATCGGTGGCCTACGCATCCTCGGCCCAACCACCACCACCGACCGCGGGGGAGCGGTGTCGTTCGTCGTCGACGGAATCCACGCCCACGATCTCGGGCAGATCCTCGACGACGAGGGAGTAGCAATCCGTGTCGGTCACCACTGCGCGTGGCCGCTGCACAAGCGCTTCGGTGTGGCGGCAACCGCACGCGCGTCGTTCGCGGCATACAACACCCTCGACGAGGTCGACGCGCTCGTCGCAGCGATTCGCAAGGCGCAGAACTTCTTCGGGGTGAACAGCTGATGCGCATGGAGCAGATGTATCAGGACGTGATCCTCGATCACTACAAACATCCGCACGGCCGTGGTCTGCGCGAGCCGTTCGGCGCCGAGGTCGCCCACGTCAACCCGACATGCGGGGACGAGGTGACCTTGCGGGTCGCTCTGAGCGACGACGGCACCACCGTCGCCGATGTCTCCTACGACGGACAGGGCTGTTCGATCTCCCAGGCCTCGACGTCGGTGCTCTACGACCAGATAGTCGGGCTGCAGGTGGACCAGGCGCTGGCCACCGTCGACTCGTTCTCCTCGATGATGACCTCGCGTGGCAAGGACGACGGCGATGAGGACGTCATCGGCGACGGCATTGCCTTTGCCGGGGTGAGCAAGTACCCGGCGCGGGTCAAGTGCGCCCTCCTGGGATGGCTGGCGTTCAAGGACGCATTGGCACGATCGGTCGAGGTACTGGAATCGCAGCCAGCATCACAAGGAGCGGAGTCAGCATGAGCATCAATCCCGACGCGGCTGATGTCGAGATCACAGCCGGTGACCCGGCGCCGACCGGCCCGAGTACGTCGCTGCCGCAATTCGACGACGTCGAAGAGGCCATGCGCGATGTCGTCGACCCCGAATTGGGGATCAACGTCGTCGATCTCGGACTCGTCTACGGCATCGAGATCACCGACGACGCCGTCGCGAAACTGGACATGACGCTGACGTCGGCGGCGTGTCCGCTCACCGATGTGATCGAGGATCAGACCCGCGGGGCGCTGGTCAACAGCGGATTGTGCACCGAGGTCGAGATCAACTGGGTCTGGCTGCCGCCGTGGGGCCCGGACAAGATCACCGACGACGGCCGCGAGCAACTGCGCGCCCTCGGGTTCACCGTCTAGGGTGTGTCTCCCAATTCCCTGTGCGGGTCTTGGCGGCCCGATTGCGCCCTGGCCGCGTTGTCGTCGGTCACGATAGCTGCCGCTATCGCTTCCTCCTCCGTTTTGCCGGAACGCAATCGTTCGCGCCAATCCCTCGCAGAAGAATTGGGAGAGACACCCTAGCGGCCGGTGCCCGGACCGGACGGCGATGAGTCCGCATCCACCGAACCCGAGGGACACTTTCGACGGGTACGGCGGTGGCGTCCGCTGCGTCGCGCTGGGCAAAGTGTTCGGTGACGCACTTGGCCTGGCGATGCCACCAGTTGACGAGACCGCGTTGCGCTGTTTCGGGGGTGCGCGGTGTCAGTGGCGCTCTGTACACGCCGCCCGGTCGGTCCTTCTTCGACGGCCTCGACGAACATGCGCTCCTCGCGCGGGCGCGCACTGTGGCCACTGGGTTGTTCGACCGGCTGGCGCCGACCACGCCGACCATCACGGCTAGCATTCTTGGGCGTCCTGACACGCCCGACGAACGGGGAACCGAGGACTCGCGAGAACCAGGACGGTCACGCCAATCAGATGCGGCCGGTCATCGTTCGTCGTACGAGGGTGGTACGGGTGGGCTGATCGAGTGCCGCGAAGACCCGGCGCATCGCGGTAAGGGTGCCCCGAAGGTCGGCGCGTTCGCTCAGATAGCTGCGCTGTGACTCGATCGGCAACGCGAGAAATGCGTCGAAGAACCGGACGGTTTGCACGGGGTCGAGACCCAGCAGCACCGCGGCCCCGCGCAGGCGCAGACGCCACACCTGCTGTGCACGCCACGGCCACAACACTGCCGAGGCGTCTTCGTCGTCGGCGACCGCCCGTGCTGCGGTGTCGGCCCACCGCAGCGCGGTCGCCACGCCGTATCCGGTGGTCGGATTCATGAATCCGCCTGCGGCGCCGAACCGCAGCGGCTCGAGCCGCCACGGGGTGGGTGAGGAGATGAGCACCGGGAACGACACCCGCTCGCGGTGGCGTGCGCGGTCGCCGGTGATGCCGTGGCCGGCCAGCCGGATGGTGAGGCGGTCGGCGAGTTCGGCGACCGGAAGGGCAGGGCGGCCGATCAGACAGGTCTCCTCGAGGAGGATCGCGTCGTCGCCGACGGGTACGGCATAGAGGAACGACGGCGCAGCACCGCGGGGGCACCACGGCGAACCGTGTCGTGGCGCTCGCCAGTCCATGAGGACCGCCTCGGCGCCGTCGAGGACTGGCGCCGCCTCCTCGCGACCGAGCACGATTCCGAACGCCGTCTGGCGCGGGGCCGCCCGGGCCGACGGGCCGTCGGCTGCCGCGCCGCGACAATCGAATACCGTCCCGGCGCGATGGACGGTTCCCTCGTCGGTGATGACCCGATCTGGGGCGACGTGCCGCGCCCGGGCCTCGACGACGTTGACACCGTCGAGGTGCAGGCGGCGTTGCAGCCCGACCGTGTCGAAGACGCTGTAGCCGCGTGGGATGTGACGCCGGTGGACCGCATGGGCGGCCACCGACGCCGTCCGTGCGGCGATCACCGAGTCGTCGAGCCATGCCGGCACCTCGTCGGTCCACGCCGCATATGTCGCGGTCCAGCGTCGTTCGATGCGCGAATCGATCAGCGTCACCGGCACGCCGTGATGGGCGAGCCGATGGGCCAGGGCGCGGCCGGAAGGTCCGGCACCGACCACGATCGCCGCTTGGCCGCTCACCCCAGCCCGCCTCGCCCAAGCACTCTCACACCCGTGCCCGTGCAGCGTTCACACGGTGCCGGTGGCCATGAGGCCACCGTCGATCCGCAGGGTCTCGCCGGTGATCCACGACGAGCCGTCGCCGGCCAGGAACGCCGCCGCGGCGGCGATGTCCTCGGTTTCCCCGAGACGACCGAGTGGGTACCGTGCGACCGCCTTGGCCTCGTTGTCGCCGCTGATGAGCACGTCGGCGAACTTGGTCCGGACGATGGCGGGGGCGATGGCGTTGACCCGGATGCCCGCGGGTCCGAGTTCCCAGGCGAGTTCCTCGGTCAACCTGATCAGCGCCGCCTTGGACGCGCCGTAAGCGGCGATCACGCCGGTCGACCGCAGTCCGGCCACCGACGCCACGTTGATCACCGAGCCTCCGTGCTCGGCCATACCTGCTCGGTAGGCCTCCTGGACGAACCCCAACGCGGCGACCACGTTGGTGTCGAACGTCTTTCGGACGGCGTCGAGATCCGCGTCCATCAGCGGCCCTGCGGTCGGGGCGATCCCGGTGTTGTTGACCAGGATGTGGATCCCGCCGTTCGACACTGCCACGGCCACGGCCTCCGCCCGGTGTGCGGCGTCCCCGGTGTTGCCGGGCGCCGTGGTAACCCGCGAGTTGGGGACCACGGTGCGAATCTGTGCCGCGGCGGCCTCGAGGGCATCGGGCTTGCGGCCGGTGATGACGACGGCGGCTCCGCGACGGGCGAGTTCGGTGGCGATCCCCAATCCGATACCCCGGCTGGAGCCGGTGACGAGAGCGGAACGACCGGTGAGGTCGGGTGCGGGCAATGAAGTGGTGTCGGTCACAGGTGTCACCCTATCTATTTCTCGTCCGTCAGGTTCGCCCCCGGTTCCTGAGCGTATCGGTGTCGCCGGTAGCCACCACAAGTCGATCGGTGGCGGTCTGCAGCGATGCGATGACCGCATCGATCGCGCGTGTCAGCAGCGCCTTGCGGTCGTCGGTGTAGCAGCAGATCAAGACGCAGATGCCGCCATCGTGCGGGTGCGGATCATGCGGGTGCGGTTACCGGGTGTACTCCCTCGAAGTCGGTTGGGTCGGGCTCGCGGGTTCCGTGCCGCGGAGTGCCGGCGGTTCTAAGGGTAGCCTAATTTCGTGAGCTAGGACTGACCGCCACGCTCCAATCGGCCGGCGCAGGTCGTCGCCGCGTTCCTCGCCTCGCATCGCTGACGTCGACGAATGCCGGCGATGCGGCTTTGGTGTCGCTCGGCGATTAGACTGAACCGTCGTGATCACTGCGACCGACCTCGAAGTCCGAGCGGGCGCCCGGACTCTGCTGTCAGCGCCCGGCTCGGCGCTGCGCATCCAACCCGGTGACCGCATCGGGCTGGTCGGACGCAACGGCGCGGGCAAGACGACGACGCTGCGCATCCTGGCCGGGGAGACCGAGCCCTATGCCGGAACCGTCGTGCGCAGTGGCGAGATCGGGTACCTGCCGCAGGACCCCAAGGAGGGTGACCTCGAGGTACTTGCCCGCGATCGGGTGCTTTCGGCGCGCGGGCTCGATTCGATCATGCGTCAGATGGAAAAGCAGCAAGCGTTGATGGCCGAGGCGGCAGACGACAAGGTGCGCGACAAGGCGGTCGCGAAATACGGGCAGCTCGAGGAGCGATTCTCCGCACTCGGCGGTTACGTCGCCGAGTCCGAGGCGGCGCGGATCTGCCATTCGCTCGGACTGCCCGACCGTGTGCTCGGTCAGCCGTTGCGCACCCTGTCCGGCGGCCAGCGACGACGAATCGAGCTGGCGCGTATCCTGTTCGCCGCTTCCGACGGTGCGGGTAAGTCGGACACGACGCTGCTGCTCGACGAGCCGACCAACCACCTCGACGCCGACTCGATCACCTGGTTGCGGGGATTCCTGCAGAACCACGAGGGTGGACTCGTCGTCATCAGCCACGACGTCGAGTTGCTCGCCGACGTGGTGAACCGGGTCTGGTTCCTCGATGCGGTGCGTGGTGAGGCCGACGTCTACAACATGGAGTGGAAGCGCTACCTCGACGCGCGTGCCACCGACGAGCAGCGGCGCAAACGCGAACGTGCGAACGCCGAGAAGAAGGCGTCGGCGCTGCGCACACAGGCCGCCAAACTCGGAGCGAAGGCCACCAAGGCCACCGCAGCGCAGAACATGCTCAAACGCGCCGACCGCATGCTCGACTCCCTCGAGGAGGAGCGGGTGGCCGACAGGACCGCAAAGATCCGTTTCCCGGATCCCGCCACCTGTGGCAAGACGCCGTTGATGGCGTCGGGATTGACCAAGAACTACGGCTCCTTGGAGATCTTCACCGGGGTGGATCTCGCGATCGACAAAGGCAGCCGCGTGGTAATCCTCGGTCTCAATGGAGCCGGTAAGACCACCTTGCTCAAACTGCTCGCCGGGGTCGAGACACCCGATCGGGGTTCGCTGGAACCCGGATACGGGCTCAAGATCGGCTACTTCGCACAGGAACACGACACCCTCGACGACGGGGCGTCGGTGTGGGAGAACATCCGGCACGCCGCCCCGGATGCCGGTGAACAGGACCTTCGCGGCCTGCTCGGTGCGTTCATGTTCTCCGGTGCGCAGCTCGATCAGCCTGCGGGCACGCTGTCCGGCGGTGAAAAGACTCGCCTGACACTGGCCGGTTTGGTGTCCTCGGCGGCCAACGTGTTGCTCCTTGACGAGCCCACCAACAACCTCGACCCGATCTCGCGGGAACAGGTCCTCGACGCCCTGCGCAGCTATAGCGGGGCTGTCGTCCTGGTGACCCACGACCCCGGCGCCGCCGCCGCGCTCGACCCGCAGCGCGTGATCCTGCTACCCGACGGCACCGAGGACCACTGGTCCGAGGAATATCAGGAACTCATCGAACTCGCCTGAGACCGGCCGGGGTCACCCCGACCGATCCCAGACGAACGATTATCAGACGTTCGAGGGCCAATACGCCTTGCGGAGAATGCCTTTCACGAGTTTGCCGGTGGGGGTCCGGGGGAGTTCGTCGACGAAGTCGACCGATCGGGGCACCTTGTAACCCGCGATCTTCTCGCGGGTGAAGTCGAGTAACTCGGTTGCGAGCTCATCGGACGGTGAGAACTCGGGCGCGAGTTGGACACACGCCTTGGCGATCTCGCCGAGTTCGGGATCGGGGACGCCGATCACACCGGCATCGAACACTGCGGGATGGGTGACGAGGACGTTCTCGGCTTCCTGCGGGTAGATGTTGACCCCGCCGGAGATGATCATGAAGGCCTTGCGGTCGGTGAGGTAGAGGTAGCCGTCCTCGTCGACGAAGCCGACGTCGCCGGTGGTCGACCAGTTGTCGTGTGCGGGGTGCCGCGCTTGCGCGGTCTTCTCCGGGTCGTTGTGGTACTCGAAGACGGCCTCCTCGCGCTCGAAGTAGACCAGTCCGACCTCGCCGGTGGGCAGATCGTTGCCGTCCTCGTCGCAGATGTGCACCACGCCGAGTAGTGGCTTTCCCACCGAACCGGGATGATCCAGTGCCTCCTGGGGTCCGATGAACGTGGCTCCGGCCGACTCGGTGGAGGCGTAGTACTCGTGGACTACCGGGCCCCACCACTCGATCATGGCGCGCTTGACCTCGGCCGGGCAGGGCGCAGCGGCGTGAATGGCGACCTTCATGCTCGAGACGTCGTACCGGGAGCGGGCCTCTTCGGGCAATTTCAGCATGCGGATGAACATGGTGGGCACCCACTGGCTGTGGGTGACGTGGTAGGTGTCGATGAGTCGCAGCGCCTCTTCCGGATCGAAGCGGTCCATGAACACCACGGTGCCGCCCACCGAATTGGTGATTCCGCAATACCGCAGTGGCGCAGCGTGATACAGCGGCGCAGGGGAGAGGTAGACGGAGTTCTCGTCGAATGCGTACATCGGGGCGAACACCGCGGTGTAGGCGTCGGGGATCTCGTCGACCTGACCCTGCGGCAGTGGGGTCTGGATTCCCTTGGGCCGTCCGGTGGTTCCCGACGAGTAGAGCATGTCGGTGCCGCGCGGCTGGTCGGTTCGCGGCTGTGACGATGCGCTCGCGAGGACCTTCTCGTACGAGTCGAAGTCGGGCAGTTCGCCACCCCAGACGAGTCGGTGCCCGGGTGCGGCGAGGGCGGGGAGTTCACCCGCACGCTCGAGGGCGTGCGCCACCGAGGCCCCCGCAAAGACCACCTGCGTGTTGGAGTCGGAGAGAATGTAATTGGTCTCCTCGGCTGTCAGGTGATGGTTGATCGCGGTCACGTACATGCCGCTGCGCAGCGCTGCCCAGTAGACCTCGAAGATGTGCAGGTCGTTCTCGGAGACCACGGCGATTGCATCCCCGGGCTTGAGGCCGAGGGATTGGAGATGATTGGCCAGGCGAGTGGAGTTCTCGTCGAGTTCTCGGTAGGTCAACTGCTCGCTGGTCGAGGCGCGGATGACGGCGGGCTTGTCGGGGGTACGGGCGGCGAAGACTCCAGGGAACACGATCTCTCCTCATCGGCGATGACAACTGTCAGCAAGGTTATACCGAGCGCTCACTCGGTAAGGGAAATCTGTCCGGATGGCGCGAATCCGGTTATCGTCGTCACCTACCATTCGAGGTCCGCCTTCGGGGCGCGCCGGTGGAGCACGTCGACGGGGTCGAGGTGCCGCTGCTGCCACGAGCCCCGCTGATGCGTCTGTGTTGCTCGCCGATGGCGGAGGTGGTGCCGACGATCATTGACGATCTGTGGCACCAGAGCCCGCCACGGAAGATCGCGGGAACCCCGCAGTCTCACGTGTCGACACGTCGCGGCGTTCTCGAGTCGGCTGACGCACAGAAGTCGCCGGAAGCGTTCCCCACCGGAAGCGGTCACCGTTTCGTTCATCCCTGGCGATGCGGTGGATGCCAATATCTATGCCGGACAAGCGCAGCGTGAGAACCCGCTGCACGAGTCCGGTGGCGCCGAGGTGCACGCTGTCGACGACCAACCTCGCCGCGACGGGTGCCAGTGGCGACCACGAGTCGGTCTTCGCCGAGTTGTCCGCCCTCCTGCGTGCCGATCCGCTGTGGGAGATGCGCTGTGGGAGATGCGCTGTGGGAGATGCGCTGGGAACAGCTCGCTTCGACGCAGTACGGGCGCGGGTCGGCAGGCGCAGCCAGTGGAGAAGCCTGCGGACTGCGCGCGGCGTGCCCGCCGACATCGAGGGGGTCACCGAGCATCCGGGCGACCGTCGGCGTGAAACGGCGTCGTGTGCAGGCCGCCCGATCACATCGGGTGGGGAGTGCGAATCCGTCGAAGGTCGTTGCGGAAGTAGCGATGGCCGGTGTCGGACACCGCCGCGATCGCCATCACCACCGAAGACGGGGGCGGCAGGTGTGACTCGTTGAGATCGCGGCGGATCACGAGCGGCCCGACCACCGCACGGCGGTCGCGGCGGCGAAATCGCCGGCGTGAGCGAAGGCCGCCATCATGATCACATCCGAGTCGCGTAGGCGGCCACTGTCGATCAGTGCGTCGAGTGTCATCGGGATGCCCACGGCGAACAGGTTGCCGCACTCATCGAAGGTGTCGGGATGCCGCTCGGCCGGAAGTTCCAGAGCTTCACGCCAATTGCGTAGAAAAATCCGGTTGGGTTGGTTGGTGATCAACCAGTCGAGATCGCGGGGCCGGATGTCGATGGCCGTGGCAGCATCGATCGTCACCTCAGGGACGAGCCGATTGCCTCGAGTGAGCACCTTGGTGATCTTGGACTCGGTGAAGCCGACGTGGATCTGCCCGGGTCCCGATTCCCAATACTTGCGGGCCGGTTCGGACACCGCGGTCATGTCCGCCGAATACTCACCGTACGAGCGGCACAGCGTGGTCAGTATTGGATTGGCACCGTCGCCGAGCATCAGGGTCGCGACCGCCGCGCCGTCGCCGGGGATGGCGGCCTGCGCCTTGGTGCGTACCTGCTCCTGGGTGAAGATCTGTCCGGCACTGTTCTGGGCCAGGGCGAGCAGTGCTGTGCCACCGCCGCGGGCGCGCAGCAGCGCTCCGCCGACCTCAATCATGTGCAGGAACGCCGCGCATCCACCGTTGTGCACATCGAGGACCGTGGCGGGGTGCAGCCCCAGACGGTGGGCCAGTTCGCCCGCGCATCCGCGTACCGGAACCTCGGGCAGTTGGCTGTGGGTCACCACGATGTCGACGTCGTCGAGATGACCGGCGCCGTGACGCGCGATGAGGCGTTGTGCCGCAGCCACCATCATGTCGGCGTTGGACTCGTCGGCCCCGGCGTGATGGCGATGGGCCGGTGCGCGGAACATGACGTTGTCGGCGAGCTCGTCATCCTGCGCGAACTGCGCGAAATAGGCAGCCGATACCCGATTCTCGGGTCGATAGGTGGCGATGTCGCCCAGGCACAGTCCGCCGGGGAGGTCGGCGGCGATCATGAGGTCATCCACTCCGGGGTCAGCGGCAGGCCGATGCGATGGCGGTGTTCGGCAATGGCGGTCAGGTTGTCGAGTTCGATCTGGTGGCCGGCGGCAAACATGTCCCACAGATCGCCGACCCACTCCTCGCGACCGGCCGGAACGGTGTCGGGGAAGGGGTTGCGGTCGTAGAACGGATGCCGGCAATTTGTCCACAGCACGACTGATCCCGGCCGGTTCAGCACGAGTTGAGCGTCGACGACCCGCATCAGATAGATCATCCACAGGTGATCGGGTTGGTCCCAGGCACAGTGGTAGTCGACGGTCATCGCGCCTGGGTCGGCGATGGTGCGGACATAGATGGCGGTGTCGGTGTTGAGGCGGTCGGTACCGACCCACAGCTCGGCGGTCTCGGTTTGGCGCAGATCCCTTGTGCTGTAGGTCCATTCCTCCAGCGACCTGGTGTCGCAGAGCCACTCGAACAGCTCTCGCGGAGGTGCGTCGACGTATCCGTGCACGGTGCAGAACTCGCCATAGATCTGATCGTGCGGATACACCGACCGCACCCGGTCGACAATCATCGGGGTGCTCTGTGCACGCGAATGCGTCTCGACCCGGATGACGCCGGGTAATGGCTCGGAGGGATCGAGGTCGGAGAGAGCGCCGGTGGGATCGGTGGTCATCGGAGTCCTCTGGCTAGTGGATGACACGGCGGGGTCGCGTCGGGATCGGTGTCGACGACGAGGCACGCGGGACCGGGCCGGGTGAGTACGTCACTGGTGGCGGCGTCGAGGTCGCGCGGATCGGTGACCCTCCGAACCCGCAGGTCGGGAAACATCGCTGCGAGACCGACGGCGATGTCGGTGGGACCGAAGGCGTTGAGCCCCGGCGTGTCCGGGGAGCACATCTGTGTCCGGGTGCCACACATGCCGTGGCCAGAACGCGTCAGGCCGACGCGAACGGCCGCGTCGAAGAGTTCCTCGATGTTCGCCTCGCGCACGCCGAAGGTCGACGTGATTCCTGCGGCGTGCAGGCGCTCGACGATGTGGTCGGCGACCTTGGGGTCCCGACATCGAGTGGTCATTGCGGTCAGCGGGTGCTCAGGAAACGATCCAAGGTGCGTTCGGCGAGTGCGGTGATGGTCAACGACGGATTGACCAATCCCACCGCGCCCGGCGCGAACGAGCCGTCGACGACATAGAGGTTGTCATAACCGCGGATGCGGCCGTCGGCGTCGGCGGCCTGCCCGACAACGACCCCGCCGAGCCCGTGGAATGTTGCGCCGGAACCGAATCCGGAGCGCCGGTCGTAGATCGGGATGCCGTTTGCCGGGTGGCCGAACCGCGTCTCGGTCCGCTCATGGAAATGCTGGGCGAAGGCGATCGCCTGCCGGTCCAGGACGCTGGAACCTTCGGCGTACGGGTAGTTCAGCTGCGTCGCGCCGGTGGAGTGGTCGTAGTCAATGGTGCCGCGCTCGTCGGTGAGCACCTGGATCAGGTGCGTGGTCGCCAACGAGCCCGCTGGTGCGGGGAAGGGGCTGGCCTGATAGATCATCGTGGCCGGTCCACCGGGCATCCGGTCCTCACGGATGCGGGCATAGCCAGGACCGCCCTGGATCGGCCCGTGCTGGTCACGGAGCGCGGTGCGCACGATCAGGAAGTCGCCGTTGCCGCCGAAGCCGTTGCCAATCTTGGGTGACAGCCGGGAGAGCGTGCCCTGTGCGCGGGCCCGCACCAACAGCGAGGTGGTGTGGTAGGAGCCGGCGGCCATGAAGAGGTAATCCGCTTCGGCGGTCACGATCCGCACCGTGCGCCGCGCGTCATCGATCAGTCGGGCCCGCACGACATAACCGGGCCGCCGTGAGCGTTCCCGGATCTCGAAGACCTCGTGCATGGGTTTGATCGTCACAAATCCGGTCCGCTCGGCGGCCGGCAGGTAGTTGTGATCGACGGAGTTCTTGGCGCCGCTGTTGACGCCGTAGGACAAATCGCCGATCGAGACGCCGGGCTTGGCGCGTCCGGCAAGCTCGGCGCGCACCCGATCCCAGTCGATGGCGTACTCCACGAATTGCGGTGCGATTCCGTATCGTTCGAGGATTTTCAACCAGGAACGCGCGCCCACGTAATTGGGGTGGGCGAGGATGTCGTCGGGTAGGCCCGAGGTGTTCAACATCTTCCGGGCGCGGGGGAAATACTCGGCGGCGAGTTCGTCGTAGCCCATTCCACCGGGGAAAACGGTCTCGAAATCGGCCTTGTCGGGCTGGAGGGTGAACGCGCCGAACACCAGGGACCCGCCGCCGACGCCTGCGCCGTGCACCGACTCGATGCCGTTGCCGCGGATGGTGTCGAGAACGCCCGGATAACGCTGGGTGGGTACCCGGCCGACGCTCGAGATCCCGGCGGTGTCATCGAACCAGGCGGCGCGCCGGTCTGGCCGGTCGAAGGTCGCGAAGGTATTACCGTCGGGTCGGATCGGCCACCGCCGCCCCCGCTCGAACACCGTGGTCGTAATTCCGGCCTCGCCCAGACGAAGTGCGGCCACCGCACCGCCGAAGCCGCTTCCGATCACAATCGCGGTGGCGCCGCTAGTAGGGGCTCCAGGTGCGGCCGATGCCGGTGTCCCCGACGGGAAACCGAGGCCGGCGGGCCCGAGCACGGCGGCGCCGAGAGCCCCGGCCCCGGCGCCGCGCAGCAAGGATCGTCGGCTGATCGCAGCCGAAGGCGAATCTGAACGCATACTGTGAAGATAGCCACAAACTTCGGGTAGGCACACTTTTGCCAATCGAGGGTGATCTACATCACAGGGTGGTGTTGCTGGTGGAGTCCGCGGGAGCGCCCCGCGCCATGCGGACCGACTCCTCGACGAGGTCGAGTACATCGTGGAGATCGTCGGTGGGCTGACCGGTTGCCAGCCGGGTGATGAGACCGTCCAGCACGAGGTCGAGATATTTCACCAGGACCTCCGTGGGCACATCGTCACGAAGCCGGCCAGAGGCCCGCCCGCGTTCGAGTCGGGCGAGCGTGGCCTTCTCCACATCCGCCGAGTGTGACATCCAGGCATCACGAAAACTCTTGTCCGTCCGTAACTTTCGTGCGATCTCCAGGCGCGTGCCGAGCCAGTTGAAATCCTGCGGGCGGGCCAGAACATCGCGCATCACCTGCACGAGGCCCTGTTCGGCGGCCACGTCGGCCATGCGCTCGGCGTCCTCGGACGCCAATGCCAGGAACAGTGCTTCCTTGTCGCGGAAGTGGTGGAAGATCGCACCGCGGGACAGTCCCGTCGATTCCTCGATGCGTTTGACGGTGGCACCGTCGTATCCGTACTCGGCGAAACAATGCCGCGCGCCGTCGAGGATCTCCCGACGACGCGCGGCAAGTCGGTCATCGCTGACCTTGGGCACTTGAGTGCTCCTTGTTCTCGAGCGGGTGCCTCAGCCCTTGATCATGTTCCGCAGCACGTACTGCAGGATGCCGCCGTTGCGGTAATAGTCGGCCTCACCGGGGGTATCGATGCGCACCTTGGCGTCGAACTCGATCGCCGAGCCGTCCTCCTTGGTGGCCGTGACGTGCACGGTCTCCGGGGTGTTACCGGAGTTCAATGCCTCGATGCCGGTGATGTCGAACGTCTCAGTGCCGTCGAGCCCGAGTGACTTGTGCGACTCGCCCTCGGGGAACTGGAGCGGGATGACACCCATTCCGATCAGATTCGAGCGGTGGATGCGCTCGAAGCTCTCGGTGATGACGGCCTTGACGCCCAACAGGCGGGTGCCCTTGGCCGCCCAGTCACGCGAGCTGCCGGTGCCGTACTCCTTGCCGCCGAGGACCACCAGCGGGGTGCCCTGCGCGGCGTAATTCTGTGCGGCGTCGTAGATGAACGACTGCGGTCCGCCCTCCTGGGTGAAGTCGCGGGTGTAGCCGCCGGTGACGTCGACGAGCTGATTGGCCAGGCGGATGTTGCCGAAAGTCGAGCGGATCATCACCTCGTGGTTGCCACGACGGGCGCCCAGCGAGTTGTAATCCTTGCGTGCGACACCGTGCGCGTCGAGGTACTGCGCGGCCGGCGTACCCGGCTTGATGGTCGAGGCGGGGGAGATGTGGTCGGTCGTGACCGAATCACCCAGCTTGGCCAGCACACGAGCGCCCTTGATGTCGGTGACAGGCTCCGGCTCGGGGGTCATGCCCTCGAAGTAGGGGGGCTTGCGCACATAGGTCGACTCGTCGTCCCATTCGAAGGTCTTGCCGTCCGGGGTCGGCAGGTTCTGCCAGCGTTCGTCACCCTTGAACACGTCGGCGTAGTCCTCGGCGTATTGCTCGGCCGAGATGGAGCTCGCGATGGTCTCGGCGATCTCTTCGTTGGTCGGCCAGATGTCGGCGAGGAAGACGTCGTTTCCGTCCTGGTCCTGACCCAACGGATCGGACTCGAAATCGAAATCCATCGTTCCGGCCAGCGCGTAGGCGATGACCAGTGGCGGCGACGCGAGGTAGTTCATCTTGACGTCGGGGTTGATGCGGCCCTCGAAGTTGCGGTTGCCCGAGAGCACCGCGGTCGCCGTGAGGTCGTTGTCGTTGATCGCCTTGGAGATCTCCTCGGGCAGCGGGCCCGAGTTGCCGATGCAGGTGGTGCAGCCGTAGCCGACGAGGAAGAAGCCTAGCTTCTCCAGGTACGGCCACAGGCCCGCCTTGTCGTAGTACCCGGTCACGACCTGCGATCCGGGTGCCATCGAGGTCTTGACCCACGGCTTGGAGGTCAGGCCCTTGTCCACGGCCTTCTTCGCGAGCAGGCCCGCACCGAGCATCACCGACGGGTTGGAGGTGTTGGTGCAGCTGGTGATCGAGGCGATCGTGACGATGCCGTGGTCGAGGATCATCTTTCCGCGCTCGGCAGACTCCACCAACACCGGCTTCGAAGGTCGACCCTCGGCCCCCTTGGAGGCGTTGTGGGCGGTCTCGTCGGAGAACGACAGCTTGGCCGCGTCTGGGGCGGTCGAGGGCGAATCCGAGGCGGAGACGTTCTCCTCGTCGACACCGTTGAGCTGCGGGGTGTTGCCCTCTTCGACGTAGTTGTGGATGTCCTTGCGGAAAGCGTTCTTGGCGTCCCACAGCTCGATACGGTCCTGCGGGCGCTTGGGGCCCGCGATCGACGGGACGACAGTCGACAAGTCGAGCTCCATGTACTCCGAGTACTGGGCCTCCGGCGCGTCCTGCTCCAGCCACATGCCCTGTTCCTTGGCGTACGCCTCGACGAGCGCGAGTGTCTCGGCGGACCGGCCGGTGAGCTTGAGGTAGTTGATGGTCTCACCGTCGATCGGGAAGATCGCGCAGGTCGAACCGAATTCCGGGCTCATGTTGCCGATGGTGGCGCGGTTGGCCAGCGGCACCTCGGCGACGCCGTTGCCGTAGAACTCGACGAACTTGCCGACCACGCCGTGCTTACGCAGCATGTCGGTGATGGTCAGCACCACGTCGGTGGCGGTCACTCCGGGCTTGGCGGCACCGGTGAGTTTGAATCCGACGACACGGGGGATGAGCATCGAGACCGGCTGGCCGAGCATCGCGGCCTCCGCCTCGATTCCGCCGACGCCCCAGCCGAGGACGCCGAGGCCGTTCTCCATGGTGGTGTGTGAGTCGGTGCCGATGCAGGTGTCGGGGTAGGCGATCCCGTCGCGCACCATGACCGAACGGGCGAGGTGCTCGATGTTGACCTGGTGCACGATGCCGGTGCCCGGCGGCACGACGCGGAAATCGTCGAATGCGCGCTGACCCCAGCGGAGGAACTTGTAGCGCTCCTCGTTGCGCTGGTATTCGATCTCGACGTTGCGTTCGAGCGCCTGGGCGTTGCCGAAGGCCTCGATGATGACCGAGTGGTCGATGACCATCTCGGCGGGCGCGAGCGGGTTGACCTTCTCCGGGTCGCCGCCGAGTTCCTTGACGGCGTCGCGCATGGTCGTCAGGTCCACCACGCAGGGCACGCCGGTGAAATCCTGCATGATCACACGCGCGGGGGTGAACTGGATCTCGATGCTCGGCTCGGCCGAGGGATCCCACTGCGCGATCGCGTTGATGTGCTCGGTGGTGATGTTCGCGCCGTCCTCGGTGCGCAGCAGGTTCTCGGCGAGGACCTTGAGAGCGTAGGGAAGCTTGTCGGTGCCCTCGACCGCGCTGAGCCGGTAGATCTCGTAGGAGTTGTCGCCCACCTCGAGGGTGCCGCGCGCGCCGAACGAATTGATACTCACGTGTAATCCACTCTCCTCTGGCCGGCGGGCTGCGCCGGCGTGTGCGTGCTGTCCCGGGCGACGGTCTCCGGGACGGCTGCGTACTTCATCGGCGAACTGACCGGCTCGTCGACTCTGACCATCCACCCGACGGGCTGCGTCGGGGTCGTGCTCGATGCTTCATCCAGCGACGTTTCATCCAGCGACCGCGGGGTTTTCCGCGGTGACGTAATCCAGCCTAACAGTACGGTCGTACTGCTAACAAGGACCGTCCATCGGCGAGTGCGACCCGGACCCCCAGATGCTCACGACTCCCTCATTCTGTCGTACCGTTCTGATCGGGGTTCGGTGAGCATCCACCGACGAACGCACATTTAATGATCGCGAAACGTGGTGGCCACCGTGACCCGTGCGCGCCATCGAGGTTCGAGGAAGCGGAGACGATGAATCCTGGTCCGGTCACCGACGGCACCCAGATACTCGCCGCTCCTGCGCCGACCGTTCTCGCGGCGCCCGCCTCCGCGTATGACAGCCAGGGTGTCACTGCCACGACCGCCCCCGGTGGGGTCGACCTGACCGCTATCGCCGCCGACCTCCGCGACGATCACGTCTACAGCGAGGATCCCGCGCAGATCGGAGCCCTCAGGCAGGTGGTGGCGCATGCCCAGGCCGACGGTCACGACATTAATCTGGTGGTACTCAAGCAGCAGATGCCCACGTTCACGATGTATCGCGACATCGCCACCGAACTGCAGCAACATGTCGGCGGGACAGTACTGGTCTTCGGTCCCAATTCGGTGGGCAGTGCGTCGCCGGAGTTCAGTCGGGTCAACCTCGAAGACGCCACCGACAATCTGACGCTGTCGAATCCGCCGCAGGCCGCACAGCAAATGGTCGATGCGATCACCAAGCCCGGCGTCGACTGGACGCTGGTCACGATTGTGCTGATCGCCGTCGTCACGATCGGAGCGATCGTCGGCCGCGTCCGGAGTCTTCGGCGTCGGGACCGCGGTGCGCAGACGTCGGCAGCAGATTTCAGTCACGGCGTCGGTGAGGAACCCGCGGCGGACGTGACGTCGCCCTCCGGAGCTGCGCCCGGCTCGGGAAACGACTCTTAGGAAGGTCTGCGGGATCCTGCACACGGTGGCCGAGCTGTATCCGGCCGATCTTCGTCGCCGTTCTCGCGGACGGTCTCGGGATCCCCTGAAGGGTTGACGCTTCTGCGCCGGCATCCGTTGCCAATTCGATATCAACCCAACCTGTCGGACTTTGAGCAGTTCACAGCATCGGCGCAGGTAATCACGTCTTTGTAATTCGTTGCACCCGTTTTCTCCTGTGGCAAATGTGACGTACGGTTCCAATGTCACGTGTGGTGTACATGTCCATCAATGCGCCACATGTGATGCGTGTTGCATCGTCGGCGTCGTGCGCCGCGCGGGGTTGCAGACGCTGTTCGTGCCACGGATGACCACATCCGCTGACAGACGGCGAGGGAGTGCCAGTGAGGCGAGTGACCACAGGAGTGGGCCGCAGGGCGGCGCGCCGATGGGCGTCGTTGGCGACGGCGCTCGTCGCGGCGACCGTCGGCCTGGTTGCCGTGATGGGTCCGGCTGCGGCCGCACCGACCACCTCGCGCGCCCCGAGTTCGTCGGTATCGGCGCTGATCAATGAGATCGCCCAGGTCAACCAGAATCTCAGCGACCTCGACAGCGCGGTCGCCGCTCGGCAGGAGGCGGCCAACCACGCCGTCGTCGACTATCAGAACGCCGTCGCTGCACAGCGTCTCGCCGCCGTGGCCGCCGACGACGCCCAACAATCATTGGGTCGTGCCACCCGCGCCACCGAGTCCGCTCAACGTGCGTTCGACCAGTTCGTCCGGTCGGTCTATCGCACCGGGGGGAACGAGGGCACGCTGACCGAGTACCTCTCGTCGTCGGATCCGCAGAAGGTGCTCGACCGGGTCACCGTCATCAATCAACTCGGCCGCGACCAACAGCAGACCATCCGGCGCTTGCAGGTGGCGCGCAATCAGCAGGCCAACCAGGTGGCGGCACTACAGGCGACCAAGCGCCAGACCGCCTACGCGGCGCACAGCGCCCAGACCCGCCGCGACGATGCCCTTGCGGCGGTGTCGGCGGCTCGCGGCGCGATCGCCGACCAGCAACGCACACGAGCCACCCTGGTCCAGCAACGCAACATGGTCCAGTCCCAGCTCGACAAACTGCGTGGGACGGCGCGACCGACGCAGGTCGACGCCCCGGCTCCCGCGGATCTGCTGACCGGGTTGTTCCGCAATCTGCCCGGTCAGGCGCAGCCCGGCCCGGTGTCGATCAGCCCCACCCAGGCGGCCGGTGACAACGACGCCATGCAGGTCGCCGCCGAAGCTGCGGCTCGGCTGGCCCTTGATGTGACGCAGAAGGTCCTGTCCGGGCTCGTGGGCCAGCAACAGGTGCCGCATTCGCAATTGCTCGACGAACTCGGACTCGGCGGAGCGGGGCTGGGCAGCGACGGTGGAGACACACTCGGTGCGCGCCTGGGGACGGGCAGCCTTGGGCAGCTCTTCGGCAGCTCGGGCGGAGGTGGCGGGGTCGTCCGCCCGGGCCTGCGCGGCCCGCAGGCCGTCGAGATCGTCGTCAACCGCGCACTGTCGCAGTTGAACGTGCCCTACGCGTGGGGCGGCGGTGATGCCAATGGGCCGACCCAGGGCATCCGCGACGGCGGCGTGGCAGACAGCTACGGCGACTACAACAAGATCGGGTTCGACTGCTCGGGTCTGATGGTCTACGCCTTCGCCGGCGTCGGAATCGAGCTGCCGCACTACACCGGCTATCAGTACACGTCGGGGCCGCAGTTTCCATTGGCACAGATGCAGCGTGGCGACATGATCTTCTACGGCCCCAACGCCAGTGAGCACGTCGCCCTCTACCTCGGCGACGGAAAGATGGTCGAGGCGCCGCAGTCTGGCGATGTGGTGAAGGTGTCGCCGGTGCGTACCGACGGCGCGATGCCCAACGTCGTCCGCCTCCTCTGAGCAAGGTGGGGCTGCGGGCTCTTGGTCGTCATCCGACGCACCGGCGTCGGCGACGCCCGCGCCCTTCGTGGCATGTTCTCAGTCGGCGCCGCTAGGCTGGCAACGACGCGAGCGGGGTAGCGCCGTCGCCGGATCAGCAACGACAGGAGCAAAGGGTTGACCTCACATTCCACGGTCGAGTCGACGCCGCCGGGGGCCGGCGCTGCGGGCTTCGAACTGAGCGACGCCGACGTCAAGCTGGTGGAACGGGCGATCTACGAGGTCAAGCGGGTCATCGTCGGTCAGGACCAGCTCGTCGAACGCATTCTCGTGGGCCTGCTCGCCCGCGGCCACATTCTGCTCGAGGGTGTTCCCGGAGTCGCCAAGACCCTCGCGGTCGAGACCTTCGCCAAGGTGATCGGCGGCAGTTTCTCCCGGGTCCAGTTCACCCCCGACCTCGTCCCGACCGACCTCATCGGCACACGGATCTATCGCCAGGGACGCGAGGAGTTCGACACCGAACTCGGTCCCGTGGTCGCGAACTTCCTGCTCGCCGACGAGATCAATCGCGCGCCCGCCAAGGTCCAGTCGGCACTGCTCGAGGTGATGGCCGAGCGGCACGTCTCGATCGGTGGAACGACCTATCCGATGCCTGATCCGTTCCTGGTCATGGCGACCCAGAATCCGATCGAGAACGAGGGCGTCTACCCCCTGCCCGAGGCGCAGCGCGACCGGTTCCTGTTCAAGGTGCTCGTCGACTATCCGTCGGTGGAGGAAGAACGCGAGATCGTTTATCGGATGGGCAATGTCGCCCCCGAGGCGTCGCAGATCCTCGATCCCGCGGCGACCATCCGGCTGCAGCGGACCGCCGCCAACGTCTTCGTGCACCACGCCCTGGTCGACTACGTCGTACGTGTCATCAACGCCACGCGCCGCCCGGCCGACCTCGGACTGACCGATGCCGGGCGCTGGCTCTCCTACGGCGCCTCGCCGCGCGCGACCCTCGGTATCGTCGCCGCAGCCCGGGCACTGGCGCTCGTGCGCGGTCGCGACTACGTCATCCCGCAGGACATCGTCGAGATCATCCCGGATGTGCTGCGGCACCGTCTGGTCCTCAGCTACGACGCGCTGGCCGACGAGATCACCGCGGACACGGTGATCACGCGCATTCTGCAGACCGTCGGTCTGCCGCAGGTCGGCGCACAACCGATGGCCGCCCCGTACCCGTCCGACCTGCAACCGGGACTTCAGCAACCCGGACCCCAGCAGCCCGGACCCCAGCAGCCGGGTCATGAGCACGCCAACCCGCCGGAACCGCAGGTCGGTGCACCGTCGAGCGTTGGTCAGCAGATCACTGCCCAGAATGGTCTGCATGTACCCAACCAGGCGACCGCGAACTATGGCGGCCAATAGCGATCTGCCGTCGCTCGGGGCGGGATTGCTCGAGGAGCCGCAGCTCACTGCGGCGCTGAAGACGCTCGAGATCGCGGTGCGGCGCAAACTCGATGGTGTGCTGCAGGGCGAGCACCTCGGCCTCATCCCCGGGCCCGGTTCGGAGCCTGGGGAGGCGCGGCCTTATCAGCCCGGCGATGACATCCGCCGCATGGAATGGTCAGTGACCGCACGCACCACGCAGCCGCACGTTCGTCAGATGGTCGCCGACCGCGAGCTCGAGACGTGGCTCGTGGTCGACGCCTCGGCGAGCCTCGACTTCGGCACCGTCAACTGCACCAAACGGGAACTAGCGGTCGCGGCGGCGGCCGCGATCGTCCATCTGACCTCCGGTGGCGGCAACAGGCACGGGGCGATCGTGGTGACCGGTGACCAGGTCGTGCGCGTCCCGGCGCGGGCCGGACGAGTGCACGCGCAACAGGTGTTGACAACGATCGCCACCACCACCCGCGGCGCTCCCGGTGTCCGTGGCGACCTCGACGCGGGTATCGAGGCGCTCCGTCGTCCGCAACGACGCCATGGTCTGGCCGTGGTGATCAGTGATTTCCTCGGACCGATCACGTGGGAGCGGTCCCTGCGGGCGATTGCGGCCCACCATGACCTCCTTGCCGTCGAGGTACTCGATCCGCGCGATGTGGAACTGCCACCGATCGGTGAGGTGCGCCTGGCCGACGCCGAGTCCGGCGAGGTGCGTGAGGTGACCATCACCGACCGCCTCCGCCACGATTTCTCGGTGGCGGCCCAGGCACATCAGGACAAGGTTGCACGCACCGTCCGCACTTGCGGCGGTCCGGTGTTGTCGCTGCGTACCGACCGGGACTGGCTCACCGACGTCGTGAAATTCGTCGGTCGCCGCCGCCGCGCGGCCGGGGTCCGGTGATCACGGAGTGTTCTCCAACCCCTGGTGGCTGTTGCTCGCCCTGCTGGTGGCCGTCGTCGTCGCCTGCTACGTCTACATCCTCCGGACTCGTCGCAGGCGAACCCTACAGTTCGCCAACACCGAGGTCCTCGATCGGGTCACCGCGCCTGACGGTCGCTGGACACGATGGGCCCGGCACGCCCCGATCGCCCTATTGATCGTCGCATTGCTCCTACTTGTCGTCGCCGCGGCCGGACCGCAGGCCGATCGAAAGGTGCCGCGCAACAAGGCCACCGTCATGCTGGTGATGGACGTGTCGAAATCCATGGAGTCCACCGACGTCGCGCCGACCCGGCTCAAGGCGGCGCAGGCCGCGGCGAAGAAGTTCGCCGACGATCTCACCGACGGCATCAACCTGGGCCTGATCTCGTTCGCCGGGACGGCGTCGAACCTGGTCACGCCCACACCGGATCACGGCGCGACCAAAGCTGCCGTCGATAAGCTGCAACTTGCCACCAAGACCGCTACCGGCGAGGGCATCTTCGCCGCCATCCAGCAGATTCAGACGCTCAACGCCGTCCTCGGCGGTGACTCCGGCGCGCCACCGGCACGCATCGTGTTGCTCTCCGATGGCAAGGAGACAGTGCCCGACGACCCGGACGACCCGCGTGGCGCCTTCACCGCGGCCCGTAAGGCCAAGGAGGAGAAGATCCCGGTGTCCACGATCTCCTTCGGTACCGCGGCCGGCGTCGTGAATCTCGACGGCGATCAGGTACCGGTGCCTGTTGACGATGACACCCTGCGTCAGATCGCCAACCTCTCCGGCGGCCGGTTCTTCACCGCGTCGACTCTTGACGAGCTCAACAAGGTCTACGAATCGCTGCAGAAGGATATCGGCTATGAGATCCGTAGGGGCGACAACTCGCGACCCTGGATCATTTCCGGCACGATCCTCGCGATCGCCGCGGTCATCGGTTCGCTGGTCATCAACCAACGTCTGCCGTAGTCGGTGCACCGGCGGAGTCGTCGGTGTGTGCGTGCGCGCCCAGGGCAGACCTGACGGCACGTGCCGCCGATCCAACCGATAGGTTTGGCGCATGGCTGATAGCAACGAAACGACCGACGCCGGTCGGGTCTCACGATCGGTACTGGTCACCGGCGGCAACCGTGGAATCGGTCTGGCCGTCGCCAAGCGACTTCTCGCCGACGGGCACAAGGTCGCGGTGACCCATCGCGGTTCCGGGGTGCCCGACGGGCTGTTCGGGGTCGTCTGCGATGTGACCGACACCGAATCGGTGGACCGGGCGTTCGCCGAGATCGCCGAGCACCAGGGGCCCGTCGAGGTGGTTGTGTCCAACGCCGGCATCAACGAGGACACGCTGCTCATGCGGATGAGCGTGGAGAGCTTCGAGAAGGTCATCAACGCCAACCTGACCGGGGCGTTCCGGGTGACCAAGGCGGCCACCCGGGACATGCTGCGTAAGCGGTGGGGACGATTCATCTACCTCGGCTCGGTCGTCGGTCTGATGGGTACTCCCGGCCAGGCCAACTACGCCTCGTCGAAGGCCGGTGTGATCGGGCTCGCCCGGTCGGTGACCCGCGAACTCGGCGGCCGCAACATCACCGCCAACGTCGTCGCACCCGGGCTCATCGACACCGACATGACCCGAGCGCTGCCCGAGGAGTACACCAAGACCGCGGTGGATCAGGCGATCCCGGCCAAACGGATGGGACAGCCCGAGGAGGTTGCCGCGGTGGTGTCGTTCCTGGCCTCCGACGACTCGTCCTATGTCACCGGCAACGTGATCAACGTCGACGGTGGCCTCGGCATGGGCCACTAGACTTGTTAGATCCGTTCTCCCGCCATCGATTTTCTCCATTCCCCCGACCCCGCACAGCAGAGGAGTTCTCGCCGTGAGCGGAATCCTGGACGGCAAGACCGTCCTCGTCACCGGCATCATCACCGATGCCTCCATCGCTTTCCATACCGCCAAGGTCGCCCAGGAGCAGGGCGCTAAGGTCATCATCACCGGGATCCCAGAGCGGTTGCGGCTGATCGACCGCATTGCCAAGCGGCTACCGCAGGAGGTGCCGGCGGCGATCCCGCTCGACGTCACCGACGAGGAGTCGCTCGCCGCTCTCGCGGACAAGGTCGGTGAACTCGCGCCCGAGGGGGTCGACGGAGTGGTGCACTCCATCGCTTTCGCTCCCAAAACGCTGATGGGTCCCGACGCCGTGCCGTTCCTCGACGGCCCGGGCCCCGATGTGTCCAGGGCCTTCGAGATCTCGGCATGGAGTTATGCGTCGCTCGCGCGCGCGGTGCTGCCGGTGATGAACGAACGTGGCTCGATCGTCGGCATGGACTTCGATCCGCGGACCGCGATGCCCGACTACAACTGGATGGGTGTGGCCAAGGCCGCCCTGGAGTCGGTGAACCGTTACGTGGCGCGCGAGGTCGGCTACGCCAAGCGGATCCGGTCCAACCTGGTGGCGGCCGGTCCCATCAAAACGCTTGCTGCCAAGGCGATTTCGGGGACAGCCACCGATGACGCCAAGAAGCTGAACATGCTCAACGAGTACTGGAACGGCGCGTCGCCGATCGGCTGGGACGTCAACGATCCGGGCGTGGTGGGCACCAGTGTGTGCGCCCTGCTCTCGGACTACCTGCCGGGCACCACCGGGTCGATCGTCTACGTCGACGGCGGGGCGAGCCACAACACCTGGTTCCCTGCGGACTTCATCAAGTGAGCGTGTGCCGGTGACCGTCGCGCCCGAAAGCGGGGACATCGATCCCACCGGCGATAGCCGAGAGTGTGATCGCACCGGCGGCGGCCGGCAGTTTGACGCTGTGCTGTTTCTGTCCTTCGGTGGGCCCGACGGGCCCGACGACGTGATCCCCTTCCTGGAGAACGTCACCCGGGGGCGCGGTGTGCCCAGGAAGCGCCTCGAGGAGGTGGCGCAGCATTATCTGCATTTCGGTGGTGTATCACCGATCAACCGGCTCAATCTCGAGATGATCGAGGCCCTGCGCGGCGAACTGGACCGTCGCGGGCGCAAGGGGTTGCCGGTCTTCTTCGGTAACCGCAACTGGCATCCGATGATCGCCGACACCGTCACCGAGATGTACGACGCGGGTCATCGGCGGATTCTTGTATTCCCGACGTCGGCCTGGGGTGGCTATTCCGGTTGTCGGCAATACCACGAAGACATCGAGCACGCGGTGACCGAGCTGACACTGCGCCGGCCCGCGGCGGCATCGTCGGATCCCGTCCTGCTGCGCAAACTCCCCCAGTATTGGGACCATCCGGCGATGGTGGCGGCCGGCCGTGACGCGGTCGCGCGTGCGGCGGCCCTCCTCCCGCCCTCCTCCCGCCCGCCGCGTCTGGTGTGCACGGCGCATTCGGTGCCCAGCGCCGCCGACGCGAACTCCGGGCCCGCCGCCGACGGCGGGCGCATGTACTCGTATCAGGTGGCTCGTGCGGCCGAGATGGTTGCGCGGGCAGCCGGTTTCGACGACCACGACCAGGTGTGGCAGTCGCGCTCCGGGCCGCCACAGGTGCCCTGGTTGAGCCCGGACATCTGCGACCATCTCGAAACACTGGCCGCACAGGGCATCACGCAGGTCATCGTCTACCCGGTGGGATTCATCTCCGACCATCTCGAGGTGATCTGGGACCTCGACAACGAGGCGGCCGATACCGCGCGGCGTCTGGGAATGGATTACGTCCGCGCCGACACCGTGGGCACCGACGCGCGTTTCGTGGCCCTGATCGCCGATCTCGTCGACGACCACCTTGTCGACGACCGCTATACCGGTGCTGCGAATGCTCCGGCGGGCGAGTCGCCGATGGGGTGCGGGGACAACGGGGCGGTCTGCCGTGACCGCTGCTGTGTGCCGGTGCCCCGTCCGACCCGCAGCTGACGATGCGGAGCGATCACCCTCATCAGGGGATGTGAATCGTCGGCGCACCGATCACCATGTGGTGCCGAGGAATTCGGTGATGATCCGGTTCACTGCGGCGGCGCGCGCGGCATGGGCGAGTCTCACCAGCCGCCGAAGCTCCCCATCGCCGGAGGACCACTGTGCGGCGGTTGCCCCGAATCCGGCTCCGGCCTCGCCGGCGAGAATCGCGATCGACTCGACCTGTGCCGCGGTCTCGATCATGCGTGTCGCACGCATATCGTCGTGTGGTGGCACCTCGACAAGGTGGCGGTGGGTCTGTGCGCGCAGCGTTCCGCGCAGATCGACCGGCATCGTCGCCGTCCGGCCGCCGATCTTCGTGATCAGCTCGGCTGTCGTCGAGATCGACTGTCGCAGTTCGTATTCGATGTCACCGGCGAGTACGGTTGCCCCGCTCGGCACCTCCGATCGATAGCGCATCGCCCGCCACCGGCAGGAGCCGTCGTGTTCGGTCGGGATCAGTGCCAGCGGCGTCGCTGCGCCGTCGTCGATCAGCAGAACCTCGCCGGCGGCGAAGGCTGCAGTAGTGGCCTCGTCGGGCGGAAGGCCCTGCGGGTCACCGGCGCTGGGGAGGCGGATCGAGATACGCCCGGCGTCGCGGAGCAGGGAGAGCAGTCCCAGAACGCCGGCCGCGATGGAGTCGGGCGTGCCCGGCCGGTCGTCGAGGAGGATGTGCCGATCGGCGGATCCGGCGAGGGTGTCGACGACGTCGTCGGGAGAGCAGCGCCCGGCGATCCACGCAGCAGACCACGCGCCCAGGGCGCTGGCCGGCCAGGCGCGGTGCAGAACCTGATCGATACTGGTCATAGGTCGTCCACGATACCTTCCGGTTCGCACATCGGCGCTCGGCGTGGCTTTCGCCGGTCTGGGGCGGGAGTTGGTTAGCGTGACGGGTGTGACCGACGATCGTTATGGACGAGATGTACTGGCGGCGCCGCGCCGCGCCGCGCCGCGGCCCCCCGAGGTGGCCGCAGAGCGAGACCTGGTCGTTGAGGATGCGGCAAGCGGCTTCTGCGGCGCCGTCGTCGGACTCGAGAAGAGCTACGCCGGCGACCTGGTACGGCTCGAGGACCGGCACGGGCGGACGCGGGTCTTCGTCATGCATCCCGCGGCCTTCCTCATTGACGGTGCGCCGGTGACCCTGGTTCGACCGCGCACCCGGGGTCCGGTCGCGGTGCAGCGCACCGCGTCGGGATCGCGGGTGGCACCCGCGACGCGTGCCCGCACGGCCCGGGCAAGCCGGATCTTCGTCGAGGGCGTGCACGACGCCACTCTTCTCGAACGCGTCTGGGGGTCGGATCTGCGCGCGGAGGGGGTGGTGGTCGTGGGGCTCGACGGCCTCGACAACCTCGAGGCCGTGCTCGCCGAGTTCGGGCCTGCCGCCCATCGCCGAGCGGGTGTGCTGGTCGACCACCTCGTTGCCGGTTCCAAGGAGGAGCGCCTCACCACGGCGCTGGGGGAGCACGTCCTCGTTCGCGGGCATCGGTTCATCGATGTCTGGGAAGCGGTGAAACCGGCTTCCGTCGGTATCCGGGCCTGGCCGACGGTGCCGCGCGGGGAGGAGTGGAAGACCGGGGTGTGTGCCCGATTGGGCTGGGGCACACCGCAAGACGGCTGGCGACGGGTGCTGTCGAAGGTCACCGATTTCCGCGACCTCGAGGTGGATCTGTTGCGCTCGGTCGAGGAACTCATCGACTTCGTGACCGCCGCGGACGGCGACGGCTGAGTCGGCGATCGCTCCGGGGACTCGGGTGCGGTCCGGATCGCCGCTGCCCCGGTGGTGATTCTGGCAGACTGGACCCATGAGCGCGCTGGTCTGGCTGGTGGCCGTGATCGTGCTGCTGATCGGAGAGATGGTCAGCGGGGATCTGGTGTTGCTCATGCTCGGTGGTGGCGCTCTCGCCGCCACGGGTGTGGATTTCTTTGTCTCACCGCCCATCTGGGTGGACGTGGTGGTGTTCGCGGTGGTCGCGATCGCGTTGTTGGCAGTCGTGCGGCCGGTGGCCAAGCGGCATCTGATGTCTCGACCTGCGTTGTTGACCAACGTCGAGGCGCTGGAGGGAAAGCGCGCCACGGTCCTCGCGTCGGTCGACGAACACCGCGGCCGGGTGAAGATCGACGGTGAGGAGTGGTCCGCCCGCGCGAGGACCCCCGGCGATCATTTCGAACCGGGCGAACAGGTGACCGTGTGGCAGATCGACGGCGCGACCGCCGTCGTATGGAAGGGGTGAGGGTCGTGGAGTACATCGGCGTGGTGGTGGCCGTCCTGGTGATCGTGTTGGTGGCGGTCACCCTCGCGAAATCGGTGGCCCTCATCCCGCAGGCGGAGGCGGCGGTGATCGAGCGCCTCGGGCGCTACACCCGTACCGTGTCGGGGCAGTTGACCCTGCTGGTGCCATTCATCGACCGGATCCGGGCGCGCGTCGACATCCGCGAACGCGTGGTGTCCTTCCCCCCGCAGCCGGTCATCACCGAGGATAACCTCACCCTGTCGATCGACACCGTCGTCTACTTCCAGGTCACCAATCCGCGGTCGGCGGTCTACGAGATCGACGACTACCTTGCCGGCGTCGAGCAACTGACGATCACCACACTGCGCAACGTGGTCGGTGGTATGACCCTGGAAGAAACACTGACGTCGCGAGACTCGATCAACGGCCAATTACGCGGCGTACTCGACGAAGCCACCGGGCGATGGGGACTCCGCGTGGCGCGCGTCGAGCTCAAGTCGATCATGCCGCCGCCGTCGATCCAGGAATCGATGGAAAAGCAGATGAAGGCCGACCGTGAGAAGCGCGCGACCATTCTGGCCGCGGAGGGACAGCGCGAGTCGGCGATCAAGACCGCCGAGGGCGCCAAGCAGAGCCAGATTCTGTCCGCCGAGGGTGCCAAGCAGGCCGCGATTCTCTCCGCCGAGGCCGAGCGGCAGTCCCGCATCCTGCGTGCCCAGGGCGATCGCGCGGCGACCTACCTCAAGGCGCAGGGTGAGGCCAAGGCGATCCAGAAGACCTTCGCCGCGGTCAAGGCGAGCAAGCCGACACCGGAGATCCTCGCCTACCAGTACCTGCAACAAATCCCCGAGATGGCCAAGGGCGAAGGCAGCAAGGTGTGGGTGTTGCCGACCGACTTCGGTTCGGCCCTCCAGGGATTCGCGAAGTCGTTCGGCGTCAGGGGCGACGACGGGGTGTTCCGGTACGAGCCCGCCGACGACATCCCGGCCGACGTCGATGAATCCGACACCGAGGGCTGGTTCGACATGACCACCGACCCGCGGGTGGCGCGTGCGGTCGCCGAGGCCGAGGCTGTTGCCCGCCAGCCCGTCGAGCCCGATGCGCCGCTGCGGGCGGCCACTCGTCACGCCATCACCACCGACACCACCTCGCCGGGAGCGCTCGATGCGGGGTCGGAATTCTTGGCGGCACCCGCGGTTGAATCGGCCGCCCCGATCGACGCCGACGAGCCGAGCTCGTAGGTCTGCGTCGTCGTCCGACTCCACCCCGGGCGCGCTCTCACACCGGTGGCGAGGAGGAAGGCGCGGACATCGCGTTCACCGACGCCGGCGGGGCACTCGGAACGCTGCCCGAGGGCGCGTGTGTCGTGGTCGCCGCGACCGGACCGGCGTCGGGAACCCCGATCTCGGCGGCCATGGTGGGCAGCGCGTCGATGAAGGCCTGCTCGGCGAATTGCCATGTGTGCCCGCCCGATTGCAGATGGATCGAACAGGTGATGCCCACTTTCTCGCCGTCGGCGCACAGCGTTCGTGCCGCAGTCAGCTCCGACCCCGGGGTGATGTGCCCACCGCCGTCACGGCCACCGAGTCCGGTGCCGCCCTGTCCCTGACCCCACTTGCCTTGACCCCGGCCACCCTGTCCCGGGCGGTGCCCGCGGTGCTGGCCCGGACCGCCGGGACCCCGTCGGCCGCCGGAGGATTCGTCGAACCACCCCGAGACCCCGGTATAGCGACCGTGGCGCGCCATGACTGTCGCCGGGTCGAAGCTGGCGTCGGCCGTGGTGCTGCCGCCGAAGAGCCGGCTGACCGTCTGGCTCGTGGTCCCGGAGTTGGGGGCGGCGTCGCCGGCGATGTCCTCGAACGAGGTGAATTCATCGGGGTGCATGGTCGCCAGGTCTACCGCGCAGGTGCCGCCCATCGACCAGCCGACCACACCCCAGTTGGCGGCTGCAGGCGATGCGTGGAACTGCGAGATCACCGCCGGACGGACCTCGTCGGTCAGATGTGTGGCGACGTTGCCGCGGGGCCCGTTGACGCATTCGGTGTCGTTGTTGAAGCTTCCGCCCACATCCGGGAACACCAGGATCGGAGCCTGTCCGTGATGCGTCCGCGCGTAGACGTCGATGATCTGGACGGCATGTCCGGTGCGCATCCAGTCGGCGGGGGTGTTGAATTCGCCGCTGATCATCATCACGACCGGAAGGGTCGGCGGGGTGGGGCCGGCGAACCACGCGGGTGGCAAGTAGACGTATTCGGTGCGATGGGCGAAATCGCTTCGCGCCGAACCGGTGTCGATGGAGACCACTTTGCCGGTGGTCTGCACGGTGTGGCGATCGGCGGCCAGTGTCGAGTTGTCGATCTGGTCGGGTAGTGGTCCGGCGGTCACTTGCACCCACGCCTCCTGCACGGTCGGAAAGTAGCCGACCCACTGGTTCACACTGAGCGCGGCCGCCGAGAGCACGGCGACCACCGACAACACCGATGCCACCCGGCGCCACCACTGAGTGCGTCGTGCACCGACGACGACCAGCGCTACCGCGGCACCCAGCGCTCCGATCCAGCACCACAAGAGCTGCGGTGCGGGGTCGGAGGACATACCCTCTGAGGACCAGTATTCGTATGCGGCCCACACCGTCAGTGCGCCGACCCCGACGCTCACCGGAATCCAGAGCAGCCACCATCGTCGCGACCGGCGTGCGATGACCAGGGCCAAGAGGACGATGGCGACGATCTCGATGGTCAGCGGTAACCAGCCGTCGAGCAACGAGACGCCGTGTCCGTACGTGTGCGAACCCACTCGCGCCAGTATTCGTCCCGGATCTGGCACCTCGCTGTCAATCAGCGCAGAGTCCGCTCAGCGCTTGATGTTTCGGGCTCGAGAAACCGGCCAGCCCGACTTATCGGACCGTGCCGGCCGCGGTCACACGGCCAGAAGGTGCCCCACCCCGGCCATTCCGCACGCCCAGAGCACCGAGGCGAAGGTGCCCATGATGAACTGCTCGCTGGCATGCGGCGCGCGTAGTTCCGGAAACCGGGCCAGGCTCTTGACTGCGAGGATGATCGCCAGGCCCTCCGGCCAACCGAGCAGCAAGGTTCCGACGACGGCGAGCCGTTCGAGGTATCCGATGACCCGCCCACCACGTAGTGGCCCTGCCTCGGGCTCGTCCGGCCCACCCGCGGGCGGTGCGGCGCTCACCGGGGCACCGGTGACGCCTCCGGCGATGAGTACCGATCGGACGATGGCGCCGCCAGCGGTGACCGCGGCTGTGGTGGCCGCGAGGGATCCCATGACGGATAAGGCATGGGTGGTCGGTGCGGTACCCAACCACGCGCAGAGTGCGGTGACCGCGGCGAGCAGCAACGAGACGACGCTCGACGCCGGATCGATCCACTCGCGGTTGCCGAGCCGACGGTGCAGCGCCATCGCCGCCCCGGGGAGCGCGGCGATCACGATGAGCACGCTGATGGCGGTGACCGTCATCGGGGGTCCGCCACGGGTCTGTCGGCGCGGGTGAGGAGGTCGACGACGAGATCTCGCGTGGGCGATTCCAGTTCCCAGCGCGCCGCCCGCAATCGCTGTGACATCGCCTGCGGGGTGATGCCGAGCTCGTCGGCCGCCGCGGTCTGGCGCAGGCCACCGCGGACCAGCGACACCGCCTCCCGGCCCGCGGCCGAGCGGGTGGTCACGATCTCGGTGAGCAGACGCAGAGCGATGTCGGCGTGCTCGGCCCGCCGGGACGCTCCGCGCACCGCCAGCGGCGGCCGCGCGGCCTTGGCTTCCTCGACCGCGACCCGCGCATATTCGAACGCCGCACCGCGGCCCGCCCGGGTCTGTGCAGGGAGCGGTGTCTCGACGTCGCCGATCCCGATGCCGATGCTCCAATGGCCCTCGTCGGCCAGCAGCAGGGTGACGGAGACGACGGCATCCGGGTCGGTGAGTACGGCCTGGACCTCGTCGCCTGCGGTGCGGTCGAAGGGCCGGAGAACAGGGGTGTCGGCGACGGCGGTGAGCAGGTCGGGAACACGGTCGCGGTCCGTCCGGCTCCGGCGCTGGTCGATCGTCATCACGAACACAGCAGATCACCCGCCACCGACAGTGCGGTTGCGGCAACGTCGCGCGACCTGTGCTGCCTCATGGTTCAAGTATGAGGACTTGTCATCGACATATCAAGCAAAATGGCTTGATTTGGATACATCAAGGTTGAGAAGTTGATGATCGAAGCGGTGCGCGCACATCGACGACGAGCCCGATGACCCCGATCGCGAAGAACGTGGCGCTCAGGCCCAGCAACCACGGATTTTCTTGACCGGTCAGTGCGTCGCCGAGCAGCACGACCGCAACGGTCCCTGGGGCCATACATGTCACACTCGCCAGCAGGTAGGGGCCGGTACGCACCGAGGAGAGCCCCGCGCAGTAGTTCAGCAGCCAGAACGGACAGACCGGGATCAGTCGCAGCGACCCCACGGCAAGCCAGCCGCGCGCGGCCAGCCGGTGCTCGATCGCTCGCATCACCGGCCGCTGCAGGAATGGCTGAATTCGGGACAGCCCGACACCACGTGCCACTCGAAACGCCAGGTACGCCGCCAGGGTTGCCGAGATCATCGCGCCGATCACGCCGACGACGGGACCGAAGAAGATCCCCGACATGACGGTAAAGATGGTGCGGGGGATCGGTAGTGCCGTGCACACCACGTAGGCGCCGAAGAACACCCAGACAAAGGCCGGCCCGAGTGTCTCGCCCCAAGCCCGCACGCTGCCGACCGACGGAAGGGGAATGAGATAGGAGGCGGCCAGCACGGCGCACACCGCGACAAGCCCGAGTGCCGCGTTGCCGATTCTGCGGCGCGACTGGGTGGTCATCGCATCTCGGGGCCGGCCCGGCGATCCCGGCGAAGTGGGCGGCTCGGACGAGGTGGGCGTCAGGGACTCGCCGGAACCTCTGCGATCGTCACGCACCGCTTCACTCTAGGGCGGTCCGTGACAGGCCCTTGCGTGATCAGCCGGGAGGGTCTGCCCGCCCGAGGCCGTACGTGGCATACGTCACGACACGGGCCTACTGTGCGGTACCGAGCGAGCGATCGGCTAAGGTCAACTACGCTCTCGACCGAGCGCATGATGGAGGTGTGTGCAGCACGATGCCCGAGCACAGCGAACAGCCCGAGCAGTCCCGACAGGCGCTCGACGAGGCATATGAGACATGGTCGCGGGCCGCGGCCGGGGTGCTCGCCAAGTCGCGGCGCATCGAGATCGACGATCTTCCCGACACCCCCGAGGCACTGCTGTCCACGCAGACCCGGGACGGGCTGACCGTCCGCCCGCTCTACACGCGCCGAGACGAGACCGCAGAACCCGGTGTCCCAGGTGGCTTCCCCTACGTCCGCGGGGCCGACCCGCACCGCGACGTTCTCACCGGCTGGCGGGTGACCGAACGATTCGGCGACGATCCGGCATCGGCCCAACAGGTCAACACCGAGATCCTCGAGGCGATGAACAACGGGACCAGCGGCCTGTGGGTGGCCGTCGGAGGTGCTCTGTCCGCCTCTGACCTCGCCACCGCGCTGTCCGGTGTTTACCTGGATTTGGTGCCGATCACCCTCGACGCCGGCGCCTCGGGTATCGAGGCCGCACGCGCCCTGCTCGCCGTCCGCGGCGGTGCGCCCGCGGGCGCGGACACCGCCGCACCGACCGCGGCGACGACGCTGTCCCTCGGGCTCTCACCGCTGACCGCTGCTTACTCGGGTCGGCCCACGGTGGCACCCGAGGCGGCCACCGAACTCGCGGTGGAGGTCGCGCGGGCACACGGCGCCGCGGTTCGCGCCCTGCGGGTCGACGGCACCGACTTCGCCACCGCCGGCGCCGACAACGGACTTGAATTGGCCCTGTCGGTGGCGGCCGCGGTGGCGCATCTGCGTGATCTCACCGCGGCCGGACTCGACCCCGCGGCCGCGCTGGAACAGCTCACCTTCGCCGTTTCGGTCGCCGACGATCAGTTCGCTGGTATCGCGAAACTGCGTGCGCTGCGGCGTGTCTGGGCTCGGGTGGCCGAGGTGATCGGTGCGCCGGCCTCGGGCGGCGCATTGACCCATGCGGTCACCGACCTGTCGATGTACAGCCAGCGTGATCCGTGGGTGAACATGCTGCGCAGCACCATCGCCGCCTTCGGTGCCGGCGTCGGCGGTGCCGACCAGGTCACCGTCCTGCGTTACGACGCGGCGTTACCCGCCGACGCGCGTACCTCCGGAGTCGCGTTCTCCCGGCGGATCGCCCGCAACACCCAGCTGTTACTCCTCGAGGAGTCCAACATCGGACGGGTGCTCGATCCGGCCGGCGGATCGTGGTTCGTCGAGTCGCTTACCGACGACCTCGCCGCGAACGCATGGGCGGTCTTCGGCGACATCGAGAAGCAGGGCGGGTATCGCGCCGCCCTCGACTCGGGGTGGATCGCCGAGCGAGTCGCCGAGTCGTTGCAGACCCGGGACGTGGAAGTGGCCCATCGTCGTGAATCGGTGACCGGAGTCAACGAGTTCCCGAATCTCGCCGAGAAGCCGATCACGGGCGCCCCGGCCACGACGACAGACCTCGTCGGCGCGACCCCACGGCTGGCACGTGTCGGACGCGCCTTCGAGCAGTTGCGCGATCGCTCCGACGCCCATGTCGCCGACACCGGCGCCCGGCCGCGAATCCTGTTGCTGCCGTTGGGAAGTGTCGCCGAGCACAACGGACGCACCACGTTCGTCGCGAATCTTCTCGCGGCGGGCGGGATCGAGGCGGTGAACCCCGGCCCGCTCGACGCGTCGACCATCGGAACCACGATCACCGAGATCGGCACGCCGATCGCCGTCCTGTGCGGCACCAAGGCGCGCTACGCCGAGGACGGTCCGGCGGCGCTGGCCGCCGCGCGGGCAGCGGGTCTGGCGCACGTGCTGCTCGCCGGGCCAGAAAAAGAATGGCCCACAGGTGACGACCGCCCCGACGGCTCGCTGCGGGTGGGCATCGACGCGGTGGCCACCCTCACCGACCTCGTCGACCGGCTCGTCCCCTCCGTCCCCGCCACCTCGGGAGCCAGCGCATGACCAACACCGAACAGACAACCGCGATACCGAGTTTCGCCGACGTCGAGCTCGCCGTCGAGGTGCCGGCGGTACCGGCCGACGCGGCCGCGCAGGTGATCGGAAACCTCTCCGCCGCCCACGGCTACAGCACCGAGCAGGTCACCTGGAGCACCCCCGAGCAGATCGACGTCACGCCGGTCTACACCCGAGCCGATCGCGACGCGGTGACCACCGACGACGCACACCCGTATCCGCTGGATTCGGTGCCCGGTGCCGCGCCGTTCATCCGCGGCCCGTATCCGACGATGTACGTCAACCAGCCGTGGACCATCCGCCAGTACGCGGGCTTCTCCACCGCGGCGGAATCCAACGCCTTCTACCGCCGCAACCTGGCGGCCGGGCAGAAGGGCCTGTCGGTGGCCTTCGACCTGGCCACCCACCGCGGCTACGATTCCGACCATCCACGCGTCGCCGGTGACGTCGGCATGGCGGGCGTGGCGATCGACTCCATACTCGACATGCGTCAGCTCTTCGACGGCATCGACCTCGGCAGCGTGTCGGTGTCGATGACGATGAACGGTGCGGTGCTGCCCATCCTGGCGTTGTATGTCGTTGCCGCAGAGGAACAGGGCGTACCGCCGGAGAAGCTGGCGGGGACCATCCAGAACGACATCCTCAAGGAGTTCATGGTCCGCAACACCTACATCTATCCGCCCAAGCCGTCGATGCGGATCATCTCCAACATCTTCGAGTACACCAGCCAGAAGATGCCGCGGTTCAACTCGATCTCGATCTCCGGCTATCACATCCAGGAGGCCGGGGCCACCGCCGATCTCGAGCTCGCCTACACCCTCGCCGACGGTGTGGAGTACATCCGCGCCGGTCTCGACGCTGGGCTCGACATCGACAAGTTCGCCCCGCGGCTCTCGTTCTTCTGGGGCATCGGGATGAACTTTTTCATGGAGGTCGCCAAGCTGCGCGCCGCGCGGCTGCTCTGGAGTGAACTCGTCGCCCAGTTCGATCCGAAGAACCCGAAATCGTTGTCGCTGCGCACACATTCGCAGACCTCGGGGTGGTCGTTGACCGCCCAGGACGTGTTCAACAACGTCGCCCGCACCTGCGTCGAGGCGATGGCGGCCACCCAAGGCCACACCCAGTCGTTGCACACCAACGCCCTCGACGAGGCGATCGCCCTACCGACGGATTTCTCCGCCCGCATCGCCCGCAACACCCAGCTGCTGCTGCAGCAGGAATCGGGTACCACACGCCCGATCGATCCGTGGGCGGGCAGTAACTACGTCGAGTGGCTGACCCATCAGCTCGCACAGAAGGCCCGCGAGCACATCGCCGAGGTCGAGGCGACCGGCGGTATGACGCAGGCGATCAACGAGGGTCTGCCGAAGTTGCGGATCGAGGAGGCCGCCGCCCGCACGCAGGCGCGCATCGACTCCGGTCAGCAGCCGCTCATCGGGGTCAACAAGTACCGCGTCGAGGACGACGAGGAGATCGAGGTCCTCAAGGTCGAAAACTCCAAGGTGCGCACCGAACAACTCGAGAAGCTCGATCAGCTTCGTGTGGGCCGGGATTCGGCGGCGGTGGAGGCGGCCCTGGCCGATCTGACGCGCGCCGCGGCCAGCGACGACGGCGGCATGGAGAACAACCTGATGGCACTGGCCATTGAGGCAGCCCGGCAGCAGGCGACCGTTGGTGAGATCTCCGCGGCACTGGAAAAGGTCTATGGTCGCCATCAGGCAGAGATCAAGACCATCAGCGGGGTGTATCGACATGAGGTGGGTGCGGTGACCGGCGTCGAGGCGGCCACGGAAATTGTCGAGCAGTTCGCCGAGGCAGAGGGCCGGCGTCCGCGCGTGCTGGTCGCGAAGATGGGCCAGGACGGACACGACCGCGGGCAGAAGGTGATCGCAACAGCATTCGCCGACCTCGGCTTCGACGTCGACGTGGGCCCGCTGTTCGCCACCCCCGAGGAGGTGGCCACGCAGGCCGCCGACAACGACGTCCACGTCGTCGGTGTGTCCTCGCTGGCGGCCGGGCATCTGACGCTGGTGCCCGCGCTGCGCAAGGCGCTCGAGGAGGTCGGCCGCCCCGACATCATGATCGTCGTCGGTGGGGTGATCCCGCCCGGTGATTTCGAGGAGCTCTACCAGGCAGGCGCCGCGGCGATCTTCCCGCCGGGTACCGTCATCGCCGACTCGGCGGTCGAACTCGTCGGCAAGCTCGCCGAAAATCTGGGGCTCGAACTCGCCGGAGTCGCTTCCGAGTGACCGACCAGAGCGACACGGGGGCAGCGATACGCCGACGAGTCGACGTCGATGCGCTCGCCGAGGCCATCCTCGCCGATCGCCGTGCGGATCTCGCCCGCGCGATCACCCTCGTGGAATCGCGTAGGCCCGACCACCGCGCTGCGGCGCAAGAGTTACTCCTGCGTCTGACTCCACACTCGGGCAAGTCGTTTCGGGTCGGCATCACCGGCGTACCGGGGGTCGGCAAATCGACCACCATCGAGGCCCTTGGACTACACCTCATCGAGCGGGGGCACAAGGTCGCGGTGCTCGCCGTCGACCCGTCCTCCACCCGCACCGGCGGGTCGATCCTCGGTGACAAGACCCGGATGGGCCGGTTGTCGATGGACAAGCGTGCCTATATCCGGCCGTCACCGACGTCGGGCACGCTCGGCGGGGTCGCCAAGGCCACCCGCGAGTCGATTGTTCTCGTCGAGGCGGCGGGTTTCGACGTCGTGCTGGTGGAGACCGTCGGCGTCGGCCAGTCGGAGGTCGCGGTGGCCAACATGGTCGATACGTTCTCGTTCTTGACCCTGGCCCGCACCGGGGATTCGTTGCAGGGCATCAAGAAGGGCGTCCTCGAGCTCGCCGACGTGATCATCGTCAACAAGGCCGACGGCAACCATCTGACCGAGGCGAACGCGGCCGCCCGCGAGCTGAAGAATGCGCTTCGGCTGATCTATCCGCACGACGCGCTGTGGTTTCCCCCAGTGCAGACGATGAGCGCGCTGGAGAACACCGGCGTCGACCAGTACTGGGCGGCGGTGGAACGTCATCGCGAGACATTGCTCGCCGCAGGTGAATTCGAGGTCCGACGCAATCGTCAGCAGATTGAGTGGATGTGGGAGATGGCGCGCGAGACCGTGCTCGCACGACTCGCCGATTCCCCGGAGGTCAAGGCGGTACGCGCCGAGGTCGAGCAGCAGGTGCGCGAGGCCACGCTGACCCCGGCGCTCGGCGCGCAGCACATCATCGAAGCCTTCGACCACCGCTGACCCGACACCCCGAACGCGTACCGACGCCGCGCCTTCGAGGTGCGACGCCGGCATACTTCAGCGGGTCGGTTGCGCGCGCGATAGGTTGGTGGCGACCGGTGTCGCCGCCGAGGTGGCTGCGTTAGTTCGGCAAGAAGTCCGAGGCGCAGGTGCATGCCGACCTCGCCAGATTGGTGATGTCCCAGCTGATCACAGCCCCCTACGCGAATCGGATCTTCGATCCCGGTGCCGACGACGACTACTTCGCGCTGCAACCCGCCTGGCGTGAGCGCATCCCGACCTACCGCCGCGGCAACGCACTACTGGGCCATCAATGCAGAACTCGTCAGCGAGCTAAACCGGCGCGAATCCACCGAACGGGTCGACGGGCACCGACGGTTGTTCCTCCACGGTTGCACCGGGAAGCTCGACATCGCCGGGACCGACGATGCGGCCCGTCTGCGGGTGATGCGTCGGATGAACGGTGAGAAGCCCGAGATCCTTTGTGATGTACTGGTATTCGCCAGTGGCTTCGAGTCGACACCGATCAGCGATTTACTCGCCGACGTCGGCCGTTTCTGCCATGCCGATGTCCATGGCGACCGGCACTCGACCGCAGCTACCGGCCGCGCGCCGATGAAGAGGTGACCAGCGTCATCGACACGCGGTGCAACTCTGGGCACATCCACAGGCGGGCCGCGATTGTCCTGTCCACCGTCGCCGGCGGCTCAGGGGAGATCGTCGAAAGGCTGTCGGCTCGCGTGGGTGCGCTGAACGGAACCGGGCGGCGGGCCGCGGTACTGTCGCGGCGCGGATCGGCGGTTCCTGCCGCTAGCGGTTGATCAGCGGTGCGAGGGTCCGACCGAGCAGGTCGACACGGCCGGGGATATGGCCGTTGGCGGGTGCGTTCACCGTGACCCCGTCGATCCCCGTGTCCACCAGTGCCGAGAAGCGTTGCGCGACCTCCTCCGGCGAGCCGATGATCGCGCCGCCGCGGCGTGCTTGTGCCCGCGGGTTGCGGGCAACATAGGCGTCGAACTCCTGCTCCGCCTGCTCGTGGGTCGGTGCCACGCACGCCGAGGTCTGCAGCGTCACGACAATCTCGGAGCGATCGCGGCCGAGGCGCTCGCAGTGGTGGGCGAGGGCGTCGAGTTTGCGGCCGATCTCGTCGGCCCCGCAGATGAGGTTCGATTCGTCGGCGTACTGGGCGACCATCCGCAGTGTCTTGCGCTCACCACCACCGCCGATCATCACCGGGATCCGACCGAGCGGGACGGGGGAGTTCACGGCGTCGTCAACCTGGTACCACTTGCCCGCCAGGGTCGGCCGCTCACCGCGCAGCATGGGCAGGATGATCTGCAGCGCCTCCTCGAGTTTCTCGAACCGATCGGTGAACGTACCGAACTCGTACCCGAGCGAGTCGTGTTCGAGCTCGAACCAACCCGCGCCGATGCCGAGTTGGGCGCGGCCCGCCGAAACCACATCGAGGGCGGTGACGATCTTGGCGAGCAGAGTGGGATTGCGATAGGTGTTGCCGGTGACGAGAGCCGATAGCCGTACCCGCGAGGTGTGCTGGGCCAGCGCAGCGAGCAGTGTGTAGCACTCGATCATCGGTTCGTCGGGTTCACCGAGCATCGGGAGTTGATAGAAGTGGTCCATCACCAGCACGGTGTCGAAGCCGGAGTTCTCCGCCTCGACGGCCTGCGCGGTGATCGTGGGGAAGAGTTGATCGGGCGCGGTGTCGGGATAGGTGAAGTTCGGGATCTGGTATCCGAGGCGGGTCACCGCTCCAACGCTACGCTCCCGCGGCCGGGTTGCCCACGCGTCGGGCGAGCGTCGCGACCGTCTCGATGAGGTCGTCGAAGACACGATCGACGTCGGTGGTCGAGGCCACCCGCACATTCGGTGTGCCACCCCACATCCCGCGTTCGTCGGCGACCGTCGTGCCGCGCGTCAGGGTGCCGGTGAGTTCGACCGCGACCCGGGCCGGCCGGGTGTGTACCCACGACGGATCCAGCGCCACCATCGCCGCGAACGGGTCGTGTAGGTGGGCGATGTAGCCCTCATCGTGAGCATGGTGGAACTCCAGATAGAAACGCAGCGCGTCCATCACATGCCGGATGATCACGTTGGTCGCCACCGACCGCATACCCGGCTCGTCGGCGGGATCCGGGCACTCCAGCGGGGTGCTCCCGGCCGCGGCGGCCAGACGCACCGTGTGATCGGGGGTCAGGGCGATGGATTCGGTGAGATCGAGCGGGCACACGATCGGTTGCGGCGCCCCGTCGGTGCCGAACGCCGCGAAGACCTCGGCCGCGGCCTCCGGATCGACGGCGACATTCCATTCCGAGGTCGGCGTGGTGTTGCCGTGCACGTGGAACGCCCCACCCATGATCACCAGTCGTCGCAGCCGCAGCGGCAGGTCGCGGTCGCGACGGATCGCGGTGGCCAGCGAGGTCATCGGACCCGTCACGAGTCCGACGAGCTCGCCATCATGTGCAGCGGCCGCTTGCACCCACGCGTCTGCGGCGTCGAGACCGGCGACGGCCTGCGTCGGGGTCGGCAGCTCGGCATAGCCCACCCCGAGCGGCCCATGGGTATCCTCGGTGGTCATCAGGTCGGCAACCAGAGGGCCGGGTGCCCCCTGATGAACCGCTACGTCCTCGCGACCGCAGAGCGTGAGCCACGCGAGGTTGTTGGTGGCGACCACATCGGCCGGTACATTGCCGGCCGTACTTGCGATCCCGACGAGATCGACGTCGTCGCGGGCGAGTAGATAGAGCAGGGCGAGCGAGTCGTCGATCCCGGTATCGCAGTCGAAGAACACACGGTGGGTCACCGCACCAGTCTCGCACCTACTGGTGCGCACCCGCCCGTTCCGGTGTGTCCACCGCCGTTGCGCAGCGGGTTCGACGGATCGTGGGATGTCCATACCGGTGGAGCATGGATCTTTCCACTCTCGGCGCGGCCGATGGCCCCATCACGCAGCCCGCCGTCGAATCTGGCGACACAACCGAATGCGTCTGGTGGAACAGCCCATTCGTATCGTCTGCCACCTCGTCAGCGCGCTGATCGTGCGGTGAATCGCCCGTCGCCTCATCGATCGGGACACCCCCGAGAACCCCGACGCCGCCGACTGCAAGGCGCCTGCCCTGATCCGGCATCTGCGCGAACGTGCGCCAACCGAGACGAGGCCCGGTGGCGGCGAAAGCGACTGTGTCGCAGCGTCGTTATCAGCTGGCCCGCACCATCGGTTCGGCGCTGAAGTCGACGGTGTCGATCATCGTGCCGGCCTGGGCGGACCGTGGCGATCCTGTCGGTGCCCGGCGACATCGCAACGCCGTTCATCGCCTCGGCCGCCGGGGTGCTCGGCCGGCCGTCGGGTTCGGGGGCGCAGAACCTGCTGCGGGACTTCGGGACCGGCGTGTCCCTGCTCCTCGAGACCCGTACGGTGTCAGTGACATCGTGGATCTCGGTGAGGCGGGCGGTCGGCGCGGTCGCAAGCGTCGGCGTGCGCATCACCACCGGGCGCGAGGGAAACGGTACCTTCTGGCACTTCCGCAACGGGGAGATCGCCCGCGTGGGCAAGATGAACCGGGAGTATGCCGTGGCCCGGGTCGAGGTCCCGGTGCCACTGCGCGTCGATCTCGATCGCACGCGGATGCGCGGGGCGCAGGCGTCGCGTCGGATTGGGCGGTGCTGCACCAGCCTGATGTCGGGGCCGGACCCTCGTCGGCGCCGACGCCGACGGTTGAGTAGATGCCACAGAACCAGACGAGGTCCCCGGGAAAATTCCCCGAGGACCTCGTCTGGTGTGGGTGTCCGAGGGGGGACTTGAACCCCCACGCCCGTTAATAGGGCACTAGCACCTCAAGCTAGCGCGTCTGCCATTCCGCCACTCGGACTTAATTGTCAACCCGGCGTGCGAGGCAACCTCTCACACCGGCGGCGATAACACTAACCGAGGTTGCCCCGGTATCCCAAATCCCGTAGGAGTGAGGGGTGACCGAAGAGTCGAACACCCCGCGCGCCGTCGACGAGGTCGTCGACCTCGTGAGCACCTTGATCCGTTTCGACACCAGCAACACCGGAGAGCTGGAGACCACCCGAGGCGAGGAGGAATGCGCCACATGGGTGGCGTCGATGCTTGAGGAGGTGGGCTACACCACCGAGTACGTGGAGTCCGGTCAACCCGGTCGCGGCAACGTCTTCGCCCGACTGCCCGGCTCCCCGGACTCCGATCGCGGAGCTCTGCTGATTCACGGCCACCTCGACGTGGTGCCCGCCGAACCGGCCGACTGGAGCGTGCACCCCTTTTCCGGCACCGTCAAGGACGGCTACATCTGGGGCCGCGGCGCGGTCGACATGAAGAACATGGTCGGCATGGCACTTGCGCTCGCGCGACAGTTCCGGCGTGCGGGCACGACACCGCCACGCGAGTTGGTCTTCGCCTTCCTCGCCGACGAGGAGGCAGGCGGAACCTGGGGAGCGCACTGGCTCGTCGAACATCGGCCCGATCTGTTCGAGGGCGTCACCGAGGCCGTCGGAGAGGTCGGTGGGTATTCGTTGACGGTCGACCGGACCGACGGCACCGAACGGCGGCTGTATCTGGTGGAGACCGCCGAGAAGGGGCTGGCGTGGATGCGGCTGACCGCCGACGCCACCGCCGGCCACGGATCCTTCTTGCACGCCGACAACGCCGTCACCGAGGTGGCCGAGGCGGTCGCCCGCATTGGCCGGCACACCTTTCCGCTCGTGGTGAGTGAATCGGTCGCCGAGTTCTTGGCCGCGGTGTCCGAGGAGACCGGTCTGGATCTTCGTCCGGACGCGCCCGATCTGGAGACCTCACTGTTCAAACTGGGCAGCCTGGCCCGGATCCTTGGTGCGACATTGCGGGACACGGCCAACCCGACGATGCTGCGGGCCGGATACAAGGCCAACGTGATCCCGCAGAAGGCCGAGGCGGTCGTCGACTGCCGCATCCTGCCCGGCCGGCAGAAGGAGTTCGAGGCCGAGATCGATCGACTCATCGGGCCCAATGTCACCCGGGAGTGGATCACCCACCTCGACTCCTACGAGACCACCTTCGACGGCGACCTCGTCGACGCGATGAACGCGGCGATCCTCGCCCATGATCCGGGCGCACGGACCGTGCCGTACATGATGTCCGGCGGCACCGACGCCAAGGCGTTCGCGAAACTCGGCGTCCGGTGCTTCGGTTTTGCTCCACTGCAGTTGCCCCGCGAACTGGATTTCGCCGCCCTGTTCCATGGTGTCGACGAGCGGGTGCCGGTGGATTCGGTCGTGTTCGGCACCAAGGTGCTCGAACACTTCTTGCTCCACAGCTAGTGTGCGCGCATACAGTGGGTCGGGAAGCGCGCCGACCACGAGAAAGGTGATCCGATGTCGAACGTCGATCCGTACGAGTCGTTACCCGCACTGCCCGGTTTCGAGGTGAGTTCCACTAGCTTCGACGATGGTGCGCCGCTGGCCAATCCACAGGTGAGCGGCCTGATGGGAGCAGGCGGTCAGGATTCGTCGCCGCAGCTGAGCTGGTCCGGATTCCCCAGCGACACCAAGAGTTTCGCGGTCACCGTATACGACCCCGACGCGCCGACCGCGTCGGGATTCTGGCACTGGGCGGTCGCCGACATCCCGGTGTCGGTGACGAGCCTGCCCGAGGGCGCCGGTGACGACGACGGGTCCGGTCTGCCTGCCGGGGCGGTGACGCTGGCCAACGACGCGTCGTTGCGCCGATTCGTCGGAGCCGCACCCCCTCCCGGCCACGGTGCGCACCGCTACTTCGTAGTCGTGCACGCCGTCGACGTAGAGTCCCTCGGTCTGCCCGATGGTGCCACACCGGCCTACCTCGGGTTCACTCTGTTCTCTCACGCCATCGCGCGGGCCACTCTCGTCGGCACCTACGAGCAGCCCGCAGAGCGTCTGTGACGCAGAAGACCTGTGACACAGAAGATCTCTGAAACCGCGCGGATGCGTGATGTGCGGTCGGTGCCGGCGCTCAATGACGGGTGTCGGCACCGACCGCCGCAGCGAGGTTCGGGTATCCGCCCGCTCGTAGGCGGTCGGCGATCCCGGCGTTGATTCCCGCGACCCACACCGGGCCCCCATAGATGAACGGGGTGTAGGCCTGGAGGAGGTCGGCGCCGGCCAAGATGCGTTCCCACGCCTGGTCGACGGTGTCGATGCCGCCGACGCTGATCAGCGAGATGCGGCCTCCCACACGGCCGTACAGTCGGCGGAGCACCTCAAGAGACCGTGCGGTCAGTGGTGCCCCGGATAGTCCGCCCGCGCCCATTGCCTCGATCTCGGCGGTCGGTGTGCGCAGGCCCTGTCTCCCGATGGTGGTGTTGGTGGCGACGATCCCGGCGAGTCCGAGTTCGACGGCCAGGTCGGCGACGGCGTCGATATCGGTGTCGGCGAGGTCGGGGGCGATCTTCACCAGTACCGGCACTGTGACCTCCTCCAGTACCGCTGCGAGGATCGGGCGCAGCGAGTCGACGGCCTGGAGGTCGCGGAGTCCGGGGGTGTTCGGAGAGCTGACGTTGACCACCATGAAGTCTGCGTGTGGTCCGAGAAGCCTTGCGGAGAGCCGATAGTCGTCGACGGCCTCGTCGACGGGCACCACCTTGGTCTTGCCGATGTTGGCTCCGATAGGGACGCGCACCGGCCCGGGGCGGGCCGCTCGCAGGTTCTCGGCGGCGACCTCGGCACCGGGATTATTGAAGCCCATCCGGTTGATCAGCGCGCGATCGCGTGGCAGTCGGAACAGCCGCGGAGCGGGATTGCCCGGCTGTGCCCGACCGGTAATGGTGCCGATTTCGGCATAGCCGAAACCCAGCTGCCCCCAGGCATTCACGGCGGTGGCCGACTTGTCGAAGCCGGCGGCCAGGCCCAGCGGGGCGGGGAAGTCGACGCCGAACACTTGTTGCCGAAGGATCGGGTCGTGGCGAGCGAGCACACGCGCCGACAGTGCGCGCAGGGCGGGCACGCGCATGGTCGTGGCGATGGTGGCCGAGACGATGCGATGGATGCGTTCGGGCGGAAGCAGGAACATCAGGCGCAGCAGTGGCGGATAGAGCGCCCGATTCAGGCGGGTTAGCATGCTCGGGCACCGCCCTCGTGGTGCACCTGCTCTGATTGTGAATCGCTGGGGGACAAGTCATTCCGAATAATCTCGGTGCAGGTATCGGGGCCGTGCGCGCGCGCCGAACGCCGACGTTTCAGCAGCACCTTGCGGGTGCCATCGGTATACAGCCGCACCCGCGACAGCTCCCACCCGCCGAATTCGGCCTCCAACGACAACCGCATCGACGCAGTGACGCGGGTGACGTCCGGGGGTAGTCGTACCAACAAGCACTCGTAGTCCTCGGAGGTGACCTCCCAGCCGCGCGGATAGCGTGCGCCGTTGCGCACGCCCGCGCGTCCCGATCCGACGGATACCTGCCCCGTCCGCCTCGTCGTCATCGGGCGGCGCCGGTGGTCGCCGGAGCGGTGGGCGTCACCGGCGCACCGCCGGTCTGTGCAGCTGTCGTGACCACCTGGATTCCTCCGTCTCGAGCCGAGAGCACGAACACCGATCCGCTCTCGTCGTCGACGACGATCGCATCCGGTTGGGCGACCGCGGCGAACCGATGCTTCTCGGTCGGTTCGCCGGTGGCGAGGTCATAGGCCACCACTTCGTTGTTGCCCGTCGTCGAGACCCACAGGAGATTGCGGGCGTCGTCGTAGTCTACGGCGTAAGGGCCGTCGGACACCGGATAGCGGAACCGCATCAGCAGTGGTGATCCGAAGAACCCGACGATCTCGTCGTCGCGGGTGTTGGCCACGAGTACGCGTCCGTAGTGGTCGACGGCGGAGTTGGTGGCACCGTTTCCGGCCCGAAGGGCCGGTCCGAGATCACCGCTATCCAGGTCGACGGGGGTCACTGAGGATTGCGCGCGGTCGAGCACCACGACCTGCTCGGCGGGTGCATCGGCGCCCGGTGGCGCGACGGTGATGTCGTCGACACGGACGAATCCGGCGATGTCGCGGTGCTGGGCCAGATCGCGATCGAGGACGAGCACGTGGCCGTTGTCGGTGCCGACCAGGGTGCGACCGTCGGGGGTGCGGGCCAGGGCGCTGGGGTTCGCGGTGTGCAGAACCTCGCTGCGCACCTGGCCGTCGCGGCCGATGCGCACCACGTGGCCCGGCCCGACACCGATGAAACCGCCGTCACCAGCGCCCACGAGGTGGGTGAGTGCGGGGGTCGCGACTGATGTCGCTGCGGGAAGTGCCGCGGGAGTCGACGACGCGGCCGCGGTCATGGCCGACTCGTCGAAGCGCAGGACGGCGGTACCGCCGGGACCGATCACCGCAAGGCGCCCGTCCGACAGAGCCGGCGACGAGGATCCGGCGGGGGTGGGGACGATCACGCCGGCGGGCGTGCGTGGTGCACCCGGTGGTGCGGGACTCGCGGAGGCCGGGGTGACAGTGGGCACATCTGTGGGGGTCTGCGAACCGCTGGAGGAGTTGCATCCCGCGACGACGAGTGCGGCCGCGGCGAGCGGGACGAGCAGACCGATGGTCCGGCGAGCGCTGGTGCGGGCCGTGGTGCGGGAGTGACTGGCAGACATGCCACCCATCTTGCACACATCCCTACCGGGTCGGGTCGCCGCGGGTCGGCAGCGGCGCCGCATACCCGACGGTTCTCGGTGTCGAGGGGATCGGACACATCCCGAGTAGCATCGACCGCCGTGACCGACACCATGACGTGGGCCCAGTCGATCGTCCTCGGCGCCATCCAGGGCCTCACCGAGTTTTTGCCGATCTCGTCCTCGGGACACCTGCGCATCGCCTCGGAATTGATGTTCGGGGAGGACGCCGGGGCGTCGTTCACCGCGGTGACTCAGCTGGGCACCGAGGCCGCGGTGCTCGTCTTCTTCGCCCGTGACATCGCCCGGATCGTGCTCGCCTGGTTCCGAGGATTATTCGCCCGCGATGAGCGGGGGCTCGACTACCGCGTTGGGTGGTATGTGATCCTCGCGACGATCCCGATCGGTCTGATCGGTTTCCTGCTCAAGGACGAGATCCGCTCGGCGGCCCGCAATCTGTGGCTGGTCGCGACGGTGCTGATCCTGTTCTCGGGGGTGTTCTGGCTGGCCGAACGCTTCGCGACCCAACGCCGCTCGATGGAGCAACTGACCCTGCGTGACGGAATGGTCATGGGTCTGGCGCAGTGTCTGGCGCTGGTTCCGGGAGTTTCCCGGTCGGGAGCGACGGCCAGCGTGGGCCTGTTCCTCGGGCTCGAACGCGAGGTCGCGTTCCGCTTCTCGTTCCTGCTCGCCATTCCTGCGGTGCTGGCGTCGGGACTGTTCAGCATCCCCGACGCCATCCATCCGACCGGTGGTGGGATGGAGGCCACAGGTGCGCAGTTGGTGGTGGCCACCCTCGTGGCGTTCGTGCTGGGTTATGTCTCGATCGCGTGGTTGTTGCGCTTCGTCAGCGACCACTCGATGAACTGGTTCGGCGGTTATCGGGTCATCGTGGGTCTCGTCGTGATGGGCCTGTTGGCCAGCGGTGTCATCGACGCCACATGACCCGGTGTCATCGACGCCACATGACCCGGTGTCATCGACGCCACATGAACCGGGAGGGTCAGCTCGCCCACCGGTACCGATGTGCTGTGTTTTCTGCGGATGCATAAGGTTGGGGCATGACCGTGATCCTCGTGCGCCACGGACGTTCCACGGCCAACACCTCCGGGGTGCTCGCGGGGCGCACTCCCGGCGTGTCCCTCGACGACAAGGGCCGGGGGCAAGCCGCCGCACTCGTCGACCGTCTGCAGCCGTATCTGGCCGCGATCACCGTGGTAGCCCGGTCACCACTGCAGCGGTGCGCGGAGACGATGGGACCGCTGGTGGCCGCTCTGGCCGACGCGGGACTCGATGTGCCGGAAATCGTCGTCGACGATCTCGCGGAGGTCGACTACGGTGCGTGGACAAACCGTACGATCGCGGAGTTGCGCAAGGAGCCACTGTGGACGACAGTTCAGCAGCATCCTTCCGCGGCCGTCTTTCCCGACGGTGAGGGACTGGCCACGGTGCAGGCACGGGCGGTCGCGGCGGTTCGTGCTCTCGACCGCGAGTTCGGCGGATCGGACGGCGCCGGGGTGTGGGTGGCCTGTTCGCACGGCGATGTGATCAAGGCGATCGTCGCCGACGCCATGGGGATGCATCTCGATTCGTTCCAACGCATCGTCGTCGAGCCCGCCTCGGTGAGCATCATCCGCTATGGCGATACTCGGCCCTACGTGCACACGGTGAACTCGACGACGACCTTGTCGGTGCCAATCCGGCCACCGGCGTCCATCGATGCGGTCGTCGGCGGCGACACCGGTTCCGACGACGAGAACCCGACACCATCTGTCGGGCCCGGCGACAACGAACCGCAGCCCGAGTCGCCGGTGGCCGCGGGGACCGGCCGGCACGGATAATGACCACACAGCGTAAGGAGGTGGGTGATGTCACGAGCGATACACGTGTTTCGCAGTCCTGACCGATTCGTCGCGGGTACCGTCGGGCAGCCCGGTGACCGCACGTTCTACCTCCAGGCCGTGCACGAGGCGCGCATCATCAGCGTCGTCCTGGAGAAGCAGCAGGTCCAGATACTCGCCGAACGGATCGGCGCCCTGCTCGAGGAGATCCATCGGCGTTTCGGGACCCCTATTCCGCCGGAGGCCGAGCAGGTCAACGACCTCAGTCCGCTCGTCATGCCCGTCGATGCCGAGTTCCGGGTCGGCACCATGGGTTTGGGGTGGGACGCCGAGTCCGAGGCGGTCGTCGTGGAATTGCTCGCCATCACCGAGGGTGAATTCGACGAGAGCGTCGTCCTCGACGACACCGACGAGGGCCCAGACGCGGTGCGCGTGTTCCTGACGACACGCGCCGCCCGTGAGTTCGCCGCCCGGTCCACCCGGGTGATCTCGGCGGGCCGACCCCCGTGCCCGCTCTGTGGCGAACCGCTCGACGACCAGGGGCATCTCTGTGTACGGACCAACGGCTACAAGCGTGACGCCGAACTGAGCAAGTCGCTGGACTTCATCGATCCGGAGGTGCTCAACGGGCTCACCGACGGTCCGCTGCTGCTCGGTGACGAGGAGAACCCGGCGTCCGATGATTCGCGCGGGGAGAGCAGCGACGATCCCGACGCAGGTCCGCAGGGGGGCTCCCGATGACCGCGGCGACGGTGCTGTGACCGACCACCAGAGCTTGGCCTCGCCGTGAGCATCGGGGGTGCTTCCGATGTGCCGCAACCCGATTCGTGCCCGGAGTCGGGGGACGACGATACCGACGACGTCGCCGCGGATGCCGTGCTGCGCGTCGGTGAACTCACGATCATCGGCCGCATCCAGACGGCCAGCAATGCGACCCTGGTGTGCGACGCCGTCGTCGGTGATCGCGCGGTCCGATGCGTCTACAAACCGGTGCGCGGCGAGATCCCGCTGTGGGACTTCCCCGATGGCACCCTGGCCGGACGAGAGGTGGCGTCCTACCTGGTCTCGCGGGCGCTGCGCTGGGACGTCATTCCGACGACGGTGCTGCGCGATGGACCGCTCGGGGTGGGGATGGTGCAACGGTGGATCGAGACCCCGGAACCGGAACCCGAGGATCTCGAATTGCCGGCTGCGAGGATCGATCTGGTGGACCTTTGTCCGGTCGGCGCGGTGCCCGACGGATATCTGTCCATCCTGCGTGCCCTGGATGGGCGTGGAGAACCGGTCGAGCTGGTACACGCCGACGATCCGCGCCTGCGGCGCGTGGCGGTGCTCGACGTGCTCCTCAACAATGCCGACCGCAAGGGCGGACACGTGCTCGAAGGACTCGACGGCGGGGTCTACGGCGTTGATCACGGCATCTGCCTGCACAGCGAGGACAAGCTGCGCACGGTGTTGTGGGGTTGGGCGGGCGAACCCGTTCCGGCGGATCTTCTCGCCGATGTCGTCGAGTTCGTCGGGGAACTGGAAACCACGTCGTCGACGTTGCGTGCCGAGCTGGCCCGGCACATCACCGTCGACGAGATCGACGCGCTGACCATCCGCGCATTGGTACTCGCCGAGTCCGAGACCATGCCGCTACCGCCGGGCCATCGGCCCATTCCCTGGCCCCCGTTTTGACCCGTCGGCGCTCACCCACGCGTGTGCGCTCCACGCGGCGCCACACCTCCGGCGTCGAAGGCCTGCGGCCCCCATCCGTGGTCCCTCGCGCGGCCGCCATACAGTGGACGCATGCATTCGTGGCCCGATCCCGCGGTTCCCGCCGTTCCCGGCGCCGGACCCGCGCTCCGACTCTTCGACACCGCGGGCGCGGCGGTCCGCCCCGTCTCCCCGGGCCCGACGGCCACCATGTACGTGTGCGGAATCACCCCGTACGACGCCACCCATCTGGGCCACGCCGCAACGTATCTGGCCTTCGACATGGTCAATCGCGTCCTGCGTGATCAGGGTCACGACGTGCACTACGTGCAGAACATCACCGACGTCGACGACCCGCTCTTCGAGCGCGCCGAACGCGACGGGGTGGACTGGCGAGACCTCGGCAGCGAGCAGATTCAGCTGTTCCGCGACGACATGACCGCGCTACGGGTGCTCCCACCTCGCGACTACATCGGCGCGATGGAATCAGTCGGCGAGGTCGTGGAGATGGTCGGCACACTCCTGGCCTCGGGGGCGGCCTACGTGGTCGATGATCCCGAGTACCCCGACGTCTACTTTCGCATCGACGCCACCGAGCAATTCGGCTACGAGTCGGGATACGACCGGGAGACGATGCTGAGGTTGTTCGCCGAACGTGGGGGGGACCCGGATCGCGCGGGTAAACGGGATCGGCTCGATGCGTTGCTGTGGCGTGCCGAACGACCTGGCGAGCCCGGCTGGGATGCGCCGTTCGGGCGTGGACGGCCCGGTTGGCACATCGAGTGTTCGGCGATCGCACTGAACCGGCTCGGCAGCGAGTTCGACATCCAGGGCGGCGGCAACGACCTGATCTTCCCGCATCACGAGTTCTCTGCCGCGCACGGTGAGGCATTGACCGGATCGCGGCGCTTCGCACGGCATTACGTCCACACCGGCATGGTCGGACTCGACGGTGAGAAGATGTCCAAGAGCCGCGGCAATCTCGTTTTCGTCTCACGGTTGCGCTCGCAGGGTGTCGACCCGGCCGCGATCCGGCTTGCGTTGCTCGCCGATCATTATCGCGGCGAGCGGATGTGGACCGATGACGTCCTGACGACCGGCACCGAGCGGCTCGCGCGCTGGCGACACGCCGTGGCATGCGGCCGTGGCCCCGATGCGATGCCGGTGGTGGAGCGGATTCGCGTGCATCTCGCCGACGATCTCGACACCCCGAAGGCCCTCGACGCGGTCGACGGTTGGTGTCGTGACGTGGAGCAGGGGATCGGCAGGGACACCGCGGCGCCGGATGCACTCGCCACCGCGGTCGACGCGCTGCTCGGTGTGAGCCTGCTCTGACTGCTCCGCCCGACCTGTCCAAGGCGACCTCGGCTGGTTACCGCGCCGGCCGGGTGAGTAAGGTTTGCGCGTGGCTCGTGTGCAGGAGATCAATCCCGACACCGCAACCGGGGTGTGGACCGTGCAAACCCGGACGTCGACCTACCTCCTCGACTTCGATGAGATGACCCTGCTGCGCGCGCCCGGTGTGGGCAGCACCGACAGCGAGGAGTGGGCGGTGAGCACCCTGCGCCGTGACTCCGAAGACATCCCGCTGCTCGGGGTGAAGTCCTGCCGGGTGGGGGAATCCGCACAGTTCTGGGTCCGCGCCGCCGACGACCCCGACGTCCGGACGTGGCGGATCACCACTCCGGTCGTGTCGATCGAACGGATCGGCTGAGCCTCAGCCGCCGAACGATCCAGGCCCTCCGCGTCTTTTGAGGTACCGCTCGAACTCCGCGGCCAGGGCGTCCCCGTCGATCTTGGCCATCACCTCATCGGTGTCGATCTCGGCGTCTCCACGCTCCTCGAGCCCCCGGACGTAGTCGGCGATCTCCTCGTCGTCCTCGGTCATCTCGGTGACCGCCTGCTCCCACTCCTCGGCCTGCTCGGGCAGTATGCCCAGCGGCACCTCGATGTCGAGCACCTCCTCGACACGGTTCAGCAGCGCGACTGTCGCCTTCGGATTCGGCGGGGTGGAGACGTAATGGGGGACCGCCGCCCAGAATGCCACCGCAGGCAGTCCGGCCTGTACGAACAGGTCCTGCAGCACCCCGGTGATGCCGGTGGGTCCCTCATAGCGGCTCTCGGTGAGGTTGTACCGGGCGGCCGCCTCACTGCTATAGGCACTGCCGGTGACCGGCACCGGTCGAGTATGCGGGGTGTCGGCGAGCAGAGCGCCGAGCATCACGGTGGTCTCCACGTCCAGGGCTTCGGCGCAGGCGACGATCTCGGCGCAGAAACCACGCCACCGCATGTTGGGTTCGATACCGCGCACGAGTACAATGTCCCGGTTGGCCCCTTGCGGGCGGCAGTAGGAAATGGACGTGGTCGGCCAGTCGATTCGACGGGTCACCCCGTCGATCTGTTTGATCGTCGGACGGTTCACCTGGAAGTCGTAGTAGTCGTCGGAGTCGATCTCCGCGAGCGGACTCGCGTCCCACATGAGCGCAAGGTGCTCCACGGCGCTGCTCGCGGCATCGCCGGCATCGTTCCAGCCCTCGAAGGCGGCCAGCAGGATGGGTTTGCGCAAGCGGGGAAGGTTCGACATCTGCTCGGCGTTCACTGATCCAGCCTACGACCGAACCCTAGAGAGAGCGAACTACTCTGAACACCATGTCGTCGCACACGCCGAACCCGGGAAACCACGACACCACCTTCCTCTCGGCCATGGCGCGCCGTGTGTTGGTCGGCGACGGCGCGATGGGGACAATGCTGCAGGCAGCCGAGTTGACACTCGACGATTTCGCAGGTCTCGAGGGTTGTAACGAGATCCTCAACGACACCCGGCCCGACGTCCTCGAGCAGATCCATCGGGCCTACTTCGAGGCCGGTGCCGATGCGGTGGAAACCAATACCTTCGGTTGCAACCTGTCCAATCTGGGCGACTATGACATCGCCGACCGCATCCGTGAACTGTCCTACAAGGGAACGGCGATCGCGCGGGGGGTCGCCGACGAGATGGGCCCCTCGGCCGACGGAACGGCCCGATTCGTTCTCGGATCCATCGGTCCGGGAACCAAACTACCGAGTCTCGGGCACACCACCTTCGGCGTGATCCGCGACGCCTACTTCGAGTGTGTCGCCGGTATGCTCGATGGTGGCGCAGACGCCGTCCTCATCGAGACCTCGCAGGATCTTTTGCAGGTCAAGGCAGCAGTGGTGGCCGCACGTGCGGCAATGGACGAACGCGGCCGACGGATTCCGATCATTTCCCACGTCACCGTGGAGACCACCGGGACAATGCTGCTCGGCTCCGAGATCGGCGCGGCGCTGGCCGCCATCGAGCCGCTCGGGGTCGACATGATCGGACTGAACTGCGCGACCGGGCCCGCGGAGATGAGCGAGCATCTGCGGTACCTGTCCCGCCACGCCCGGATCCCGGTGTCGGTGATGCCCAACGCGGGGCTGCCACAGCTGGGGCCCAACGGTGCCGAGTATCCGCTGCGGCCCGACGAATTGGCTTCGGCGCTCAGCGCTTTCGTCGGTGAGTTCGGATTGGCCTTCGTCGGTGGCTGCTGCGGCACCACCCCCGAACACATCCGTCAGGTGGCCGCCGCGGTCGCCGAGACCGCCAAGGCCGATCGCGCACCGGAACACATCTCGGAGACGTCTTCGCTCTACTCCGCGGTTCCGTTCGATCAGGACGCCAGCTTCCTGGTGATCGGTGAACGCACGAATTCCAACGGCTCCAAGGCATTCCGTGAGGCGATGCTCGCCGCGGACTATCAGCGCTGCCTCGACATCGCCAAGGAGCAGACCCGCGACGGCGCACACATGCTCGACCTCAATGTCGACTACGTGGGCCGTGACGGTGCGGCGGACATGACCGCCCTGGCGAGTCGCTTCGCGACCTCGTCGACGCTGCCCATCATGCTGGATTCGACCGAACCGGAGGTCATCCGCGCCGGGCTAGAGGCGCTCGGTGGCCGATGCGCGGTCAACTCGGTGAACTACGAGGACGGCGACGGGCCGGAGTCGAGGTTCTCGCGCATCATGTCATTGGTCGTCGAGCACGGTGCCGCGGTGGTTGCGTTGACCATCGATGAGGAGGGGCAGGCGCGAACCGCGGACTGGAAGATCCGTGTCGCGCAGCGCCTGATCGCCGACATCACGGGCAACTGGGGCCTCGCCGAGGAGGACATCATCCTCGACACCCTCACCTTCCCGATCTCGACGGGGCAGGAGGAGGTGCGCCGCGACGGCATCGAGACCATCGAGGCGATCCGCCGACTGCACGAGGCGCATCCCGACGTCCACTTCACCTTGGGGATTTCGAACATCTCCTTCGGTTTGAACCCGGCGGCTCGGCAGGTGCTCAACTCGGTGTTCCTGCACGAATGCGTGCAGGCCGGACTCGACACGGCGATCGTGCACGCGTCGAAGATCCTGCCGATGAACAAGATTCCCGACGAACAGCGCGACGTCGCACTCGACGTGGTCTACGACCGTCGCGGGGTGGCGGGCATACGCAGTGCGGGCAGCGAGGACTACGACCCGCTGCAGAAGCTGATGGAGTTGTTCGAGGGCGTCTCTGCGGCCTCTGCCCGCGAGTCGCGCGCGCAGGAGCTTGCACGTCTCCCGCTGTTCGAGCGGCTCGAGCGGCGCATCGTCGACGGGGAACGCAACGGTCTGGAGGCCGATCTCGACGAGGCGATGACCCAGAAGCCTCCACTGGAGATCATCAACGAGACGTTGCTGTCGGGGATGAAGACCGTCGGTGAGTTGTTCGGCTCGGGTCAGATGCAGCTGCCGTTCGTGTTGCAGTCCGCAGAGGTGATGAAATCATCAGTGGCACATCTGGAACCGCATATGGAGGCCACCGGCGAGGACGGCAAGGGTCGCATCGTGCTGGCCACCGTCAAGGGCGATGTGCACGACATCGGCAAAAATCTCGTCGACATCATCCTGTCCAACAACGGGTACGAGGTCGTCAACATTGGTATCAAACAACCGATCTCGACGATCCTCGAGGTCGCCGAGGACAAGCGCGCCGACGTGATCGGCATGTCGGGCCTGTTGGTCAAGTCGACGGTGGTGATGAAGGAGAACCTCGAGGAGATCAACGCCCGCGGGCTCGCCGAGAACTACCCCGTGCTCCTCGGCGGTGCCGCCCTGACCCGCGCCTACGTCGAGAACGACCTTTCCGACACCTACGAGGGTCAGGTCCATTACGCGCGGGATGCCTTCGAGGGCCTGCGGTTGATGGACGAGATCATGGCGCTCAAACGCGGCGGTGGGGCGGTCCCGGAGAGCGCTGATTCCCTCGCCGCGGCGAAAAAGGCAGCTGAACGCAAGGCGCGACACGAACGATCACAGCGGATCGCCGCCAAACGCAAGGCTGCCGAGACGCCTGTCGAGGTGCCCGCACGCTCGGATGTCATCGCTGACAACGAGATCCCGACCCCGCCGTTCTGGGGTACCCGGATCATCAAGGGAATCCCGGTCGCGGATTACCTCCAGCTGCTCGACGAACGTGCACTGTTCTTGGGACAGTGGGGATTACGTGGGGCGCGTGGAGGTAGTGGACCCACCTACGAGGAACTCGTCGATACCGAGGGCCGACCCCGTCTGCGTGAATGGATCGATCGCCTCTCCACCGAGGGCATTCTCGCGCACGCAGCCGTGGTCTACGGCTACTTCCCGGCGGTCAGTGACGGCGATGTGGTGCACATACTCGCCGAGCCGACACCCGATGCGCCCATCAGGTTCTCGTTCACCTTCCCGCGACAGCAGCGGTCACGATTCCTGTGCATCGCCGACTTTGTCCGCTCCCGCGAGGCGGCTCTGACCGACGGGCGCGTCGACGTGTTGCCGTTCCAACTGGTGACGATGGGGCAGCCGATCGCCGACTTCGCCAACGAGTTGTTCGCCCGCGACGCCTACCGCGACTATCTCGAGGTGCACGGGATCAGCGTGCAGCTCACCGAGGCGCTGGCCGAGTACTGGCATCAGCGGGTCCGTGGGGAACTGGCGTTCGCCGACCGCGCCGCCGACGCCGAGGATCCCGACAACGCGCAGGGCTTCTTCGACCTCGAATATCGTGGTGCGCGTTTCTCGTTCGGGTATGGGGCATGCCCCGACCTCGACGACCGCGCGAAGCTGATGGAGCTCCTCGAGCCCGAACGCATCGGAGTGCACTTGTCAGAGGAATTGCAGCTGCATCCCGAGCAATCGACCGATGCTTTCGTGCTGCACCACCCGGAGGCCAAGTACTTCAACACCTGAGCACGTCACCACCGGCGTACGGCGAGACTTTCCGCGCAGGGGCTCGGTCAACGGCAAGACCACCTGCTTCTCGGAAGTTCAGTGGGAGGACCACGGCGAGGAATGGCCATGCGGTGGTGATCGAGCGCATGGTCGGGTCGGGATTCGGCCGCCCGAGCACAACCGCGTGGGCAACGGTTCCCAGTGCCACCTCGAGCGCGGCGAGAGCCGGCGCCGATGTGATGGCGGCGGTATCGGGATTGCGATGTCCGAAGCCGAGAACCGACATGCCGCCGTTCTCGCGGTTGCCGGGATGTGCGCGGCGAACACTCTGCGATCGCCGCGCGCGGGGGCGGGGCCATCCGATTCCCAGCGTGCGCCTACCGGCTTCCCAGCTTCGGTGTCCACCCTTGGCGTCATGACCTCTGCGACCCTGCCGGCCACCGAGGTGTCCGATGCCGGAGACGAACCAACGACCGACAGCGGACCCTCTCGCACCGCGCCGACGTGGGCACGATGGCTCGTGCTGGGCTTCCTCGTGGCCGTAGCGGTCGCGGTACGGTGGCACTTCCACTCGATGGAGACGATGGATTACCGGGTGTTTCTGTCGCGCTGGTACGCGACCCTCGACACACAGGGCTTTGGGGCGTTCAGGGAGCAGTTCGCCGACTACAACTACCCCTACCTCTATCTGATCTGGTTACTCACCGTCGTCCATGCTCCGACGCTGGACGCCATCAAGGCACTCTCGGCGGCCTTCGATGTGGTCCTGGCCTTCTTCGCCTACCGGATCGTCGCCCGGCGCACCGATCGATTCACCCTGCGTGCCTTGGCTTTCGGTCTGATCCTGTTCCTGCCGTCAGTGATCGCCAACAGTGCGTGGTGGGGTCAGGCCGACGCCATCTATTCGGCATTCGCGGTCGGTGGCATCTTCTTCTTGCTGCGCGCACAGCGCGAGGGCATCACTCACCGGGAATATGTCCTGAACTCGTTGTGGGCGTGCACCTTCTTCGGACTGTCGTTGTCGTTCAAGCTGCAGGCGGTCTTCGTGCTGCCGATCTTGGCGTGGATGCTGCTACGCGGCAGGTTGCCGTGGTACACCCTGGCAACGATTCCCGCGGTATTCGTCGCTGCGGCGCTTCCCGCCGTGGCGGTGGGCGCCCCGTGGTCGGATGCGCTGTCGGTGTATCTGAACCAGACCGACTCCTACAGACAACTCACCCTCGGGGCGGCCAACCTGTACCAACTGATCCCGATCTCCGGCGACGCCACGTGGCTGGCGCATCTGGGCATCGGGCTCGCCGCGGCGATCGTCGTGGCGTTCCTGGCGTGGTCGGTGTGGAAGGAGCCGCCGGTGACGCCCACGTCGATCCTCGTGGTGGCCACGGCGTCGGCGGTGATTGTGCCGTTCCTGCTGCCGGCGATGCACGACCGGTACTTCTACATGGCAGAAGTGCTCAGCGTGATCATGGCGTTCTACCTACCACTGCGCTTCGTGATCATCCCGATTCTCATCCAGGCCGCGGCGATCGGCGTATACCACTCCTCGCTGGGCGCCGACCAGGGGCAGGGTTGGGGCGCCGGCCACGGTTTCGGCGATCAGGGATCCGGGGGTGGTCAGGGCTTCGGGGGTGGTCGGGGACCCGGTCGAGAGCACGGCTTTGGCGCCGGGGCGGGCGGCGAATGGCACGGCGATACCGGCGACCGTCGCGGAGGAGGCGCGCCCGGCGGACATGGCGGCTCCGGCGGCTACACCTCCGGCCGAGGTGACACCGCACTCGGGACCTACGCGTCGATGATGGGTCTGGCCGCGCTCGGTCTTGTCGGGGCGGTGGCCCACACCCTGCGGCGAGCTCGCGGAGTGGTCATCCGTCCGTGACCGGGGTCACCGGATTGGGTGTGATCATCGCTTGTCGGCGATGATTTTCTCGTGTCGACAACCGCCGATCGTCGTGCTCCCGACGCCGTCCTCTGGGATATGGACGGCACCCTGCTCGACTCGGAACGGCTGTGGGATATCGCCGTCGCCGAACTCTCGCTGCGACACGGCTATCCAATGACCTCGCAACTGCGGGAGTCGACGCTGGGCAACTCCATGCACGACGCACTCGACAAGGTCTACGCCGCCGCGGGGCTCTCGGCGGCTGATCGTGATCACGCCCGAGACGAACGATGGCTGCTCGACCGGGTCGCCGAACTGTTCGCCGATGACCTGCCGTGGCGATCGGGCGCCCGCGAGACGCTCGAACTCGTCGCCGCGGCCGGTATCCCGATGGCGCTGGTCACCAACACCGTCCGCGAACTGACCGAACTCGCCCTCGACACCCTCGACCGGCGGTACTTCGCCGTCACGGTGTGCGGCGACGAGGTCGCCGCGGGCAAGCCGGCACCGGATCCGTATCTGTTGGCGGCGGAGCTCCTCGGGGTCGACGCCCGCCGATGCCGCGCAGTCGAGGATTCGCCGACCGGGACCTCATCGGCGACCGCCGCCGGGTGCACGACGCTCGTGGTGCCCTCGACGGCGCCGGTTCCACCGGGTCCGCTGCGGGAGTTCCGGACCTCGCTTGTCGGGGTCACCCTCGCCGAACTCCGCATAGCCCACGTGCGAGGATAGGAACTCGTGAAAACCTTCGACGAGCTGTTCGCCGAGCTGACCGACAAGGCGAAGAACCGGCCGGCCGGCAGCGGAACCGTCGCCGCTCTCGACGCGGGCGTGCACACCCTCGGTAAGAAGATCATCGAGGAGGCCGGAGAGGTGTGGCTCGCCGCCGAGTACGAGTCCGATGAGTCGCTCGGTGAGGAGATCTCCCAGCTGCTCTACTGGTTGCAGGTGATGATGATCAAGCGCGGTCTCTCGCCGGTCGACGTCTACCGCCATCTGTAGGCCGCGCCCGATCTGGCGCGGCCCATCGCCTCTCATCATCCCCTCAGCTCACCAGCTACCTCTGGAGTGATCATGCTGCGAGTCGCAGTACCCAACAAAGGCGCACTGTCGGAGTCGGCTGCCGCAGTCCTGGCCGAGGCCGGCTACCGCAAGCGGACCGACAGCAAGGACCTGACCGTCCTCGACATCGCCAACGACGTCGAGTTCTTTTTTCTCCGCCCCAAGGACATTGCCATCTATGTCGGCGCCGGGACCCTCGACCTGGGGATCACCGGCCGCGATCTCGCGCGCGACTCGGGCGCCGAGGTCGACGAGGAGCTTGCCCTGGGATTCGGCAGCTCCACCTTTCGGTATGCCGCACCGGGCGATCAGGAGTGGACCGTTGCCGACCTCGCAGGCAAACGGATCGCGACGTCCTATCCGAATCTCGTGCGCGCCGACCTGGCCTCGCACGGACTGGAGGCCGAGATCATCCGCCTCGACGGCGCGGTCGAGATCTCGATCCAGCTCGGCGTGGCCGATGCGATCGCCGACGTCGTGGGCTCCGGACGGACGCTGCGTCAGCACGGATTGGCCGCATTCGGTGAGTCGCTGTGCGACTCCGAAGGCGTACTGATCAGTCGTACCGGCACCGACACCGACAAACGCGCACGGCAATTTGTCAAGCGCGTGCAGGGCGTGGTCTTCGGTCAGCAGTACGTGATGATCGACTACGACTGTCCCCGCGGCACGATCTTCGAGCAGGCCATCGCGCTCACCCCGGGCTTGGAGTCGCCGACCGTCTCGCCGATGGCCGACCCGGACTGGGTCGCCGTACGCGCGATGGTGCCGCGCAAAAGCCACCAGAACCTGATGGATGAACTGTCCGAACTCGGTGTGCGGGCGATCCTGGCCTCCGACATCCGGTCCTGCCGGTTCTGAGTCTGGCGGGCGTCGTCAGCCGGTTACCGTTCAGCGGCCGTCGAGCAGCACCGTCTGCGCGGACCGGCCGATGAACCCGCTCGCGTCGTAGAGATCGGCGAAGGTCGCGCCGAATCCGTCGGAACCCGCGGCCAACTCGGCGTCGATGCCGAGCCACTGCCCGGACGGGACCGCGGAGAAGTGCACTGTCGTGTCGGTGTTCATCCACGTCCACTCGTCCGGACGCAATCGGGTACCGAGGCCGTTGGCGACGTCGACGACCGTCATGATCGATTGCAGATCGGAGATCTTCTCCCCGGCGACGAGTGCAACCGCCGGTCGTAGCCAGACCGCCGGTGTGGCGCCAAGCCTGCCGACGGTCACCGCCGACTCCGTCGACCCGATGAATCCCTCGGTGCCCCAGTCGACCCCGAGCGAGTTGTCCGCGGTAACGCCGACCGTCACGTCGATGTCCTCGGGTGTCGGGTGCAGCGGCGACTGGGGACGGACCGCGATCGTCGAGGTGTCCAGGGCGCGCAATCGCCAGGCCACCGCACGGGCGACCGGACGATAGGAACCGTCGGGTTGGACAACCTCCAGGTCGGCGGCGACCATGCTGATGCGTCGGCCCGGCCGGATCACTTGCGCCCGAACCCGATTCATCTCGAGCCCGACCGCACCCAGGATCTCGGTGGTCACCCTGGTGAAGTGCATGGACTTCTCCGGCGCCGCGTGCTCAAGCGCCCGCATCAACAGTCCGGTGGGAGGACCGCCGTGCTGGATCTCCGACGACCACGGACTGATGGTTGCCGACGTCGGCCGAAAGTATTCGAACCCGTCCGAACCTGAGCCTTCGGGAACGTAGTAACTGGTCTCCACGGCCACAGCCTATGTGAGTAGGCATAGCCCGCTCCGGGGGGCCGGGCCGGGAATCGATGTCGGTTGAACGATCGCAACTCTTGGTCCGAGCGGATGAATCTTGGTGGAGGTGCACGATGTTCGGCGGTTCACGCAGCCAGGATGAACAGTATTCACCACTGTCGATACGCGCTTGTTGATCACGAGTGGCGGGCAACGCGACTCATTGACGGGAGACCTGGTGGGTCCGCGCTGCGCGGTGATCGTTCGAGGGGAGAGATCTTGTACGGAGTACGAAAGGCGGTCGCGAATACGGCCGCCGGATGCGCGCTGTGTCTCGGTGCGGTGGTGGCGATGACACTGCCGGCGACTATCGCCACCGCCGGCACCGGAGTCGACGGCACCATCGCATGGCTGGAAGACCAGGGTGTCGTGCGTGCGGCAACACCGGACGACTGCCCGGTCGCGCCCGCAGGCGACTCGCCCGGGGATCTGTCTGGATCCACGACCCCGATTCCCGATCCGTGTCCCGATTGGCTGTCGGTTGGCGATCCCCACGCCGACAGCTCCGCGATCATCGTCGTCACACCCGGGACCGACGACGGCACGCTGTACCCGCGAATCAAGAGCATGCGCGCCGGTCGCGAGACCATCGTCGTCGACTATCCCGAAGCGCTTGCCCCGCTCATCTCGGGACGGTCCGGCGCAGCGCTCCCGATCTTCGCGCCCACCTACGACCAGTCGCGCGATATCGCGGTCGACAACAATCTGACGGTGATGCAGGAGTTTCAGAAACTTGCACCCACCGCGCCCCACGTCGTCTACACCGGCTACTCCCAGGGCGCCGAAGCACTGGGCAACGCCGCCGAACAGGCCGTCGCCTCGGGCACCATCGACACGGCCAACTCGCACATCATCCTCATCGCCGATCCGCGCTCCCCGTGGGGGTTGAAGGCCTGGGCTGCCGAGCAACCGCTGGTGGGGGCATTCTTCGAGGCGTTCGGTGCGGAATCCAACGGTGCCCGCGATCCGGGCGCGACGGGTAACCAGTTGCCCGTGACCTCGGTGATCGTGGTGGGTGATCCGGTCGCCAACTTCCAATGGGTCTGGTATCGGCCGGTGAGTTCGCTTCTCGTCGACGCGGCAGGCTTCATCACCATCCACTCCGGAATGGGCGCCGACAACTACGGGAACCTGATCGACTACAACCAGGAACCGACCACGCTGTACAGCCAGGACGGCAACACTACATACCTGGTCTATCAGCCCGATCACCATCCGCTGACGATGCTGGCGATGCTGGTCAATGACGAACTCGGGATCGGCTACGACACCGCCGATGTCGCGCGCTGGGACAAGGTCAACAACACCTTCTATCCGCTGCAGGGCCCCGCCGTCGACAACGCGGCGGTACCGGTCGTGACCAGCCCGAACCAACGCCCGACCCCATCGCCACAAGCCCGGACGGGAGCCGCACCCGACACCGCTGCGTCGCCGGGTGTCAACTCGCCACCGAGCGAGACCGTCGCGCCGAGTGAAACCACTGCAACCCAACAGAATTCGGATCTCACGGCACCGACGACCTCCGGGCGACATCGAGCACCCGATGCGCCCGGCGACGACCAGACATCCGCCATCCAGACCGGGACCACCCAGACCGGGAGCACCGGTACCGCGCAGTCCCCGGCCGATCAGCCCGCACCGGCGGGTGGACGGCACCGGCTGCAGGGCAGTGGCCGGCACTCCGACACCGGCGCTATGGCCTCGGGTACTGCGATCTCGGGTACGGCGACCTCGGGAACGGCCGGAACGGAAACGTCAGGAACAACCGGCACGGTCGGCGCGGGTGAGGGGAGCGCGGGTGACGGGGGCCCAGGCGATGGCGCTTCTGGCGCCGCGAACGCCGGGTGATCTGACACACGACCTGGCCGAGCGTCGGCTCAGGCCGTGAAACCCGGTGGCGGACCAGGGTATTCGGGAATGTCGCCGCCGAACTCGGGGCACCTTTCGTGATGTTCGCAGTATCGGCATAGACGTGATCGGCGCGGCCGGAAGTCGCCGGAGGCGACAGCAGCCCGGATGGCCCGCCAGATCGCCGACAAGGTGCGGCCGAACCGCTCGAGTTCGTCGCGGTCGGGAGTGTAGGTGAGCACCTGCCCGTCGGACAGATACATCAGTTGCAGACGGGTGGGGACCACCCCCCGAATCCGCAGGATCGCCAGCGCGTAGAACTTCATCTGGAACAGCGCCTTGGCCTCGTAGGACTCGCTGGGCGCGCGACCGGTCTTGTAGTCGACCACCCGGATCTCCCCGGTGGGAGCAATGTCGATCCGATCAATGAAGCCGCGCATGAGCACGTCATCGGCCTCGATCTCGACGTGTTCTTCCACCGCGGCCGCATCGAAGGCCGTCGGATTCTCCATCCGGTAGTAGTTCTCGATGAGTCCGTGCGCCTCGGCGAGGAAGGCCTCGTGATCGCCGGGTCCGATCAACTCGGCCAGCGTCGGATCTGCCTCGCAGAGCGCCGCCCAGGCGCCGTCCACGAGAAGGTCTGCGGACTCCTGGGTACGCAGTGACGCCGGCATGTCGAAGAGGTTCTCGAGAGCGGCGTGGACGACAGTTCCACGGGTCTGCGCCTTCGTGGGTGTCTCCGGGAACCGGTCGATCGCACGATAGCGATACAGCAGCGGGCACTGTTTGAAGTCGGCGGCACGCGAGGGCGACAGTGCCAACGGTCGACCGACGAGACCGCGCCCGGATCCTGGCGTCGACACCTCCTCCGGGATCGGGTCGCCCGGTGCCGCCGGGGCGGGTACCGGAGTGGCCTGGATGGACCCGGGAGAAACTGTGGTCGTCACATTTGGCAGGGTAGGGCTCGACTGTGACAAACCCGAGCACATCGGCGACAATTGCCGCGCGCGGCGAGGGGACCCACATCATAGGCATCGGAAACGTCCTGCCACAGTAGATAACACCTGTAACACCAGCCCTGAGAGGACCACCCCACCATGCTGCGCGAGAGCACCACCTGATGGCGTCGAGTGGCGTGTTCGTCGTCGGGGACCGGGTCCAGCTCACCGACGCCAAGGGCCGAAAGTTCACGGTGATCCTGGAAACCGGCAAACAGTTCCACACCCACCGCGGTGCGATTGCACATGACGACCTCATCGGTGCGCCCGAGGGGAGCATCGTCGCGGCGACGAGCGGAACCGAATACCTTGCGCTCCGTCCGCTCCTCGTCGACTACGTCCTGTCGATGCCCCGCGGTGCACAGGTCATCTACCCCAAGGATGCCGCGCAGATCGTGACCGAAGGTGACATCTTCCCCGGTGCGCGAGTGCTCGAGGCCGGCGCCGGGTCCGGTGCGTTGACCTGCTCGTTGTTGCGCGCCGTCGGCGAGCGTGGCGAGGTGACCTCGTATGAGATCCGCGAAGATCACGCCGAGCACGCCCAGCGCAATGTCGAGACGTTCTTCGGCGGCCATCCGGCGAATTGGTCGCTGGTAATCGACGATCTGGCGAATATCGCCGTCACCGAGCAATTCGATCGCGTCATCCTCGACATGCTCGCGCCGTGGGAGCCGCTCGATGTGGTGCGTTCGATCATGAAACCAGGCGGAGTCTTGACGGTTTATGTGGCGACGGTCACGCAATTGTCGCGCGTCGTCGAGGCGCTGCGCGACCAGGAGTGCTGGACCGAGCCTCGGGCCTGGGAGTCGCTCGTACGTGACTGGAGCGCGGTCGGCCTCGCGGTCCGGCCCGAACACAAAATGCAAGGACACACCGCGTTTCTGATCACCGCTCGACGACTCGCCGAGGGCACCACCACGCTCCGGCCGCAACGGCGCCCCACCCGCGGCTGACTCCGCGCACCGCCGCGCCGGAAACATCGTTAATACGTTGCGAAGACGCACTTTTAACACATCATCACCACATCTGGGTACGCGGTGCACGGCGATTCCTCGCTCCTGCCGGTAGCGTGGTGTCACGGCGCAAGCGCTCCATTGGGAGCGATTGCCGGGGAGAGGAGTCAGTAATGACCGAATCTGATCGCCATGAAGCCTCGGTGGACAACACTGGCGGCGATGACCCGAGCGAGTCCACGGATGCGCGCAACGTCGAGCCCGCGCGCACGCGCGATGTCGATGCGGGGGAGACGTTTACTCCTGCCTATACCCCGCCCCAGGCCGCGGCGCGCGCGGAACGGGAACGCTCGGCGTTCACTCGGGCGTCGGACCCGAAGGAACTACAGGATCGCGTCGACAACCTCAGCGCCCGCAACGCCAAGCTCCTCGAAACCCTGAAAGAGGCGCGCCAGCAACTCGTCGCTCTGCGCGAAGAGGTCGACCGGCTCGGACAGCCGCCGAGTGGTTACGGCGTGCTGCTCGAGATCTACCCGGACCTGACCGTCGACGTGTTCACCTCGGGACGCAAGATGCGTCTGACATGTTCGCCGAACATCGACACCGAGGTGCTGCACAAGGGTCAGACCCTGCGCCTGAACGAGGCGCTGACGATCGTCGAAGCCTGTGACTTCGATTCGGTCGGCGAGATCAGCACACTGCGTGAGGTCCTCGCTGACGGCAACCGCGCACTCGTCGTCGGGCACGCAGATGAGGAACGCGTGGTGTGGCTGGCCGAGCCGCTACGTGGCGAGGTCGACGGGGAGGACGGTAAGCGTCGCAAGCTGCGCCCCGGTGACTCCCTGCTCATCGACACCAAGGCGGGATTCGCCTTCGAGCGGGTGCCCAAGGCCGAGGTCGAGGATCTCGTGCTCGAGGAGGTGCCCGACGTCGGCTACGAGGACATCGGAGGCCTCGGTCGTCAGATCGAGCAGATCCGCGACGCCGTCGAGCTGCCGTTCCTGCACAAGGATCTCTTCCGCGACTACGCGCTGCGTCCGCCCAAGGGCGTGCTGCTCTACGGTCCTCCTGGTTGCGGTAAAACGCTGATCGCCAAGGCGGTGGCCAATTCGCTCGCCAAGAAGATTGCCCAGGTGCGCGGCGACGATGCTAACGAGGCCAAGTCCTACTTCCTCAACATCAAGGGTCCCGAACTGCTCAACAAGTTCGTCGGCGAGACCGAGCGGCACATCCGGCTCATCTTCCAGCGGGCCCGGGAGAAGGCGTCGGAGGGGACCCCGGTCATCGTGTTCTTCGACGAGATGGACTCGATCTTCCGCACCCGTGGCTCCGGTGTCTCCTCGGACGTGGAGACCACCGTGGTACCGCAGCTGCTCAGCGAGATCGACGGCGTCGAAGGCCTGGAGAACGTCATCGTCATCGGTGCCTCCAACCGAGAGGACATGATCGATCCCGCCATCCTGCGGCCCGGACGACTCGACGTGAAGATCAAGATCGAACGTCCCGACGCCGAGTCGGCGATCGACATCTTTTCCAAGTACCTCACCGAGTCACTGCCGGTGCACGCCGACGACCTCGGTGAGTTCGGAGGCGATCGGACCGCATGCGTCAACGCGATGATCGAGAAGGTTGTCGAGCGGATGTACGCCGAGAGTGATGATAACCGCTTCCTGGAGGTGACCTACGCCAACGGCGACAAAGAGGTCATGTACTTCAAGGACTTCAACTCCGGCGCGATGATCCAGAACGTCGTCGACCGGGCGAAGAAGTACGCCATCAAGTCACAATTGGACACCGGCGCACCGGGTCTGCGGGTGCAGCACCTGTTCGACTCGATCCTCGACGAGTTCGCCGAGAACGAGGACTTGCCCAACACCACCAATCCCGACGACTGGGCCAGGATCTCGGGCAAGAAGGGCGAGCGCATCGTCTACATTCGCACGCTGGTCACCGGCAAGAGTTCGGGCGCGAGCCGCGCCATCGACACCGAGACCAACACCGGCCAGTACCTCTAGGCCGACACCGGTCTGACATCGGCTCGGTGCTGCCCACTCCCGATTCGGGGAGTGGGCAGCTCCTGTCTGACCCCACCCGTCCCGACGGCACCTTTCGCCGCCCCCGTTTTGTCCGTCATCCACAGGACGAGGCGGGGACGGGTGGCCTCGGACGCACTAGAGTCTGTCGGTGATGAACAGTAGCGTCTCGATGATTCCCGGCCGGCTGACTGTCGGCGGGATCACGTACCGACTCGGCGATTCGCCACGGGTTCGTATCGGCCGTACCCCCGACAACGACGTCGTCGTGAACCATCCGCTGGTATCTCGGCATCACCTGTCGATCGAGTGGCGGGGGACCGGCTGGTGGGCGGTCGACGCCGGTAGCACCAACGGCTTCTTCCACGGTCCGCAGCGGCTGTCGGAGCTACCGCTGACCGCAGGCGCAGGTTTTCGGCTCGGTGACGCGACCACCGGCCCGCTCGTCGAGGTGGCGCTCGACGCCCCGCCCGCGGCGGGCATCGCGGGGCCGCGGCACGGGGCCGTTGCGCGGCCGGGTTCGCCGGTCCCACCATCCCCGCCGCCACCCCCGCGACGCCCACCTGCTGCCCCGCCCGGCCCGGCGGGGTCCGGGCCACGTCCGGCCGCTGCGGGTTCTGCTCGGATGCCGATGCGCGTGCCGGCACCGGGCACCTACGAACCCGGCGCGGTTGCGCCGATGCCCGCCGAGCTCGCCGATGCGCCGCACCTGCAGGCCCTCAAGCAGAACGTTTCGGCGATCTACCAGCTGCCCGGGCGCACCGAACGTCCGGGCCGCGAGACGATCTCGCTCGCCGGTTCACAGTCGATCGGCCGCACCCCCGACAACGACATCGTCGTCAGCGACGTACTCGCATCACGCCACCACGCCCGGGTACTTTCCCGGCCCGACGGTCTGTACATCGAAGACCTGCGAAGCGTCAACGGCACCTATGTCAATGGCCAACGTGTGCAACGGGTTCGGCTGACCGACGGCAACGTTGTCACCATCGGCAACAGCGACTTCGTGGTGTCCGGCGGAAGCCTGATGCGCGGTCAGTCCCAGGCTGTGGTCGCCGGCGGCCTTCAGGTCAACGGTGTGAGCTTTGTCGTCGACGGGGGTAAGAAACTTCTACAGAACGTCGAGTTCTCGGCCCGACCCGGGTCGTTGACCGCGGTGATCGGGCCCTCGGGTGCAGGCAAGTCGACGGTCTCGCGCATCGTCGCCGGGCTGAACTCGCCGACCAGCGGGCGGGTCACCTTCGAGAATCGCAGCGTCCACGAGGAATACGACTCGCTGCGCACCCGCATCGGCATGGTGCCGCAGAAGGACGTCCTGCACCACAAGCTCACCCTGCGCCAGGCCCTGCGCTATGCCGCCGAGCTGCGTCTGCCGCCGGATCTGTCGAAAGCCGACCGCGACAACGTGATCAACGGTGTGCTCGCCGAGCTGCAGCTCACCGAGCATGTCGACACACGCGTCGAGAAGCTCTCCGGCGGCCAGCAGAAGCGCGCGTCGGTGGCGATGGAACTGCTCACCGGGCCCTCGCTGTTGATTCTCGATGAGCCCACCTCCGGCCTCGATCCGGCCCTCGATCGCCAGGTGATGTCGACGCTGCGTCGTCTGGCCGACGCAGGCCGAGTGGTCCTGGTGGTCACCCACTCGCTGACCTACCTGTCGATGTGCGATCAAGTGCTGCTGCTGGCGCCGGGCGGAAAGACCGCCTACTGCGGACCGCCGACAGAGGTCGGGGCCGCGATGGGCACCTCGGACTGGGCGGAGATCTTCGCATTCGTCGCCGATGCCCCCGACACTGCACACATGCGCTATCTGCAGGGCAGGCGGCCTCCGACACCACCGCTACCGCCGCGGCCGCCGGGTCCCCCGATCCCGGTGCCGCAGACCAGCTTCACGCGACAGTCGAGCACGATCGGTCGGCGCCAGATACGCCTGATCTTCGCCGACCTCGGCTATCTGGCGTTCCTGATCCTGCTCCCGGTGGTGCTGGGATTGCTGACGCTGGTCATCCCGGGCAGCGATGGATTCAACGCGAAGATGGCCGCCGACCCCAACCTGATCCCGCCGCGTCCGGCCGCCAAGGACCCGGTCGAGGCGGTGCAGATCCTCGTCGTGCTCGTGGTGGGTGCGGCGTTCATGGGAGCGGCGTTGACGATGCGCGACCTGGTCGGCGAGCGCGACATCTTCGAACGCGAACGAGCGGTGGGGCTGCGTCCCGGTGCCTACCTGTGGGCCAAGGTGGTGGTGTTCTTCTGCACCGCGATACTGCAGAGCGCGGTGATGGTCGCGATCACCTTCGCCGGTCGGGGGCTACCGCATCGTGGTGGTCCGTTGGTGCCGCCGCCGGTGGCCCTGTTTGTCGCGATCGCCGCGCTGGCGTGCGTGTCGACCCTGGTCGGGCTGGCGATCTCGGCGGCAGTCCGCTCGCAGGAGCAGGCGATGCCACCGCTGGTGATCATCATCATGGTGCAGTTGGTGTTCTGCGGTGGCCTGTTCGCACTGGACAAGCCCGGGCTACAACAGCTCTCGTGGATCTTCCCGTCATACTGGGGCTACGTCGCGTCGGCGGGAGCAGTCGACCTGCGCACGATCAATCCCGACGCGACCCAGAAGGTCTCGCTGTGGCAGACCTCGCCCGCGCACGCGGGGCTGGCGCTCGGGGTACTGCTGGTGATCGCGATGATCCTTTCAGTGTTCACCTACTCGCGTCTGCGGCTCACGAAACGCTGAGCCGCAGACGCGGGTCTCCGAGCCCGTCTCAGCTCACCCGCCCGCCGGCGCCGGATACCGTACGAGTCCGAGTTCGGCGTCGTCGGCCAGCAGCAACTGGCGCGGCAGCACACGCGCGGTGTAGCCGAGCACGCCGGAACGGTGCGGGGTGACCGTCGTGGTGAAGGCCACCCGACCCAAGGCGTCGGGACCGCCGGTGGGACTCATCGGCGACACGGTCGGCTCGACGATGTCGCCGGCGTCGTCGACCCGACCGAGAACCGCTTCGACCGTCACCTCGTCGGCAGCCATCCCGCCGAGACCCACCTGTGCGGTCAGGTGCAGTTGCTGGGCACCCGGGTCGCCGGACTCGTCGAGCCCCGCGATCATCACCGACGGCCACGCCGCCTCGACACGCCTGCGGTAGGCGGCGAGGTCGCGTGCGGCCGCGTAGTCGTCGGCGACCGCGGCCGTGAACGACTGGGCCGCAGGAGCATACAGCTCGGTGGTGTAGTCACGAACCATCCGGGACGCGAGCACCTTCGGACCGAGAACCGCGAGCGTGTGGCGCACCATCTCGACCCATCGCTCGGGCAGACCGCTGGTCTCACGTGTGTAGAACAACGGGATGACCGAGTTCTCCAGCAGCGAATACAGGGCCTCGGCCTCGAGGTCGTCGCGTCGGTTCTCGTCGGTGACGCCCTCCGCCGACGGGATGGCCCAGCCGTTCTCGCCTGATCTTCGCCGACCTCGGCTATCTGGCGTTCCTGATCCTGCTCCCGGTGGTGCTGGGATTGCTGACGCTGGTCATCCCGGGCAGCGATGGATTCAACGCGAAGATGGCCGCCGACCCCAACCTGATCCCGCCGCGTCCGGCCGCCAAGGACCCGGTCGAGGCGGTGCAGATCCTCGTCGTGCTCGTGGTGGGTGCGGCGTTCATGGGAGCGGCGTTGACGATGCGCGACCTGGTCGGCGAGCGCGACATCTTCGAACGCGAACGAGCGGTGGGGCTGCGTCCCGGTGCCTACCTGTGGGCCAAGGTGGTGGTGTTCTTCTGCACCGCGATACTGCAGAGCGCGGTGATGGTCGCGATCACCTTCGCCGGTCGGGGGCTACCGCATCGTGGTGGTCCGTTGGTGCCGCCGCCGGTGGCCCTGTTTGTCGCGATCGCCGCGCTGGCGTGCGTGTCGACCCTGGTCGGGCTGGCGATCTCGGCGGCAGTCCGCTCGCAGGAGCAGGCGATGCCACCGCTGGTGATCATCATCATGGTGCAGTTGGTGTTCTGCGGTGGCCTGTTCGCACTGGACAAGCCCGGGCTACAACAGCTCTCGTGGATCTTCCCGTCATACTGGGGCTACGTCGCGTCGGCGGGAGCAGTCGACCTGCGCACGATCAATCCCGACGCGACCCAGAAGGTCTCGCTGTGGCAGACCTCGCCCGCGCACGCGGGGCTGGCGCTCGGGGTACTGCTGGTGATCGCGATGATCCTTTCAGTGTTCACCTACTCGCGTCTGCGGCTCACGAAACGCTGAGCCGCAGACGCGGGTCTCCGAGCCCGTCTCAGCTCACCCGCCCGCCGGCGCCGGATACCGTACGAGTCCGAGTTCGGCGTCGTCGGCCAGCAGCAACTGGCGCGGCAGCACACGCGCGGTGTAGCCGAGCACGCCGGAACGGTGCGGGGTGACCGTCGTGGTGAAGGCCACCCGACCCAAGGCGTCGGGACCGCCGGTGGGACTCATCGGCGACACGGTCGGCTCGACGATGTCGCCGGCGTCGTCGACCCGACCGAGAACCGCTTCGACCGTCACCTCGTCGGCAGCCATCCCGCCGAGACCCACCTGTGCGGTCAGGTGCAGTTGCTGGGCACCCGGGTCGCCGGACTCGTCGAGCCCCGCGATCATCACCGACGGCCACGCCGCCTCGACACGCCTGCGGTAGGCGGCGAGGTCGCGTGCGGCCGCGTAGTCGTCGGCGACCGCGGCCGTGAACGACTGGGCCGCAGGAGCATACAGCTCGGTGGTGTAGTCACGAACCATCCGGGACGCGAGCACCTTCGGACCGAGAACCGCGAGCGTGTGGCGCACCATCTCGACCCATCGCTCGGGCAGACCGCTGGTCTCACGTGTGTAGAACAACGGGATGACCGAGTTCTCCAGCAGCGAATACAGGGCCTCGGCCTCGAGGTCGTCGCGTCGGTTCTCGTCGGTGACGCCCTCCGCCGACGGGATGGCCCAGCCGTTCTCGCCGTCGGCCATCTCGTCCCACCAGCCGTCGAGAATCGACAGATTCAGGCCGCCGTTGAGCGCCGACTTCATCCCTGAGGTACCGCAGGCCTCCATCGGCCGCACCGGGTTGTTGAGCCAGACGTCGCAGCCTGCGTAGATGTGCCGCGCCATCGAGATGTCGTAGTCGGGCAGGAATACGATGCGATCGCGGATCGTCGGGTCCTCGGTGAAGCGCACCACCTGCTGGATGAGCGCCTTGCCGCCGTCGTCGGCCGGGTGTGCCTTGCCCGCGATGACCAGCTGCACCGGACGCTGCGGGTCGGTGAGGATGCGCTTGAGACGGTCGGGATCGCGCAGCATGAGCGTGAGCCGCTTGTAGGTCGCGGCGCGGCGTGCGAATCCGATGGTCAGCACCTCGGGGTCGAAGAGATCCGCGGTCCAGGACAATTCGACCTCACTGAATCCGCGGTCCCGGCCGCTGGCGTGCGCGCGTCGGCGCACCTCGTCGACCAGCCCGCCGCGCAGCTGCTGCCGGGTCTTCCACAGATCGGCGGCCGACAACTCGGCGTAGCGGGATGCCGACGAGTCCTCGTCGGCGCCGACGAGTTCGCGCCAAGGGCGTGCGACCCACGTGAAGCCGTGCACGCCATTGGTGATCGCTCCGATCGGCACCTCGTCGGCGTCGAATCCGGGCCAGAGGCCGGCGAACATCTCCCGGCTGACCTCGCCGTGCAGCTGAGACACCCCGTTTGACCGCTGGCCGAGCCGAAAACCCATGTGCGCCATGTTGAACACGCCGGGATCACCTTCGTTGCCGAGTTCGAGGACCGTCGCAGCGGACAGGCCGGGAAGCAATCGAGACCCACCGCCGGGGTCGGCGTCGAGGTAGAACGAGACCAGGTCCTTGCCGAAGCGGTCGATGCCCGCGGGGACCGGGGTGTGGGTGGTGAAGATGTTGGACGCACGTACCACCGACTCCGCGGAGCCGACGTCGAGGCCCGACTCGACGAGCTCGCGGACGCGTTCGGCGCCGAGGAAGCCCGCGTGTCCCTCGTTCATGTGGAACACCGTGGGCTCGGGGCGGCCGGTGGACGCGCTGAAGGCGCGCAGGGCGCGCACACCGCCGATGCCGAGCAGGATCTCCTGTTTGATCCGATGATCCTGATCGCCGCCGTAGAGCCGGTCGGTCACCGAACGCAGTTCGTCGTCATTGGCCGGGATGTCGGAGTCGAGCAGCAGCAACGGGATCCGGCCCACGGTCGCTATCCAGACCTGCGCGTGCAGAGTGCGTCCGCCGGGCATCGACACGGTCACGTCGACCGGATGCTCTCCGTCAGTGAGCAGGTCCAGCGGCAGCAGCCCTGGATCGTTGACGGGGTAGCGCTCGATTTGCCACCCATCGTGCGAAAGGCTCTGCCGAAAGTATCCCGAGCGGTAGAACAGGCCCACCCCGATGAGTGGCAGGCCCAGATCCGAGGCCGCTTTGAGATGGTCGCCGGCCAGGATGCCCAGGCCGCCGGAGTAGATCGGTAGCACCTCGGAGATCCCGAATTCCATCGAGAAGTAGGCGATCCCCGGGGGCATCGGCACCCCGTTGCTTTCCTGTCGGCCGAACCACTGCGGTTCGGCCCGATAGGTGTCGAGCTCTGCGCGCAGCGCTTCGAGCCGGCCGCGGAAGCCGTCGTCGTCGGCGAGTTCGGCCAGCCGCGCGGGATCGACCTCGGCGAGCAGGCGGAGTGGATCTGCGAAGGAGTGCCACAGATCGGGGTCGATCGTGGCGAACAGATCCTGGGTGTCGCTGTGCCACACCCAGCGCAGATTGCGGGCCAGGACGTCGAGGTCGGCGAGCGGGGCCGGGAGCGGTACGCGGACGGTGAACCGGCGGAAGGCTTTCACGGCGTAGACGCTACCGACGTCGGCGACCGGCCGCACCGCAAGCGGAGCGGTGTTCCTCAACTCATCCCGATGCCGACCACAGCGCCCGGGCATCTCACCGGTCGGCGCCCCGGTGGGTGGGATCGGTGGCATCGGCCGCCGACCTCTACCCTCGGATGCATGCAGCGAATCATCGGCACCGAGGTCGAGTACGGTATCTCGGCTCCGGGGGACCCGACCGCGAATCCGATCATGACCTCCACCCAGGCGGTGCTTGCCTACGCGGCGGCGGCCGGGGTGCCCCGCGCCAAGCGCACGCGCTGGGATTACGAGGTGGAGTCGCCGCTGCGTGACGCGCGCGGATTCGACCTCGGCCGCGGCTCGGGTCCGGCACCGATCATCGACGCCGACGAGATCGGCGCGGCGAACATGATCCTGACCAACGGTGCGCGCCTCTACGTCGATCACGCCCATCCCGAGTACTCCGCGCCCGAGGTCACCGACCCGATGGATGCGGTGATCTGGGACAAGGCGGGGGAGCGGGTCATGGAGGCCGCCGCACGCCATGTCGCGAGCGTGCCCGGAGCCCCACGCCTGCAGCTCTACAAGAACAACATCGACGGTAAGGGTGCCTCGTACGGCACCCACGAGAACTACCTGATGAACCGGGAGACCCCGTTCACCGCGGTCATCGGTGGTCTCACGACGTTCTTCGCATCTCGTCAGGTGATCACCGGCTCCGGCCGCGTCGGTATCGGACAGTCCGGCGACGAAGCGGGATATCAGCTCTCGCAACGCTCGGACTACATCGAGGTCGAGGTGGGACTGGAGACCACCCTCAAACGCGGGATCATCAACACCCGCGATGAGCCGCACGCCGACCCGGATCGCTATCGGCGCCTGCACGTCATCATCGGCGACGCGAACCTCGCGGAGACCGCCACCTATCTCAAGGTCGGCACGACCTCACTGGTGCTCGACCTCATCGAGGCCGGAGTCGATTTCTCCGACCTCGAACTCGCGCGCCCCGTGCAGGCCGTGCACACGATCAGTCACGATCCGAGCCTGGCCGCAACCGTCGCGTTGACCGACGGGCGCGAGCTCACCGGCCTGGCGCTGCAGCGTGAGTATCTCGACCGGTGTGTCCGGTTCCACGAGCGGGAACACTCCGAGGACAAGCGGGCCATGCACGTCCTGGCCACCTGGGTCGACGTCCTTGACCGTCTCGAACGGGATCCGCTTGAGTGCGCAGATATCCTCGACTGGCCGGCGAAACTGAGGATTCTGGAGGGCTTCCGGCAGCGCGAGGGCCTCGGGTGGTCGGCGCCACGCCTGCAGTTGATCGATCTGCAGTACTCCGATGTGCGCTTGGACAAGGGTCTCTACAACCGGCTCGTGGCGCGCGGATCGATGCAGCGTCTTGTCGACGAAGCGCAGGTGACGCGGGCGATCACCGAACCGCCGACCAACACACGCGCGTACTTCCGTGGTGAGTGCCTGCGGCGCTTTGGGGCCGATGTCGCCGCGGCGAGCTGGGATTCGGTGATCTTCGATCTCGGCGGTGACTCGTTGGTGCGCATCCCGACGCTGGAGCCCTTGCGCGGCAGCCGAGCCCATGTCGGCAAGCTGCTCGACTCCGTCGATTCCGCTGCCGAACTCGTCGAGCAGCTGACGACCTGACGAGTGGTTGGATTTTCGTGTGTTAGGTCCGCCGCAATCCCGGCGCCGCCGGTAGTGTGGGTCTACACCGTTGTTCGGTGTGCAGGCGGGACACCCGGCCACCGGGCAGAGTGTCCGACACGGTGTTCGGCGCCGCGCCGCGATGCAGGAGGAAGCGACCAGCGAGCGAAGCGCGCGTTGTCGCTGACGACGAAGAGCGGTGCTCGAGGCGCAGAACACACGCGGCGGCGGAGACGCCGCAGAGCTAAGGAGTGCAGATGGCGCAGGAACAGACCACGCGCGGCGGCGGCGGGGACGACGACGATCTCGGCTCGGACGGCGGTGCGGGTCAGGAACGTCGCGAGAGGCTGACCGAGGACACCGATGATCTGCTCGACGAGATCGACGATGTGCTCGAGGAGAACGCTGAGGACTTCGTGCGTGCCTACGTCCAGAAAGGCGGCCAGTGAGCGACGGGTTCGATTCACTGTTCCCCAATCCCGTACGGCGACCGGCTCTTTCCCTTGGCGCAGACATCTCTTCGTTCAGTGATTACCTGCGGGCGCACGCTCCGGAGCAGTTGCCGGGAGCGCGCGCACAGCACATGAGCGCCGCCACCGACACCTCCGAGATCCCACACGGCACCACCATTGTGGCAGTGAGTTATCCCGGTGGGGTGGTGCTCGCCGGCGATCGGCGTGCGACGATGGGAAATCTCGTCGCCACGCGGGATGTACAGAAGGTCTACATCACCGACGAGTATTCGGCGGCCGGTATCGCCGGTACCGCGGGTATCGCGATCGAGATGGTCCGTTTGTTCACCGTGGAGCTCGAGCATTACGAGAAGATCGAGGGCGTACCGCTGACGCTGGACGGCAAGGTCAGCCGGCTGGCCTCGATGGTGCGTGGCAATCTCGGTGCGGCGCTTCAGGGTCTGGCCGCGATCCCGCTGCTGGTGGGTTACGACATCGATCACGACGACCCGACCGAGCGGGGCCGGATCTTCTCCTTCGATGTCGCGGGCGACCGGCACGAGGAGTTTGGCGGGTACACCGCCATCGGTTCCGGATCGGTATTCGCCAAGTCGTCGATGAAGAAGCTCTACCGTCGCGATCTCGACGTCGACGGCGCGCTGGCGGTGGCGGTGGAGGCGCTCTACGATGCTGCCGACGACGACACCGCCACCGGTGGCCCCGACCTGGTCCGCAAGATCTTCCCGTTGGCGGTTGTGGTGGGTGCGCAGGGTGCCCACGAGGTCGACTCGGAGGCGATCGAGGCGGCCGCACGCGCGATCATCGATCGCCGCGCAGCCGAGCACGAAGGAGATCCGCGGTGACCTTTCCGTATTACGCCAGTGCCGAGCAGATCATGCGCGACCGCTCGGAGCTGGCGCGCAAGGGTATTGCCCGTGGCCGCAGTGTGGTCATCCTGACCTACGCCGACGGTGTGTTGTTCGTCGCCGAGAACCCGTCGAACACGCTGCGCAAGACCAGTGAGATCTACGATCGCATCGGGTTTGCCGCGGTGGGAAAGTACAACGAGTTCGAGAGCCTACGCAAGGCCGGAATCCAGCTCGCGGACATGCGGGGCTACAGCTACGACCGCAACGACGTCTCGGCGCTGAGCCTGGCCAACACCTATGCCAACGCACTCGGATCGGTGTTCACCGAACAGGCCAAGCCCTACGAGGTCGAACTCTGCGTCGCCGAGGTGGCCCGTCCCGGTAAGCCGAAACCCTCGCAGCTGTACCGGATCGGCTACGACGGCTCGATCTCCGACGAGACGCGGTTCCTGGTGATGGGCGGTGCCACCGAATCCATCGCAGCCGCTCTCAAGGACAGCTATGCGGCGGATCTCGATCTCGCGCATGCACTCTCGGTGGCTGTTGCCGCGCTGGCGACCCCCACCGACTCGGGTAATGGCGCCGCGGCCACGCCCCGGGAACTCGCCCCCGGTGATCTCGAGGTCGCGGTCCTCGACCGCAATCGGCCTCGGCGCGCGTTCAAGAGGCTCACCGGCGCACGCGTCGCGGAGGTGCTCGCGAGTGTCGACGGCGCCGGCCCCGATGGCGCCGGCACCTCTGGCACCGCGGGTGAGTCCACCGGGGATTCCGCCCATCCCGCGCCGCAGTGAGCACTGTCTTCCCGGCTACGGACGGCGATGTCGCGTCGCGCGTCCGGCGGGTCGCCGGGGCCGCGCGCGGGTAGGGTTGATCGGGTGCAGCGTCGAATCATGGGCATCGAGACGGAATTCGGTGTTACGTGCACCTTCCACGGTCATCGCCGACTCAGTCCGGACGAGGTGGCCCGGTATCTGTTCCGGCGGGTTGTCTCCTGGGGCCGGTCGTCGAATGTGTTCCTGCAAAACGGTGCGCGGCTTTACCTCGACGTCGGCTCGCATCCGGAGTACGCGACCGCCGAATGCGATGGTCTGGTTCAGCTGATCAACCACGACCGGGCGGGTGAACTCGTCCTCGAGGACCTCTTGATCGATGCCGAGCAGCGCCTGGCCGACGAGGGCATCGGTGGTGACATCTACCTGTTCAAGAACAACACCGATTCGGCCGGCAACTCTTACGGATGCCACGAAAATTATCTGGTGGTGCGGGCGGGCGAGTTCTCCCGCATCTCCGATGTGCTGTTGCCGTTCCTGGTGACCCGACAGCTGATCTGCGGCGCGGGGAAGGTGCTGGCCACCCCGAAGGCGGCGACCTTCTGTCTGTCGCAGCGCGCCGAGCACATCTGGGAGGGTGTGTCGTCGGCGACCACCCGCTCCCGCCCGATCATCAACACCCGCGATGAGCCGCACGCCGACGCCGAGAAGTACCGGCGGCTGCACGTGATCGTCGGCGATTCCAACATGTCGGAGATGACGACGCTGCTCAAGGTCGGCTCGGCGGCGTTGGTGCTGGAGATGATCGAGGCCGGCGTGGTGTTCCGGGATTTCGCCCTGGACAACCCGATTCGCGCGATCCGCGAGGTCAGCCATGACCCCACGGGGCGTCGTCCGGTGCGGCTGGCCGGTGGTCGGCAGGCCAGCGCGCTGGACATCCAACGGGAGTACCACGCGCGTGCCGTCGAGCACCTGGTGAACCGTCGCCCGGATCCGGAGATGAGTATGGTTGTCGATCTGTGGGGCCGGATGCTCGACGCGGTGGAAAGCGGCGACTTTTCCGGGGTGGACACCGAGATCGACTGGGTGATCAAGCGCAAGCTGTTCGAGCGCTATCAGGACCGATATTCGATGGACCTGTCGGACCCGAAGATCGCGCAACTCGACCTGGCTTTCCACGACATCAAGCGTGGTCGAGGCGTTTTCGATGTCCTGTCTCGCAAGGGTCTGGTGCGCCGGATCACCACCGATGAGGCGATCAAGACCGCGGTGAACGAACCGCCGCAGACCACCCGGGCCAAGCTTCGTGGGGACTTCATTTCCGCTGCGCAGAAGGCTGGACGTGATTTCACCGTCGACTGGGTCCACCTCAAGCTCAATGATCAGGCACAGCGAACGGTGCTCTGCAAGGACCCGTTCCGGTCGGTCGACGAGCGCGTCGATCGCCTGATCGCGTCGATGTGAGTCGTAGGCTCGACGGGTGGCATCATCCAAGGTCTCGAAGGTGGAACGACTCCTCAATCTGGTGATCTGCCTGCTGGCGACCAAGCAGTTCGTCACCGCCGAGTACATTCGGCGCAACGTGGTCGGCTACCACGACGACGGGCAGTCGGTCGAGGCGTTCAACCGGATGTTCGAGCGCGATAAGACCGAGCTGCGCGAGCTCGGTATCCCGCTGGTGACCGGCCCCTCGGCGATGGGGCAGGGGCTCGACGGCTATCGCATCAATCGTGACAGTTACGAATTACCCGACCTCTCCTTCGACCGGGACGAGGCCGCGGCGATTGCGATGGCGGCGACGCTGTGGGACACCCCGGAGATCTCGGCCATCTCGCAAACTGCTGTCCTCAAGTTGAGGGCTGCCGGGTTCGATGTCCGCGCCGACGACGAGATCGGGATCTCCGCGGGTGATTCGGCGAGGTCGATGGGAAGTGAGGCGACGCTTGGTGCGTTGTTGCCGGCCATCGAGGCGCAACGAGCCGTGACATTCACCTACCGGGCCGGATCGGGATCGGTGGGAATGCCACGAACCCTCGAACCGTGGGGTGTGGTCACCCATCGAGGCCGCTGGTACGTCGTCGGTCACGATCGGGACCGCGACGACACCCGAACCTTCCGGCTGAGTCGTCTCACCGACGTGATGGCCGTCGGTGAGCCGGGCTCGGTGACCGTCCCCGCCGGCACCGATCTGCAGGCGATCGTCGCCTCGGCGGTCGATTCGGCAGTCGGGGCCGACGGCCGTACCGCGCGGGTGTGGGTGGCACACGGGCGCGCTGCGGGCCTACGGCGACATGCGACCGGCCAGTCCGCGCAGGAGTACGAGGGCGAACCCGGCGACGTCCTCGACATCGAGATCAGCTCGCTCACCGGTCTGGCGCGGATGGTGCTCGGCGCCGGTGCCGATGCGGTAGTGCTCTCGCCGCCGGAGCTGAGGCAGATCGTCATCGATGCTCTCGACACCCTGACGCAGGAGAGTGCCTGATGGCCCAGGCTGCACCGTCTCGATTGAGTCGCCTGCTTGCGCTCGTCCCGTATTTCCTTGCCCACGAAGGCATCTCGATCGATCAGGCCGCGGCCGATCTCGGGGTGACCGAGCGCCAGCTGACCAAGGACCTCGAGCAACTGTTCGTGTGCGGCCTGCCGGGCTACTACCCGGACGATCTCATCGAGGTCGAGTTCAGCGAGGGACACGTACACGTCGGATTCACTGCGGGGATGGACCGGCCGCTGCGGCTGACCCCGACCGAGGCCAGCATCCTGCTGGTGGCATTGCGCGCGCTCGTCGACACCCCGGGTGTCCTCGACCGCGAAGCGGCCGGACGGGCCATCGCCAAGATCGAGCAGGCGGTCGGTGCGCCGGCACCCGGTGCCGCGGGCGGCTCCGGGCTCGCCCCTCTCGCCTCCGGCGACGACCTCACCGAGTCTCCTCGTTATCGCCTCGTCCGGGAGTCGGTGCGGTCGAGCCGTGCCCTGGCGTTGAACTACTACTCGGCGAGCCGTGACGTGGTGACCAGGCGGATCATCGACCCGATCTCGCTGCAGGCCGTTGACGGTCATACCTATCTGCAGGCCTGGTGCCGCGAGAGCGAGGGCGTCCGGCTGTTCCGTTTCGACCGGATCGACGAGGCGGTGATGCTCGACGAACCGGCCGCACCGCCCGATCAGGCGCGCCACACCGTGCAGTCGCCGATCCTCACCGAGAACCCCGACCTTCCGTCGGTGGACATCGAGATCGATTCCTCGGAGTTGTGGATTCTCGACTACTACACCGTCGACCCACTCGAACCGATTGAGAATCGGCCCTCTCCGTCCGCGCCGGTCCGGGCTCGCCTGGTCTACGGCTCGGCGGACTGGTTGACCCGCTTCCTCCTCGGTTTCGGTGGGCGAGTGCGCATCGCCGACGACGCCGAGATGGCGACGGCGATCCGCGTCGAAGCCGCGCGCGCCCGGGCGCGCTACGCGAGCGGCCCCGCGGGGGCGTGAACAAGAATCGTCACACTTGCAGTGAGGGGTATTCCGGGGTGCGGGGTAGGATGTCCCTCGGGCCGAGAAATGGCGGGAGAGGTAGTGCGATGGGTTTAACGTCATGGTGGCACTGGGCCATCGTGCTGGTGGTTCTGGTGTTGCTCTTCGGATCGAAGAAGCTGCCCGACGCCGCACGCGGACTCGGCCAGTCACTGCGAATCTTCAAGAGCGAGGTCCAGGAGATGCAGAAGGACGGGGAGACCCGACCGACCGCCGCCGAACCCGTTCCGCCGCGTGAACTGCCGACCTCCTCGCAGACGCCGCCGCACGACCCGGCAACTCCGAAGGCGCCGGCCGACAACACGAAGAAGCCCGCCTAGGCGCGTACGGCGTGCGGATCTCACTCGACCCGCGGAAGCGACAACGCAAGCTCAACCCCGACGGCACCATGCCGTTGGTGGAGCACCTGCAGGAGCTTCGCTACCGACTCCTCGTGGCTATGGCGGCCATCATCGTCACCACTGTCGTCGGCTTCGTCTGGTACTCACACGGCATCCCCGGCGTCACATCCCTCGGCGATCTACTGCGCGAGCCCTACTGTTCGCTGCCGCCGTCGACCCGGGCGACGCTGACGCCCGACGGCAGCTGTCGGCTCCTCGCGACCGGCCCCTTCGACCAGTTCATGTTGCGTCTGAAGGTCGCGTTGACCGCAGGCATGGTGCTGGCGTGCCCCGTCTGGCTGTATCAGCTCTGGCAGTTCGTAACCCCGGGCCTGCACGCCAACGAACGCAAGTACGCGATGAGTTTCGTCTCCGCGGCGGCGGTGCTGTTCGCCGGTGGTGCGGTGATGGCCTACCTGGTGGTGGCCAAGGCTTTCCATTTCCTGTTGACTGTTGGTAACGACGTACAGGTGACCGCCCTGGCCGGTGACCAGTATTTCGGCTTCATGATCCATCTGCTGATCATCTTCGGCGTGAGCTTCGAACTCCCGCTGCTCATCGTCGCACTCAACCTTGTCGGGGTCGTCAGCTATCAGAAGCTCAAGGCGTGGCGTCGCGGGCTCATCTTCACGATGTTCGTTTTCGCGGCGATCGTCACCCCCGGCCAGGACCCGTTCACGATGCTGGCGTTGTCCCTGGCGTTGACAGTGCTGCTTGAGGTCGCTGTCCAGATCGCCCGCGTCAACGATCGGCGCAAGACTCGCCGAACCCGGGAATGGGACGCCCTGGCCGACGACCAGGCCAGCACGATCCCCGCGCCGTCGGCGCCGCCGGTGGCCACGCGGCTGGACCCGGCCGTCGGCGTGAGCCCCACAAGCCGCCCCACCGAGCGGGGCACGCCAGGTGCCCGGGTGCGCGACGTATCCACCTTCGACGACATCCTCTGACCCGGAGATCGGGCGATCTGGCGACCCGTCGACGTCTCACTCGGCCATCGTCTGACCGAGCCATGACCGAGATGCATAGTGAGCACCGATGGCCTCGAAGATGACATGCTGGTGTCGATGACTTCCTCGAACCGTCTCGACGCTCCCTCCGCCACCGCGGAATCGGCGTTCGACACCTTCGTCGGCCGCCTGGACTTCCGTCTCGACGATTTCCAGATCCGCGCCTGCCACGCTCTGGAGAGCGGCCACGGCGTCCTCGTCTGTGCCCCCACGGGTGCGGGCAAGACCATCGTTGGCGAGTTCGCCGTGCACCTGGCGCTCGCGTCGGGCAGCAAGTGCTTCTACACCACGCCGATCAAGGCATTGAGTAATCAGAAGTACGCCGACCTGGTCGCGGTGTACGGCGCCGCGTCGGTCGGGCTGCTCACCGGTGACACCTCGATCAACTCCGACGCGCCGGTGGTGGTGATGACCACCGAGGTCGTGCGCAACATGATCTACGCGAACTCCCCGGCGCTGAACGGCTTGTCGCATGTGGTGATGGACGAGGTGCACTTCCTCGCTGACCGCTTCCGAGGCGCCGTGTGGGAAGAGGTCATCCTGCATCTCGAACCCTCGGTGCGGGTGGTCAGCCTGTCGGCGACGGTGAGCAACGCCGAGGAGTTCGGCGAGTGGATTCAGACGGTCCGAGGCGACACCACGGTGATTGTCGACGATCACCGGCCGGTTCCGCTGACCCAACACGTGCTGGTCGGCAGCCGCCTGTTCGACCTGTTCGACTCCCGCAGTTCGGCGGGCGATCATCGGCTGAAGGTCAATCCCGAGCTGAAGCGCTTCATCCGCCACCGGATGCTTCTCGACGATGGCGACGGCCAGCGCGGGAGCCGGGGGCGCGGTCCCCGACGCAAGCCGGGCCCGCCCCGGCCACAGGTCGTCGCACGTCTGGAGAAGGACGGCTTGCTGCCCGCGATCGGCTTCATCTTCTCCCGTGCCGGTTGCGATGGCGCGCTGGCGCAGTGTCTGCGGTCGGGTCTGAACCTGCTCACCCCCGATCAGGTCGCGGCGGTGGACGAGGTGGTGGATCGACATCTGACCGAACTCTCGCCCGCCGATGCCGACGTGCTGGGTGTCGACGAGTGGCGGGCGGGTCTGCGTCGCGGGTTCGCTGCGCATCATGCCGGGTTGTTGCCGACCTTCCGGCACACGGTCGAGGAACTCTTCGTCCGCGGACTGGTCCGCATGGTGTTCGCCACCGAGACCCTGGCATTGGGCATCAACATGCCCGCCCGGTCGGTGGTGCTCGAGCGGCTCGTCAAGTTCAACGGTGAGGCGCATGTGGACCTCAGCCCTGGGGAATTCACCCAGCTGACCGGCCGAGCTGGTCGACGCGGGATCGACGTCGAAGGACACGCGGTGGTCGTGTGGTCACCGGAACTGATCCCGGAGCAGGTTGCCGGATTGGCCGGTGCCCGTACCTTTCCGCTGCGGAGTTCCTTCGCGCCGGAATACAACATGGCAACGAATCTGATCGGGCGACTCGGTCTTGCCGGGTCGCGCGATCTGCTCAACCGCTCCTTTGCGCAGTTTCAGGCGGACCGTTCGGTGGTCGGTCAGGCGCGCAAGGTCGACGAGATGAGCCGTCAGTTGCGGCGTCTCGACGTCGAACTCGCCGGTGCTGCGCAGCGCCGGGGGATCGATCCGGGACCGGTCGGCGTCGGCGCAGACACCGCAGGTCCGGCAGATGGTGCAGAGGTCGTACACGGTGCCGACAAACCCTACGCGGGCTTCCTCGGATACATCACCCTGCGTGAGGACATCCGTCGGCGCGAACGTGATCTGCGGTTCCGGCGTCGCGTCGAGGGTCGGGATGCGATCGCCGACGAACTCGCCTCGCTCAAACGGGGTGCGGTCATCGGTGTGCCGACGGGGCGTCATCGCGGGATCGCGGTGGTGGTGGAGACGGCCGGGGCGCCGGTCGACCCGAAACCGCTGGTGCTCACCGAGGACGCCTGGTGCGGTCGGGTCGGGGTGGCCGATTTCGTCAATCCGCCGGAGGTCCTCGGCGGAATGCGCTTACCGCGCAACGCCGATCGTCGTACCGGGCGAGGTCGCCGCGACCTCGCTTCGGCGCTGCGCTCCACCGGTATCGAGATGCCCCGTGGGCGCGGGAGCAAGAAGCGTGCCGAGGCCGCCGACGACGCCGAGCTCAAGCGGCTCCGGCACGCACTGAAAGCGCATCCCGCCCACGGGATCGAGGCCTCTGACGATCTGTTCCGGCTGGCCGAACGGCGCAATCGGCTGCTACGCGACATCGTCGACGCGCAGGCTAGGATCGGCGCGCGCACCTCGACGCTGGGTGTCACCTTCGACCACATCGTCGGGGTGCTCAGTGAACTCGGTTATGTGGAGTACGTCGATGAGACCGTGCGTGTCACCCCGACCGGTGAGGTGCTCGCCCGGATCTACAGCGAGAGCGACCTGGTGGTCACCGAGTGCATCCGGGCGGGGATCTGGGACAAGCTCTCACCGCCGGACCTGGCAGCCGTCGTCGCCGCGATGGTCTTCGAATCACGCCGCGAGAGCTACTCCGGTGCCGATGCGATGAGCGGCAATCCGGCGCTGCGCACTGCCCTGGCCGAGACCATCGCGATCTGGCGCTCGGTAACCTCCGTGGAGACCCGCCACCACGTCTCGCCGACACGGGAACCCGATACCGGCTTCTCCATCGCGGTCTCGATGTGGGTGTCGGGCCGGTCGTTGACCGAGGCGCTCGCCGCGGCCGGTGAGCGCGGACATCTGCTCTCGCCGGGGGATTTCGTCCGATGGAACCGACAGGTCGTCGACCTGCTCGAACAGATCCGGCTGTGTGTGGGTGCGGATTCGCCGCTGGCGCGCCCCGCGCGCGTTGCGGTGGGGGCCATCCGCCGCGGCGTCGTCGCCGCCGAACTGGGCTGACGGTCGATATTCGGTCGTCCGACCGACGCGATTCGTCGCCGTCGGGCACATTGAGGGATCGAGGGCGGTCGCTGGGGTAACGTTTCTTGCTGATCGGACCGGTGGGCGACCTCCCGCGTTGATGCCGGCGGACAGGCCGGGTGCACCTCGGGTGATTTTGCCGACCATGAAGATCGGGCGAATCGGCGACACGCGCATGCCAAGCGGCGCAGCGAAGGCGGGAGACCACAGATGAGCAATCCGGAAGACCCCAGCAACAAGGTTCCGGGTACCCCGGCTGGCGGCGACGCGGCTCCGGGCGGCCCTGCCGCACTCGCGAACCCGACGGAAGCCGGAACCGACGGCAAGACCGAGGTCGTGCAGATTCCCGGGCACGTGCAGCAGCCACCGCAGGCGCCGCCGACCACCGCCACCCCGGCCGGTTATCCCGTCCAGCCGGGCCCTCCCCAGCAACCCGGATACCCTGCACCGGGTTACGGAACCCCTTCGGCGCCATCGGGATTCGGCGCGACGAGCGGTCAGCAGTACAACCCGACCCAGATGGCGCCCACCAGCCAGCCCCAGCAGTTCGGTCAGACCCCGCAATTCACTCAGGGCCAGGCTTACGGCCCGCCCCAGCAGTTCGGCCAGCCCCAGCCATACGGTCAGCAGCCCGGCCAGGCGAGCGCGCCGAACGGCGCTGAAGCCCAAACGCCGTACGGCGGCCCGGCCCAGCAGCCGGGGGCTCCGTATGGTCAGCAGCCCGGGACCACGCCCTACGGTGCCCAGAGTCAGCCGGGTACCGCCGGTTTCGGCCAGTTCAACCAGCCGCAACCGGGACAGCCCGGCCCCTACGGTGCGTACGGAGCACCCGGCGACCAGTTCGCCGGCATGGCCGCGCCCACGCAGAAGAAGGGTCTCTGGAGGGGACTGATCGCCGTGGGCGCGGTCCTGATCGTCGCGGCGATCGCGATCGTCGTCACCGGATGGCTGTGGTGGTGGCCGCGTGAACTGGATCAGACGGCCGCGCAGAACGGTGTCAAACAGGTTCTCACCGAGCAGTACCAGGCCAGCGACGTCTCGGATGTGAGCTGCCCGTCCGGCCAGAAGGTCAAGAAGGGCAACTCCTTCACGTGCACGGCGACCGTCGGCGGCCAGAAGCAGAACGTCAAGGTCACCTTCCTCGACGACGACGGCAAGTACCAGGTGGCGCGACCGACCAGCTGAGCCCGACCGGGGCCACACCACGACACGCGGCCGGACGCCGGACGCGATCAGCGCGGCACGTCGAGATCCCACCCCAGAGCCTTGGACAGGCGGCCGACCGACGTCCCGATCCCCAGTTCGGCCGCGAGTTCGACCAGACGCCCCGGATCCGCCGGTGCCGCGGGTAAGCGGTCGTCGGTGCTCTCCACGGTCTCGGCGTCGGTACGGACGAAGACCACCGTGCGCGCGGCGCTCAGATAGTCGGCGGAAGCGATGAGTGCCTTGCGGTTTCGTGGGGTCAGCGATGACGACGGATCGGCGGCCGCGGTTTCGAGTTCGTCGAGTCCGCCGTATTCGGTGATGAGCTTGGCCGCGGTCTTCTCGCCGATCCCGCTCACCCCGGGCAGACCGTCGGACGGGTCGCCGCGCAGGATCGACATCTCCGCGTACCCCGCACCGGCACGCTCGGTGGGCACGCCGTACTTCTCGCCGACCTCCACCGGACCCATCATCTCCGCCTTCGCCAGCCCTCGACCGACATAGAGAACCCGCACGCGGACCGGGTCGTCGGCGACGACCTGCAGCAGATCCCGGTCGCCGCTCACCACGATCACGTCGTCGGTGGACTCGGCGAACGCCAACGTGCCGATCACATCGTCGGCCTCGCAGCCTGCTGCACCCGAGGTGGCGACTCCGGCCGCGGCGAGCACCTCGAGGATCATGTCAACCTGCGGGGTGAGGGTGTCCGGAACTTCCTCGATATCGACGGTTATAGCGCCACCCCCGAGGGTGTCGCCGGCCGGCTGGGCCACCCGATGCGCCTTGTAGGAGGGGATGAGGTCGGTACGGAACGACGGTCGCCAGTCGAGATCGAGGCAGACCACCAGTCGCGTCGGTCCCTCGCGCGTCACCAGGGTGGCGATGGTGTCGAGAAAGCCGCGGACGGCGTTGACGGGCCGACCGTCGGGCGTGGTCATCTTCTCCGGCAGTGCGAAGAACGCGCGGAACCACAAGCTGGCTCCGTCGAGCAGCATCACGGTGCCGTGGGTGGATCGTCCGGTGTCGGTCACGCCCACAACTCTGTCATCCCGCGCCGACATCACGCGCGAGGCTCCGACGCCTTGGCGTCGAATCCGACCCACCACCGCCGTCCGCGTAGGCTGCCCGCATGGGTAGTGCTTCGCGATTCGACTCCGATGTGTACCGCACGAGGGTGGCCCGTGCGGCCGAACTGACCGCCGGCGCCGGACTCGACGCCCTGATCGTCTCGCCCGGCCCGGACCTGCGGTATCTGATCGGTTCGCGCGCGCAGACCTTCGAGCGGTTGACGGCGTTGGTGATCGGCGCCGACGGCACCACGCGCCTGGTCGTGGCGCGTCTGGAGCTGGCCTCGGTACGTGAGTCGACGGCCGCGGATCTCGGTATCGAGATCGTCGACTGGGTCGACGGTCAGGACGCCCACGCGCTGGCCCTGGCCGGGTTGCCCGACCACCCGCAACTCGCGGTGTCCGACGCGATGCCCGCCCTGCACCTCGTGCCGATCGCGCAGCGGGTCGCCGCCACCCCGGCCTTGGCCACCGATGTGTTGCGCGAACTGCGCATGATCAAGGACGAGGAGGAGATCGAGGCGTTGCGCCGGGCCGGTGCGGCCATCGATCGAGTGCATGCGCGCATGGGTGAATGGCTGCGGCCGGGACGCACCGAAAAGGACGTCGCCGACGACATCGCCGCGGCGATCGTCGCCGAGGGCCACACGGGGGCGGAGTTCGTCATCGTCGGCTCCGGACCACATGGCGCCGACCCGCACCACGAGTTCTCCGACCGGGTGATCGAGCCCGACGACATCGTGGTCATCGACATCGGCGGCCCGGTCGAGCCCGGATACAACTCGGACTCCACCCGCACCTACTGCTTCGCGTCCCCGCCCGTCGAGGTCGCCGAGGCCTACGCCGCTCTACAAGACGCCCAGGCGCGTGCGGTGCAAGCGGTGCGGCCGGGCGTCACCGCCGAATCGATCGACGCCGCCGCCCGCGACCTGCTACGTGAGCGTGGGCTGGCCGAGAACTTCATCCACCGCACCGGCCACGGCATCGGCCTGTCGGTCCACGAGGAGCCCTACATCGTGGGCGGAAACGATCTGATACTGCGGCCGGGAATGGCCTTCAGCGTCGAACCGGGTGTGTATTTCGCCGGACGATGGGGTGCGCGGATCGAGGACATCGTCGTGGTCACCGACGACGGCCACGAAGCACTCAACGTACGGCCGCACGACCTCGTGGTGCTCTGAACTCTCGTCGACCTCTCACTCCTGTGGTGGTTCGCCGAGCAGCGTGCGCGACCCCAGCACCCGTTCGACGCCGACCTCGATGACCACCCGTCGCGGATTCGGCCGGGGTTCGCGGTAGCGCAGCGCGTATCGCTGTTCGGCATCGGTGATCTGCTCGGGTTCGCGACGGATGCGGGCCGGCCCTTCCAGGGTCAGCCAGCGCGGCCCGTCGACGTGGGTGAGCGCCGCGTATCCGCCGCGTTCGACGTTGCGCACCTTCTGGTTGCCGTCGCTGGTGATGACCCGGGCCAGACCCGTTGCCTCGTCGTAGGTGAACCCCACGGCCGCGACGTGCGGTGTGCCGTCGGCACGCACGGTCGCGATGGTCGCGAGGTGGCGCTCGGCGAGAAAGGACAAGGCATCGGAGCCGAGATCGGCGTGCGTGCGTGGCATGGGTTTCACGGTAGCGGTCATCGGTGGGTGATCACGCGGACGCCCGGCACCTCGCGCGACCCCGCGCGATGCGATACTGCATCCCGTGGCAGACGAGGGTGTGGAGTCCGATCGCGGGACCGTGGTCGTCTTCGGCGGTCGCAGCGAGATCGGCGTGGCGTTGGCCGAACGGTTGTGCGCCGGCCGGGTCGTCATCCTCGCCGCCCGCCGCCCCGGCGATCTCGCACCGCAACGGCAGAGCCTGCTCGCGGCGGGAGCCGCCGACGTCGTCACCGTGGCCTTCGACGCCGACGACACCGCGACCCACCCAGCGTTGATCGGCACCCTTACCGGCGAACACGGACCGATCGCGATCGCGATCGTGGCGTTCGGCATCCTCGGCGATCAGGCGCGCGCCGAAACCGATGTGGCCCACGCCCTTCAGATCGCGCACACCGACTATCTCGCCCAGATCAGTGTGCTGACCCCGCTTGCGACGGCCATGCGCGCCGAGGGCAGCGGGACCATCATCGTCTTCTCCTCGGTCGCCGGGGTTCGGGTGCGCCGCGCCAACTACGTGTACGGCTCCACCAAGGCCGGTCTGGACGGCTTCGCCAGCGGCCTTGCGGATGCGTTGCATGGCAGTGGCGTTCGGCTGCTCCTGGCCCGCCCCGGCTTCGTCATCGGCAACATGACAGCGGAGCTGATGGCGCAGGGCACCCGACCCGCACCGTTGTCGGTGACGGCCGACGAGGTCGCTGACGCGGTGGCGCGTGCCTACCGCAAGCGACGATCCGAGGTGTGGATACCGGCCTCCCTGCGTCCGCTGTTCGCCGGAATGCGACTACTGCCGAGAGCGATCTGGCGGAGACTGCCCCGATGACTGATTCTGTTCCCACTCTTGATAACTCGACCTTCGTCGTTGTCGGAATCGGTGCCGACGGCTGGGACGGACTGTCACCAATCGCGCGGTCCGAACTCACCTCGGCACAGGTGATCTTCGGTTCGTCCCGGCAACTGGCCCTGCTGCCCGATATCGGTGTCACGACGGTTGCCTGGCGATCGCCCATGTCGGAGCATCTCGATGCCGTCCTCACCGGGTCGTCCGAAGAGCTCGCCCGGTACCGCGGACCCGACGGCACCGGTATCCATCTGCTGGCAAGCGGGGATCCGATGTTCCACGGACTCGGTGCCACCATTGTCGCTGCGGTCGGCGCACACCGCGTGCAGGTCATCCCGACGGTCTCGAGTGCCTCGCTGGCATGCGCCCGCCTCGGGTGGGATCTCGCCGATGTCGCAGTCGTCAGTGCGGTGACCGCCGACCCGGAGATCGTGCTCACCGAGATCAGCAACGCCCGACGTCTGCTGGTACTCGCACGTGACGACACGACCCCCGCCCGCCTCGCCGAACTGCTCGTGGCCCATGGCTTCGGCGCTTCGCCGTTCACCGTGTTGGAGCAGCTGGCCGGGCCTCACGAGCGGGTGCGTGGCGCGCGTGCCGACAGCTGGGATCCGGCCACCGTCGTCGACCCACTGAACATCATCGCCATCGACTGCATCGGCCCGAGGCGCTCGCCACTACCGGGTCGCGATGAGAGCGCGTTCGAGCACGACGGACAGATCACCAAGTCCGTCATCCGTGCCCTCACGGTGTGCGCGTTGGCGCCGTCCTACCGACAAACGTTGTGGGACATCGGTTCCGGATCCGGTAGCGTCGCGATCGAATGGTTGCGCGCACAACCAGGCGGCGTGGTGATCGCCTTCGAACGCGACATGACTCGGGCCGAGCGACTCCGCATCAACGCTCGTCGGCACGGTGTGTTGGGACGGGTGACGGTCGGTGGTGCTGTACCGGATGCGTTGGTACACGCCCCCACTCCCGACGCGGTATTCATTGGCGGCGGTCTCTCTCCGCGGGTACTCGACACCGCGTGGGCAGCGCTGCGGCCGGGTGGGCGGCTCGTCGCCAACGCGGTGACCATCGAGACACAGGCAATCCTCGCCGACTGGCATCGGATGCACCGCGATTCCACCGAATCGACGCTACGTCGGTTCGCGGTGGAGACCGCGGAACCACTCGGCGGCTACCTCACCTGGCGCCCGGCACTGCCCATCGTCACCTGGGCGGGAAGCAAGGCGCTCGACGGGACCGGGACGTCGTGACGCTGTTCCTGATCGGCGCAGGCCCGGGCGCCGTCGACCTCATCACCGTGCGCGGTGCCCGGATTCTCGGTCGTTGCCAGACTGTCCTGGTGGCCGGATCGCTGGTGCCCGCGGAAATCCTCGAGATGTGTCCGCAGGACGCCACGATCATCGACACCGCACGAATGCCGCTGGAGCAGATCGTTTCCCATATCGTCGATGCGCATCGCGCCGGCCACGATGTGGCCCGACTGCACTCGGGAGATCTCTCGCTGTACTCGGCCGTGGCCGAACAGGTCGCCAGGGTCCGCGCCGAGGGTATCGACGTCGAATGGGTGCCCGGCGTTCCGGCCTTCGCCGCCGCGGCGTCGGCGCTGCAGAACGAGTTGACAGTACCCGGGATCGGTCAGAGTCTGCTCGTGACCCGGGTGTCAACGCTGTCGACCGACATGCCACCCGGCGAGGACCTCGCCGACCTAGCAGCGGCGGGCGTAACACTCGCGCTGCATCTCGCCGCCCATCGTGCGACGCAGATCGTAGAGACGTTGCGCCCCGTGTACGGCAACGATTGCCCTACTGCCACCGTCGCTTTCGCTTCCCGCTCAGATCAGCTGATCATTCGCAGTCGGCTCGCCGACCTCGCCACCGCACTGGCCGACGCGGGCATCACCCGCACCGCGGTGATCTTCGTCGGACGTGTTCTCGACGCCGCCGATCATCCCGACCGTCTCGAGAGCTATCTGTACTCTCAGGCTCGGATGACCAAGTTGCGTAACGACTCCCGTGGGTATCGGGGAGATCCTGATGGCGGCTAGCCCGCCGCCGGGCCGTGGCTGTGTGCTGGTCCTCGGTGGCACGGCGGAGGCTCGCGGTCTCGCTGCGGACCTGCACCACGACGGTATCGAGGTGGTGAGTTCGTTGGCCGGGCGAGTCGCCCAGCCCCGCCTGCCCGTCGGCGCGGTCCGCATCGGTGGCTTCGGCGGTGTTGACGGGATGTCGGCGTGGTTGCACGACAACCACGTTCGCGCCGTGGTCGACGCTACCCACCCGTTCGCCGCCACGATCACCGCGCATGCCGTCACGGCGTGTGCCGCGACCGGCACACCGTTGCTGCGGCTTCGACGTGCTCCGTGGGTCGCACGTCCCGGTGACCACTGGACGCAGGTGCCCGACATCCGCGGCGCGGCCACGGCGCTCACCGGCCACGACGGTCGCATCCTGCTCACCACCGGACGCCAGGACGCCGACGCTTTCGCCGGGATCACCGACGCATGGTTCCTGATCCGGGTGGTTGACGCGCCCACCGGTCGGTTGCCTGCCCAACACACGATCGTGCGCTCCCGCGGTCCGTATCACCTCGATGCCGAACGCCAACTACTGCAGGAGAATCGGATCGACACGTTGGTGACCAAGAACAGCGGGGGAGAGTTGACCTACCCCAAACTCGACGCAGCCGCCCAACTGGGCATCCGGGTGATCATGGTCGACAGACCAACCGAACCGAGGGGTGTCACCGCCGTCGACGACGTCGTCTCGGCATCAGCATGGGTCCGCACGCTCACCGACGGGTGACATCGGCCGGTTTGCCGCCTGGTGCGCCTAGCGCTCAGCGTGCCATGAGCGCTCAACGACCCGGGTGGCTGCGCGGGGTGTAGACGAGATCACCGCCGCCACGTCGCACGACCCGGGTGGCCGACGACCCGATGATGATCAGCGTGCGCATGTCGACGACCGCCGGATCGAAGTCACCGACAGTGGTTACCATCAGCGATTGCTCGTCGCCGCCGACGTCGCGTCCGAGGACGAGCACCCGATCTGCCGAAACCGATTCGGTCAGAATACCTTTCAGCGCCGACACCTGCCAGGTACGACTGCGCGACCCGGGGTTGTAGATCGCGATCACCAGATCGGCGGCCACCGCGCGGCGGATCCGATCGGCGATCACCTCCCATGGCTTGAGCCGATCCGACAGTGAGATCACCGCGAAGTCGTGGCCGAGTGGTGCACCGACCGCCGCCGCGACGGCGGTCGCCGCAGTCATGCCCGGGACGACCCGCACCGGTACATCGGCCCACCGGGGTTCGGCGGCCACCTCGGACACTGCTGAGGCCATCGCGAACACTCCCGGGTCGCCGGAGGACACCACCACGACTCGGGCGCCTCGGGCCGCGAGATCCAGTGCGAACTCAGCACGTTCGGCCTCGACCCGGTTGTCGCTGGGGTGGATGCGTTGTCCCGGCCGCGGTGACACACGTGCCAGATAGGTCTTGTAGCCGACCAGGTCGGTGGCCGCCGCCAATTCTCGCTCCACCTGCGGGGTGGTCCACTCGTCGGCACCGGGCCCAAGGCCGACGACGACCACCTCCGCCCGCGGCCGGTCGGGGGCAGCTGCACGCGGGTTGTTCATGCGACCCGGCACCACCACCATCGAGAAGTACGGCACCTCAGTGGGGTCGACCTCGGCGACCGGGGCCACCTTCTGTGCGGTGGTGGATGCGCGTTCGACGTACCACGCCTCGTCGAGCCGGCCTGCCTCGCGCAACGCCTCGCGCACCCCGGTGAAGGTCCGGCCGAGTTTGACGACAGCGAAAGCATCGGCGTGGGTGAATAATTCACGCATTCTGGGCACCGGAAGGGTGCCCGGAACGACGGTCAGCGTTTCCTCGGCCTCCACGAGCGGCACCTCGATCGCCGCCGACGCCGCACTCACCGATGTCACGCCCGGGATGATCTCGGTCGGAAACTCGGCGGCCAGGCGTTTGTGCATGTGCATGTACGAACTGAAGAACAGCGGGTCGCCCTCGGCGAGCAGGGCCACGTCGCGGCCCGCGCGCAGGTGAGTGGCGAGCAGTTCGGCGCTGTCGGCGTAGAAGTCGTCGAGCGCACCGCGATAGCCGCCCGGATGGTCGGCGGCCTCGGTGGTCACCGGGTACATCAACCTCTCTTCGATCTGACCCGGACGCAGATACGGCTCCGCGACCCTGCGGGCGATACTGCGGCCGTGGCGTGCGCAGTGATAGGCCACAACCTCGGCTGAACCGATCACCCGCGCGGCCTTGACCGTCATCAATTCACTGTCACCGGGTCCCAAACCGACACCCCACAGGGTGCCGAGGCGCCGCGAAGACACTGCTTGTGAGGACACCGCTTGTGAGGACACCGCTTGCTCTGAATTCATGATCGACGACTCATTCCTCCGGGCTGGCCAATGCGTTGACGGCGGCAGCGGTGATCGCCGAACCGCCCCGGCGACCGGTGACCGTGATGAACTCGAGGTCGGCGCGGGCGGCCAGTTCGGCGCACGATTCGGCGGCCCCGACGAAGCCGACCGGCGCACCGACGATCGCCGCCGGCCGCGGCGCGCCAGCATCGATCATTTCCAACAATGCGAACAGTGCGGTGGGCGCATTACCGATCGCGACGACGGCACCGTCGAGAACCGGCTTCCAGAGCTCCAACGCCGCAGCGGTTCTGGTGGTACCCATACGCTCGGCCAATTCCGGCACCGCGGGATCGTGGAGATGGCATCGAATGTCGTTGTCCGAGGGCAGACGACGACGTGTGATCCCGCTCGCGACCATCGTGGCGTCACAGAGAATCGGCGCCCCGCCGGCCAGCGCACTCCGTGCGGCGCGCACGACGCCCTCGGTGGCCACCACATTGCGTGTGAGATCGGTCTGTCCGCAGGCATGGATCATCCGCACGACGACGCCGGCGACGTCGGGAGCGAATGCGGACAGGTCGGACTCGGCACGAATGATCGAGAACGATCGCCGATAGATGGAGGCGCCATCACGCAGGTACTCGGTCATGATGTCCGTCAGCCTATCGGCAGCCCCACCGGGACCGATCATCTGCTCGGTTCCCTTGTCGGCGCCTAGGCGGTGATCGCCTCGGACCCGCATCCCGGCCGAAGCGCTATCGTATGCGGCGTGACCGCCCCAACGCTCTACATCTTCCCGCACGCCGGCGGCTCGGCGGCCTTCTACGTGCCCTTTGCACGGACCTTCACCACCGATATCGGACGGGTGGCGGTCCAGTACCCGGGCAAAAACGGAAGCCAGGACCTGGCCGCCTTCACCGGTATCGGCGCCCTCGCAGAGACCGTGCTGAGCAAGCTGCCGACCTTCGGCCCGGATGCACGCGTGGCATTCTTCGGCCACTCCATGGGCGCCCTGGTCGCCTTCGAGACCGCCCGCCGCCTCGAAGAGCGGGGGGTGCAGATCGAGGCGCTGTTTGTCTCCGCATGCGCAGCGCCCGGTCGCAGTGGGTACGAGTACATCCCGGAGTCCGATCGTGGACTCCTCGACGCGGTCTCGGCGATGACCGGACTCGATCCCGCGATGTTGCAGGACGAGGCCTTCTCCTCACGGATTTTGCCGACCTTGCGCGGATTCAAGGCGATCACGGCCTACGAATGTTCGCCAGAGGTGACGCTCGCGTGTCCGATTCACACCTATCACGCCGACAACGACGAGGTCGCTACCGCGGAAAAGGTTGCGCCGTGGGAGCAACGTACCTCGGCCGAATTCTCTATGCGCGAGTTCCCCGGACATCACTTCTATCTGTCCGAGCACCTCGCCGACGTGGTCGCTGACATCGAGCGCCGCCTGTCCGTCACCAACCAATGAAGCCGTCCCCGGCACGATTCGGGTGACCCGCATCCGTAACTGCGCCTCGACCTCACATCACATTTCTCGCCGAAGTTCGGGACTGTTGAATTCAGAAACCGCGCTAATTCACTTCTGGAAAACGCTATCGTATTTCCGTGAATTCGTTGACTGGGTGAATTAATTCTCGAGGTAAATCCGGTGCGACCGCATGAATCGGACCGGCGCCGTCGGACTCGGCGGAGTTTCCCTCAATCCCACTGTGACACCTGGCAGTAAAGTCGTGTGGGACGCCGTCGGAGACCGTTCTTCACTGTCAGTGCATGTATCGTCGGCAAGACGAGCGGGTTACGGTGAATGACCAAAGAACTCGACGTGCGAAGGACTTCACGCGTCGAATGACATCACTCGTCCACGCGAAGAATCGCTCACAACGGCTCCTCGGAGGGGAAGCTCGAAGACATCGTCGCGATGTAGCCAGCGGTGGTTTGTCGCCGTCACATCGCGCATACGGACACACATTTCGCCGTCGGGGGGGAAAGTGACGGATAGCAAGTGAACAGCCGAGGGGGAGCACGGCCCTCGCTGCAGGACACCATCCCTGGGATTCTGCGCGCACGCGCGGAATCCCAGCCCGATGCCGCAGCATTCACCTTCATCGATTACGACGTCGATCCGGCGGGTTTTTCCGAGACCCTGAACTGGGCTGAGTTGTACGGCCGTGTGCGTGTGGTCGCCACCGAACTCGGCCGGCTCGGGAGGCCCGGAGACCGGGCGGCGATCCTGAGTCCGCAGAGCCTTGACTACATCGTCGCCTTCCTCGGAGCACTCGAAGCCGGTTTCATCGTTGTGCCGCTGTCAGTTCCGATGTTCGGAGCCCACCACGATGAACGCATCAGTTCGGCTCTTGCCGACTGCACGCCGACGGTCGTCTTCACGACCACGACGGTCATCGACGAGATCCTGCCGTACACGCAGAATGTGCCCGGTGCCACACCCGCGGTCGTGGAGATCGACGCCCTCGACTACCACATCGCAGTCGCCGACGTCGCCGGGCACGTCGGCCGGGACCGAACCGCGGTACTGCAGTACACCTCGGGGTCGACGAGTTCGCCTCGAGGCGTGATGGTGTCGCACAAGAACATGGTCACCAACCTCGACCAGCTCATTTCCGACATGTTCACTCATCACGGCGGCTGGCCCGATCGTGACTCGACCCTCGTGTCGTGGCTGCCCTTTTACCATGACATGGGATTGCTCCTGGGGATCTGCGGTGGCGTGATGGCTGGTCTGCACACCGTCGACCTCAGTCCGATGGCATTCCTGCAGAAGCCGTCTCGTTGGATGCAGGTGATGGCCGGTCATCCCAAGTCGTTCACCTCGGCACCGAATTTCGCTTATGAACTCGCCGCCCGCCGGACCACCGCCGAGGACCTGGCCGGTCTGGACCTCTCCCAGGTGACGGGATTTATGTGCGGCGCCGAGCGGGTCCACGATGCCACGGTGCGACGATTCGTCGACCGATTCACCCCGGATGGTTTGCCGGAGAACATGGTCCGGCCCGCGTATGGGTTGGCCGAGGCGACACTGTACGTCTCCGCGCTCGTTCCGGGCACCCCTGCGGTGGGCGTGCGGTTCGACTTCGAGAAGCTGGCCAAGGGCTACGCGCTGCGTTGCGGCGAAGGGCAGGATGGCGCGGTGTTGATGAGTCATGGACCCCAGCGGTCGGTGACCTACCGGATCGTCGACCCCGACACCCGCGAGGAGAACCCCGCCGACCGCGTCGGCGAGGTCTGGGTACACGGCGAGAACGTGCCCGCTGGCTACTGGCGCAATCCCGAACGCACCGAGGCGACGTTCGGCGGCTGGATCGAGAATCCGCGCTCGGACACCCCGGCCGGGCCATGGTTGCGGACCGGCGATCTCGGAGTCGTGTCCGAGGGCGAGCTGTTCATCACCGGTCGCATCAAGGATCTGCTCATCATCGACGGCCGCAATCACTACCCCGACGACATCGAGGGCACGGTCACCGAGCTGACCCGGGGCCGCGTGGCGGCGGTGTCGGTACCCGGTGAGCACGCCGAGGAACTCGTCGTGATCGCTGAGGTGAAGGACCGCGGCGAGCCGGTAGACCTCGACCAGATGCGGGCGACGGCGGTGGCGACGATCTCCGGTCGACACGGTGTGCGCGCCGCCGACGTGGTCTTTGTCGCGCCCGGCTCGATTCCTATCACCACCAGTGGCAAGACTCGACGCGCCGCCGCCGCCGAGACCTATCGGACGGGCGGATTCGCCCGCCTGGACGACCACCGGTGACGTCAGAGAATCGTTCCGATCGGATCCCAGCGGATCTCGTCGATCGGGGCGAGGACGATCGTGCCGAACGGCAACTGTGTGACTGGCTCGTCGACCGGCTCGTACGTATGGGCTGCGACCCCGACGGGGTCGACGTCGACGTGCCATTCCACGATCTCGGTGTGGGGTCCCGCGATGCGGTGGTCCTCGCCGGCGAACTGGCCGAACACCTCGGTCGGCCGGTGTCGCCGGTCGATCTCTGGGAACACGCGAGCGTCGCGGCGTTGGCACGCTTCGCGCTCGGCCGAGACACCGGGTCGGCCGCGACCGATTCGGCGCCGGCGGCCCGTAACACCGACACGCGCACCGACGCCGATGATCTGATCGCGGTCGTTGGCGTGGGTTGCCGGTTTCCCGGCGGCATCTTTGGCCCGCAGCAGTATTGGGACTTCCTGCTCGCCGAAGGCGATGCGATCGGCCGCGTCGATCCGCATCGATGGGAGTCGTTCGCCGACGGCACCGCCGAGACCGACGCGGCGCTGGCGCGCACCACCACCTGGGGTGGATTCCTTGACGACATTGATGCCTTCGACGCCGAGTTCTTCGACATCGCGCCCAGCGAGGCCGACAAGATGGACCCGCAGCAGCGGCTGCTGCTGGAGGTCTCCCACGAGGCGCTGGAGAACGCCGGGATCCCCGCGGAGTCGTTGCGGCACAGCCAGACCGGAGTGTTCGTCGGCGCCTGCGCGGGAGAGTATGGCTTCCTGGCCACCGCCGACCTCGCCGAGGTCGACAACTGGTCGGGCACTGGCGGCGCGCTGTCGGTCATCGCCAATCGTGTGTCCTATCATTACGATCTGCGTGGTCCGTCGATCACCGTCGACACCGCGTGTTCGTCGTCGCTGGTCGCGATCCACCTCGCGGTGGCGAGTCTGCGCTCGGGTGAGTCGTCGACCGCGCTCGCCGGGGGTGTCAATGTCATGCTCTCCCCAGCGATCACGCGCAGCTTCGACCGCAACGACGCGATGTCGCCGAGCGGGCGGTGCCACTCGTTCGACGCGGCGGCCGACGGCTATGTCCGCTCCGAGGGATGCGGCGTCGTGGTGCTTAAACGGCTCGCCGACGCCCGCCGTGACGGTGACCACGTCCTCGCGGTGGTACGGGGGAGCGCGATCAACTCCGACGGTCACTCCAACGGGCTGATGGCGCCCAATCCGTCGGCGCAAATGGCCGTGCTCCGGTCCGCCTACACCTCCGCGGGCATCGCGGCCCGCGAGGTGGATTACATCGAAGCACACGGCACCGGCACCCTGCTCGGAGATCCCATCGAGGCCCGGGCCCTCGGGGCAGTCGCCGGTCGTGGACGCCCCGCTGATGACCCGCTGTTGATCGGCGCGGTGAAATCGAATCTCGGTCACCTCGAGGCCGCGGCCGGTATCGCCGGTTTCGTCAAGGTCGCCCTGGCCCTCGAGAAAGGCTGTCTCCCGGCGACTCTGGGCTTCTCGCAACCGAATCCACACATCGACTTCGACAACCTGCGTCTGAAGGTGGTGGCCGAAAAGACACCGTGGCCGACGACGGGCAGGCCCCGTCGGGGTGGGGTGTCGGCCTTCGGTTTCGGCGGTACCAATGCCCATCTCGTCCTCGAGCAGGCGCCGGAGCCCGACGCCCGCACCGGTACGGCGGCCCGCAGCTTGGACACCACCGGCGGATCGCCGAAGTCCCCGATCGTGACTCTGGTGGTGGCCGGTAGATCTCGCGAGCGCATCGCGACCACGGCCGGCGCTCTGGCCGACTGGCTCGACGCAGACGGTGCCGCGATGCCGCTCGCCGAGGTCGCCCACGGTCTTGATCACCACCGCGATCGCGCACGCGCCTTTGCGACTGTCGTCGCGACCGACCATGCCGCAGCGATCAGCGGTTTGCGGGCGCTCGCCGACGGTTCGAGCGCGCCCGGCGTTGTCCCCGCCCACGAGCAGCCATGTCGCCCCGGAACAGTGTTCGTCTATTCCGGTCAGGGCTCCCAGTGGGTCGGGATGGCGCGCGGTCTTCTCGCTCGCGATCCCGCTTTCGCCGGCGCGCTCGAGGAGATCGAGCCGGACTTCCGCGAGCAGGTCGGTTTCTCCCTCATCGACGTCATTCGCTCCGGTGCGCCGATCTCCGGGATCGACCGCATCCAGCCGGTCCTCACCGGCCTCCAGCTTGCTCTGACGCAACTATGGCGTGCCCACGGCATCGTCCCCGACGCCGTCATCGGCCACTCGATGGGTGAGGCGGCAGCGGCCGTTGTCGCCGGTGCGCTCAGCGTGGCCGACGGCCTGAAGGTCATCGCCACGCGATCGCGCCTCATGCGACGGCTCGCCGGACAAGGCGCCATGGCGCTCATCGAACTCGACGCCCCCGCCGCCCACGAACTCGTTGCGGGTTATGCCGACGTCACCGTCGCCGTGCTGGCCTCACCGAGGCAATGCGTCATCGCCGGCCCCCCGGAGCAGGTCGATGCCGTCGTCGCCCGGGTGGCGACGCAGGACCGTCTCGCCCGACGGGTCGAGGTTGACGTCGCCTCGCACCACCCGATCATCGATCCCGTGTTGCCCGATCTCCGTGCGGCACTGGCCGATCTGACCCCCCGGCGTCCCCACCTGCCGCTGCTCAGCACCACGCTTGAGACCGGAGAACCCACCTTCGATGCCGACTACTGGTGTGCGAATCTGCGCAATCCCGTCCGGTTCGCATCCGCGGTGGCCCAGGCCGGCGCCGACCACGGAGTGTTCGTGGAGGTCAGTCCGCACCCGTTGCTGACCCACGCGATCGACGAGACGCTCACCGACACCCATCATCACGCCGTCCCCACTCTGTTGCGTGATGCAGATGAGGTCACCACTTTCCACACCCATCTGAACATCGCACGCACCGATCGCCGCCATATCCCGGCACCGAATCCCTCCGGTCCGCATCACCAACTGCCGACGACACCGTGGCATCACTCCCGGCACTGGTTCGCCACCGGAGCACGCTCCGCCAGGCCGCGAGCGGCGAGCGCCGGATTCACCCCACGACCGGGCACCCTGCTCGGCGAACACATCGCGGTCGGTGACCGCACCCACCTCTGGCGCGCCGACCTCGGCCCCGCGGCACTGCCGTATCCGGGACATCACCTGCTGCACGGACTCGAGGTGGTCCCCGTCTCGGTACTCGTGGCCACACTCGGCGCCGCCGCCGCCCACCTCGGTACCGACGCGCTGACCGACATCAGCTTGCGCCATCCGATCGCGGTGGACCGGCCTCGACGCATCCACGTCGTCGCTGACGCCGACTCGGTGTCCATCTCGTCCTCGGCGATCACCGAGGACGAGACCTCGCGCTGGGTCCGCCACGTTACCGCGCGACCGGCCTCGTCGACCGTGCCGGGCCCCCGGCCGGCACCCAACTCCGACAATGGATCCCGGCCGATCGACACCGCCGACCTGGTGGCGATGACCCCGACCTCCTCAAGCGCTGATCTCCTCGCCGAGTGGGGTGTGCAGGGACAGCCCTTCGACTGGGAGGTGTCTCGCGTCGCGCGCGGCACCGGCCGGATGCTCGCCGACATCGGGTTACCCGAGCCCTCGCCGGTCGCGATGCTCGACGCGGCGGCGCACGTCGCCCGACTCGTCGACGACTCGACCCGCGACCTGCTGGTTCCGGCCCGGATCGACTCGGTGCTCTTGCCGACGTCCCTGCGACGCACCCGTGCCGTCCTCGACATTCGCCGAGTGGACTCCGACGGCGCCGATCTCGTCGTCGACATCGTCGGATCGACCGAAGACGCCGATGACGCCCTCCTCGTCCGGGGCCTGCGCTTCACCTCGCTCGACGCCGAAGCCGGCATGGCCGAATCTGTCGCCGAAGCTGATCCGCGATCGCTGGTCCGTACTGTGGTGTGGCGCGATGACATCGGAACCGACACGGTCTCACCTACGACCATCACACACGGCGTCACGGTGGCAGTACTAGGCGACGCGCATGCCCTCGCCGGGGCACTCGCGCATTCGGGAGTGGTGTGCCGGGATCGGCCCGAGGACGCGCGACACGTCATCTACGTCGCCCCCACCTCCACGGCGGACCCCGATCAGGTCGATCATGCCGCGGCGGCGGCGGGAATGAGCTCGGAGGTCACCGCCCTCGTCGCACGGATGGCGCGGATGGCCACCCCGCGGACCCTGTGGATCGTGACCCGCGGTGTGCGCGAACCGAATTCATCCGCAGATCTACCCCAGAGCGCGCTGTGGGGTCTGGCCACGGTGATGGCCGAGGAACACCCCGACGCCTGGGGCGGATTGGTCGATCTCGCCGCAGGAGCGGATCCCTCGACCGTGGCGCCGCTGATTGTCGAGCGACTCAACCGGCCGTGGGGCGGTATCGCCGCTTTGCGCGACGGTCGGCTGCTTCAGCCGAGCCTCGAACCCCTCCAGACTGCCCAGACCGGCGACGCCACCGAGCCACGCGGCGAGGCAGGGCATCGCACCCCACGCGACAGCGCCGTGCCGCGCTGCCGCCCGGATGCCGCCTACCTCGTCTCCGGAGGCCCCGGTGCCCTCGGCCGCGTAATCGCCGGGCGGCTGGTCGATCGCGGTGCCCGCCGGCTCATCCTGATCGGCCGCACCCCTCTGCCGGCGCGCCGCGACTGGGACCGAGCCGATCTCGACCCGATCCTCGGTGACCGCATCAACACCGTGCGTGACCTCGAGAGTCGCGGCGTCACCGTCACCGTCGTCGCGCTCGACGTCGCCGACCGGGCTGCGGTGCAGGCCTTCCTCAACCGTCGCAACGAGGAGGGCGCCCCACTCATCCGTGGTGTCGTGCACGCGGCCGGGGTCACCGAGAACAGGCTGCTCACCGAGACCGACGACGCCGCACTGACCACCGTCATGCGACCCAAGATCGCCGGTGCGCAGGTACTGCACGAGGTCTTCGGCGACAGCCTGGACTTCTTCGAGATGACCGGTAGCGCCGGTGTGCATTTCGGTATTGCGGGCCAAGGCGGTTACGCCGCGGCCAACGCCTATCTCGACGCGCTCGCGCGCCTGCGCCGCCATACCGGTACCCCGGCCCTGACGATCGACTGGGTCGCCTGGCAAGGACTGGGGTTCGCCGCCGACGCCGACATCGTCACCGCCGAACTTGCCCGTCGCGGGTCCCGGCCCGTCACCCCGACCGAGGCACTGCACGCCTGGGATCTGATCTCCGAATCCGGTGTGGCACACGCAGTCGTCCTCCCGCCACCACCGTCGGCGCCGCACGTCGTGAACTCCACCACCAGCACGCCGGTGTGGTCGCAGATGGCCAAGCCCGACCTCCTTGCCGGATTGCGTGACGGCTTGCGCACGATCCTGGCCCGGGAACTGCGGATGTCGGAGGCCGACCTGCTCACCGACGTCCCCTTCGCCGAGTTCGGCCTCAATTCGCTGATGGCCATGTCGATCCGCCGGGATGCCGAGAAGCTGGCCGGTCTTGAACTCTCGGCGACGATGCTGTGGAATCACCCGACCATCGATGCGCTCGCCGACTACCTCGCCACCCGGATCGCCGGTGACGACGAGCCCGCCGAGCAACTGCCCGCACAGGATTCCGGTGGCCTCCTCGACGATCTCTTCGCCGGTGCCGAGTCCACGCCGTCATCTCTGGGTGCGGAGCACGGTCTCCGATGAGCGTCGACGACCTCGAATCCGTTCTGCGCGACTGGCTGACCACGCGGCTCGCCGCCCTTGTCGATCGCCCGGCGAGCGACATCGATCCCACGGTGGCGCTGGCAGATCTCGGGCTCGGTTCCCGGGACTCTGTGATGATCTCCGGTGAACTCACCGAGTTCCTCGGCAGGCAGGTCTCGCCCGTCGAGTTCTGGGAGCATCCAACGATCGACGCGCTGGTGGCCCACCTGTGTCTCGGGGATCACCTTGAACCGCAGGCGGTATCGGCGCGACGATCGCCGGCAGACGACGGTCCGATAGCGGTGATCGGTATCGGATGTCGATTCCCCGGCGGAATCGGTGGCCCCGACGAGTACTGGAAGTTCCTCTGCACCGACGGTGATGCCGTCACCACCGTGCCACAGGGTCGGTGGAACCGGTTCGACGACGGTCGTCCGGAGGTCGCCGATGCGCTCGCCTCGACCACCCGTCACGGCGCCTTCCTCGACGACATCGAGGGCTTTGACGCCGACTTCTTCGAGATCACCGCCCGCGAGGCGGTCAAGATGGATCCGCAGCAGCGCCTGATGCTGGAGGTCGTCTGGGAAGCCCTCGAACATGCCGGGATCCGACCCGAATCCCTGCGCCGTTCGCCGACCGGTGTCTTCGTCGGCGCCTGCGCTGGCGAATACGGGTATCTCGCATCCACCGACCTGCCGACGATCGACGCGTGGAGTAATCTCGGTGCGGCACTGAGCATCATCGCCAATCGGTTGTCCTATGTCCTCGATCTGCGTGGCCCGTCGTTGACGATCGACACGGCGTGCTCGTCGTCGTTGGTGGCGATCCACCTCGCGACCCAGAGCCTGCGGTCCGGCGAGGCAGACGTCGCGATCGCGGGCGGGGTGAACCTGCTGCTGACGCCGGCGGTGTTCGCCGGCTTCGATCAGTCCGGTGCGCTGTCGCCGACCGGTGCGTGTCATGCCTTCGACGCCGCCGCCGACGGTTTCGTGCGCGGTGAAGGCGCGGGCGCGGTCATCCTCAAGCGTCTCGATGACGCGCTCACCGCCGGTGATCGGGTCCTCGCCGTCATCCGCGGTACCGCGGTCAACCAGGACGGCCACTCCAATGGGCTCTTCGCCCCCAATCCCGCCGCGCAGATGGAGGTGCTGCGCACCGCGTACACCCGCGCGGGGATCAGCGCGCGCGAGATCGACTACGTCGAGACCCACGGGACGGGGACCCTGCTCGGTGACCCGATCGAGGCGCGCGCCCTGGGCACGGTGCTCGGCCGTGGACGCCCGGCGGACGCGCCGCTGCTACTCGGTGCGGTCAAGACCAATCTGGGCCATCTCGAGGCAGCGGCCGGGATCGCGGGTTTCATCAAGACTGTCCTGGCGTGTGCGCGCGGCACCATCCCGGCCACCTTGCATCAGCGAGAACCCAATCCCCACATACCGTTCGAGCAGTTGCGATTACAGGTCGTCGACAGGAAGCGAGCATGGCCGGCCACCGGACGACCACGACGAGCGGGCGTGTCGTCCTTTGGTTTCGGCGGCACCAATGCCCACATCGTCGTCGAACAGGCACCGGTGGTTCATCGCGATTCGGCGCCCGCCGACTCGTTCACCCCGGCGGTGAGCACCCTGATTCTTTCCGGCCGCAGTGCTGAGCGGGTCGCCGATCTCGCCGGGACGATTGCGGAGTGGATGACCACCGACGGTGCCGGGATCCCGGTGCCCGACATCGCCCACACGCTGAATCATCACCGGGCCGTATTGCCAGTGACCGCCACCGTCACCGCCCGCGATCGGGCGGGCACGATCGCCGGCCTACATGCTCTCGCCGGTGACGGCACAGCGGATACGGACGGCGCCCTCGGGGTCACCCTCCCACGGGAGGACGCCGCGCGCCCAACAGGAACGGTGTTCGTCTATTCGGGTCAGGGCTCTCAGTGGCCGGGTATGGCCGCCGTTCTCCTCACCGACGAACCCGCCTTCGCCGACGCGGTCGACGAGATGGAGGGCGACTTCCTCGACCACGTCGGATTCTCACTGCGCAACGCTGTGGCCGAGCGCCGCGACCTGCATGGTGATGCCGAGGTGCAACCGGTGCTGATGGGCGTGCAGGTGGCTCTGACCCGGCTCTGGGCCCATCACGGTGTGCACCCTGATGCGGTGATCGGGCAATCGATGGGGGAGGTGAGCGCCGCGGTCGTCGCCGGCATGCTCACCGTCGCCGAGGGACTTGCCGTGATCGGTGTTCGCTCGCGGTTGATGTCGGCGGCCCCGGGCGGCCGAGTCGCGGTCCTGCGCCTGTCCGGAGACGAGGTCGACGCCCGGCTGGCCGCCCATCCGGGCGTCGAGATCGCCGGTCGCCTCGCACCGCGGCAGACGGTGGTGGCCGGTCCGCCCGACGCCGTTGATGCAGTCCTCGCCGAGGTCCTCGCCGATGGTCTGTTCGCGCGCCGGGTCGCCATGACGGTCGCCTCGCACACCTCGCTGATGGATCCGCTGCTAGGACCGCTGCGTTCGGCATTGGCAGACCTGGCTCCGCGACCCGCTCGCATACCGTTCCTGTCCACCGTGCACCCGACATCCGGGGATTCTCCGGCTCCGGTCGCCGACGCCGACTACTGGGCCGACAACCTACGGATGCCGGTTCAGCTGGCGCAGGCCGTCGCCCGCGGCGCCGCCGACCATGCGACCTTCCTCGAGATCAGCCCGCACCCGATCCTGGGCCAGGCGCTCGTCGAATGCTTGGAAGAGTCGGGAGTCGAGCACGCCGCGGTCCTGGCGACACTGCACCGCGACCGGGACGACACCGTGTCGTTCCACCGGACCTATCACGCCGTCGCCCAGAGTGTTCGGGGGACGCCGCATCCGGCCGAACCGCATCCGGTGCTGCCGCGCATGCCGTGGCGGCACACCCCGTTCTGGCTACCCACGCCGACCCGTACGGATGTGTCGGCGGGACCCGCAGACGGGTCGCGGTCGTTTCCGGTCGAGGGGCGCGTGCCCGGACCGTGGTGGCATCACCTCGCCTGGCCGGCGATGCCCGCCGCGGGCACCCTCACCTCGACGACCGAGGACCGGCAACACTGGGTGATCGTCGGCGACGGTCTTGACTCGGGGGGGCTCGCCGTCTTGCGCGCCGCGCTGCCTGCGGGCTCGCAGATCACCGAGTTGGCCATCGACGGCATCGCCCCCGATACCGACGCCCCCGATACCGACGTTTCTGACATGCTCACCCGGGGCATCTCCGGTGCCGACCGTGTGGTGTTCGCCCCGGCCACCGAAGCGGATCCGTTTGCTGCGCGACCGGCATATCGGCTGTTCTCGGTGGCGCGTCGCGTCGTCGTCGCTGCCGTGGCGGCTGGCACCCGACCGCGAGTGCACCTGATCACCCGCAACGGCGCGCCACTGGCCGACGGCGATCAAGCCGTTCCCGCACACGCCGCACTGTGGGGACTGGGACGCACTCTGGCGCTGGAGCATCCGGAGATTTGGGGTGGCGTCCTCGACGTCGACGCCTCGGTTCCCGGGGGTGTAGTCGCACGCTACCTGCTCGACGAGATCGGCGCCGGCGACAACGAGGATCAAGTGGTCTACCGGGCCGGCACGCGACACGTCCCACGACTCCGTGCGGGAGCGAGGTCGTCCGATGACATCGGGGGAGAACCGATCACCGGCCAGACCCATCTGGTTGTCGGCGCCACCGGGCACATCGGCCCGCATCTGATCCGCCACCTCGCCGACCGCGGGGCGCACACCGTCATCGCCGTCTCGCGTACTCCGGGCACACGCCTCGATCCGCTCGTCGCCGAACTCGGGGACAGCGGGTGTCGGGTGGTGGTGGTCGCCGCCGACGCGACCGACGAGGCCACCATGACAGCGCTGTTCGCGCGTTTCGGCGCGGACCTCCCGGCGCTGGATGGAGTCCACCTCGCCGCCTTCGGCGGTGGTCCGGTCACCCTGACCGACATGACCGACGACGATGTGGCAGCCATGTTTGGTCCGAAACTCGACGCCCTGGCCGTCCTGCACCGGATGACGCTGACCTCCCCGGTGTCTCGATTCGTGGTGTTCTCGTCGATCTCCGGTCTGCTCGGCTCCCGGTGGCTCGCCCACTATGCCGCCACCACAACGTTCCTCGACGCGTTTGTGTACGCCCGCCGGACAGCGGGCCTGCCGGCAACCACCGTCAATTGGGGACTATGGAAATCGCTGGCCGATCAACAGGATTCGGCAGAGCGGCAGGTCACCGCGGAGTCTGGATTGATACCGATGGACGATCGCATCGCGATCGACGCCCTGATGTCGGTCGCCGGACCCCGAACTCCGGCGCGAGCAATCGTGGTCGACGCCGACTGGGAGCTGCTGGGTTCCGCCTACCGCACCCGCGCCGCCCTGCACATCATCGACGAGGTAATGCCTGCCGTCGGCGACGGCACCGACCGGGGTGATATCACCAAGGGCGACACGGACTTCCGGCGGGAGTTACGTGACGCCGACCCGTCGCTACGTCTGGCCCTGCTGGCCGACCGGGTGGCGGATCTCGTCGCGAAGGTCATGGGACTGACCTCACCCGCCGAACTCGACCGCAGCGCCGGGTTCTTCCAGTTCGGGATGGATTCCCTGATGAGCGTCACCCTGCAGCGAGCGCTCTCGGAATCCCTCGGCGAACTGTTGCCGACATCGGTGGTCTTCGATCACCCGACTGTCGACGCCCTGACCGACCATCTCGCGGCCACCCTGCCGGAGACTGCCGATCTCGACACGAACGACAACGACGACGGATTCGACGAACTCTCCGAAGACGAACTTCTGCAAGCACTCTCCGAAAGGCTGGGCTGACCTGGTGCCTCCCGAAACCTCGGATCGCCGGGCGATCATCACCGACGCGCTGCGCAAGATCGACGACCTGTCCCGAAAGCTCGCCATCGCCGAGCAGGGCGACCGCGAGCCGATTGCGATCATCGGCATGGGTTGCCGGTTGCCGGGCGGCGTCGACGACCCGGGTGACTACTGGGATCTGCTGACCGAGGGTCGTAGCGGTGTGGTGCGGGTGCCCGAGAATCGTTGGGACGCCGACGAGTTCTACACCGAGGACCACACGATCCCGGGCACCATCGTCAATCGGGTGGGGGGCTTCCTCACTCACTGGGACCCCGACGAGTTCGATGCCGAGTTCTTCGGGCTCACCCCGCGCGAAGCGATTGGTATGGACCCCCAGCAGCGGCTGCTGATGGAGGTCGCCTGGGAGTCCCTCGAGGACGCGGGCCTCCTGCGTGAACGACTTCGCGGAACGGCGACCGGCGTGTACATGGGGATGACCACCAACGACTACACGTTGACCTTCGCGGGTGCGATCCCGCGTACGGGACTCGACCCGTACATCCCGTTCGGCAACGCCGCCAACTTCGCCGCGGGCCGCCTGTCATATTTCCTCGGCCTCACCGGCCCGGCGATCGTGTCGGACACCGCATGCTCCTCGTCGCTGGTGTCGATCCATCTCGCCTGCCAGGGGCTGCGGCGCCGCGAGATCGACAGTGCGTTGGCCGGTGGGGTGAATCTGAACCTGAGCCCGGAGAACAGCATCGCCTGTTCCCGGTGGGGCATGCTGGCCCCCGATGGCACCTGCAAGACCTTTGATGCCGGTGCCAACGGATACGTGCGCAGCGAGGGTTGTGGCGTGGTGGTGCTCAAACGCCTGTCCGACGCGGTGCGTGACGGCGACCGGATCCGCGCGGTCATCCGCGGTACCGGGGTCAATCAGGACGGCGCGAGCAGTGGCCAGACCGTACCGAACGGTCCCGCCCAGCAGGCCTTGATTCGCTCGGTGTTGGCCGCCTCCGACCTGGCACCGGCGGAGATCGACTACGTCGAGGCCCACGGCACCGGAACCCCTCTGGGGGACCCGATCGAGCTCGACGCTCTGCATGGGGTGTTCGCCGAGCGTGGCGAGAGTGCACCCTTGGTGCTGGGGTCTGTCAAGACCAATCTCGGGCACCTCGAATCCGCCTCCGGTATCGCCGGTCTCATCAAGACGGTGCTCGCGATCGAGCATGCGCACATCCCTCGTCAGCTTCACTTCTCCGAGCTGAATCCACATGCGTGCGAAGGTGCCTCGCGTTTCGTCATCGCCGCCGAACCACAGCAGTGGCCGCAATCCGGGCGACCACGCCGTGCCGGGGTGTCGTCTTTCGGTGTCAGCGGCACCAACGCACACGTCGTACTCGAGCAGGCCCCCGAGGTGCCGGCGGATCCGACCCCCGTCGCGGTTGGGCCGGTCGCGACGACTGCGGCAACCGGCGCATACACGCTGATCATCTCGGGCAAGACCCGCGAACGCGTCGCCGCGCAGGCTCAGACGCTGGCGGACTGGATCGCCGGTGACGGTGCGCGGGTGGACTTGTCGGCGATAGCCCACACCCTGGCCCACCACCGCTCGCGGTTCGGTGTGGTCGCCACGGTCACCGCCCGCGATCACACACGGGCCGCGGCCGGCCTGCACGCTCTCGCCGGTGGCTACCGCGCGCCGGGAGTTGTTCCCGCACACGAGGGAACCTGCCCAGGGGGCACCGTGTTCGTGTTCTCGGGGCAGGGGTCGCAGTGGGCGGGGATGGGTCGTCGGTTGTTGGTGGCGGAGCCGGCGTTTGCTGCTGCGGTGGCGGAGTTGGAGCCGGTGTTTGTTGCGGTGGTGGGTTTTTCGTTGCGGGAGGTGTTGGCGTCGGGGGAGCCGGTGGTCGGTATTGACCGGATTCAGCCGGTGTTGGTGGGTGTGCAGTTGGCGTTGGTGTCGTTGTGGCGGTCCTATGGGGTGTGTCCGGATGCGGTGATCGGTCATTCGATGGGTGAGGTTGCTGCGGCGGTGGTGTCGGGGGCGTTGTCGGTGGCTGATGGGTTGTCGGTGATCGCGACGCGGTCGCGGTTGATGAAGACCCTCTCGGGCCACGGCGCCATGGCGTTGGTTGGACTCGGTGCCGACGCCGCGGACCAGATCCGCAGTCGGTACCCGGATCTGACGATCGCGGTGCACGCCGCTCCCGATCAGACGGTGCTGGCCGGTCCGCCTGAGCAGATCGATGCGGCGATCGCCGAGGTCGCCGCTCGTGATCTGCTCGCCCGGCGCGTCGAGGTCGACGTGGCGTCGCACCATCCGATCATCGATCCGGTGTTACCGGAACTGCGGGCCGCACTGTCCACCCTGACGCCGGCCGAACCGACGATCCCGATGTTGTCGACTGCCGACCCGAACGGTGCGACGTCGCCGGTCGTCGACGCCGACTACTGGTGCGCCAACCTGCGCAACCCGGTCCGGTTCACCGAGCGGGTCGCGCAGGCCGGTGCCACGCACGCGACGTTCATCGAAATGAGCCCGCATCCAGTGTTGGCCCACGCAATCGATGCAACGCTGGCCGATCGGCATCACCACACCATCGGCAGCTTGGCCCGTGACACCGACGATGTGGAGACCTTCTTCACCAATCTCGCTGCGACACAGACGCTGCGCTCACCCGCGGTGCCCGATACCGGAGCGTTCACGCGGCTCCCGAAATCCCCCTGGATGCACTCCCGGTACTGGGTGGAGGTACCCGCTGCGGTGCCGCATCGCGCCGGTCCACCACTGCCGAGTTCGACCGGTTCGCCGCGCACCGGGGGCGCTCTGGACGAGTGGTACCACGAGCTCGCCTGGGTCGACAGAGCCCTGTCCGCCGAGGTGGCATCACCTCCCGTCGGCGCCGCAGACGACGGCGATGGTTGGGTTGTCGTTTCCGAGGAGCCGGACGCGCTGGCCGCGGCGTTCGGCCCGGCGGCGCGTGCGGTTTCTGTGACCGATGCGGCCGGGGGCGTGGCACTGACCGGCGCGACACACGTAGTGTTCGCGCCGGCGGTCACCCCGACAGACTTCGGTGCGATCCGCGCTCACCAGCTCTTCGGTGACGTCCGACGGGTCGCTGCGGCGCTGGCAGCGACGCCCGGGCGCACACATCTGACGATCCTCACCCGCAACGCGCAACCCGTCGCCGACGGCGAGCCCGCCGATCCGGCGCAGGCGGTGCTCTGGGGATTCGCGCGGACACTCGCACTGGAGAACCCCGAGATCTTTGGACGAATCGTCGACGTCGACGCCGCGCTGCCCGCCGCATTGGTGGCACGACACGTTCGTGCCGAACTCGACAGCTCCGACGGTGAGGATCAGGTTGTACTGCGTGCCGGCCGGCGGCTACTGCCACGGCTACAGACTGCGGTACCGCCAACCCCGCTGACCGCGTTGCCCGGTGGCACTACGGCGCTGGTCGTCGGAGCGACCGGAAACGTGGGTCCCGACCTCATCCTCGCATTGTCGCGGATGGGCGCCGACACCATCGTCGCGCTCTCCCGCAGCGGTGCCGACCTGCCGGCCGAAGTGACCGCCGAGCTCGCCGCGAACTCGACCACGCTGGTAAACGTTTCCGGCGATGCCGCCGACCCAGAGGCGATGCGAGAGCTGTTCGCGCGTTTCGGAAACGATCTCCCGCACTTGGACGGCGTCTATGTCGCCGCGCTGGCCGGTGGCGCCGGTTCACTGATCGACCTCGACGATGCCGACGTCGACGCGATGTTCCGCCCCAAGGTCGACGCGATCTCGGTACTGCACGAACTGACGGTGACCACCCCGGTCCGCCGCTTCGTGTTGTTCTCCTCGATCACCGGACTGTTCGGCTCACGCTGGCTCGGGCACTATACCGCCGCCAACTCCTTCGCCGACGCCTTCGCGTTCGCCCGTCGCGCCGTCGGCCTACCGGCCACCGTCATCGACTGGGGATTGTGGAAGTCCTGGGCCGACGCCCAGCCCGAGACCGCCGCGGCCGGACTGACCCCCATGCCCAACGCGACCGCGATCGCGACCCTGCCCAGCCTGCTCGGTGCTGATGCGCCGATCCGGCCGATCGTGGTCGGCGCACAGTGGGCGCGGCTGGCCGAGGCCTACCGGATGCGCACCTCGTTCCACATCGTCGACGACCTGCTCGGCGAAGCCGACCATGACCTGTCGGGTCTGCCTCCGGCCCGGCCTGACACCGTTCTGGGTGAGACCGCCTCGATCGAGACCGGCACGGTTGAAACGAGTGCGGGAGATGCGGGCGCCGATGCTGCCGAGGTCGCGTCACACACCTGGTTCGCCCGTATCGCCGTCGACAAACTGCCCTATCCCGGTTCACACCTGGTGCATGGGGTGGAGGTCGTCCCGGCCTCGGTGCTGCTGCACACCGTGGCCTCCGTCGTGGCGCACGCCGGTGCGGTGGGTGCGCAACACATTGGCTTCACCCAGCCGTTGGTCCTCGATCGTCCCCGCGTCGTCCGGGTGCGACTCGATGCGACCGGTGCGATCACGATCGCCTCGGCCACCTCACCGGGCGCCGGAATGCACGAGTGGGTCGAGCATCTCAGCGCGGCTCTGCTCGACTCCACGGCACCACCCCTCGAAGCTGCCCGTACAGCAAACGGCTTCTCCTCGGAGCAGGCCGCGGACCTCGAGCAGCGCTGGGGTCTGTCCGGCCGTCCTTACGTGTGGACGGCCCTCGAGAACCGTTGTGCGCCTGGCACACTCGAAGTCGGGGTGACCGCCTCGGGAACCGCGGCGCTTCTCGACGCCGCAGTGCACCTCGCACGTTTGATCGATGCGTCGCACGACGGACTGATGTTTCCGGCGGCGGTGGAGACGATGACCGTTGCACCGGCCCGGCCGGTCACCACAACGCACGGCGAGGCAACCGTCGAGGTCCGGTATCGCGAGGCACGCCGCGGTGGCTTCGCCGCGGACGTGACCGCCGGGGCAGGGGCACCGTTCACCGTCGATATCCGGGGCCTGTGTTTCGTTCCCGCGGCGCCGGCGGCGGGCCCAGCGATCGGCGGAGCGCCCGACGCGGCCATCGACGCGCCAGACTGGGAGCTGCTATCCGAGCGAGAGACCCGCTCGGAACTGGTGAGCCGGATGCGGGTGATCCTGGCACGTGAACTGGGCATGCCGACCGACGCCGTGCGCACGGATCAGCCGTTCCCGGAGCTGGGTCTCGACTCGATGATGGCGATGACGGTGTTGCGCGATGCCCGTCACCTGGTTGGCCTCGACCTATCGGCGACCATGCTCTGGAACCATCCCACCATCGACGCCCTGAGCGAGATGCTCACCGGTCTTCTCGCCCCCCGCCGGGCGGCGACGCAAGCCGCCGCGGCCGAGGCGCGAGGCGAGCAGCAGAACGAGGTCAGTGTGCTCGACAGTCTCTTCGACAGCGTCGAATCCCTCTCGGATCCGTTGGCCGGGTCCGAGTCCCTGTCCGACACACAGCCCGTGTCGGCCGTCCCCGAGAGTGGGCAACGATGAAGACCACCTTCGATCGCGTTTCGGCGATGACGCCGGCGCAACGCAGCGCCTTGGTTGAGCAGTTCGACAAGGCCGCACGCATCACCGGTGCCGAACCCATCGCCGTCACCGGCATCGGGTGCCGCTTCCCGGGCGGCGTCCGCGGACCGGAATCGTTCTGGGAGTTGTTGACCCAGGGCCGTGACGGAGTGGTGGAGGTACCGTCACAGCGATGGAATGCCGAGGAATACTACGACCCGGATCCGATGGTGCCCGGCCGGATGCCGTCCAAGTGGGGTGGATTCCTGGAGGACATCGCGGGTTTCGACGCGGACTATTTCGGGATCACCCCGCGCGAAGCGGAGGCGATGGATCCCCAGCAGCGCATCGCGCTCGAGGTGGCGGTCGAGGCGCTCGAGGATGCCGGCTACCGTTCCGACGCCCTCACCGGGGTGCGTGCGGCAGTCACCCTCGGTGTCTATTACAACGAGTACCAGAGCACCTCGGCGTCGCATCCGGAGTCGATCGACGCGTATTCGGCAACCGGTAACGCACACAGCATCACTGTGGGACGCATCGCCTACCTGCTGGGCCTGCGGGGACCGGCCGTGGCCGTCGACACGGCGTGCTCGTCGTCGCTGGTCGCCCTGCACCTGGCGTGTCAGAGCCTGCGTTCCCGGGAATCCGACCTGGGGCTGGCCGGCGGTGTGAGCGTGATCCTTCGGCCGGAAACGCAATTGGCACTGGGCAAATGGGGAATGCTGTCGCCTCGCGGACGATGCAATGCCTTCGACGTGGCGGCCGACGGTTTCGTCCGCGGTGAAGGTGCGGGCGTAGTGGTCCTCAAGCGCCTCGCCGACGCGGTCCGCGACGGTGACCGGGTGCACGCGGTCATCCGCGGTTCAGCGGTCAACTCCGACGGTCGGTCCAACGGCCTCACCGCACCGAATGCGCCGGCCCAACGCGAAGTGATTACCCGTGCACTCGCGGCCGGTGACGTGCCCGCATCCTCAGTGAATTTCGTCGAAACCCATGGCACCGGAACATCTCTGGGCGACCCCATCGAGTTCGACGCCTTGTCCGCGGTATACGGCCGCGAGTCGTCTTGCGCTTTGGGGGCGGTCAAAACCAACTTCGGGCACCTCGAAGCGGCCGCGGGTATCGCCGGCTTCATCAAGGCGGTCCTCACGGTGGAGCACGGGCTGATCCCGCCCAACCTGCATTTCACCCAATGGAACCCGGCCATCGACGCCCGGCCGACGAGCATCGTCGTGCCCATCGAGACGATGCAATGGCCGCAGACCGATACGCCCCGCCGTGCCGGGGTCTCCTCCTTCGGCCTGGGGGGTACGAACGCGCACATCGTCATTGAGCAGGGGCCCGGATTTGCCGCGTCGAGTGGCGCGCCGGCGACGCCGACCGTGTCACGACTGTCGGTGACCGGTCGATCCGAGCATCGTGTCCGCGACCGCGCCCGTGCACTCGCGCAGTGGCTCGAGGCCGGTCGGTCGGTCGCACTGACCGACGTCGCGGCGACCCTGGATCGGTTGCGCACCAACACCGATCCCGTCGGCACCGTGTGTGCCCGCGACACCGACGAGGCACTGGCCGGTTTGCGCGCGCTCGCCGACGGAAGCCCACGGCCCGGTGTGCTCGCCCCGCGCCGGTATCCGACTCGGGCCGGCACGGTGTTCGTGTTCTCGGGGCAGGGGTCGCAGTGGGCGGGGATGGGTCGTCGGTTGTTGGTGGCGGAGCCGGCGTTTGCTGCTGCGGTGGCGGAGTTGGAGCCGGTGTTTGTTGCGGTGGTGGGTTTTTCGTTGCGGGAGGTGTTGGCGTCGGGGGAGCCGGTGGTCGGTATTGACCGGATTCAGCCGGTGTTGGTGGGTGTGCAGTTGGCGTTGGTGTCGTTGTGGCGGTCCTATGGGGTGTGTCCGGATGCGGTGATCGGTCATTCGATGGGTGAGGTTGCTGCGGCGGTGGTGTCGGGGGCGTTGTCGGTGGCTGATGGGTTGTCGGTGATCGCGACGCGGTCGCGGTTGATGAAGACCCTCTCGGGCCACGGCGCCATGGCGCTCCTTGAAGCCGACGCGGCGACCGCAGACGCACTCGTCCGGGCACACCCCGGGCTGTCTACAGCCGTATACGCCTCCCCACGGCAATGCGTGGTAGCAGGTGCGCCCGAGCAGATCGACGCGGCGATCGCCGAGGTCACCGCCCGCAATCTGCTCGCCCGGCGCGTCGAGGTCGACGTCGCCTCGCACCATCGGACCGTCGATCCCATCCTCGACGACCTGCGGGCGGCACTGGCCGACCTCACCCCCCAGCGGCCGACGATTCCCATGGTCTCGACCGTCGAAGACGCGCAGACCGCTCCGGTGACCGACGCCGACTACTGGGTCCGCAACCTGCGCAACCCGGTGCGCTTCGGCGAGGCGATCACCCTTGCCTCCGAAGACTATTCGACCTTTATCGAGATCAGCCCGCACCCGCTGCTCACCCATTCGATCCACGACACGCTGGCCGCCGCACGTCCCGGCGGCGACGTGGAGGTGCTGGGCACGCTCGTGCGCGATGACGACGAGACCCTGACCTTCCACGGTGCGCTCGCCGTCGTCGAGTCCATCACCGCGGAACCCGGCCCCGGCAAGTCCGGGACCACCGACCCCGCCGTCATGCCCCCGCCCCCGGTGACACTCGCCCCGACGAGTTGGCAGCACACGCGCTATTGGCCGACGGTTCGGGCCACACCCCTTCGGTCCGGTGAGCACCCACTCCTCGGCACTCATGTCGAAGTTCCTGGGGGAGAACATATTTGGCAGGGCGACATCGGCACTGATCGTCTGGCGTGGCTCGGTGATCACCAGGTGCACGACCGTGCCGTTCTCCCGGCTGCGGGATTCGCCGAGATGGTGCTCGCCGCGGCCGCCGAGGCGCTGGGAGCGTCGGGGACAGGGCTCGAAGTGCATCGTCTCGAGGTCGAGGAGATGCTCGCCGTGGACACCGCAGTGGCGGTGACCACGCGCCTATGCCGCGCGGCCGATGGAGAGGTGCGCGTCGAGATTCATTCCCGCACAACCGAAGGCGCATGGCGCAAGCATGCCACAGGGCGGGTGGTCACCTCGACGTCGGCGGAGATCCCCGCCCCGGTCGCGTTGATCGGTGGAACGACAGTGGCGCCCTCGGACTTCTACTACGCGTTGCGGAGAACTGGCGCTGCCCACGGTGAGGCGTTCGCCGCGCTCACCCACATTCTTCGGATGGGATCGACCGATGATGCCGGCCGACGTAGCGGGGCATCGGAATCGCGTATCGAGCTTCCCGCCGCGGCCGGCGTCCACCGCGGTTTCCGGCTGCATCCGGTGTTGCTCGACGCCGCCCTGCAGGGCGTGGCGGCCGCCATGCCCACGGAGTCGACGTCGGTCACCGCAGCTGCCGGCGCCGACGCCGCGACCTACCTTCCGGTGGCCATCGACTCCCTGCGCGTCACCGGCGTGATCGGTCGTCGCGCAACGTGTTCGGCACGGGTGACCGAGATCCCTGGCACCGCGGACAAGCTCGGTTCGTTCATCCTGTCCGACGAGTCCGGGGCAGCCGTTGCCGTCGCATCCGGTATCTACCTGCGCAGGGTCGAACGCCACTCGGTGCCGCTGCCCCTCGAGCAGAAGCTGTTCGACACCGAGTGGGTCCCCGCCGATCTCCCGAGCGACGCATCGGGACAACTTGCCGACGGCAGCTGGCTGATTCTCACCGGGCTCTCATCCACCAGCGAGTCCTCGGCCGACGACCTCGCCGATGTACTGGGTCGCTCGCCGTCGCGGCGGGTGATCCGCGCGATGCCGGCGGGAACGACCGGATCAGGGACGACCGGATCAGGGGCGGCGCACACCGAAGCCGCGATTGCCGATCTCCACGCAGATTCTGCGGCGCCGGCCGCCGGCGTGGTTGTGATGCTCGACACCGAGACCTTCGATCCCTGCGGTGCGGCGTCCGAGCAGTCCCGCGAACTCGTCTGGTCGGTCACCTCCGCGATACGGGCGGTCGCCGCCCGGCCGGGTCACGCGCCTCGTGTCTGGCTGGTCACGCGCAACGGAATCGGCGTCGGCGCAGATGAATCGGGCAGTCCTACCGTTGGAGCGCTGGAAGGGCTCGTGCGCGTGATGACCTATGAACATCCCACGCTGCGCGTCACCCTGGTCGACCTCGACGGTGATGAGAATGCTGCGCTGGTCGCCGAACTGGCCGCCGATTCCCGTGATGACGTCGTCGCCTGGCGCGCCGGTGCGCGTCACGTCCGCCGTCTGCGTCGCGCTTCGCTCGCCGCCCCCTCGGTCACCCCGGTCGCGGCCGGCGCGGCCTACATCGTCACCGGTGGCCTCGGTGGCCTCGGCACCCTCATGGCACGTCACCTCCTCGACGCAGGCGCCGGACGAGTGGTGCTCAATGGTCGTCGAGCGATCACACCCGACCAGCAGACGCTCATCGATGACCTCTCGCACAGGGGTGAGGTGACCTACATCGCCGGTGACATCGCCGAGCCCGGCGTTGCCGCCGCACTGGTCGACGCAGCGGGGGAAACGGGCCGGGTGGTTCGCGGTGTGCTGCATGCGGCCGCTGTCATCGACGACGCACTGCTCAGCGCACTCACCCCCGACAGCCTGAGCCGGGTGTGGGCGCCCAAGGTCGCCGGTGCAATCGCACTGCACGAAGCGACAACACATCTGCGACTGGACTGGTGGGTGGTGTTCTCCTCGGCGGCGTCATTGCTCGGCTCGCCCGGGCAGGGTGCATACGCGGCCGCCAACGCCTGGGCCGACGCCTTCGCGCTGTGGCGCCGCCACCAGGGATTGCCGGCCACCGCGATCAACTGGGGCCAGTGGGCCGAGGTGGGTGTGGCAGCCGCCCTGACGATGGACGCTCTCGACCCGATCAGCCCGGCGGAAGGAATCGAGGCGTTCGACGCCCTGGTGGCCGCCGACGCCACCCGAGCCGGCGTCATCCGCCTCCGGCTCGACCGCGCGGCCGTCGCATTCCCCGAACTCGATCACGTGGGCTACTTCGGCCCACTCGTCGCCGAACTCCACGCTCTCTCCGACGACACCTGGGGCGGGGTGGAAGCCTTACGCGACCTTGATGCGACCACGACACTCGAGGCCGTCACCGACCGTGTGCGCACCCGGATCGCGGCCATCATGGGCTTCGCCGACAGCCGGGCCGTCGACGTCGACAAGCCGTTGACCGACCTGGGTATGGATTCGCTGATGGCCGTACGCATCCGCAACGCCGTGCGCGGCGATTTCGGGGCCGAACCACCGGTGGCATTGCTACTTCAGGGCGCGAGTCTGCGTGCGCTCGCCGCCGATCTCATCCGTCAGCTCGATCTCGCCGTCGCCGACGACACCGACGCCTCGGGCGGACTCCGGGAACGAGCACAACTGCGCGCCGCCGCACGCCAACGGGCCGGCCGGCGCAGAACAGGACAGCGGGCATGACAGAAGCTGGCATGACACAACCGGGAACTTTCGAAGCCGTAACGTCAGAACGATACGGAGCCAACGCAATCGCGATCGTCGGTATGGCCGGCCGCTTCCCGGGATCGGCGTCTCTGGCCGAGTACTGGCGCAACCTCGAGTCCGGTCGAGAAGGGATCGAGACCCTTACCGCCGAGGACCTCGCCGCGCACGGAGTGAGCCGCACGACCCTCGACAACCCGGCCTACGTGCGGCGCGCACCGCTGCTGACGGGCCTTGAGGAATTCGATGCGGAGTTTTTTGGGTTCACTCCTCGCGCCGCCCGGATGATGGACCCACAACACCGACTCTTCCTTCAGACTGCGTATCACGCGCTTGAGGACGCCGGACTCGATCCGTATGACATCGAGGCAACCGTCGGGGTCTTCGGAACGAGTTCGGCCAGTGGATATCTGCTACACAACTTGATGTCGCACCTCGATCCCCACCGCATCATCGGCGAGGGCGCGAGCTTCGAGATGATCAATCTCTCACTGGAGAACGACAAGGACCACTTGGCCACCCGCGTCGCCCACCAATTCAACCTGCGCGGTCCCGCGCTGGCGGTGCAGACGGCCTGCTCGTCGTCGCTGCTCGCGGTGCATCTGGCCGCCGCGAGCATCCTCAGCGGCGAATGCGAGATGGCGTTGGCCGGCGGATCCTCGATCCGGGTGCCCAACCGGGTGGGTTACTTCTACGAGCCCGGGTCGATGGCCTCACCGACCGGATATTGCCGACCCTTCGACTCGCGGGCCGACGGCACCCTGTTCGGTTCTGGCGTGGGGATCGTGGTCCTCAAGCATCTCGACGACGCGCTGGCACAGGGTGATCGCATCCATGCGGTGATCCGCGGGTCGGCGATCAACAACGACGGTGCGACCAAGATGAACTATGCGGCGCCCACCGCGGCCGGACAGGCGGAGGTCATCGCCGAGGCACATGCCGTCGCCGAGGTCGATGCCGCCACCATCAGCTACGTCGAAACACACGGCACGGCCACACCACTGGGTGATCCGATCGAGGTGGAGGGGCTGCGGCAAGCCTTCGAACTGGCCGAGCAGCAACGCCTCGGTCCGTGCGTCCTGGGATCGGTCAAGGCCAACATCGGTCATCTCGAGACGGCCTCGGGTATCGCGGGTCTCATCAAAACCGTGCTGTGCCTGGAGAATCGGTCGTTGCCGGGCACCTTGCACTACACCCAGCCCAACCCGGAACTGCATCTCGAGCGCACACCGTTCGAGGTCCGGGCGCAGACTACCGACTGGGAGAGCGACGGTCCGCGCCGCGCCGGGGTGAGTTCGTTCGGTGTCGGCGGGACCAACGTCCACGTGGTGCTCGAGGAAGCACCACCGGCCCCACTGCCTCCGGCGACGCGCGGCCCGGTGATCGTGACGCTGTCGGCGCAGCAACCCGATTCGCTCACGCAGGCGCGCACCGCACTCGCCGACGACCTGCAGGCGCGCCCTGACCTCGACGTAGGCGTTCTCGCGCATACCCTGAACCGGCGGCACCGGTACCGACATCGCCTCGTCGCCGTCGTCGACGACGCCGCCCACGCCGTCGAGGTCCTGCGCACCGACGAGCACGACAACGTGATGATCACCGACGAGGTCGCAGGCGCCGACACGGCGTCCGATCGCGTCGCGTTCCTCTTTCCCGGCCAAGGCGCGCAACACGTCGGCATGGCGCGAGGTCTGCTGGACTCTGAGCCGGTCTTCGCCGAACACTTCGCGCAGTGCGTCGCGGCGTTCGACGCCGAGCTCGGAATCGACCTGCGCGCGGAGATCTTCGAGGGCAGTGCACGGTCACTCGAACGCACCGACCGAACCCAACCCGCGTTGTTCGCCGTCGAATACGCACTCGCGCGTCTCGCACAATCACGCGGGGTGCATCCCGCGGTGCTGGCCGGGCACAGCATCGGCGAATACGTCGCAGGCACCCTTGCCGGGGTGTTCGATCTGCCGACCGCGGCATCGGCGGTCGCGATGCGCGCCCGGCTGATGAATGCGGCGCCACGTGGCGTGATGGTCGCCGTGCCGGCCGAACCCGCCGTGGTCACACCGTATCTGGCCGGTGAGGTCGACATCGCCACGATCAACGATCCGGGTGGATGCGTGGTCGCCGGCACCGATACCGCGATCGCCGCGTTCACGGCACGGCTGGCGCAGGCGGGGATCACCGCACGGCGGGTCCGCACCTCCCATGCGTTCCACTCGCGGCTGATGGACGGCGTAGTGGCCGAGTACACGGCCTTCTTGTCGCGAATAACATTGCGCGAGCCGCAGATCCCGCTGTTGTCGAACGTCACCGGCACCGTGATGTCGGCAGCCGAGGCCACCAACCCGGCTACCTGGGCACGGCAGATCCGGGCAACGGTGCGGTTCGCCGACGAGATGGGGACGTTGCTCGAGAACCCCGCCCGCGTCCTGGTCGAGGTCGGGCCCGGCGGAACGCTGTCCAGTGCCGCCACGCGCCACCCCCAATGGGGAGATGGGCACCGAGCGGTGCGCCTGATGCGTCACCCCGCCCACAATCGGGACGACCGCACCACCTTCCTGTTGGGCCTCGGTCAACTGTGGTCGGCCGGAGTTCCGCTAGACCTCGACGACGACCGTGATCGACCGATCGTCACACTTCCCGGATATCCGTTTGCCCGCCAACGTCATTGGGTTGACCACAATCGGTCGGCACGAATGACGCGCACGGGTGCGCCCGGCGCCGTGGGCGACATCGCCGAGGGCGCCGCGACGACGGAGTCATCGGCGACGGAGGGTCGCACGCCGATGGAGACCACGCTGGGCCGGATCTGGGCCCAGTGTCTGGGAGTCGAGTCGGTCGAGCGCACCGCCAACTTCTTCGAGATCGGTGGGGATTCGCTGATCGCGATCAGCGTCGCGATGGGCGCGGCGAACGAGGGGTTGGAGATCACCCCGCAGGATCTCTACGAGAACCAGACCGTTGCCACCCTCGCCGCGACCCTGACCCAGCGCTATGCCGCAGGCGGCCTGGGCCGTGCGGTGACGGCCGATCCGGACCATCTTCCCCTGACGCCCACCATGATCCGGTTCCTGGACTTCGGTATCACCGACAGCAACCGCTGGCGCGTACCGCTGATCCTGCGTGTCCGTGACGACGTCGGCAGCGAGCGAATTCGCGACGTTCTCACTGCGGTGGTCAATCAGCATGACGCACTGCGCATACGGATCGTGGAGGAGAACAGCATCCGCGAGGTCCGTCTCGCAGCACCCGTCGAGGCGGCCGACCTCACGGTCGCGGCAGTGTCCGGGGCGCAGGAGATCCCCGAGTTCCTCCGCACACTCACCGGAGACGGAGACCTCACCCCCTACGTCGCCGCACATGTGCAAGCCGGTGACGGACACTCGTATTTCGCGATGAGCGTGCACGGGTTGGTGGCCGACGAAGAAGCGCGCGACATCCTGATGACCGATCTGTTCACCGCATTCGGCCAGGTGCTGGCCGGCGAGGACATCGCGCTCGCGCCCGTGCCCGTTGCGTGGCGCCAGTGGGCACAGCTGTCCTCCGATCTCGCCGCCCATCCGGCTGTTCTGGGCTCCCGCCGGTATTGGCTGAACGGGCGCGGGCGGGCCACGCGCAGACCTACCACTGGCGATGCGATGCGGACGACCTCCACTGCGCTGGAGCGTATTTCGACGGCGTTGACGACGACCCACACGATCGAACTCGACGACGCGCGTCGCAGACTCACCTTCCCGGTGGATCGCTTCCTGCTCACCGCACTGGGGCGCGCGCTGGCGCAGACCTTCGGCGACGGCGTGATCGAGGTCGACATCGCCGGACCCGGCCGACGGGTCCTGCGGCCCGACCTCGACCCGCGTCGGACGCTGGGATCGTTCACCGCCCTGTACCCCGTGGCACTCGGCTGCACTGCGCTCAGCGGGGAGCCGACTGCCGCGCAGATCGAGGCCGTCCACCGGGTACTGCTCGAGGTACCGCATCACGGCGTCGGCCACGGCGTCCTGCGCCACCTGCACGCCCCGAGCGCGCGCGCTCTGGAGGCGACTGCGGCACCCGATATCGCGCTGGTCGTCGGCAGCCCCATTCCCGATCTTCCGACCACCGACGACCAACCCGTATCGATCGATCCGACGATGGCAGATGCACTTCGGGCATCGGCACCCGGTTTCGGGCACGCGGTCGAGATCCGTGCCCAGCGCAGCGGGGGAATCCTCCACGTCGACTGGTGGTACGACCCCGCTCGCATCAGTGCCGACGTCGTGTCCCGGCTCGCCGACGCGTGTATTGCGTCGCTCGCCGACCTGGCGCGCGAGGCCATCGTCGAGGACGAGGCGGAATCCGCCGACGGCGAGCTGGAACTGATTGACCTGACTGCCGACGTGGATCTGGGGGAATCCGGTGCCCTTCACTGACACTCACGGCCACATCCGCTATACCGACCTCGGTGGTGGTCGGCATCGCCGCCCCGACGAATCACACGCCGCGGTCGTCGTACGGGATCTGCGCAAGAACTTCGGCGACTTCCAGGCGCTGCGCGGTATCAGTTTCACCGTGGGACGCGGCGAGGTCCTCGGCCTCCTCGGCCCCAACGGCGCGGGCAAGACCACCACGGTGGACATCCTGTGCACCTTGAGTTCTCCCGATTCCGGAACCGCGCTGGTCGCCGGGCACGACGTCGCGCGGGACCCGGCCGCAGTGCGGCGTTCGATCATGCTGACCGGGCAGCAGGTGGCCCTCGATGACATGCTCACCGGCCGGGAGAACCTTGTGATGTTCGGCCGGTTACAGGGATGGCGCAAGTCGATGGCGCGCCGCCGGGCCGACGAGCTGCTCGAACAGTTCGACCTGCAGTACGCGTCGAACCGGCCGTTGGGAACCTACTCGGGTGGCATGCGGCGTCGTATCGACATCGCGTGCGGTCTCGTCGTCCGACCGGAGGTCGTGTTCCTCGACGAGCCGACCACCGGGCTCGATCCGCGCAGCAGGCAGGCGGTGTGGGATCTCGTCGAACGGTTCAAGTCCGACGGCATCGCCACCGTCCTCACCACGCAGTACCTCGAGGAAGCCGATACCCTCGCCGACCGGATCGTTGTCCTCAACCGGGGCACGGTGATTGCCGAGGGCACAGCCGATCAGCTCAAGGAACGCACCGGGGCGACCTACTGCGAGATCGTGCCCCGTCACACCTCTGCGATCCCGGCGATCGTCGCGGCGTTGACCCCGATGATGCCGCCGTCGCGGCGCGCAACGGTGACCGCCCATCCCGACCGCGTCTCCATGCCGGCACCGCACGGTGCCGACACGATGGTCGAGGTGTTCGGTCGGTTGCACGGCACCGGGATCGAACTCGCCGACGTCGCCTTGCGACGCCCCTCGCTCGACGAAGTGTTCTTGGCGCTCACCGCCGAGACCGCCCGGCCGGCCCAGGACGAGGTGGCGCCATGACACCGACGTCGTGGTCGTCGGGGCGGTTCACCGGCGCCGGCAGTCGAGAGACCTACCCGTCCGGAGTGCAGCAGTGGTGGGTGCTGACCACCCGGAGCATCGTGCCGACGCTACGCAACGGCGAACTCCTCACCCAGGTCGCGGCGTCGATCATGTTCACGGCGGGCTTCTACATCCCACTGAAGAACTTCATGGGGCTCTACGCCGCCGAGATGAGCAGCTACGCGCAGTATCTGATGCCGCTCATCGCACTTCAGGCGATCAGTTTCGCGGCGATCTCCGGTGCTTTCCGTTCGGCGTCGGATGCCATCGAGGGGATCAACCGGCGGTTCCGGGCACTGCCGATCTCCCGTGTCACCCCGCTGGCGTCCCGCATGACCGCCAGCATGTATCGCTGCACGGTCGCGCTGGTGATTTCGCTGATCTGCGGATATGTCATCGGATTTCGGTTCTACGCAGGGACCCTCTACACCGTCGCGTTCTGCGGACTTGTGCTAGCGATCGGACTCACCCTGTCATTCCTGGGGGAGGTGGTGGGCACGGCGTCACGTAATCCCGATGCCACCACCCATCTGATGATGTTGCCGCAGTTGATCTTCGGACTACTGTCGGTCGGGGTCCAGCCGGCGTCGGCGTTTCCGCGGTGGATCCAGGGCTTCGTGCGCAATCAACCGATCTCACAGTTCGTCTACGCGTTGCGGGCACTGGCCGGCGACCGGATCCCCGGCGCGGCCGGTGCCATTACCTGGCAGACCATCGGGCCATCGTTGGCCTGGATCGCTGCGCTGTGGGTGGTCCTGATGCCCGTCTACGCGGTGCTGACAGGTCGGAAGGGATGAGCTGTTGACCCCGCTCACCGATGAGATGACACCTGCCCCAGCACATCCGATTCCGGCTGCGCCGCGCAGGCCGGCGGAGTGGTCGCCGCGCGCTCTGCTCTGGCACACCGTGACGCTCACCTCTCGCACTATGCGTCGTTGGCTGCGCGATCCGGCGAGTACCTCGGAGACCATCCTGGTTCCGGTGGCGTTCCTGGTCGCTCTGAATATCGTTCTCGGCGACGGCATCACCCGGGTCACCGGCATCGGCGCACTGTACGGCAGCGTGCCCTTGGTGGCGATGGTCGCCGCCACCCAGGGCGCCACTGTCGGCGGCTTGTCACTGATGCACGAACGCGACAGTGGGTTGCTGGCGCGGCTGTGGGTGTTACCCATCAACCGCACGGCCGGGGTGATCTCTCGGCTGCTGGCCGAGACCATCCGCATCGTCGTGGCCACCCTCGCGCTCCTGACCGCGGGTTACGCCATGGGATTCCGATTCCACATGGGTGTCGCCGCCGCCCTCGGCTGGGTGTTCGTGCCGTGTGTCTTCGGGCTCGCCTTCGCCGTCGGTGTCGCCACACTCGCGTTGTACTCGGCCAAGACGATCGTGGTCGAAGCGACCGCGCTCGTGTCCGGGGTATTCATGTTCTTCAGCACCGGATTCGTACCGCTGCATCAATATCCCGAGTGGATCCAGCCTGCTGTGTGGCATCAACCACTCAGCTACACCGTCGACACCATGAAGGGCCTTTCGGTGGGCGGGCCCATCGCCGCTCCGCTGACGGGTCTGCTCGAGTGGTCGGTGAGCATCATCGTGGTCTGCGCGATCCCTCTGGCCCTCGGCTACCGAAAGGCCAGCATGCACAGCTGATCCGGAGAAGCCCGCACTGACCGTCATCGATCACCAGGAGGACCCGTGAGCGCCTCAGCAGTCATCCGCCACCTCGCCAAGAGCGAGCAGATGTTCGCCGAGACACACAATTTCGTCGGTCTCGGAGCCCACCTCGACGGACCCGTCGACACCGACGCGCTCGCCGAGGCCTTCGACACGCTGCTCGAGGTGCATCCCGTCTTGGGCGGCCATCTCGAACGCGACGCCGATCAACGCTGGCAGATCGTCGTCGACGATCTGATGCATCCGGGAATCATGGTAGTGGACAACCATGACGGCAGCGTCGAGGTCGTACTTCCGAATTTCGATCAGACCGAGGCGCTGGTACACCTGCGCGTGGTGCTGCTCGACGGTGGAGCCCAGCCGACCCTGTACGTCCACCACAGTCTCGCCGACGGACATCACCAGTTCGCCCTGATCGAGGAATTGTTTTCCTACTACACCGATCTGGTCACCACCGGAGACACGCGGCCGGGCCCAGTGGAGCCGGCGCCGGACTCACTGGAAACCGTTCTGGCCCAGCGCGGGATCACCAAGCTCCACCGATCTGGTCTGGAGCGCTTTATGCCCGCGTTGTTCGCCTACGAGTTGCCGCCGTCCCGGCGCACCACATCGAATGCGCGGCCCTCGGCTCCCCAGCAGGTACCGATGGCGTGGTGTGGGCTCGACGAACGCCAGACCCGGGCCATCGTCGACTACGCGCGCAGCAACGGCGTGGGGCTCAATGGCGTCCTCGCGGCGGTGATCCTGATTGCCGAATGGCAGGTGCGAGGCCGCAGGCGAATCCCGGTGCCCTACATCTATCCGGTCGATTTGCGCTACGTGCTCAGCCCGCCGGTATCCGCGACGGCCGCCACCAACCCTGTCGGGGTGGGCACCTTCCTTGCCGAGATCGACCCCGGCACCCAAGTTCTCGATCTCGCCACCCGGATCTTCGAGGCGTATCGCGCCGACCTCGCCGACGGTGTCATCGCCCAGTCCCTGCTGCACTTCACGCCGAGCTACGAAGGCAACCCGCCCGGCCTGCCCGACGTCGTCATGATGACCGACAACGGTATGGTGCCACCGATGCGCACCCCACCGGGTGTGCGACTGACCGCGGTTCACGGGGAACTGCACTTCCAGGTCGGCGGAGGTATTGAGATGTACACGAGCAAGATCTTCGACGGGCGGCTGATGGTCGAATATCACACACATGGACCGGACCCGCAGCGGTCGATCGACGCCATCGCGACGTTGCTCGCCGAGATCGCGGCACCGGCCGATCCCGTCATCGGAGCGGGGGCGCTCCGATGACGCGGCCGTCAGAACGCATATCGGTGGTACTGAAGAGCCTTTCGGCCCGCAGGAATCGCCCGCGACAGCACTCCCGCGCCCGCGAACGGGCCATTCACCCGGGCGAAGGTCTTCGCGGAGAAGAGAGTGGCCGAGTCCACGACATGCAGAGCCGGGATTTCACCGACGATGTCGGCGGGGGAGTTGACCGCCCAATGCAGTCGAGACCCCGATCGCCGATTGAGCATGTGTACGCGCTGGGTGGCGATCGCCAGCCAGTTGTAGAAGTCGATCTGGACCTCGCCGGTCCGGAAGCGCTCGACAACCCGCGAGATCAGGCCGAGTCCTTCGTCGCGGGTGAGGTACATGCTGATGCCCTCGGCGAGGAACAGCACTGGCCGATCCGCGGGGATGGCGTCAAGCCACGATGGATCGGTCGCCGACGTCGCCACCAACCGGTAGTGGGCGCGATCGGGATACACTTTCTGCCGCAGCTCAATCACCTCCGGGAAATCCGCGTCGATCCATTCGACGCCGGGTCCCGGATCGAGGCGGAACACCCGCGAATCCAGGCCGCACCCGATGTGCACGACAGTCGCCTGAGCATGTGCCGCAAGGAAGTCACGCGCCCAGAGGTCGTACTGCGCGGTGCGCACGGTCACGATCGGCGCCCACCGCGCGGTGACGCCCAGCTCGCTCCAGTCGACATCGAGTCGCTCCACCGCCAGCGGCGCGAAGCGATCTCCGAGGACCGGTTGCGGAAGAGCCGCATCGAGCGACTTCAGATACAAAGTGGTGAGCATGGTCTTGGCCGCACCATGCAGGTCAACGGCAACCTTGGTCGTCATACCCTTTACTGTAGTACCGAATATGACTGTGCGCCAAGGCTATTGGATTTCCATCTCGGCCGGATGATAAGGGAGTCCGGAGATGGTACCCGCTAATCCGGACGCGGTCGGCGCGCCGCAGCCCCGGGTTCTGCTGCTGTACTACAGCTACACGGGGCAGACCCGGGCCATACTGACGGCCGCCGGAGACGTCTTCGCCGCGCACGGCTATGCGGTCGACGAGGCGGCGATCGAATTCACCGACGACCGGTACGCGCGCCGATTCACGCGGTTTCCGATGGCGCGCGTGTGGCCCGACATGCTCAGCGTCCTGCCGGCGCAGGTACGTAAGAAGACCGGATCGATTTGCGTGCCGGATTTCGTGACCGAGCGCCGCTACGACCTGGTCTGCATCGGATCGCCAACCTGGTGGAGTGCACCGGCGATGCCGATGCGCTCGTTCCTAGCCTCACCCGCGGCCCGGCAAGTGCTGGCGGGCACTGCCTTTGCGGTATTCGTTGTCTGCCGTGACAGCTGGCGGAGAAATCTGAGAGAGGTCCGCGCACAGGGCCGCTGGCAGGGCGGGCGCTACCTCGGCAGCCTCGTCACGACCTATCCGGGTGGTCAGCTACGCTCAATGCTCTCGCTGACCAGCTTTCTCGGCTCCGGGGAGTACCGTAAACGCTATCTGGGGGTACCGATCCCGATGACCAACGTCGGACCCCACGACTTGATCCGCGCACGGGACTTCGCCGAGGACATCTGCGCTCAACTCACCACCGCGGGAAGTGCCTGATGCCGCGCACATTCGAGGTTGCCGTCACCTCCCCGCACAGCACCCGACAGGTCTTCGACGCGTTCGCCGCGACCACGTACTGGCACGACCGTTACGCCGCCTTCGGGTCATCGATGACCCTCGACGAACTCGACAGGACATCGACGCCCGACGGCGAGTCGGTACGGCTGGTCATGACCGAAGACCTCCGCGCGGATCGCCTCCCGTCCGTGATCGCACGGGTCTATCCCGGTGAGCTCAAGGTGCGCACAACCGAGCACTGGCAGGTCGGCGGCGACGATCGCGTCCACGGTACGATCGAGATCACTGTGCTCGGGGCTCCCGGTTCCGGTCGCGGACATGCACGTATCGAACCCGCATCGGGCGGGTCGCGCATGGTCGTCGATGGCACCGTCGAGGTACGCCTCCCACTGGTCGGCGGGCGCGTTGAGAGTGCCATCGGCGCCGAATTCCGACGCCTCATACCCGATGTCGGCCGGTTTACCACCGAATGGATCGACAACCATGACTGAGATCGCCACGCCATCGACACCGCCGCCACCACACGAACCCGCACCGATACCGACCGTCGATGAGGCCTTGCAGCGACTGACGATGCCGTTGCAGGAAGCCATGATGACCCAGCGCGCGATTCGGCGGGTGCGTCCCGACCCGGTCGACGACGAGATCATCCTGACCTGCATCGAACTCGCACAGCATGCACCGACCGGCAACAACGGCCAGCAATGGGAGTTCATCGTCGTCAAGGACCCCGTGGCCAAGGAGAAGCTGGCGCGACGGTACCGGCAAGCGTGGAACCTGTACTCACGCTTCGCGCTCCGTCATCTGGTCCGATCCGACGATGCTACGCGGCGCACCATCAAGGCCGTCCAGTGGCAGGTTGACCACTTCGCCGAGATCCCGGTCCTGGTGGTCGCCTGCCTACGCCTCGGTGTACGCGAGGGGCGCCTCACGGGTGTGCGAATGCCGCATCCGGCCGAATCCGGCTACTGGGGATCGATCTATCCCAGCGTGCAGAACCTGCTGTTAGCCGCCCGGGCAATGGGTCTCGGTGCATCGCTGACGACGATGCCGTTGTGGAACCTCACCTCGGTACGTCGAACCCTCGAGCTGCCCGTCAACGTCACCCCGCTGTGTATCGTGCCCCTGGGCTGGCCGCGGGGGCGGTACGGCCCAACGGCACGGCGGCCTGTCGGGGAGGTCACCCATCTCGATGGTTACGGGGGCCGAGTCTGGCTCGGGCGACTCGAGGAAGAATCACCGAATGACAACCCGTGACGACTTCGATTTGCACCCCCGGCAACGGAATTCTCTCGATCCGCGCAGACCTCGCCCCGCTGGTCGAGGGGTGAGCACCCGCGGCCCCACCGCCAGGGGTCAGACTGTCAGATCATTCGGGGGACCAGCACCAATTTCATCGAATTGTCCAACCGCGATCCACGCGCGGCAACGGGAGGGAACACATACTGATGACGACAACAGCGGTGACGACAACAGCGATGACGACGACAGCGAGTCAGCGCTCACCGCACCGGGGTTCGCGATCGGTGGTCGCCGCCATGGCCGGTGCGGGAGTGGCCGCAGCGATCGGCGCGCAGGTCGCCGCGCCCGGCGCGCAGGCGCACGCCGAGGCATCCATCGCCAACATCCCGACGAACATCTACCAGACCTTGGCCAATATTCCCGCCGTGCAGTATCAGGCACTGCGACAAACCACCAAGGCGTTCAACGACTCCGGCAACTGGTGGGTGTACATCCCCACCAATGTGGTCGGCTTCGACCAGCAGGACTACGAGAAGGTCAAGGCGATCAGTCTGCTGCTGATGCCGGTGCCGTTGGTCGCGGATGCGCAATCAGAGCAACTCTGGATGACATTGGCCTCGTTCGCACCGATGACACCGAACTGCACCGGCGTTCCGGGGCCGTGTAGCGATCCGCTGTACTTCCTGCAGTACGGGCAGGTTCCGGCCTGGGAACTGGTGACGGGCTACACCTTCCCGGAAATCAGCAACACGATCGATCCCAACGACGCGACCTACACCACCGCTGACGGAACGGTGGTGAACATCCAGCCCTTCTGGTCGGGTGAGACGGTCCACCTCGATCTGCTCGGCCCGCTCAAGGCAGTGTGGGAAACTCTCACCCAGGACCCGACCGGCGTGCGGCAAGGGCCGACCACCGCACAGTGGGCCAGCGCCTACGGCGACTTCGCCAAAGCGGTGTGGAACGGGCTCAATCCGTTTGTGCCGGGCACGTTCTGCTTGCCGTGCCAGCTGTTCGGCGCGCAGGGCGCGCCCGGGTCGTTGCCGAAATTCGGGCTGTTCGGCAAGTACTACACGGCCTTCGACCTCGGCCAACAACTGACCGACGGCAACTGGGTGGACAATCCCGCCCCCGGTTACGACAATCCGGATCGCCCCGACTACGTCGAGGTCACCAACCTGTGGACCGCGCAGGCATGGGAGCAGATCTATGCCGACGCCATCACCTCAGTGGATCAGTCGCTCGCGATGATTCCACAACTGCCCACCCTGATCCCGCAGAATCTCGAAGCCTTCGCCACGCAGGTGGAAGCGTTCGCGAGACTGTTGGCCGCCAACGTAATCACCAACATCAACGGACTCGGCCAGGCAGCCGAGATGACCGGCACCTCGGCCGAGCAGCTCGCCACAATGATCGGTGAATCGATCCTGAACGCCGTGCCCTCCATCAGCTCTGCCACCACCAACACCGGTACCGCCGCACCTGCTCTCGCAGCGACATCGCCGACGAAGGCCGTCACGAGTTCGGTCACGCTGACCTCGGAGCAGGCATTGCGCGGTACGTCGGCGACGGCAGCCCCGGGTGACACGCCTGCCACGAGTTCGCCATCCACCACCGGTACAACCGCCCCCGCGCCGACTCCGAGGGAATCGACCACCACACCATCGAACCCGTCGACAACCACGAGCTCCGGTGCGCCGAGCGCCTCCGGTTCCGCGTCCGGTTCGAGCACCGGAAGTTCGAGCACAGCAAGCTCGAGCACAGCAAGCTCGGGAACGACAGACTCCGGGGCACTCGGCTCCGGCGCCGTGAGCACGTCGTCCTCCGGGGCAGCGTCGTCGGACGCACCTTCGTCGACCGCCTCGTCGTCCACAGGGTCGGGTGCATCCTCATCCGACGCATCCTCATCCGGCGGATCGTCGTCGAGCACCGGGTCGGCGCCATCCCCGTACGTCGGCAAGCATCGTGCCGCCGACTAGCCGGTCAGCGTTTGCTGCGCTGGCCGTCGCTGATGGCGGCCACCAGCCGGTCGCTGTGGGTGACACGGGCGAGCGCCGCCGAGGTGGCTGGTGCAAGTCCGCCGAGCGTCGTGGCCAGTCGCAGTGGCAAGGGCGCCACCGTGGTCTCGAGCCGATTGCGTTCGATGGCTCGGATCGTGGCGGCGCCCACTGCGGCAGCGGTGACCGTGCCCGCACGCGGCAGTCGCACCCGGGAATCGGCGATCATGCCGGCGTCACGCACCGGTCCGGGATAGATCGATGACACGCCGATCCCGTGGGGCCGCAGATCCTCCCGCAGCGCCAACGCGAACCCGCGAAGACCGAATTTCGTCGCGTTGTAGAGAGACGTGTTCGACGATACCGATTTTCCCGAGAGCGACGACATGAACACCAGGTGGCCACCTCCACGCGGAATCATTTGCGTCGCAGCCGCTTTGGCCATGAGGATCGGAGCCCTGAGGTTGATCTCGAGAGCGCGATCGATTTCGTCGGTCGCGTATTCCAGCACGGGCCCTGACGCCGGCAAGCCGGCGTTGGCGACGAGGATGTCGACGCGACCGGCTTGTGCGATCACCTCGGCCGGGGCTTCCGGCTCGGTCAGATCGGCGATGATCACCCGGCCGCCCACTCGATCGGCGAGCTCGGCGAGCGCATCGGAGCGCCGCCCGGTGAGTGTCAGCTGGGCCCCGCGACGGGCCAGCGCGATCGCCAGGAATTTGCCGATCCCGCCGGAGGCGCCGGTGAGGAGCACGTGCGCATTCGAGACGTCCATATCGACCAGAGTAGGCAGCCCGATACGCGAGTCGTCAACTCCCACAGGAAGGTAGTTATGAATTCCGCGGACCAACAGTCACCAGAGAAGGGCTATTCATCGCAGCCGGGACCCGAACTCCACGACGTGATCATCGTCGGTGCGGGATTCGGCGGGATCGGTGCCGCGATCGCCCTGAAACGACTCGGTTATGAGAACTTCGTCATTCTCGAGCGCGAGGACGACCTCGGCGGCACGTGGCACGTGAATCGATACCCCGGTCTGGCCGTGGATGTTCCGTCGCCCACCTTCTCATTTTGGTTTGAGCCGAACCCCAACTGGTCGCGGTTGTACGCGCCGGGAACAGAACTCAAGCAGTACGCGGTCGACGTCGCCGACAAGTACGATGTCCGGCGGCACATGAGATTCGGTGTCTGTGTCGACGGCGCGCGGTGGGATGCCGAGACCAACACCTGGCGTGTCGACCTCGCCGGCGGGGCCACGATGACGACGCGATTCCTTATGTGCGCCACCGGATTTCTGTCCCAGCCCGCCACCCCCGACATCCCCGGTATCGATACCTTCGCCGGGCGGGTGATGTATGCGTCACGGTGGGATTCCGACTACGATTTCGCCGGCAAGCGCGCGGCGGTGATCGGGACTGGATCGACTGCGGTGCAACTGATTCCGGAGATTGCCGATCTCACTGAGGAGTTGACGGTCTATCAGCGCACGCCGATGTGGGTGATGCCCAAACTCGACGCACCCATCCCCGCTCCGGTGCGCGCTCTGTTCCGGCGGGTCCCGGCCAGTCAACGGGCGATGCGCTGGGTCACCGATGTGACCCAGGAGATGGCCATGCTGATCGCGATGTGGCGTTTCCGACGATTTCGCCGCGTCAACGAGGCCGTCAAACGTATTGCCGCGCTCTTCCGGCATCTGCAGGTGCGTGATGCGCAGATGCGTCGCGACCTCACACCCGCCTACGACTACGGCTGCAAACGCCCTACGGTCTCCAACGACTACTATCGCACGCTCGCACGCGAGGACGTGAACCTCGACACCACCGGGATCGATCACATCGAGCCCGACGGGATCGTCACCGCCGACGGCCGTATCCGTGAGATCGACGTCCTGATCCTCGCCACCGGATTCGACGTGTGGGAGAAGAATCTCCCGGCGATCGAGGTGATCGGACGCGACGGTCGCAATCTCGGAAAGTGGTGGCGGGAAACCGCATTCGCCGCCTACGAGGGTCTGACGATGCCCTACTTCCCGAACTTCTTGAACTCCGCCGGCCCCTACTCGTGGGTGGGTTTGTCCTGGTTCACCACGGTCGAATGCCAGATGCGGCATATCACGCGGCTTTTCGGGGAGGTCCGACGCCGGGATGCAGCCTCCTTCGAGGTCCGTGAAGAGGCCAACGAGAAGTTTCTTGACGACATGACCACCCGGATTGCCGATTCTGTGTTTGCCCTTGGCAACTGCGCTCGGTCACGTTCGTACTGGTTCAACGCCAAGGGGGAGACCCCGTTGTTCCGGCCGACCTCTGTGGCCGAGGCGGTGCGGGCACAGGACACGTTTCCGCTCGAGGACTACCTGTTCTCGTGAACCCGGCGCGTGTGATAGCCGTCGGGGCCGGCCTCTACCCGCAGATGTGGCTCGGTGGGGGAGCCGCATCTGCGCTCGCACCCGACCCAGTGCTCGCGGTCGGTCACCGGCTCACCAACCGCGACCCGGTTTACGAGATCGGTACGCACCGGCGCGTGCGCATTGGCGCATCCCGGGGCCCCGGCACACGAAGTGACCCGCACCCAGGGTGAGGCGGCGTCGAAGATCAGGCCCATTGGCGCGAGGACGCGGACAACGGTCTCGGCGATCGACTCGGTCAGATCGCAGAGAAGGATTTCCCGGTCGGTGGTGATCGTGATCGGTGCCCCGACGGCAGCCAGGAACTCGGCGAGCCGCGACGGCAGTCGACCCAGCTCGACGACCGCACCGAGCAGTACCCGGCCGTCGTCCTGCCCGAACCATCCGACGATCGGTTCCGGCGTCGCCGCGTTTGTCCACGTCTGGAGTCCGGGTGGTCCGAGGCGGCGCCGGGCCGTGTCGATCACCGACACGCGCGCCGCCGCGTCGAGATCGCGGATGCGCCAGCGGCGCGGCGCGGTCAGCGCCGCCATGGCGCGCGCAACGTCGAGGAGCGCCGGCGCGACAGCCGCGGTCGCATCGACCGAACCGGCCACCTCACCGTCGACCACGATGTCGGCCACCCCGTCCTGCGCCGGATGGCGCAGGACGGCACACACATCGGGCCGGCGACGCACCACGTCACCGCGTCCGTCGTCCACCCCGAACAGAAACCTGCCCGAGAGACCGTCGAGTCCATCGGCACGACGCAGTTCGGCATCGAGCGCGTCGGCGATCGGCGACGCATCGGCGTGCCCCCCGATCCGGCCGGTCAGCGGACTCACCACGATGTTGCGGATCTTCTCCCGGCCGCCGACGTCGACACCCCCGACCCCGTCGTCGGATAGCAGCCCGGCCGCGGTCAGTGCGTCCGCGACGGGCTCGAGGTCGCTGATCCCGCGTAGCTGGATATTGGCGCGCGCAGTCAGCTCGAGGTACCCGTCACCGTGCTCGGCACTGACCTCGGCCAAAGTCTGCAGCTGTGCGGCGGTGAGCACCCCGCCGGGCAGTCGGATCCGCGCGAGTGCGCCGTCGGCGGCCGGGTGCGGAGTGAACACACCGGGACACCGGTCCTCGGCGCTGCGCTGACGGGGTTCGGTCACGGGATTCAGCGTAGACGTGGGTGTGGGCCGCCCACGGTGCCTGCACTACGCTCCAACCACACGTCCAGTGCATCAGAAGCCGGTGCGAGTCCGGCGCGGTCGCGCCACTGTGTCGGGGGTGTCCACAGATGCGCCCGGAGTCAGACCTGTCGCTGGGCACCCCGACCACACGACCGGGCGCGCCACCCCGGTGAGGAGTTCTCATGATTGTGTTGCTGTCGACCTCCGACACCGACCTCATCACTGCCCATGCCGGTACCGCCGACTACGCGATCGCCAATCCGTCGCGGCTGCTGGTCGATGACATCGCCGATCTCCTCGCGCCGGCCGACATCGTCGTCGTGCGAATCCTCGGCGGGCGTCGCGCGTGGGAAGACGGACTGGAAGCTGTACTGGCCGCCGGTCGCCCGGTCGTCGTCCTGTCCGGTGAGCAGCAGCCCGACCCCGATCTGATGGCGTGCTCCACGGTTCCCGCCGGAGTTGCCCAGCAGGCCCACAACTACCTCGCGGCGGGGGGCGTGAGCAATCTGGAGAACCTGCACAACTTCCTCTCCGACACCCTGCTGCTCACCGGCCTCGGCTTCGATCCACCCGCCCAGACCCCCGCCTGGGGAATCCTCGATCGAGCCGGCACCAGGCGGGCAGAGGCTGCCCATGCGGGCGGGGACGGGTCGTCTCCGACAATCGCCGTGCTCTACTACCGGGCGCAGCATCTGGCGGGCAACACTGCCTACATCGACGCGTTGTGCCGCGCCATCGAGGACACCGGCGCCCGCGCACTGCCGGTGTTCTGCGCGTCGCTGCGTACCGCTCCCGACGATCTCATCGAGCTGCTCGGTACCGCCGACACGCTCGTCGTCACCGTCCTCGCGGCCGGCGGCGCCACCCCGGCCACCGCGTCGGCGGGCGGTGACGACGATGCCTGGAACATCGAACGCCTCGCCGCCCTGGATATCCCGATCCTGCAGGGCCTATGCCTGACGTCCTCGCGGGCCGACTGGGACTCCAACGACGACGGTCTCTCGCCACTCGATGTCGCCACTCAGGTCGCAGTGCCCGAGTTCGATGGTCGGATCATCACGGTGCCGTTCTCGTTCAAGGAGTTCGACGAGAACGGGCTGCCCACCTATCGTCCCGACCCCGAGCGGTGTGCACGGGTCGCGGGCATCGCCGTGGCCCATGCCCGGTTGCGCCACACCCCCGCGGCCCGACGCCGTATCGCGTTGATGCTCTCGGCATATCCGACCAAGCACGCCCGCATCGGCAACGCCGTGGGTCTGGACACCCCGCGCAGTCTGGTGTCGTTGCTCCGGGCCTTACGGGACGCGGGATACGACATCGGCCCGCAATCCGGCCCGGACGCCATTCCCGGTCTGGCCGAGGATGATTCCGATGCCCTGATCCATGCCATCATCGCCGCGGGCGGTCAGGACGCGGAATGGCTGACCGAGGAGTCGTTGGCCGCCAACCCGATTCGGGTGTCCGCGGCGGACTATTCCCGCTGGTTCGCGACGCTGCCCGCCACGTTGCGTTCGGCCGTGACCACACACTGGGGGCCGCCGCCGGGGGAGTTGTTCGTTGATCGCTCGACCAATCCCGAGGGTGACATCGTTGTCGCCGCACTAGTTTTCGGCAACACTGCGATCATGGTGCAGCCACCACGCGGATTCGGGGAGAATCCGGTCGCGATCTATCACGACCCGGATCTGCCACCGTCGCACCATTATCTGGCGTCATATCGATGGGTCGCCGGGCGGGCGGACCGAGCGGGCGACATACCGGGCTTCGGCGCCGACGCGGTGGTGCACATCGGCAAACACGGCAACTTGGAATGGTTACCCGGCAAGACACTTGGCATGTCCTCGGACTGCGGGACCGACGCCGCCCTCGGCGATCTCCCACTGGTGTACCCGTTCCTCGTCAACGATCCCGGCGAGGGCACCCAGGCGAAGCGACGCGCCCATGCGGTGCTCGTCGATCATCTGATCCCGCCGATGGCGCGCGCCGAGTCCTACGGCGACATCGCCCGCCTCGAGCAACTCCTCGACGAGCACGCCAACATCTCCACCCTCGATCCAGCCAAGCTGCCGGCCATCCGTCAGCAGATCTGGACATTGCTCACCGCGGCGCAGATGCATCAGGATCTCGGGCTGACCGAGCGCCCCGACGAAGAGGTCTTCGACGACATGCTTCTGCATGTCGACGGCTGGCTCTGTGAGATCAAGGACGTGCAGATTCGTGACGGACTGCACGTGCTCGGGCAGGCTCCCGCCGACGAGCACGAGGTCGACCTGGTCCTTGCGATGCTGCGTGCCCGACAGTTGTGGGGCGGGAGGGCGGCCCTCCCGGGATTGCGTGAGGCGCTGGGGCTGACCGAGGGCAGCGGCGAAGCCGCGCGCACCGACGTCGACGCGGTCGAACACCTCGCCCGCGAGCTCGTGCAGTCGTGCGCGGCGGGGGACTGGTCGGAGCAGACGGTCGCCGAGGTGGCCGTCGGACATCCGCCCGCGGTCGCCGACATCCTGCGCTTCGCGGCCACCGAGGTCGTCCCGCGGCTGCGCCAGACCTCTCAGGAGATCCCGCGCGTGCTGCACGCCCTCGACGGTGGTTTCATCCCGGCCGGGCCCAGCGGATCGCCGCTGCGTGGTCTGATCAATGTGTTACCCACCGGCCGCAATTTCTATTCGGTCGACCCCAAGGCCGTGCCCTCCCGCCTCGCGTGGGAGACAGGGCGGGCGATGGCCGATTCTCTGCTCGAGCGCTATCTCCGCGACCACGGCGAGTACCCCGCGTCGGTCGGGCTGTCGGTGTGGGGCACCAGTGCGATGCGTACCTCGGGCGACGACATCGCCGAGGTGCTCGCGCTGCTCGGCGTCATGCCCGTGTGGGACGAGGCGTCGCGTCGGGTGTCGGCGCTCGAACTGATCGACCTGCCCGAACTCGGCCGGCCCCGGATCGACGTGACCGTCCGTATCTCCGGCTTCTTCCGAGACGCGTTCCCGCATGTGGTCACCATGCTCGACGATGCGGTCGCACTCGCCGCCGATGCCGACGAGCCCGATGTCTCCAATTTCGTTGCGGCCCATGCTCGTGCCGCACTGGCCGAGCACGGCGACCGGCGTCGGGCCACCACCCGTATCTTCGGGTCCAAACCTGGAACCTACGGTGCCGGTCTGCTCGAGCTGATCGATTCGCGCGACTGGCGTACCGACGACGATCTGGCACGGGTCTACACCGAATGGGGTGGGTACGCCTACGGGCGTGACCTGTCGGGTATCCCGGCGGTCGACGACATGCGCAGCGCCTACCGGCGGATCTCGGTGGCCGCCAAGAACACCGACACCCGCGAGCACGACATCGCCGACTCCGATGACTATTTCCAGTACCACGGCGGCATGGTAGCGACGGTGCGCGCGTTGACGGGTCGCTCTCCGGAGGCCTACATCGGCGACTCCACCCGCCCGGACGCCGTGCGCACACGCACGCTGTCGGAGGAGACCAGTCGCGTGTTCCGGGCGCGCGTGGTGAACCCCCGGTGGATCTCGGCGATGCAGCGCCACGGGTACAAGGGCGCCTTCGAGATGGCGGCCACCGTCGACTATCTCTTCGGCTATGACGCCACCACCGACGTCGTCGCCGACTGGATGTATGAGAAGCTCACCGAGTCCTACGTCCTCGATGAGCACAATCAGAAGTTCATGGCGGAGTCGAACCCGTGGGCGCTGCACGGCATTGCCGAACGACTGCTCGAGGCCGTCGAGCGCGACATGTGGCACGAGCCACCCGCGCAGATGCTCGACGACCTCCGGTCGGTGTATCTGCAGACCGAGGGTGACATCGAGGGCCGCGACGGCGAGTAGCGCGGGTTTCACAGCATTTCCCAGAACTGGTGGGCCCGGGTTGCGGAGCAAAACCGGCGTCTCGTTCGTTGAGCGGTGCAGACACGCAACGAAAGGACGATCCATGCGACTCGCCTATGCCCTCCTCTATCTCGCCGTCGAGATCGGCGTGTTCGTGGCGATGACCATGAGCGTCGGCTTCGGGTGGGCGGTGCTCATCACCGTCGCTGCGTCCGTCGTCGGCTTTCTCATGCTGCGCTGGCAGGGAGCGAAGCTCTTCGGCGAGCTCCGACGTGCCGCCCGCAACGAGGTCGACGCGCGGACACCCCTCGCCGACACCGCCATCATGGCCGGATCCTCGATCCTGCTGGTCATTCCCGGCGTGGTCTCTACACTGGCCGGAATCGTGCTGCTCGCACCGCCCACCCGACGCCTGGTCCGGCCCGCGGTGACCGCGTTCGGCGCCCGCCGTCTCGTGGTGGCGATGGATCGCGCCGGAATCTATGCGACCTCGGGTTTTCGACGTGGCTCCGTCATCGACGGCACCGTCGTCGATTCGCCCGCTCCCGGCGATCCGGCGCATGCAGGTGCCACCTCGGCCCGCGACCGGCACCTGCCGCCCGGACACTGATCACCGACCCGAGCCTCACTGCACCAAACCCCCCGGCACCAAACCCCCCGGCACCTTCCGACCCCACTCAGGGCACACTGGACGATCGTGGCTACCGAACTCCTGCTCGGCGGACTCGTCTATTCGTCGAGCGTTCCCGACGCGACCGCGCTCGCCGTCACCGACGGCGTCGTGACGTGGGTCGGCTCCGACGCCGTGGGCCGAGCCCTGCACCCCGATGCCCGGGTCACCGATCTGGCCGGGCGCTTCGTCGCACCCGCATTCGTCGATTCCCATGTGCATCTGACGTCGACTGGACTGGCCCTGGATGGATTGACACTGAGTGAGTCCACCAGCCGTACCGATTGTCTCGGCCGCCTCGCGGCCGCAGCGGCCGGAGCCGACGAGAACGAGCTGATCTGGGGGCTCGGGTGGGACGATTCCACCTGGGCGGGCGTCGATCCGGATGACCGCAGATGTCCCACCACCGCCGAGATAGACGCCGTCGTCGGTCATCGTCCGGTGTATCTCGCGCGCATCGACGAGCACTCGGCGGTCGCCTCCACCGCGCTGCGCCGGTTGGTCACCGACCTTGACGCCGCCGAGGGATACGACCCCGATGGACCGCTTGTCGCCCACGCACATCACCTCGTGCGTGCCGCTGCCCGCACGCTGGTGACCGCTGCGACCCGCGCCCGGTGGCAGCGCCGGGCACTGGACGCCGCGGCCGCCGCCGGAGTGGTGGCGGTACACGAGAACGGCGGACCCGAGATCGCGGGCCTCGACGATTTCCTCGCCCTGGCCGACCTCGAGCATCCGGTCGAGGTGCGCCGCTATTGGGGCCAGGCGGCGCAGGACGCCGATCAAGCCGCCGAACTTCTCTCCATCACTCGCGCCGACGGCCTGGCCGGCGATCTGTTCGTCGATGGGGCCCTCGGCTCGCATACCGCCTGGTTACGCGAGCCCTACACCGACGATCCGGACACCAGCGGTATCAACTATCTCGAGCCCGAGACCGCCCGTAGGCATATCCACGCCTGCACCCTGGCCGGCGTGCAGGCGGGCTTCCATGTGATCGGCGACGCCGCGACCAAGATGGTTGTCGCCGCGTTCGCCTCGGTCGCCGACGAACTCGGAACACCGGCTCTGGCGCGCTGCGCCCACCGGCTCGAACACGTCGAGATGACCGACGCCACCGACGCAGCGATCCTCGCCCGCTGCGGGGTGATCGCAAGTATGCAGCCGCTGTTCGACGCCGAATGGGGTGGACCTGAACGGCTGTATGCCCAACGGCTCGGGCCTCGCGCCGACGGCCTCAATGATTTCGCGATGCTCGCCAAAGCCGGTGTGGCGCTCTCGTTTTCCTCCGATTCGCCGGTGTCGACGATCGACCCGTGGGCATCCATCCGAGCCGCGGTACACCCACATCGGGCGTCGTCGGCGATTTCGGCGCGGGCGGCATTCGGCGCCTGCACACGCGGCGCGTGGCGCGCCGGCGGCGTGCATGACGGACTGACCGGCACGCTGGAACCCGGTGCGCGGGCCGACTATGCGGTGTGGGAAGCCGACGACCTCGTGGTTGCCGGCTCGCACGCCGGGGTGCAGCGGTGGTCGACGGATCCGCGGTCGCGTGTACCCGCACTGCCCGACGTCTCACCCGATGCCCGGCTGCCACGATGCGTGCGGACCGTCCGCGCCGGGTCGATCATTTACGATGCCGACGGAGGCGGTCGGTGACGCCGGCATCGGGAACCGGCGCCGTCCCCGGGACCGATGCCAATGCGGATCGCACCGCCGGTACCACGCAGAACTCACCGCGGCGCTGGGATCGGCTGGCCGACCGTTGGACCACCGCCTCGCCCGCCGCACGCCGCCGAACGCTGTGGGCGGTACGCACCGTCCTCGCAGCCCTGGCCGGGCTCGCCATGTTCTCGGCCTTCCCGCCCCGCAACTGGTGGTTCATGGCGGTGGTGTCACTCGGACTGCTCTACGGGCTGCTGGCTGAGGGTCGTCCCCGCGCGCGGAGCGGGGCCTGGATCGGCTTTGTCTACGGCCTCGGGTTCTTCGTCGCGCTGCTGCCCTGGATCGGTGTGTACGTCGGACCCCTGCCGTGGTTGGCGCTCGCCGCCGCGCTCGCCGCCTACCTGGCCCTGTTCGGGGTGTGCGCGACGCTGACGATGCGACTGCCCGTGCCGCCGTTGTGGTTCGCATTGTCGTGGGTATTGGTCGAGGGACTGCGGTCGTCCTTTCCCTTCGGTGGATTCCCTTGGGGACGAACCGCATTCAGTCAGGTCGACGGCCCGTTGCTGCCGCTGGCGTCGGTCCTCGGGGCGCCCGGGGTATCTGGGGCGGTTGCACTGTTCGGCGCATCCGCGGTCTGGGTGATTCAGCTCGCCACCCGCCGAGAAGCCGCCGTCGGCATGGGCACCCGATCCACTGTCGTCCGGAGCGCCGCACTGGGCGTCGTCCTTGCCTTGCTCGCGCCGATCTCGGCGATCGCGTTGCTGCCAGACACCGTCGACCGCAATGTTTCAGGTGCCTCGGCACAGATTGCGGCGGTCCAGGGCAATGTGCCGCGACTGGGACTCCAGTTCAACGCCCAGCGGCGCGCCGTTCTCGACAACCATGTCCGAGAAACCATGACGCTCGCCGACGAGATCAACGCCGGCCACATCGAGCAACCCTCGTTCGTCGCCTGGCCCGAAAACGCCTCCGACATCGATCCGCTGGCCAATCCCGACGCCGCCGCAGAGATCACCGCGGCCTCCGACGCCGTCGGCGCACCGATCCTGGTGGGCACGCTGATCGTCGAACCAGACGGCCGTCCGACCAACACCGTGCTGGTGTGGGACGGCAGCCGTGGCCCCATCGCGCGGTACGACAAGCACATCATCCAGCCTTTCGGCGAATACCTGCCGTGGCGTCCGTTCTTCCGGGTGTTCTCGTCCTACGCCGACATGGCAGGCAACTTCCGCCCCGGCACCGGTTCGTCGGTGCTGACCGTGCCGGGACGTTCCGGCGACGTCACCGTCGGGGTCACCACGTGTTGGGAGGTCGCCTTCGACCGGGCCGCACGCGATGCGGTCGATCAGGGCGCCCAGATCCTGTACGTACCCACCAACAACGCCACGTTCGGTCGCACGAACATGACCTATCAGCAGCTCGCGATGTCGCAATTCCGGGCGGTCGAGCACGGTCGGGCCGTAATTGTGGCCGCGACCAGCGGAGTCAGCGCGCTCATCGAACCGGACGGAACGACGACGTCGGAATCGGACATCTTCACCCCGGCGATTCTCGCCGATCGGCTTCCATTGAGTTCCGCCACGACGATCGCCACCCGTCTGGGAGCATGGCCGGAACGCATCGCGATGCTCCTCGCGGTGGTGGCGCTTTTGGTCGCGGTGGCAATGCGTACTAGGTTCACTCAGAGATTCACGGCGGTGCGGCCTCATCAGGGTGCCGACCCCGCCCCGGAGAAGTCGGAGGAGTACGCCGGTGACGAACAGTGACCGATCACCCGCCGGTGGTGTCGAGCGACCCACCGTGGTCGGGCCCGATGGCGAGAAGGCTCTGGTTGTCATCCCGACCTTCAACGAGCGCGAGAACCTGCCCCTCATCATCGGTCGCCTGCAGACCACGCTGAGCGCCATCCACGTGCTCGTCGTCGACGACTCCAGCCCGGACGGCACCGGTGAGGTCGCCGACGAGTTGGCCGCCGGCGATGCCGCGGGCCGTATCCACGTCCTGCACCGGGCCGACAAGGACGGACTGGGCAAGGCATACCTGGCCGGATTCGACTGGGGGCTCACGCGTGACTACGAGGTCGTCATCGAGATGGATGCCGACGGCAGCCACGCCCCCGAACAACTGCCCGCTCTGCTTGCGACGATCAACGACGGCGCCGATCTGGTCATCGGCTCGCGCTACGTCCGGGGCGGCGAATTGGTCAACTGGCCGCGTCGGCGCGAGATACTGTCCCGCGGCGCCAACACCTACGCGCGTGTCGCGCTCGGTGCCGGAATCCACGACATCACGGCCGGTTACCGCGCGTACCGCCGTGCGGTGCTGGAGAAAATCAGCCTCGATACCGTCGAATCCGCCGGGTACTGCTTCCAGATCGACCTGGCATGGCGGTCGATCCAGGCGGGCTTCGACGTGCGCGAGGTTCCGATCACCTTCACCGAGCGCGAGATCGGTCAGTCGAAGATGAGCGGTGGCGTCATGTCGGAGGCATTCGTCAAGGTGTTCCGCTGGGGTGTGCAAAGTCGGCTTGCCCAACTCGGCGTTCGGCGCTGACGCCACCAGACAGACAGACAGAACGACGGGCGGCCCAGGAGGACAATCTCCCAGGGCCGCCCGTCGTCAGTGTGCCTGAGTCGGCGATGATCAGACGATCAGTTCGTCGCTCCGCTGAGCTCGATCAGTTCGTCGCTCCGCTGAGCTCGATCAGTTCGTCGCTCCGCTGAGCTCGATCAGTTCGTCGCTCCGCGACGGCGCTGCTTGAGCAGGTCGAGGCGCTCATTGAGCAAGACCTCGAGCTCTTCCTCGCTGCGCCGCTCGAGCAACATGTCCCAGTGGGTACGCGGCGGCTTGCCCTTCTTCTCCTCGGGCTCGGCGCCCTCGAGGATGGTGCCCTCCATGCCGTTCTTGCACGGCCACTTCGACGGCACCTCGGCGTCGTCGGCGAACGGGACATCGAAGATCTCCCCGTTGTCGGTGCGATATTGGACAATCCGCCGCGGCGCGAGATCGTGATCACGATCGGTTTCGTAGCTCACCGCACCGAGGCGGCTACCCCGAAGTACTCGATCTGCCATTTGCTACTGCTTTCCTCTCGGCTTGCTCGCTGACCAAACCAGCTGCTGAACAGAACCATTCTACTCTTCTTGATTCGTGACCCCCGACGCACGCGACACCGACCTCTGCCTGTGTCGCGATGAGTACCGCGCACGGTACGGTCTGTGCCGTGGATGCGATCCGTTCCCGGCGAACCTACGCGTGCGCGTGGTGCGGCTCGATCATGACCGATTCCGAGATGGGTCGGCGCCGCAAGTACTGCAAACGCTCATGTCGACAGCGAGCGTACGAACAGAGAGCGCTCGTAGCGGGCACCTCTATTCCCGACGATGCGGTCATCTTGTCCTCCGCCGAGGTCGCGGAGTTCGGGGACCGGATGTTCGCCCTGCGATGTGCCGCCGAGGATCTCGCCACCGCGGTGGGCGAAGACGCCGATCGCGCCACTCTGTCCGGTCTCGCCGATGATCTATTGTCCTTGGCGCGAGACGCGGAGCGACTGCGGTGAACGCCGGCGGCACTCCCGACTCACCCGACCCGAATCCCGAACCGCCACCGCTGAGTGCCCGGGCCGCAGATGCCCTCGCCCGCGCCGACGCCAATTCCACCGGTATCCGGGCGATCCGCGCGGTCCGCGGGTTGCTGCCGGACGCACCACCATCGATCACCGACTCCGGACCGTCGGACCGGCTGGCTCGGTTGATCGCCGGCGCCAGATCTGAAAAGCCAAGTGCCACCAGAGAGTTGGGCCTCGCCGCGGTACAGGCCTGGCAATCGCTGACCCGGCGGCGCGGGCACTCCGCGGACACTCCGATCGAGGTGACCATTCTGTTCACCGACCTCGTGGCATTCTCCACCTGGGCTCTCGCGGCCGGCGATGACCAGGTGCTGCGTCTCTTGCGCGAGGTGAATATCTCAACCGAGCAGGTGATCCGGCAGCATGACGGCCGGATCGTCAAGAACCTCGGGGACGGGGTCATGGCGTTGTTCACCGATCCCGACGAGGCGATCGCGGCCGCCTACGAGGCAATCGGCGCGGTCAGCTCGCTCACGATCGACGGTTACCGCCCTCAGTTGCGGGCCGGCCTGCACACCGGTACACCTCGCGCGGTGGGCGACGATGTCGTCGGTGTCGACGTCAACATCGCGGCGCGCGTTGCCGGTGCCGCCGGGGCGGGCGAATTGCTCATCAGTGACGTGACTCTCAACAGCGTCGACCCGCACCGCTACACACGTCGTCGGCGCCGACGTTTCAAGGCCAAGGGTGTCCCCAGGGAACTGACCGTATACGCGGTGGTTCCCCGATACGACGCATAGGGCAGCGGGTCCGACCGGTTCCCGCCGACCGCGTCGCGACGCTTGACCCCACGATGAGGGATAGGTACTCCCAGATAGTTCCTGCACGCCCACCACAGCGAGAAGGCACGACGTGGTCGGCCAGTGCGACAAGGTGTTTCGATGCCGGTGGAAAGGGCTCGCGGCGATTAACCTCAGCGGTGCACAAATGACTGCCCTCGGTCACCGTCGCGGTGTACAAAGGACGTCAACCGCACTCCGCGACATTCTCGGACGAGCCAAGACCGAGAGTGTTCTGAGTGCACGGGAACACCACGATGGTTGGGCGGCACCATGACAGTGATCAACAATAAGCAACAGCAGATGATCGACTTCGAGACGAGTTGGTACACATTGGGCGGCGGGTCGTCCCGTGAGATCACCGAGCAGTTCGGGCTGACCGATCGTGACTTCTTCGCGCAAGTGGATCAGCTCGTTGACGAGGCACCACCGATCGGGCTGAGCAATTCGGAATTGCTGCGGATGCGCCAAGTGATCCGCCGACGGTTGTGGATGGCGCGCTGACGCGGTGACATGCCGACGGGGATGGCAGGCTGGATATGTGCCCACCCGATCAGGCAAGCACCCGGATGCTTGCGTTCGACACAAGACATCGACGCACTGTTGTGCATCGCCGGTGCTGCTGAGATGACACCGTTCTCCGACGACGACCTCGAGCAGTTCTATCGGGGTATCGAGTCCAGGACCGACGCGACGCCGCGGCATCCACGGCGGTCGGCGCCGGTGTATCGGCCATGTCCCACGCCAGATAAGGACGCATTCGGCTCAGAGGCGGCAGCCAATGAGGGGATCGGCCGGATTCGGCAGGTCGGTCGGCGTGCGCCGACACTGCGGTGTTATCGCTGTGACTGCGGGTCATGGCATATCACCAGCAGCCCACCGCGCGTGCAACCACCCGCGCGGGACCGTCGCGGCCGACACCGACGATGAGGAGTGCTTCTCCGATGGCCGACACTGACATCCCGAGCGGGATCGAGACCGGACTCACCGACACGGCACCGACCGGACCGCCCAATCCGGTTGCCGTTGTCGACCTCGGCACACCCGACGTCGATGCATCGGCCGCGGCATATGCGAGACTGCTGGGCTTGCCGCAGCCGACTGTTGACATGGACGTATCTACAGCACGAATCCGACTGCGAACCAACACATCCGGCGATCAGAACCGGATACTCTTCGGGGTCCCCGACGCCGACGGCCATGTACGTCTGCTCCGTCGGCGTGGGCTGGATCTGTCGGAGCCGACGGGAGCCGAGATGGCCGGGGAGTGGCATGTCGATACCATGCCCTTCGGGGTCACGCCGGCCGAACCGGTGACCGATCCAGCGCGGACGGCGTCGTCACCCGAGGTCGCCGCTGACATCGCCGGCATCGATCATCTGGTGTTCTCCAGCCCTGATCGCAACCTTGCGGTCGCGTTGTTCGGTGCCACGCTCGGACTGGATTTCCGGCTCGACCGCCGAGTCGTCCACGGTCTGCGGCACTTGTTCTTCCGCCTGGGTGATCTCGTCATTGAAGTTGTCGTCTCTGACAGTGCGCCCGCCGACGAGCCCATCCGCCTGTGGGGTGTTGCGTGGGGGAGCACCGACATGGTGGCCACCCATCGTCGCCTGACCGACGCCGGAGTCGGCATCTCCGAGGTCCGAGAAGGCCGTGCACCGGGTACCACGGTGGCCACCATCAACGACGACGCGCTTGCGACACGGTCGATCATCATCGGCACTGACCACCCACGCCCTACCGCATCCGTCCACGACGAAGGAGTCCGATGAGCCTGTTCACCTCCGCAGCAGCGCTGACCAACAAGGCGGTCATACCGGTGTTCGGGTTACCGGTCGTGGGTCCGGCGCTGGGCAGGTCGATGACCGTGGTGACCTACACCGGCCGTCGGTCGGGCGCCGTGTTCCGGCTGCCGGTCGCATATCGACGCGGCACTGCGACCTCCGCGGACGGGGTACCCCGTGACACCGTCCTGATCGGGGTGGCGCTGCCGGAGAAGAAGACGTGGTGGCGCAACTTCACCGGGAGCGGTGGACCGCTGTCGCTATTGCTCGACGGCGCCGAGCGGACGGGACACGCTGTCGCGACACGCGCCAAGAAGGGTTCGGTGTCGGTGCGGGTGGTGCTCGACCGGGTCGGCTGAGTGCGGCGCCCGCCTCTGCGTTGCTCCTGAACGTCACGACGAGACCCGGCCGGCGGCCGCAGGCTTGTCGACCGGCATCACCAGTGCGGTGAGTTCGCCACGATCGGCCGAGCGGATTGTGGCGGTCTGATCTCCATCGCGGAGTTCGACGAGTATGTCCGCACAGATCGCGCTGCCGATCGCCGGATAGAGCGTCGGCATCCCGAACCAGAGGGTCAGTGGCACACCCGTCACCTTGGCCACGAGGCACATCTCGTCACTGATATCGGTGGTGTCGAAGTCGGCAGCGCCCCGAGCAGTGCGCGACGGACCGGGAAGGTGTCGTCGATCAATCGGCAGTGACGCCGGCGCCGGCCGGGAAGCGTGATCGTGAGGCCATCGTCGTCGGCTGCCAGCTCAACGACGGGGTGCTTCGCATCGGGCTGTGCCGAGTCGAGTATCTACCGCACCCCACGATGGGCATGCCGATCTCTCGCGGGCGTCGTATCAGGACCGCACGGTCACCTTGGCCCGTGGCGTACCGGTGGTAGCCCGAGCCTGGATCGACCCGATCTTGTCGCAGCGGCCCGGCGTCGTCGAAGAAGTGGAGGGGCGCTCGTCGTCAGACCGCACGCAACGGCGAACGTGCTGCCCATCTCTCTCAGTGTGCGTTTGTTCACTCGAAGAGTCGCCGCGGCGGCTCGATACCCGCATTAGCGGTTGGATAAACGGCACCAATCGAACATATGATCGGATGTGTGGGCATGGCTCGGATAGGCGGCGACAGCGGGCGACCCCACCGGCCCGCGTTCGTACGCGTCGGCCACCGGGTGGTGCTGATCGATCTCAACGCACTGTATCCGCAGACCCCGCACCACAGTGGCACCTACCACCCCGACGGCCTGCAGATCCGGAAAGTCACCACCGGCGTGCTCACCGAGTGGGGACTGTCGGAGTGGGGAGAGTGGTACGGCAAGGTCACTTACACCCTGAGTGCACGCGACCGGCAGGAGTCGGTCACCCACTGGGTTCCGGCGTGGGCCCTGCGCCCGGCCGACGGCGCCGGCCGGGTCAGGCCGGACCGGAGAAGATAGTGGGGCCCAACAGTTGACAGACCGTCAATGCAAGGGCGAGATCGAGCCGGTCGCGATCCCCGTGTACCTCGGCCAGCGCTTTGCCAACCCGGTACTTGACCGTGTTGCGATGCAGATTGAGGCGAGTCGCGGTATGCAGATGACTCTCCCGGGTTGCGTAGTAGACCGAGAGAGTCTCGCGCAGCGTCGCCGCCGTGGGTGAGTCGTCGGCGAGACCACCGAGCACTTCACGCACCCAGGCCGTGGTGGCCGGCAAATCCTGCGCGAGCATAGACGCGATGGCGACTCCGCGGTCGGCGAATCCCACGATCGATCCGGTGCCGCTACCGGGCATGTTCGCCACCGTATAGGCCCCGCGAGCCTGCTCATGGCTACGGCGGAATCCGTTGACGCCCGCGGCGACCAGACCGAACGCACCCCGGAGTCCAGGAGGCAGGTCGAACTCACCGACCGCACGCTCACCCGACACCGTGCGCAGCGGGATCCAGACCCACAGCGTCGACCGGTCCACGGCTGTGAGGATCGGCCGGCCGTCGGCACGCAGGCGAACCGCGAGTTCCTCGGCGCCGCGGTGCAGGCGCGGCAGACCCACAGCGTCGTCATCGGACCAGATGATCGCAGCGAGATGCGGGCGGTCCAACCGGTATCGAGTCTGCTCGGTGAAGGTACGGCCGTCGATGTCCGTGCCGTCGAGCACTCGACGTATCGCGGTCGAGGACAGCGTGGCGTCGGCGCCGACCCAGCGACGGCGTTCGTCCTCGTACGCCTGGAACACATAGAGGGTGATCCAGTCGATATACCCGAACATGACGGCGGAGATGTGTCGGGTGACCGCCATTGCCCGGTCCGCGTCCAGCCCCAGCTCGCCGATCATCTGATAACACAACAACATCACCTCGTTCTGACCAAGGTGATAGGCACGCACAAGAGAATTGGACGGAACGTCTCGTTGGGCGAGACGCAGTGCGTACTCGACCGCCGCTGTCGTCGGCTGCAGGTGATCGACCGGGATGTCGTTGGCGAGTACGTGAATAATCGTCGAGACGTTGCCGTGCACACTCGCCTCGAGCATCTCGACGAGCTTCGGATCCGCATCGAGATGGTCGATCTCGCGGGCCATCTTGACACTGAGGTCGGCAACGATGGTCGCCTCTCGCGCATGAAGCCGTCGAGCGATCTCCGTGACCACCTCATGCAATTCGGCATCGGCGGTCGCGGGCATGCGGGCCAGCCTGGCGCGCGCCCGCGCCCCTCGATCACCGTCGACTTCGGTCACCGGCGCCCCCGCAGTGATGCCAGGGCCGCTGACGCCGCGTGGTAACCGCACAATCCATGCACGCCAGCACCAGGTGGCGTCGACTGGGAGCACAGATAGACGCCATCAACGCCGAGCGCATACGGGTTGGTCGACAGACGTGGGCGCGCCAGCATCTGCAGCCCGTCATTGGCTCCGCCGATGATGTCTCCGAGAGCGAAATTGGGGTTGTCGGAATGTAATTGGCGGGTACCGGTACTACGCACCGTGACGATCCGATCACGGAATCCGGGGGCGAAGCGTTCGATTTGGGCGGTCACCACGTCGGTGGCGTCACCGTCGTATCCGCGAGGTACGTGGGCGTAGGCGTAGATCGGATTGATCCCGCCGCGGCTCCGCGATCGATCGGCGAGATACTGCTGCCCAAGCAGGACGAACGGCCTATCCGCCATGATCCCCGTGGCCCGCTGCCGCTCGGTGTGCCACACCTCGGAGGCATCACCACCGAGATGAACGGTGCCCGCGCGTCCGCAGGCGGGAGTGGTCCAGGGGATATCTCCGTCGATGGCGTAGTCGACCTTGAACGCCGACGACCCCACACGGTAGCGCGCAAGCGCGCGTCTCACCCTGCCCGGCATCTCATCGCCATAGATCGAGAGTGCTTGCGCGGGTGAGATGTCCAGCAAGACCAGATCGGCCGGCGGGATATCAGAGCGCGCCGAAACCAGTGTGCCGGTCTCGATCTTGCCACCGTGGTCAGCGATCGCGGCGGCCGCGGCGGCTGCGATCGCACCGGACCCCCCGCGGGCGACCGGCCAACCGTGACGATGTCCGCTCGCCGCGATCATCATGCCCAGCGATGCGGTGAGCGGCCGGTCGAGCCGGGTGAATGCATGCGCAGCAATACCGGCGAACAAGGCTCGACCACGATCGGTCCGAAACCAGCGGGCCATCACGGTCGCGGGCAATACCGCACGCGGCCCGAAGGCCGCCAGCCGCAACGGATGTCGCGGCAGATGCACGACCGGCCGAAGGAGATCCTCGCCCAGCTCGTCGAAGCCACGCGCGAGATCGCCGAAGGCCAGACGCCAACGCCGACCGTCAGGGCCGAGTCCGTCGGCGGTCTGATCGATGCTGCGATACAGGAGTCCCGCGGTCCCGTCGTCGAGCGGATGAGCGCAGTCGATGTCCGGGTGGCACCAGGTCAAGCCGTAGGATTCCAGGTCGACGCTGAGCCAGAACGGTGAGCCCATGGCCAGTGGGTGAAAGGCTGCACAGTGATCGTGGATGAGGCCGGGTTCGGTCAGCTCGCCCGACCGACTACCCCCGCCGACCTCGTCGGAGGCCTCGAGAACGGTGACTTCGACACCATTGCGGGCGAGATGCAGGGCGGCGGCGAGCCCGTTGGGCCCGCCGCCGATGACGACGGCAGTCGTCACTGTTGCACCTGCCGCGAGGTCGTCGAGCGCATCTGGGGTTCGATCACGATCTCAGGATCGGTGAGCGCACGGCGGGCGTCAATGTCGAGCGTCCAGTCGACCTGCATCGGGATCGGCCCATTGGGCAACCACGGCTGCTCGGCAACCGCGTCGGCAACCCGGTAGGTGCCCGTCTCGATGACGCCGAGTGCAGCGTCGATCACCTTGTAGCGCTGGGTGCCCTTGTGAATGGGCTGCGATTCGATCCAGGCGATCGTGAACTCACCGGGCGCGAAGTCACAACGGCGTTGCAGGGCCGCGATCATCTTCTCGTCATGCAGGTGTCCGTCACCGAAATTGAAGGCCACCAATGAATTACACGAGAACTCGGCCTCTCGCAGAGTGTAGGTGTTGATGTCATCTCCGAGGTGACGCATCATGAGCGAGAACAGCGCACGCCCCTGACTGTGCATGGAACGCCAGGCCAACATCTGGTGCATGATCACGTCGGCGACCTCCGGCGGATACGACGCGAGCAGCTGAGTCTTGGTGTTCTTCGACGAGCGGACCACGCACCGGTCGAGTTTGTCCTCGGCGCCCGGGGCGAAAGCCCACGTGGCCGATGCCCAGTTCCCGGCATACTGCCGCATCGACGGCAGGAACGACACGAGGTCCGGGCGGAGATTGCCCAGCACCGGGAAGAAGCACAGCGCTGCGGCGATCAGGGCGAGCACCCACGGAATGGTGGTGTCGGTCAACGCGAAGCCGTCCCACGCGGGGTGCCCCCAGAACAAGAAGAGCGACGTGTAGGCAAACAGAATGTTCCACTCCAGCGGGACCGCGAGGGGGAAGGTGGAAAAGATGAACAGGTGGAAGCAGACCATCAGCACCACGCCCGCCAGCGTGAGCCACTTGTTGGTGGAGAACAGCAGCACCAACGGAATCACGATCTCGACGATCGTACCCAAGACGTGCCCGACCCCCGCGGCGAGTCGCGACGGTCGCATGTCGTGCGGGAAGTCACGGTAGTGGGCCCGTTTGATCGACCGGAACAGCAGCCACGGAGTGTTGGACAGCATCGGCGGGATGACCATCGAGAAGTGATGTCCCAGTTTGGAAATACCGGCGCCGACCCAAACGGTGACGATCAGGAGCTTGAGCGCCAGAATCATGTCCACGTAGGGCAGGAAGGCGAAGAACACCATAGCTGGCAGGTACTGCTCGGACCGTGCCGCGATGAAGATGACCTTGTCGCGGAACCCGATGACCACGAAGAGCGCAATGAGCGGGTAGAGCACCACCGGATTCACTACGCCGTGATCACTGGCGACGACTGCGTTCATCGACGAAGACGTAACGCCCGGGAGTGCCAGTGCGACGACGATGTTGATCAGGATCGCCGCGTAGATCACGACATCGGCGATAGTTCGGGTATCACCTTTGGTGAACGGCACACGTCCCGGCCACGGTGGCAGGCGGATGGTCTCCGGCCGCAACCAGAACAGAAACCCGCCGGTCATTGGCTTGAAATGGCCGGCCAGCGGACCCCACGACCCGCCGAGCCCGAGGGTTTCGAGCAGGACGGTCCACAAGACCATCTTTTGATACACGATTAGTTCGTTCCACCAGGAACCGACGTCGACAACGTTGAATCCCGAACTGAACGTTGCGATACACAGTCCCGCAGCGATATACAACACGCATATCTTGAGCAGGTAGATCGTGTGGACCAGCTTGGGAGTGCCGAAGCCGTATTCGGCCCAGTGCGCGCCGAGAACGCGCAGTCGATCGAGAAACGGTCTGTCGAGAAAAGTCTCCGGTTCCACGGGCGGGAAATTCGGGGTCGTGAATCCCATGGGTACTCCTTCGGGGTGGGGTGATTGCTGGGTGGTGAGGGTACGGGCACGATCGATCGCTTCCGACACCTTCGCGCGGCCGGTCGGCGAGGGGAGCATGCGATCGCGCAGGACTACAACAGCGCGGACTACAACACTGTCGGCGTTGCGAATTGCCGCCGGAGAGCGGGCTTGTCGATCTTGCCCACCGGGTTTCGGGGCAGGGCCTCGACGATGTGTATCGATTCGGGGATCTTGGACTTGGTCAACAGCGAGGCGAGATGCCTGGTGAGCGCGTCGGCGTCGACGGGGTGATCGGGGTACGGGACGACGAAAGCGATCGGGATTTCTCCGTACACCGGATGCGGTGCACCGACGACAGCACTCTCGAGAACTCCCGGATGGGTGGCGAGTGCGTTCTCGATTTCCTTGGGATACAAGTTTTCTCCGCCGCGGATGATCATGTCCTTGATGCGGTCGACGAGTGTCAGGTAGCCGTCGGCATCGAGTCGGCCGACATCGCCGGTGTGTAGCCGGCCATTGACAACTGTCATTGCGGTGGCCTCGGGACGACCGAGATAGCCGCGCATCACATTGGGTCCGGTGATGACCACCTCACCGACGTCACCGGTGGGAAGGTCGGCACCGTCGGGTCCGACCACATGGATGCGCTGGCCTTCGATCGCCGGCCCCACGGTGCCTCGCTTGCGAATCCCGTGACGCGGGTTGCACGTTGAAGCGCATGTGCCCTCGGTGAGTCCGTAGCCTTCGAGAATCGGGATCCGCAGGGTGTTCTCGACGCGATCGAGAAGTTCCGCGGAAATGGGTGCGGCGCCACAGATCGCGAAACGCAGGGAGTCGAGCGCTTGTGTCCGGCGCTCGACGTCGGGATGAGAAACCAGCAGGGCATAGATGGTCGGCACGGCGGAGAAGTAGGTGGGTCGCAGACGTTCCACGTCATCGAAGAATCTCGAGACCGAGAACCGTCCCGTGATGCTGAGTCGTCCGCCGGCAAGGATCGGCGCCAGGAAGCTCACGCAGATCGCATTGACGTGGAACAGAGGCAGGATCAGTAGTGCGTGATCGTCGGCGTCGAGTTCGAGTTGGCGCGCCATCGCCGTGGCCATGTAGTTCAGGTTCGCGTGGGTCAGCCGAACCCCCTTGGGACGTCCCGTCGATCCGGAGGTGTAGATCAGCAAGGCATCGTCGGCGTCGGCGGGTTCCGATGGCGCCCGCCACCCCGTGGTGGGGGCCGGAGATAGGTCGTCGACGTGGAGCACGGGCCGCTCGGCCCGCAGATCCGCGACGTCGGATACGACGACCGCCGCGCCGGAATCCACAAGCTGATACTGCATTTCGTCAGCGGTGAAGGTGGGGTTGACCGGAGTCGCCATCGCGCGCAGGCGCCAGGCGGCCATCAGGACGACGAGCAGTTCGGCACGGTTCGGCAGAACGGTCGCCACGACGTCACCACTTGTGACGCCAAGTCGCTGCAGCGCCTGTGCACACGCGTCGACCCGATCGGCGAAGGCGCTGTAGGTGAGGTCGACGACGTCATCGGCGACGCAGGGCGCGTTGCCGCGATCTCGGAGATCCCAGGCGAAGAACGAGGAGCTGGTCACTGGTGCATACCCTTTCGCGTGTCTGTGATGTACGACACTAGAAGAAGGCAATGTGATACGTAACGGTCTCGAGAGCCAGAGTCCGGCCGTGCGTTTGTCCCCGGAGGACAACGACGAGGAGACGCCCTGCAGCGATTCCCGTGGTGGGTTGGGTCTGTCAGCCGTGACTGACCCTGGTGCCGAACATGATCGCGGCATCAGTGGTGGCGAGGGTGATCCAGGGACGACGACCCGCGAGATACCCCAGTGGTCCGTCGGGTGCAAAGGACCATTGCGCCCGCGCTGTGCGGAGTCGGGCCACGATCCGGTTGGTCGACCACGAGCGACGACCGTCGAGGACCTGGGCGGTCGGTAGGGGGATCTGGTGCGTTCCGGGGAGCAGGGGCGGTCCCAGCCGCGCATCGAGTGTGGCGACATCGTGGCCGTCCACGGTCATCGCGGTGGCGATCCGGCGGCCGGATCGTTGGCAGGTGATTTCACCGAGGTGCTTGGGGATTCCCCACAGCTCGCGTCCGCCCGTGCGTGAGTTCGGGCTGGTCACCCAGATATCGGGGATGCTGACGCGCACACCGTGGCGTGCCGACACCACCGGGTAGGTCGTGAGCAGTTCTTCGTAGGGCAAAACCCCGCCCTCGGTGTACTGCAGGACGGCGGCGACGACGAGAGTCTTGCCGGCCACCGTGAGCAGGCGAGCGCCGGAGGGTATGGCGTCGAACGCCTCGGCTGGCAGGTCGGCGCGCGGGACAACGAACGCCGACATGAGAGCATCGCCACCGAGATACCACGGTGCGGGTGGGTAACTCACCCCGTCTGCGCCTACGTGCCAGGCGCGGTCGATGGTGACCGGAATCCTGGTGGTCGTCATCAGTGGATACCCCCTGGCCGATGGTCGGGTCACGCCGCAACGCAACACCCCTGATGGAACGAACCTACCGATACGTCTCAGCCATGTGCACGCCGGGAGACCCACCACTACAGCCAGAGCCCACCACAACAAGAGACTCCGATCGAGAATGCCGGGTCGGGGGTCTGGCACTCTCGATCGGAGTCATAGGTGAGATCGTCGGGGGTGGCGAGGGCGTTACATATCGTCGGAAACAAATTCCCCAAACGCCGAGCCGGCTCGACATCACACCGCCGAACACCCGAGGAGCACACCCAGCAATGACCGATCCCACCGTGTACGCCGATGATCTCCAGCCTGGTCAGCGCCATGATCTCGGCGTTCATACGGTCTCCGAGTCCGAGCTCGTCGACTTCGCGTCGCAATGGGATCCGCAGTCGTTCCACGTCGATCGCGCAGCTGCCGATTCGGGGGCATTCGGTGGCCTGATCGCCAGCGGAATCCACAGTCTGGCGATCGCGCAGCGACTCGCCGTCAGCTCGGTTCTGCGGTCGTGGAGCGTGATCGCCGGACGCCGGCTCCGGGAGATGGAGTTCTTGGCGCCGGTACGGCCCGGGGACACATTGTCCGGATCCATGCGGGTCGAATCGGTCGACCTCGACGCGCGCGGCCGTGGCCTGGTGACCTACACGACCGAACTGGTGAATCAGACCGGGGTGGCGGTCCTGCGCTTCGACGCCGATGTCTACCTCCGATCCCGGGGCGCGCACTGAACGAATACGTGCTGAACGAATACGTGCTGTCACCTATGCGAGGATCGTCCATGTGACCGCGAAACCAGACCGCGACCGGCGCCGGGCAGACCTGCGCCGCCTGCGACAGGTGCGCGACCGGATCGACCGCGACTACGCCCACCCTCTCGATGTGGAGGCGCTCGCGAGCGGCATCGCGATGTCGGCGGGACATCTGAGTCGCGGATTCAGGCGCGCATACGGTGAATCGCCGTACTCCTACCTGATGACGCGGCGTATCGAACGCGCGATGACCTTGCTGCGGCGAGGCGATCTGTCGGTCACCGACATCTGTTTCGCCGTGGGCTGTTCGTCTCTGGGGACCTTCAGCACCCGCTTCACCGAGCTCGTCGGTATGTCGCCCACCGATTATCGCCGTCGCGCCGCAGACGAGACCCTGGGCATTCCGACGTGTCTGGCCACACAGATCACCAGACCGGTCAGGAATCGAGAAGTCTCACCGGCCGGGCGCCGCTAGCGTTGTCGGCATGGACATCACCATTGCCTACACCTTTCTCCCGCAGACCGATCCCGACGCGGCGCTCGGGTTCTACCGCGACACCCTCGGATTCGAGGTGCGCAACGATGTCGGCTACTCCGGCATGCGCTGGCTCACCGTGGGGCCCCCAAATCAGCCGCAGACCGCCGTCGTTCTCCACCCGCCCGCTGTCGATCCCGGCATCACCGAACAGGAGCGGGAGACGATCCTCGATCTCATCGCCAAGGGAACCTACGGCGCAGCACTGACGTTGGCCACCGACGACCTCCAAGGTGTGTTCGACAAGCTCCAGGCGGCCGGGGCCGAGGTCATCCAGGAACCGATGGACCAACCGTACGGTGTGCGCGACTGCGCATTTCGCGACCCGACGGGCAACCTGCTGCGCATCAACCAGACGCCCTGACATCCGGGCCCACGTGACGCCCAAGACCTTGCCACCCCACCCGGGAAGCCCGACCGCAACGGAGAGCCGATGAGCCGGACGCCGACGAGATCGACGCCCCATCCCGCCGACACCCACGACATCATCCGGGTGCATGGCGCCCGGACGAACAACCTGCGCAACGTCGACGTCGAGATCCCCAAGCGGCGCCTGACGGTGTTCACCGGGGTATCGGGGTCGGGGAAGAGCTCGCTGGTGTTCGCGACGATCGCCGCGGAATCGCAGCGGATGATCAACGAAACCTACAGTGCGTTCGTCCAGGGCTTCATGCCGAGCCTGGCCCGGCCCGACGTCGATGTGCTCGAGGGCCTGACCACGGCGATCATCGTCGACCAGGAACGCATGGGCGCCAACCCGCGGTCCACGGTCGGCACCGCCACCGACGCCAACGCCATGTTGCGCATCCTGTTCAGTCGCCTCGGTGAGCCCACTATCGGTTCGCCGCAGGCGTTCTCGTTCAATGTGGCCTCGATGTCGGGAGCCGGGGCGGTCGAGATCGAACGCGGCGGACGAAAAGTGAAGGAACGCAGGGAATTCAGCGTCACCGGCGGGATGTGCCCACGATGCGAGGGGCGGGGAGAGGTCTCCGACTTCGACCTGACGGCCCTCTACGACGAGACGAAATCCCTCAACGAGGGCGCGCTGACGATTCCCGGCTACTCGATGGACGGCTGGTACGGGCGCATCTATCGCGAGTGCGGATTCTTCGACCCCGACAAGCCCATCGCCACATTCACCAATCGACAACTGGACATCCTGCTCTACTCCGAACCCCAGCGAATCAAGGTCGAGGGCATCAACGTCACGTTCGAGGGCCTGATTCCCAAGATCCAGAAATCCATGCTGGCCAAGGACCGGGAGGCGATGCAGCCGCACATCCGAGCCTTCGTCGACCGCGCGATCACCTTCACCGTGTGCTCCGACTGCGACGGCACGCGGCTGTCCGAACTCGCACGATCATCGAAGATCGACGGTCGCAGCATCGCCGACGTCTGCGCCCTGCAGATCACCGACCTCGCCGACTGGGTGCGGGGCCTGCAGGGATCGTCGACCGCATCGGTGAGTCCGCTGCTGGCCTCACTGTCGGAACTGCTGGATTCCTTCGTCGCCATCGGTCTGGGCTATCTCTCCCTGGATCGACCGGCAGGCACCCTCTCGGGCGGAGAGGCTCAGCGCACCAAGCTGATCCGTCATCTGGGCTCCTCGCTGACCGACGTCACCTATATCTTCGACGAACCCACGATCGGGCTGCATCCGCACGACATCGAGCGGATGAACGATCTCCTGCGACAACTACGCGACAAGGGCAACACGGTGCTCGTCGTCGAACACAAACCGGAGGCCATCGCGATCGCCGACCGCGTCGTCGACATCGGTCCGGGCGCGGGCACCGAGGGTGGCCAGGTCGTCTTCGAGGGCAGCGTCGAGGGACTACGCGGCGCCGACACCCTCACCGGCCGCCACCTCGACGACCGCGCCACACTCAAAGCGACCGTGCGTGAGGCGACCGGCATCCTCGAGATCCGCGGCGCGGACACCCACAACCTCCGTGATGTCGACGTCGACATCCCGCTCGGTGTGCTCGTGGTACTGACCGGCGTCGCCGGATCGGGGAAGAGTTCGCTCATCGGCGGATCCGTGGCCGGACGCGACGGGGTCGTCAGCATCGATCAGGGTGCGATCAAGGGTTCGCGGCGCAGCAACCCCGCCACCTACACGGGCCTGCTCGAGCCCATCCGCAAGGCGTTCGCGAAGGCCAACGGCGTCACACCGGCGCTGTTCAGCGCCAATTCGGAGGGTGCATGCCCCAACTGCAAAGGTGCCGGCGTCATCTATTCCGATCTGGCAATGATGGGCGGGGTCTCGACAATCTGCGAGGTCTGCGAGGGCAAGCGATTTCAGGCCGAGGTACTCACCTACACCTTCGGCGGCGCCGACATCGACGAGGTGCTGGGAATGTCGGTGGCCCAGGCCGAGCGGTTCTTCTCCGACGGAGATGCGAAAATTCCTGCTGCACATAAGGTCTTGCAGCGACTGTCCGAGGTGGGGCTGGGCTATCTGCGGATCGGACAACCGCTGACGACACTGTCCGGCGGGGAACGTCAGCGCCTCAAACTGGCCGCACAGATGGCGGAGAAGGGTGATGTCTACATTCTCGACGAACCCACCTCAGGCCTGCATCTGGCAGATGTCGAGCAGCTGCTCGGGCTACTCGATCGCCTGGTCGACGCCGGGAAATCGGTGATCGTCATCGAACACCACCAGGCCGTGATGGCCCACGCCGACTGGATCATCGACCTGGGACCGGGGGCCGGACACGATGGCGGTCAGGTGGTGTTCACCGGCACCCCGGCCCAATTGGTCTCGGAGTCAACCACACTCACCGGCCGCCACCTCGCCGACTACGTCGGCGCCGGACGGCTCAGCCGTCGGCAGAAACGATGACGATCGCGAAGACCAACGTGTCCCCGGCGTTGATGCCGGCCGCGGGATTGCCGTCGGGGTAGCCGTCGGCTGGGGCGATCGCCACCGCGACCGTGGAGCCGACGCGCTGGCCCGCGATCGCCTTGCTGAATCCCGGAACCACCTGCGCCAGTGAGAATTGCGCGGGCTGACCACGGGTGTAGCTGCTGTCGAACTGCAGTCCGGTGCGTCCGTTGACGCCGACATAGTTGACGGTGACGTTGGCGCCCTGCTCGACGGTCTGGCCGTCGCCGCCGCTCAACGTGTGCACCTGCGTCTGGGCCACCGCGAACGGAGTGGTCACCGATACCTGCGGGGCGGAGTTGTCGTTCTTCGCCGTGGTCACCGTGACCCGTCCGGTCGATCCGTCCAGTGACCAACTCGGCGGCGCGTCGTCGGATGAGCCACATCCGGCCACCATCACCACCGCCAGAAGGGCGATCCAAGCGAGGACTCCTCGAAGCATGCGCATGCCGCGCAAGGCTACTCCCTACGCGGTCTCAGCGACCAGCGACGCCAGACGGCGTACCTCCTCGACACTGCCCGGCGAGACCAACATCGTGGTGACGCCTGCCTTCTCCCAGACCGCGATCTGTTCCCGGACATGATCCACATCGCCGACGATCGCCGAATCGTCGACCACCTCGTCAGGGATGATCGCCGCGGCGTCGTCCTTGCGCCCGGACCGGAACAGCGACGTGACCTCGTCGACGACCTCGCCGTAGCCCATGCGCCGGTAGACCTCAGCGTGGAAGTTGGTGTCCTCGCTGCCCATTCCGCCCATGTAGAGAGCCAGGAACGGTTTGATCGCGGCATAGGAGGCGTCGCGGTCGTCGGTGATGACGATCTGGGCGGTCGCGCAGATCTCGAAGTCTTCCCGACTGCGGCGCGCACCAGGCCGGGCAAAACCCTCGTCGAGCCACGCGTTGTAGGTGTCGGCCATCCGTGGCGTGTAGAACAACGGCAACCAGCCGTCGGCGATCTCCGCGGCAAGGGCGATGTTCTTGGGTCCTTCGGCGCCGAGCATCACCGGGATGTCGGCCCGCAGCGGGTGAACGATCGGCTTGAGCGGCTTGCCCAGTCCGGTCGCACCGGGCCCGGTGTAGGGCAGCCGATAGTGCGGACCGTCGCTGACCACCGGCGCCTGCCTCGCCCATACCTGCCGCATAATGTCGACGTATTCACGGGTGCGTCCCAGCGGCTTCTCGAATTTTTGCCCGTACCAGCCCTCGACCACCTGCGGACCCGACACACCGAGGCCGACGATGTGCCGACCGCCGGAGAGATGGTCGAGGGTCAGGGCGGCCATCGCGCAGGCAGTGGGTGTGCGCGCCGAGAGCTGCACGACTGAGGTGCCCAACCGCATCCGCTGCGTCGAAGCGCCCCACCAGGCCAGCGGGGTGTAGGCATCCGAGCCCCACGCCTCGGCGGTGAAGACCGCGTCGAACCCGGATTCCTCGGCGGCGCGCACGAGTTCGTGGTGAGTCGGTGCCGGCTGCGCACCCCAATATCCCAGCTGCAGTCCGAGTTTCATCGTTCTCCTTCGCGGCGCGTGAGGCGCGACCATCGTGGACGAGAGGCGCGTTCCTCGACGGTATCCCCCGACGGTGCCCGGCTCAATACCCAATAGAGGCAATTTTTTGATTACTCTGGGTGCATGTCGTTGCGTCACGCGATCCTCGCCGAACTCCTCGACGACGGCGCCAGTGGATATCAGCTGGCCAAGACCTTCGACGTGGCCGTCGCGAGCTTCTGGTTCGCGACGCGGCAGCAGTTGTATGCCGAACTGTCACGCCTGGAGGCCGACGGTCTGATTCGTGGTCGCGAGGTGATCCAGCGGGGCCGACCCACCAAGCGCGTCTTCACCCTGAGCGACGCCGGGCGTGCCGCACTCGTCGACTTCGTCTCGGCCGCATCCAAACCCACATTCTTGCGCGACGATCTGCTGGTCAAGGTGCGGGCGTGCGATGTCGGCGAGGCGGCCACCCTCATCGAGACCCTGCATGCCCGTCGGGCGCACGCGTTGGCCAAGGCCGAGCTGATCGAATCGCTGCTCGCGACGATGCGCGGGGAGATGTCCGAGGACCGGTACCTGGCCGAGAGTCCACGCGTGGGACCGTATCTCACGGGGCTACGCGGCATCGCCTTCGAGCGCGAGAATGCGGCGTGGTGTCGCCGTGCGGCCGACGTCCTGTCCGCGCGCCTCGACCACACCGAGCCGCCGCACTGACGGAGACACACCCTATCTGCTCTCGGTCGTCGCTCCGCTTTCGGCCTCGGCGCGAATCCGGTCCAACTGCGCGCCCATCGCCTCGGCGAGCGCGGTGGCCCCGGACAACGGTCGGACCATCACCATCAACTCGTCGATCCTGCCGTCGGCGTCGAGATGGAGAAAGTCGCAGCCGGTGATCACCTTACCGTTCACGGTCGCCTCGAACACCAGGGCATGATCGGGCGCTCCGGGCGCACCGAACTCCGTGACGTAACGGAAGTCCTCGAACACCCGGAGCACGCCACGCAGGATGGCTGCGGTGATCGGTTTGCCCCGATAGGGCGCAAAGGCGACCGGACTGATGAAGGTCACGTTCTCGGCGAGAAGCTCATCGACGGCTGCCAAATCCCGGTTCTCGACCGCCTTGCGAAACGGGTGCATTCGATCACGGCTCCTGGGGCAATTAATTGACTATGTGGGGCCCGACAGTAGACCGCCTGCTATCGGTATGTCCAGCGTCACTGGGGGACAGGTTGCCGTCGACCATTCGGTACACGGCGTTCATGCGCGCGAGGTGCGTCCGATCGTGGGTGACCAGAATCGTTGCGGTATCCGCGGTGGCGGTGAGGTCGATCAGCATCGAGAGCACCTGGGCCCCGCGTTCGGTATCGAGGGCCGAGGTGGGCTCGTCGACGAGCAGGAGACCGGGTTCGTTCATCAATGCCCGCGCGATGTTGACCCGTTGACGCTGGCCACCGGAGAGGTGGGCGGGGAGCCGGTGTGCCATACCGTCCAGACCAACGGCAGCCAGCAGGTCGCGCGCCCGAGCCGTGGTGGCGCGGCGCCGTGCTGCGCCGACTATCCGGGTTTGTCCGAGGTGCGCGGTCGCCTGAAGTTGCTCGAGGACGGTCAGCGACGGCAACAGATTGGGCTGCTGGAAGACCAGACCGATTCGCCCGCGGCGCACTCTGGTGGCCGCACCAGCGCTCAATTGGGCCAGATCGACTGTCCCGTAACTACTTTCCAGAGTGGGCGAGGTGCCTGTGGATAGGAGAACGCGGCCACTGTCGGGACGGCGTAGCGCTCCGGCCACGGCGAGCAAACTGGATTTCCCGGATCCCGACGGACCGATGACGGCACTGATCGTTCCGGAGTCGAAGGTTGCGTTCACGTCGTCGAGGGCGGTGAGGTGGCCGGTGCCGTCGGCATAGGTCATCGTCACGTGCTCCAGCGTCAGGATCGGAGTGCGTCGTGGTGTGGTCATCGGTTGCTCCCGAGTGCGGTGAGGGGATCGGTGGTGATGAGGAAGCGCAGTGCCGCGCAGGCGCCGAGGACGCCGAGCCCGATTGTGGCCAGCGCGGGCAACACGGTGGTGGAGGCGGTCACGACGAACGGAATCGAACCCAGCAGGGCGCCGCCGCCGACGGCAAGCGCCACGCCGAGTCCGCACCCCACGACCAGAATGAGCACGGCCTGGCCGAGGGCGTCGCGCACCAAGGAGGCGGTGCTCGCCCCCAGTGCCTTGAGTATCGCGATGTCGGGGACGCGTTGCACGGTCCACACGGTGAAGAACGCGCCGATGACCAGTGCTGAGATCAGCAACAACATCACCGTCATCAGTGTCAGCGACGAGTTCTCGGCGCTGTAGGACGCCAACGCCGACAGCGCATCGGACCCGGAGCGGATGGTGGTGCCACTCGAGGCGGCCACGGACTGCGTATCGGTACCCACACGCGGTGTCACCGCGAGTACTGTCGCGGCGCCGGACTGTGGTGCCAGGTCGCGCCACGTGTCGATGGGCAGGTAGATGACCGGGGTGTGGGCGTACCACTCGTCACCGACGATTCGTCCGACGGTCATCGTCCGCCCGCCGACTCCGATGGTCTGGCCTCCACGGACCCCGAGAGACGCGGCGATCGGCGCTGCGACGTCGACGGTGCCGACGACCGGGCGGTCCTTTCCGCCGAGGCCGAAGAGCGCCACCGGCATCGGATCGGCATGCGTGGTCGAGGTCGCGCGATCTCGCGAGATACCCACGGGTACCACGTCTTCGGCACGGTGTTGCCAGATCTCGATCTGCGAGGTGGTCAGCACCGACTGATCGAAGGAGGGCGCGGACCCGGTGTCGGCGAAGACGATCGTCGAACCGGGCAGTGATTGCAGGGCGGAAATGTTCTGGTGGCGCAATCCCGCGGTGAGTCCGCCCAGGAAGGTGACGAGCACCGACACCAGCACCACCACCAGGGTGATGAGCGCGAATCGTCCTCTGGCTCTTCGGAGATCACGAATGGCGATGAACATGGAGGGTCCTTTCAGTGTTCGGTTGCCAGTGTGGCGGGCATCGGGGATGCGGCGCGTCGAGAGTTGGAGGGTCACGAGGTGCATCGTTCGGCACCGGCGACTCGCACTTTCGATGGATGCGCGGCCGCGCACCGCCGATACACTGGGTCGACATGCACTCCTCACCGTTGGCCCCGGTTTTCACCGCCCTGCGCGCGGCCCTGCACACCATGGCCGCAGTGCTCGCGGTAGTGGTCGCGGTCCGCGCGGTGGGCAGCGGCGGCGCGACGTCGGTGGCGGCGATGACACTGGCCGCACTGTGGTTCGCGATCTATGCCTCGGGCGTGGTGCTGGTGCGCTCGAGCCGTGCCGGGTGGTGGTGGCTCGCGGCGCTGAGCCTCGTGTGGTTGGGATGCCTATCCGTCAGCGGCGAGGCCGTGTACCTGGTGTTCGTGATGTTCTTCCTCTACTTGCATCTGGCCGGGATGCGTTGGGGCACCGTATGTGTCGCGATGTCAACGGGGGCCGCGGTGGTGGGTTTCGGGATGCACAACGGCTGGTCGGTCGCCGCGGCGATCGGGCCGATCCTCGGGGCCGCGGTGGCGGTGGTGATCTCGGCCGGCTATCAACGACTCTTCGACGAGGTACGCAGCCGGCAACTCCTCATCGACGAACTGCTCGCCACCCGCGCCGAACTCGCCGACGAACAGCGGGAAGTGGGGCGGGCGCGGGAACGGGAGCGACTTGCCGGCGAGATCCACGACACGGTGTCACAGAGTCTGTCGAGCATCCAGATGCTCATCTACGCGGCCGAACGGCGGGCCGGTGGGCATTCGCCCGAGCTGCGTACCGCGCGTACCGCGGCCGCCGACGCCCTCGCCGAGACCAGAAGACTCATCGACGAACTCACGCCGGCACCGTTGGACGGACGCTCGTTGAGTGCGGCACTACAACGGGTGACCGATGATGCGGGCGGTCACGGTCTGAGTACCCGGCTCGTCGTGGACGGCGAGCCGTTCGGGCTGCCCATGCCGGTCGAGGCGGCACTGGTGCGGGTGGCACAGAGCGCCATCGGCAATGTTGTGCAGCATGCGCGGGCGAGGGTCCTGCGGGTCACGCTCACCTACAGTTCCGACGAGGTCCATCTCGACATCGTCGACGACGGAGCGGGTTTCGACGCCGACGTCGCGTCGGGCTTCGGTTTGACGACGATGCGGCGACGCGTGCGCGAGCTCGGCGGCGACCTCGACGTCGTCTCTGAACCCGGCCACACCTCCGTTGCGGTCGGCTTCCGGGTCGAGGCCGGGCTCCGATGACCCCACCGACCGCCAGGTCGTCGCCCTCGGTGCCTCCGATCCGCGTCCTGATTACCGACGACCATGCGATCGTGCGAGCCGGTCTGCGTGCGCTGCTCACCGAGTCGGACGGCATCCGGGTCGTCGGGGAGGCCGCCACCGGCGAGGAGGCGATCGCCCGGTGCACGCCGCCCGCTCCCGTACCCGACGTGGTGTTGATGGATCTGCGGCTCGGGCCGGGCTTGTCCGGGGTGGAGACCACCCGACGACTGCTGACGCTGCGACCGGCGCCCCGGGTGCTGGTGGTCACCAATCACGACACCGACGCCGACATCCTCGCGGCCATCGAAGCCGGCGCGTCGGGCTATCTACTCAAGGACACCCCACCCACCGAACTCATCGCCGCGGTGCACGCCGCAGCTGCCGGCGAAAGCGCGTTGTCGCCTATGGTGGCCACACGCCTGATGTCACGGATGCGGACGCCGGCCGACGCGGTGCTCACCGCGCGCGAGATCGACGTGCTCGTCGAGGTCGCCGCCGGACACAGCAACCGCGAGATTGCCAAACGTCTGCTGCTCAGCGAGATGACAGTCAAATCCCATCTCGTGCACATCTTTTCCAAACTCGGTGTACGTTCACGAACCGCTGCCGTCGACCGGGCGCGACGCGACGGTCTCATCGGCTGACCCGTCCTGGTCGACTGACCCGTTCAGCCCAGCGCGCTGACCACGTCCACGAGGTCGGCGATCAGCGGTTCGGTCCCGGCACGACGATGTGACCACGCCGCGACCGTGCTGATGTGCGCGCGGGTGTCACGCAGCGGGATGACCTGCACGGCCTCACCGGCGAACATCCGGCCACCGATACCCTCGCCGAGTGAGATGAGGGTGAAGGCCTGGCCACTGGCAACCAGATGCGCAAGGCCCGCGAAGTTGTCGTCGGGCAACGTGATTCGCTTGCGGACGCCGTGTCGGTCGAGCAGCCGGTCGAGGTTGCGATAGATCTCGGGTGCGGCCTCGTGGTTGATCGAGGCGAACGGCACGTGCGACAGTTCGCCGAGAGAGATCGAATCCCGTTGTTCCCCAAAGATCTTGGTGCCAACAGCTACACCGACCGGGCTGCGTTCGAGGAGCAGGCTGTCGATTCCCTCGCCGGCGACGGGACCGTGGACGAGTGCGACATCCACCGCTCCGGCACGCAGATCCCGCAGCAACGGTGCGGTGCTCGCGGGCAGCAGTTGTGCGGCAATGTCCGGGTGGCGGTCGGCGAGCGTGTCGAGAACGTTGTCCCGCACGGTCGGCGAAACCTCCGGCGCGATGCCGATCACCGCCGGCCGCAGGGTGTGCCGCTGCGCGTCGGCCACGACCACGGGTAAGGAGTCCACCTGGTGGAGGATGTCACGGGCGCGGGGCAGCAGCGCCTCACCGGCATCGGTGAGGTCGATCCGATGGTGCGCGCGGATGAACAGCGGTGCACCCAACTCACGTTCGAGGTCCTTGATGCGCTGGCTCAGTGGCGAGGCCGCCATGTGCAGCCGGGCGGCGGCTCGGGTGAAGCTGCGCTCCTCGGCGACGGCGACGAAGTAGCGCAGATGGGGCAGGTCCACGACCTTCACGATAGGACACCGAACCATCGCCATCCGCCGGATGCGCCGATGACCGCCACGATCATCTCGCCGTTCGCGAATCGGTCGTGGTTGGCGTCGGACGATGTCGATAGCGTCGGTGGCGACGCGAAACACCGATATCGGCCGCCTACGGCCGATCGATGCCAGGCAGACAACGCGAAGGAGCGTATCGATGACCGCGCGACGACCCATCCGCATCGCCAATTTCTCCGGCTACCTCGGCGACCGCCGGACCGCCATCGACGAGGCCATCGCCGGCGATCCCGTCGACGTCCTGATGGGCGACTATCTCGCCGAGATCACCCTCGCCTCACTGTCGGCGGTGCACCACCGTGACCCCTCCCGCGGATACGTCGAGTACTTCGTACGTCAACTGCGCCCGCACCTGGCCACGATCGCCGAGCGCGGCATCAAGGTCGTGACCAATGCAGGCGGGTTCGCACCCGACCGGCTCGCCGAGGCATTACGGACCGAACTCGCCGACGCCGGGGTCACTTTGAGCGTCGCGCACGTCGAGGGCGACAACATCCTCGCCGACCTCGCCGACCTGCAGACCGCCGGTCATCGCTTCGACAACCTGGATTCGGGTGCGCCGCTCGACACCTGGGCAGCCAAGCCGATCGCGGCCAACGCCTACCTCGGCGGCTGGGGAATCGCCGGTGCGTTGCGCGCCGGGGCCGACATCGTGGTCTGCGGCCGCGTCACCGATGCGTCACTGACCGTCGGTCCGGCGGCCTGGTGGCATGACTGGTCCGCCGACGACTGGGACGCGTTGGCCGGCGCCGTGGTCGCCGGCCACATCATCGAATGCGGTGCTCATGCGGTCGGTGGGAACTTCTCCGGCTTCCTCGAGATCCCCAACCGCACGACGCCGGGTTTCCCGATCGGTGAGGTCGCCGCCGACGGCACCTGCGTCATCACCAAACACGCCCGTGACGGGGGAGCGGTCACCGCCGACACCGTCACCGCTCAACTCGTCTACGAGATCCAGGGCCCGATCTATCTCAACCCCGATGTCACCGTCCACCTCGACCACGTACGGGTCGATCAGGCCGGCCCCGATCGGGTCACCGTGTCCGGCGCGGCCGGAACGCCGCCGCCACCGACCACCAAGGTCGCCCTCTTCGGCGCAGTCGGCGCGAGCGTGGTCAACACGGTGTTCGTTACCTCACCGCATGTCGATGAGAAGATCGCCCTCATTCGCGACCAACTGAACCGGGATCTTCCCGACGGGGTGCAGATTGACCTCACCCAGGTCGGAGAGCCTGCCGACGAACCCGAATCCCAGTGGGCGGCAACGGTGGCGTTGCGTGTCATGGCGGTCGCCGGCGATGCCGAAACGCTGACACGCGCGGAGATGGGGTCACGCCTGGGCAGCCTGTACCTGCAGGGTATCCCCGGCTACTTCCACGACGGTGCCGCCGGACTGCATTCGCGTCCCCAACCCCGGGTCGACTACTGGCCGGGCCTCCACCCACAGAGTGCACTGCACCACCGGGCGATCCTCGACGACGGCACCGTCATCGACGCAACCGTGCCACCCGCGACCGAGACGGCCCCCCAACCCGTGCATCCCGAACCGGGTGAGGCACCGCTACCCGAGCGGGTGACCCGCGCCCCGCTGGGCACCGTCGTCCACGCGCGCAGCGGTGACAAGGGCGGCAACTCCAATGTCGGTGTGTGGACCCCGGATCCGCGGGTGTGGCCGTGGCTGCGGCGATTCCTGTCCACCGACGAGATCCGCCGCCTGATCCCCGAGACCAAGGACATCGACGTGGTGCGCCACGAGTTCCCCGATCTGCGGGCGATTCACTTCGTGTTCAAGGGCCTGCTCGGCACCGGCGGATCGGCGAACCTGCGAATCGACCAGGTGGGCAAGGCGATCGGGGAGTATCTGCGCTCGCGTCAGGTGCTGATCCCCGACGACCTGCTGACCGCCGACGCGACCGTCCCCGACCTCACCACCGCCGACCACGAGGAGCTGGTGTGACCACCCTGACCGACCGACTGCGCGCGGCCATCGCCGCGCCGGCCACCGACGACTCCTTCGATCCCGCAACAGAACTCGCCGATGTCCTGGGCGGCATCGGCATGTCGGCCGAGGACACCGGCGGCACGGTCACCTTCGACGGCGCCGACCCGGTGGTGCCGAGTACCTTGCGCCTCGGAGGCGCGTCGGCCATCGCACTCGCCGCCAAGTCTGCCGCCGTCGCCAAGCTGTGGCAGGTCCGCGGTGGCCCCGGCCAGGACATCGCCGTGGACCTGCGGAGCGCACCACATCGGTTGTGCCCGTTCTATGATCGCCGCTGGGAGATACTCAACGGCTATCCGCCGGCCACCCCGTCGAATCCGTCGAACGCGCTGGGGTTCCGCTTCTACCGCACCGGTGACGACCGTTGGATGATGCCGCTGAACCCGTATCCGAAGATCAAGGTCGGCGCGCAGCGACTCCTCGGGGTACCCGACGACAAGGATGCCGTCGCGTCAGCCATCGCAAGCTGGAAGGGCGCCGAACTCGAGGCCGCCGCCACCGAGGCGGGTGTCGTCCTGCCGATGCTGCGCACCACCGCCGAACTCCTCGACGAAGCGCACTATCGGGATGTTCTCGCCGACATGCCGCTCATCGAGATCACCCGCATCGCCGACGGCGACCCTGTCCCACTGCCCGGAGTGGCCGACCAGCCCCTCGACGGCATCCGGGCGTTGGGCATGGGGCATGTGATCGCCGGTGCCGGGGTCGGCCGGGCACTGGCCCTGCACGGTGCTGACGTGCTCAACGTATGGCGCCCCGACGAACTCGAGCACGACGCGACCTATGCCACCGCCAACGTCGGCGTACGGTCGTCGACGATCAATCCCTACGGCGCCGACGGTGCCGCCCGGATTGGTCGGCTGCTCGGCGACGCCGACGTGTTCTACGCGAACCGCCGACCCGGCTACCTCGACAAGATCGGACTGTCCGCCGATGCCGCCGCCGACGGACATCGCGGGATCGTCTACGCCACCGCCTCTCTCAACGGTGAGCAAGGCCCGTGGTCGTCACAGATCGGATTCGATCAGACCGCGGGCAGCCTGACCGGGATGATGCTGCTCGAGGGCGGGGGCGACACACCCAAGCTCCCTCCGATTCTCGTCGTCAACGACTACATCGTGTCGTGGTTGCTGACCGCGGGAATCGTCGAAGCCCTCACCCGCCGCGCCCGCGACGGCGGCAGCTACCGGGTGCATGTGTCACTGACCCGGGCTGCACTCTGGATCATCGGGATGGGTGTGTTCGATCGTGGTTACGCCCACGGGATCGCCGGCACCGATGTCGGCGACGGCGCTCATCACTATCTCGATCCCGAGACCTTCGCCGCAGACACACCGCTCGGGGCGTATCAGGGTGTCACCGACCAGGTTCGGATGAGCCAGACGCCGGGTCGCTACCGCACGGTGCTGGTTCCGCGCGGCTCGTGTCGGCCGGAATGGCTTGCACGGCCGGACTGATCAGACCGGACTGATCAGTAGGCGGATGCCGGGCCGAGCGGAGTGATCCCGTGATGTCGTTGTGCCACATCGGGATGCGCACGAACCCGAGACTTCCAGGCGTTCTCGCCGTAGGTACTGAAGATGGGATTGTCCGGGTCCGCCTCGACACCACGTGACAACGCCGCCAGCTCCGGCGGCAGCTCGATGATCGGGATCGTGGCGTCCAGCGCCGGATTCAGGAAGAACGGGATCGAGACGCGATCGGTCCCGGGGCGCGGCGCGCGCACCCGATGCCGGGTCGCGCGCAGGTAACCGCCGGTGGCCACCTCGAGCAGTTCGCCGATGTTGACGATGAACGCGCCCGGCTTCGGCGGCACGTCGACCCAGGTACCGTCCAGCGTTTCCACTTGCAGCCCTTCGGAATCCGGCTCCACCAGCAGCAGCGTGAGGACACCGGAATCCTTGTGTGCACCGACGCCCTGGTCCCGGTCGTCGCTGCCCGGATAACGCACCACCTTCAGCAGGGTGGCCGGACGGTCGGTGAACGCGTCGTCGAAGTACCCGGCCGGCGCTCCGAGTGAGGCCGACCAGTGCCGCAGCAGGCGTACGCCCACCTCCGATACGGCGGCGATCCACCCCTCGAATGCCTCACGGAATCCGGTGGGGCGCTGCGGCCACAGATTGGGGCCCTGCAGATTCCAGTATCCGTGGGCACCGTCGACGACGGGCCGGTCCGGGCCGATGTCGATCTGTTCGCGCCAGTCGACGAGTCCGTTCGTCAACTCACCGCCGAGACGTGAATAGCCCCGGAACGCCGGACTGTCCAGCTGGGAGATCCGCGCCTTTTCCGCGTTTGGCAACCCGAAGAACTCGCGGGCGAGTCGTAGGACCCCGTCGATCTGCGCCGGCGCGATGCCGTGTCCGCCGAGGTAGAAGAACCCGTGCTGGTGGGCGGCCTCGCGCAGCGCGGTCCTGAAGGCCTGCCCATCGGTCTCGGCTGCGGTGAGGTCGAGGGTCGGCAACATGCCCCCATTGTGGCACCCGCACGTGCGCCCAGCGGTCCGAGAGACCGTTCGCGATCGGTCAGTCCAGCCACCGACGGCCCGCGCGTAGGTGGGCGGCGCTGGTTGACGGTTCCATGCGCTCGAGGTAGGCGACCGCGAACGACGACCGGCGGTTGTGTTCGAGAACGTCGCGATCATCGGCGACGAACGTCCAGTACAGGCCTTCCCACTCCGCGCACCACGGCCCCTTGCGAAGGTCGGACATCTTGCGCAGGTAGTTGCTGCCCGAGACGTACGGCTTGGTGGTGATGGCGGTGCCCGCAGCGACCTGGCTCATCCCATAAACGTTGGGCACCATCACCCAGTCGTAGGCGTCGACGAACATCTCCATGAACCACCGGTGGACCTCGTCGAAATGGGTTCGTAAAAGACACATGGCATTACCGAGGATCATCAGCCGCTCGATGTGTTGCGCCCAGCCGCAGTCCAAGACGTGGCGCAGAACCCGTCGACAGCTTGAGACCGGTCCGCCCGGTCCACCAGCCCGGCGCGAGTGCGCGACGGTGCCCCAGCCGATCGGCGGTCCGCATCGTGCGACCGTGCACCACGTAGGTAGCCCGCATGTACTCGCGCCACCCGATGAGCTGACGGACGAGTCCCTCGAGCCCGGCGAGTCCGATCTCGCCCTGCCCGCCGACCTCGAGTGCGCGGCGCAGCACCGGCCGCGGTGACAGCAGACCGATGTTGAGAGTGGGGGTGAGCATGGCGTGGAAGAGATATGGGTTGGCGGTGCTGATCGGGTCCTCGTAGGGGCCGAAGCCGACGAATCGCTCGGCGAGAAAGTCCTCGAACAACGTGCACGCCCCGCGGTGGTCGGTAGCCCACCGAAACGCCCGCGCATCGCCGGGATTGTCGGGGAACTCCTCCTCGACCCATTCGATGGCCGTGGCGATCTGCTCGTCCGGATCGGGAAACCGCGGCACCGGCACCTCGAGCCGCGGGGGAGCGGCTTGCGGTTCTCGGCAGCGAGGTCGATCCCGGCGCCAGCCAGCGCAGCACGCACGTCGGCGGCGAGCCAGTCGTCGACGACATCCTTGAGATGCACCGACGACGGGCGCAGCCGCTGCGCGAACCGGCGCATCGACACACGATGCAGGATCAGCTTCTGCCGGTGGAAGCGGTACCGGCGAAACAGCAGATCGTGCTCGACGAGAACGAACCGTGTGCGGGCTCGGCGTTCAGATGTCACTCGAACAACCGGTGCGGCATCACCAGGCGCAACTCGGACATCGGTGGATCACCCTCTTCTCGCAGCGATCGTGACGAGAACCGTCTTTCCCGTACGTCCCTTCCCCGGAGTTCGGCGCCTCGCGACATGCGGATCTCCTCGTCCGGTCGCCTCGGCGTGTCGGCGGGGTTGTCCACAACGGCTCGGACGTGGCGTGGGCCACTGTTGGCGGACATGGGAGACTACCTGGCGGCCCGACCACCAACCCCGACCCCGAGAAGCAACCGAACCCGAGACGAACCACGAGGCGGCGATGGACAGTGCGACTGAGCCCACGCTCATGCAGGCGTGGGAGACCAACCGATCGATCCAACGATCCGCAGCCGTTCGGCTGTTCGCCGCGACCAACTCCGCGCTCTACGTGACGTTGATGGAGCGCCACCTCGACTTCGGGGCGCGCCGGTCGGAAACCGATCTGGCGATCCGGCTCGAACGCGATATGGCCGAGCTCGGCGTCGGCGACCAACCCCACGGCATGGATCTGCTCAAACTGTGGGCCAAGAACGGTTGGCTGCATCGGATGGCCGACCCGGTCGTCGTCAACCAGAACCTGTGTTATCTCACCCCCGAGGCGCGCTCGGTGCTCGACTACATGCGGCGGCTGCGCCGGGAGGACTCGGTGGCCACCGCCGGCTCGATCAACGCCATCGCGGCGGGTTTGCGGCGCGTGGCCGGTCAGGTCAGCGACGACCCGAGCTACATCCGTGAGGACCTCACCCATCAGATCGAGGAACTCGACGCCGAACTCGCCGACCTTGATGCCGGTCGACGGCGCCGACCCGATCTGCGGGCCGCCGAGGACGAGGCCCGCGCCATCGCCTACCAGATGGAGCAGATCATCTCCGACATCGGGCAGTACGGCAGCATGCTCGACCGCATCACCACCGCGCTCCTCGACGATCCGAATGACTCCGATCTGGCCTATCGGGACCGGCAGCGGCAGATGTTCGACGACTACGAGGCCTTGCTGGAATCTTCGCAGAGCGCGTCCTATCACGCGTTCACGCATATGATCGGCGACCCGACCCAGCGGGCCCGGCTGGTCTCCGACATCGAGACCGTCACCGCGCATCTACCCGCCATCGATCCGGGCTTGCGGTCGGTGATGGACAACTTCTTCGTGCTGGTCACCCAGCAGATCGATGAGGTCGGCCGGATCCGTCGTCGCTGTGCGCGGCGTATCCGCCGGTTCGTCGCCTCGGGAACCCTCGAACAGGGTCGCGGAATCGCCCGCCAACTCAACGACGCCCTGGCCACCGCCAATGAACTTCTCACGATCTCTCTCGCCGATCGGCGGCTGGGTTACGAATTGCCGCTGGCCACTCCCGCGCTGACATCCAACGGGCGTCTCGCGTTCGAGATCCGCACCCCCGAACCCCCGCAACCGGCGGTGCCCGCGACAGGGGAGACCGATCTCGATTCGTTCGTTTCGCTGGCCGGCCAGGTCGACACCGTCGAACTCACCGAGGTGGTCAACAACGCGGTCGTCGACGGTCCGGTGGCGTTGTCCGAGGTCATCGATTCCCTCGACGACCCCTACCTCGCTCACGTGATCGTGTTGTGGTCCTGGGCGTTACGGCAATCGCCGGCCACCGGCGATGCCGCGGCTACCGAATCCATCCGATTCCGGTCCCTCGACGGCGAGGACCGTCTCATCGAGATTCCTGCCCTGCATTTCACCGAACCCATCCCCACCGCGGAGGTCGACGTCCTGTGACCGAACAGTCAGAACGGTTTCCCGCCAAGGGGTTCAGCGCCAAAGAGTTCAGTACCGAGGAGTTCAACGGCTACGACGACCTGCCCGCGGTGAGCCGGACCGCCGTCGAGGAAGTGAAGGTCCCGCGCTTCGACGGGGACGTCTCGGCGATGCCCGACCGCGCCTGCTGGGCGTTGCAGAACCTGCTCACCCGCCGCTACGTCAGCGGCGACCGCACCCCCCAGCTGTGGTCCTGGATCGTCGAATACCAGAATTGCCTGCGCATCCGTCTGTCCGAACTCGATCTGCGGCTGCGCCTGGTCACCGAACTCGAGGTGGCCTTCGTCGAGCAGGTAGGCTACGACTCCCGTTGGGGCAGAAGACTACTCAAGCGCGAGACGATTCAGGCCTATGACGCGATCCTCGCCCTGCACCTGGCCAAACACATGCGGGCCGCGCGCGAGGACCAGGTATTGATCACCCACGAGGAGATCCACGAGCTGTTCGCCGGCGTCTCCAACACCATCGATCGTGACCTCGCGCTGTTCGACAAACGCATCGACAAGGCGATCGACAAGCTCGAAGAGCTCGAGTTGCTGCGCCGCCATCGCGACGACCCCGACACCTTCACCGTGAGCCCGGCGATCACCGCGATCATGACGGCATCGGTGATCACCGATCTGCAGCACCAGTTCGAGCAGTTCATCGGTGCCGGCGAGGAGGCCGAGGCGCAGACGCTCGATCGCTCCGCGCCCGAATCCGGTGACGGCGACGGTTCGGGGTACCTCACCGGCAGCGATCACGACACCCTCGCTGACGACACCGAGGATGACGACGTGGCAGATGACGAGACCGATGAAGGAGATGACTGGTGAGCGATCGTGTCGACCAGTTCCACCTGTCGCGGCTACAGCTGATCAACTGGGGCGTCTTCGACGGGTATCACTCTATTCCATTCAGCGCCAACGGTTCTCTGGTAACCGGGTCATCAGGCAGCGGCAAGTCCTCGCTTCTGGACGCCATCTCCCTGGCCTTCCTGCCCGACCATCGGCGCAACTTCAACGCCTCCGGTGACGCCACGGCGGCCGGATCGGCGAGTGGTCGGCGTACGGTCGGCAAGTACGTGCGTGGAGCGTGGGGCGAGCGTCGCGACGGCGTAAACTCGACGCGCGAGATCATGTACCTGCGCGGCACCGGGCCGGCGTGGGCAGCCATCGCCGTCACCTACACCTCCACCTCGGGCGTGTCGATCACCGGCCTCGTCCTCAAGTGGCTCGCTGCGGGCAAGATGACCGACGCCCACAGCGCCTACTATCTCGCCGACGGCGACCCTGACATCGTGGATGCCTGTAACGAGTGGGCGGGCAACGGGCACAACGCGGCCCGGCTCCGTGAGCGTGGTTGGCGGGGCGGTCCCGGCGAGGGCAAGTACCTCGCGTCGCTGTACTCGCTGATCGGCATCCGTGGCTCCGATGCTGCCCAGCAGTTGTTGGGAAAGGCCAAGTCGCTCAAGAGCGTCGGAGGGCTGGCCCAGTTCGTCCGTGAGTTCATGCTCGACGAGCCGACCAGTATCGCGGGTATCAAGGACGCTCTGGAACAGATCGATCCGCTCGTCGAGGCCCGCGAATTCCTGGATGTCGCGCGTCGCAAACGCACCATCCTCGGCAACATCGAGGCCGTTCAGGAACGGTATGCGACCGAGTCGGCGAAGTTCTCGGTGCTCGACACCATCGACAGCGCGACCATCCGTGCCTATGTGACCAACCTGCGGATCCGCAACGCCGAGCCGGAGATCGTTGACCTCGACGATCAGATCGCCCGTCTCGACGGCGATCTGGCCGCGCTGACCGCTCAGCACGATCAGCTGCGCCAGGATCACAGCCATCTGCTGTCGCGAATCTCCTCCAGCACAGCCGATCTCGCGCCGCTGCAGGAGCAGCTCGCCGCGGCCGGCAAAGCGGCGAGTGAGGTGTCGATGCGGCGGGCGTCGTTCGACTCGAAGATGTCGGCGCTCGATGTGGAGATCCCCGAGTCGGCCGAGGACTTCTGGGAGACACGCGAATCCCTCATCGAGGAGGCGACACGTCTTGACGGCCAACTCGAGGCCGGCAAGGGCCACTACGCCGAACTGCTGGCCGCCGAGGTCGCCGCACGGAGCCGTCGCGACGCCGCCGCCGCCGAGTTGACCCGGGTGCGCGAGGCCGGATCGGCGCTGCCGCGCGCCGAGCACGAGATGCGCCGGGTCATTGCCGACGCATTGCAGCTCGACGACTCCGAATTGCGTTATGTCGCAGAACTCGTCGAACTCGACCCCGCTCAGGAGCGGTGGCGCCCGGCGGTGGAGAAAGTGCTGCGCAACGCCGGTCTGCGACTACTGGTGCCGGATCGCCATTTCCATGCCGCCCTGCGGTTCGTGAACACCCACGACATGCGTGGGCGGATTCAGTTGCATCATGTCGAGCGCCGCACGGCGGTGCTGCCCGACCCGGGCACCCTGGCCGCGACCCTGCGTCTGGTCGATCCGGAGCACCCGAGCGCGACCGAGGCCCTGACGCTGCTCGCCCGGCTGGGCAATTACGTGTGCGTCGACGATCCGGCCGAATTCGCCGACCATGCCAAGGCGGTCACCGATCGCGGGCTGCGCAAGGACTCCGCGAAGCTGGCGATCAAGGACGACCGGCAGGCACTGCGGCCCTCGCAGTACATCTTCGTCGGCAATGTCGACGCGAAGGTCGCCGCGCTCGGTGAGGAACTCGATCACGAGGACAGCATCCATGCCGCGGCACGTGAGGCCACCGCCGTCCTCGAACGCGAGCGGGCCGACAAGCAACGCCGCCGCGACCTGTATCGCACTGTGTGCGAGCAGTTCACCCAGTGGAGTGAGATCGACGTCGAGTCCGCTGACGATCGCGCCGAGCGGCTCTCGGAGCAGTACGAACTGTTGATGGAAGAGCATCCCGACGTCGAGGCACTGCAACGCAAGGCCGAGGAGATCTGGGAGCAGGTTCGCGCGGCGATCTCCCAGGCCGCCCTCGTGCGTGATCGGATCGCCACCCAGGACGAGCGCCGAACGCAGTTACTCGACCTCGTCGACCGCCTCAAAGCCGAGGACATCTCCGGTCCTGCACAGGCCGCGCTCGACACGTTCCGTGAGGATTCTGCAGCCACCCTCGATGTGCTCGCACCGGATCCCTACCGACAGGAACTGATCAAGGCGGTCGGGCGCGACCGGGATCGGATGCGCGCCGATGCGCGCCGCTCGCGGGACGAGCTGGCTCGTATCCTCGCGACCTACGACGAGGAGTTTCCCGACGAGATCCCGAACGACAGCAGCGATTTCGACGAGCGCATCTATGACTACGTCGCGTTGTGCCGCCGCATCGACGAGCGGGAGCTACCCGCGGCCTACGAGCGGATGCGCCGGCTCATCACCGAACAGGCGCCGGGTGCGATCCTCAACCTGCACATGGCCGCCGACGCCGAGGAACGCCGAATCGTCGAGCAGATCGAGCGAGTCAACACAGGCTTGGGTGCGGTCGCGTTCAATCGTGGCACCCGGCTACGCCTGCAACCGGGACGCAAGAACCTCGGGGCCGCAGCCGAACTCACCGAAAGGGCGCGTCAGATCGCGGGGCGGTCGACCGCCGTCGCGTTCGGCGACGAGCAGGCCATCCTCGAGCAGTACGCCGACATCCTCGTGCTGCGCGAGCGCCTGGCGGGGGCGACCCCGGAGGACCGGCAGTGGACTCGCGACGCGCTCGACGTCCGCAACCGTTTCGACTTCTACTGTGAGGAGCACGACGCCGAGACCGGGGAGACGATCCGCACCTACAGCAACGCCGGCGACAATTCCGGTGGCGAGCAGGAGAAGCTCATGGCCTTCTGCTTGGCCGGCGCATTGAGCTTCAACCTCGCCAGCCCGCATGGCGACGACAACCGACCGATCTTCGCGCAGTTGATGCTCGATGAGGCATTCTCCAAGTCCGACCCGCAGTTCGCCCAGCAGGCGCTCTCGGCATTCCGCAAATTCGGCTTCCAGCTGATCATCGTTGCGACCGTGCAGAACACCAGCACCATCCAGCCCTACATCGACAATGTGGTGATGGTGTCGAAGTCGGAGGCGGCCGGTGGTCGCCCGGTGGCGACGGCGACGTCGACCTCGATCGGTGCGTTCTCCGACCTCCGGCGCGCGTCAGGTAAGAACCGGCTCATCTGACCCGAACTCCCGGGCGTTTGGAGGCTAGCGGCCGGCCCCGCGGTACTTGCGGTGGTACTCCGCGTACACGTCGGCGTTCCTCTCCTTCTCACGACGGGAGACCAGATCGGGATCGAAGCCGTGCTGCGACAACCGGTAACGCCGGTAGACGCGGTTGAGCGCGACCGAGAAGAAGATGTAAGGGATGAGGATGGGCACGGTCATGTTGGCCCGGATCAGCCAGTCGGCCGGCACGAACAACATCGGCACGAGGATGATCACACAGGGCACGGCCCACCAGGCGACCATGCGCAGGGTCGCATACGGTCCGGTCAGATCGTGGAAGACCCAGTCGCGCATCGAGTCCGGGAGCTTCGCCCCGTAGTGGTACTTGATGTACTGCAGCCCGTGCGGTCGATCACCGTCACGGCCGGAACCAGATCTCGTCGAGGTGTCCTGCGATCCACGCGATGTCGCAGTACGACGGTTCGTGTCAACCATTGAGTCTTCCCCTTGTCGGTGACCGGACATTGCACTTGAGTTTCCCAGACCGACGATCGGCACGATACTCCGGTATACGACTTCCTGAAATCGAGTAATCGGCAACCACTGAATCAGTGGTGCACGACTGAACTGTCCGAGGTGTATGCGCGGTGACGCCACGGCGGTCCGGCCGACGACGTCACCGCGCGCGAACTCAGCGCGCGAGGGGGCTGTAGAACACCAGCCCGTTGCCCTTGTTGTCATAGACCACCGCGCGCCGTTCGTGCGCGTCGTCGTAGGGGCCCTTGACGATGCCGCCTCCGCTGGCCTCGATCGCCTTGGCAGCCGCGTCGACGTCGGCGGTCTTGATCCCGACCACGACTTGTCCGGGAATCGGATGATCGATCTCGGTGGCCAGAGCCAGGGTGACCGGTCCGCCGTCGAGGGCCGCGAAATGCGCGCCGTCGCGGAACTTGAGTGTCATACCAAGCGAGTCGACGTAGAACTTGATCGACTCGTCGAGATCGTCGGTGGACAAGATGATCATCTTCACTTCGTAGTCACTCATCGAGAACTCCTCATCGTCGGGGTTCTCTCAGCGTAGATCCGAACGCCGACAAGACACCGAGGACCACGAGAAGTCGGTGGCGAACGCACGAAGTGTCCGGGATTGCGTCGGTTCCCGCCGTGGGACCCGATACCTGCCGCGAAACTCACTGCCGGAGGGTCGCAGAAGGCACAGGAACCGAGTACCTCCGACCCTGGTCATCGACGCCATCGTCAATACCCGCTTTACTGGTGTCGTGACTCTTGCTCTCGGGACTCCCACAAACCCACGTCGAACTATGGTTTTGGTGATGATCGCGGCCGCGGTGGTCCTTACCTGGTCGGCCTCCGCGCCGCACGCACTCGCGGACGAGAGAACTGGTGGCCTCGATCCGGTCCTCGGCACCGCATATGCGCAGGCATCGGCGGCAGCCCGCGCCGACGGCGTCCCCCTGCACATCACCTCCGGCGCGCGGACGCCGGCCCAGCAGCAACAACTGTGGGATGAGGCGATCGCCACCTACGGCAGTCCGGCGCAGGCTCGCCGGTGGACGTTGCCGCCGTCGGAGTCGACGCATGTCGGGGGTCATGCCATCGACGTCGGACCACGGGCCGGCGCTCGGTGGCTGCAGGTCAATGGCTCCCGCTGGGGCCTGTGCCGCACCTTCGACAATGAGTGGTGGCACTTCGAGGTTGCGACCATTGCGGGCGCCCAGTGCCCACCGGCCTGGCCGGATGCGGCCGCGCGGGTCGACGCGCATCGGGGTGCTTGATCATGACGACCTCCCCACCGCTCGGGATCTGCGACGATGGACAGATGTCAGAGCTGACGTATGAACAGTTCGGCCGCCGTTTCTTCGAGGTGGCCGTCACCGAGAAAAGAGTGGGGAGCGCCTTCTCTGCGATCACCGGCGACTCCTTCGACGTGGGACCGATCCCGTCGGGGCCCGGCGGGATCGCCAAGGTCCAAGCCCGGGTGAGCATCGACGAGCCGCAGATCATCCGCGATATTTCCGAGCTGATCACCTTCACCGTGCGCATTCCGCTGTCGATCCGGCTGCTCGTCGATCTCAAGGTCGATCGCATCCGGTACGACGTCGAAGGGTCGGTGCAGCTCGCCCTCACCGCCCGCGCGGTCGAACCCCTGGAACTTCACATCGACGTCACCCCGCCTCGTCCAGCGGATGTGACGGTGGGAGTCGCGTCGCGCAATCTGCGGGGTGAGATCATTCGGCTCGTCGCGCAGGTCGACGACGAGATCAAGCGATTCATCGCACGCGATGTGGCCGCCAGGATCGAGGCTCCAGAGGTTACCAGTGCCCGGATCATCGACGTCGAGGCCGAACTCGGCCGGGCCTTCGAATCCATGTAGGGCGCAATCACACTGGGCGCACTGGGCGTCGGAGACCGGAGGACATGCGGGTGCTCAACGGCGCGAGCCCCGATCCCCGGTACACAACCGAGAAGCGGGGCTCGTCAGTACAGAACTGGTCGGCGATGTGTCAGCCCCGCACGGACTCCAGTGCCGCGTTCAGTGTGGCGCTCGGGCGCATCACCTTGTCAGTGAGGTCGTTATCGGGGGCGTAGTAGCCGCCGAGATCGACCGCGGTGCCCTGGGCGTCGTTGAGCTCGGTGACGATGGTCTGCTCGTTCTCCTCAAGCGTCTTGGCCAGCGGCGCAAAGTGCTTTGCCAACTCAGCGTCGTCGGCCTGTTCCGCGAGTGCCTTCGCCCAGTACAGCGCGAGGTAGAATTGGCTACCGCGGTTGTCGAGTTCACCGGTGCTGCGTGACGGACCCTTGTTGTTCTCCAGCAGCTTGCCGGTCGCGGCGTCGAGCGCCCTGGCCAGCACCTCCGCCTTCGGGTTGTCGTTCTTGCGGCCTAGGTCCTCGAGACTGACCGCGAGCGCCAGGAACTCCCCGAGCGAATCCCACCGCAGGTGGTTCTCCTCGATCAGCTGTTTGACGTGCTTGGGCGCCGAGCCACCCGCACCGGTCTCGTAGAGCCCGCCACCAGCCATCAGCGGCACGATCGAGAGCATCTTGGCGCTTGTCCCGAGCTCCAGGATCGGGAACAGGTCGGTGAGGTAGTCGCGCAGGATGTTGCCGGTCGCGGAGATGGTGTCGAGGCCGCGGATCAGACGTTCCATCGTGTATCGAATGGCGCGCACCTGCGACATGATCTGGATGTCGAGGCCCTCGGTGTCGTGATCCTTCAGGTAGGTGTGCACCTTGGTGATCAGTTCGTTCTCGTGCGGACGGTAGGGATCAAGCCAGAAGACCACCGGCATACCGGATTCCCGGCAACGGGTGACGGCGAGCTTGACCCAGTCGCGGATCGGCGCGTCCTTGACGATGCACATGCGGAAGATGTCGCCCTCTTCGACGTCCTGCGACAGCAGCACCTCGCCGGTCGCGAGATCGGTGATGTTGGCGACGCCGTCGGTCGGGATCTCGAAGGTCTTGTCGTGCGACCCGTACTCCTCGGCCTTCTGCGCCATCAGACCGACGTTGGGCACGGTGCCCATGGTGGTGGGATCGAACTGCCCGTTGGTCTTACAGAAGTTGATCATCTCCTGATAGATGCGAGAGAAGGTCGACTCGGGATTGACCGCCTTGGTGTCCTTGGGCCGGCCGTCGGCGCCGTACATCTTGCCGCCGGCGCGGATCATGGCCGGCATGGACGCATCGACGATGACGTCGCTGGGGGAGTGGAAGTTGGAGATGCCGCGTGCCGAGTCGACCATCGCGAGCTCCGGGCGATGCTCGTGGCAGGCATGCAGATCGTCGATGATTTCTTCCTTCTTCGACGCCGGCAGCGACTCGATCTTCGAATACAGATCCGAGAGGCCGTTATTGACATTGACGCCCAATTCGTCGAAGAGCTCGCCGTGCTTGGCGAATGCGTCCTTGTAGAAGGTGCGCACCGCGTGACCGAACACAATGGGGTGACTGACGCGCATCATGGTCGCCTTGACGTGCAGGGAGAACATGACGCCGGTCTTGTAGGCGTCCTCCATCTGCTCCTCGTAGAACTCGATGAGCGCCTTTTTGCTCATGAACATGCTGTCGATGACGTCGCCGGCGTCGAGATGCACCTTCGGCTTGAGCACGACAGTCTCGCCGGCGGCGGTGATCAGTTCCATCTTGACGTCGCGGTCTGCGTCGAGGGTCATCGACTTCTCGCCGTGATAGAAGTCGCCGTGACGCATGTGCGCAACGTGCGTACGCGAGGCCATCGACCACTCGCCCATGCTGTGTGGATGCTTGCGCGCGTACTCCTTGACCGCCTTGGGCGCTCGACGATCGGAGTTACCTTCGCGCAGAATCGGATTGACTGCGCTGCCGAGGCACTTGGTATAGCGATCCCGGATCGCGCGCTCCTCGTCGGTCTTCGGGTTGCCGGGGAAATCAGGGATCTTGTAACCCTTGTCCTGCAACTCCTTGATGGCGGCAGTCAGCTGCGGCACCGACGCGCTGATGTTGGGGAGCTTGATGATGTTGGTGTCGGGATCCTGGGTCAGTCTGCCGAGTTCGGCGAGGTTGTCGGGAACCTTCTGTTCGTCGCTCAGGTAATCGGAGAACTCGGCCAGCACTCGGGCGGCGACGGAGATGTCGGAGGTCTCGACGTTGATGTCCGCGGCGTCGGCGAATGTCCTGATAATCGGGAGAAAAGCGTGCGTCGCCAGCATGGGCGCTTCATCGGTCAGCGTGTAGATGATGGTCGGTTTCTCCGCGCTCATATCTGCCTTACTCTCCAGTCGTGGTCACGCAGCGCCCGGATTCGTGTTGTCCGGGCGGTACCAGTATCGCGGGCGGGCGACATCGGCGCGTGTTGACGCGTTCGGTGGAGCCACAGTGCCCACGGCCCTCGGGTCCGGGCCAGCTCCGAGCTTACGACCCCGGCGCAGGTTACCGTCACGTCACAGGCGAACGCGGCCTGCGACGAGAATCACACGACCCGCTGACTTCACAAAGGAGTGAAAAGCGGCGGTCGACGCCAAGCCACCCCGCGACGTGTACACGAACCGCCACCCGTCGGTGGTCGTATGCAGCCGCGCGGCCTGTGCGGCGACGAGTTCGGCCGCCCAGAGATCCTCACGATGACGATGGTCTCGGACGAGCAGGTGTTCGATGCGATCTATGCCACGACCAGAGACGCTGGGATGCTGACGAGCGTCCCGCTGTCGGCCGCTGCGTGCAGCAACACCAGACCTGACTCGGCGCCGACCGACCTGAGCACCCAGAAGTCCCCGGCGCTACGCACGATTCGTGACCCCGAATCCCTCGCCGAGATCCGCACCGCGCCTGCCGAGAATCTCGCTGTCTACGGTGCCCGCAAGGTTGTTGCCGAGCTTCGTAGGAAGGGCCTGGAGGTGGCTCGGTGCACTGTCCAGCGACTGATGAACGCTGCTGGGCTGCGGGGTATCCCACGATCGAAGACGCGCAAGACGACTCGGTGCGAGGGAGCTGAGACGGCGCGGCCGGCAGATCGGGCGCAACGAGAATTCGCCGCGGCGGCGCCCAATGCATTGTGGGTCGCCGATCTGCCCGTATATCCGCACGCACTCGAGCGAACGCTCACGCGGCATCGGTGCCGCCCTCTAGGGTGATGGGGAGCACCAAGCGCGACCGGGACGCAGCAGAGTTGGCGTGGACGTGCGCACCACATGATCACACAGGGAGAGTGCGTATGACCGCGACCACCGAACCGACCAATGACCTGACCACCGAGCCCCTGCGTTCGCGACGCAACCATTGGAACAACCAGGTCCGCAGGCACGCCTTCATGACCCCCGACCGCCCGGCGCTGCGGTTCCTGGGCCAGACCACCACCTGGCGGCAACTCGATGAGCGTTCGCGGGCCTTCGGTGCGGCGCTGGCCCGGCGTGGCGTCGGCTTCGGCGACCGCGTACTGATGGCACTGCTCAATCGCGCCGAGTACGTCGAGGCGGTGTTGGGCGCCAACCTGATCGGCGCGATTCCGGTGCCGGTCAACATTCGGATGAGCCCCGCTGAGGTCGGGTATCTCATCACCGACAGCGGTGCACGGGTCATCGTCACCGAAACCCTGCTCGCACCGCTGACCCAGGCGGCCGCCGCCTCCACCGGCGGCATCGACCACACGATCGTCATCGGCGGCAGCGAGGTTCCCGACCACCTCGACTATGCCGATCTGCTCGCCGAGGGCTCCGTCGATCTTCCCGAGATCGATGTACCCGAGGACACTGTGGCACTGATCATGTACACCTCGGGAACCACCGGAAAACCTAAGGGCGCCATGCTGACCCATCAGAACTTGCAGGCGCAGGCGGTGACGACGATCGCCGCAGCCCAGGACCATTCCGACGCCGACGTTGCCTCGGTGGTCCCGCCCATCTTCCACATCGCCGGGATCGCCGCATTCGCGCCGGTGTTTTACCGAGGAGTTCCCGCGGTGATCCACCCGCTCGGCGCGTTCGACCCCGACGACATGCTCGACACCCTCGAACGGGAGGGCACGACGTCGGTCTTCATGGTGCCGGCCCAGTGGCAGGCGGTGTGTGCCGCTCAACGTGTTCGGCCGCGAAACCTCAAGTTGCGCAATATTAGTTGGGGTGCTGCACCCGCTTCGGACACGGTGCTCAACGCGATGAACGAGTCCTTCCCGCAGGCGCTGAACATGACAGCTTTCGGGCAGACCGAGATGTCGCCGGTCACGTGCATTCTGGAGGGCAAGGACGCGCTGAGAAAAATCGGGTCGATCGGCAAGGTGGTGCCCGCGGTGACCGCCCGGATCGTCGATCCGATGATGAACGATGTGGCACCCGGCGAGGTTGGCGAGATCGTCTACCGCGGACCCAATCTGATGAAGGGGTACTGGCAGAACCCGCAGGCAACCGCGGATGCTTTTCGCGGCGGCTGGTTTCACTCCGGAGACCTCGTCCGTGAGGACGAGGACGGCTTCCTCTTCGTCGTCGACCGGGCCAAGGACATGATCATCTCCGGCGGAGAGAACGTGTACTGCGCGGAGGTGGAGAACGTGCTCTACGGCCACGAGAAGATCGCCGATGCCGCCGTCATCGGCCGCGCCCACGAGAAGTGGGGTGAGGTCCCGGTGGCCGTCGTCGTGCTCGCCGAGGGTGCCGACGACCTCACCCTCGACGAACTCGAGCCCTACCTGAACGAGAACCTGGCGCGCTTCAAGCAGCCCAAGGATCTCGTCATCGTCGACGAACTACCGCGCAACGCCGGCGGCAAGATCGTCAAACCGCGCCTGCGTGAGGCCTACGGCAGTAAGGACACCGGCCTGCATTGACCACCGGCTCCGCCGGCGAGCGGATGGTCAGCCGGCGTAATCGTAGAAGCCCTTGCCGCTCTTCTTGCCCAGATAGCCGGCCTCGACCATGCGCGAGAGCAGCGGCGGCGGCGCGAGGTGCGGCTCACGGAACTCCTGATAGAGCGATTCGGCCACGTCGAGGACGACGTCGAGACCGACGGTGTCGCTCAGCGTCAGCGGGCCCATCGGGTGAGCGCAGCCGTTGACCATGCCTGCGTCGATGTCCTCCTTGGAGGCATAGCCGCTCTCGTACATGCGGATGGCGCTCACCAGGTACGGGATCAGCAGGGCGTTGACGACGAAGCCGCCGCGATCACCGGCCGCGATCGTGCGCTTGCCAAGGTGATCGCGGGCGTAGACGGTGACGGTTTCGATCGCCTGCGGTGAACTCGCGAGACTGGAGATGATCTCGACCAGGGGCATCACCGGAACCGGATTGAAGAAGTGGACGCCCACCACACGCGAGGGGTCGGCGACGTCCTTGGCGATCCGGATGATCGGGATCGACGAGGTGTTGGTGGCGAGGATCGCCTCGGGCGCGGTGACCTTGTCGAGTTCGGCGAAGAAGCCGACCTTGAGCGACTCGACCTCGGGAAGCGCTTCGATCACCAGCTCACGATCCGCAAAATCGCCGACGGTGGTCGTCAGGGCCAGTCGGGACAGTGCCGCGGTGGCGTCGCCCTCGGAGATCTTGCCCTTGCTGACGCCACGGCCCAGAGACTTCTCGATGCGGGCGCGTGCCGCATCGGCGGCGGTGTCGTCGCGCTCTAGCACCAGTACGTCATCGCCGGCGCGAATCGCGACCTCTGCGATCCCCGCACCCATGGTGCCGCCGCCGACCACTCCGAGCTGTGTCATGAAAACCTCCACGTAGGCAGTAGTGAACCGACGCCAAGCGTAGTGCGACGCGCGCCGGCGCAACGGGCACCCTGCTTCACGCGTCGTGTGGCGGGCGCTGGCAAGCTGGGGGAGGCACCGACGGAGGAGATCGAGCAGAGGGAGAGAGCACCGTGGCCACCGTGTCGTACGTCATCGCAGGTTCCGAGGCAACCGGGGGCGCGGGGTTGCAGGCAGATCTGCGCACATTCGCCCAGCTCGGTACCTACGGAGTCGGAACCATCACGTGCATCGTCTCCTTCGATCCGAAAGCCGGATGGGGACACCGCTTCGTGCCGATCGCCGCGCCGGTCATCGCCGACCAGATCGAGGCGGCGACCATTGCTCATGAGCCCGAGGTCGTCAAGATCGGGATGTTGGGCACCCCCGAGACGATCACCACCGTCGCCGAGGGCCTGCGGGCCCGACCCTGGCGACACGTCGTCGTCGACCCAGTCCTGATCTGCAAGGGTCAGGAACCGGGAGCCGCCCTCGATACCGACAACGCGCTACGGGAACACATTCTGCCGCTGGCCACCGTCGTGACCCCCAACCTGTTCGAGGCCGCGACACTGGCCGGGATGGACGAACTTGCCGACGTCGAGGACCTCGCCGAGGCGGCCCGGCGGATCGCCGAGCAGGGTCCGGCGGTGGTCATCGTCAAAGGTGGCGTGGGTCTACCCGGCGACGACGCCGTTGACGTGGTCTACGACGGCTCGGAGATCACCGTGCTGCGCGCACCCAAGGTGGGCGAGGAGCGGGTATCAGGTGCCGGCTGCGTGTTCGCCGCGGCGACCACGGCCGAATTGGCCAAGGGCACAGACGTTCTCGACGCGATTCACACCGCCAAAGAGTTCACTCACGCCGGGATCGAAACCCGGATCTCCTCGACCGCCCCGTTCGACGCGGTCTGTCCGCGGCTGTAGTCGGCCGATGACTCCGAATCTCCGATCCGCCCCGACGAGCGCACGTTCCGCGCGGCGCGCGCGGGCCGGCGAGGTCGAGAATGATATCCACGGCGCGGGCCGCGCTGGGGCACGCTCGCTCTATGCTCGTCATCCAGTCGGTGCGCGTCCAGTCAGGACCCGCGCCCGCTCGGATAAGCCGGTGCAGTGTCATCTGTCGGCCACACTTCCCGATCGTTTACTGCCCGATGGATCGCTGCCGGACTGGTCATCGGAGGATTCCTCGACACCAGGTCGGCTGTCGGCCGAGCGTTTGTCGAAGCTCACCTGTATCTTCTGAAAGCCTTTGTGGCGCTGCGCCTTGGCTTGTGCAACGTAGGCAGCCTTGTCTCCGGAGGTGAGCACTACGTTGTCGGTGAAGGGGGTGAGCATGGAGCGTGGGTAGAGTTTATCGACGCGCACGGCGTTGGCCTCGATGCAGAACACGACGAGAAACGCCGCAATATAGAGAAACGCGAGCAGACCCAGCACCACGGCGAATACACCTGTCGTCGCACTCGCGTTAGCGATGACGTGCGCAACATAGATGCTGCCGAAGCTCTGCAGCGCCTGCCATCCGATCGCGGCGGCGATCGCGCCCGGGAGTACGTCTCCGACGTCGAGCTCACGAACCGTACCGATGCGGAACGCCACCACGAACAGGACCGCAGTCAATGCCAGTGATCCCGCTGTTGACAGCCATTTTCCCGTGGAGCCCAGATCAACGGCCGCGATCGCGCCGTTGACCACCGTCAACCCAACGATCGCGGTGCCCACCGTCGAGAGCAGCAGCATTCCGCGCAGCCGCACACGGATCGGATCGGGACGGTCGTTGCGTGGTACCGCCCAGGCGACGTTCATCGCGTTCTGGATGGCGACGGCGACGCCGAGCCCACCGTAGAGGGCGCCGACAACACCGATCGTCACCGCGACCGTCCCTCCGCTGAGCTGACCCGGCTGACCTAGCTCGGAACCGATCACCGGGATCTGCGACATCGCCGAGTCCACTATTCGCTCCCGCAGGTCAGGATTGTCGCGCAAAACGAACTCCAGCACGGTCGTCAACAGCAACAGCAGCGGAAACAGCGAGATGAAACCGTAGTAGGCGACCAGTGCCGCGAGGTAGCCCCCTTGATCGTCGAAGAACTTGTACGCCACCGCGAGGGGATAGCCACTCAGCGGATGGCGACGCTGGAAACGGTCGATACCGGCGCTCAACGACATCGCACTCCACCTCGCTCGACTGTTCCGATCTCATCACTTCGCCCACGATCATCATCGACGGCACCGCAACGGCGGCGGAGGACGGGCGAATGACGGCGTGTTGGCCCTACAGGCGCCGAGCGTGGTCGCCAGGTAGTGACAACGTACAACCTGAGGCTTGCACGTTGAACCAACCACGTTGGCGACCACCCCACCCGTGAGGCATGTCATCCGATCGGCCGGCACCCCGGCGATCGCGTCGAAGACCTGGGCGATGAAACCTACAGTGGTGGTGATGGTTTCGTCGTTGGTGTGGTTTCATCGGTGGCGATACGGACGAACCGCCACCGCGAGAACGCCAGCACCGCGGAGAACACGTGCTGGCCGCAGACCCTGGCCCAATCGACCACCAGACACTTCACCCGGAGCACACACCGCCGGCCGACGGTCCGAGGTCTGGTTGCTCCGCCACTGGGCCTCGGCGCGCGATACCAGCTTCCGGACGTGACCTGACAGGGCTCGAACCGTCCGGGTGCCGGCTGACCTCGGTGTCGCTGGACGACACCGATCTGACCGGCGCCCGACTCGTCGAGACCCGGCTCGAGGAAATCGACGTGCCACACGTGTCCATCGGCGAACGCGACCTCGTCGACGCCACCGTTGCGCGTATGGCATTCGAGGACTGCACGGTGACGACACTCGATGTCCATCCGGCGGCGCTGTCGGGCGCCGACCTTCGCGGACTCGACCTCGGCACGATCCATCACCTCGACGGGCTGCGGGGATGCACCATCGACGGCGAGCAGGCTCTCGGGCTCACCAGACACTTCGCGGCGCACCTCGGCATCGTCATCGACTGACGCACTCGGGTGATACCGTGGCTGCCCGTGCACGGCGACCTCGGGGGAGATCAGTGAGCCATCCGACACAGGGCAATCCACCGGACCCGAATCAGCACTCTGAACATCGACACTCCGGCTTCGTGCCGCCCGGCTACCAGCAACCGGGCTATCAACATCCGGGCCATCAACCGCCGGGCTACCCGCAACCGGGGTATCAACAATCGGAGAATCCGAGCCAACCACATTGGTACTCGGGTGCCGTGCCACCGGGTTCGGCGTATCCGGGTCATCCCATGGCGCAGCAACCACCAGCATGGGACGCCGGAACGCCGGGCGGACCCGGCGGGCCGCCGCGTGGTGGGGGCAGCGTCAAGGCACTCGCGGTCATCGCGGTGGGAGTGATCCTGATCGTCGTCGTGGCCGTCACTTCGGTGGTGCTGGTGGTGCGCTCCACGCATGACGATCACGACACCTCCGCAAGCGCAGCGCAGTCGTCGTCGGTACTACCGAGCACCACCGCTCCCACACCGTCCGGGTCTCCTTCGACAACGGCTCCGACATTTGCGCAATGTCCGCCGGCCACCGCAGCCCCCGATACCCCGGCCGGATGGCGCACCGTCGCAGGCAAACGCGGTCTGGCCTATGACGTCCCGTCCAACTGGAGGGTGGCGAGCTGCGGCACACTCGTCGGCTGGGAGAAACGGTGCAACGACGGTCCTTTCGGCTATTGCGCGATCCGAACCATGAGCGGTGCGGCCACCCTCGAAGTCCCCGGTTGTGGCGACAACTCGGTCGGGGTCTCCGGATTGCCGGGCGCGTCGAACACCACCGACATCGACGAGGCTGTACGTGACGAGGCGGCGCTGGTGGCCGACATCTACACCTCGGACTCTGGACACGTCCCGACGGTTGCGCTCAGCCCACCCCGACAACTCACCGTCGGCGGGGCACCCGCGGTGCAGATCGTCGCATCGGTGAGCAACATCGCGACCTCGAACTGTGTCGGCCCCACCGCCATTCATTCCATGGTGGCCACGACGGTGCCCGGACAGCAGGGGTGCGTGCTCTTTGTCATCTCGGCTCCGCAGAGCGTTCCGGACGCGGTCAGTCCCGCCGTCGTCGCCGAGATGGTCTCGACGCTGCGCAGGGCGAGCTGAGCGGTGTGTTCACCGACCACCGGCGGTGTGGAAGTCGTACGCCGACTCGGCATGTTGTGCGTCGTCGATGCCGTCGACCTCGTGCTGGCGATCGGCACGTAGGCCCATCGTGTACTTGAGTGCGAGACCGATGATCCCGGTGACGACGACGGCGTAGGTCAGTACCGCCACCACAGCCACCGCCTGGCGCCATAGCTGATCGAATCCGCCCCCGTAGAACAACCCGTCGACACCGGCAGGTGCCGAGCTTGAGGCGACCACGCCGATCATCAGAGTGCCGACGACACCGCTGACGAAATGCACCCCGACCACATCGAGCGAATCATCATAGCGCCAGCGGAATTTCAGTTCGATGGCGTACGAGCTGAGCACACCGGCAACGGCGCCGATCGCCAGCGCGCCGAGCGGCGTCACCGCCGAACACGAGGGCGTGATCGCCACTAGCCCGGCGATCACGCCGGAGGCAGCGCCGAAGGAGGTGGGCCGGCCGTGCCGGGCGTATTCGACGACGAGCCACGACACCATCGACGCCGCGCCGGCCCCGAGGGTATTGACTGCGATGATCGCCGCAGACCCGTTGGCCGCGAGGCCCGATCCGGCGTTGAACCCAAACCAGCCGAACCACAACAGGCCGGCACCGAGCATGACGAACGGCAGATTGTGTGGACGCATTGGATCCTTGGGCCAGCCGCGCCGGCGCCCCAGGAGAATGGCGAGTACCAGCGCCGAGGCGCCCGAGTTGATCTCGACCGCGGTACCACCGGCGAAGTCGATGGCCCGAAGGTGCGCGACGATCCAGCCACCATGCTCTTCGGTCAATCCGGGGGCGCTGAACACCCAGTGCGCGATCGGGATGTACACCAGCAGCGACCAGATGCTCGCGAACACCACCCACGAGACAAAGCGCATTCTATCGGCGACGGCTCCGGCGATCAGGGCCACGGTGACCATCGCGAACCCGGCCTGGAAGGCGACGAACAGGATCGCCGGGATGGTGCCGACGAGCGGGATCGTCGTAGGCTGCCCGGCGCCGTGACCGAAGGTGTGCTCGAGGCCCGGGAACGAACCGAAACTCCCGATCAGTCCCGCGTAATCGTCACCGAAGGCAAGCGAATAGCCGACGACGACCCACAGAATCCAGACGATGGGGATCGCCGACAGGCACATCATCATCATGTTCAGGACACTCGTTGACCGGACCATCCCGCCGTAGAACAGTGCGAGAGCGGGTGTCATGAGTAGCACGAGCGCGAACGCCACCAGCATCCACGCTGTGTCGGCACCGTCGGGAATACCGTACTTGGGGAACATGACCGCCTTCCGTTGCGTCCGGGCGACGAAAGTCTATCGACTCACTATTCTTCGGTGGCCGGGGATTCGACTATCGATCCAAGCAGGCATTCCAGACTTTCGGGGCGCCGTCACACCACATCGTCGACGACCGTGCCGGACTCCACGCGCCACCGGCGATCAAGGCGGACGGTCGCGATCATCCGTCGGTCGTGGGTCACCAACAGCAACGCCCCCTCATAGGCGTCGAGCGCCTTCTCCAACTGCTCGATCGCGGGCAGGTCGAGGTGGTTGGTCGGTTCGTCGAGGACCAGCACGTTGGTGCCGCGCGCCTGCAGAAGCGCCATCGCGGCCCGGGTTCGTTCACCGGGGGAGAGCTCGGCGACCGGGCGTTCGACGTGGCCGGTCCGTAACCCGAATTTCGCTACCAACGTTCGGATCTCGGCCACCGAGAAGTCCGGCAGCAACGCCTCGAAGCGCTCGACGAGCGCACCACCGCCTCCACCGAGCTGGACCCGTGCCTGGTCGATCTCACCGATGGCCACACTCGCGCCCAGCGACGCCCGCCCGGAGTCGGGCTCGACGCGGCCGAGCAGAGCGCGTAACAGGGTGGATTTGCCAGCTCCGTTGGGGCCGACAATGCCGATGCGTTCCCCTGCGTCCACCTGCAGCGAAACCGGGCCGAGGACGAAGTCACCCTGCCGGACCACGACCTCGTCCAAGGTGGCAACCACCGAACTCGACCGTGGTGCCGATCCGATGGAGAAGTCAAGGATCCACTCCTTGCGCGGCTCGGCGACCTCCTCGAGGCGTGCGATGCGGCTCTCCATCTGCCGTACCTTTTGAGCTTGCTTCTCGCTGGAATCGGCTGCTGCCTTGCGGCGCAGCTTGTCGTTGTCGGGTGCCTTCTTGATCGCGTTGCGCACGCCGTGACTCGACCACTCCCGCTGAACACGCGCACGGGCAACGAGATCGGCCTTTTTGTCGGCAAACTCGTCGTAGGCCTCACGCTTGTGGCGGCGCAATACCTCCCGCTCCTCAAGATAGGAATCGTAGCCACCACCGTAAATAGTGGTGGCGTGTTGCGCGAGGTCGAGTTCGAGAACGCGGGTTACCGTGCGCGCCAAGAATTCTCGATCATGACTGACGAGGACGACCGCAGCGCGCAGGCCATTGACGAAGGTTTCCAGACGTTCGATTCCATCGAGGTCAAGATCGTTGGTCGGTTCGTCGAGAAGCACGATGTCAAAGCGCGACGCCACCAGGGCGGCGAGTCCAACTCGCGCCGCCTGTCCGCCGGACAGTGAGGTCATCGGCGTCGAACCAGGGTCGAGGTCCACGGTGTTCCCGGCACCACGCAGACCCAGGTCGGCCAGGATCGCCGGCAGTCGGTCATCGAGGTCGGCGGCGCCGGTGGCCAACCAATGGTCCAGTGCCGCAGCGTAAGTGTCGGCGGGATCAGCCGCACCGGGAGGCGGGGTCGACGACAACATCTCGGCGGCCGTATTCATCTCCTCGGTCGCCTGCGCGCATCCCGTGCGGCGCGCCACATACTGCGCGACGGTCTCGCCCGGAATCCGTGCATGCTCCTGAGGCAGCCATCCGATAAAACCATTGGCCGGCGCCAGGGACACCTCGCCCTCAAGCGGATCGAGATCCCCGGCAAGGATCCGTAGGAGCGTCGTCTTGCCGGCACCGTTGGCGCCGACCACGCCCACCACCTCGCCGGGCGCCACGGTGAGATCGAGTCCCTCGAACAGCGTGCGGGGGCCGTGGCCACCGGCGAGGTGCTTAGCGACGAGAGTTGCGGTCATGCCCTCATGATTCCCCACCCAACCGGTCCGCGGTTTGCCGGTATCCGGGATGTCGGTACGCCGCGAGGCCCGTAACCGCACGGCGTCGGGCGAACCGTCGACGGTGGTGACCCACCCCTGAACCCAACAGGGCTGTCGGGGAGCGCCGCCGGCGATGTCGCCGCCGTTCTCGACCAACGGTGTATCGGCCACGAAGAACAAGCCGAACACCGTCGCCTCGGTGGCCTCTGCCCGAGTTTTGTTGCTGGCCTGCACCGTCTGCATCGAGATGCCGGATACGGCTCACTGCGTCGAAGGCACTGCATCCCGGCCCACCAGGCCGGGCATGCGGCGTGTTCAGACCATGTTCTTGCGGGTCATCCAGTGCATGACCGGCCACCCGATGAAGACCGGCAACCAACACGTCAGGACGCGATAGAGCAGCACCGCGGGTACCGCCACTGCCGAGGGAAGGCCGAAGGCGGCGAGCCCGCCGATCAACGCGGCCTCGACGGCGCCGACCCCGCCGGGTGTCGGCGCGGCAGATGCCAGGGTTCCGCCGATCATCGTCACCACGGTGACGGTGACGAACGAGGTCTGCCCGCCAAAAGCGTACACGCTGGACCACAGCGCCAGTGCTCCACCGAGAGTCGTTGTGGCACAGCCCAAGACGATGGTTCCGAGCCGCTTGGGCTCACGTGCCACGTCGAGGATGTCGGTTAGCAACTCGATCACCCTGGGCCGCAGGGACGTCCCCAGCCACCGTCGAAGCTTGGGAACGAGGAGGAACACACCGGCGACGCCGAGCAGAGCGCCGACGACCAGGTAGAGCACCGTCGAGGAGGGAACAAAATGTTCGAGGTTGGTCGACGTTCCGGCCAGCGTGGTGAACATGATCAAGAGCGCGACATGGACGATCACCTGCACACTCTGTTGCAGGGCGACCGCCGTCGTCGCGCGCAACCCGCCGAGACCACCCTTGTGCAGGAACCTGGTACTCAGGGCGAGTCCGCCAACTCCTGCCGGCGTCGTGGTGGCGGCAAAGGTGTTTCCGAACTGCATGATCACCAAGTTGCGGAAGCTGACCACGCCGTCGGCGCACGCCCACAACGCCGCAGCCGCTCCCACGTAGGTGAGCATCGACACGACCACGCCCATCAGCGCCCACCACCAGTCGAGGCTGCGCAGTTCACCGAAGAAGGTCGGGACGGTGCCGATGAATGGGTAGGCCACGTACACAAGGGCGACGAGCAGTACGAGTTGGATGACCTGGCTACGGGTGAACCGGGTGATCGGTGCGACCTGTATCTCACCGCCGGTTTGCGAGACGATCTCCTCGCGCGCCTGCGACAGAGTCGTTTTCGCATCGGAGAGACTATCCCGGATGCGGGAGGACAGAGCGGTTTTGGTGAGGCGGCGAGAGGCGACCAGAATCTGGTCCTCACCGAGCACATCGATGGCCGCGGTGACCGCTGCAACGGCACCGTACAATTCCGTGGTGCCCACGAGCATCTGGGCGATGTCGGACTCCATCCGATTCTTGTTGGCACCGTACTCGGCGTGGGTGAACCCACCGAACAGGACAGTGCCGTCGAGAACGGTGATCTGACTTGCCCGGAGATCGCCGTGCGAGATGCCGTGCGAATGCAGCTCCTGAAGGGCCTCCCACAGCGCCCTCGGTGTGGTGTGGGTGATCGAGGCGTCCAGGTCGCAACCGCGATGCGTCCGGTGGGCATACATCGTCCATCCCCGGTCGAGGGAGGCGACCGCGAGAGGAGCGGAGTCGGCAAGGCCGACGTCGCCGACAGCGATCGCCATCAGGCCACGATGCTCGACCATCCGGCTGACCGAGAGCTGCAGCGGTCCGGTCTCCTGGGTTCGCAGTCGGACTTTGCGGACGAACTGCCGGAGCAGTCCGGCGCTGTGCTGATTGGGGCCGTAGAGATCGATGACCACGCGACCGCAGTCGTCCGAGTCCTTCGCCGACCCGCCCGACGTCGACTCCGCCTCCAGCCCGAGAGGCCCGGTGCCGGCGGGGGTGACGATCGACAACGCGGTCACTGTGATTCCCCGTTGTCCCAGTAAACGGACCGCACTCTCCAGCGGCACCACCAGAGCCGGCGTGCCCACCACCCAGACGACGAGTGACCCCACCAACCATCCGGTCGACAACCCGAAGACCGCACCGGCCGGAACCACAGAACTGACCACGAGATGGATCGGGATGAAGGCCAACAACAGCGTCCACCACCAGCGCCGCCATCGGGCGGGCAACCACGGCCCGGACACGGTCAACACCGCGGCGAGCATCGCGATCCACCGCGGGTCGTCGAGGAATTGCGAGACAAGCGAATTGAATCGCTGGTGTCTGTCGAAGTGCCAATTCGGCGCACTGACACCGTTCTCGCTGATGGACAACGACAGGAAAGTGATTGCCGCTGCGGCACCGTAGGCCCACAACATGCGCCACCGTCGCGCGGCGAGCAGTTCCAGCAGAATCACAAACGGTAACGCGAGGATTGTCAGACCGTAGGCGAGGTAGACCAGATCGGCCAGGGTGGGGGACGAGACCCCGATGATGCGGTAGATGGACTGCTCGAGATCAACCCAGTTGTTCCGGGTGATCAGTGAGCCGACCACGACCACCACGAGCATCAGCGTCGCTGCCACCACCCGCAGGATGTCGGTGGTACGACGCCACAGCGGTTGCAGCAGGCTCCCCGATACGGTGATCTGCCGACCGTCGACGTCCATCTGCCCCGACTCTCCGCTGACTTGTGTGCCGACCCGTGCACCAGTAGGCGCCGGGGTCGTTGAGCTTCCCATAAACATAGTCGGCGCAGGAGCGTCGGAGGGTCGCGGAGGTCCGGCGTGGTGGGGCAGGAACACAACAGCCGACGACCCAGCCGGCACGACTGGGGCGTCGATGTCACCGACCCACAGGCGTCCTGTCGGCTTGCGCGTGAAGCAGGGTTCAGGACTCTCACGGATTCAGAGTGCATCCAGGGGATCTGCGAGCTGTCCTGAGTGGACGCGTGACCTAAAGGTATAGCGGTCGAGGTTGCCGAAACCGAGGGCAATGCAGCGGAGGTGTTCGAGGCGGCCGTTGATCGCTTCGACCCGCCGTTGGAGGTGGCGTGTGCCCCGTGAACCGGTCCGGGCTGTTTTAGCCTCGATATTTCGCGCGGTGGTGGCCTCTGGTTGAGGGACCCGGATGTGGTGGTCTGAGGACCGGATTTCCGGGTGTGGGCCGTGCGGTGTTGCCCGAGGCGTCGGTGGGCGTCGGGGTTCACGGTCCCGAGGTGGGTCGTCCTTTCTGGATCGAAGGTGAGGTTGGCGTGGTGTCAGGTCGGGGCGGGAAGTGCTGCGAGTCTGGCTATTCCGTCGAGCAGCAGATCGACATGTGGTGCGTGGGCGGCGAGTTTCAAGCGGGTTCGCCGCGCGTGGCGGCTGATCTTGGCGGCGATCGTGAACAGGCGGTGGCGTAGTCGTTTGGGTTCCCACCGGCGTGCGGGGTGATGGGTGAACGCGAGCATGTGGGTCCAGGCGATCAACTCGCTGGCGAGCATCACGATGGCACACCAGATGCGGTTGGCGTCGAATCCGTGCAACGGAAGATTGGTCAGGCCACAGTCTTTGGCGGTGCGGATACGATCTTCGCAACGGGCGCGACGCCGGTGATGTAGCTCGAGTGTGGCGAGTTGACCACGAACGGTGTTGGTCGCGAACGCTGTGAGCCGCAGCCCATCGTGGTCGGTGAACCGTAACTGCGCACCGGGATGCGGGCGCTCTTTGCGCACGATCACCCGCATGCCCTCGGCCAGCCCGATAGGTCGATCAGCCCGGTCAACTCGGCCACCCACGCCCCGTCACGCTCGACGCCGTCGGCGTCGTAGGCCGGGTCCACGCCTCGGGACTGATCTGGTCGGCGGCGGTCGCGGTCGTCTCGGTGAGCCCGAATCCCACCGAGTACGCCAGGCGCCGGCGGGTGAGGTAGTCGAGGAACTCGTGGGTGCCGCCAGCTGAGTCGGTCCGCACCAGCATCGACTTGCCGACCCGAAAGTCGTGGACCTGTGGTAGCTGTTCGAGTGCGGCGGCGGTGACCGTGATGTGATCGGCGGCTGTGTTGGCACCGGCATTACCCGGGCGCAATTGGATGGCCAGGGGTTCACCGGTGCCCTCACCACCGTGGTCGACGAATGCGCATAGCGGGTGAAACCCGAATCCCCGTTTGTAGGTTGGTGCCGCATCCTGTTTCTCCGAATGCGCAGTCACCAGGGGCGCATCGAGGTCGACGATCACCGGATCCTCAACCTCGGACCCATGATCGGGAGCAGCGGCACCGGCGGCGGACCAGCGTTGATCGCTGACAGTGCCGCCGGAGCATCAGCGGCCAACTCCGAGATCAGTCGTGACACCGTGGGATCGGAGGCGACCTGACCGAACACCGCCGGGTCGGCACGCAGCTCGTTGATGTCAGCCACACAGTCCCCGCCGATCGCGACCGCTACGGCCAGATCAGCGATGATCTTCCCCGGATCATGGGTCGCAAGGGGTTTACGCCACGGCGCCAACGCCTCGGACAAACCCGTGGTCAAACCCGTTTTCTCCGCGGCCCGAAGGATCACCGTGGCACCGGCGTGCGACACCACCCCGGTTCCGGAGCCATCTGGAGACAACGACGGGTAGGGCGACGTAGACTTACTCACCTGAATGGTGCTCCTCGATCTGGCCCGATTGATGACTTCGCAATCTCAATCATCCCAGGTCAGGGCACCATTCTTCATTCACGACACGAAATCACCGTGAAAGCCCGAGGTTAATAGCCGAATCCCTCCGTACATCTGAGGAACGATGACAACACGACGAGAACACGCTGAACAACTCGACGCCGCTGACCAACTCGCCCCGCTGCGCGAGCAGTTCCAGTTGCCACCGAACGTGGTCTATCTGGATGGAAACTCGCTCGGCGCGCTGGTCAACCAGGTTCCAGACCGACTGGCCGACGTAGTGACCCGCCAGTGGGGCGATCACCTGATTCGGGCCTGGAATGAGGACGCGTGGTGGCAAGCTCCAATACGGATTGGCGACCGGATCGGAAAACTACTGGGCGCTGGCCCCGGTCAAGTCGTGGTAGGCGAGTCAACCTCCATACAGTTCTTCCAGGCGCTCACCGCCGCTGCGCGACTGCGGTCCGGGCGACGCTTGGTGCTCAGCGATCTCAATCACTTCCCGACGAACCGATACCTCGCCGCCTCGGTGGCCCGCCTGCTCGGACTCGAAATACTCGAGGTCTCGGCGGACGACCTGCAGGCGGCTTTGCGTGAGCATGGGTCGGATGTTTGCGCGATCAGTTTCGGCGCGGTCGATTTCCGCACCGGCGCACTCTTGGACATCCCGCAGATCACCGAGGCGGCCCATAGCCAGGGAGCGCTCGTAGTCTGGGACGTGTGCCACGCGGTCGGCGCGGTCCCGCTCGAATGCGACGCCGACCAGGTGGACCTCGCCGTCGGCTGCACGTATAAGTACCTGAACGGTGGGCCGGGCTCCCCGGCATTCCTATACGCCGCCGCGCGGCATCACGCAGCGCTCGACCTGCCCCTTACCGGCTGGCACGGCCACGCCGACCCGTTCGGGATGACCCACGCCTTTGAGCCGGCCGAGGGCATTGCCAAAGCGCGAGTCGGCACTCTACCGATGCTGTCGCTGCTCGCTCTAGATGCCGCTCTCGACGTCTTCGACGGGGTAGACCTGACAGCGGTGCAGACAAAGAGCCAGGATCTCGGTGACTTCTTCCTCGAATGCCTCGCCGATCTGCTGAACACCACCCCGGAACTTGGAGTGGTTAGCCCGCGCCGAGCCACCCGACGTGGCAGCCAGGTGACGCTGAGCCACCCAGAGGCCTCCCCCGTTATGGCCGCACTGATAGCCCGCGGAGTCATCGGCGACGTGCGGCCTCCGGGCCTTCTGCGCTTCGGCTGGAACTCGCTCTACATTCGCTATCAGGATCTCCTCCACGCCGTGGAGGCCCTTGAAACAGTGCTGAGCGAGGGCGAGCATCGTCGGCCGGAACACCAGGTTCCGCGCCTTGTCACCTGACGGAAACGGGTCGGGCTGGGTGTTGGTCCCGTAGTGAGCTACGGGACCAACACCCAGCCAAATCCGTCGCTGTTCCAGGACGGCACCGGCCGCAGCAACGGCATGGTCGCCGCACATCTCCCGGACTCGACATGGACCGGCTCGCTGCCGCCTGTCGACTTCGCGCCGATGATAAAGAGCGTCAATTCGGCTATCGGCCGCCAGGCCCAGAATTATCCGTACGGCTATCGGAACCGCCTGTTCGTTCCCGGAACCTGGGAGGGGTCGAAATGTGTTCCGGCCGGCGGATAGTCATCTCAATACCCAAACAGTGAAACGACACCGAAGGTGAGCCGTCAAGTGGTGAACTGGGAAGATCTCATCGCCGGTCAGCGACAACTCAACGACGCAATCGTCGCGTCCGGGTTGTTCGACGACGACATCGCCACCACCACTTACCCTCCCGCACCCGAATCTGAGATCACCGCGGCCGAGGAACGCCTCGGGGTGCACCTCGATCGCCACTACCGGGAACTGCTACTCACCACGAACGGGTGGCGACACCTATACCGGTGGCAGAACCTGCTCCCCGCCGGCGACCTCGGCGCCGACATCCACAACGACGACGAAATCCTGCCCTGGCACTTCGTAGAAGAGGAACACAGAGCATTCTGGACCTCGGGGGACCCTGCGAATGACCCCGAGGGGTATCCCGGTTACCAGCGCCTGCTGCCCATTGAACCGTTCCCGCTTTGGTGGACAGCCGGATGGTTCCGGCAGTCACTGAGGGGATTTGATTGATGGGTTCGATGCGGCGGTCGTTCACGGCCGAGTATAAGGCCGAGGCGGTACGATTGGTGTTGGATTCTGGTGATTCGGTTGCGTCGGTCGCCAAGAATCTCGGTGTTCATGAAAT
>NZ_RKMH01000019.1 GCF_003797185.1 Gordonia oryzae
TCGCAGCCTCGGCGAAAAGATCGGCAGCACCACCAAACTCCGGCCGCATCCAAAAATCGGACATACTTCCCCCACAATCGGATTCACTTCTCGTAACTGGTTATCGAAGCTAACACACCGACAGGGAACAGGCAGGTCGCCGACTTCGGCCGCACCAGGCACAATAGCGGCCATGGGTTCGCCTTTGGACTTCGAATCGATCGTCGGCGAGATCGCTGGCAGCGTGCATCGATTCCGCGAAGAAACCGCCGCGATCACCGAGCGCGTGCGCGCGCTCACCGCCGACGCGTGGTCGTCCGACGAGCACGTCCGCATCTGGGTCAATGCCCGCGGCGTAGTCATCGACACCCACATCGACCTCGACGATCTGCACACCGTCACCCCCGACGAACTGGCCGCCTCGGTCACCGAGGCCACACAGAAGGCCGCGCGCGCGGTCGCGGCGAAGGCCACGGCGCTGCAGGATCAGCTCTGGGAGCACGCCACCAAGGACGGCCCCCGAATTGAGGGTCTCGAGCAATTCCGCGGCATCGAACCCGAGGTGTCGCTGGCGCCACCCACTGCCGAGGAGCGACGCCACCGAACCACCTGACGGCCGGGAGAATATATCCGTCGAGTAATCGTCGGGTAACAATACATTCGTAGGTTGTTCCTCAACTATTCGTGTGAGGAGCCGATCCCATGTCCGCAACCACCGCTTCCCCCGCGGCGCAGACGCATCACAGCGCCGCAGGCGACAGCGTAATCAAGCCAGGCTATGACCCATCTCTGACCAACGAGGACCTCGCTCCGCTCAAAGAGCAGAAGTGGACCTGGTACAACATCTTCGCGTTCTGGATGTCCGATGTGCACAGCGTCGGCGGATACGTGTTCGCGGGTAGCCTCTTCGCGCTCGGCATCGCCGCCTGGCAGGTCCTCGTGGCACTGCTCGTCGGTATCGTGGCGGTCAACCTGCTGTGTAATCTCGTCGCCAAGCCCTCGCAGAAGGCAGGCGTGCCTTACCCGGTGACGACGCGAATTTGCTTCGGCGTCAAGGGCGCCAACATCCCGGCAATAGTCCGCGGTGTCATCGCGGTGGTCTGGTACGGCATCCAGACCTATCTCGCCTCAGTCGCCTTCGGCCTGCTGGCGTTAAAGTTCTGGCCTTCCCTGGAGCAATACGGTGACACCGGAACGCACTCGTTCCTGGGTCTGTCGCCCTTGGGCTGGGCCGGCTTCGTTCTGATGTGGGTGCTACAGGCGATCGTCTTCTGGAACGGCATGGACACCATCCGCCGGTTCATCGACTTCTGCGGTCCTGCAGTGTATGTCGTGATGATCGCGCTGGCGGCCTACCTGATCGTCAAGGCCGGATGGAGTAACGTCCACTTCGATCTGTCCGAAGGGTCGGGAACCAGCGGCTGGGCGTCGGTGACGGCGATGATCAGCGCGTTCGCCCTTGTGGTGTCGTACTTCTCCGGCCCGATGCTCAACTTCGGGGATTTCTCCCGCTACGGCAAGACCTTCGGCGAGGTCAAGAAGGGCAACTTCTGGGGTCTGCCGGTCAACTTCTTGTTCTTCTCCCTATTGGTGGTGTGCACCGTTTCCGCCGGAGCGACCGTCATCGGTCGCGACGACAAGGGCAAGATCGTCACCGATCCGGTGCACATCGTCGACAAGATTGACAACACGACGGCCGCTGTGTTGGGCGTATTGACCTTTGCCATAGCGACCATCGGCATCAACATCGTCGCCAACTTCGTCTCCCCCGCTTTCGACTTCTCCAACGTCGCCCCGACCAAGATCACCTGGCGGATGGGCGGAATGATCGCGGCCGTCGGTTCGGTACTGATCACTCCGTGGAATCTGTTCAACAACGCCAGCGCCATTCACTACACCATGGACACCCTCGGCGCGGTGATCGGTCCACTGTTCGGCATCCTGATCGCCGACTTCTATCTCGTCAAGAAGCAGCAGATCGTGGTCGACGACCTGTTCACCCGCAAGCCCGAGGGCTCCTACTACTACCGGAACGGCTGGAATCCGGTTGCGGTGGTCTCGGTGATCCTCGCATCGGTCCTGCCGATCTCCTTCGTCATCTGGGGCACCCCCTACGAGGCCAGCTTCACCTGGTTCATGGGCGCAGGCGCCGGGCTGGCCCTCTACTATCTCGGAATGCGGTTGGCGCCCAACCAATTCGTGTACGGGCGCACAGATGCTCCGCGCCCCGCCACCGCGGGCTCCACCGGAGACATCTCGGTGTCGGCCGACGGCACGATGAGTCTCGACGAACCACCGACGACCGTCTCGGTCGGCGACGGCGAGGACGACGGGGGCACCGCATCCCTCACCACCGCATGACGACGCCGGTGGCAGCGAGACCGGTCGACATGGTGAACTCGCTGCCATGAGGCTCGTCGTCATCAATCCCAACACCACCACAGAGATGACTGCGGTGATCTCGGCCGCCGCCCGCTCCGTCGCACGGGCCGACGCCGAGATCATCGCGGTCACCTCGGCAACCGGCCCCGAGTCCATCGAGAGTCATTACGACGAGGCGCTCGCGGTGCCCGGCGTCCTCGATGCGATCACCGCCCACCCCGACGCCGACGGCTACCTGCTGGCCTGCTTCGGTGACCCGGGACTCGACGCGGCCCGAGAGCTGGCCGTCGCACCGGTACTCGGCATCGCCGAGGCCGCAGTACATCTCGCTGCCCCCCTCGGCCGCGGGTTCTCCATCGTCACCACCTTGTCGCGCACCATCGGCAGGGCACGAGATCTGGTCTCGCACTACGGTTTCAGCGATCGATGCCTCGGCATCCATGCGTGCGAGATCCCGGTACTCGACCTCGAATCCAACCCCGATACCGAGGCCATTCTCGCCAAGGCCTGCGCGCAGGCACTCGCCGACGACGGCTCCGACGCCATCGTGCTGGGCTGTGCCGGCATGGCCGATCTGGCTACGCGGATGTCGTCGCAGATAGGTGCGCCCGTGGTCGACGGGGTTGCCGCTGGCATCGGCATGCTCTCGGCGATGGCGGCGATGGGGCTCCGGACCGGTACCGCGTCCGGAGAGTTCGCCTCACCACCACCCAAGCGCTACACCGGGGTGCTGCACAGCTGGGGTATTCCGGGGTGACACATCCCGCAGCTGCCGTGCCGAGCGTGACCGGTGCACGGGTGGGACGCCGGATACGGTTCGCCGACCCGATAGGGTGTGCGCCATGAATGTCTGCCCCGACGACGAGTTGACGCGTGCCGCGTTGCGTGCGGCAACCGGCGACCGGGCAGCACTGACGGAATTTATCCGCGCCACGCAGAAGGACGTCTGGCGGTTCATCGCGCATCTCGGGCACGCGAACACCGCCGACGATCTCACCCAGGAGACCTACCTCCGGGCGATGAAGAGCATCTCCCGCTTCCGGGCGGAAGCCAGCGCCAAGACGTGGCTGTTGTCGATCGCGCGACGGGTGTGCGCCGACGAGGTCCGGCACGACCGGTCGCGCCCACGTGTCAGCCCCGGCGTCGACTGGATCTCGGCCGCCGAGGCCCGCAGCTCCCGGCCTCGCTGGGAGGACATGGTGGAGGTGAACCTTCTCCTCAAGGATCTGCCCGCCGAACGTCGTGAAGCACTTGTCCTCACCCAGATCCTCGGCCTGTCCTACCAAGAGGCCGCCGAGGTCACCGGCACCCCCATCGGCACCATCCGCTCCCGCGTGGCCCGGGCTCGCGAGTACCTGATCGCCGCGTCAGCGGCTCCGCACCGTCGATCGGTCCGAGGCCACACCCCGCACCCTTGATTGTGAGGCAGATCACTAGACTCGTCGGAACCAGAAGGCCAACCGGCCCGACCTATTCTGAGGACGAGTCTGTGTGAGGCGCCGACGGCCCCGCGAGGCGAGGTGCCGGGACGCCGGAGGCGAGAGATCGAGGATGATGTGACCACCCTGCACGACGTGAATCGCCACGATGCAAACTCCGGGGCCACTGCGAACTCCGGGGCCACCCGGACCGACGACCCGGCGATCGACCCGCGGCGTCAGCTCGACGTCACCGGCATGACCTGCGGCGCTTGCGCGGCTCGCGTGGAACGCAAACTCAACAAGGTCGACGGCGTGAAGGCGTCGGTCAATTATGCGACGCGGGTGGCCACCATCGAGGCACCGCCACGGGTGAGCACCGAGGACCTCTGCGCCGTCGTCGACAAGGCCGGCTACGGTGCGACCCCCCGCCCGCAGGTGCCCACCACGATTCCCGACACCGACGCCGCCGACGCGAAGCGCCTGTTCCGGCGACTGGCTGTCGCGGTGGTGCTGTTCGTGCCCCTCGCCGATCTGTCCATCGTGTTCGCGGTGGTGCCCTCGACGCGGTTCACCGGATGGCAGTGGCTGCTCATCGCGATGGCCGCGCCGATCGTCACCTGGTGTGCCTGGCCCTTCTACCGGATCGCGGCAAAGAATCTGCGCACCGGGGCGGCGACCATGGAAACACTGGTCACCCTCGGCGTGCTGGCCGCGACCGGCTGGTCGTTGTACTCGATGTTCACCACCGACCCCAAGGCCACCACTCACGGTCTGTGGGATGCCATCTGGAGCAGCGACTCGATCTACCTCGAGGTCGCCACCGGTGTCACCGTCCTCGTCCTGGCCGGCCGGTACTTCGAGGCGCGCGCCCGCTCACGAGCCGGCGGCGCACTGCGGGCACTCGCGGCGATCGGCGCGAAGGACGTCGCGGTGCTCCTGCCCGACGGCCGCGAGATGCGCATCCCCGCCGAAGAACTGTCCGAGGAGCAACGCTTCGTTGTGCGGCCCGGCGAGACCGTCGGCACCGACGGCCTGGTGATCGAGGGCAGCGCGGCCATCGACATGAGCGCGATGACCGGTGAATCCCGGCCGGTCGAGGTCACCCCCGGCGAGGCCGTCATCGGCGGCACCACCGTCCTCAACGGACGGCTCATCGTCGAGGCCGCCGCGGTGGGCGCCGACACCGCCTTCGCCGGGATGATGCGGCTTGTCGAGGAGGCCCAGTCGGGCAAGGCACGGGCCCAGCGCCTCGCCGACCGGATCGCCGGGGTGTTCGTCCCGATCGTCGTGGCCCTATCCCTGGTGACCCTGGCCGTCTGGCTGGGTCTCGGTCAGCCCGCCGACCGAGCGGTCTCGGCGGCCCTGGCCGTGCTGATCATCGCCTGCCCGTGCGCGCTGGGATTGGCCACACCGATCGCGGTGATGGTCGCCACCGGACGCGGTGCACAACTCGGGATTTTCCTCAAAGGCCACCAGACCCTCGACACCTCACGTCTGATCGACACCGTCGTCTTCGACAAGACCGGAACCGTCACCGAGGGGACGCTGTCGGTCGAATCAATCCATCCTGCACCGGGATTCGACGCCGATGAAGTCCTCGCACGAGCCGCAGCGGTCGAGGCGGCCTCCGAACACGCAGTCGGCGCCGCGATCGCCGCCGCAGTGACCGAAGAACACCGCGCCGAGGTCACCGACTTCACCACCGAACCCGGACGCGGCGTGAGCGGCATCGTCAACGGTCAACGGGTCCGCGTCGGCTCACCCCGGTGGGCCTCGCATGCGCTGGTGGTACCTGCCGAGCTGGCCCGCGCCCGACGCGACGCCGAAGCACAGGGCAAGACCGTGGTCTACGTCGTCGTCGATGATGTACCCGCCGCGGCGATCGCCGTCGGCGACACCATCAAGACCTCAGCGGCCACGGCGATCGCCGCGCTCAAGGCCGCCGGCCTGCGTACGATCCTGCTGACCGGCGACAACGAGGGCGCCGCCCGTGCGGTCGCCGAGGCGGTGGGCGTCGACGACGTCATCGCCGAGGTACTGCCCGATGAGAAGGTCGAGGCCCTACGCGCGCTGCAGGACGAGGGGCATGCGGTTGCGATGGTCGGAGACGGTATCAACGACGGCCCGGCACTCGCGACCGCCGACCTCGGGCTCGCGATCGGCCGCGGCACCGACGTCGCGATCGGCGCCGCCGACGTCATCCTGGTCCGTGACGACCTCCGGGCCGTTCCGGCCGCACTCAGCCTCGCCGGGGCCACCCAGCGCACCATCCGGACCAACCTGGTGTGGGCGTTCGGCTACAACGTCGCCGCGATCCCGATCGCGGCACTCGGCGTTCTGAACCCGCTGATCGCCGGCGCCGCGATGGCACTGTCGTCGCTGTTCGTCGTCACCAACAGCCTGCGGCTACAACACTTCGGCGACTCCCGACGATGAGCGGCTTCGGCTCCCGCAGACGCTGACAAGCGGCACCCGCTGTCGTTCGGCCAGCCTTGCGTTCTTCCCCCCGGAAACGTCCCGCGAACTAACGGAGCGCTTCAGGAAGAACACGGTGCGCCAGTAGGAGCAGCCCGCATCACCGCCGGGCACGCACCGTCAACCCGACGGTCACCAGCATCGCGGCCACGAACAGACCGATCGTCACCATCGATCCGTGGGTCACCACCGCCGACACGGCAAGCGCACCGGACGCGAAGGCCGCACCCCCTGCCATCAACCACCATGTGCGCGAAGAATTCTCGATGCCTCGCTCCGGCGGCGCAGCGGCGTCCGCACGCGCCGCGAGCATCATCTCGACGAGATCGGGGCCGTCGTCACCACGCACCACCCGCAGCGGCTCACCGATCTCGGGAATCGTGAAACGCTGCAACGCCTGGTACCACTGAGCGCAGTCGGCGCATCCGGCTACGTGTTCGTCCACACGCGCCGACGGAACGGTCTCCCGTTCTCCGTCGACACGCGCCGACAGCGCCTCCCGCGCGACCTCGCACCGCATGAATCCATTGTCCCGTCACGGTCAAGTCAGGCTCCGCCTCAGCCACAATCACCGGCTCCGCCTCAGCCACAATCACCGGCTCCGCCTCAGCCACAATCACCGGCTCCGCCTCAGCCACAATCACCGGCTCCGCCTCAGCGACGTGTCCGGGCCAGCTCGTCGAGCATCTTGTTGTAGTCGTCGAGCTCGGCATCCTCGTAGGTTTCGGCATGCCGGTCGGCCCGGCGCGCCTCCCGCCGATCCGACTTGGCCCACTGCGTCACGATCGCGATGACGACGAGCACCACCGGGACCTCGCTGGCGCCCCAGGCGATCGCCCCGCCGAGCCACTGGTCGTGCAGTAGATCGGTGGCCCAGGGTAGACCGAGCTGGCTATAGAACTCGCCACCGGTCACCGATGACATCGTCATCAGCGCGATACCGAAGAAGGCGTGAAACGGCATGACCGCGAACAGCAATCCGATGCGCGCGAGGTAAGGGATGCGCCGGGGTCCGGGGTCGATGCCGATGATCACCCAGTAGAAGAGGTAGCCGACGATGATGAAGTGGATCGTCAGCAGCACGTGACCCCAGTGGTAGCGCACGAAGGTGCCGAAGATGGCGGTGAAGTAGACGACGTAGAGCGACAACACGAACAACAGCAACGCGACCGCCGGATTCGACAGCACCCTGGTCACCGTGGAGTGCAGCACCCAGAGCAGCCATTCACGCGGACCGGGTGGGCGCGAACCCGCTGTCGGCAGAGCACGTAGGGCCAGGGTCGCCGGCGCACCCAGCACCAGTAGCACCGGCGCGAACATGTTGAGCGCCATGTGTTCTGCCATGTGCACGCTGAACATCGCCGAACCGTAGGCACGCACCCCCGATCCGGTCACGACGACGAGGACCAGGCAACCCAGCATCCATGAGAGGGTGCGGGCCCACGGCCATTCGTCACCCCGGCGGCGCAGCCGTAGCGCCCCGATCCCGTACAGCACGGCCGCGGCAACGGCCGCGGTGCCGACGAGGAAGTCGAATCGCCAGAAGGTCGCCAACCGCCACGCGGTCGGTGATCCCGGCAACTCGTAGCCGAGGAACACATCCCACGCAGTGAATGGGTGCGCGAGCAGGCCGGGCGCCACCCGGGTGTCCATGATCGCCCAGCACACGTATACCGCCGCCATCACCGCGACGGCAGCCATCTCGATCCGCCACAGCCGTGTCGCCCCGTGCGCCGACCGCAGCGCGACAACGCTCGACGCGGTGGCCGCGACCAACCCCACCAACATCACCACCGAGGTCACCCCGAAGGTCGTGGTGAACAGGTAGCGCATCGGCACCAGGAACGCGATCAGGATCACCCCGGAAATCAGTGCCAGCACGTCGGCGACGCCAACGATCCAGGTGTGGCGGCGATCGAGGATCACGCGGTCGGCCTCGGGTGTCACGGCCGGGGCGGCCACGTACGCGACGCGGTATCCGATGGAGACCGCCATCGCCAGCACCAGAACGATCACCAGGCTGGTGCCGTAATCGTGGTTGGGTCCCTGCGCACCGTTACCGGCCATCGGCAACGCGGCGACGGCGATTCCGGTGGGGATCAGCAGAACCGCATGCGCAATCCAGGACAGGAAGAATCGAACGACGATCGCGACGAGGGTAGCGAGGATAGCGACCACCAGCCAGGCCACCGACTCCTCACTGATGCCGATCGCCTCGAACAGCGCTCCCGAAGACACGAGGGTGCCGAGCGGGAGACCGTACCCGTCGGATGCGGCGACGCCGACCATCAGCCAGGCCACCACCGCCCACACCGGCGCTGCGCGCGAGACAAATAGGTGCGCGCGATAAACGGTGGCATCGATGATCCCATCGGAATCCGGTCGCGACCCGGCGACCACGAACGCCAGTGCTCCGACACACAGCGCGGCAACGGTGGCACCGACGACGTATCCGGCCACATCGAGTACCGCGATGGTCAGACCCGGGTAAGGGTCGCCGCGCTCGATGTGGCGGGTGGGACCCGACACCAGCGCGTAGAGGACCACGACGAGCAATCCGGCGGCGAGTACCGCGCCCACCCCGCGCATCGCGGCCACGTTCGATCGTTGTGCCGTTCCCGCGGGCGTGGCGCCGGTGGCCACCGGATTGTCGGCGGGATCAGCTGTCCCGGCGGGCGAGGGTCCGGCAGGCGCCGTGTCGACGGTCGCGGCAGCGTCGGTCGAGGTCGGCTGCACGCCGGGATCGGCGTGGGCATCGTCTGGGGCGGTCACAGCAAGGTCTCCTAGCAACGCCGCTGCGAGACGGCATCGTCGTCAGTCTACGACGCGGTGTAGGCGAGCCGAACACGCCGCCGAGGCCCGAATTCCCCTCACGTGACGAGAACCACCCGGGACCAACGTCCCACCGGCCCCCACCGCTCAGATGCTCCTCAGATTCCTGCCAGTACCCTGAACACCGGCATGGCGGTCCCTCCGGCCCTGCGCACCGACCGGAGCCCCAGACCGATGCCGGAGAACCCGCGGACCAGGAGAAGAAGAAGTGGCAGACAAACGCCGGAAGCCGATCGTCGATCCGCGAGCCGCCGAACGGCGCCGTTCGCTCGTCATGAAGATCGGGGCGGGTGTCGCGATCGTGGCTATCGCCGTCATCGTTGCCGTCGCGGTGATCCACAAAAACAAGTCCTCCACAGGTGACGCCACCGCGCCGTCGGTTGCGACCAACAGCTCGTTCCGCATCACCACCGCCCCCGCGGGCAGCACCCCGCCGGTCACCGTGCAGATCTACGAGGACTTCCAGTGCCCGGTCTGCAAGCAGTTCGAGCAGGTCTACGGCGACGCGTTGACACAGGTCCGCAGCAATCCCAAGGTCGCCATGGATTATCAGCCGGTGGCCATTCTCGACCGGATGTCGAGCACCAATTACTCCACCCGTTCGGCCAACGCGTCGGCGTGTGTGGCTGAGGCCACCAAGGGTGCCGACAACTTCGCGATCTGGCTCAAGTTCCACAACATTCTGTACGCGAATCAGCCCGAGGAGAACGGCTCCGGTCTGTCCGACGATCAGCTCGCTGCTTTCGCCAACCAGGCCGGCGCGCCCAACGTCAAGGAGTGCATCACCAACGGCCAGTTCAAGAACTGGGTTACTCAGCAAACCAAGGCCTCCCAGGTCCAGGGAACACCGACGGTGAAGATCAACGGTCAGGATTTCAACATCCAGCTGGGCCCTGATGCCTTCCTCGCCAGGATCAACCAGGCCGCCGGCACCGCACAGTAATCCCGAGACAAATCCACCCCGAGGCGAAGCGACCAGCAATGAGCAGCACCCCCGCTCCTTCCGGCCCCACCGGCGACCCTGAGGAACCAGCGGTCGAACCGCCCAACGACGCGATCACCGATGACCGGCCGTGGTGGCTCCTGCGCCCCGAGGTGTCCCCCGCGACTGGCATCGTGATCCTGATTCTCGGTGTCCTCGGGTTCATCTCGGCGGCGACGCTCACGATCGAACGCATCGAACTGCTCATCAACCCGCAATACGTGCCGAGTTGCAGCATCAATCCGGTGCTGTCGTGTGGCTCGGTGATGGTGACCGAGCAGGCACGGGTCTTCGGGTTCCCCAATCCGCTGATCGGTATCGCCGCCTTCTCGGTGATCATCGTGACCGGCGTGCTCACCACCGCCCGCGTCTGGCTGCCGCGGTGGTATTGGGCGGGTCAGACACTCGGGCTCGCCCTCGGTTTCGTCTTCGTCAACTGGCTCGCCTTCCAGAGCATCTACCGGATCAATGCGCTGTGCCCCTACTGCATGGTGGTGTGGACGCTGACGCCGATCCTGCTGATCCTCAGCGCCGGAAGGCTTTTCGGCGACTCACCACGAGCGCGCGACCTGCGCGGCTGGCTGTGGGTGCTGTTACCCCTGTGGTACGCGATCATCATCGTCGCGATCGGTGTGCACTTCTGGGACTACTGGTCGACGCTGATCTGAACCGTCTGACTTCCTCCGGGGTCAACGGCCACCGGCGCTCGGGGGAGTCGTGACCAGCCGGCGCTCCAGCTGCGCGAGTTTCCAATAGGCGATGGCGATAACCCACGCGACGATGAACATGATCACGATCGCGATCCCCGCGGTGTTCAGATCGAAACCGCTGATCCAGTTGGTGATCGGGTTGTCCCAGCCGAGATCGTCGTGCAGCACGCCGACCAGTTCGATGGTCCCGATGAGCAGCGCCACCGCGATCGACAGGCCGGTGAGGGTCAGGTTGTAGTAGATCTTGCGACCCGGATGGGCGAACGCCCAGTCGTAGGCCACGGTCATGAACATGCCGTCGAGGGTGTCCACCAGACTCATCCCGCTCGCGAACAGCAGGGGCAGAACGAGAATCGCATACCAGGGCAGTCCCGCGGCGGCGCTGGTACCGGCGAGGGCGAGCAGAGCCACCTCCGTCGCGGTGTCAAAGCCGAGCCCGAACAACACGCCCACTGGATACATCTGGAACGGATGCCGGATACGCCGCATCACCGGCCCGAGGAGTCGCGCCAGAAACCCACGGCCGTTGAGCGCCTCGTCGAGTTGCGCCTCGTCGAAGCTCCCACTGCGTAACGAGCGGAACACCCGCCAGATGCCGATGAGCGCAACGATGTTGATCAGCGCTATCAGATACAGGAACGAGCCGGACGCGACGGTGCTGATGGTGCCCAGGGCCTGCCGGGCGCGTGAATCGTCGTCGGTGAGTGCCGAGACCGCATGGGCGCCGACGATCACGAGTATCGCCATCACGAAGACGATTGTGGAATGCCCCATGGCGAACCAGAATCCGACCGATTTTGGGCGTTTGCCGTCATTCATCAGCGTGCGGGTGGTGTTGTCGATCGCGGCGATGTGGTCGGCGTCGAATGCGTGTCGCAGACCGAAGGTGTACGCCGTGACGGCGAGCCCCACGCTGAAGACCTGTTTACCCAGGCTGTAGTGGTGCGGAACGATGACCATCAACAGCACACCGAATGCCACGGCGTGCATCGCGGCGATGACGCCGAGTTGTACTGCGGCGTGGACCCAGTCGGTCCGGGTCCATCTGGTGCTGTCGGCCGAGCCGATCGGGTCGGCGGGCGAGGATGCAGAATTCACGTGAGAGCCTTTGGATTGCGCGTCCGAACAAGGTGACGTGGGGCAGGGTCTGGCTGACCGTGCCCGTTCGGCACGGATGACAGTGGCGCGACCGCACCGGATTCTCACCGGTTTCCTGGGTTCCCACGCGCTGACGAAGGACGTTACACCCTCGACGGTGACATCAATAGAGGAGGTATCTCACGGACCCGGGAATTCGCGTCGGGAACCCACGACCCGGGGGCATCACCACACAACAAATCCGACCGTGGTGACCTGCGCGTCGGAATCGCTGAACTGCACGGTCAGCGTCAGTGTCCAGGCACCGGCGACCGGAACCGACGCCGCGACGCTGCGCCAGCGAGCCGCCCTGAGCGAGCCGGTAACCGTTGTGTCCGATTGGTCCGGAACGAATTTCAGCACCAACGACGGAATGCCCGCCGACTCCGAGGACAACGTCGCGCGCAACGATCGTGCCGCGATCGGCCCACCGCGACCGCCATCAAGGGCCACATCCACCACGGTCGGACCGCGGCGCGTGGTCGATACCGACACCTGTGCCGAGCCGTCGTCGAGCGGGGCAGCCACCTGCACCGGCGGACCATAGGTGGTGCGCGCGGGCGGTTCGGTGACCAAGACGGAGGTGACGACGAGGACGGCGATCCCGCAGGCCATCTCGAGCGGCACCGAACGCCGAACACGGCTGAGGCCGAGGCGACGACGCGCGTATGCCGCCAGGCCGAGCATCGCCAGTACGAGAGCCGATTTGACGAGCACAACGACACCGTAGGTGGTGTCCCACAGCGCTTGCACCGGCCAGATCTGCCGCCACGCCTGGAATTCCCCGGAGAGTACCAGGACGACCACCATGGCGAACGCCCACCGCGACCACCGATGCAACACCGCAGGTGTCAGCAGCTCGGGCGTCGGCGGCGATGCGGGTGTCGGCCATTCAGACGTCACCGCAGCTGGGTTTCGGGAGTGCTTGTCGGGCAGCAAGATCAGCACCATCGAGAGCAGTCCGCCGAGCCAGAGTGTCATCGCCACCACGTGCAGCGTGGTGACCGGCATGGCCAGCCATACCAGATCCCCCACCGACGCATGGCCGTCTGCGGCGATGGTAACGGCGATACCCAGCCCGCAGGCCCCGATCAGCGTTCCACCCCACGCATGTGGGACTCGTCGGCGCGCGGCCGCGAACAGCACCGGCCCGAGCGCCACGACCAGGGCCGCTCTGACGAGCATCACCGTCGCATCGCCACCGTCGAGGCCGGAGGAGAGTACCGAGCCCGAGATTGCCTGGCTCACACCAACATCTGCCCTCTCGGCGGCCCGGACGAGTACCGTGCCCGCACAGGCCAGAACCGCCAGGACCCAACTCTGCGCCACCGTCCACCGGAACCGTTTGAGCGCCAACGTTCTCGGATACAGCATCAGCGACACCACCGCGAGACCCACAGTGCCCACCAGCCCCGCGTAGAGCAGCGCCTGCGATCCGCGATCGAGTGCGGTGACCGAGGCGGCGACCGGCGGTGCGGCCGGTGCGGGGGTTCCGGGGTCGGCCCGCACGCCGAACACGATGGACCCGGTGACCACGTGGGTGTCGGCGGAAATGACTCGCCAGGTTGCCGAATAGCTTCCGGCCGGCAGATCGGGGCGCATCTGGATGGCCAGGGCGTTCCCGGCCGCGGTCAGGTGTGACGCCCCGGTGTCGACACGATCACCCTGCGTCGAGATGACACGCGCGGGATCGGCTCCCACGCTGATGTTCTCGTCGAAGGTCAACACGACCTGGGACGGCGAGACGGCGACTCGCGAGTCGTCGGTGGGCACGCTGGAGACCAGGGTGGCGTGTGCGCCGGCCAGGCCAGGAGTGGCCATCGCCCACGCACACACCACCCCGAAGAACACCAGGAGCGCTGTGCGCCATCTCAATTCGATGAACGCCCCTTGCGAATCAGGGCCAGGTTGGCGACCCCGACCAGCAGAGCGACGATCGCAATGACCAACCCGGCGATGCCCGGCCACGACGGTGAGGAACTCGAGTCATCCGACATCGACTGATCGCCCAGATGTCCACCGGATGCCGCGGCGAGGGAGAGCACGGGTGCCGGATGCTCCGGCTCGGCCTGCCCGGAAACCGCTTTCTCGTTCCAGTTCACCACGGTGCCGTCACTGTAGGTCTGCTGGGCGGGAAGCGAGAGCGCCGCCTTGTCTGGCAGCGGTCCCGCCGACACGCTGAACGTATCGAAGTTGCCCGGCGCGATGGCGGCCTGCGGGGTCTGCGCCTTCCAGATCACTTGGGAGACATACTGGGTGATCTCGTTGCCGTCGTCGTCCTTCTGCGGTGTCGGCAGGCTCTTCTTGACCACCTGCACCGTCCATCCCGGCTTCGGTTGCGTCGACACCGAGATGATCGGGGTGTCGTCCGGGAAGGTCACCGCCAGTTCGGTGGTCGACGCGGTGTCGGATTCGGTGGGCACCCGGAAGGTCAGCACGCCGTATCCGCCCTCGGTGGCGTCGACTCCCGATACCTTGACATGCGCCGACGCCGGCCCGCAGAGACCGATCATCAGTGTCACCGCGGCTCCCGCCAGGGCAAGCACTACTACCACTAGTCTTCTCATCATCGATTTCCTCGTTCTCTCGTAATTTCACTACTCTCCGGTGGCGAATGCACCGGGGTCTCACATCAGGAGGGCGAAGGCCGCACCCATCCCGGTGGCCATCAGCACCTCGCCCCAGGGGCGCGCGGGCCCACGGATCAACGCGTAGAACCACCACAGAGCAGCCGCGAGGTAAGCGGCTGCACAGACCCCGGCGATCACCGTCACGCCGGTTGGCTGCGCCCAGCCCGCGGTGCCCGGCACTCCCATACCGCTCATCGCACCCATACCGCCCGCCGAACCCATGCCGGTCATCGAGCCCATTCCGGTCATCGACCCCTGGGCCGAGTTCGCCTCCGCAGAGCCGGAACTCACCGTCGCCGGCACCGACATCAGCACCGACATCAGCACCATCGACGCCATCATGGCAGCGTGGTACGCCCCGACCAGCAGGTGACGTCGCGTCGTATCGGCGTCGACGACCACGCGATGAGCGAAGAACAGGGCACCACCACTGAACAGCAGTACCGACACGATCGGTGCCACCCGCGCACCCCACGGCCAGACCATCGCTATCATCGCGACGGCCATCAGGACGTGCAGAATTCCGGCACATCGCATCAGTGGGGTCGGCGACTGCCACGCACGCATGAGGTAAATCACCGCGCACAGCGTGAACACGCCGGTGATCGCCACGGTAGCGGCCAGTTCGCCCACCCGCCTCTCGTCCGTCAGATGTAGTCGAGCCGCAAGAGTGGTCGGATGCCGGTGCACAAAGGTTCCCGGGGATCGATGAACTTCTTCCCGAAAGCGTGGTCGGGCGCGCAGGGACGTGGTCGGTGCGGTCAGTGCCCCGCCGCGAGCGCCACACCGATCCGGCGCGCCATCATCATGATCGTGGCGTGCGGTCCGCTGCGGCCCGGACTCGGCAGGATCGAGCCGTCCACCACCCGTAGTCCCCGCACGCCGACCACCCCACCCAACCAGTCGGTGCGGACGCCCATCGGCAGGCTGCCGAAAGCGTGCTGCGAACTGCGGATCACCGGATCGACCGAAATCGAATCGGGCTCCACCACCTCGTCGAACTCGGCGGACGCCAACATGTCCACCACGTCCGACGCCGTGGCCCACAACGGGGCCGCCGCCGACTCGTCGAGGTCGTCGAACCGTACGCGCACCGAACCGCCCGACGCCGATGAGAGACGAGCGGGCCCCGCATGGAGCATCCCACAGACCCCCATGACCTGTGAGCCGCCAGCCGATCCGGTCACGTACCGCTGGAAATCATCGGAGTAGCAGCGGATCTCGATACCGTCGTCGGTGTGCACCACGGTAGGCAGGAGTGGCCGCGGGTCATCAGCCGAACGCCTGCGGTATCCGACGAGCACCTCACGGTGTTCGCCGGCGACGAGCACGCCGGAGGTCCCGATTACCTCCGGGATCGAGCGCAGCAGAATACCTGCGGTACCGAGCGTTCCGGCGCACAGGATCACCTCACCGCAGGCGACGTCGGTGTCGACGCCCCCCGATCCCGTGGCCCGCAGATCCGTGGCCCGCAGACCCGTGGCCCGCAGACCCGTGGCCCACTGTCCCGCCATCAGTATCTCTCGTACCTGAATACCGGTTCTGACAACGAGATTCGAACGCGCGAGAGCCGGACGGAGAAACGCCTCCGCAGAGGTCGTGCGCAGTCGGTGCGCGTTGTTGCCCAGCACTCGGTTGAGACCGATGATCGGCCACCGGTCGGTCACCTCGCGGACCGGTACCCGCGTCGACCAGAATCGCTCGAAGGCGCGGGCGGCCGGCCCGAGGTCGTCCTCGCCGAACGGATACACCGACATCGGGCCGCCACTCTCGTCGAGTTCGCGATAGGCCGTCTCGACGTCGTCGACGCCCCAGCCGGTGGGCCACCCGGCGAAATCGTCGCGATGCCAGCGCAAGAAATATCCACCATTGATCGCCGAGGACCCGCCCAGCCCGCGCCCGCGGACCACGGTCTGGCCGGGCGGCGCGTCGTGGACGGTCACGAACCCCGACGACGCGCCGATCGGAAGTGTTCGGAGATCCCGAACCGCGGCGTCGGGCCAGCCGCTGCCCTGCTCGAGCAGCAGTACCGATCGGGTGCCGTCGCGGCTCAGTGCGTCGGCCAGTACCGAACCGGCGCTGCCGGCGCCCACGATGACGACATCTGCACGTCGGGGAATCTCACCGGTCACCGACGTCTCATCCACCGGTGTTCTCACCATCTTGATTCGGCGGTCAGCGCGTGACGACAGGTCGAAGGGCGCCGAAATCACGTTGACGCACAACACCTTCCCACAGTCCCGCACCGTAGGCGAGGTCGTCGAGACGGCGGCAGATCAGATAGGCGACGGGGCCGATCGCGGGACCGTGCGTGGTGTCGGCGAGGACGCCGCGCACCCACTCGGCGAGCCCCTCGGCGATGGCCACCTCGATGACGAGGATCCGGAATCGCTTGGAGATCAACGCCAAGAGAATTGCCACAGGCCAATAATGTCGACAGATCGCCCCGGCCGCCTGCAATAGTCCATATCCGGCCGCGCGGCCGGTCAGCTGAGCGGCCGCCACTGACGCGTCGGGCAGGTCGCCGAGCCGCGTCCGCAATCGATGTGCCACGCGGACCAGCACGAGGAAGGCGAGAACAAGTCCGAGCTTCGTCCGCGACAACAAGGCCGCCACCGCCAGCGCCATCGACGCCGTCATCACGATCGGCGCGGCGAGCGTGCCGTGCCGTGCAGCCAGCAACGCCGCTCCGGTGCCGTAATAGCGGCGTCGAGACAACACCTGCCGCAGGCTGGTGCGATGGTCGTGGGCAACCCGGGCGACCGGGTCGTAGCGCATCCGCCAGCCCGTCTCATGCAGTCGCCAACACAGGTCGACGTCCTCGGCCACCCGGAGGCTTTCGTCGAATCCGCAAAAAGCGCTGCGCCGCACGATCATTGCCGCACTGGGCACATATGGTACGGACGTACCGGGTACCACGGCGGCCTCGGTCGGCCCCATATCGAGAGACGAGTGACCGTTCTCGTAGCGCTCGGCCATCGACAGGCGTTCACCGCGCCGGGCCGACAACCCGACGATCCGGGGTGCGGCCAGCGCCACCAGCGGATCAGAGAAGTGCGCCAGGAGCATCACCAGCCAGTCTGGCTCGGGAACGACGTCGGAGTCGAGAAAGGCCACGAAGTCCGTCGTTGCGGCGGCCGCCCCCGCGTTACGGGCTGCGGCCGGGCCGCGGTTGGACTCGAATCTAATGACCTGCACCAGCGGCCCCTGCGCGACGAGGGGCACGGCCGAGCCGTCGTCGACCACGATGACGCGGGTACCGGCCACCGCGTCGAGGAGCCGGTCGACACCGGATTGGTTGTCGCGCACCGGGACCACCACGGTGACGTCATCGGGCGTGGGCCCCGACATGGGCCGTGGATGAGCGATGCCGGTCTCGAGTAGCGTCCGCGAGAGCGTGCGCGTGGCAGTGTTGCACACCTCGATGCGACCGTCGGCCGAGGTGAGACCGAGCGCGGTGTCGCTGAGCCGGAGCATTCGGGTCGGCGACCCACCGACGAGGTGGCGCAGGTCGCCGCGACGTGCGCACCGCAGATCGATCTGGATCTGGAAACCGTCCGGCAATCCGGAATCGCTCGGGGCGGGCATCTTCTGCGCGACCCATTCGGTCGTCGTCACCGCAGTCTCCCCTTATCGTCGACGGTCCACTCGCCGAGCGCCCGGGTCAGATCATCGACGACACGCGCGAGAAGTTGCGCACCGTGTTCGGCGGTGGCCGTTCGCGGGTCGCCCAGTATTCCGTTCTCGCTGACCGCGGCGACACCACCGGTACGCATCGGCGCCATCAACGCGCCGATCGGCTCACGGTTACCCGCCTCGATCCGGTCGGTTCGCACCAACTCCGGCGAAAGATACAGCAGCACAGAGGTTTCAGTGTGTCCAGCGTGAGCATCGGAATCGGCGAACATGCACGGATACCAGGCCACGTCGCGCGCCTCATAGCGCAGTTTGGCGACCGACGCGGCCAGCGTGGGGACGTTGCCGCCGTGACCGTTGACGAAGGCAATGCGCCGCGCCCAGCGGCAGGCGCTACGACCGTATTCGACGAGCAGGTCGGCCAGTGCCTGCTGCCCCAGCGAGATCGTCCCGGCGAAACCCTCGTGCTCACCGCTGGCTCCGTAGGCGATTTCCGGCGCGACCGCGACCGGGGCGCCCGCGGGCAATTCCGAGCGGACGGCGGTGGCCACCGCGACGGCGATGCGGGTGTCGGTGTCGAGCGGGAGATGCGGCCCATGCTGTTCGACCGAGCCGATCGGAACGAGAAGGGTCAGTTCTGCCGGCGTCACTTGCGGCCATGCGTATTGCCCCAGCGTCGCCGTTCGCACCATTCGGACGAGTCTAATGTGCGCGGCGCCTCGGGGTAAGCCGGTCGTCACCAATTGCACCACCATGATTCCCTCGTCGGACCCGCTTGGACGAGCGCTCGATCGGTTGTGGAATCCTGGACCACAGTATGCGTCGCAGAACACGGTCGGCACGGCAAGGTCGACACCATTCGAGGGAGGACGTCCATGACGGCAGATTCGACACCCACCAGCGGTAAGAGCGGACCGCTGAATCGATTGCGCGTGATCGAGTTCGCGGGTATTGGTCCGGGCCCGCACGCAGCGATGATGCTCGCCGACCTCGGCGCCGACGTCATCCGGGTGCAGCGGCCCGGAACCCTCCCGGTCGAGGGCCGCAATGCCGACGCGTTGCTACGCGGGCGTCGCGTCGTCGAGGCCAACCTCAAGGACCCGGCCGACCGCGACACCATCCTCGGGTTGATCGCGAAGGCCGACGTGATTATCGAAGGATTCCGCCCCGGCGTGATGGAACGACTCGGCTTCGGGCCCGATGATCTGGCCGAGGTCAACGCCGGCCTGGTCTACGGCCGCATGACCGGCTGGGGCCAGGACGGGCCGCGCGCCGAGCTCGCCGGCCACGACATCAACTACATCTCGCTGACGGGCCTGCTCCATGCCATCGGCCGTCACGGCGAGCGTCCGGTGCCCCCGCTCAATCTCGCCGGCGACTTCGGTGGCGGCTCGATGTTCCTCGTGATGGGAGTGCTCTCGGCTCTCGTCGAGCGCCAGTTCTCCGGTCGCGGCCAGGTGGTCGATGCCGCCATGGTCGACGGGGCTTCCGTTCTGGGGCAGATGATGTGGGCCTTCCGCGGTACCGGCCTGTGGTCGGACGAGCGCGGGGTGAACATGCTCGACACCGGCGCCCCGTATTACGAGGTGTACGAGACCTCCGACGGCAAGTACATGGCCGTCGGAGCGATCGAGCCGCAGTTCTATGCCGCACTCCTCAACGGTCTCGGACTCGCCGATGCCGACCTGCCGGACCAGAACGACATCGCGAGGTGGCCGGAGCTCAAGAAGGTCTTCACCGAGACCTTTGCCTCGCGCACCCGCGACGAATGGGCCAAGGTGTTCGACGGGACCGACGCCTGCACCTCACCGGTACTGACCTTCGCCGAGGCTCCCACCGACCCACACATGGCGGCGCGCGCCAACCTCCTCGAGATCGACGGCGTCATGCAGGCACAAGTGGCGCCGCGGTTCTCGCGCACCTCGCCGGAGACGCCGAGCGGACCGGCCCGCCAGGCCACCGATCCGTCCACCATCTGGACCGACTGACCGGATCCCAGCTCCTCGGTCAGATGCGGGGCGCCGACGATGTCGTCGGCGCCCCGTCTCGTCGCGACAGCTCTCTGCACCTCACCGACAGCGCCTTTCCTCGCGCCGACAGCGCCTATCTCCGCGCCGACAGCGCCTTTCCCCGCGCCGACAGCGCCTATCCTCGCGCCGACAGCGCCTATCCTCGCGCCGACAGCGCCTATCCTCGCGCCGACAGCGCCTATCCTCGCGCCGACAGCGCCTATCCTCGCGCCGACAGCGCCTATCCTCGCGCCGACAGCGCCTATCCTCGCGCCGACAGCGCCTATCTCCGCCCCGACAGCGCCTTTCCCCGCGCCGACAGCGCTCTCCGACGGCGGCCGCCCCAACGCCGACAGCGCATTCTCCCGGTAGCCCACCCCAACGAAATAGAACGTGTTACAGTTTTTTCATGGGACAGTTCGACGGCAAGGTCGTCTACATCACCGGCATCGCCCGTGGCCAGGGCCGCAATCACGCGATCCGATTCGCCCGTGAGGGTGCGTCGATCATCGGACTCGACATCGCCGGCGAAGTCGCCGACCACATCACCTATCCGGCGTCGACGTCGGACGATCTTGCCGAGACAATTCGCCTCGTCACGGAAGCCGGCGGCAAAATCCTTGCACGTCAGGGGGATACGCGAGATCTGGCGTTCCAGGAAGAACTCGTTGCCGACGGCGTGGCCCAATTCGGCCGCCTCGATCATGTGATCGCCAACGCCGGAATCCTCTCGTGGGGCCTCACCTGGGAACTGTCCGAACGCGAATTCACCGACGTCCTCGACGTCAACGTGGTCGGCACGTGGAAGACGTTGCGCGCCACCATTCCCTCGCTGCTGGAGACCGACGCCGAGGACCGCTCGATCGTCATCATCTCCTCGGTCGCCGGGCTCAAGGCGATGCCCGTCCAGGCGGCGTACTCGGCGTCGAAGTACGCGCTCACCGGACTGGCACAGACAACCGCCAAAGAACTCGCCCCGCGTCGCGTCCGCGTCAACTCAATCCACCCCTACGCCGTCAACACGCCGATGGGCATCGCCGACTCCGCGGCCATGAAGGTCTTCGAGATGGGCGAGTACACAAGGTATTTCATCTCGATGATGGATCACTTCCCGGTTGCCTCGCTCGACGACATCTCTGACGCCGTGCTCTACCTCACCTCACCACAAGCGCGCGCTGTCACCGGTTCGCAGTTCCAGATCGACATGGGAAACTCCAAAGTCTGAGCACCGTCGACGACCAATAGAGCGCCGTCGGCGAAATACACGGCGCCGTCGGCGAATAACAGAGCGCCGTCGGCGGGATACACGGCGCCGTCGGCGAATAACAGAGCGCCGTCGGCGAAATACACGGCGCCGTCGGCGAATAACAGAGCGCCGTCGGCGAAATACACGGCGCCGTCGGCGAACAACAGAGCGCCGTCGGCGGGATGCACGGCGCCGTCGACGACCAATAGAGCGCCGTCGACGAAATACACAGCGCCGTCGACGACCAATAGAGCGCCGTCGGCGAAATACACGGCGCCGTCGGCGAATAACAGAGCGCCGTCGGCGGGATACAGAGCGCCGTCGGCGACCAACAGAGCGCCGTCGGCGGGATGCACGGCGCCCTGTTGTTCGTAGCCCTGTTTGTGCCGGGTTCTTCCGACCCAGAGTTGCTCAGACGCCGCCGAAGGACCGCTCGAAGTCCTCGCCGATGATCAGGTCGTCGCGCGTCAGGTCGTCAATGCTCTTGTGGCCCAATCCCATCACCACGCTGTCGAGGCCCATGCGGAGCAAATCGAGGACGTTCTCGACTCCGGCCTGACCGTTGGCCGCCAGGCCCCACAGGTAGGCGCGACCGATCATCACCGCACGCGCTCCGAGTGCCAGCGCCTTGGCGACGTCGCTACCCCGGCGGATACCGCCGTCGAGCAGGACCTCGATCTGATCGCCGACCGCCTCGGCGATGCCCGGCAGGAGGCGGATGGTGGCGGGCGTGCCATCGAGGTTGTTTCCACCGTGGTTGGACACCGATAGCGCGGTCGCACCGATGTCGACGGCCCGCTTCGCGTCGTCGAGGCGGGTGACGCCCTTGACCATGAACGGTCCGCCCCACTGCTCGCGGAGCCACTGCAGGTCGTCCCAGGTGGGCGGGGCGGTGCTCATCCACTCGCCGTAGGCGCCGAAGAAGGTCGGTCCGGGCTGCCCTTTGCCCCTGGAGACGTTGGGCGCGCTCAGGTCGGGAATGATGATCTTGCCGTCGCGAATCCAGTCCATCGCATAGCGCGGCTTGACCGCGATCTCCGGCGCCAGCCGCAGCAGAGCCTTGACGTCGACCTTCTCCGGGATCTCCGGGCTGCCCCAGTCGCGACCAATGTTGAACACCCAGTCGGTCGTGACGATCAGACCTTTCGCGCCGGCCTCCTTGGCGCGCATGGCACGCGCCAGGATCTCGTCGCGACTACCAAGCCAGTAGATCTGGAAGAAGATCTTGTCGTTGACCGCGGTGACCTCCTCGACCGGTTGAGACGCGAAGCTGGACAAGCCCATCGCGGTACCGCGGGCTGCCGCGGCGCGCGCCACCGCGACCTCGCCGTCGGGGTCGACGGCCTGTACGCCGGTGGGACTGATCATCACCGGAAACGACAGGTCCTGCCCCATCACGGTGGTGGAGAGTTCGCGGTCGGGCTGCACGCCGATCACGTGCGGGGCCAACCCGATCTCGGAGTACGCGTCGACGTTGTCGCGCGCCGTCACGCCGGCCTGGGTGCCGGCGATCAGCGAGGAGTAGACCGACTTTGGCAGTCGCTTCTTGGCGCGGCACTGCGCTTCGTGAACGGTTTCGAACCAGGGGTTGCGGGCCCAGGGATTGGTGACCATTATGTGTTCCTACCTATTTTCTTCTCTTGTTCGTCGCAGCATCGAATCACCCAGGGCCCCCGACCCGGGAGCCCGACGATCCGCCACGCGGGGGGTACTACAGGGCGAATCCCGCCAACGGGTTCTCATCGCAGTTCTTCGACGGCGGCCCAACGATCGGGGTGATCTCGCCGTCGGGTTGCCTGGTCATCAGGGTCAACGGAGTACCTCGCGAATGATCTTTGTTCGCAGTTGGTTTGGCGCGCTCACCGGCCAGCAGCTCTTCGCCATATCCCTGCACGCACTCGGGGTCGGGTCCGGCCAGCGGCAGTCCGGTGAAGAATTTGGCCGCCATGCAGCCGCCGCGGCATGCGTCGAAATGGGCACAGCGCGTGCAGGCTCCGGCGTTCTGTGGCTCACGGAGTTCGGTGAAGAGGTCCGATTTCTGCCATATCTGCTGGAAGCCGCCGTCAGTCGTGATGTTTCCGGCGAGGAAGTTCTCGTGGATCGCGAACGGGCAGGCGTAGACGTCACCGACCGGGTCGATGAGACACACCACGCGACCCGCGCCGCATAGATTCAGTCCGGGCAGGCCGGACCCGCCGGCCCCACCGAACGCCGACAAATGGAAGAACGAGTCGCCGGTGAGGACGTTCTCGCCATGTGCGATGAGCCAGTCGTAAAGTTCGCGCTGCTGTTCGGGCAACGGGTGCAGGTCGTCCCAGACGTCGGCGCCGCGGCCCGACGGACGCAGCCGGGTGATGCGCAGAGTGGCGTTGTAGCGATCGGCGAGAGCCTTGAACTCGTCGAGCTGCGCCACGTTCTGCCGCGTCATCACCACCGATATCTTCGCGTCGGCGAATCCCGCCTCGTGGAGGTTCTCCAGCGCGCGCACCGCCATGTCGAACGAGCCAGGGCCACGCACGGCGTCGTTGACTTCTGCTGTCGCACCATCCAGCGAGATCTGCACGTCGACGTAGTCCGACGCGGCCAGCCGCGCGGCGACCGTCTTGTCGATGCGTAAACCGTTGGTGGAGAACTTCACTCCCACCTGGTGGCTGGTGGCGTAATCGACGAGCTCCCAGAAATCCGGGCGCACCGTCGGTTCCCCGCCACCGATGTTGACGTAGAAGACCTGCATGCGCTGTAGCTCGTCGATGATCGCCTTGCACTGTTCGGTCGACAGCTCACGCGGGTCGCGCTTGCCCGAGGACGACAGACAGTGCACACATGCCAGGTTGCAGGCGTAAGTCAGCTCCCACGTCAGGCAGATCGGGGCGTCGAGCCCTTTCTCGAACTGATCGACCAGACGCCCGACCTGGGGGGGCGCGCTGGGACGGCGCGACGGCATGGCGGCGAGTTCGGTTGCAGTGGGCGGCAACTCGAGTGTGGTCATCTTCAGGTCTCCTTGGGCTCGAGGAGCGGTGGTGGATGGTGGAGAATGCGCCCGTCAGCGGCGGACAATCATCCCGGAGTCGGCCAGGGCGGTCAGCGCCTGCACATAGAGCGCGCGCTCGGCGGCTTCGATCCCGGCAACAGCCAGAGCGGCCTCGGCGTCGGCGTGCTCGGCGAGGGACCGCACGATCCCGACGACGGTCAGGTTCTTGAGGAATGAGAGCTTGCGAGTACCGAAGTGATACAGCAACGCCCCGAAGGGTTCCGGGCGTAGCGCGACCTTGGGGTTGAGCTCCCAAGCGGCGTCGAGATCGAACGTGGACACGGTGGCGGGGGTGTCGCGCCGGTTGCCGGCGACCGCGAAGCCGCGATCGCCGGCAACCGGAGCAGATGTCGGGGTAGACATCAGTACACCCCGCACATCCCGTCGATCGAGACCTCTTCAACGAGGGATTCACCCACGAGCTCGGTCTCGACGTCGGCGGGCACCGACACGTCCTGAGCTGCCTTGGCAGTGTGATCGGCCATGATCCAAACCTCCTAATATTTGGGTAGTGATGTGAATCACCGATCAGTATAATGGCACCGAGTGCAGAATTGCACCCCCCAGCCGAAAACTGACCACCCGGACGGGCACCGACCTGGTGAGAGAGGTCTGATGACGACCGAGAACTCGACGGCGCCGGGCCGACGCCCGCGCACCAGCCGTGCACAGATCAGCGCGACCGCCATCGACCTGTTCACCACCGTCGGCTTCGAGGAAACCAGCGTCGACGATATCGCCGACGCCGTCGGCATCGCGCGTCGCACACTGTTCCGCTATTTCCCCTCGAAGAACGCGATCCCGTGGGGCGATTTCGACGCCCACCTCGACGACCTGCGCGCACTACTCGCCGAGATCCCCGACGACCTCTCCATCGCCGAGGCCGTCACCCGGGCGCTGATCGCCTTCAACGAGGTGCCTGCGGAGTTTCTCGACGGACACCGCCGACGCATGCAGCTACTCCTGGGGGTGCCGAGCCTACAAGCACATTCGATGTTGATGTACGCCGACTGGCGCCACGTCATCGCCGAGTTCTGCGCCCATCGGCTCGGCCTGGATGAAGTCGCCCACCTCCCGCAGACGATCGGCTGGCTGTGCCTGGGCACCGCTCTGGCCGCCTACGAACAATGGCTCGCCCATCCCGACGCCGACCTCGACGCGCTCATCCGGGCGGGGTGCGCGACGCTGGCCGCAGGGCTGCAGGGGCTCTAGAGTGCTCATCACCATCGAGAGATCCCGTCTGCGACTCGGCGACGTGCGTGAAGTCCTCGATGGCGAGGTTCGCGATCGACGGGTTCGCCCGAGCCGGACCCGTCGACTCAAGCCCCGTCGACGAGATCTGGGGGCGCTGTCGAGGAGACCGAGAGCGCTGTCGAGGAGACCAAGAGCGCTGTCGAGGAGACCGAGAGCGCCGTCGAGGAGACCGAGAGCGCTGTCGGCGAGAAACAGAGCGCTGTCGAGGGAATGCCTGCGACACAGCCGCCACCGACCGCCCCTCTACCCTGGAACCGATCGCCTTGCCGGTGTCCACAGCCCGACATCTAGGCTAGGCTCAAAGTAGAACGTGTTCTAGTTTCTACACTGTCAACTCTTGCACCTTCCCCGACGCCAGGAGACCTGAGGCATGACCGGACCGGACTCGACTGAACTGACGCCCCACGGCTCGCGCAGCGTAATCCTCACCGTGGCCGAGATCATCGACGAGACCCCCGACGCACGGTCGATCGTCTTCGAACTCCCCGACACGGCCAAAGAGGCGTTCACCCAGTACAAGTCGGGCCAATTCCTCACCCTGCGCATCCCGAGCGAGCAGACCGGGTCGGTGGCCCGATGCTACTCGCTGGCCTCCTCTCCCGGCCGCGACGAGTTGCCCAAGGTGACGGTCAAGCGCACCGTCGGCGGCTACGGGTCGAACTGGGTGTGCGACAACCTCTCCGCGGGCTCGCAGATCGAGGTACTACCCCCGTCAGGGGTGTTCACCCCGCGATCGATCAACGAACCGCTCCTGCTGATCGCCGCGGGCAGCGGGGTGACCCCGGTGATGTCGATCCTCAAGACCGCGCTGGCGTCCGGAAGCAGCACCATCGCGTTCTTTTACGCCAATCGCAGCCCCGAAGACGTCATCTTCGCCGATGAACTGCGCGAGCTGCAGACCGCACACGCAGACCGGCTGGTCGTGATCCACTGGCTCGAGACCCTGCAGGGCCTGCCCCGCGCCGAGTCCCTGGCAACGATCTTCGGCGCCTTCCGCGGCCACGCCGCCTACATGTGCGGCCCCGGCCCCTTCATGGACACCGTGCACCAGGCGCTACACACTGCGGGCTTCGCCCACCACGATGTTCACGCCGAGGTCTACAACTCACTCTCCGGTGATCCTTTCGTCGACGTCGTCCTCGATGAGGTGAGTGCCGAGGAGCAGGCCGATGCCGCGACCGTTGAGGTCCAACTCGACGGCGAGACCCACGAACTGACCTGGCCCCGCACACGCACCCTGATCGAGATCATGCTCGAGGCCGGACTCGATGCGCCGTACTCGTGCCAGGAGGGCGAATGCGGTTCCTGCGCATGCACTCTCACCGATGGAAGCGTCGAGATGGACAACTCGGGTGCACTCGATCCCGAGGACATCGCCGACGGCTATATCCTCGGATGCCAGGCCCATCCGACGTCCGACCGACTACGAGTCGAGTTCTGAGGTGCTCTCACGCCTATCCCCCAACCAGCTCGCCCGCACCCTCGCCGGGATGCTGCTGACCATCGGCACCCTGCACTTCGTAGCGCCGAAACCCTTCGACGAGATCATCCCGGAGGAGATCCCTGCCGACCCGCGCATACTGACCTACGCATCCGGTCTCACCGAGGTCACCCTCGGCGTGGGACTTCTCGTCCCGGCCACCCGCAAGTCGTCCGCCGCCGCAGCCGCGGCCCTGTTCGTCGCGGTGTACCCGGCCAACATCAACATGGTCCGGCTGTGGTGGCACAAGCCTGTGCTCTACAAGGCGATCGTCCTCGGACGACTGCCACTGCAGTTCCCGCTGATCGCTGCCGCGATCAAGGTGTTCCGCGCGTCCTGACGATCGAGAGCGCTGTCGGCCAACCCTGGGCGCGAGGGTGCACTCGGCCGAGTTCTACCGTGGATCGGTGTCCGCGACCCGAATTTCCCAGCCCGGTGATCACCAACGGCCCGGTGACGACGCGTGAGGGCGCCGGACTCCCGTGATCTCACACCGGAAACGCCCGAACAGGACACCGGTGCACGGGTTCTCGTCTGGCTGACCATTGTCGCCACGATCGCCGGTGCGATCACCGGCCTGATCGGCGGGACATTCCGGTGGCTGCTGATCCGCGCCGATCACCTGCGGGCCGATCTGATCGACTGGACCCATCATCACGGACCCGCCGCCTGGCTGATACCCGTGGTGATCTCGGCCGCCGCGGCGCTCGTCGCGGCGCTGATCACTCGAGGGGAACCGCGCGCCGCCGGCAGCGGCATCCAGCATGTGGAGGCCGTCGAACGCGGCGAGGCCGCACCACCTCCGGCCTCGGTCATCCCGGCCCGCTTTGTCGGCGGCCTGCTGGTCATCGGCGTCGGTGGCATGGTCCTCGGTCGGGAAGGCCCGACGGTGCACATGGGCGCCGCGATCGGCGCGCTCACCGGACGCGTGTGCCGCGCCACGCTGCGCGAGATCCGGGTTCTGCAGACCACGTTGTCGGGCGCGGGCCTCGCCGTCGCATTCAACGCACCGATCAGCGGCACCCTGTTCTGCATCGAGGAGATCGCCAAGACCGTCAAGGTGCGCTACGTCCTCTGGACGATGGCCGCAGTCGCCGCAGGCACCGTGTGCAGTCGCTTGATCGTCGGCAACCATCCCGACTTCGTCCTCCCGCAGATCACTTCCGTTGCGTTGTCCTCACTTCCGGTGTTCGTCGTCTTCGGCGTCGTGGTCGGGATGCTCGGCGTCGCCTATAACTGGCTGATCCGTGCATGTCTGAGCGGCTTTGCGGCCATCCCCCGGGTGCCCGGCCCGGTGAAGGCCGCGATCATCGGGGCGATCATCGGGGCGGTGCTGACCATCGACTCTGATCTCGGTGGCGGCGGTGACGATCTGACGCAGAACATCCTGTCCGGTCAGCATCTGGCCTTCTGGGCGATCGTGATGCTGCTGGCGATCCGCTTCGTCGCCGGTCCGGTGTCGTATTCGGCGGGCACGCCGGGCGGCATCTTCGCCCCCATGCTGGCGCTCGGCGCGATGACCGGCCTCATCGCCTCCCGGCTGATCGATCTGGTCTCGCCGGGCTACGGACACGAGTTGTTGTTGCCACTGATGATCGTGGGCATGTCGTCGTTCTTCACCGCCGTGGTCCGGGCGCCGTTCACCGGCGCGGTGCTGGTGATGGAGATGACCTCGACGACCTCGGTCGCGGTGTCGGTGCTCGCCGCCGGGGCCGCCACGATGATCGTCGCCGAGTTGGTGCGTTCGCCGCCGATCTACGACGATCTACGCGAACGCATGTTGCGTCAGTGGAAGGGACGCGAGGCCGAAGGCGTCTGAGGCGCCGGTGCCGACGGCCCGTGCGACTCACCGCAACGCGCGGTAGCGGACTCGCGTCGCGGGATCGAGATGCTCGATCGCATACCGCAGTGCGGTGCGCCCCATCGACGCCGCGTGCTCGTCGAGATAGTCGGTGAGCGTTGACCTCCCGACGCGCTTGCCCATCTCGCGCAGCATCCAACCCAAGGCTTTCTGAATGAGGTCACGCCGATCGTCGACGACGAGCGGCGCCACCGCCAGCATGGGGCGGGCATCGCCCTCACGCAGGTGGGCGTGGGTACCGACGATACCGACCCGCCGGTGCCAGAGCCGTTCGTCGGCGGCGAGGTCGACGAGCGCGAAGTGGTCACCGATCCGTTCACACCAGCGCCCGAGAACCGGTGCGGCCGAGGTGTCGACGAGATCCCAATTGTTCACATACCCGTTGTCGACGGCCCTGCGGTAGTCACCGACCCACGCGCGAGCGCCGGCACCGTCGGCCCGCGTGGACTCCTGTGCCATGAGAAGCAGTGCGAGAAACCGGATCTCGTGGACCGGTGAGCTCAGCAGCTCACCGACCGCACCGCGGTCGACGCCGCGCCACCGACGGGCGAGCGCGCGCAGCTGCGGCACCGCGACCCCGACGAACTCGTCGCCCTCACCGTAACCACCGGGCCGCGCCTGCAGATAGCGCGCGATGCGCGATGCCTGCTCTGGGTCGCCGAGTTCGCGGACCGCAGAAATCACCTGCGCGGGAACAGAATCCACGGGCACCGCGCGGTCAGAGAAGGTCCGCGACCGGTGTCGGGGTCGCCAGCTTGGGGCGTGTCTTCATCACCGGACCCGCCTTGCCCGCGCCGACCACCCCGGTGAGGATTCCGTCGCGACTGTAGTAGGCCAGGAACTTCGTGCCGTCGTCGGAGACGATGTGCACGTCGTCATCGGCGCGCGGATGCCCGAGTGCCTGGATCTTCACCGTGAACTGGTCACTCCAGAAGTACGGCACCGCGGCGGTGATCAGCGCCCCCTCACCTCCGGCGATCTGATGGGCGACCACCGCAGCCTGTTCGACGGTGTGATTCCAGTGCTCGACCCGCCGTGCGGCGGGCGAACCGTCGGCCCAGTTGGCGACGTCCCCGATCGCGTATACGTGTGGTGCGCTGGTCTTTCCGACGCCATCGCAGGCGATCCCACCGCCGGTCTCACGCGGGGCGAACCCGATACCCGATCCCTCGAGGTAGTCGGTGACCGGGATCGAGCCGATGCCGACGACGACGATGTCGGCGGGCAGTTCTGCGCCATCGGCCAGACGGACCGCCCGCACCGCACCCGAGTCGTCGCCGACGATCTCCGAAACCCCTATGCCCGCACGGACATCGACCCCGTTGGCGGTGTGCATCCGGGCCACCAGTGTCCCGATCGGTTCGCCGAGCGCCTGCGCCAGCGGGGTCGGCGCCGGTTCGACGAGCGAGACCCGTACACCGCGTTCGGTCAGGCTCGCCGCGACCTCGCAACCGATGAAGCCGGCACCGATGACGACGGCGGTCTGCGCACCGTCGATGTCCGAGCGCAGGGCGACCGCGTCGTCGAAGGTGCGCAGGGTGTGCACGCCCGCAAGGTGTTCAGCACCGGGAAAGGCCCGCGGGGCAAGCCCGGTGGCGAGCACCAGGTCGTCGTAGGGGACGCTCTCGATGTCATCGGTACCGGGGCCATGCACGGTGACGGTTGCGGCCCGCGGGTCGACAGCGGTAACCCGTTGACCGAGTCGCAGGGTGATCGACGACTCGGTGTAGAACTCGGCCGGCTTGAGCTCGACGCGGTCCTCCTTGCCCAGCAGCACCGTCTTCGACAGCGGCGGCCGATCGTAGGGAGCGTAGGGCTCGGCGCCGATCAGTGTGATCGGCTCCTCGTGTCCATTGGTACGCAGGTTCTCTGCGAGGCGGACGGCCCCGAGTCCCGCACCGACCACCACGACACCTGCTGCACTCATCCTCGGTTCTTGCCCTCTCGTCGACTGTGCTGCCCGCGTCAGCGGATCGAATGTCGCTGCCCGCATCAGCGGGTGACGTCCCCCACCGGTCGGACGTCGGCGAGCAGCCAGATGTGGTTCACCTTACGCATGACCAACCACTTTGCGGTAGATGCATGGTCGCCGCCCGCACCGGCTCCGGCCCCCGGTGGACCGGCTCCGCCCCCGCGCGCACTCCCGTCGGGCACCGCCACCGTCTGGTCGAGAAAGGCGAGCAGACGTGCGTCGTCGGCGTGGAACTCCCCGACCGCCATGCCCACCACGCTCACCGTCATCTGGGCCGACGCGGCAACCGCATCCGGCAGGACGACGTCGGCACGCTCGGCGTCGTATCGCGTGAGCAGCGGGTCGCTCAGATGGGCGCGCACCGCGTCGGGCGCCGGGGGGTGCGGCCCGCCGAAGGTCATCAGTGCGGTGACGGCGCTCGTCGCGGCCCGTTCGAGGTCTGCACGGTCGGTGTCGGTGGGACGCGGGGTCTGCCGATACGCCTGGGTCCAGGCGACGGCGGCGACCACCAGCGCGGTCAAGGTCAGCGCCGCGATCGCCACCAGGGCCCGGCGTGCGCGCCGCGACATCCGCGGCGGTGCGGCGAGCGGCCGGACTCGGTGACGCTGAGTCCAGGAGAGCCGCCGGCTCGGGGTGACACGCGGCGCGATCATGCCGGTACCGCCGAGTCGACGAGCCAGCCGGCGTCGGTGCGGGTCATCCACACCGTGAGGGTAAGGCGGTCGGCCTGCGGATCTCCGCCGAGCAGAACGGCATTGGATGCCTGTACGACCACCAGCACCTGTGCGCGGGAACCGGGATCATCGGACCCGGGATCGGTGACGAGCCCGGCCGAGAGCACCCGTCCGGCACTCGGCGCGGTCTGGGCGGCAACGGCAGCCGACAGGGCCGCGCCGGCCAGCTCGAGACGCTTCTTCTGCGCGCCGGTACTCAGGGCAAGCACCCGTTGGACGTAGGCCTCGGCGTGTGCCGGGTCCGAGGTCACCATGCTCGTGGTGGCCGATCGGGCCGCCGCGAGGACCTCGCCGTCGAGGTCGGTGCGCTCGGTAGCCCGGTGATCGAGCACCGCGAGCGTGCTCGCCCCGACGATCAGCACCACCGCCACCAGTGCGGCGACCACGAGCGCGCGACGCACCCATCGCGAACGCCTCACCGCGCGTGCCCGCAGGTCGTCGGCGGCGGCGATCCGCGCGACGCGGGCAGCGCGCAGGGCGTGTATCACCCGCTCCTGCGCGAGGCGTTGCCGCGCAGTGGGGTCGGTCGGCGGGGTCACGAGACCACCTCGGCATCACGTAGCAACCATCGTCGGTCGTGACGCACGAAACCCGCTCGGAGCGTGAGATGTTCGGCGCTCTCCTGTACTGCATTCTCCTGACCGGAGTTCTTCGGACCGTTCTCGCTGCGGGTCAGCACGGTCGCACGGATCAGGGCGTCACCGTCCTCGCGACCGGTGTCGATGATCGCGACCGTGTCGGGATGCCACCGGACCGACACCGTGCCCGCGGGCGGAGCGCGATGCAGTTGCGCGGCAAACGATCCGACGAAGTCTCCGGCCACCAGGGTGCGGGCGCGAGCCCGATCGGTCTGCCAAGTGGCGGTGTCGACGGAGAACACCTGCGCGACGATCTCACCGGCATGAGCACGCAGCGAGTCCCGATTGTCGGCGGTCCGTCGCTGATCGATCGACGAGGTCGCGGCGGCGATCACCACGGCCACCAGTGCGGCGATCATGACGACTGCCATCACCGCAGCCACCAGCGCCGCGCCGGGTGCGACGATGCGGTCACGAGTGGCAGAGGTGCGCGGAAAAAGCCTCATGGGAGGTATTGCACCGCCGCGACCTTGAGCCGGCCGGAATCGTCGGCGACGGCCAGCCGCAACCGGAACGCACGGTCGGCCACGGCCTGCCCAGTGTGCTGGTAGGCCACCGTCGCCGCGACGAGCACGACGGCGGAATCGGTGGTGCGCGTGACGATTGCGGCGCCGTCGATGGAGGCACTCGCCGCGGTTCCACTGCGCCGGACGAATGCCGTGTAGGCGTCCGCCGATTGGGCGAATTCATCGTAGAAGGCACCGGTCGCATCATCGAGTACCGTTTGAACCCGTTGCGGTGCAGCCTGATCGGGACTCAACAACTCTGCGACGAGGTCGGTGGCGACGGCGGTGAAATCGGCGTCTGTCCAGGAATTCGAGGCACGTATCCAGGCCGCCACACCGAATCCCGCGACCACCACTGCAGCGGTCAGGACCAGCGCGCAGGCCGTCCACCACCATCGCGACAGCGGGGCGATCCGACCGTTCGCCCGGCGCACCTCGTCAAGATCGTCGACCGCGCGCCGCAACTCACGGCGGGCCGCCCGGTCCGCCCGGATCGACGGGGATGCCGATGTCGGCGGTGTCGGCCACGGCATCGTCAACGCCTCCTTGCCAGCACCGCACGATCATAACGCGGCGCCGTGACGCTCAGGATATCGCGCGCCCCCGCATCCGGGCATCGTAGTCGGCTCGGCCGGCCGAGTCGTAGTCGAGGAAGATCCGGTCGAGTCCGGTGTGTCGGCGCGTCAGACGTTTGAATGCCTGCGGGAAGACCGGATTGGCGTCCACCCACCGCATCGCCCGCGGGGCGGCCACACGGGTACGCGGCTCGGCGATGACCCCGACAACGGCGGCGGCCACGACCTCGGGTTCGACGGTCTGGATGTAGCGATTGGTCGCCAGGCCCGAGATCAGGCCGGTGCGAGTGAAGGTTGGCATCACGGTGCTCACCCGCACACCGTGGTCGGACAGTTCGGCGTCGAGGGCCTCGGAGAACTCGATGACCCCCGATTTCGCGGCGTTGTAGACGGCCAAACCCGGCATCGGCAACCGGCCGGCAACCGAGGCGATGTTGACGATCTGCCCGGACCGCCGGGCCATCATTCGTTGCGCGGCAAGCTGACTGCCGGTGATGACGCCGATCAGGTCGATATCGAAGGTCCGGCGGATCAATGCCTCGTCAAACTCGAGGAAGGAACCGACGGGCATGATCCCGGCGTTGTTGATCAGCACATCCACCGGCCCCAGGCGCCGTTCGACCTCGTCGAGGAAGGCGGCGAAACTCGCCCGGTCGGTGACGTCGACCTCGACCCCCTCCACCCCGAGGTCGGCGGCGGCCTTGGCCAGGACCTCGTTGTCGACGTCGCCGATCGCCACCCGCGCCCCGAAGTCGAGGAGTTGACCGGCGGTCTGACGGCCGATACCGCGTGCGCCGCCGGTGATCACCACGACCTTGTCGGCCAGCCGGGCCCGCACCTCGTCGTGCCCGATTCCACCGAATCGGTTGCTGCGCATACTCATCGATTACTCCCCTGGGTGAGATCACGGACTGACTTCGGTTGTGCCGCCCTGGGCGGTCACCAGATCATCGGTGCGAGGAACTTCTCCGCGAAGGCCCGCACCCGCTCCGGCTCCCGCCGCGCATCGTCGGAGGCCGGTGTCTCCAGGAATGAGATGACCAGGCGCACATGAATTTCGACGGCCTCGAGAAGATCCTCATCGGGCATCTGCGCACCGGCGGTGCGCAGGGTCGCGGCGACACGTCCAGTGGCGACGTCGATGAACAGGGCGGTCACCGACGCGGTGATCGGTGCCATGTCGTGGTCGGTCAGGACGAGCCGGCGCATCAGGGGTTCGTCGGAGATCATCGCTGCGCCCGCGGCGAAGGCCTCGACGACCGCCTCACGCGGACCGAGGCCGCGGACCGCGTCGACCAGCCGGGCCATGCCGCGTTCGTAGAGTTCCTCGGCTACGCCGAGCAGCAGCGACTCCTTGTTGGGGAACCGCCGATACAGCGTGGACCGGGAGACACCGGCGCGTGTGGCGACCTCGTCGACGTTCGCGCGGCGCACCCCGACCTCGGTGAACTCCGCCTCGGCCGCGGCGATGATCGCGCTGTTCTGATCGGCGGGACTATCGGTGTTGCGCACTTTGCGGCGACGGCCCTGCTCGGCGTGGGAGCCCGGCGCGCCCGGGGTCATCGCAACCCCCGAACGGTGACCGGTACTCCGGAGTTGAGACCCCACTCGATGCGACGACACTCGGCGCATCCGAAGGGATCGCGACACATCGACATGATCTCGAGGATGCCGCTGCGGTGTGCGCATCGAGTCGCCTGCGGGTCGCTGCCGGGTGGCGGTGACGCGAGGGTCGGCGACTTCCCGGCAGAGCGCATCCGAGACACCGACGAGGACGCCGTCATGACAGCTTCCTGCGACCGCACGAGTCCACCCCGCTCCTGTGAGCCACGCAACATCATGGAACAAACTCTACGATATGTCTCTATCGACTGCCACCCTCAGTTCGGGAAACTTCCTCAGCCGAGCCGGTGCCCGCGTGCGGTCAGGACCTCGTGAGCGCGCCGCAGCCGCCCGTTCCACCACTGCCGGCGGTCCTCGGCGACGCACAGCGTCGACGGAACGTCGAGGCCACCGGGCCCGAACCACCGTGGCCGCAGGTAACCGTCGTCCGGGGTACCGCCGTCGGCGACGTCTCCGGTGAACAACGAGCCGGTGCCCAGGCCGCAGGCGAACGGCAGCTCGGGCAGCGCCGCGGCCGCCGCCACGCCGGCGGCGATGCCGACCGCAGAGTCCAGCGCACTCGAGATCACCACGGGCAGACCGATATCACCGGCCAGGGTGAGCACGGCCCGCATGCCGCACAGCGGCGCCACCTTGAGCACCGCGATGTCGGCGGCCTCGGCGGCGACCACCCGCATCGGATCGGCGGCCTTGCGGATCGATTCGTCGGCGGCGATCGGTACGTCGACCGCACGACGCACCGCGGCCAACTCCTCGACGGTGGCGCACGGCTGCTCGGCGTACTCGAGGTCACCGATCGCACGCAATGCCGTGATCGCTTGTGCCACACTCCATTTTCCGTTCGCATCGACGCGAACCCGGCCGATGAGCTCGCGCGTTGCAGCAACCCGCGCGACATCGTCGTCGAGAGTCTGCCCCGGTTCGGCAACCTTCACCTTGGCGGTGTGCGCCCCCGGAAACCGCGCAAGGATGCCCGCGACCTCCGATGCGGGGACCGCCGGCACGGTCGCATTGACGGCGATCCGATCACGACGTGCGGGGGGTGGTCCGAGATACGCCGCCTCGATGCCCGCCGCGAGCCATGCCGCGGACTCTTCGTCGTCGTACTCGACGAACGGCCCGAATTCACCCCAGCCCGCCGGCCCCTCGACGATCATCACCTCGCGCGTGGTGATGCCCCGGAAACGGGTGCGCATTGGCAGGCTGAGCACCACCGCATGCTCGAGCAGCTCCTCCGGCGTCGGCAACCTCTGACCGGTCACGATTCTCCTCCCTGACCAGACCGATGAAACAAATCTGGAAACTCGTTTCTTCGTGCGATAGGGTCTCGCCATGACAGTGAATCAGGATTTCGACTCGGCGATCCGTGAGGCGCAGCCTGTCCTGGTCGAGGCCGGTCCCGAGCATCCCACTCCGGAGAACGACACACTGCCGACTCCGCGGCTCGGCGCCGACTCCCTCATCTGGAAGTTCTATGGCGACATCCGCGGAGTCCTCGGATTCCAGCGCCTTGCCGGCACCGAGAACTGCATCGAACAACTCGGTCAGGGCGTGCTCGACCACTCGGTGATCTTCGACGACTTCCTCGGCCGCGCCCGCCGCACCGGTCCGCCCGTGATGCGTACCGTCTACAGCACCGAGCCCGCCAAGTGGGGGCGCACCGTGCGCGATTTCCACCGCGACATCAAGGGCACGATCAGTGACGGTTCGCGCTATCACGCGCTCAATCCCGAGCTGTTCTACTGGGCACACGCCACTTTCGTCGATCAGGTGCTCTACATCACCGACACCTTCATCCGCAGGTTGTCCGAGGCGGAGAAGGAGCAGATCTTCACCGAGAGCAAGGTCTGGTACGAGCTCTACGGCGTCAGCGCGCGCAGTCAGCCGCAGACCTACGCCGAGTTCCGCGAGTATTGGGACTGCATGCTCGAGCGTTTCGTGCCGCACAAGACGGTCGTCTACGCCACCGGATACATCCGCAAGGGCCTGCCGCGGCCGCGCCGCATCCCGGCGCCCGCGTGGCGCGTCATCTCCGCCCCGCTCAACGCGTTCATCCGCACCGTGGTGGTCGGCACCCTTCCGCAGCAGATGCGTGAGGTCTGCACTCTGGAATGGGATGCAAAGCGCGAAAAGAACTTCCAGAGATTTGCCAGGTTCATGCGGGCACTCAACCCGGTGTTCCGCCGACTACCGGTGCGATGGCTATACGTGCCGTGGGCCGCCGAGGCGTGGGAGGCGGTCGGCGTCGACCCGCGGCCGCTGCACAACAAGCCGGTCACGTAGGGACCGCCGACGTCACTGCACCAGGAAAGTTCCTGCCATCGATGTGAATTCGCGACGACGGTCCCGATGGACCGAGTGGCCTGCGTCGATGACGTCAAAGCGGCCGTCGGGCAACGCCTGCGCCAGCGCCTGTAGATGCGGCGGGGGAAGAAAGCTACGCGAACCACCGGAGATGACGAGGGTCCGGGCCGACACCTCGGTCAGACGACCCCACCACTGTGGGTCGGCTCGCTCGAACTCGGCACCGACCTGCGTTCCCACCGCGCGATGAAATCGGACCACCGGCATCGGGTTGCGCATCAGCGCGCCGATACCGCGCACACGTTCACCGAAGCCCGCCGACATGACGATATCCTCGTCGAGATCTGCTTGGTCGCGTGGCATCGGCGGCACTTCCTCGAGCACCAGCGACCGGATCCGGCCGGGATCGTTCATCGCCATGCGCAGTGCCGCGTGCGCACCGAGCGAGTGGCCCACCACATCGACCCGCTCCACCTCGAGCCCATCGAGCACGAATCCCAGGTCGGCAGCGAACGTCTCGAGCGCGTAGTCCCCCGGACGGCCGCTGCGGCCGTGTCCACGCAGATCGACCGCAATGACCGCGCGGCCGGCGCGGCGCAGGGCCGACGCGAAGGGTCGCCAGGTGCTGTGGTCACTGCCCATCCCGTGGACCAGCAGAACCGGCGGTGTGCGGCTGTCGGCGAGATCGCCGTTGACGGCAACCGCGAGGGTGAGTTCGCCGTGCTCGATGGGGCGCTGCAACAACCGCACTGGGACCAAATTACCAGCGTCGATATCGACCCGGAACCGGCCCCCGCGACCGGAATCACCGGCGGCACGGAGGTTGGTAACCCATGCCGTGGACGTAGGTGGCCCACTCCCCCTTGGTGATCTGATCGCCGGCCTGCGCGCATTGCGCATCGATGAGTGCACTGGTGTCGAGGCCCCACGACTCGATCACCCCGCCCTCACCGGCGGCGAGGATGCGATCGTCAGGGGCGAATCGTACGTCATACACCCGTCCGGGGAACGAGCGCAACACAACGTCCGCCGACCCTCCGTCGGCGAGATTCCACACCCACACCTCGGAATTCCCGCCACCGGCGACCACGTGGGAACCGTCTGCGGAGAAACCAGCGCTGTACAGCTGGCCCGCCGGGCCGCTCAACGTCGCGACGGTATGTGGCGCTTGCGGATTCGAGACATCGGCGACGACGACCGTACGTTCCTCCGAGGTCGCCACGATCCGGTCGCCGCGGGCGGAGAAGCGCACCGCGAGCGCCGCTCCCTGGAAGGCGATCGGATGCGGATAGGCCCGTGGTGCCGCCGGATCGGTGAGATCCACCAGTTGCACGACACCGGTCGAGGTCGCCACCGCGACCCGACGACCGTCAGGGCTCAGCGTTGTCCACCACACGCCACCACCGGCGTTGAAGGTCGACACCACCTTGGGCGCAGCAAGATTTGAGGCATCGATGACGGTGAGGATGTTGCTGTCGGTGGCCCCGGTCACGGCCAGATGCGACCGTTCACTGTAGTCCACGGTCTCGTTGAGGGTGTGCTGCGCGTCGACCGAGCCCACCAGATGCGGGGCGGCGGGATCGGACATGTCGGCGAACTGCACCGCTCCGCTGACCGTCCCCATGGTCGCGATCCGGCCCGACGACGACAGCGTCACCGCTCCCGAATACACCATGCCCGGCGGCGGAACGAGGTCCGGTCCCTCTCGACGCAGTCCGCTGGACTCGATGTCCCACTGGGTGATCCGTCCGTCGGTACCGCTGTCAGCGGCGAGCAGCCGGGTCGTCGAGCCGTTCGCCGGGATCTGGTAGACGCTGTTGGTCCCGATCACCGTCCGATTCGACGTCAGCGGCCAATCCTGCACCCGGCCATCATCACTGGACGCGATGACATGGTCTCCGGCGAACACCACCGACACCGGGTTCGACTCCGAGGTCAGGATCCGCGGTGCGGCCGATGGATTGGTCAGGTTGAAGATCCGCAGTGTGTTATCGGCGCCCGCGCCCGCGATCTCGGTGCCCGCGGCGTTGACGGCCACCGCCGTCACGTAGCTGTCGAATCCGCCGAATCCCGCGATCTTGCGCGGCGCCTCCGGAGCGGTGACGTCGACGACGTCGATCACTCGGCTGCGCAGTGCCGCAACCAGCCGCGTACCGTCCGGCGTGTAGGTCAGACCCTGCGCGAGTTCGATGTCGCGCCACGCATCGAGCGGGATCTCCCCCGTCGTGACGATGGCATCACCGTCGATGCGCCACAGATCAATGCGACGGTAGGCGCTGCTGGTGGCCAGCGAGCGGCCGTCGGGACTGAACGCAGCGGCGCCGGCAACCCCGGCGGCCTTGCCCGGCAACGGCACCGAACGCCACACGCCGGCCGAGTTCACCCACGCCTGCACCCCCACCTCGGGCTCACTGGCGACGACGAACCGGCCGTCGGGACTCACCGTGAGTGCGTTGACGTCGCCGCGGACGGCCGGGAAATCAAAGGCGCGCACCGGATGTGTGGGGTCGGCGACATTCCAGGCGGTGAGGGTGCCCCGACCACCGAGAAGCACCGTGGACGTCCCCGGCAGGACGGCCACCCCACCCAATCGGCCACCGCCGTCCGGCGCGTGGAAGGCACCGACTTGTCGGTCGATCCCACGATCGGACACGTCGAACAGGCGTACCTGCCCGCCGCCTCCGGCGGCGGCGATCAGTGACCCCGAGCGGGCCAGCAATACCGACCCGGCCTCGCCGACAAAGCGATCCGGGACGCCGCGTGCGGTCGCGTCGATCAACCGCGAACGCGCCTCGAGGGTCGGCGAGGTCTGATAAGCGACAATGGCCAACTGTGCGGCGAGAAACGGGTCGCGATCGCCCAACTCGCTCGACTGGATGGCCAACTGTCGGCTCAGCGCCTGATTCCGGGCGGTCTCGGCCTGCTCGCGCTGACCCACTGCATGCACGCCGGAGATCACCGCGATGACCGCCGCCACGACCGCCACGATGCCGAAGATCCCGGCGGTCAGGGCGATTCTGCGCAGCTGACGACTGCGGCGTCGATTCTGGGCATCCTGGGCACGTACCCTCGCCTGTCCGGCCTCCAAGAAGCCACGACTGGCCTGGTCCAGCGAAGCGCCGTCGTCGGCGAGCGGCCGGAACATCTCCAGCCGGGCCCGCATCGGTAGCAGGTCGTCGGGCCGTCCGTTGGCCTCCCACGTGTCGTGCAAGGTCTGTAACCGACGCCGCAGCAACAACCGTTCGCGGTCGGCGTCGATCCACTCGCCCAGCCGTGGCCAGGCCGTCAGCAGCGCCTCGTGCGCGACCTGGGCGTGCGAGGTCGTCAACGTGACCAGACGTGCCGCGGCGAACGTCTCGAGCACATGACGGTTGTCCGCAGCCGGATCGTCGGCGTCGAGATCGGCGAGACGTACGGTGCGCCGGGTGACGGTCTCCTCGTCGACGTTGACCATTTCCAACAGGATTCGGCGCGCCACGGCCCGCTGCACGTCCTCGAGTGAGTCATACACCGACTCCGCGGTCTGTTCGACGGCCCCCGAAATGCGGCCCGTCGCGACGTAGTCGCGCACCGTGAGTCGCCGGCGATCGGACTTCTCCCACGTGGCGCGCAGGGCATGGGACAGCAGTGGGAGCACACCCGCTCCGACCGGCCGCGCGCTGGTCGACGGCGCCACGTCGTCGAGCAGCATGGTCACCAGATCGTCATCGACGGTGAGCCCGGCGACCTCGGCGGGCCGCACGATCACCTCCCGCAGTTGTTCGGGGACCATCGGCGTGACGAGTAGCTGCGAGTCGGCCAGCACCGAAGCGATGATCGGACCGGCGGCGGCACGTTCATAGAAGTCGGCGCGCAACACTCCGATCACCACGGTGCGTCGGCGCGCGGCGTACTCGGCCAGCCGGGTGGTCAGCCTCGCCCGCCCGGCCGAATCACCCTGGGTCCACAGTTCCTCGAGCTGATCGATCACGAGCAGCGCCGGACCGTCGCCGGGCGTCTCGTCGAGTGTGGCGACGGCCTGCTCGAGTGCTGCGGCCGGATTATCGCCGGGTGCCATGACCGCCGCACCCCAGTCGGTGAATGGCTCCTGGGTGCCCACGCGCGGCAACAGACCCGCCCGCACGAGCGAGGACTTACCCACTCCGGATGCCCCGACCACCGCGACCGCGTGCAACCAGTCGGGCCCACCGTCTCCGACCGACCGGTCCGGCTCCGGACCGGGACCGGGCACCGCCTCGGGAAGCCGGGAGCGAACCATCTCGGCGAGCCGGTCGATCAGTTCGTCGCGACCGAAGAACCAGGCCCCGTCGTCGACCGAGTACGGTGCGAAGCCCCGATACGGGGACACCGACGATGCCGACTTGCGCGTGCGCCGCGACGACCGCTCGGCCGCGGCCCACCACCGCTGGGCATCGGCGTCCTCGACGACACCGCAAACGGCGAGGACGCGCTCGAACATCTCCCGGCTCGCCCGTGTCGGGGCGTGCTGTCCGGCGAACCACCCCGCGACCGTTCCGAGCAGCGCATCGGCGTCGGACGCGACGTCGCGCACACTCATCCCGGACCGTTCGCGGAGCCCGGTGAGGGCACGGCCGAGCTCGTCGCGGGTGTGCACGGAATCGGGTCCCATGTCGAGAGAAGTCCTTGTCGTCGGACCAGATTCGCACTGGTCAGCGTATCGAGAAATGTATCGACTTTCGATTCTCGGCCACAGCAGCGCGCTTCGTCATCCCCGCCGCACCAAGATTGGTCCGCGCGGACTACACCGCAACTCATCAACTCATCAATTGATCTTCGCGCCGGCGAGTCGGGCTGCGGCGCGAATCCATCAGGAGGTCATCATCGCCCCCGGTACCGAGGAGCCGCCGTTGCATCGGCGACCCCAGCACGATCCCCGATCCCACTTCCCTCTCGATCCCCGCCATCGCCACCTGCACGCGGGCAACCGTCCCCCGAGCCGACGCCCCGATCTGTCGCGCCGGGAGGTCGAGGTACTCGTCGCCTGGTTGCGCTCCGAGTCCAAGGAGGAGGCCGCCAGGACACTGTTCATCAGTGTGTCGACGGTGAGCTCCCATGTGGCTCGCATCCGGGCGAAGTACGAGTCGGTCGGCCGAGCGGCGAACACCAAGTCGGCGTTGTTCGCCCGTGCGATCCAGGATGGTTACGTTTCACTCGACGAGTGGTGAGTTCGGGCCGCGGCCCGGACTCCTGACGGCCCGAACTCCTGACAAGCCGAACTCCTCACAGCCCGAACTCCTCACAGCACCGTCGACGACGCGGTACCCGACCCCGAGGAGGGTCCGATGCCACGTCGCCGACGGTTCCGCCACGCACCCGCCGGTCACCCCAGGCAAGGCGCCGCATCCCCTGTCGGCGCCTGTCCGGTGATCAGCGGTCCCGGAACCAACCGGAGTTCTTGGCACGCCAGACCATGTCCTGCCAGTAACCCCAGGTGTGTGTCCCCACGCTCGGGAAGTCGGTGGTGATCCGGATGCCCTGTAGTGCGGCGGCCACCTCGAATGACCGGGTCTGCGCAAGTGCGACCGCCTCGAGTGGAGTGCCCTTCACGGAGTTCACTGCGTCGGTGTTGTAGCGGCCCCACGCGGCCGATCCCGCGGCGACCCGGATCGTCATGCCGCGCATCCGCGGCAACTGGACGAGCGCGTCGTTGCGCTGCCAGCGATCGCTCCACGGCGGGCCCCACATCGCATCCGCGCTGAACGGACCCACTCCGGCTTCGACGCCCGCGTCGATCAGCGCCAGTCGCACGGCCTCTCGCATCGTCGGGGCCGACAGGTTCACATAGCCCGACATCGAGAACACATGCGAGATCCGGTTGCGGTGATACGCGCCGTAGATCATCGCCGAGCCGCCGCCCATCGAGATGCCCATGATCGCGTACTTGCCCCGTGGCCCGACTGCGAGCCCGCGCGCATCCAGGGCGGCGACGATCCGGTCCAGCCGGCAGGTCCACATGTAGCGGTACTTGATCTTGTTACCGGGGCTGGCGGTGTCCCAGTTGGTGTAGAAACTCGCCAGACCACCGACGGGTTCGACGACGTTGACGCCCGAGTCGGCAAGGCGGGCAATATTGGTCTCGTGACGCCAGCCGCTCATGTCGCTGGTGGCGCGCAGTCCATCGAGGGCAATCACCGTCTTGTAGTTGCCCGGCCGGGCCCAGATATCGACCGGGCTCGCGGGCATCCCACACCCACCGACCGAGATCCGGTTCAGCGATGCGGCATCGGCGTCACCGACACCGCTGGACAGGGAGATCACCAACGCCGACGCCACGATGGTCGCGGCGACGATTCGCCGGCCCAGGCGCTTGTGGACCGACCGTCTCAGACTTGAACGCACGCCGAGGACATTAGGGCGGCCCGCACCGCTGTCACCAGGCTCGTAACCACAGGGCACCGACATTGAGACCAGTCAGTTACTCAAGTGGTAATTGTGAAGTAGTGTGACTAAAGTGATGTGTGAGGTCTAGGTTGCCTGGATTTCGCTGCGCGAACCATAGGAAGACCGGGATCGGTTTCAGCGCTGGAGTAACCGAGGGCGTCGCCACCGGACCCGCTACGCCGCACCACCTGATTTCGGGTGGTCCACGACTCCGGTCTGCTACCGAAACCGTTCGCCGAACCCGCGAAGGTGTGCCCGGCGATCGAAAGCATGAAACACCGGATCGTCGGAGCCACGTGGACCGGCATCCGCAGTACTTCCTACCTGGTCACCAGCACGGCACTGACTGCCCACGGGCCGGGGACAGGTCTGCCGAACCACATCGACAACCGGCGGCCAGCAAGAGCCCAGACACATCGCACCCGTTCACCGGCGCGCGCGATATCTGTGAGCATCCGATGGAATCGGTCACGAATCGGCCACGGCGGGCCTGCACCACTGGCGCATTCGCACGGCGCGTAGATACTGAGATCACCTGACACGCAGTGACTCTCGGGCCGAAAGCAACAACCGAACGGCCGCCGCCGCATCGAGTGTCGGACCTGCGCAACGTCGCGTCGTCCGACGACGTCTCCACCCGCGCCTCGCAATCGGGCGGGTTCACCTCCGCGCATGCCTCGTGGCCAGACGTGCGCACCGGGAGAAAGCCGGTGACACCATGAACGGTACCGACACCTGGGGTATCCCCAGCACGACCTTCCTCACCCTCTACGCCGTCGTCTCGGTGGCGGCTCTCGCCGTTGTCATCGTGCGGCGAGGTCCTGCCCGCCAACGGGTCGATGATCTCCCCGACCTCACTCCGACACAGATCGGAGCACTGGTGTCCGCGGAGAATGCGGTCCTCGCCGCGGTCGCCCAGCTCCGGGCGGCCGGCTATATCACCTCGAATGGACGAGTAACCCATCGACTGAAAGCTGCACCCGCACAGAATGATCGTCTTGTGCGGGCGGTCGGTGACCGTTATGCGCGACGCGGCACGGGTGCCCTGCGTGACGTGTCGGCGCCGTTGCGGCAGGTGCACTCAGAACTCACCGAAGCGGGCTTGCGCCACGCACGCCGACGCGCGGTCGGGGTGGCCGTCCTGATCCCGGTACTCGCCCTCGGGGTGGCGCGGATTGTGGCCGGGCTCGCGCATCGCAAACCGGTCGGCTATCTCGTCGTCATCGTGATATGTCTTGCTGCGGTGTGTATCTGGTGTGCCGTCCATCCTCGCGAGAGAACCGGACGCGGCGATTCGGTACTCACTGAACTGCGTCGTCGACACCGGTTGCTCGCGCCGCAGTACCGGCCCGCGCTCGCCACTCTGGGCACACACCACGCCGCAGTGGCCGCAGCCCTGTACGGCATCGAGGCCCTTACACTGCTCGATCCGCGTCTGGCCGCCGACCCGCTGCTCCGCCCGCCGACGACGGCTCCCGAGCCGGTGATCGCCACGCCCACAACACCTGTCATGCAGAAGGGCCGCTCGCGACGTGCCACAAGCAGCAGCGGAGCATCGTGGTTCGGGTCCGCCTTCTACGGCGGCAGCGACGGCGGCTCGCATCACGGGGGTTCGTCACACAGTTGCGGTGGGGGCTGGAGTGGCTGCAGCAGCGGCGGATCCAGCTGTGGAGGCGGTGGCGGCGGATGTGGCGGGTGATCACCGCGTACGACCATCGCGGGACAGCTCGATCACCACGAGGCGGGGCGCTTCAGAGAAAGGGTTCGTCATGAGCAGATCACGTAGTTCGTCACAGGTCGCCGGTATCGGGATCGGCTGGCGCCCGGAGATCGCGGCCGTCGTCGACGACCTTCCCGGCCTCGGATTCTGTGAGGTGATCGCCGAGTCGGTGCCCTTCATCGACGTCGAACCGCTGACGGCACTGAGGGTACCGGTGATCCCGCACGGCGTCGGCCTGTCGTTGGGCGGTGCCGAGCCGGTGACCGACGACCGGATCGACATTCTGGCGAGTGCGGCTCACCGCCTGCGGTCGCCGCTGGTCAGCGAGCACATTGCGTTCGTCCGGGCGGGCGGCATCGAGGCCGGGCATCTGCTACCCGTACCCCGAACGAGAGAAGCGCTGGAAGTATTGTGCAACAACATCACTCGCACCCAGGACCGGTTGTCGGTGCCGCTGGCGGTGGAGAACATCGCAGCATTGTTCTCCTGGCCCGACGACGAGTACACCGAGGGTCAGTTCCTCACCGAGGTCGTCGAGCGTACCGGGGTTCGGCTGCTGCTGGACGTCGCGAATGTGTATGCGTGTGCCCGCAACTCGGGTGCCGATCCGGCCGTCGAACTCTCACGGATGCCGCTCGAGGCGATCGCCTACTGTCACGTCGCAGGCGGAGAATCCGACGGGGTGCTTTATCACGACACCCACACCGCGCCAGTTCCCGACGCGGTGCTCGACCTCGTCACCCGGCTTGCCGCCACCGGGCGCGCACCGGCGTTCATGCTTGAGCGCGATGGCCGGTATCCGCCGGTGACCGAGCTCCTTGGTGAACTCGATGCGATCGCCGATGCCGCACGGATCGACCGAATCACCGTCGGCAGCCGTTGGTGGGCGGCGTCATGACCGGCCTCGCACAACGGCAAGAGGACCTCGTGCGCGCTCTCGTCACCGGTGCGCCGCTGCCTGCGGGCTTCGACCCGACACGGCTGCGCGCCGTCGAGGATGCTCTTCTGCGCAAGCGGTCCGGTGAGGTGGCCCGACATCTACCGCTGCTGTGCGCAGAACTCGGGGAACGCAGGTTCACCGAGTTGTTCTGCGCGTGGGCGCGCGGACGGGAACGGGGCGGATCGTGCGCCGATGCCGGGGCATTCGCCGCGCATCTGTGCGCCGACGTGGCACAAGGTCACGCGTAGGGCACACCCTCTACTGCGTCAATGGCAACAGCGCCTGGCGCAACGAGAAAGGCGCCCCCACCGCGAAGCGGTCGGGGCGCCTTGATAACCCGGTGAGTCGGTGACTCGGTGAGTCACAGTGTCACTTGACGATCCGTGACGCAGGCCCGTGCCCACCTGACAACGCTCTCACGCCGCCACAAAGGGCACGGGAAATCGTCACTTGACGATCTTCGTGACTCGACCCGCACCAACGGTGCGGCCACCCTCGCGGATGGCGAAGCGCAGGCCCTCGTCCATGGCGACCGGCTGGATGAGCTTGACGCTCATCTCGGTGTTGTCGCCCGGCATGACCATTTCGGTGCCCTCGGGGAGGGTCACGACGCCGGTCACGTCGGTGGTACGGAAGTAGAACTGCGGACGGTAGTTGTTGAAGAACGGGGTGTGACGGCCGCCCTCGTCCTTGGACAGGATGTAGGCCTGGCCCTCGAACTCGGTGTGCGGGGTCGTGGTGCCCGGCTTCACGATGACCTGGCCACGCTCGACGTCCTCACGCTTGAGGCCGCGGAGCAGCAGACCGGCATTGTCGCCCGCCTGCGCCGAATCGAGGAGCTTGTGGAACATCTCGATGCCGGTGACGGTGGTCTTGGTGGACTTGTCGCGGATGCCGACGATCTCGACTTCCTCGTTCACGTTGACCTCGCCGCGCTCCACACGACCGGTGACCACGGTGCCGCGGCCGGTGATGGTGAAGACGTCCTCGACGGGCATCAGGAACGGCTTGTCGGTCTCGCGAACCGGATCCGGGATCGACTCGTCGACCGCGTCCATGAGCGCCTCGACGGACTTGACCCACTCCGGGTCACCCTCGAGGGCCTTGAGCGCCGACACCTTGACGACGGGGGCTTCCTCGTCGAACTCCTGGGCGGCCAGCAGTTCGCGGACCTCCATCTCGACGAGTTCGATGATCTCTTCGTCGTCGACCATGTCGGCCTTGTTCAGGGCGACCAGGATGTAGGGCACACCGACCTGGCGGGCCAGCAGCACGTGCTCACGGGTCTGCGGCATCGGACCATCGGTGGCCGCGACCACGAGGATCGCGCCGTCCATCTGAGCCGCACCGGTGATCATGTTCTTGATGTAGTCCGCGTGACCCGGGGCGTCGACGTGAGCGTAGTGACGCTTCTCGGTCTCATACTCCACGTGCGAGATGTTGATCGTGATACCACGAGCCTTCTCTTCGGGAGCCTTGTCGATCTGGTCGAACGCGAAGCTCTTGTTGAGCTCCGGGAACTTGTCGTGCAGGACCTTGGTGATCGCCGCGGTCAGGGTGGTCTTGCCGTGGTCGACGTGACCGATGGTGCCGATGTTCACGTGCGGCTTGGTCCGCTCGAACTTCGCCTTCGCCACTTGATTGTCCTCCTGGACTTGTTGCTCTACTGGGCGGATCCCAGCAGGGGTTTTCTCTTACGTTGTTCGCGCCGTGTCACCACGACGTCGGTCGCCGTGAGCGCTTCGCGACAGACCGCGCAGCGAGTGACTTACTCGCCGGTGGCTTTCGCGATGATTTCCTTCGACACGTTCGCCGGAACCTCGGCGTACGAGTCGAACACCATGGAGTAGTTAGCCCGGCCCTGGGTCCGCGACCGCAGGTCGCCGATGTAGCCGAACATCTCCGACAGCGGAACCTGTGCCTTGACGACACGGGCACCACTGCGCTCCTCCATGGCCTGGATCTGGCCACGGCGGGAGTTCAGATCGCCGATCACGTCACCCATGTAGTCCTCCGGGGTCGTGACCTCGACGGCCATGATCGGCTCCAGGATGACCGGGCTCGCCATCCGCGCAGACTCCTTGAGAGCCTGCGCACCGGCGATCTTGAAGGCCATTTCCGAGGAGTCGACGTCGTGGTACTGACCGTCGAGCAGGGTGACCTTCACGTTGACCAACGGGTAACCGGCGAGCACGCCGTACTGCATCGCGTCCTGCGCACCGGCATCCACCGAAGGGATGTACTCGCGCGGCACACGACCACCGGTCACGGCGTTCTCGAATTCGTAGGTCGCACCATCCTCGGCGTCCACCAGCGGCTCGAGCTTGATGATGACCTTCGCGAACTGGCCGGAACCACCGGTCTGCTTCTTGTGCGTGTACTCGTGCTTCTCGACGGTCTTGCGAATCGTCTCGCGGTAGGCCACCTGCGGCTTACCGACGTTCGCCTCGACCTTGAACTCGCGACGCATGCGGTCGACGAGGATATCGAGGTGCAGCTCGCCCATGCCGCCGATGACGGTCTGGCCGGTCTCCTCGTCGAGGTGGACCGAGAATGTCGGATCCTCTTCGGCGAGCTTCTGGATCGCGGTACCGAGCTTCTCCTGGTCGGACTTGGTCTTCGGCTCGATGGAGACGTTGATGACCGGGTCCGGGAAGCTCATCGACTCGAGCACGATGGGCGCGTTCGGGTCGCACAGGGTGTCACCGGTGGTGGTGTCCTTGAGTCCGATCATCGCGTAGATGTGTCCGGCCCAGGCCTCATCGACCGGGTTCTCCTTGTTGGCATGCATCTGGAAGAGCTTGCCGATGCGCTCTTTCTTGCCCTTGGTGGCGTTGAGCACCTGGGTACCCGCGCTGATGTGACCGGAGTACACCCGCACGAAGGTCAGCTTGCCGAAGAACGGGTGCGCGGCGATCTTGAACGCCAGAGCCGAGAACGGCTCGTCGGCACTGGGCTTGCGAGAGAGGGTCTCCTCCTCGTTGCCCACCGCGTGGCCCTCGACGCTCGGCACGTCCAGCGGGGACGGCAGGTACGCGATGACGGCGTCGAGCATCGGCTGGATGCCTTTGTTCTTGAACGCCGAACCACAGATCACCGGGTAGTACTCGCGAGCGATCGTGAGCTTGCGGATCGCGCCCTTGATCTCGTCCTCGGAGAGCTCCTCGCCACCGAAGTACTTCTCCAGCAACGCCTCGTCGCTCTCGGCGACGGTCTCGAGCAGCTTCTCGCGGTACTCGGCGGCCTGATCGACGAGATCGGCGGGGATCTCCTCGAAGGTCGGCTCCGCACCGATCTCGACGGTGCCGCGCCAGGTGATCGCCTTTTGGGCGATCAGGTCGACGACGCCGTCGAAGTTGTCCTCGGCACCGATCGGCAGCTGCAGGACGAGCGGCTTGGCGCCGAGGCGCTCCTCGATGGTGCGCACGGTGAAGAAGAAGTCCGCACCGAGCTTGTCCATCTTGTTGACGAAGCAGATACGCGGGACGTCGTACTTCTCGGCCTGTCGCCAGACCTGCTCGGACTGCGGCTCGACGCCTTCCTTGCCGTCGAAGACGGCGACCGCACCGTCGAGCACGCGCAGGCTGCGCTCCACCTCGACGGTGAAGTCGACGTGACCAGGGGTGTCGATGATGTTGATCTGGTTCTTGTTCCAGAAACAGGTCACCGCCGCGGAGGTGATGGTGATCCCCCGCTCCTTCTCCTGCTCCATCCAGTCCGTCGTCGAGGCGCCGTCGTGGGTCTCGCCGATCTTGTAGTTCACACCGGTGTAGAAGAGGATTCGCTCGGTCGCGGTGGTCTTGCCGGCATCGATGTGGGCCATGATGCCGATGTTGCGAACCTTGTTGAGGTCGCTGAGCACTTCCTGTGCCATTCCGTTCCCTTCGGGAAATCGTGGGTGGAGTTAGGTCACCAGCGGTAGTGCGCGAACGCCCGGTTGGCCTCGGCCATCTTGTGGGTGTCCTCGCGACGCTTCACCGAGGCGCCCAGTCCGTTGGAGGCGTCGAGCAACTCGTTGGCCAGGCGCTCGACCATCGTCTTCTCGCGACGCTGCCGGCTGAAGGTCACCAGCCAGCGCAGAGCGAGGGTGTTGGCACGATTCGGCTTGACCTCGATCGGCACCTGATAGGTGGCGCCGCCGACGCGGCGGCTCTTGACCTCGAGGGTCGGCTTGACGTTGTCGAGGGCCCGCTTGAGGGTGACGACCGGGTCGGTGCCGGTCTTCTCGCGGGCCTGCTCGAGTGCGCCGTAGACGATGCGCTCGGCGGTCGACTTCTTGCCGTCCAACAGGATCTTGTTGACCAGCTGGGTGACCAGCGGCGAACCGTAGACGGGATCGTTGATCAGCGGGCGCTTGGGCGCGGGTCCTTTACGTGGCATCGCTGATCAGCTCCCCTTCTTCGCGCCGTAACGGCTGCGGGCCTGCTTGCGGTCCTTGACACCCTGAGTGTCGAGCGAGCCGCGGATGATCCGGTAACGCACACCGGGGAGGTCCTTCACACGACCACCACGCACAAGCACCATCGAGTGCTCCTGCAGGTTGTGGCCCTCACCCGGGATGTAAGCGGTGACCTCGACGGCACTGGTCAGGCGCACACGGGCAACCTTGCGCAGCGCGGAGTTCGGCTTCTTGGGAGTGGTGGTGTAGACGCGGGTGCACACGCCGCGACGCTGCGGGCTTCCCTTGAGCGCTGCGGTCTTCTTCTTCGCAGCTTTGTCATGACGGCCCTTGCGGACCAGCTGATTGATCGTTGGCACTGAGTATTTCTTCCTTTGTCGGCACGTTCGCCCGCACACGAGGTGGAGCTCTCGATGGTGTTGTCGTCGTGGTTTGTGCTCCGGGCAGGTCGGCGGAATCGGTCGGGACCGGACTTCCGACGACCTCCACGACTCGCCCCACCAGGGCGTAAACCCTGGTCAGTACAGTTATTGCTACCCCGAGGTCGGGCGTGTCGAGCACCCGACAGCGGAATCGCTTGTCAGTCCGGCCACCCCTCGCACGGGCGGGAGTTCCCATGCAAGCTGTCTACCTCCGTCGCCGTTGGCCGAAGACCTCAGGCGGCGTGGGCAGGGCACGCGGACTGGCCCGGCTGTTGCCAGGCACCGACGGTCCACTCTACCGATGGGGTTCACACAGGTCAAAAATCGGATCCAGACGGCCAACGCGACCGCAACCCGGGGTGATCGGCAGATGACCGGACATGGTTGATCTACCACTGACCTGGCCGAACATTCCGCGCGGGAAATCGGGCACGCCTGAGCGCGCACAAACCGCCGAGGACATGATGGGCAACCGCGTCGCGCGCCTCGTCAAGGATTTCGCGGCGCAGGTCGGGTCGTTAGGCTTCGGCGGCGCTGACGTCGGCGCCCTCATCGTCGGCGGCGCGATTGCCGCCGGAGCTCTCGCGCGCCTGGCGAATGTTGGACCATGCAGGCAGATCTGCGAGGACGTGCGCGATAGAGGTGATCAGGCTGGTGCCGAGGACGATCAGCACCGCACGACCCTCTCCGATTCCACCCGCCGAGACGAGAACGATCGCCGCGGACCCCAACAGGTGGCTGCAGTCGTGAGCCGCGAGGCCGCATGCGCCTGCGAGGGCGGTCCGCCGCATCGCTCGGTGAGGACTCCACAGTGGGCGCCGACGTGCATCGTTGTCGGCGGCGCCGGTCCCAGCGTCGTTCAGGAGGAGACCCGGCCCGGGCCGACCTCCTTGGCCTGCGGCAACGACACCTTCGACGATCCGCGGCGCGCCGGAGTGGACGGCGGCGGAACCATCGGTCCGATGTCGCCGTCGGGGGCGTCGTCGATGTCGACGATGACCGGTGCGTGATCGCTCGGCTTGGACCCCTTGCGCGCCGCGCGATCCACCCAGGCAGCGGCCACCCGAGGGGAGGTGTCGGCGCCGGCAAGGATCAGATCGATCCGCATGCCGAGATCCTTGTGGAACATTCCGGCACGGTAGTCCCAATAGCTGAAGACACGTTCGGACGGCCACCGGGTGCGCACCACGTCGGTCAGGCCGAGATCCTCGAGACCGGCGAGCGCCGCACGCTCGGGTTCGGTGACGTGGGTGTGGCCCTCGAAGGCCGTCGGGTCGAACACATCGGCGTCGGCGGGCGCGATGTTGATGTCACCACACAGCATCGTCGTGGCCGCTTCGGGCGCGACAACGTCCCGGAGCCGGTCGAGCCACGCGAGCTTATAGCGGTAATGATCGGAGTCGGGCTCGCGGCCGTTGGGTACATAGAGGGAGTACACGCGCACTCCCCCGCAGATCGCCGACACCGCCCGCGCCTCGGGCGCCGACTCGGGGTCGGGATAGCCTGGCGCACCGTCGAATCCGCGGCGGACCTCGGACAAACCGACCCGGGAGAGGATCGCGACCCCATTCCACTGCCCCTGCCCGACGTGCACGAACTCGTAACCGCGGTCGGTGAATTCGGGCCCGAGGACGGTGTCGAAGACGTCGTCGGAGAGTTTGGTCTCCTGCAGGCACACCACATCGGGGCGCCGCTCATCCAGCCAGGGCAGCAGTCGAGGAATCCGCTGTTTCACCGAGTTGACGTTCCAGGTTGCCACGCGCATACGACCACGGTATCGCCGGTACTCGTCGGGCTCGCGGCATCCCACCCGCAGATCCGATCCGCTCAACGGCGGACCGCGCACGCGACCACCATCGGTCGGGTGACAACGTCGATCGCAGACCGGTCGATCGCAGACCGGTCGATCGCCGACCCGCCGCCCGAGCAAGGGCGCGAGCCCTCACATTGCGAGTCGGCTCGACCTTCGCCGGATACACCCCGCTCGCCCCACTTGGCCTTCTGTACCGAAATCACACCGAAATCCGTTGCGTCACAATGGCGCAGGGCACAATCGGACAGACGTATGGCGATCACCGGTATCGTCCGCGCCCTGGCGCTCTCGCGCATCGACGCGATGCCGACCATCGAGTGGACCAACCCGGTGCTACACCGTGGACAGCCGCTGGTCCTGCCCGTCGACCGGATCGCGGTGCGACCGCGCCACCTATCCGCACGCCCAGTGTTGGCCGGGCTCGGCGTGGCCGTGTGCGTCCTGGCGCGGGCCGCTGCGTTGCGTGGAAAGCGCCGAATCCACCGGCTGAGCACGCGACTACGCCCATACCGACCGGTTTCCGTCGACACCCCCCGGCCCTGGAGGGCCGACCAGCGCCTTTCGCGAGCATCCCGACATGTGCCATCGTTGTGACCATCGACACAACAGCGGCAGCGGACCCCGATCCGTGCGATCGAACTCCCGGCCGACAGGTCATCGCAGCGTCCTGGCGGCGGTCGGCGCTGTCCGGAATCCGCCCCGACCGCGACGTGCTGCCCGCTCCGGTCGACATCTCGTCGGCCGACCCGCTCCTCGATGCCGCCCGGCCTGTCCTCGACGACGCCGCCTCGAGGATCGTCGGCAGCGAGATGTCACTCCTGCTCGTCGACCACGAATGCCGCATCGTCTCCCGGGTCACCGGCGGCACCACCATCGAGCGCGCGCTCGACGGCGCCGGCGCAGCCAGCGGGGTGCCCTTCGGCGAAGCCGCTGTCGGCACCACCGCGCTCGGCACACCTGCCGAGATCCGTCGCGGCGTGATGGTCAACGGCTCCGAGCACTACCTCGAGAAGTTCAAGCGACTCAGCTGCTTCGGTCAGCCGATCATCCATCCGGCCACCCGACGCCTCGTGGGTAGTCTGTGCATGACCGAGGTCGCCGACAACACCAACCCGTTGGCGGTACCGTTCGTCAACGGCATCGTCGCCGACATCGCCGATCGGCTCCTCGATCGCTCCCGCTCACATCAACGACGGGTGCTCGACGCGTTCCAGCGCGCCGCCCCGCGCCGCGATGTGGCGGTCGCCGCCATCGGTGACGACATCCAGCTCACCAATGCCCTTGCCGCCGAACTACTCTGCGCGTCCGACTTCGGCGCGCTGCGGGCCGTAGTGGCCGACCCGGCGCTGCGCCCGACCACATTGTCGCTGACCCTGACCGGCGGGACCGCCGTGGAGATCGTGGTCGAACCGGTGGCGGGAACCCATAGTGCGGCGCTGTTCCACCTGCGACCGCTGACGATCCGCGCCACTCCGACACCCTCCCCCGTCCGCCCGGCATCGATAGCCGCGGGCATCGCGATCACCGGTGAGCCGGGTACCGGACGCAGCACGGCGGCCCGCTCGCTGGCCGCCGACCTCGGCGGTAGTCACCGCCCACCGATCGTCGTCGACGTCGCCGACGCCCTCATCGACGGGAAAGCGCCGGACATCGCAGCGGTGCTCGCACGGTGTCGTGCGGAGTCGGTGTCGCTGGTCGTCGACGGGGCCGAACTCCTCGACGACCGATCGCTGACGCTGCTCCGCCATGCCGCGGGCCGGGCCACATCGGCCGCGCCGGTGATCGTGGTGACCGGTCCACCGGCGCAACTCGGCGTCGGCGCCGCTGCCCTCATCGGACACTGCCCGCGCCGGGTGGACCTCCCGCCGCTGCGCCAACGCAGCACCGAACTCCCCGCGATCGCCAGTGGCATCGTCGCCGACCTCGCGCCGGGCACCACACTGTCGAGCGGGGCCACCGACTGCCTGCTCAGTCAGGAGTGGCTGGGAAATCTCACCGAGTTGGTGGCGGTGCTCGACGAAGCGGTGGCCACCTGCCAGTTGCGGTCGGCGCGCACGGTCGAGGTCGCCGACCTCCCCGAGCGGTACCGCACCACAAGCCGCGCCGCGCGCCTCGCCGGCCGCGAACAGGCCGAGCGACAGGCGATCATCGACGCGCTGGAACACTGCTCGCACAACAAGGTTCAGGCTGCCCGGGAACTCGGGATCTCCCGGACCACGCTGTATGCGCGGATGCGGGCACTCGGGATCTGAGCCGCACCACCGCAACTTTCCGGCACCGTCAGTCTTCCCGGTGACCTCGTTCCCGCCGCTGCGCAGGGCGTCGTGAGGGCCGTGATGAGATCGATCTGAAACACCACTCCCACATACGCGCCGTCGACGCCGACGCGCGGTCGCGGGATGAATTTGTGCTCACCGAAGAGGTTGCGCTAGTTCCGCGCCCGGTCCAGGCAGCCACCGTCACGAGATCCCTGCGACATCACCGACGCCACCACCACTGGCCCCGTGACGTGCCCGGCGGCCTTCGGTCCGGCGGCCACGAGCCGCGCCGCGGCGCCGACGGCGACCGGTGCCACGGCGACCGGTGCCACGGCGAAACGCAGTCCGAGCGCACGCACGGTGTCGGGGGGCCAGAGCCGCACACAGTGCCACCGCACTCGCGGGCGGATGCCCGACAGAGGATCCTCACCGCGCCGGCTGCCCCGACCGCCAGGGTCACCCGCACCGTGGGCTGGACGACGCCGAGCGGGATCCCCACCACCGAGTTCGCCGAGACACAAGACACGATCCGAGCCCCGCGCGCGGGGTCTCCCGCGGCGAGCCCGCGCCGGTCGCCGGCCCGAGCACGTGCGCACTTCGCCCGAGGGCACCGGTGATCCTCGGGCGCATCGCCGACCTCTCAGAGATGAGGTGAGTGCGACCTCATCACTCTCGGCCGGCGGCTCTCCGGCGCCGAGGTCGGCACCTGTACAGCACGGTGTTCAGTTTCTGTACACCTCGCCCGACCTATGCGGTGGCAGAAATAGAAGCAGGACCGAATATGACCCCCGTCACAAATGATCGTCATTGATGACACCGCCATGTTCGCCCCCCCTTCCTTCACCACTGAGTCGAGCAGGAGACCCTATGACCGCCGTCGCAACCGACCTCCTCCCCCGGGTACGGGATTTCATCTCGTCGGAGAAGAAGATGCTGATCGGGGGTGAGTGGGTGTCGGCGGAGTCCGGGCAGACGTTCGAGACGATCGATCCCGCCACCGCCCGCCCCATCACCAGCGTCGCCCACGGCGGTGCTGCCGACATCGACCGCGCGGTGCGCGCCGCCCGTGCCGCGTTCGACGAGGGCGCGTGGGTCCGGATGAAGCCCAACGAGCGGGAACGTCTGCTGTGGCGGGTGGGTGACATCCTCACCGAACGCGCCGAGGAATTCGGCCAGCTCGAGGCGCTCGACAACGGCAAGGCCGCGACCATCGCCTCCGCCGTCGACACCAACTGGTCGGCCGACATCTTCCGCTACAACGCGGGTCTGGCCACCAAGATCACCGGATCGACCGTGAACGTCTCGATGCCGTTCGTCCCGGGCGGCGAGTTCCACGCGTACACGCTGCGCGAGCCGGTCGGGGTCTGCGGGCTCATCGTGCCGTGGAACTTCCCACTGCTCATGGCGTCGTTCAAGCTGGCTCCCGCTCTCGCCGCCGGCAACACCGTGATCCTCAAGCCGGCCGAGCAGACCCCGCTCACCGCCCTGCTGCTCGGTGAGGTCTTCCAGGAGGCGGGCTTCCCGCCCGGCGTGGTCAACATCGTCACCGGTTTCGGCGATGCGGGCGCTGCGCTCTCGGCCCACGACGACGTCGACAAGATCGCCTTCACCGGTTCGACCGAGGTCGGCAAGAAGATCGTCGACGCCGCCAAGGGCAACCTGAAGAAGGTCTCGTTGGAACTCGGCGGCAAGAGCCCCAACATCGTGTTCGCCGACGCCGACTTCGAGAAGGCCGTCGCCGGGTCGGTGGCCGCGTGGATGTTCAATCACGGCCAATGCTGCGTCGCCGGTACCCGCCTGTTCGTCGAGCGCCCCATCTTCGACGACTTCACCGCCGCCGTTGCCGAGGCCGCCTCGCAGGCCAAGATCGGACCGGGTCTGGACCCCACCACCGAGCTCGGACCGTTGGTCAGCCAGGAGCAGTTCGATCGCGTCTCGGGGTATCTCGCGGCCGGACTCGCCGACGGAGCTCGCGCCCTGACCGGCGGAAAGCGTTGGGGCAATGAGGGTTTCTTCATCGAGCCGACCGTCTTCGTCGACGTCGAGCCGGACTTCTCGATCGTGCGCGAGGAGATCTTCGGCCCCGTCGTGGCCGCCCTGCCCTTCGACGCCGACACCGGTGTTGCCGCGGCGGCCAACGATTCCATCTACGGTCTGGCCGCCGGGATCTGGACCCAGGATCTGTCCAAGGCGCACAAGACCGCTCGCGCGATCAAGGCCGGCTCGGTGTGGGTGAACCAGTACAACGGCTTCGATACCGCGATGCCGTTCGGCGGCTACAAGCAGTCCGGGTGGGGCCGCGAGCTCGGCGGGTCGGCAATCGATCTGTACACGCAGACCAAGGCCGTCAACGTCGCGCTGTGACAGTTCCGCACTCTGTAACAATTCTCCTCTGGGACAACACCTTTCTTATCCGTCAATTTTCATCACTCACATAGGAGTAGTCGATGACCATCACCACCAAAGCCGCCGTACTCACCGGCCCGGGCAAGCCCTTCGAGCTCGTCGAACTCGACCTCGATGAACCCCGCGAGGGTGAGGTACTCATCAAGTACACCGCTGCGGGACTGTGCCATTCCGACCTGCACCTGACCGACGGCGACCTACCGCCGCGCTATCCGATCGTGGGCGGTCACGAGGGTTCGGGCATCATCGAGGCGGTCGGCCCCGGTGTCACCAAGGTCAAGGTCGGCGACCACGTGGTCTGTAGCTTCATCCCCAACTGCGGCACCTGCCGCTACTGTTCGACCGGTCGACAGAACCTTTGCGACATGGGCGCCACCATCTTGGAGGGCTCTATGCCCGACGGATCATTTCGATTCCATTCCGGCACAGACAATTTCGGTGCAATGTGCATGCTCGGCACCTTCTCCGAGCGGGCCACCATCAGCCAGCACTCGGTGGTCAAGGTCGACGACTGGCTGCCGTTGGAGAAGGCGGTCCTCGTCGGCTGCGGCGTCCCGTCGGGATGGGGTACATCGGTCTACGCGGGCGGGGTACGCGCCGGCGACACCGTCGTCATCTACGGCATCGGCGGCCTCGGCATCAACGCGGTGCAGGGTGCGGTCTCCGCCGGCGCGAAGTATGTCGTCGTCGTCGATCCCGTTGCACTCAAACGGGACACGGCCATCAAGTTCGGTGCCACCCACGCGTTCGCAGACCCGGTGGAGGCCGCGGCCAAGGTCAACGAACTCACCTGGGGTCAAGGTGCCGATCAAGCACTGATCCTGGTCGGTACCGTCAATGAGGAGGTCGTCACCCATGCGGCTGCGGTGATCGGCAAGGGCGGCACCGTGGTCATCACCGGCCTCGCCGATCCCACCAAGCTGACCGTGCATCTATCGGGCACCGATCTGGTACTGAACCAGAAGACGATCAAGGGCACGCTGTTCGGTTCGGCCAACCCGCAGTACGACATCGTCAAACTGCTGCGTCTCTACGACGCCGGTCAGCTCAAGCTCGACGAACTGATCACCCAGACCTACACGCTCGATGAGGTCAACGAGGGATACCAGGATCTGCGCGACGGCAAGAACATTCGCGGAGTGATCATCCACGACAGCTGAGCACTTCGGCATCCCCCGACCCCGACCCGGACGCATCGCACCTTCGCTTGTGCGTCCGGGTCGATCCATGTCGGTGACCGCCGGGGATGGGTTCGCTGATCGGGTGATCAGTCCGGGAACGCTCGCTGCGGTGCGCACCGAACTCGGCAGAATCCGCACCACCCCGACCGAGACCCTGCCGATGCTCTCCGGGAACTCGGCGATGGTGTTGGTTCTGTGGTTAGCCCTACTGCGCACCTGGTCCTGCCCTGCGCGCTGTATCCGGTGGCCTTCGGGTTGATCGTCGCGCTGCCGGTGATGATCTGGCGTCCGTCCGACGTCTCGAATGGGACGCGATCTGTCCACCATCGACGTCCTCGTCTGTGTCGCGGTGGCCGTGATGATCACCGCACTGATGTGGACTCGGGCGGTTGGCTGGATTCACCGCCACCGCGAGCGGGTCCGCGAATACCTGCTCGACGTCGAGCGGGGCGAGCGCGGTCGGCAATTCTCAGCGCCCGGCCGCCGCAATCAGGTGCCCGCTCGCCGAAGTCAGTGAGGGGTCTGTAGGGCCGCCGACACCATCTCGGCCCACGCGGCCACGACCTGAGCGCGTCGTGCGGAGTCGTCGGAGAGGGTGTCGGCCAGACCGAGGCCGCGGGCGAGGTCGAGGGTGACCTGCGCGATCCGGTGCACCCGCGGATCGGTGCCGTCGGGATCGAGCATCGAGGTGGTCATACGGTGCGCGGCGTGGGCGAACTTGTCCTCCATCGGCAGGATCAGCCGACGCAGTGCCGGGTCCGACGCGGCCGCGGCCCAGACCTGCAGGGCGGCCTTGAACACCTTCCCCGTATACAGTTCGACGGCCCGGTCGATCGCCGCCGATACCCGAGCGTCGCCTTCCGGCAGTTCGGCTTTGGCCACCGATGCCGATTCGGTCATGTCCTCGAAGATCTGCTGGAGTGCGGCGGTGATCAACGACTCTCGCGTCGGGAAATGGTGTTGCGCCGCGCCACGGGACACCCCGGCACGCTCGGCAACGGCTGCTACTGTTGCCGACGACCACCCGTCGCGGGCCAGTGCATCGATGGTCGCGTCGAGCAGCCGTTCCCGGGTCAACCTCGACCGCTCCTGCTGCGGTTCGCGTGCGCCGGCCGCCCGTGCCCCCGTGGTCACGGCGCCCGGCCCTCGGTGAGATCCCACACCGGACGCCGTTTCGACAGGAAGGCCGTCATGCCCTCACGTGCCTCGTCGCTACCGAACAACGCCGCCGACTCGGCTGCCCGTTGCTGCGCCTCACGGTCGAAGGCCGCCACGATGGGTGCCGTGGTGAGTTCCTTCGACGCGGCCAACCCCTGCGGTGAGGCCTTGCGGATCCCTCTCAGCACCCCCCCGAGCGTGACGTCGAGGTCGTCGACATCATTGTGTGCCTGCGTGATCAGCCCGATGCGCTCGGCGATGGCGCCGTCGAACGTCTCGCCGGTGAGGTAGTAGCGGCCCGAAGAGCGCGCGGTCATCTTCGGCAACAGCACCACCGAGATCACCGACGGCGCCAGCGCCAGCCGTGCTTCGGTGAGCGCGAAAGTGCACGCGGGACCGGCAAACACCATGTCGCAGGCGCCGATCAGCCCGAGACCGCCGGCCCGCACGTGCCCGTCGATGCGGGCGATGACCGGCTTGCGCAGATCCAGGATGGTGCGGAGCAGTCCGAGCATCGACTCGGTACCGGCTGCCGATGCTTCCTGAATACTCGCACCGCGCGCCAGCGCCTCACCGAGATCCGCTCCGGCGCAGAACGTGTTGCCGGTATGGGTGAGCACCACCGCACGCACATCGGGATCACCTCCGGCACAAGCAAGCCCGTCGAGAAGCTCTCCGACGAGCGCGGCGCCGAGGGCGTTACGATTTGCCGGCGAGTCCAGGGTGAGGGTGGCGATGCCATCCTCGATCACGAGGTGCACGACTTCGGATTGCTGATCGGTCACATCGGTTCCTTCGTCGGCAGTGGCGGTCGGTGCGGGTTCGGGTGTATCGGATCAGTACGACTTGGGCAAGCCGAGGCTGGTCTGGGAGACGAAGTTCAGGATCATCTCACGACTGACCGGGGCGATCCGGGCGATCCGGGCCAGCGAGAGCATCGGCGCCAGGCCGTATTCGGTGGTCAAACCGTTCCCGCCGAGCGAGTGCACGGCATGATCGACGATTTTCACACATGCCTCGGCCGCGGCGTATTTGGCCATATTCGCCGGCTCGGCCGCACCCCAGTCGTCGCCCGCGTCGTAGAGCGTGGCGGCCTTCTGCATCATCAGCTTGGCCATCTCCAGCTCGATCTTGCCCTGCGCCAACGGATGCGCGATCGCCTGATGCGCGCCGATAGGGGTCTTCCACACGGTGCGGTCGGTGACGTACTCGATCGCCTTGCCGAGCGCGAAACGTCCCATCCCGATCGCCGACGCCGCGCCCATGATCCGTTCCGGGTTCAGTCCGGCAAACAACTGGCTCAGGGCGGCGTCCTCGGAACCGACGAGTGCGTCCGACGGCAGCCGGACGTCGTCGAGGTACAGCAGGAACTGCTTTTCCGGGTTCTGCAGTTCCATATCGATCTGCTTGTACTCGAAGTTGGGTGTGTCGGTCGGCACGATAAACAGCGACGGCTTGAGGTTGCCGGTCTTGGCGTCGGTGGTGCGCCCGACGATGAGCACCGCCTGCGCCTGGTCGACACCGGAGATGTAGATCTTGCGGCCGTTGAGAATCCAGTCGGAACCATCGCGACGCGCGGTGGTGGTGATGTGGTGCGAGTTGGATCCGGCGTCGGGTTCGGTGATTCCAAACGCCATGGTGATCGAACCGTCCGCCAGGCCCGGAAGCCACCGCTGCTTCTGCTCATCGGTGCCGAACCGGGCAATGACGTTGCCGCAGATGGCCGGTGACACGACCAGCATCAACAGGCCGGTACCCGCGGCGGCGATCTCCTCCATCACGATCGACAACTCGTACATCCCGGCACCGCCGCCACCGTACTCCTCGGGCAGATTGACCCCGATGAATCCGAGTTCGCCCGCCTCACGCCACAACTCGTCGGTCTTGCGGCCCTCGCGAGCGCATTCCCGGAAGTATTCCTGGCCGTATTTGCCGGCCAGACCGGCGACCGCAGCGCGTAGTTCGGCCCGCTCGGGGCTTTCGATGAAACTCATGGCGTGTTCCCCTTGGTGGATTCGATAGGTGTGATGGTGGTGTCGGTACTGGTGTTCTCTGCGCTGGTGTTCTCTGCGCTGGTGTTTGCCGGGCCGGTGTCGTCGGGGGCCGTCTCCTCGCCGATGACGGCGAGGACGTCGCCGACCGCGAGCTGGCGGCCGGGTTCGACGGCCAGCGCGGTGACGACGCCGTCGGCGGGTGCGGAGATGGTGTGTTCCATCTTCATCGCCTCCAACCAGATCAGCGGTTGTCCGGCGGTGACCCGATCCCCTTCGGCGACAGCCACTCTGATCACTGCACCCGGCATCGGCGCCAACAGTGACCCCGGACGTTGCACCGCCGTGGGATCGACGAAGCGAGGCGCGCGGCGCAGATGCACCGACCATCCGGGTCCGTCGACGAACACCTCGTCCTGATCGGCCCCGGCCCGATCGGCCCCGTCGCGGTATCGGGCCACGCGCAGTTCGCGTCGTAGGCCGGTGCGGTCGGTGAGCACGACGGCCTCGGGTGTGGCCGTGAGCACCGACAGCCCCGGTGCATCCGGAAGCTCGATACCGTTGCGTCCATTGCGGTACCGGACCGGGACCTCGGTGTCGTCGGCGCGCAGGTAGGTCTTGGTCTGATACCCCGAGGCCATGTTGCGCCACCCGGCGGGCAGGCTCGCCTGCACCTGGGCGGCAGCGCGGTTGGCTGCGGCATCGGCCAGTGCGGCCGCAACACCTGCCATGACCGCCTCCTCGTCGCCCGCCGACGGCGACGCGAGCGTGTCGAGACCGACGGTGTCCAGAAAGGCGGTGTCGGTGTGCCCGGATAGGAAGGTGGCATCACGCAGGATGCGCACCAGCAGGTCACGGTTGGTGATCGGACCGTGGATCGTGGCGTCGGCCAGTGCTCCGGCCAGCATCGCCGCCGCCCGCCGCCGGGTGGGTGCCCACGCGATGACCTTCGCCAGCATCGGATCGTAGAAGGTGGAAATCTCCGAGCCGTCGGAAATCGACGAGTCGACGCGCACACCCGATCGGGACAGCGGACCGAAAGTCGTTGCAGCGTCAATGTGGAAAGCGTGCACCCGTCCCGACTGCGGCTGCCAACCGGCGGCGGGGTCCTCCGCGTAAAGACGCACCTCGATCGCCGCACCGGCGGAGCGTGGCGCCTCGACGTCGAGCTGATCGCCCATCGCGATCCGCAGCTGCCACTCGACAAGATCGGTGCCCGTGGTCAGTTCGGTCACCGGGTGTTCCACCTGCAGACGGGTGTTGGTCTCCAGGAAGTAGAACCGGCCGGACTCGTCGGCGAGAAACTCGACGGTTCCGGCACCGGTGTAACCGATCGCCTCGACCGCAGTTCGTGCTGCGGCGTAGAGCTTCTCGCGCATCGCCTCGCCCACCCGCTCGACGAGCGGGGCCGGTGCCTCCTCGACCACCTTCTGGTGGCGGCGCTGGATCGAGCACTCGCGCTCTCCGACCGCCCACACCGCACCGTGGGTATCGGCGAGCACCTGCACTTCGATGTGGTGTCCGCGTTCGACATACGGTTCGCAGAACACCGTCGGATCACCGAACGCCGACTGCGCTTCGCGTCGCGCGCCCTCCACCTGCTCGGTGAGGTCGGCGAGATCGCGGACGATCCGCATGCCACGGCCACCGCCACCGGCGGACGCCTTGATCAACAGCGGCAGGTCGGACTCGGCGACCGCATCCGGCGCGATGTCCCCGAGGACGGGTACACCGGCCTCGGCCATCAGCTTCTTGGCGTTGACCTTGGAGCCCATCGCCGAGATCGCTGCTGGCGGCGGTCCGATCCAGATCAGTCCCGCGTCGAGCACGGCGTGGGCAAAGTCGGCGTTTTCCGAGAGGAATCCGTATCCCGGGTGAATTGCGTCGGCGCCGGCGCTGCGGGCGGCAGCGATGATCTTCTCACCCTGCAGATACGTCTGAGCCGAGGTCGATCCGGGTAACCGGACCGCCACGTCGGCGGTTCGGACGTGGGGTGAGTCGGCGTCGGGGTCGGAGTACACCGCGACGGTGCCGATACCCATCGCCCGGCAGGTGGCGAAGACGCGGCAGGCGATCTCACCGCGGTTGGCGACGAGCACGCGCGTGATGGTGCCGGTCATGTCGTGCTGTTCGGTCATGGAAGTCCTCACATCCGGAAGACGCCGAAGTTCGACGTCCCCTCGACGGGTGCACTGTGGATCGCCGAGAGGCTCAGTCCGAGGATCGTGCGGGTATCACGCGGGTCGATCACCCCGTCGTCGTACAGCATTCCGGACAGGAACGCCGGTACCGACTCCGCCTCGATCTGCGCCTCGATCATCTGCCGCATCGCCGCGTCGGCGGCCTCGTCAACCACACCGCCGCGCGCCTCGGTGGCCGCGCGGGACACAATGGAGATGACCCCTGCCAGTTGCGCTGCGCCCATGACAGCAGATTTTGCACTGGGCCAGGCGAACAAGAACCGCGGATCGTAGGCCCGCCCGCACATCCCGTAGTGCCCGGCACCGTAACTGGCGCCCATCAGTACCGATAGGTGCGGGACCGTGGAGTTCGACACCGCGTTGATCATCATCGAACCGTGCTTGATGATGCCGCCGCGTTCGTACTCCTTGCCCACCATGTAGCCGGTGGTGTTGTGCAGGAACAGAAGTGGCGTGTCGGAGCGGTTGGCAAGTTGGATGAACTGGGCCGCCTTCTGCGACTCCTGGCTGAACAACACGCCTTGCGCATTGGCCAGGATGCCGACAGGGTAGCCGTGGATGCGCGCCCACCCGGTGCACAGCGAGTTGCCGTATTCGGGTTTGAACTCGTCGAAGTCGCTGTCGTCGACGATGCGTGCGATCACCTCGCGCGGATCGAATGGGACCTTCAGGTCACCCGGCACAATGCCGAGCAATTCTTCGGCGTCGTAGCGTGGTTCGCGGATCTCAACAGCCGGTGCCGGACCGGCCTTACGCCAGTTCAGGCGGGCGACGATGCGTCGCCCGATGCGCAGCGCGTCCTGCTCGTCGGCGGCGTAATAGTCGGCCAGACCCGACTGTCGTGCGTGCAATTGTGCGCCGCCGAGGGATTCGTCGTCACTGTCCTCACCGGTGGCCATCTTCACCAGCGGCGGACCGCCGAGGAACACCTTCGACGCGTTCTCGATCATCACCACGTGGTCACTCATCCCCGGAACGTACGCACCGCCGGCAGTGGAGTTACCGAAGACGATGGCCACCGTGGGGATTCCGGCCGCCGAGAGCTTGGTCAGGTCGCGGAACATCCGCCCACCCGGAATGAAGACCTCTTTCTGGGTCGGCAGATCGGCACCACCGGACTCCACCAGGGAGATCACCGGCAACCGATTGGCCAGGGCGATATCGTTGGTGCGCAGTATCTTCCGCAGCGTCCACGGATTAGAGGTGCCGCCCTTGACGGTGGGATCGTTGGCCACGATCATGCATTCGACCCCCGCAACAACTCCGATGCCGGTCACCACCGAGGCACCGACGGTGAAGTCCGAACCGTAGGCCGCGAGCGGACACAATTCCAGGAATGCCGAATCCTCGTCAACGAGCATCTCGATGCGTTCTCGAGCGATCATCTTGCCGCGCTTACGGTGTCGTGCGACATACTTCTCACCGCCACCGGCGAGCGCCTTGTCGAGTTCGGCCTGCAGGTCCTCGAGTTTGCCGACCAGGCCCTCTCGATTGGCCTGATATGCCTCGCCCGCTGTGTCGAGCGTGGAACGGATCGCCGTCATCGGATGCTTCCCCTCACTGCTGATAACCCAGTCGTTTGGCCGCGAGGCCGGTCAGGATCTCGGTGGTGCCGCCGCCGATCCCGATGATCCGCATATCGCGGTACTGCCGCTCCACCTCGGTTCCGGTCATGTAACCGAGTCCACCGAAGAGCTGAACCGCCTTGTCGGCCACCCACTGTCCGGTCTCCACGGCAGTGTTCTTGGCGAAACACACCTCTGCGATGAGGTCGTCACCGGAGGTGATCTTGCGTTCGACCACGGCCCGGGTGTAGGTGCGGGCCACGTCGATCCGCCGGGCCATCTCGGTCAGCGTGTCCTGCACTGACTGTCGCGCGATGATCGGTTTGCCGAAGGTCTCGCGCTGCCGCGCCCAGTCCACGGTGAGATCCAGGCAGCGTTGCGCACTGGCGTATGCCTGGACCGCCAGCGACGACCGTTCGGTGACGAAAGCCGCGGCGATCTGGGCGAATCCCGAGTTCTCCGGTCCGACCAGGTTCTCCACCGGCACCCGTACGTCAACGAAGGACAGTTCGGCGGTGTCCGAGCAGCGCCAGCCCATCTTGTCGAGTGTGCGGGTGACGGTGAATCCCGGTGTGCCCTTGTCGATGACCAGCAGCGATACACCGGAGGCGCCGGGGCCGCCAGTGCGGACGGCGGCAACCACGAAGTCGGCGCGCACCGCGGAGGTGATATAGGTCTTGGCGCCGTTGACCACATAGTGATCACCGTCACGCTCGGCGCGGGTGGTCAGGTGCCCGACGTCGCTGCCGCCGCCGGGTTCGGTGATCGCGAGACTACCGATCATCTCACCGGCCAGGGTGGGCCGAACCCATCGGTCGATTTGGGCGGGATCTCCGGCCGCGATCAGATGCGGCAGGGCGATGCCGTGGGTGAACAGCGACGCGAACACACCACCGGCGGCACCCGCGTAATGTAGTTCCTCGCCGAGGATCGAGGCATCGACGAGATCTCCGCCACTGCCACCGACCTCCTCGGGTATGCCCAGCCCAAACAGGCCGAGTATCGCTGCCTCCCGGTGGATTTCGCGCGGGATCAGGCCGGATTTCTCCCACTCGTCCTGGGCGGGCAGGACGTGACGGGTCACGAAGCCACGAACGGTTTCCCGCAACGCGCGTCGTTCGTCGCTGTCCCAGAGGTCACTGGTAATCGGCATGTGTTCAGTCCTGACCGGTTGTCGTTGGGCTGGCGGAATTCTCGAGGAATTTCAGCGGGATCGGCACCGGCCGCGAGCGCAGCCATTCCCCCATCCCCTTGGCCTGTGGATCGAAGCGCACGTTGTCGGCGACCCCACGTCCGAGCACGCCCTCGATGACGAAGTTGACCGCCAGCAGGTTGGGCAGCCGATACCGGTGCACGGTGAGGTCGGCGATCTCAGGGAGCAAGGTCGTCAGCAGGTCGGTGTCGAGAGTTGCCTCGAGCCACTCGAAATGATCTGGATCACGCACCCACACACCGATGTTCGCGCTGCCACCCTTGTCGCCGCTGCGCGCGCCCGCCAGGGTGCCCAGAGGCATCATCCCGGTGGGCTCGGGGTAGGGTGCGGCGCCGCCGGGTGCTCGGTTGACCGGCTCGTCGGCTTCGACCGTCGCGCGCAGTGGGCTGGGCTCGATAATCTCGACCACACCGTCGGGCAACGACACCCGATGTTCGACGGCCGCTGCGTCGACATATCCGGGTTCGAACACGCCGTAGGGTGAGCCGTGTCCGGGTGGTGCGGTCATGCTGAATCCGGGGTAGCTGGCCAACGCGAGTTCGACTGCGGCCGAGGAGAACACGCGGCCCACCGTGGCGGCGTCAGAGTCGCGGGCGACACATCGCAGCAGCGCCGAGGCCTGCTCCTCGGTGGTGGCGTCGTCGCGGTCGAGTCGCGAAAGCTCCCACGTCACCTGGCCTGGCACTGTGGGCAGGGCCGCGAGGAATTGACTCTTGAACAGCTCCGCCTTGGCCTCGATGTCGAGGCCGGTGAGGATCATGGTGATCTCGTTGCGCACGCCCGCAAGGTGATTGAGCGAGACCTTGGTGGTGCTCGGCGGCGCCTCACCACGTACTCCGGTGATCGCGACCCGGTCGTCCCCCTGCTGGGTGAGGGCGATGGTGTCGAGTCGGGTGGTGACGTCCGGGCCGAGATACCGCGGACCGCCGACCTCGTAAAGCAGTTGTGCGGTCACCGTTCCGACCGTCACCGCACCTCCGGTACCGGCATGTTTGGTGATCACCGATGAACCATCAGCGTTGATCTCGGCGATCGGGAAGCCGAGATGCCCGGCGCTCGGGGAGTCGGTGAGACCGAGTTCGGTGAAGAACGCGTAGTTGCCGCCGGTGGCCTGAGCGCCGCATTCGATGACGTGTCCGGCGACGACCGCGCCGGCGAGTGCATCGAGGTCGTCATACCCCCAGTCGAAGGCGCTCGCGGCCGGACCGACGGTGAGCGAGGCGTCGGTGACGCGGCCGGTGACAACGATGTCGGCGCCGGCGTCGAGTGCGGTCTTGATTCCGAAGGCACCGAGGTAAGCGTTGGCGGTCAACGGTTTTCCCAGACCCAGTTCGGCGGCCCGATCGAGGAGGTCGTCACCGTCGACAAAGGCCACGCCGACGTTCACGCCCACCCGCTCGGCGAGTTCTCGCAGGGCGACGGCGAGTCCGTGCGGATGAAGGCCACCCGCGTTGGACACGATGCGCACACCCTTGTCAACGGCAAGGCCGAGACACTCCTCCATCTGACGCAGAAACGTCTTGGCGTAGCCGGTTTTCGGGTCCTTCAGGCGATCGCGGCCGAGGATGAGCATGGTGAGCTCGGCGAGATAGTCGCCGGTGAGATAGTCGAGTTCACCGCCCTCGAGCATCTCCCGCATCGCCGAGAAACGGTCGCCGTAGAATCCCGACGCATTGCCGATACGGACCGGATTCGGAGTCATCTATCGGCCTTCGGTCGAGGGTGCAGGGGCCCAGAGGGTTCCCGACCACCGCCGGGCGGTCCGGCGAAACACTGGGCGATCGTGGACCATTCGCGGGCGTGGTCCCCGATGATCTGCAGGTCGAGATCGGCCGGGGCACGACGCTGGGTGACCAGTTCACAGAAGTCGACGGCCGGACCGCGCACCACGTCGGTGGCGTCGGCGGGTCCCCACGTCCACAGTTCCCCCGACGGCGCGACGATCTCGAAGCGGAACGGCGCAGCCGGCGGTGTCTTTCCATTGACGGCGTAGGCGAAATCACGGGTGCGTACGCCGATGTGCACGACCGCCTTGATTCGGTCGGTGGGCACAAGCGTCACGCCGAGCGCGTCGGCGACGTCGAGGCCGTGGGCCCACGTCTCCATCAGCCGTGCGGTGGCCATCGAGGTTGCCGACATGGGCGGCCCGAACCACGGGATCTTCGTCCCCTCGGGTACCGCGAGCAGCGCGCGGCCCAGCGACTCACGTACTGTCCGCCACTGCGCGAGCAGGTCGGCGGGAGACTTCAGTGCGCCCTGCTCCGCGGCTGCGTCGACGAAGCCGGTGGGATCCGTCATCGCCTCTCGGGTGATAGCGGAAAAAGCCTCCGGATCGGTGGCCGCGACGGCGGCCACCTCATCGGTCCACGCAAGATGTGCGATCTGGTGGGCGATGGTCCACCCGGGCGCGGGCGTGTGGATCGCCCATTCGTCCACGTCGAGGTCGGCGACCAGGTCATCGAGTTCCGCCGAGGCGGCGGCGAGGTCGGCGACGACCTCCTGCACGAGCGACATGCGATCAGCGTCACACGCGGCCATCAAAAAATCAAGCGTGCATGATTTTTTTCCGCGACGGCGCCCGCGTCCTCCCCGACATTGCCCGCCAGATCCGCGACAGCGCCCTCCTCGTCGATCGCCGCCGGTTCGCGACCTGCGTCACACCCGGCGAACGCCGTACGGACGTCGTCGAGATCGGGTGATAGGACTGTGCAATGACCGATACGTCCCCCAGCTCCACGACGGTTCGCGACCCGCTGTCGGTGTTCCATGTCGGGGGCCTGACGGTGTCCGGGACCCAAGCGAGCGCGCAACAACAACTCTGCGCGCAGTTCGCCGACCACCGGGGCCGAATCGACCTCCCGGCGTTCGGCGTCCTCTTCGACCACATCGGCGGCATCCCCTTCCACCTCGCGGGCGCGCGGTCGGGCGCACTGAGCATGCAGGCACGGCTGACCATGTCGGCGCTGGGACACGTCGGCGTCGACGACCGGCTCACCTGCGATGCGCAGGTCGCCATGCACGACGACCACACCGGCGTCACCCCGGTACAGATCCGGACCGAGGCCGGCCACTTGTGCTGCATCGGGACGGCGCGGAACATGCGCGTCGGTCGTGCCGCCACCGACGGCGCCACCGAAACTCCGGTGTTCGATGTCCCGAATTGTGCTGATGCCCAAGGTGTTCTGCTTCCCGAGGCACTACCGCCCACGCTTGACGGGCGCGACCTGGTTGCCCAGATCTCGGCGCGGGTCCGCGACGCCGGCCCGCTGACCACCCTGCTCAACGGCCGCGTCGATCTCGTCGGCGACGACGGCGCCATTCGATTCACCGCGACCACCGAACCGTGGATGGGCAATGTCTTCGGCACAATGCACGGCGGCGTCATCGCCACCATGGTCGGCCAGGCATTCTCGTTCGCCGGCCAGGCGCTGGCCCCAGCCGCGGCCGATTACCGGGTCGCCGACATGTCGGTCGGGTTTTTCCGGTCGCCCGCGGTGCACGGCGGGGACGTCATCGTCGAGGTCACCCCGGTCAAGACAGGCCGGCGTGTAGCGGCGCTTGCCGCGCGCATGACCGCCCACGACGGGGTACTGCTGTGCGAGGGGATCGCCGACATCCACTTCCGCTGATCCGCTGCGCACCAGGGCGTTCGCGCCGTTGTCCGCGGCTGATCACAGTGCTATCGTTTGGTGCGAAAGGGGCTGATGTTACCAATGTTGCAGAGGAAACTCACTCACCGACGCGCCGCAATCGGCGCATGTCTGACACTCGGAGCGTGCGCGATCGCTCCACTGGCTGCGGGCACCGCTACCGCGGCTCCGCAGACCCCCTCGCAGGACGTCCGCACGCTCGACGCGTCGCAGCAAGCACCGACGATCGGCGTGAGCCGGTCGGGCGCGATGCCGACCGGCTGGTTCGTCGCCCCGCTCGCGGCAGCGGCAACCGGCGCGGACTCGACCGTGGTCTGGCTCGAGCCCATGCCCAAGGACGCGTGCACAACCTCGCTCAGCGATGCGAAAGTCGCGGTGAGCTGGAAAAACACCTCTGCTCGCACCAGCGACTATGCCACCTTCCCGGCGTGCTCGGCCGGCAAGCCGGCACTCAGCCCGGAGCTGAAGACCGGTCCGGGAACCCTCGAGTTCACGGTGACCGTCCTCGGCAAGGGTGGCGACACCTTCACCCTCTCCCCCGGCACCGCGACGATCCAGCGCTGACAACCCACCCGACGGCGCTCTCGGCACACCCGAGGGCGCCGTCGGCGTCCGCAAGGGCGCTGTCGGCCTTAAGGAAGGCGCTATCGGCGTCGGGTAGGGCGCCGTCGGCGGGTTGCGACCCGCCCCGGGCGGCGTCGCGGTAGACGATTCCGACAATGTGTCAACGCCGGGATGGAACGCGTTCTAGATTTGGGGCATGGCGGAGACCGTGACCCAGCTCCTCCTCGAACGCGCCGGCGATGACAATGTTGCCATCATCGGCGACAACACGCGCCGTACGTGGCGCGACCACATCGCCGACGCCCGCCGAATGGCCTCGGCGGTGCTTTCCCTCGCCGACCCTCAGCGGCCGATGCACGTCGGCACCCTGCTGGGGAACACCACGACCATGGTGACCGCGCTGGCTGCCGGGGCCCTCGGCGGCTACGTCACTGCGGGCATCAACAACACGCGCCGCGGCGACGCGCTTGCCGGCGACATCGACCGCGCCGACTGCCAGATCCTGCTGACCGACGCCGAACATCGCGATCTCCTCACCGGACTCGAGTTGCCCGGAGTCACCGTCATCGACACCTCCACCGAGGAGTGGTCGCACCGCGTCGACGCGGCGGGCGAGCTGGTTCCGTTCTCGACGCCGGGCGCGATGGACCCGTTCATGCTCATCTTCACCTCAGGAACGAGTGGGAATCCCAAGCCGGTTCGGCTGGCGCACATGCTGATTCCCTTCGCCGGCCCTCCCCTGGTCGACAAGTTCGGTATCACCTCCGACGATGTCTGCTATCTGTCGATGCCGCTGTTCCACTCGGCCGCGCTGCTCGGCGGGTACAGCGTCGCCGCCACTGCGGGTGCGGCGATCGTCCCGGCCCGATTCTCCGCGTCGACCTTTCTCGACGACGTCCGCCGCCACGGCGTGACGTTCATGAATTACGTCGGCAAACCGCTCGCCTACATCCTCGCCACGCCCGAACGCCCCGACGACGCCGACAATCCGCTGCGCGCCGCCTTCGGCAACGAGGCCACCGATCAGGACATCGCCGACTTCGCCCGGCGTTTCGATTGCCGCGTCTGGGACGGTTACGGCTCGAGTGAACTCGCCATCATCGTCACCCGCGAACCCGGCACCCCGACGGGCTCCATCGGCAAGGGCTTTCCCGGTGTGGCCGTGTACGATCCGGTCACCACCACCGAATGCGCACGCGCACGCTTCAACGCGGGCGGCGCCCTCATCAACGCCGACGAGGCCATCGGTGAACTCGTGAACACCTCGGGCGCAGGCATGTTCACCGGGTACTACAACGACGAGGCCACCACCGGCGAACGGCTCCGCGACGGCATGTACTGGTCGGGTGACCTCGCCTACAAGGACGACAACGACTGGATCTATCTGGCCGGCCGCACCGGCGACTGGATGCGGGTCGACGGCGAGAACATGACAGCCGGACCCATCGAGCGTGTCCTGCAACGCATTCCGGGGATCAGTCAGGTCGCCGTCTACGGAGTCCCCGACGACCGGGTCGGCGACGCGGTGATGGCGGCGATCGTGCTCGACGACGACGCGACCATCGATCCCGACGATTTCGCCGCCGCACTCGCCGCTCAACCCGATCTCTCCCCCAAGGCGTGGCCCCGATACGTGCGGATCGCGACGACGCTGCCGACGACGGCCACCAACAAGATCGTCAAACGGCAACTGAAGTCCGAGGGTGCGACCCCCGGCGACGGAACGCTCTGGGTGCGCCCGGACCGCGCACACCGCTACCACGTGTCGACAGCGACTCCGGCGCCGGAATGACCGGTGCGGCTGCGGCCACCCCAGACCTGTCTCCCCAGGCCCCGACACCCCCACACCGACACCGACCGTCCGCAGCTGACCGAGCTCGGCTACTACGCGCTGTCTCGGCATCCGGTGCGTCCTGCCGAACTCGTCGACGAGGCGGCGCATGCCGAACATCTCAGCCTGGGAACGGCTTTCCTTTCCGAGCGCTTCAACGTCAAGGACGCCACCCGCCACCGGATCGTCACCGCCACCATGGCCGCCACGCTCGACGAGGTGTCCTCGGGACGGTATCGAGGACGCGGTCGGGGTGCTGCGCCGGCTGTGGTCGGGCGAGATGATCGTCGGCCACGACAGACCGTCCGGCTCGTATCCCCTGTTGTTCCTGGGAATCACGCTCGATCCGCCGCCTCCACGGGCGTCTCGCCACCAATCTGCAGGGCTACCCGGAGACGCTCGTCGGCGCGAACGGTTGGAACACCGCGGATCTGGATCGCATTCGGGCCACCGCCGCATTCACCGACGCTCGCGGACCGATCGACGCGAGCGTGACCGAGGCGCAACTCGACGAACTGGCGAGCGCCATCCCGGACTCGTGGGTGGCCGACTGTGCGGTCGGATCGCCACGGAGCTGTGCGGTCGTGGTTGCCGACCAGTTCGACCTCGGCGTCGACTCGGTGATCCTGCATGGCGTGGCCCCCACCGAGATCGACGACGTCGTCGGCGCGTACCGCACGCTGGACCGCCGTCCGCGACACCCGCTGCCCACCAATCCCGGCCGAGGACACCATTCTTGACCGTCACCGACATCCCCACCGCCGTCGAACACCTCACGCCGGCGCTGCTCACCGAGTTGTTGGCCGACTCCGGTCACCACACGGTGGTCCGTACCGTGGCGGCCACGCCCGTCGGCAGCGAACAGATGGCCGAATCCTTGCGTCTCCGAATGACATTCGACAGCCCGAGCGAGCTGCCGTCGACCGTGATCGCCAAGCTGGCGACCGGGGATCCCGGTCAGCGCGAGTTCGCCTCGGGTGCGTTCCGCAACGAGGTCACGTTCTATCGGGAACCGGCCACGGAGTTCGCCATTCCCGTCCCCGCCTGCTACACCGCGGCCCTGTCGGAGAGTTGCAGCGAGTTCGTGGTGCTGCTCGAGGACATGGGTGCGGCGCGTCAGGGCGACCAGATCGCCGGGTCCACCGCCGGGCAAGCCCGGGCGGTGGCCTCGCGGCTGCGGGCCTGCACGCTGGAACGGGCTTAGGCTCAACGCGGGCGGATGAGGGGCACTTCCCTTGAGGCTCGCCGGGTGGGTGGTGCCCGCCCGCAGCGTGTCCTCGCTTCTGGGGAATGTTGACGTGACGTGTCGCCGATCACTGGTGTTCAGGTTGTCACGTGTCCGGTTTCCTGTTCTAATCCTTGCGGTAGTGAAGTCGGGGCTCACGTTCACCAATCCATGGAGTGGCCCCGGG